>NZ_BDBU01000020.1 GCF_001613145.1 Nocardia jejuensis NBRC 103114
GTCCGCGCGCAGGCGCGTCCGCCGGAGCCCGCGGCCCGTCCGCCCGTTCCGGTGACACCGCAGGCGAGCCCGGAACCGGTAACCGATACGGTTCTGAGTGAACGCGAGCGTGAGGTCGCCGAGCTGGTACTTCTGGGTCTGACCTACCGTGAGATAGGCGGACGCCTGTACATATCGGCGAAAACAGTGGAGCATCACGTGGCCCGGATACGGCGTCGGATCGGTGCCGGCTCGCGTTCGGAGTTATTGTCAATGCTCCGCGCTATGGGTCACGGTTCGCTCCTTGTCTGACCCCGGCGCGGGGAGGATCCGGACGCACCGAGTGAGGTAACGACGATGGCCACAGGGGTGGGCCTGCGCATCGCCGACGACGAATCCGTCGTCGCGGTGGTCACCGGCGACGACGCCACACTCCCGGTGCACTACATCGTGCGCGAGTCGACCCTGCACATGTCCGACGACGGGGACGCGGTGCTGGGCGGCCCGCAGCCGGACGGACATTCCCATTCGATCAGTGGTTTCGTCACCTCCGTCGGTGATCCCGCCGGCATCTCGGTGGACGACGGCGAGGCGTATCGCGCCGAGGATCTGCTCGCCACCGCCGCGTTCTGCCTGATCAACCTGGCCGCCGATCATCTCAACGGCCCGGCCGAGTTCTACGCCACGCATCCCCGGGAATGGCCGGAGGAGAACATCCAGTCCGTGCGCGAGGCGCTGGACTATCTGGGCCTCAAGTCGGTGGTCCTGGTCAGCGAGGCCGACCTGCCGCAGCCGGAGTCCGACACCGGCAAGACGTTCGCCTACAACGCCGCCCGCGCGGCGCTGGCCGCGGTGCTGTCCACCCCCGCCGGTCTCACTCCGCCGGACGTCTCCACCCCGGCCGTGAACGCCGCCGATGTGACGGACGTGCTGCCCGCGCTCAATTCCGCCATCCTCGCGCAGGCGTACTCGGCCGCGATCCCGACCGCGACCACCTCCGAACCCGCCGTCGCCGAACCGGTCACCGTCCCGCCGGCACCGTCCGCGCCGAAGGCCCCGCGCGGCCCGTACATCATCGCCGCGGCCGCGGCCATCCTCGGTTTGCTGCTGGGTGGCCTCGGGGTGGCGGCGGTGTTGCGACCCGACGATTCGACGCCCGGCCCGCCGCGCGGGGAGGTGCGCTCCGAACCGGTGATGACCGGTGGCGCGATCCCGCCGCCCGCCGGAAACTCGGGCGCGGACACCACCACACCGGCCGCGCCGCCGGTACAGATTTCGGAGATTCCGCCCACCACGGAAGCGCCGCCGCCGATCACGACTCTCGCCGCGCCGCCGCCGACCACATCCGACGCGCCGCAGCCTCCCCCGCGCACCACGCCGCCGACGACCACGCCCAAGGTTCCGCCGTATTACCGGTATCCGACCATCCCCACGTGGGAGATCCCGGTTCCGCCGGCGCTGCCGGACCCGTGGCCGACGAATCCGCAATGATTTCGTAGAGACCTTTCGCGACTCGTGCCCTAAAGTGATGCGCTGACCGATGTTCCGCGAAGTAACCGGGGCGTCGGTCTGCTGGTGCACTACGAAGGGACTCCATGCGCAAGTTCATGGCGCGCCGCGCCGCGGTTCGAGCAGCATCCATCGCTTTCGCCTCGACCGTACTTGTCGGTCCCCTGTTGACGACGACTCCCGCGAGCGCGGAACCGGCGTCACCGAACCAACTTTCCGTCGACGCTCTCCCGCCCGAACTGGCGGTGGCGATCGCACGCGATCTGAAGATGACGCCTGCGGAATACCTGGACCGGGCCGCGCAGGCGCAGCAATTACGGGACTACGCAAAGGAATTCCGCGCCGAGCGCCCGGATGAATTCGCGGGCGCCTGGCTCGGCAACGACGGTAAACCGGTACTGGCGGTGACCTCGCTCGATGCCGCACGCATCGCCGCCGCGGACGGTTATCAGACCAGGCTCGCGCCGATCAGCGCGGACAATCTCGAGGGCTCGCTGGATCAGCTGAACGCGGCGGTCACCAGCATGCCGCGCGAGATCTCCGATGCCATCAACTCGGTCGCGATCGATTTCCTCAACAGCCAGCTGGTGTTGAGCGTGGCGAATACGCCGGCCGGGCACCTGCTGAATCTGCCCACCCTGATCGCGAATATCAAGGTGGTCCTCTCGCCGAACAGCGGCGGTCCGGTCGAACGCCGTCCGATGGGTGGCGACACCTACATCAGCGCGCCGACCTCACTGGACGACAAGGCGCTGCAGAGCGTGGACGTGTGCTCGTTCGGCTTCAACGCGGTGGACGGCAATGGCAATGCGCTGAACATCAGTGCCGGGCATTGCAATCCGAATATCGGCAAGGCCAACGAGAAGGCCGATGTCTATCTTCCGAACGTTCGCAATCTGACCGCCAGCCCGCAGGTCGGCACCTTCGTGACCTCGCAGCTGGGCGGCCGCAGCTCGCTCGACTACTCGGTCATCAAGCTGAACGAGGACGCGGTGCGCGGCGGCATGGATCAGCCGTCGGTGCGCGGCGCGAACGGCACCACCCTCACCGTCACCGGTGTGGCGGATCCGATCACCGGCGCGCCGGTCTGCAAGTCGGGCCAATCCTCCACGTTCACTTGCGGTTTCGTGGTGGCGGATCGGGTCGAGACCCAGCTGTACACCTCCGAGGGCCAGTCCAAGACGGTCCGCGGCTTCGCGAGCAGCGCGTGCACCCTGGGCGGTGACAGCGGCGGCGCGATCGTCTCGGGCACGCTGGCCCTGGGCATCACCAGCGGTTCGAACGCGGCCGACGCTCCGAACTGCAACGAGGCCAACAGCGCGCTGGCCCAGTACGGCGGAACCGCGTCGCTCGGAATTCCGGTGCGCGCGATTCTCGCCGATATCGACGCCAATTCCGGCGGCGGTCTCGGCAGCGGGATCCAGGTGCGCACTCGTCCGAATGCGGGCTGAAAAGGTAGTACGAAATAACGGGCGTGTCGGGTTCGGCCGAATTCGGTCACCCAACACGCCCGTTCCGCACTCATCGGCAACCGCTCCGACAGCCGACTGTTTGCCCATGAAATACCCAAACGTCACTCGGACATGAGTAGGCATAACCGCCCCGAACCCATATAGTCGGCTCATGCTCCTGCCACGTATGCGCTCGAATTCGCCTGCCGTGGGTCATCGACCTCGGCCCTTCGTCCGTTCAGCAGTGATCGCGGCCGCAGCGCTGCTGGTCGCCGGACCGTTGGCAGGCAGCGCACACGCGGAACCCGCGACTCCCGATCTGCCGGCCGAACTCGTCGCCGCGATCTCCCGCGATCTCAAGATCTCTCCGCAGGACTACCTGCAGCGCGCCGATCTCGCCCAGCAGATCGCGGCCTTCGCCACCACCGCTCAGCGCCAGTTCCCGCAGGTCTTCGCCGGCGCCTGGCTGAACGAGGGCGGCCAGGCCGTCATCGCGCTGGCCGACGGCCCCGAGATCGACAAGGCCCGCAAGGCCGTTCAGGATGCCGGATTCGTCGCCAAGGACGTCTCCAAGAGCGAGTCGACCCTGCGCAGCGAGAAGAACGCCTTCCAGAGCTGGCTCAAGGATCAGCCCGCCGACGTGTCCAAGTCCGTCCGCGGTGTGGCCATCGACACCGTCAACAACACCATCGCCGTGCGCGTGGACAAGGCCGGGCTGCCCATGCCCGGCTTCGTGGACCCGGCGCAGGTCATCGTGATGCCCGTGCCGCCGACCGGCAGCGAAGAGGCCAACGTTCAGCAGGCCGGTGCCGTCGCCGGTGAGGGCCCGCGCGCCCTGGCCGCCGGTGACGCCTACGCCTCGGTGGCCGGCCGCATGTCGCTGCGCTGCTCGCTCGGCTTCAACGGTACCGACGGTTCCGGCAATGTCGTGAACATCAGTGCGGGCCACTGCAACCCCAACATCCCCGCCACCGGCGGCGCGAACTCGCCCGGCGTGTTCGAGCTGGTGGGCAGCGAGAACCTGGGTTCGCAGGTCGGCTCGTTCCAGAAGTCGGTGCTCGGCGCCCAGGACTACTCGGTCATCTCGATCAACGACCAGGCCCGGGATCGCTTCTCCAACAACCTGGTCCGCGTCCCGGGCGCGGCGCCGATCGCCGTCTCCGGCGTGGCCGTGCCGGTCGTCGGCGCGCCGGTCTGCAAGTCGGGCTCACGCACCGGCTTCAGCTGCGGCGTCGTGAACGCCGTCGATCAGACCGTCCAGGTCGGCGAGCGCACCATGACGCAGAGCTTCTCCGCCAACATCTGCGCCCTGCCCGGCGACAGCGGCGGCCCGATCGTGACCGGCACCCTGGCCCTGGGCATCTCCAGCGCCTCCTCGGTCGCCGACTACCCGATCTGCGAGATCCCCAACCTGATCGGCCTGATCACCGGCAACGCCCCGCAGCTGTTCGCGCAGCCGGTGAGCGTGGTCCTGTCGGACAACCCGGGTCTGCGGGTCCGCACCAGCTAGCCCCGTACGTCACGAGCATCGAAAAGGCCGGTAGCCCAGCGCTACCGGCCTTTTTCGTTTCCCGGCCCAGGGCTCTCCCGGACGGCCCGCCGGGCGTCGCACCGGGGTCGAACCCGGGCGGGGCAGTGTTCGGGCGGCAGGCGGACATCGAGCGGGCCGCAGTGGCGTGGCACGGGTGCGCGAGGGTCGGGCATCCTTGGGAGTATGTGTTTGGTACTGCTCGGGTGGCGGGCTCATCCGGAGTACCGGTTGATCGTCGCCGCCAACCGCGACGAGTTCTTCACCCGGCCAACGGAATCGCTGCGCTGGTGGGACGAGATGCCCGGCATGCTGGCCGGACGGGACCTGGGCGCCGGCGGGGAGCTCCCGGGTACCTGGCTCGGAATGGCGCGTGACTCCCATCGATTCGCGACGGTGACCAATGTGCGCGGGCGCGACGAGGCCCGCGCCGACGCCCGCTCGCGCGGCGCGCTGCTGATGGATTTCCTGGGCGGCGAGACCGATTCGGAGAAGTTCGTGCGCGGCGTCGCGGCCGCGGCCGACGACTACAACGGCTTCAACCTGGCGGTCTCGGATCTGGAGACGCTGTGGTGGCACAGCAACCGCAGCCGGCAGGCCCCGCGCGAACTCGCGCCGGGCTTCCACGGCGTCTCGAACGGTGCTCTGATGGGTTCCCTGGAACCCTCCGGCGAGATCGCCACGGGTGTCGACACCCCCGCGTGGCCGAAGGTCCGTGAGGGCGTGCGCGCCCTGCACGCGGTGGTCGAGTCCGATCCCGAGAATGTGGAGGGCTACCTGGAGGTTCTGGCCGACCGCACCCGCGCCGGGAGCGCCGAGCTGCCGCACACCGGCCTGAGCAGGCTCTCCGAGCGCGCCGTCTCGTCCCGCTTCGTCATCCATCCGCTGCACGGAACCCGATGCAGCACAGTGCTGCTGGTCCGCGAGGACGGCAGTTTCGAGATGACCGAGCGGTCCTTCGCGCGGTTCGGCCGCCGGCGCGGCACCGTGTCCTTCCACGGCAGGCTGGACCTTCCGGCCTGAGCGCACCGCGCTCGCCGACAAATTCTCGAGCTGATTCCAACCCTGTCGCCATTCCCGCACCGGCGGCACCATCCACGCATGCTGTTGGAGAGGCCCACCGAAAACGGCGCACGACGGACACCGCTGTACCGACGCGCGGGATTTCTGCGCGCGCTCTCACCGGTCGCGCTGCTGCTGATCTGGCAGATCGGCAGTACCAGCGGCTGGATTCCCGCCAAGAAACTGCCCGCGCCGTCGAAAGTCATCGACGCCGGGCTCGAGATCTACCGATCCGGTCAGCTCACCGACGCCGTGCTGGTCTCGGGCGGCCGTGCGCTCTACGGCTTCGCGCTCGGCGCGGCGCTCGCACTGGTGCTGGGCGTATTCGCCGGGCTCAGCAAGATCGGCGAATACGCCGTCGACCCGCCGCTGCAGATGATCCGCACCATTCCGCTGTTCGGGCTGATTCCGCTGTTCATCATCTGGTTCGGCATCGGCGAGGAGCCGAAGGTCTACCTGATCGCGCTCGGCGTCTTCTTTCCGCTGTACCTCAACACCTTCTCGGGCATCCGCCAACTCGACCCCAAGCTGCTCGAACTCGGCGGCGCCCTGCACCTGAGCCTCGCCGAGCGACTGCGGCTGCTGATCCTGCCCGGCGCGCTGCCGCAGATCCTGGTGGGTGTGCGACAGAGCCTCGGCATCGCCTGGCTCTCGCTCATCGTCGCCGAACAGATCAATGCCAGCGCCGGTCTCGGCTTCGTGGTCAACAACGCCCGCGAATTCCTGCGGACCGACATCGTGGTGTTCGGCCTGGTGATCTACAGCCTCCTCGGCCTGCTCACCGACTCGATCGTGCGCCTGCTGGAACGCCGTGCGCTGCGCTGGCGTCCGGCACTGCACCGCTGATGTCCGCCTTCGACTCTGTCCCGCTGTCACCCGTCTCCGACTTCGTCGATCGAGGGATCCACCCCATTCCCCCGGTCGGCCGGCCCGCCATCCGCCGCCGTTCGATCGAGAGGTTCCCGTCATGACCGCCACCATCGCCACATCCGTACCCACGACATCGACCGCGACCACGGCCTCGACCGGGGCTACCGCCGCGCGAATCACAGGTCTGGGCAAGCGCTTCGGTGACCGGACCGTGCTGTACGGCATCGATCTGGAGCTCGGCGCGGGCGAGATCGTCGCGCTCGTCGGGCGCAGCGGCTCGGGTAAGTCGACCCTGCTGCGCATTCTCGGCGGACTCGACACCGCGAGTCGCGGCACGGTGGCCGTGGAGGGCAGGCCGACGATCGTCTTCCAGGAGGCGCGCCTGATTCCGTGGCAGCCGGTGGTGCGCAATGTCGCGCTGGGCCGGCCCCGGCCGCGCAATCGCCGTGCC
>NZ_BDBU01000021.1 GCF_001613145.1 Nocardia jejuensis NBRC 103114
CGGCGAGGCACAGCGCGCGGCGCTGGCCCGGGCGCTGGTGGCCGAGCCGACCCTGCTGCTGCTGGACGAGCCGTTCGGCGCGCTGGACGCACTGACCCGCATGACGATGCACGAGCTGCTGCTCGGGCTGCACGAGCAGCGCGCCTTCGGAGTGCTGCTGGTGACGCACGACGTGCTCGAGGCGATCACCCTCGCGGATCGCGTGCTCGTGCTGGACGAGGGGCGCATCGCGGCCGACGTGCCCATCGAGCTGCCGCGACCGCGCGCCGCGGGCTCGCCGGAGGTCGCGGGCTACGCCGCCCAACTGCTCGCGCTGCTCGGCGTCACCCACTGAGCGTTCCGACCCCCGCAACACCCACCCCATCGCCCCACACGTCCATGGTCCACACACCGCGCACGGTCCACACCACGCACGGTCCACCCGGCACACCCGTGCCCGAACACCCGCTCTACCCAACGCATGAAAGTAGTTCCCGTGAAACGCATTCCGAAGTCCCGTCTGGCCGGGCTCGCCCTCGCCGTCGTCGCCGCGCTCTCACTGAGCGCCTGCGGAGACGACGCGTCCAAGGACGCCGCGCCGTCGGGGCCGGTCGACCTCAGCACCGTCACGCTGAAAGTCGGTGACCAGAAGGCTATTTCGATCGAGGTGCTGCTCAAGGCGTCGGGACAGCTGGAGAACCTGCCGTACAAGATCGAATTCTCCACCTTCACCGCGGGCCTGCCGCTGGTCGAGGCGGCCAGCGCGGGCGGCATCGATCTCGCCCAGACCGGTAATACCCCGGTCATTTTCGGCGCGGCCGCGAATGCCGATGTGAAGATCGTCGGCGCGCTGTCGGCGACCGGCAAGGGCGATGCGATCCTCGTCGGCAAGGACTCCTCGGTCACCTCCGTCGCCGCGTTGAAGGGCAAGAAGGTCGCCGTCTACAAGGGCAGCTCGGCCAATGCCAATCTGCTGCTGCAGCTGAAGAAGGCCGGTCTCTCGCTCAGCGACGTCGAGCCGGTCTACCTCTCGCCCGGTGACGGTTACACCGCGCTGACTCGCGGCGATGTCGAGGCCTGGGCCACCTGGGATCCGTACACCGCCATCGCCGAGAAGGAGATCGGCGCGAAGTCGATCGCCTCCGCCGATCAGGCCGCCAACGGCTACAACTTCTGGGTCGCGGGCAACAAAGCCGTCGGGGACGCGGGCAAGTCCGCCGCCATCGCCGATTTCTTCCAACGCTACGCCGCCGCCACCAAGTGGTCCTCGGACAATCTCGAGGTCTGGTCCACCAAGTACGCCGAACTGACCCAGATCAGCGTGGACGCCTCGCGGACCACCTGGACCCGATCGATCAAGTCGCCGATCAAGCTCACCGACGAGGTCATCGCCTCCGAGCAGGAGATCGCCGACGCGTTCACCGCGGCCAAGGCGCTCCCGGGCAAGGTCGACTTCAAGTCCTTCGTGGACGATCGCTTCGACAAGGCCTGACGACTACCGACGCGGCGCTCCCGATCATCGGGGGCGCCGTCGCCGTGTCCGGACTCCGGGCTCCGGACTCCGAGGTGAATCGCCCTGTCCCCGCACGTCCGGTCCTGCAACGCATTCGGCCCGCCCCCAACGAACGGGGCGGGCCGAATGACGCTGTGTGAGACCTGGATCAGACGCTGTGTGAGACCCGGATCTCGTGGAACCTAGATCAGTTGGCCCACTTGGTGGTGCCGTCCGGCGCCTGCATGACCTGCACGAGCTCGATGCCCGCGGCGAGCAGCGCCGGGCCACCGACACCGATGGTGCCGAGGATGCCGCCGATGCCGGCGCCCGCCACCAAGCCGGGGATGCAACCGGCGACGACGGTCACGAGGCAGCCGATGGCCGCGCCCGCCGCCATGCCGACGAAGCTACCGATCGCGGTGGCCATGCCGAACTGGCTGGAGAAGTTGTTCATCGCCTTCTGGTTCTCCGTCGGAGAGGCGATCGGCTTCACGGCGACCGGCTGCGCCACGACCTGAGCCGCGGGCTTCTCGGGCGTCAGTTCGAGAACCTTGCCGTCGTCCTTGAGCTCCGGCTTCACCGGAACCTCGACACCCGCGAGGGTGAAGGACAGCGGGAACTGGATGACCGTGGCACCCGCGATGTCCTTGACATTGACCAGGGTGGTCTTCGGGTCCTCCGGGGTGGCGCCCTCTTGCTCGGTGAGCTCGAAGGAACCGTTGCGCACCGTGGAAACGACGGTCTTGCCGTCGACCAGCTTGGTGGAGTAGTTGATCCCCGCGGGCTGGGCGGGAGCGGGGTCGGCATCGGCGTGGGCAGAAGTCATCCCAATGGTCAACGCGCCGATGACCATGGCAGCCGCCGCAGTGGTGCTGCGAAACTTCATTCGGTTTTTTTCCATTCCGTCATCAGGTAAATCCGCTGTGCTCTGTCCCCGACACGCGAGGCCCGGCTTCCCTCGGGCCTGCCACGCGCGTACGGTTCGCCCCCGAGCATGTGGGGACATGCACAGCTGTCGGACAGCGTGAGCCTAATCGATCACATGTCGTAATGCGAGATTCCTTTCACACTGGAGCGCATCGTGTTTCGTGATCATGTACGCACCCATTCCAAGTAAGCCTGCCCTTTGTTTCCTGCGTGATTTGCCGGGATTTACGGTGTGAGGAACACTGGACACTTAAGTTACCGGCGAGTAACTTACTGTCCGTTAGGATACGAGAACCCGGGACAGGACCAGGCTGCCCCGCACCAGCTCGTAGAACCCGTAAGAGAGGTCGCGACATGAATGCCCTGACAGTGACACTGGGCACGATTGGGGCGGTGTTCACAGTCTTCTGTTGGGCATCGTTCATCGGAGGCGTGCGCGGCATCGTACGCACCGTCATGGTGGGCCAGTCCGCGCCCGATCGGTGGCGTCCGTTCTTCCCCCGCTTCAAGACGATGCTCGTGGAATTCCTCGCGCACACGCGCATGAACAAATTCCGCACGGTCGGCTGGGCGCACTGGCTGGTCATGATCGGCTTCCTCGCCGGGTTCATCCTGTGGTTCGAGGCATACGGCCAAATTTTCAACCCCGAATTCCACTGGCCCATCATCGGCTCGTGGGGCATCTACCACCTCGTGGACGAGCTCCTGGGCATCGGAACGGTCATCGGCATCGTGGTGCTGATCGTCATCCGCCAGTTGAACCACCCGCGGGTTCCCGAGCGACTGTCCCGCTTCAGCGGTTCGAAGTTCGCCCCCGCCTACGTGATCGAAGCGATCGTCCTGGTCGAGGGCCTGGGCATGGTCTTCGTGAAGGCCGGCAAGATCGCCACGTACGGCGAATCGCACACCTGGAGCGACTTCTTCACCGAGCAGGTCGCCAAGCTGCTGCCCGAGTCGATCGCCATGGTGTCGATCTTCGCGTTCATCAAGCTCTGCTCGGGTGCGCTGTTCCTGCTGCTGGTCGGCCGCAATGTCACCTGGGGTGTCGCGTGGCACCGCTTCGCGGCGTTCCCCAACATCTACTTCAAGCGCGAGCAGGACGGCGGCGTCGCCCTCGGCGCGGCCAAGCCCATGATGTCGCAGGGCAAGCCGATCGAGATGGAGACCGCGGATCCCGACAACGACACCTTCGGCGTCGGCAAGTTCGAGGATCTGTCCTGGAAGGGCATTCTCGACGTCACCACCTGCACCGAGTGCGGTCGCTGCCAATCCCAGTGCCCCGCATGGAATACCGGCAAGCCGCTCTCGCCCAAGCTGCTGATCATGTCGCTGCGTGACCACGGTTACGCGAAGGCCCCCTACCTGCTGGCCGGTGGCCGCAAGGACATGGGCGGCGACGAGATCGGGCTCGTGGACGCCGAGGGCAAGCCGAACGAGGCCGCGCTGAGCAAGATCTCGGCGCAGGCGCGTGCGGAGGCGGAGCGTCCGCTCGTGGGCGGCGAGGACGTGCACGGCATCATCGATCCCGAGGTGCTGTGGTCCTGCACTACCTGTGGCGCGTGCGTGGAGCAGTGCCCGGTCGATATCGAACACGTCGACCACATCATCGACATGCGCCGCTACCAGGTGCTCATCGAGTCGGAGTTCCCCTCCGAGCTCGCGGGTCTGTTCAAGAACCTGGAGAACAAGGGCAACCCGTGGGGCCAGAACTCCAAGGACCGCCTGAACTGGATCTCCGAGGTCGAGTTCGACGTCCCCGTCTACGGCAAGGATGCGGACAGCTTCGACGGCTACGAGTACCTGTTCTGGGTCGGCTGCGCCGGCGCCTACGAGGACCGCGCCAAGAAGACCACCAAGGCCGTCGCGGAACTGCTCGCGACCGCGGGCGTGAAGTTCATGGTCCTGGGCCAGGACGAAACCTGCACCGGCGACTCGGCGCGCCGCGCGGGTAACGAGTTCCTGTTCCAGCAGCTCGCGATGCAGAACATCGAAACCTTGAACGCGGTGTTCGAGGGCGTGGAGCAGTCCAAGAAGAAGATCGTCGTCACCTGTGCGCACTGCTTCAACGCGCTGAACAACGAGTACCCGCAGGTCGGCGGCACCTACGAGGTCGTGCACCACACCCAGCTGCTGAACCGGCTGGTGCGGGCCAAGTCGCTGGTGCCGGTGTCGCCGGTCGCGAAGAACGTCACCTACCACGACCCCTGCTACCTGGGCCGGCACAACAAGATCTACAACGCGCCGCGTGAGCTGATGGAGGCCTCGGGCTCGACCCTGGTCGAAATGCCGCGCCACGGGGAACGCTCGATGTGCTGTGGCGCCGGTGGCGCGCGCATGTGGATGGAAGAACAACTCGGCAAGCGCATCAACGTCGACCGGGTCGACGAGGCCCTGGACACGCTCGGTGGCGGGAACGAGCCGTCGCTGATCGCGACCGGTTGCCCGTTCTGCCGGGTCATGCTCACCGACGGTGTCACCGCCCGCAAGGACAGTGGCGAGGTCGGTCAGGGCGTCGAGGTCGTGGACGTGGCGCAGCTGATGCTGGACTCGATCACCCGCGTCGAGGCCGCGCAGCTGAGCGAGAACCTGAAGGTGATTCAGGAACCCAAGATCCAAGAGCCCGAACCGGTCTCGGAGCCCGAACCGGTCGAGGCCGCGAAGGCCGAGGCTCCGGCGGAGGCGAAAGCCGCTCCCTCCGGTGGCGGTCTGGGCATGAAGGGTGGCCTCAAGGCCCCCGGCGGCAAGGGTCTGGGCATGAAGGGCGGGCTGAAGGCGCCCGGCGCGAAGGCGACTCCGGCTGCCGAAACCGCGCCCGCGGCAGAGGCTTCCGAGGCCGACTCGGCTCCCGCGGCTCCGGCCAAGGGCCTTGCCATGAAGGGCCCGGCCAAGGCTCCCGGCGGTAAGGGTCTCGCCATGAAGGGCGGGCTGAAGGCGCCCGGCGCGAAGGCGGCTCCGGCGGACGCTGCCCCGGCCGAGACCACTGCCACGGAATCGGCTCCGGCGCAGGCCGCTTCGACCGAAGCCAAGCCCGCCGTCGCCGCCAAGGGCCTGGCCATGAAGTCCGGACTCAAGCGGCCCGGACCCAAGGCCCCCGGCACCGCGGCTCCGGCAGCTGCCACGGAATCGGCTCCGGCAGCGGAAGCCGCTCCGGCGCAAGCCGCTCCGGCTCCCGCCGCGGAGGCCAAGCCGACTGTCGCGGCCAAGGGTCTGGCCATGAAGTCAGGGCTCAAGCGGCCCGGACCGAAGGCTCCCGGCACCGCGGCGTCGACGGCTCCGGCCGCCGAAACTCCCGCAGCCGAGGCACCCGCTGCCCCGGCGGAGGCCGCTGCCACGGACACCACGGCGACGGAAGCCCCTGCGGCCGAGGCCACTTCGGCTCCCGCCGCCGAGGCCAAGCCGACCATCGCGACCAAGGGCCTGGCCATGAAGTCCGGGCTCAAGCGGCCCGGACCCAAGGCCTCCGGCGCCTCGGCTCCGGCAGCTGCGGCGCCCGCGACCGAGGCACCCGCTGCCGAATCCGCCGCTGCCCCGGCCGAATCCGCTCCGGCGGATCCTGAGACCGAGGTGGATCAGGAGGCTCCGGCCGCTGAGGCTCCGGCCACCGAGGCTCCGGCCGCTGAGGCTCCGGCCACTGAGGCTCCGGCCAGCGAGCCCGCTCCGGCCGAGCCCACCTCGAACGGTGGGAACGGCGCGGCCAACCCGCCGGCCGCCAAGCCGGGCGGACTGGGCTTCAAGGGTGGAATGAAGGCCCCGGGCCGAAAGAGCTGACACCCGAACACCATTGGCGAGGGCGGCACTACCGACCGGTAGTGCCGCCCTCGCCATTTTTCGCGACTCGCGCCGAACCGTCGCCCGCAGCAGATTTCCTTCCACCGCTGGTACGGGACACCACACCGCGGGCCCGATCGACGCGATTCCCCGTGCGCCTCACCGTCCGAACCATCAGCCCTGGTGCCGCCTATGGAGCACGCTCGTCCTCTCCATTCGGCGACCATTCCGCGCACACCACTATGGTTCGCCGGGCTGGGAACGCCTCCGCGATCCGACCCGTCACCGGACTTTCTCGCCCCCTGGGTATTCCACTTGCCTCCAACTCGGCGAAACCTCTGGTGAAGGGCTGCGACCGCAGCCCGACCGCGCCCTGACCGACTTCGCCGGGTACGTCCTCCGGGACATCCAGTGTCCGACTGTCGCCGACCTCCCAGCCTCCCGGCCTCCAGGCCACCTGCACCCCGCGACCCCATTCGGCCACGATCGCGGGTCGTCCACTCGAGGACGCCGATCTCGCCGCGGCGGAGCCCGCGTCGGCGTCGCGGCTCCCGCACGCCGCAGCACTTCAGCACGATGAGCCGCTGCCACCTGGGATTTAAGCGGGGTTGGTTAATGCTGAGCAACAATTTCGGCTCGGGTTCGCCATACTGCAAGGTATGACGGATGCGCGGGCGGTGCGGGTGGAGATCGGGGTGGAGACGCTCGAGGGGGTGCGAATCGCCAGTGCGGCCGGGGCAACGCGCGTGGAACTGTGCAGCGGATTGTCGGTGGGCGGGCTGACGCCGGGGGCCGGCCTGGTGGAGGCCGCGGTGCGGGAGTCCGGGGCCACCGAGGTGCACGTGCTGATCCGGCCGCGCCCCGGGGACTTCCGTTACGGCGCCGACGAAGTGGGCGTGATGCTGCGCGACGTCGTGCAGGCGCGGGCGCTGGGGGCGCACGGCGTGGTGGTGGGCGTGCTCGATGAGGAGGGTCAGGTCGATCCGGTCGCGAACGCGGAACTGGTGTCCGCCGCCGAGGGCATCGAGACCACCTTTCATCGCGCCTTCGACGTCTGCGCCGACGCGTACGCCGGATTCGACCGGCTGCTGGAACTGGGCTTCACCCGGATGCTCACCTCGGGCCGCCAGGATTCGGTGCTCGACGGCGCGTCGCTGATTTCGCGCCTGGTCACCCTCTCCGACAACCGCATCCAGGTGATGGCCTGCGGCGGCCTGCGCGCCGACAATGCCCGCCGGGTCATCGAACTGACCGGGGTGCGGGACCTGCACGCAGCGGTTCGGATCCCGGTCCCGGGCCTGCCCCAGCCCGACACCGAGGTCGACTTCGCCGAATTCGGCGTCCCGCACGGCTTCGACCACTTCCAGACCGACGCCGCCGGTGTCGCGGCGCTCTGCGAGGCCGCGCACTCGCCGGTCTGACCGGCGCGCGACTCGACCTCCCACCGAACGACGCGAACGGCGCGATGCTCGACAGCGGCGTCCGGCGGCGGCAGATGTTGCCGCCGTCCGGTTTTCCCGCTCTTACAGCGGGTACGCCGGGAAAACGTCCTGCTTCGAGGAGGTTGGAATGACGGGGTCATCCGAGCCGGGGTCCAGCACACCGGCGTCCGGCGTTCGCACGCTCGTTCCGGCCAGAATCGATCGGCTGCCGTGGTCGCCGTTCCACACCCGGCTGGTGATCGCGCTCGGGGTGGCGTGGATTCTCGACGGACTCGAGATCACGGTCGCGAGCGCGGTCGCGGACACGCTGACCAAACCCGAGACGCTGAACATGTCCTCGACCGCGGTCGGACTGCTGGCGACGGTGTACCTCGCGGGTGAGGTGGTCGGCGCGCTGGTGTTCGGCAATCTGTCCGACCGGCTCGGGCGGCGCAATCTGTTCATGATCACCCTGGGGGTGTATCTCGTCGGAAGTGCGCTCACCGCGGCCACTCTCGGCAACGGCGCGGGCTGGGTGGTGTTCCTGTATCTGACCCGGTTCATCGCCGGTATGGGCATCGGCGGTGAGTACGCGGCCATCAATTCCGCCATCGACGAACTGATTCCGGCGCGCTATCGGGGACGGGTCGACATAGCGGTCAACGGAACCTATTGGGCGGGCGCGGTACTCGGCACCCTGGGCACCTACATCCTGCTCAACCATGTGGAGCTCTCGCTCGGCTGGCGACTGGGCTTCCTGATCGGTCCGGTGCTGGGCGTGGTGATCCTGCTGGTGCGCCGCAATCTCCCGGAGAGCCCGCGCTGGCAGATCATGCACGGGCGGACCGAGGACGCGGAGGAGTCGATCACCCGGATCGAGCACGAGGTCGAGCATTCCGGCGTGCGGCTGCCGCCGGTCGACGAGAGCAAGGCCATCGAGGTGACGCCCGCGCACCAGATCGGGTACGCGGCGCTGACCCGAGTGCTGTTCCGCGAGTACCCGTCCCGCGCCATCCTGGGCGCGTCGCTGATGATCAGCCAGAGTTTTCTCTACAACTCGATCTTCTTCACCTACACGCTGGTGCTCGGCAAGTTCTACGGCGTGCCCTCGGAATCGACGCCGATCTACCTGATCGCCTTCGCGGTCGGAAACCTGGTCGGCCCCTTCACCATCGGGCATCTCTTCGACACCATCGGCCGCCGAATTATGCTCGCGACCACCTATATCCTGTCCGGCGTCCTGCTGGCGGGCACCGCGGTGCTGTTCTACGCGGGCGCGCTCAACGCGATCACGCAGACCGCCGCCTGGTGCGTGATCTTCTTCTTCGCCTCGGCCGGTGCGAGTGCCGCCTACCTGACGGTGAGCGAGATCTTCCCGCTCGAGGTGCGCGCCAAGGCGATCGCCGTGTTCTTCGCCATCGCACAGTGTTTCGGTGCGCTCGGGCCGGTCATCTACGGCGCGCTGATCGGCGAGGGCGACCACCCCGGCCGCCTGCTGATCGGCTATCTGCTCGGCGCGCTCGTCATGGTCACGGGCGGTGCGATCGCCTGGTTCCTGGGTGTGGACGCGGAAGGGAAATCGCTCGAGGATGTCGCTCTGCCGCTGTCGGTGACCGGCCGTCACGGCGGCACCCGTGCGGAGGGGGCGTCCTCTCCGTTCGCGACCTGACCGGTCCGTCAGGAAAACGACTCGCCGCGTACCGAATTCGGTAGCGGCGAGTTTTCGCAGGTACCGGTGAGTCAAGTTTGCTGCGGTGCACATGAAGTTTGCTGGAACATAGGCAATTTCGAATTCCCCAGATAGGACGCTTGACCAAACCGTTGCTGGCACATATCTTTTAGAGCACGATTTCGCTTCAAATTGATCCGGATCAGATCACAGATCCGTCTCGGGGCGGTCATGCCGGCTGCCACTGCCCCACTCTCGCAAGGAGTTTCAGATGGTAGGCAGAAGACTGTCCATTCTCGGGGCTGCCGGAATCGCACCATTTCTGGTCGCGGTCATGCCCCCCGGAATCGCCAATGCCCACGGTTACGTGGCATCCCCGCCCAGCAGGCAGGCGCAATGCGCGCAGAGCACCGTGTCCTGCGGCGATATCAAGTACGAACCACAGAGCGTGGAAGGGCCCAAGGGCCTGCGCAATTGCAGCGCGAACATCGGCAGGTTCGCCGAGCTGGACGACGACAGCAAGCCCTGGAAGGCTCAATCCGTCGGTGGCACAGTCGATTTCACGTGGACGTTCACAGCGCTGCATCGCACCCTGAACTGGGAGTACTACATCGGCGGCACCCGGGTCGGCGTCGTGGAGGGCAACAACGAGCCGCCGCCCCGCTCGGTCACCCACACGGTGAACCTCGGCAATTTCACCGGTCGCCAGAAGTTGCTGGCCATCTGGAACATCGGCGACACCGCGAACGCCTTCTACTCGTGCGTGGACCTGCAGATCGGCGGCGATGGCGGAACACCCACCACCACAACACCTCCCACCACCACCAAGCCCACCACCGCGCCGCCGACGACCACCGCGCCCACGACGAGCAAACCCACGACAGCTCCCCCGGCCACCACCGAACCACCCGTCACCACACCGCCCACGACCACGCACAGTCACGGCTCCACCCCGCCCCAGACGACCACCGAGCAGCCCTCGGGCAGCGAGTGGAAGGTGGGCGCCCGCTACAACACCGGCGACATAGTCACCTACCAGGGAAAACGCTACAAGTGCCGGCAGTCGCACACCGTCTACGACCCCGGCTGGACCCCCACCGCCGCGCCCGCCCTCTGGCAGGCCGCCTGATTTCGTCGTATCCACCGCGCCGGATATGACGAAAAGGGTGGTGTCCCCCCTCGGGGACACCACCCGCTCGGCGAGAGTGCGGTCACGCGGGTGTCTGCACACCCGGAGAGCGGCGTGGCCGTACTCTCGCCGAAACAACCTCTACCGCTGCATGATTCGGAGCCACCGAATGGGAATCCGTTCAGGAATCGGGCTTGGAGTGCCGCCCGCCGCGAGACGGATTCTGCTTCGGCGGCTGAGCGGGCCAGGACGGGGCGGAGTTCGGCCGATCGGCCGGCGGGCCGCTACGCGGAGGACTCAGCGGCGGCTGCTCGTTCCAGGGCGAATTCTGCGGGACGACAGTGGTTCTCGGGACGGTGTTCTCGGTGTCGTCCCGATGGTTGTCGGGCTGTTCTCCGGTCCGCGGACCGACCGGTTGCGAGCCGGTGCGAGGTCCACCCGGCTGCGCTCCGGCCCGGGAGGCGCTCGGCTGTGACCCGGTACGCGGTCCCGAAGACTGCGATCCCGGCCAGGGCTCCGAAGCGGCCCGGGTCGCCGCGGGCTGCGAACCGGTGCGCGGCGACTTCGCGCCCGGGCGTGCGGTTTTCGCCGGTCCGCCGGATCGGGTCCCCGCCTTGGCGGCGACCTTGCGGGCCGGAGGCTTACCCGCAGGCTGCGGGCGAGCGGCGCCGAAGGGACGGGCCAGCACGACGGCGATGGCGGTGGTGAGCGGCACCGACAGCGCGAGAGCGATACCGCCCACACAGGATCGGGCGATCTCGATGCCGACCGCATCCCCGGTGAGTACGTCGCGGATGGAACGCCCCGCCACGCTGAACAGCAGCAGCAACGGCAGTGCGCCACCGGCGTAGGCCAGCACCAGGGTGTACACGGTACTGGCGATGTGATCGCGGCCCACCCGCATGGCGGCGGCGAAAATGCCTCGGCGCGAAGCGTGTTCGTCCAGGGCGGCGAGCTCGAACGCGGCCGAGGCCTGAGTGATCGTCACGTCGTTGAGCACACCGAGGGAACCGATGATGAACCCCGCCAGCAGCAGCCCGGTGATGCTGACGTGCTCCAGATACGTTGCGACGTCGGTATTCTGCTCCTCCGACAACCCGGTCAGATGTGTCATCTTCAAGGCCAGCCAGGACAGCGCCGCCGCGAGTCCCATCGAGGTCAGGGTGCCGAGCAGGGCCGAGCTGGTGCGCAAGTTCACGCCGTGCGCGAGATACAGCACGGCATAGAGAATCAGCGCGCCGGCCACCAGCGCCACCGGGATGGCGGGTTTTCCGTCGAGCAGGGCGGGCAGCATGAACATCACCAGCACGGCGAACGCGAAGCCGAGACCCAGTAGCGCGCGCAGTCCGCGCCAGCGCGCGACGGCGATGATGACGACCGCGAAGACGATCACGATGATGGTCAACGGCATTCCGCGCGCGTAGTCGTTGAACGCGTACATGGTGGCGCCGTTGGGATCGGCAGCGCGCACCAGACGGATGTGGTCGTCCACGGCCAGCTGGGGTTGTCCCGGCCCGTCCGGGATCTCCAGCAGGGTGCGACCGCCCTTGTCCGGTCCCGAGTCGATGGCGATCACGCTGCGCTTGCAGTCGTAGCCCGCCGCCCGCGGCGATTGCGGCTGCTCGGTGAAAACCCGTCCGCTGGAAGCGCTGCCGCACGCGCCGCGGTCCTGCATGACGATGGTGCCCGCCTCGGTCTGCACCGCCCCGCCGCCCTGGCTCTGGAAGGGCAGCGGGATGTCGACGTGGTGGCTGCTGGGCCACAGCCAGACCGTGCCCGCCAGCACGAGTACACCGAAGGCGGTGAGCAGTCCGATGACCACCCGGGCGGCGGTAGCGCCGATCGCAATGGGTCCCGAATGGTCATGGTGGTGATGGTGATCGCTCACTCGGGCGAGCCTAAACGAAAACCGTTCTCGAAGTGAACGGGGCTCGACCGGAGGTCTGGAATAGCGGATTTCCGGAATTTGCACAGAAATCGCGAAGGCTGAGGGGGCGGCGGAGAGCAGGGGGATGTCTCCGCCGCCCGGGGCTCAGCAGCCCAGGGGGGGTGGGCCGGCTGAACCAGGACCGGACGGCCCAGGGGGGGTAGGCGGTCCGGCCGGGCACTTAAGTGCCGAGTCCCACTGTACACAAAAGACGGTTCTTTGCGCTAGCTAAGTCTCTAAAAACCCACCTTTTTCGAACTAGCGGTTTGTTTTAGCCACCGACCCAAAAGCGCCATAGACCCGCAGGTGAGCACCGGGAAACCGGTCAGCAACCAAGCGTCCACTTGGCGATTTGGACGAGTCGACACCCCCGAATCCCCTATCGGGGGAGCTAGTGAGCCCGGGCGGCCGAACCACCCGGGCGAACGAGGCCGAAATCGACTACTGGCGATAACTTGCCAAGAAGTTGCCGAAGCGCTCGATAGCCACCGACAAGTCGCGCGCCCAGGGCAGCGTGACGATCCTGAGATGATCGTGATGCGGCCAGTTGAAGCCGGTTCCCTGCACCATCAGGATCTTCTCCTGCAGCAGCAGATCGAGCACGAGCTTCGAGTCGTCACGGATCTCGTGCACGTTCGGATCCAGTCGCGGGAACGCGTACAGCGCGCCGGTCGGCTTCACACACGAGACGCCGGGAATCGTGTTGAGCTTCTCCCACGCCACATCGCGCTGCTCGAGCAGCCGCCCACCCGGCAGCACCAGATCGTCGATGCTCTGGTGTCCGCCCAGCGCCACCTGAATCGCATGCTGCGCAGGCACATTCGGGCACAGCCGGGTGGAGGCCAGCAGGTCGATGCCCTCGATGAACCCCGCCGCGTGATCCCTCGGTCCCGTGATCACCAGCCAGCCGGAGCGGTAGCCCGCCACCCGGTACGCCTTGGACAGACCGTTGAAGGTCAGGCACAGCAGATCCGGGGCGAGCGTCGCGAGCGAGACGTGCTTGGCATCGTCGTAGAGGATCTTGTCGTAGATCTCGTCGGCCAGCAGCAGCAGATTGTGCTTGCGGGCCAGATCCACGACCTGCGCCAGCACCTCGGTCGAGTACACCGCGCCGGTCGGATTGTTCGGGTTGATCACCACGATGGCTTTGGTCTTGTCGGTGATCTTGGCTTCCATATCGGCGATGTCCGGCTGCCAGCCGTTGGCCTCGTCCGACAGGTAGTGCACCGGCGTGCCGCCCGCGAGGCTGGTCATGGCCGTCCACAGCGGATAGTCCGGCGCGGGGATGAGCACCTCGTCGCCGTTGTTCAGCAGCGCCTGCATGGTGATGGTGATCAGCTCGGACACGCCGTTGCCGAGGTACACGTCGTCCACGTCGAACTCCGGAAAGCCCGGCACCAGTTCGTACCTGGTCACGATGGCCCGCCGCGCCGGCAGTATGCCCTTGGACTCGGAGTAGCCCTGCGCGTACGGCAGCGCGGCGATCATGTCGCGCATGATCACGTCGGGCGCGTCGAAGCCGAACGGCGCGGGATTGCCGATATTGAGCTTCAGGATGCGGTGCCCTTCGGCCTCCAGCCGTGCCGCGTGCGCGTGCACCGGACCCCGAATTTCGTACAGCACGTTCTGGAGCTTGGTCGACTGCTCCAGGATGCGCGGGGACCGAGGCGGTAGGTGACTGGAAGGGCTCACCCGACCAATGGTGCCATCTGTGCGCAATCGGGTTTGCTCACCGCTGCGTATCCGGGGGCAGCATGCCCTTGGCGGCGGTGTTTCCGCAGAACTCCTCGAGCGTCTCGTCCAGCGCCCTGGCCTCGACGACATCGCGGAACTGCGGCCGGGTGAGCCGCTGGCGCAGATTGGTGAGCCGCTCCTCCAACTGCGCGATCCGTTTCTCCTCGTCCAGGCGCAGCACGGGCTGCAACGCCTCCGCCGCCCCGTCCAGACTGCCGTTGATCAGGTGCGCCGCGGCGCTGTCCACCCGGGCCAGCGATTCCGCGCCGTACGAGCGCTGCTCGATCGGCCCGTTGGCGTACAGGTCGATGGCTCGGCTGGTGGCCTCCAGGGCGGGCTGGGCCTGCCCCAGATGGATATAGGTCGCGCCCGCGTAATAGTGGCTCTTGGGCTGATCGAAACCGAAGACGCCGCCGACCTCGTCGTGCAGGGAGTCCAGCGAATTGCCCTCGCGCGCGCTGTCGGCCGCTCGGATACAGCGCTCGGTGTCCTGCGTACTGCCGAGCCGGGACCAGATGCGCGCCTCGATGTTCAGCAGCCGCACCCGGGCCGTCGCCGAATCCGCGTACTGCTGCCCGCTCTGCGCCAGCAGCACTGCGCGGCGCGGACGCTCGGACCAGTACTCGATCAGCGCCTGCATACCGCGAGTCCAGGACCGTAAACCGTTGTGCCCGCACAATTCCGCGTACGCCCAGGCGGCTCGGGCCTGCTCGCCCGCGGCGTCGACGTAGCCCAGATCGGTGCTGGCATTGGCCAGCAGCCCGGACAGCGTGCCCGCGAGCAGGTACAGATGACCGGTGTCGGCGGGTCTCTGATGGCCTTCGAGCAGGCGGTAGACGCGGCGGCGCACCCGCAGCATCTCCACCATCATGGGTACGGGCGGCACGTGCACGTACTCGTTCGCAATGCGCGTGACATCGGCGTCGAGCTGTTCCAGCGTGGTTGCTCCCACATTGGTGCTCTCGGCCCTCCCCGCGTGCTCGCTTGCTTCATGGGCAGCCGCCATGATCAGATCCCTCTCCGAAATCGCCGCTAACGCATCACCTCTCATCGCACCTGCGTCGACGAGTGCCAGCAGTTCCGCGTCGCTGGAATAACTGGCTTGCGCCGAACCACTGTGGCGCGCATCGAAACCGGGCACGGGGCGGTCGGTCGAAGGCTCTTCGATCAAAGCCGCGAACCGTGCCCGCACAACATCGTCGGACCTGGCGAGTGAGGTATCGAGGGCGGCCTGATTGACGGGACGGGGATGAACCCGATCCCCCCCGGCTTCCCACTTCGAGACCAGGCGCTCGTGCACACCCAGATGTGCCGCGAACTCCCGGATACTCATCCTTTTGGCATCGCGAAGGGCACGGGCCTCTTTACCTGACCACTGCCGGACCACGATGTCATCCCTTCCGAAACGAACTCCGTTATCCAGGGTACGAGTGTGAAGTGGCCTCGGCCACAGCCGAAACCGACCTGGTACCAGGCTTTATACGCATCGGTAATAGAGGCAGTGAAAGGGCAGCGCAAGGAGGGTGTGCGGGCATGTCCACCCGGCCCGCACGGGCGCGACCCTGGAGTCGGGAGGCAGGAGCGGGGAAGTGAACGCGGACAAGCTGAGAACCATCGAAGACTGGGTTACCTTCTACCGGCACGAATTCGGGCTCCCGGTCGCCGAACGCGGCGGCTTCGTCATGCTTCCGGTCACCAGCCGGGTCGGTGTGATCCACCTGCCCGTCGCTCGTGCCGAGAAGGTCCGGACCGTGCTGCAACAGCAGCACAAATCGGGCCCGATGCTGGCCCGGCAGATTCGCTGGAGCTTTCTCACCGCGCCCGATTCCCGTCCGGGCGAACAGGTCATGGATGTGCTGAACCGCATGGACATCGGCATTCCCGCCATCGGCAGCGCCGTCATGCTCCCCACCGGTCTCGGCCGGTGGACCAGGGAGGGCTGTCACTGGGTCAAACCACCCGCCCGAGAACTCGAGCTCCCACCGCTGTCGGCGATCATCACGACCGCACTCGCGGTGGGGGCGGGCGGCGAGGACTGAACGCAGCCGGTCCCTCGCACCGGCGCACCCGCGCCGGGCCCACCGAGTCCGCCCCATTCCTGGCAGTCGACGGGGCGGACTCGGCGGGTATGAAACGCTGCGGGTACGAAACACTGCGGGTACGAAACGCGGCGGGTGCGAACTCACCGGCCCTGCCTGCGCGCGCGTGAAATCAGTCCGCGCGCACCAGGATCAAGCGATCACGGCGCGGGCGGCGGCGGGAACAGCGGCGGCAACGTGGGCACCACGACCGCGGGCAATCCCGGAATGATGGTGATCGTGCTGTAGCCGTTGTCCGTCGGCGGCGCCTCGGACGTGGTCGTCTCCCGGCGCGGCGGCGGCGCGGCCAGCGATTCGTTGGTGGCATCGGTCGTGGTGGGAACCACGGTGGAGGTGGCCGCGGGTCGCGACGTGGTACTCACCGGCGCCGACGTGGTCGCGGCGTCCGAGCTCTGCGAGTCATGTTCCAGGACTTGCGGTCCCCAGCCCAGCGAGACCCCGATGGCGGCGACCACCACGAGCGAGCCGGCCGCCACCCCGGCGATGCTGACCTCGCGGCGACGGCTGAAACGCTCGACCGCGCCCGCCCCCGACAGCCAGGACGAGGACTGCGCCGGTGAGAGCGCCGAGGTGTCCTCGGGGCCGGACGGGAAGGGCGCGGGCGCCGGACGTTTGGCGACCGGGCGCGCCAGCATGGCCGCACCGCGCGTCACGATGGACGCCGGGTCCCCGGCCACGATCACCGGAACGCCGAGCCAGCGACGCAGAACCCGTGCCACCAGCGGAATCTGGGCGCAGCCGCCGACGACTGCGACCGCCTGTACCTGCTGCTCGGAGCGCAGGATCACATCTCGGATCATCCGCGCGGAGGATTCCACCGCCAGCATGATCAGGGCTTCGAAGTTCTCCTGCGACAACAGCACCAGGCCCTCGGGCGAGGGCAGCGCGACGGCGCTGCTGGTGGAGAGTTGCTCTTTCGCCTGACGGCACAGCGCATCCAGCGCCACCAGACCCGCGTGATCCTCGGGATGGGCGATTCGGCCGGAGGCGATCTGCTGTTCGCGGATCAGCGAATCCAGATAGTCGCCACTGATATCGCTGGTGCGCTCACTGGAGGACACCTGCCGTGTGCTCGCGTCCACAATGCTGACCGACAGACCCGAAGCGCCCAGATCGTAGAGTGCGACATTGCTGAAACCCTGCAGCTCACCGGAGTATTCGAAGAACTCCAGCGCCGTGATGACGTCCGGGACCAGCTCGTAATTGGTGAACTGGCGGCGAGCCAGTTCGGCGCGAATGGCGCGCGCGTGGTGTTCGTCGCGATAGGAGATCGCGGTGGCGACGACCGAGGGGTCCGCCGCGAGCACCGCGCCGATCGCGTCGGCGACCAATTCCTCCACGCGGCGTTCGTCGATCGGAACGGCCTGCACATCGAACTCGTCGGGGGCGCCCCGGAAACCGGTGAAACCCTTGGCGCCGAACGCGGTGGATCTGGGCTCGGCGGAATTCCCGGCGTGTGGACGTGCGATGCGAACCGCACCCGCCCCCACGGAAACTCCCAGTACCGAACTCATCTGCTGCCCATCTCGTTTCCACACTCACCGACGTGTGAACAAGCATCGCCGCCTGTACCAGGCCAGCGCGCGTCACAATTATTACGGTGGGGTCACTGTACCCGTCGCCGCCACCTTACGACGTGGCAAGCCGTACGTACACCCGTGAGTTCGCACAACGGCCGCCCAACGGTCATGGCATCGGCGGAAATTCGAGAATGCCGGGGGCACAGCGGGAATCGGTTATCGGTTCTCGACCGGAAAGTTCAGGTAGGCGCGCGACGGCGTCGGACCGCGCTGTCCCTGGTATTTCGAGCCCGCGGCCGCGGAACCGTACGGATTCTCGGCGGGACTGGTGAGCCGCAGCAGACACAACTGACCGATCTTCATCCCCGGCCACAGCGTGATCGGAAGATTCGCCACATTCGAGAGTTCGAGCGTGATGTGCCCGCTGAATCCGGGATCGATGAAGCCCGCGGTGGAATGGGTGAGCAATCCCAACCGGCCCAGGCTCGACTTGCCCTCCAGCCGGCCGGCCAGATCATCGGGCAGCGTGCACAGCTCGAGCGTGGAGCCCAGCACGAACTCACCCGGGTGCAGCACGAACGGCTCACCGGGAGCGGGTTCGACCAGGGTGGTCAGTTCGTCCTGTCGCTGCGCCGGATCGATATGCGTGTAGCGGGTGTTGTTGAACACCCGGAACAAACCGTCCAGCCGCACATCGATACTCGACGGCTGCACCAGCTTGTCGTCGAACGGGTCGAGCCCGAGACGCCCATTGGCGAGCTCCTTGCGGATGTCGCGATCGGAAAGCAGCACGGCGAAGAGAGTAGTTGACGTGCGAGCTTGCGCGGGCACTGCCTCAGCCGAGTCGCGACCGGTATTCGCGCCAGAGTCAGGACTCGGGCTCTCCCGTCGCCGAATCGGTCGGTCCGGCGGCCGAATCGGAGACGCCCGTGGCGGAATCCGACGGTCCGGCGGCGGGCGGGATCACCGGGGACTCCGCGGGTGACTCCGCGGCGTCGCCCGACTTCGCACCGCGCAGCGGCCAGGACGAGTGCGCCTCGGCGCGCATTCGCTCGACCATGTGCGGATAGTGCAGT
Source organism: Nocardia jejuensis NBRC 103114 (assembly GCF_001613145.1). Lineage (GTDB taxonomy): Bacteria > Actinomycetota > Actinomycetes > Mycobacteriales > Mycobacteriaceae > Nocardia > Nocardia jejuensis. The sequence continues at coordinate 18,745 of NZ_BDBU01000021.1, forward strand.
TCGAACGCGGGACGCTCGGATCGCACCCTCGGCAATTCGTAGAAGTTGTGCCGCGGCGGCGGGCAACTGGTGGCCCACTCCAGCGAATTGCCGTACCCCCACGGATCGTCGACCGTCACCACCTCACCGAATCGGTAGCTCTTGAAGACGTTCCACACGAAGGTCACCATCGACAACCCGAGCACGAACGAGCCGACCGTGGAAATGGTGTTCAGGGCGGTGAATCCGTCTTGGGGCAGATAGTCGGCATAGCGGCGCGGCATGCCCTCGTTGCCCAGCCAGTGCTGCACCAGGAAGGTCAGGTGGAATCCGAAGAACGTGGTCCAGAAATGCAGTTTGCCCAGCCGCTCGTCGAGCAGGCGGCCGGTCATCTTGGGGAACCAGAAATAGATGCCCGCGAACGTCGCGAACACGATGGTCCCGAACAGCACGTAGTGGAAGTGCGCCACCACGAAATACGAATCCGAGACGTGGAAGTCCAGCGGCGGCGACGCCAGGATCACTCCGGACAGGCCGCCGAAGAGGAAGGTCACCAGGAAGCCGAGCGACCACAGCATGGGCGTCTCGAAGGTGAGCTGCCCGCGCCACATGGTGCCGATCCAGTTGAAGAACTTCACGCCCGTCGGCACCGCGATCAGGAACGTCATGAACGAGAAGAACGGCAGCAGAACCGATCCCGTCGCGTACATGTGATGCGCCCACACCGCGATCGACAGCGCTCCGATGGCCAGCGTCGCGTAGACCAGCGTGGTGTAGCCGAACAGCGGCTTGCGACTGAAGACCGGGAAGATCTCGGTCACGATCCCGAAGAACGGCAGCGCGACGATATAGACCTCGGGATGGCCGAAGAACCAGAACAGATGCTGGAAGAGAATGGCCCCGCCGTTGGCGGAGTCGTACACGTGCCCGCCCAGATGCCTGTCCACCTCCATGCCCATCAGGGCCGCGGTCAGGATCGGAAAGGCAATCAGCACAAGCACACTCGTCACCAGGATGTTCCAGGTGAAGATGGGCATCCGCCACATGGTCATGCCGGGGCAGCGCAGGCAGATCACCGTGGTGATCATGTTGACGCCGCCCAGGATGGTGCCGACGCCCGAGACCGCCACACCCATGATCCACAGGTCCGCGCCCACGCCGGGGGCGTGCTCGGCCATGCTCAGCGGGGTGTACGCGGTCCAGCCGAAGTCGGCCGCGCCGCCCGGGGTGACGAAGCCGGCCGTGGCCATTGTCGCGCCGAACAGATACAGCCAGTAGCTCAGCGCGTTGAGCCGCGGGAACGCCACGTCCGGTGCGCCGATCTGCAGGGGCAGCACCGCGTTGGCGAATCCGAAAACGATCGGCGTCGCATAGAACAGCAGCATGATCGTGCCGTGCATGGTGAAGAGCTGGTTGTACTGCTCGGGGGTGAGGAACTGCATGCCCGGGCGGGCCAGCTCGGCGCGCATGAGCAGCGCCATCAGGCCGCCGATCAGGAAGAACGCGATGGCCGTGAACAGATACATGTTCCCGAGCATCTTGGGATCGGTGGTGGTGATCGCCTTCCACAGATAGGAACCCTTGGGCCCCATTCGCCGTGGAAACGGGCGTGCAGGCTCGAGCTGCGGGACTTCGCGTGCGGGCACCGCGGTCATGGCGTCCTCCTCGGCCGCCGAGCACGCAGCCGCGGTGTGGAGACACAGCGCTCACCGACACCAGCTAATGTTCAGCGCATCCAAAGTTACTGTGGTGGACAGGCTTTCGACCCTGCGCGACAGTCTACGACCGCGCGTAGCTGAACTTCGCTGCTTCGGCGAAAGAACTCCTCGATCTTCGGCGCGCCGTCCCGACACGCAGCGAAGATCAGCGCGGAAGATCTCGGAAACCCGGCACGAGCAGCCACGACGGGTAAAGAGTTGCATCGGGTCAGTCGGCATCTGATAGAGTCGCGAACGCATCTCGACCTGCACGGACGAGCGTGCCGATGTAGTTCAATGGTAGAACTTCTGCTTCCCAAGCAGATGGCGCGGGTTCGATTCCCGTCATCGGCTCAACAGACAAGGCCCTCGGTCATCGACCGGGGGCCTTGTCCGTGGGCGTGCTTCGTCCGTCGGCTATTTGTGGCACTCGAGCACGACCCGCTTGGCCGCGGTGCCCGCCTTGCGCAGGTCGTCCGCGGTCAAGCCGGTGATCAGCGGATTTCCCGCCGAATCGGTCTCGAGAATCTTGCGCAGCGCGTTCTGCGAGAGGTTCTCCTCGACGTAGATCTTCGCGATGCAATCGGCCGTCTGGGCGTCCATCTGACCCTTGTCCTGCAGGTTCTTCGAGATTTCCGCGGCGCTCAGCGCACCGCCGGACGGGGTCGCGCCGGAGGTCGGACTCGCGCCGCCGGGGGGCGTGGAAGCGCCCGGAGTGGTGGCGCCGGGCTTGCCGGACACCGAAATCGATGTCGCCGCAACCGAAGTGGTCGGAGCGGAGCTCGTGTCATCGCTGCCGCATCCGGCCAGCAGGGCAAGCGCCAGCAGCGCCACCGCGATCGCGGATTTCCTCATCGCAGTCCTCAGATCTCTCACCGGGACGAAACGCCATCCCTCCCAAGAGACTTAACAACATTCCGGGGCCGCCCGCACCACTTCGGGCGGGCGGTTCATTTGAGGCAGTCGCTGACGATCTTGTTGGTGGCCGCGCGCGCCTTGTCGGCGTCGTCCTTGGTCATTCCGAGGGCCTCGATATCGGCGGCGGCGGCGGTCTTGGTGTCGTTCTTGATCATCAGGCGCAGACCGTCCTGCGAAATGCCTTCGTCCACAAAGATCTTCGCCGCACAGTCGGCCAGCTTCGCGTCCCCGAGGCCACCGTTCTGCAGTGCCTTGGAGACCTCCGCCTGCGAGACCGACGCGGGCTTGTCGTCGCCGCCACCGCACGCGGTCAGCAGCGGCAGGGCGACGAGCGCGGCGGCGATCAGGGAAATGCGCACGGGTTCCTCAATTCTCGGCGTGGGGTATGCCGGAGGCACTTTCTCACAGATCGCGCGTCGCGGGCAGTGCTGCGTCGAAACGCTGCGCACCGTTCCGTCGACAAGCGTCGACCGGAGGCCGTCCCGAGGGCCGAAAAGCTCAATTGGCGGCACGTCAACAACTGCTAGGGTCGAAGTTCGCCGCATCGTCCAGGGGAGCCCGGAATGACGAAGTTGAACCACTACCGGACCGGCACGGGCGCACCCCTCGTCCTGGTGCACGGGGTCGGCAGCCACTGGCAGGTGTGGGAACCGATCCTCGACGCCCTCGCGGAGTCCTTCGAGGTGATCGCCGTGGATCTGCCCGGCTTCGGCGGCAGCGACACCCTCCCGAACACCAGCGTCTCCACCCTCGCCGACGCGCTGGTCGAGTTCCTCGCCGCCGAGGGCATCGAAAGACCGCATCTGGCAGGCAATTCCATGGGCGGCGGCATCGTCCTGGACCTGGCCGCGCGCGGACTGGCCCGATCGGTCACCGCGTACTCCCCCATCGCGTTCTGGGACACCCCCGGCCGGATCTGGTGTCAGCAGTCCCTGGCCCGCGCCAAGAACCTCACCAGGCTGCTGCGTCCGGCCGCCCCGGCCCTGCTCGGCAATACCGCGGCGCGATCGGCCCTGCTCAGCCTGGTGATCGGCAAGCCGTGGGCACTCGATCCGCAGATCGCGATCGAGACCGTCGAGGGCATGCTCGGCGCGGGCGGTTTCGATGCCGCGCTGGCCTCGTTCAGCGAATTCCGGCTCCCCGACCGGACCGCCCTCGCGGATATCCCGATCACCATCGCCTGGGGCAATCGTGACATTCTGCTCACCTATGCCACGCAATCCCGGCGCGCCCGCGAGGTGCTGCCCGGCGCGCGGCACGTGACGCTGCGGGGCAGCGGGCACACCCCGTTCTACGACGACCCAGCCGGCTGCGCCCGGCTCCTGTTGGACCAACTCCGATAGAGGACACGCAGTGAGCACCAACCATGTCGACCTCACCTTCGAGGGCAACCGCGCCTACGTCACGCTGGACCGGCCCGACAAGCACAACGGCCTGACCATCGACATGATGCGCGAGCTCATCAAGACCGCCGGAATCATTAAGCGACGCAGCGACATCCGCGCGGTCATCCTGTCCGGCAACGGCCCGAGCTTCTCCTCGGGCCTGGACGTGGCCAAGACCATGAGCGATCCACTGGCCGTGGTGCGGGGCTTCGTGCCGCTGCCCTGGAAGGGCACCAACACCTTCCAGGAGGCGTGCTGGGCGTGGCGGCGACTGCCGCAGCCGGTGATCGCGGTGGTGCACGGCCGCTGCTACGGCGGCGGACTGCAGCTCGCGCTGGCGGCGGACTTCCGGTTCGTCACCCCGGATTCGGAGTTCTCGGTCATGGAGGCCAAGCACGGTCTCATCCCGGACATGACCGGCGCGGCGACGCTGTCCCGGCTCATCGGCATCGATCAGGCGCTGCTGCTGACCATGACCGCCGACCCGGTCGATGCCGTGTACGCCGAACGGATCGGACTGGTCACCGAGGTCAGCGCGGATCCGCGCGCCGCGGCCGAGAAGCTGGCCGATCGCATCGCGACCCGATCCCCGCAGGCGGTGGCGAGCGCCAAGCAGCTGTTCGATCGCACCTGGCAGGCCTCGGTTCGGAGAACTCTTGCCATCGAACGCGCGACACAGCTGCCGCTGATCATCAGGCAGGCGCTCGGCCGTGGTACGAATGATCGACCGTAAGCCCACGTACGGCCGCCTATCCGACTCGGAGCCCCACGAGACGTCGTTCCGCTGTTAGCATTTTCACACTTTGCCAGCGAGCCGAACTGTTTGTGCGGCCTGTCACATACCGTGTGGTCCGTTCATTATTCGGCGAGAACCGGAGGACGCACGCATTGACCAGGACCGCCCCCATACTGCTGTCCGCAGTCGCAGCTGCTTCGGCCTTGCTCCTAGCGATGACCAGCCCGGCCGCCGCCAACCCCAATGCCATCAATCCGATTCCGGTGCTCAACGGCACCAACGGGCTACCCCAGCTGCCCGGCCGAAGCAAGGCGATCTTCCAGGTCACCGGCATGGCGAGCCCCAACAACACCCAGTCCTACAACGTGCTGGGCACCGACCTGGGCATCATGTGGGACAACGGCAACGGTGAAATGCTCACCACCTTCGGTGACACCGCCGGACTCGGCTTCCCCAACCTGCTGGTCGGCAGCACCTGGGCGTGGCGCTCGAACATCCTGGTGCGCTCGCACACCCAGAACCCGTCCAACGGCATCTATTTCGACAGCGTCGTGCGGGACATCTTCGGTCAGGCGCGCGATCTGATCCCCAGCCCGAAGATCCCGTTCCTGGAGATCAGCCGCATTCCCACCGCGGCCATCTCGGTCGGCGGCGTCCAGTACATGAGCCTGATGTCGGTCAAGACCTGGGACGAGCCGGGCGAGTGGACCACCAACTTCTCCGGCCTCGCCGTCTCCGGCGACAACGGCGAGAACTGGGCCGAACTGCCCGCCACCCGCCGGCCCGACGAGGGCGGCAACGGCAACTTCCAGATGAACTCGTTCGTCAAGAACGGCGGATTCGTCTACGAGTACGGCACGCCGTCCGGGCGCAATCACGCCGCCTACGTCGCGCGCGTTCCCGAGGCCGCGATCGGGGATCTCGCCGCCTACGAGTACTGGGACGGCGGGGCCTGGAAGAAGGACGACCCGAATGCCGCCCAGCCGGTCATCGGCGGCGGCGTGTCCGAGATGTCGGTGCAGTGGAACGACTACCTCGGGCAATACATCATGATGACCACCGACCCGTGGAACTCCGTGGTCATGTACCGCTCCCCCAGTCCGGAGGGACCGTGGAGCGGGCCCGAGGTGCTGATCGACACGCGCGAGCTCCCGTCCGCCTACGCGCCGTCGATCTTCCCGTACCAGACCGGTCGTGACCTGTACTTCCTCACCACGATCCACAGTCAGTACAACGTGGTCCTGATGCACACCACGCTGTAGCGCTCGACAATCCGGTAGCGCTCGACAACCTGCCGACGGCCGCGACCACCTCCGGGTGCTCGCGGCCGTTTCGCGTGTGGGATCGCCTCTAAACTCGGTCGCATGGATGCCGCGGCCTGGGACGAGCACTACTCACGCACCGAGCTGGTGTGGGGTGCACCGCCGAACGACACCGTGGTGGAGCAGGTGTTCGGCCTCGAGCGGCGGGCGCCCGGGATCAGCGAGATACGCCCGGAGCTGCCGCGGGTGCTGGACCTCGGCTGCGGCGAGGGCCGCAACGCGCTGTGGCTGGCCACCCACGGCTGGCAGGTGGACGCGGTCGACTATTCCCAAGCGGGCATCGACAAGGGCCGAACGGTGGCCTCCCGGCTGTCGCGGTCCGTACGCGGTCGCATCCGGTGGCTCTGGTCGGACGTGACCCGGCTCGACTCGGCACACCTGGTCGGGCCCTACGAGCTGATCGTGATGTCGTTCCTGCACCTGCCCGCCCCCGCCCGGCGCGCGCTGCTGCTGCGCAGCGTCGACATACTCGCACCGGAGGGCACGCTCCTGGTGATCGGCAACGACACCCTGAACCTCACCGAAGGCTATGGCGGCGAACAGGATCCCGAACTGCTGTTCACCCCGCAGGACCTGATCGACGATCTCGCCGCCGCCCGCGCCCACATCACGATCCGGGTGGCCGACCGCGTGCACCGGCCGACCGAGGCCCGGGACGCCATCGACGCCCTGATCGTCGTGACCAGATCCGCACCGGAACCGGAGACGACCGCGCCCGCCCTCGGGGCCGCCGAAAACTCGAGCAGCACCGAGCAACTCGATATCTAGGGGCAACTCGATATCTAGGGCGCGATCCATCGCGCCAGCCACGGCGTCACGGTCGCCGCGATCTCCTCGAACCCCGCTCGATACGAGTGCGCCTGCCCGGGGATCACCCGGACCTCGGCCGCGTCGGCGGCGTCCGGAATCCCGAACGGATCGCGCGCGCCGTTCACCACCACCACCGGGATGTCGCCCGCCGCCAGCAGTTCCTCGCGTCGCGATTTCTCCGGCTTACCCGGCGGATGCAGCGGGAACGACAGTGCGATCACCCCGCGCGCCCTCACCTCCCGCGCCGTGCGGCACGCCACTCGCGCGCCGTTGCTGCGCCCGCCCTGCACCAGCGGCAGTCCCCGGAACTTCCGGCGCAGGGCGGCGATGATCTCCAGCCAGGCATCGTCCTGCGCCTCGGCCTTCCCGGGCGCACGACGTCCGGCGACCCGGTACGGCTGCAGCGCCAGCGCTACCGCGCCACCCAGCTCCAGAGCCGAATCCCGGACTGCGAGAATGTCTTTCGCATCGTTCCCACCGCCGGAACCGTGCGTCAGGACCAGCAGGAAAGCGGGTTTTCCGCCCTTGCTCCGGAAGATCTCGACGTCCGCGGGCCCCGCACCCGTCTCGATACGCACCGTGCGCGCGGTGAAGGTCATCGGCCGATCCTATGGCGATCGGATCACCGGACCGGGCCGCGAAACGGCAAACGCCAGGATCCGGGCGCTGACCCGCGTGCTTCTCATCACATTCGGCCCTGATCATCTTGGCCGGGGTTCTACCGGCCGGTAACATGGCGTCTAAGTTACCCGCCAGTAGGTGCTGCTTTACGGTGTCTACCCGGTGGACTGAAAAGGGCGGGAACGGCGAACCGAACCGCACCGATCTCAATGGAGAGTGAAGGACCATGGGTCACTACAAGAGCAATATCCGCGACCTCGAGTTCAACCTGTTCGAGTTCCTCGGACTGGGTTCGCTCCTGGACAGCGGCGCCTACGGCGACCTCGACACCGACACCGCGAAGGAAATGCTCGCGGAGGTCAAGCGTCTGGCCGAAGGCCCGCTGGCAGACTCGTTCGTCGACGGCGACCGCAATCCGCCGACCTTCGATCCCGAGACTCATACCGTCACCCTCCCCGAGTCCTTCAAGAAGTCCTACCGCGCGCTGGAAGACGGCGAGTGGGCCAAGGTCGGCGTCCGTGAGGAGCTGGGCGGCCTCGGCGCGCCGAGCGCCCTCACCTGGGCCCTCGGCGAGATGATCCTCGGCGCCAACCCGCCGGCTCAGATGTACGCCGCCGGTGCGGGTTTCGCGCAGGTCTTCTACAACAACGGCACCGATGAGCAGAAGAAGTGGGCTCAGACGATCGCCGAGCGCAACTGGGGCGCCACCATGGTCCTCACCGAGCCGGACGCCGGTTCGGACGTCGGCGCGGGCCGCAGCAAGGCCGTGCAGCAGGAAGACGGCTCCTGGCACATCGAGGGCGTGAAGCGCTTCATCACCTCGGGTGACTCGGACGACCTCTTCGAGAACATCATGCACCTGGTGCTGGCTCGCCCCGAGGGCGCCGGACCGGGCACCAAGGGCCTGTCCCTGTTCTACGTACCGAAGTTCCACTTCGACTTCGAGACCAACACCCTCGGTGAGCGCAACGGCGTCTTCGTGACGAACGTCGAGCACAAGATGGGCATCAAGGTCTCGGCCACCTGTGAGGTCACCTTCGGCGGCCACGGCGTGCCCGCCAAGGGCTGGCTGGTCGGCGAGGTCCACAACGGCATCGCGCAGATGTTCGACGTCATCGAGAACGCTCGAATGATGGTGGGCACCAAGGCCATCGCCACCCTGTCGACCGGTTACCTGAACGCGCTGGAGTACGCCAAGATTCGCGTGCAGGGCGCGGACCTGACCCAGATGGCCGACAAGGCCGCTCCCCGCGTCACCATCACCCACCACCCGGACGTGCGTCGTTCGCTGGCCACCCAGAAGGCGTACGCCGAGGGCCTGCGCGCGGTGTACCTCTACACCGCCGCGCACCAGAACGAGGATGTCGCGCAGCTGGTTTCGGGCGCCGACAAGGATCTCGCGTTCCGCGTCAACGATCTGCTGCTGCCGATCGTCAAGGGTGTCGGATCCGAGCGCGCCTACCAGTACCTGACCGATTCGCTGCAGACCTTCGGTGGCTCCGGCTTCCTGCAGGACTACCCGATCGAGCAGTACATCCGCGACGCCAAGATCGACTCGCTGTACGAGGGCACCACCGCCATCCAGGCGCAGGACTTCTTCTTCCGCAAGATCGCTCGCGATCGCGGTGTGGCCCTGGCGCACGTGGCCGGCCAGATCCAGAAGTTCATCGAGCGCGAGGGCGGCAACGGCCGCCTGAAGAACGAGCGCAAGCTGCTCGCCACCGCGCTGGAGGACGTGCAGGGCATGGCCGCCACCCTGACCGGGCACCTGATGGGCGCCCAGCAGGATCCGAAGGAGCTCTACAAGGTCGGCCTGGGTTCGGTCCGCTTCCTGATGGCCGTCGGTGACCTGGTCATCGGCTGGCTGCTGCTGGCGCAGGCCGAGGTCGCGATCAAGGCCCTGGACAACGGTTCGACCGAGGTCTTCTACACCGGCAAGGTTGCCACCGCGCAGTTCTTCGCTCGCAACGTGCTGCCGGAGCTGACCGCCACCCGCACCGTGCTGTCGAACCTCGACAACGACATCATGGAGCTGGACGAAGCGGCGTTCTGATAACGCGCACAACGCTTTCCACAGCGTGAACACACACTGCGGCCCGGGGTTCTCCCCGGGCCGCAGTGCTGTTTCCGCTGGCAGTTCGCCCGTGTGACGACCGCTTGCGCGAATCATCCACAGATACACACAGTTTCATCCACAGGCTGTGAATAATGTTGGGGGCGTGGCGAACCCCGCACCACCCGAGCGGACTCACGAACGGGCCGGCACCTCAGCCGAGCGATGATCGCCGCCGTCACCCGTGCGAGGACCGCGGCGAGACCGGGACGTTCTCGTCCGGGCCGGCCATGACCACGGTGTTGCCGCCCGAGCGCTTCGCCCGGTACATGGCCTCGTCGGCCCCGCGCAGCAGGTAGTCCGGGCGGAACCGCCGGGAATCGCCCTCCAGCACGACGACGCCGATGCTGGCGGTGACCGGGGTCCGGCCCGCGTCGGACGCCGCGATGGCGCGGCACAGCCGTTCGGCCTCGGCGGCCGCCGCCTCGGCCGCCAATCGTTCGACCACCACGAATTCCTCACCGCCGCTGCGCGCGACGATGGCCCCCGGCAAGGCCGCCGCGCGCAGGCAGGCGGCGATCCGGATCAGCACCTGGTCGCCGGCGGAATGGCCGAGGGTGTCGTTCACCGTCTTGAACCGGTCCAGGTCCACGGTCATGACGCAGATCGGCGTGGTGCGGTCGCAACGGTCGAACCAGCCCGAGAGGTAGTAGTCCAGGCCGCGTCGGTTCAGCAGGCCGGTCAGCGGGTCCGAGAGCGCGTCCATGCGCAGCAGCCAGTAGCAGAAGTGCAGCGGCGGAAGCACTCCGACGGTCGCCGCGGCCATGGTCAGGACCACCGCGATCGAGGGCGCGAGCGCGCCGCCGTCGATGACCACCATGAGCACCGCCAGCATGAACACCGTCAGCACCGCCCACAGCGTGTGCAGAACCAGGATTCGCGAGCCGTGGAACAGCGTCAGATAGGCGCCCGTGACGATGAGCATCATGGCGGTCATGGCGGCGAACAGGCGATCGCTGTCGGACAGGCATCCGGCGGTGATGAGCACGTCCGCGGTCGCGAGCAGCAGCAGCGAGACGCGTTCGCTCGGCCACGGCGCGAACCACCAGAACAGGGCCCACAGTCCGGCGGCCAGCACGTCCAGCGCGTAGATCGTGTTGCCGAGCGCGCCGGTGGGCCCGGTCGGCGATATCCAGTTCAGCACCGTGATCACGAAGATGAGCGCGCCGCCCGCCCCCACCACGGCCTTGATCGGCCCCAGCGCCCCGCTGGCCCGCAGCGTCCGCACCAGCCAGCGGTAGTCGACATGGTCGCGCCACCAGGCGCGCACCAAGGCACGCCTGTCTCGTCCGGGACTTCCGCTCGTATCCAACGTGGATCCTTTTTTCAGGTCCTGTCGATCACCGAACTATCCGGGAACTTCGCGTCCGCCAAGTCTAGGCAACCCGCCGCGTCCCCGCCGACCTCGGTTCATCGACGATGGGCGCTCGCACGGTCAGCGACCCCGGACGCTCCCGGGAGTGATGCACGACACTCCGCGGGCGAATCGATCTCCCGAGCCGTACCCGGGGTCGAGGGTGACCGCCTGCCGGAGATGTGCGAGCGATTGCGCGAAGTCCTACTCGCACTTCACGACCGGGATAGGGTCGTACTTCACCGTCCTGGTGTGCCGCGAGATTTCCTTGCCGGTGGCCGCATCCCGGATGACACGGGTGTCGGAGGTGGTGAAACCGGGTGCGCCGTCCGAGGCGATGCAGTCCTTGCCCTTGGGGAGGGTGACCGTATTCGGCTCGGTGGGCTTGTTCCGCTCCCCCGTGATCGACTCCACCTCCACGGCCTTGGTGCTCCACATGCGCACCGTGACCTCGGAGGAGTCGGCCGTGGTCTCGATGACGATGCCGTACGGGGTGTTGTTGCGGAACTTCAGATCGATCGCGCCGTCGAACACCGTCGCCTCACGCGCCGCCGGATAGCGCGAGATGTAGTAGCTGTGCTCGGTGTGCCCGGCGTCCTCGAGACCCGAGAAGTAGGCCGCGTTGTAGAGGGTGGTCGCGAACTGGCTGATACCGCCGCCGACCGCCGTGCTCGGGCGGCCGTGGTCGATGATGCCGGACTCCACGTACCCCTGTTCGACGCCCCGGGTGCCGGTGAAGTCGTTGAGCGAGAAGGTATCTCCCGGCCGCACCACCGCGCCGTTCACCTTCGCCGCGACGGTCCGGATGTTCACGCCGGAGGGACCGCTGAAACCGCCGGTGGTGAAGGAGCCGATCACCTGCTTGACGCCGAGCTTCTCGGCGTCGGGGGTGGTCAGCTTCGGTTGCACCTGCCCGTAGACGACGGTCCTGGACCGCTCGCCACGCGAAACCAGCAGGGTGGCAAGCCCTTCGAAGGTCTTGTCCCAGTCGACGGTGTCGCCGACGACCGCGGGGACCAGCGTCGCACGACTGCCGCTGAAGGTGAAGGTCGCGTCCTTGGGCTCCACCTCGGTGGGCTTCAGCTGCGGGCCGAGCACCGCGACGAGGGCCTCCGAGTTGTACGAAAGGGCAAGTCCGCCTTGCCCGTCCGGGCGGAAGGACAGGGCGCCGGCGAGCTGCGCCGGATCCAGCACCCCGTTGCCGCCCTTGCCGGTGAACGTGACCGGTGCGGCGACCGCGGGCTGTGCGATCTCCTTCAGCGCCCGGTCCACCGCCTGCGAGCTCACCGTGGCCTCGGTTTCGACGGCGGGCAGTTCCAGCACCGAACCGTCGGCCCAGTGTTCGGTCAGGACAGCGCGGGCGGTCGTCGCGTCGAGTACTCGACCGGGCACCGGCCGCACCGGCACGGGTTTACCCTGATCGAACACCACGGTGCCCTCCACGGGCTGGCGATCGTGGGCGCGCAGGGCCTGCAACTGGCGGTCCATCGCGGTGGACTCGACGGTGGAGACGGGCTCGATGTCCCGGTCCACGAACACGGACGCGAGGCGTGTGAAGGGATTCACCGGCTGTGAGCCGATGCGGTCCCAGGTGGCGTCCCAGTCCACGGCGAGACCGGCGTCACGCGGCACCAGATCCGTGGTGAAATCCCCGACCTGCACGGTGAGCGGCCGGCCGATCCGGGTGTCGAGTTCCGATTCCAGCTCGTTCCGCGCGGCGGCGCGGTCCATGCCGCCGATATCGATTCCGGCTACCTGCACGCCGCGGGGCACCTGCCCGGACGACAGCGACCAGTCCAGCGCGAAGGCCACACCTCCGGCGGCCATCAGCACACCCACCGCGATCCCGGCGCGGCGCGCCGTGGCGGAGTTCAGGAATTGCCGTCCGGGTGCCGGTTCCTCGGGGGGCTGCGGCGCGCGTGTGTGGCGTCCGGGACTTCCGCTGGTCACTGACCGTCCTCCCAGTGGTCGAAGGCAATCCCGCACCGCGCGAGAGCCCGCCCCACCATAGTGGGCGGCTCCGACACGTGCAGCCCGCTCGAGTTCGCAGCAAACTTTGTGCAACCGGTCATGATTGACCCGAACCCGAATATGAAACGGCTCCGTGCGGTTGCCGGGTCGGGGGTCTGGCAACAGCACGGAGCCACCCCGTCTATCGAGTACCGCTCGGCGGCGTTACACATGATCTCGATGCGGTCGGAAAAATTTCCGGACGGGCACAATTGGGACAATCAAGTCGAACGATTCGAGGAGATGTCTATGCAGCTCGGAATGATCGGACTCGGCCGGATGGGCGCGAACATCGTGCGTCGCATCGTCGCGCACGGGCACACCGCGATCGGCTTCGAACGGCACAGCCCGCACATCGACGAATTGAGCGCCGAGCTCGGCGACAGCTTCGCCGGCACCACCGAGCTGCCGAAATTCGTGGCCATGCTCGACACACCCCGCGTGGTGTGGGTGATGATCCCCGCCGGGGCGACCGGCGCGGTGATCGATCAGCTGGCCGAACTGCTCGAACCCGGCGATATCGTCATCGACGGCGGGAACAGCCGCTACCACGAGGACATCGCGCGGGCGCAGTCGCTGCGCCCCAAGGGCATTCACTATCTCGACATCGGCACCTCGGGCGGCGTCTTCGGCCTCGAACGCGGCTTCTGCCTGATGATCGGCGGCGAGACGCCGCAGGTCGAGTACCTGGACCCGCTGCTGAAGTCCATCGCCCCCGGCGTCGAGGCCGCCCCGCGCACCCCCGGGCGCACCGGTGCGCCCTCCACCGCCGAGCAGGGCTATCTGCACTGCGGCCCGGCCGGCGCCGGGCACTTCGTGAAGATGGTGCACAACGGAATCGAGTACGGCGCGATGGCCGCCTACTCCGAGGGCATGAACATCCTGCACAGGGCGAACATCGGAAACCAGCAGGACACCGAGCATTCGGCCGAGGTCACGCCGCTGGAGCATCCCGAGTTCTACCAATACGACATCGACATCCCGGAGGTCACCGAGGTATGGCGGCGCGGGTCGGTGGTGGCCTCCTGGCTGCTCGACCTCACCGCCGCCGCGCTGTACGCGGACCCCAACCTGGATTCCTTCGGCGGCCGCGTCTCCGATTCGGGCGAGGGCCGCTGGACCCTCGACGCCGCCATCGACGAGGGCGTCCCGGCCCCCGTACTGTCCTCGGCGCTGTTCCAGCGCTTCGCCTCTCGCGGGGAGTCGCTGTACGCGGACAAGGTGCTCTCGGCCATGCGCCAGGCCTTCGGCGGTCACCACGAGTTGCCGAAACAGTAGATTCCGGACCGGTATTCGGCCGATTTCGGGCCGAAAGTGCTTGCACAACAGTTGCTCCCGACCGCTTCGGCCGGGAGCAACGTGTCGTTCAGGGCGTCAGAAACCCAGCGCCTGGGCTGCCATCTTCGCGACCGCGAGCGGTCCGAAGGTGAGCAGGTAGATCAATCCGTCCACGAGTGCCACCATGGGACACCACCTTTCAATCGAAGTTGCTGTCTATCCAGTCGATGGTCTGCATACCGAACAGGTCCACGCCCCAGCCGTACATATCGGTGATGAAGCGCTCCATGCTGCAGTCGGTCGGCGCGTAGGTGACCTCCGCCCCCTGCGCGCGATAGGTGTCGGCCAGATCGCGAGCGTCCTTGGCGGGCACCAGCGACATGGGCGAATCGTCCTTGGCGCAGGACGAGATCATGATCTTCGACTTCGGGGTTCCGTTGCGGCCCAGCACATTGTTCTGGAAGGCGCGCTGGAAGTCCGGCTCGTCGGCCGGGTTCAGACCCGAGTCGAACAGCGCTTCCATCGGCACGAACGGCAGCCCGAAGTAGGCGGGCACCTGGCACTGGGTGCGGTAGAAGTTCGCCAGCGCCTGTCCGGCCGGGTTCAGCTTGGCGTTGACCTGCATCTCCGGGTACCACGGTTCGAGCCCGAGCAGCGTGGCGAGCGCGAAGCCCGAACCGATCGAACCGCTGGTGACCCGCATGAAATTGGCCGGATCGACCACCATGCCCTCGAGCAGCGTCGACTTGATGTCCAGTTCCGGCGCGTACGCCGGAGCCATCTCCGCCGAGAACGCCGCGCCGACACCGCCGCCGGCGATCCCGAACAGGGCGATCTGGGTGGCGTCGCTCAAACCCGACGCCGGCAGCCGCAGCGCCGCACGCGCGCCGTCCAATTGGGCGTGCCCGGAGTAGGTGCCGACGAAGACGCCGTGCGGATTGCGGTCCGCGTCGTTGCCGACGTCGGAGATCATCACCGCGTAGCCCTTGTCGAACATCATCGCCAGCGGGCCCAGCGCCGACCACGAGGAGCCGTCCAGCGGTGCGCCGCCGGTCCACTGGGTACTGGGATGACACGACCAGCCGACGCTGTCGTTGGCCTCCTGGTAGGAGATGAGCCGACGCTCGGCGGCGGGCTTGCCGTCCTTCGGGATCATCAGGATGCCGGTGCTGATCACGGGCGTGACGCCGTCCGGGGCGGTGGTCACGTACATCAGCTTGTGCGCGTCGACGGTCGTCGGCTTCACGCCGAGGAACATCACGTCCACCGGCTTGGATTTCAGGATGGTGCCGGGCTTTTCGGCCCCGGTGAGCGGGGGCTCCTGGTAGAAGGGGTCATTCGCGAGCAGGGCCTCGAATTTCTCCTCCGGGGAAGCGTTTTCGGCGCTGTTCAGGGTGCCGACCACGAATCCGTTGAACACCCGGTCGATGCCGGGCACCGGGTTCACCGGCGCGGGCCGCGTCGGCTCCGGAGCCGACGGGGCCGGATTCGACGGGGTGGCGGGCTCCGCGGCGGCGACGGACGCGCCGGTGAGCAACAGGGCCGCGCTCAGCAGGGTCGCGGGCAGTTTCCAGCGCGGCATCACCGCACCGCCGTCGCCGAAGTCGCGGAGGTCACCTGGAGCTGGCGGGCGGCCGAGTCCAGCAGCTGCGGGATGTTCAGCAGCGGGCGGTGCGACTCCATCTGCGTCTCGTAGGGTGTGCGCATGGTGGCCTCCAGAGCCGGCCAGTTGTTCTCGACCTGATCGCGATATTTGGGCAGCAGTTCACCGGTGATGTAGTCCCACCGGTCGTCCAGGACCGACCAATTCCATTCCGGCAGCGGCAGAGTCAACAGGGACGCCTGACCGTCGGCGGCGGTGAACGGAATCCGGATCGGCCGGAACGCGCGCGGCGGAACCACGCCCGCGACCGACGGCGATCCCGCCGCGCCACTGAGATAGGTGATCGCCTCACCGACATCGCCCTTGTACGAACGCACTTCGTCCCACTGCCGGGCGATGGCCCAGGATTGTTCGCGGCGCAGCAGCGCCCGGTTGCCGGTGGCGATGCGCTCACCGTCGCCCGAGGCGACGTCCCGCCACGCGGTCATGATGTCGTCCCCGAACAGGCCGGCCGCCTGAAACTCCTCCAGCGCAGGCAATCCCGCGGTGACGTAGGCGTCGTGCATGGGCATCAGGTCCGAGAAGATGTTCTTCTGCATCACCAGGATCATCCCGATGACGTAGCGCACATCCTCCGGCGTGATGTTCGGGGCGGCCGAGGCCAGTGCGCGCAAACCGTTGGGCAGCAGCGCGACCGCCTGCGGTCCCGCGGCCTGCTGCACCGCACCCAGTACCGAGCGCGCGGCGTCGGAAAGCCCGGGCAGGCCGTAGATGTCCGAGCCCATCAGCTCGAAATCGATGAGGCCGCCGCCGAAGTCGGCCCCGACCTGTCCGCCCATACCGGCCCACTGCAGTTCCCGGTGTCCGAGCTGCAGATCCTCGTAGTAGCGGTAGGACTTGACCAGGTTGGCGCGGTTGGCCTGCACTCCGGTGCGCGGATCCCAGGAGCGCAGGTCGATGCCCGCCTTCCCGGTCGCGTCGACCAGCCAGTACTGGTAGAGCAGCGCGGCGTACCGGGTGGGCGGTACGCCCGCTGCCCGGGCCTGATCCAGCAGGCCGCCGAGTTCCGCGTGGTCGTAGGGCAGTGCGGGGTTGACTCCGCCGGGTCCCTGCGCCGCATCGCGATTGACCAGGGGCAGGTCCAGGTAGCGGTCTATGCCTCCCGCCGCGGTCGCGGCGGGAGGCATCGCGACGAGACCGATTCCCACCAGGGCCGCAAGGACCAGTCCCCCGCCGCGCAACAGTGCGCCTATTCGCATGATGTCGTGAGCCTTTCGTTCTTCGCTATCGGTCGAACGAGACGAGACAATTCAGATTGCCGATCAATTGCCTTAATACCGATTTAACGTGGAGGCACGTTACAGACAGTGACCACTGGACGATGTAGGTGGCATATCAGCTCGAGCAACGCGCTTGACAAGATCGAATGACGCACCGGCGCAACGAATTGCCTGATGGTTGCGGATTTTCGATCAACTCCCGAAACCGTGAATGTCACTTTCGTAATTCAAACAATGAGTTGGATCACATCGAATGCATCGTTGATATAAATGCAGCGCAAAGGCCGGGTATCTCACAGCCGCCACGCAATTCGCGAATTGCCGTTTCGCAGGTGATCGCCGGGGCGTACGTGATTCGGTTCACACATCTCGGGAGGTGTGACACTCCGTGCGAAGCACCGTGCGCGACGGCCGAAGCGGCAGCTCCACACGGGTGTCAGCTACCACCGGCGCGCGGAACCCCAGTACCGTCGGGTTCCATGCGCACACTTCCGGGAATCGTGCTCGCAATGACAGCCGTCGTGCTGACCGCCTGCTCCGGCGGCGGCTCGACGAACGAATCAGCGCCCAGCACTACGGAATCCAGCACCGGCGCCACGACGCCACCCACCTCCACAGCGGCGCAACAGGATTGCAAGGCCGGGTATCTGTCGCAGTTCACGTTGCGGCAGAAGCTGGCCCAGTTGCTGACGGTCGGCGTGACAGGCGAGGCCGATGCCGAGAACGTGGTGCGGACCGAACAGGTCGGCGGGATCTTCGTCGGCGGCTGGACCGACAAGGCCTTACTGGCGCAACATCAGATCGACAAGGTCAAGGCCGCGTCGCGGACCCCGTTGATGGTCACCATCGACGAAGAGGGCGGCCGGGTGTCACGGGTGAAGGACCTGATCGGCGTCGCACCCTCGGCCAGGCAGACCGTGCAGCAGATGAGCGCGGAGGAGTTCTATCGGTTCAGCCTCGATCGGGCGCAGAAGATGCGGCTGCTCGGGATCACGGTCGATTTCGCGCCCGATGTGGATGTCAGCAGCCAGCCGGACGATTCGGTGATCGGCGACCGTTCCTTCTCCGATGATCCGGACGTGGTGGTGGAGTACGCGGGTGCGGCCATCCGCGGATTGCAGGAGGCCGGGGTGGGCACGGTGATCAAGCACTTCCCGGGCCACGGTTCCGGCTCCGGTGATTCGCACACCGGCGCGGTGCAGACGCCGCCGCTGGCTCAGCTGCAGAACAAGGACCTGGTTCCGTTCCGCAAGCTGATCGGCACCGGTTCGGCGGTCATGGTCGGACACCTGGACGTGCCGGGCCTGACCACCCAGGGTGTGCCCGCCAGCATCAGCCCGCAGGTGATGTCGCTGCTGCGGCAGGGCAACGGCTACGACGCGGCGCCCTTCGACGGCGTCATCTTCACCGACGATCTGGGCGGCATGGCGGCCATCACGGCTCGCATGAGCATCGAGGACGCGGTGGAGGCGGCGCTGGTCGCGGGGGCCGACAACGCCCTGTGGATCACCACGGACGCGGTGCCCACCGTGCTCGATCGGCTGGTTCAGGCGGTGACCGATGGCCGGCTACCGGGAAGCCAGGTGGATGCCTCGGTGATGCGCATGGCAAAGTTCAAGGGCACCGCACCACAGTGCTGAGCACGCCGAGCAGTCGGGTTCACCCCGCTGAGCACGCCGGTCGCGCGCACCTGAGCGAATGACCGGCAATTCGCACTCACCGAACTTACCTTGCAGTAAGATAGGGAGTTCGGACATGCCCTAGGAGAGTGAATGGCTGGCGGAACGAAACGGCTTCCTCGCGCGGTGCGCGAGCAGCAGATGCTCGACGCCGCCGTGGAGGTCTTCTCGCGCAAGGGATATCACGACACCTCGATGGACGCGATCGCCGCCGAGGCGAAGATCTCCAAACCCATGCTCTACCTGTACTACGGCTCCAAGGACGAGCTCTTCCGGGCGTGCATCCACCGGGAGAGCATGCGGTTCATCGAGGCCGTCGCGGTCGCGGGAAATCCCAAGCTCACCCCGCACGAACAGCTGCGCGCCGGCCTCGAGGCCTTCCTGTCCTACGTCGACCACAATCGGCTGTCCTGGCAGGTCCTCTACCGGCAGGCACTCGTCCAGCAACCCTTCGCCTCGGAGATCTCCAACAGTCGTGACCGGGTCATCGAGCTCACCGCCAAACTGCTCGAATCCAGCGCCAAGTACGCCGAACCCGGCACCAACTTCGCGGTGGTCTCGGTCGCCGTGATCGGTGCGGGCGAGGCCATCGCCGACCGCGTCGCCAGCGGGCAGATCGATATGGCCGAGGCCGTCGACCTGCTCGACGATCTCGCCTGGCGCGGTCTGTCGGGCAAGAAGAAGGCCGAGCAGAGCTGAGCGACGCGGTGGGCGATTCGCCTGCCGCCCCGCGCAAGTCGCGTCTCGCGGAGGACAACCGGCACGATCTCGATCTCGCGACGTCTCGCGGCGCGGCGAGCGAGTCGGCCCTCACCGCCGTCCGGCTTGCTCCGAGCTCGCTGACCTGCAACAGTTCGCTCGAATGATGTTGTAGGAGCGGCCGGGTGTCTCGGCCGGGACCCAGGGGCTCTCTTGTTCGGATTACTGAAGCCGTGTTCGCACAGCGCCGCCTCGTACGGAATCGATCCCGCCACCTGGCAGACCCATATGTGCGGTCTCTGCCTCGGATTGCGCGACGGCCACGGCCAAACCGCCCGCGCCGCAACCAATACCGATGCGCTTCTGCTGGGCGTCCTCACCGAGGCACAGCAGTCCGGACCCGCCGCCCGCGATACCGCCGCGCCCTGCCCGCTGCGGGGAATGCGCCGGGCTTCCGTCGCTCCCGCGAACTCCCCCGGCGTCCAGCTCGCCGCCACCGCCTCGCTTCTGCTGGGCGCGGCGAAGATTCGCGACCACCTCGACGACGGCGATACCTCCCGGATGGCCCGCCGCCCCCTCGCCCGCGTCTCCACGCGCTGGTACACCCGCGCCCGCGCCGCGGCAGGCCCCATCGGCCTGGACATCGAGCCCCTCATCGCGGCCATCGAATCCCAGGTCGCCCTCGAACGCGCGGCCCTGGCGGGCAGCCTCGGCGCCGCCACCGCGAGCAGCGTCACCGTCCCGTCTCGGCCAGGGGCTCTCGAACTGCCCTCGGCGCCGACAGCGGTTGCGGACGAATTCCGCTCTGCCGAAGCCACACTCGCGCACTCGACCTCGGCACGCGGGCTCCCCGGGGACGATGCCGCACAGCGCCGAGCACTCCTGGACTCGTTGACCGCGCCGACTCAGGTGTGCGCGGCGGAGTTGTTCGCGCACACCGCCATCCTGGCCGATCGTCCCGAGAACGCGGCCGCCCTGCGTGAGGCCGGCTGGCACTTCGGCCGCATCGCCCATCTGGCCGACGCCATCGAGGATCTCGACCAGGACCGCGCGGCAGGAAAGTTCAACCCGCTCACGGTCACCGGCACGACCGTCGAGGAAGCGCATTCCGTACTGCGCGAATCGAATTCGATGCTGCGCGCGGCCCTGATCCGCGTCGGCCTCCAGCGCGCGGCCACCGTCCGCTGGATGCTCCTGGACCCGCTGAACGCCGTGGTCCGCAAGCTGGGGCGAGCCGCCGGAGTTGTCCACAGTTGTACAACCCATGCCTGTGGATCGCACCGCCCCGCAACCGATCTCCCCATGTCACACCTCGACACCGCCGACACCAGGGACATCGTGGCCACCGTCGGTGTTCGAAACGCCCCGGATGTCGGCATCAGCCTCGGCACGGGCACCGATGCGAGTCCGGATTTCGGCAAGGGTGCGGGAGCGAGCACGCGCCGAGTCATCGGCAGCGCGACCCCCGCGCACGGCTTCAGGTCGTTCGTCCCACTCGACGCCGTCCGGATCGCCGGCATCACGACGGCTGTCACCGCCGTGCACGGCACGGAGCCCCCGCGGACACCGTCCCGCGGCCCCGGCATCGTGGAGGGCATCGGGATCATCCTGACCCAGTACTGCACCGGCTACGCCTGCTGTGCCGAGCACACCCGGCCGTGCAGCGGCGAGCGCAAGGGCCCCTGGGCACAACGCCTCGGCTGCGACTGCGACGGCTGCGAGAACGCCTGCGACTGTGACTGCAACTGCTGCGACGGCTGCGATTGCTGCGACGGCTGCTGCTGCGACGGGTGCGGTTGCGACTGCTGAGCCCGGATACCCGAGAGCCGCGCACCTATCCGGAGCCGGATGTCGAAACCCCTGCGTGGCGACATACGGCGGTGGATCGGTGCGCGGCTCTCGGTTCCCGCCCCGGTGGGGGCCGAAGCTGCAAACAGTACTGTTCGCTGTCCGCGTGTGCCATGGTTCGGGCGAACTATGGCACTTTCGGTCCCTGCTTTGTGGAAGGTGCGCCGGGGTGAACACGAGCCCGGCGCACGACTTCAGCGGATGGTCGCGGTGAGGTGCGGGAAGCCCTTCTTCGGGTTCTTCAGGGCCAGATCCCAGCCGCCCTCGACCTGGTCGGCGTACACGTTGACCGTGGACGGCAGGAAGATCGGCTTGCCGAATTTGACCGCGTAGGTGGCCTTGTCGGGCACCCGCCCCTCGATATTGCTCAGGATGTTGGCCGCGGACCACATGCCGTGCGCGATCGGCTTGGGGAAGCCGAAGGCCTTGGCGCCCAGACCCGAGGTGTGGATCGGGTTGTGGTCACCGGACGCGGAGGCGTACCGGGTGATCGTCTTCTGATCCACCCGCAGCTGGCGCATCGGCGGCGGGGGCACCTCGTCCGGCTTGGGCTCGGGCTTGGGGCCGCCCGAGAGCGAGGTGCGCTGCTGGTGCAGGAAGGTGGTGACCTGACGCCACACCAGTTCCCGGCCCACGTTCACCTCGGTGATCGCGTCCACGAGCAGGCCCTTGGGGTGCTCACGCAGGTTTTCCACGTGCGTCTGGAAATCCAGCGGCTCGGCGACCGAGATCGCCCGGGTCCGCTCGATCACGTTCTCCGCGTGCACCGCGCCGACCGCCACGAACGGGAAGTCGCGAGCGACGACCAGTTGCATGGCGAGCGGGAAGCTCAGCACGAACGGGTAGGTCAGCGGCAGCGAGTCGTTGAAGCGCAGCCCGGTGGCCTTGCAGTAGGCCGCGAGGTGATTCGGGTCGACCTTGAAGCCCTCGAGCCGGACGACCCGATCCGGAATGACCGACTTGCGCGCGGACAGACCGGGCACCGGCAGCGCGCCGAGCGCGGCCTTGACGAACAGGCCCGAGTTCTTCGGCACCTCGCCGAGCGTGATGGTCTGGCTCATCATGCTCCGATCAGGGACTGGCCGCAGACGCGAACGATGTTGCCGGACACCGCGTTCGACGCCGGGGAGGCGAAGTAGGCGATGGTCTCGGCGACGTCGACGGTCTGACCGCCCTGCAGCAGCGAGCTCATCAGGCGACCGGCCTCACGGGTGGTCAGCGGGATGGCCGCGGTCATGGCGGTCTCGATGAAGCCGGGGGCCACCGCGTTGATGGTGATGCCCTTCTCGGCCAGCTTCGGGGCCTCGGCGTTCACCATGCCGATGACACCGGCCTTGGAGGCGCCGTAGTTGGTCTGACCACGGTTACCCGCGATGCCCGCGATGGAGGACACGTCGATGACGCGGCCACCCTCCTTCAGCGCACCCTTGGCGACCAGGCCCTCGGTGATGCGGTGCGGCGCGGCCAGGTTCACGTTGATGACCGAGTTCCAGCGGCCCTCGTCCATGTTGGCGAGCAGCTTGTCGCGGGTGATGCCGGCGTTGTGCACGACGATGTCGATGCCGCCGAAGCGCTCGGTCGCGAACGCGGCCAGCTTCTCCGCGGCGTCGGGCGAGGTGACGTCCAGCGCGAGCGCGGTGCCGCCGACCTTGTTGGCGGTCGCGGACAGCGCCTCACCGGCGGCCGGGATGTCCGCGACGATGACCGTCGCGCCGTCACGGGCGAAGACCTCGGCGATCGTCGCGCCGATGCCGCGAGCGGCGCCGGTGACCACGGCGACCTTGCCGGCGAGCGGCTTGTCCCAGCTGGCCGGGGCGGTCGAGTCGTCCTTGCCGACCCGGAACACCTGGCCGTCGACGAAGGCCGACTTGCCCGAAAGGATGAAGCGCAGAGTCGATTCCAGGCCGGAGGCGGCCGCGGCGGCTTCGGGGTGCAGGTACACCAGGTTGCCGGTGGCGCCGCGCAGCAGCTCCTTGGCGACCGAGCGGCTGAAGCCCTCGAGCGCGCGCTGGGCGATCTGCTCGTCGACGGACGCGGTCAGCTCGGGGGTGGTGCCGATGACCAGGATGCGACCGGACGCGGCGAGGCTGCGCATGGCGGGCTGGAAGAACTCGAAAAGCTGCTGCAGCTCTTCGATGGTGCGCAGGCCGGTGGCGTCGAACACGAGCGCGCCGACCTTGGAGCCCTGGGTGACGGAATCGGCGAAGGTGTAGTCCGGCAACAGGTTACGCAGCGCATCGGCGACGCGACCCTTGCCGCCCACCAGCACCGGGCCCGGCAGGGCGGGCTGTCCGGCGACGTAGCGGCGCAGGTTCTCCGGCTGCGGCAGGCCGAGCTTGCCGGCCAGGAAAGCACCGGGGGCGGAGTGAATGAAAGAGCCGTACAGGTTCGGAGCGCCCTTGCTCTTGCTGGCTGCCACTGTTCCTACCTTCTCTGGTCTCGGCCCCGAGGGCGGCGTTGCGCACATCTGCGGGGTACGGTGTCGACAAATGAACTTACTCCAGAGTAAGTTTAATGTAAACCGACCACCGCCGGTCCCGCCGGATCGAGCGTGCCGGCCATCCCCGACGAGACACTGGAGACTCGAGTGACCACCAAAGCCCGTTCGGCGAAGACAGCGGCCAAGAGCACCAAGCAGGCCCGTCCCGTCGCGATTCTCGGCGGCAACCGGATTCCTTTCGCCCGCTCCGACGGCAAGTACGCGCACGCCTCCAACCAGGACATGTTCACCGCCGCGCTGGACGGCCTGGTCAGCCGCTTCGGCCTGCAGGGCGAGCGCCTGGGCATGGTCGTCGGCGGCGCGGTGCTCAAGCGTGTCGGCGAGCACGGCATGATCCGCGAGAGCGTGCTCGGCTCGACCCTCTCCCCCTACACCCCGGCCCACGATCTGCAGCTCGCCTGCGGCACCGGCCTGCAGTCCATCGTGACCGTGGCGGACGGCATCGCGCTGGGCCGGCTCGAGAACGGCATCGGCGGCGGCACCGACACCACCTCCGACGCGCCCATCGGCGTCAGCGAGTCGATGCGCGAGTGGATGCTCGACGCGAACCGCGCCAAGAACAACAAGGACTACGCCAAGCTGGTCGGCCGCCTGCGCCCGTCCATGGTCGGCATCGAGATCCCGCGCAATGCCGAACCGCGCACCGGACTCTCGATGGGCGAGCACGCCGCCATCACCGCCAAGGAGATGGCCGTCCCGCGTGAGGCGCAGGACGAGCTGGCCTACCTGTCGCACAAGAACATGGCCGCCGCCTACGACCGCGGCTTCTTCGACGACCTGATCACCCCGTTCCTCGGCCTGACCCGTGACGACAACCTGCGTCCCGGCTCGACCGTGGAGAAGCTGTCCACCCTGAAGCCGGTCTTCGGCGTCAAGCTGGGCGATGCCACCATGACCGCCGGTAACTCCACCCCGCTCACCGACGGCGCGTCCGCGGTGCTGCTGGGCAGTGACGAGTGGGCCGCCTCGCGCAACCTCTCGCCGCTGGCGTACCTGGTCGACTCCGAGGTCGCCGCCGTGGATTACATCCACGGTCCCGACGGCCTGCTGATGGCCCCGACCTACGCGGTGCCGCGCATGCTGGCCCGTAACGGCCTGACGCTGCAGGACTTCGACTACTACGAGATCCACGAGGCGTTCGCCTCCGTCGTGCTCGCCACCCTGCAGGGCTGGGAGTCGGATCAGTACTGCAAGGAGCGCCTCGGCCTGGACGCGGCCCTGGGCCCGATCGACCGCAGCAAGCTCAACGTCAACGGTTCCTCGCTCGCCGCGGGCCACCCGTTCGCCGCGACCGGCGGCCGGATCATCGCGGCTACCGCGAAGCTGCTGGCCGAGAACGGCGGCGGCCGCGCACTGGTCTCCATCTGTGCCGCGGGCGGCCAGGGTGTCGTAGCGATCGTCGAGCGCTAGAGACTCGGTCACGCAACACCTTTCACGCCGACGAAGCGGCGGAGATGACATAGGGGCGGTGCCCGGTCCACGGACCGGGCACCGCCTTCGTCGTATCCACCGGCGCAGAATTCGGTGGATCGGCGGAACTCAGGCACCCTCCCAGATCGAGGCGCCGAAATTCGATCGCCTCGGTTCGCCTGTGCTGCTAGGTTTTTCGATGGCCACGGTGTAGCTCAGTAGGTAGAGCACCTTACCCGCAGTGGGGGGGTCGCGGGTTCGATCCCCGCCCCGTGGCCACCTGCTCATGGAGTAGCTCAGCTGGTAGAGCATCCGCATGCACAGCGGAGGCCGCGGGTTCGAATCCCGCCTCCATGACTATCGATGGTCCACCAGGGCCATCTCGGCGTTCCACCGGGGCTATCGGCGTTCCACCAGGGCGAGGGTGCGGGCCGCCAGGTCGGAGATGCTGCTGCTGTCGTAGCCCGCGACCGCGCTGCGCAGGGTGTCGTGCAATGGGTTCGTCCACTGGGCGGGGATCGCGGCAGCTCCGGCGAACACTCCGGCGACCGATCCCGCGGTGGCTGCGTTGGAGTCGGTGTCCCAGCCGCCCTGGACGGTCAGGGCCAGCGTGCGGGTGAAATCGCCCTCACCCCAGAGCAATCCGGCGGCGATCAGGCAGGCGTTGCCGACCGAGTGCACCCAGCTGTAGTGCTCGTGCCGGTCGTGGATCGCCGCGACGGCCCGATCCCACGTCATACCCTCGCGGTGCTGGTCGAGCACCTCGGCCAGCGCGGCCGCCAGCCGGGAGCGCGCGGGAACGACCGCCTGGGAGGCGATCAGCGCGGCGCGCGGACCAGAGGCGGTGAAGGCGGCCGACACCAGTGCGGCAGCCCATCCGGCGGCCCAGAGTCCGTTGCCCACATGGGAAATCGTGGCGTCACGCGTCGCCAGCTCCGCGGCCCGGACGCAATCACCCGGGTTCGTGTAGCCGTAGATATCGGCGCGGGTGAGCGCACCGATCCACTCGCGGTAGGGATTTCGGAAGCTCGCGGTGTCCGGCGGGGCGAAGCCGTCGATGAGATTGCGATAGGCGACCCGCTCGGCGGTGAACGTCTGCAGGAACGGCAGTCGCTCCAGCCACAGCGCCGCGATGTTCTCGGGGGTGAAGGCGGGACCGTGCTGCTCGAGCAGGTGCAAACCCAGAATCGTGTAGTCGAGATCGTCGTCGCGGGGACAGCCGTCGATGCCGCCGAGCGTGGATGTGCGCCAGTCCGAATGCAATCGGAGATCCTCGGGCATCGGCGCACGGACCGGGACGTAGTCGTGCAGCGGATAGCTTCCGACCGGTTCCAGATACTCGCGAATCCGCGCCGGTGTCCAGAGGAAACCGTTCTCCAGCGGCTTTCCCAGCGTGCATCCGGCGCTGCGGCCCAGCCAGCCCCCGTGGATCTTGTCCGCCAGCACATCCGCCGAGAGCACCGGCACGGCGACCAGCCCCGGCGCGCTCGAATCAGACGCGCTCGAATCTGGCCCACTCGACTCGAACAGCGCACCCGCGCTGTTCGAGTCCGCCCACTCCAGATACGACCAGTCGGGCAACCGCGGCGCGGCTTCGATCCGATCCAGCAGACGCCAGCAGGCGGCCTCCAGCGGCCGGTCGGTGTGCGTGAGATCGCGCACTTCCTCGGCGAACTCCGCTACCGCGTAACCGGATTCGTCGCGCTGGCACCATTCGTAGTACAGCAGGGCGCGGGCATCGGCTTCGTGATGGCCGAAGAAGGCGGCCTCGATCGATTGCACCGGGACTCACATCACCGCTCTGGTCGCGTCCACGACTTCCGAGAGCAAAGGTAGCGATTCGTCGCGTTGCGGTGGGCGCGCCCACCAGCGACCTTCGTGCGTATGTCGCCCGAATCCGGTGGGCAGGATGACATTACTGCGGTGCGGGCCGATGTCCACGCTGTTGCGCTCCAGATTTTCCAGGCAGTCGGTGTCGGGGAAGCCGTCGAACACCACTAGAAAAGTACGCCGCGGGGGGCGGTCGCGTACCAGCACCGGACCTGGAATTCCCCGAGATTTCATCTCGTCGAGTATCAAGGCCCCCAACGATTCCGGCGTGTTCAAGGCCGCGACCGTGTCCAGCAACGGCAGCACCACGAAGCCCGGCGTGGTGACGTGCACGTAGGGCAGACCGAAAAGCGAGCGATAGAGTTGCGCCCACTCCTGTGGCGTCGTCGACTCGTCCAACCGCACACTCCACCCCTCGTTCGGGCCCAGCTTCACGACGGCGATGTCGATCATCGGTCACAGCCGACGTTTCTCAGTGAAAACCGGTACCGCCCATCGCACCACCGGTTTGGGTGAATCGTTCGCAAACTGTGGAGAAGCCGCGACAGGGCCGAGGACGGCGGGTCCGCGTATCGGCCGGATTCCGGGGTAACCTCGAGGGGGAAGACAGACGTTCCTACCAGGAGGTTCGTCATGCCGTGCGATGTGATGCTGATCGCCTACGACGGGTCCGAGAACGCGCGCCGGGCTGTGGAATACGCCGGGCGGTTCCTCGCCGCCGACCGCGCGGTGGTGCTGACGGCCTGGGAGCCGATGGTCCGCCAAGCCGCACGACTGTCCGGGCTGTCCGGGGTCATGCAGCCGGAATGGCAACTCGACGACGACATCGAGGACATCGCGTTCGCGGACGCCAGGAACATCAATACCGAGGGCGTCCGGCTCGCCAAGCTCGCGGGACTCAACGCCGAGGCGCGCACGGTCGAATGCACCACGACCGTCTGGACCGCCATCGTGGAGGTGGCGGACGAACTCGATGTGGACATCATCGTGGCCGGCACGCGCGGGGCGACCGGAATCCGGGCGCTCATGCACTCGAGCGTCGCGGACGCCGTGCTCAAACACTGCCACCGGCCCGTGCTCATGGTGCCGCCCGGACGCGAGCCCGAACCGAAACACTGACCGCGGACGGACATCCGATCGACGGCCGCGCCGAGGTGACCCGGCCGCTCGCGTTCAGCTCAATCGGCCGCTCGCGCCCAGCTCGATCGGCCGCTCGCGCCCAGCTCAATCGGCCGCTCGCGCCCAGCTCAATCGGCCGCTCGCGCCCAGGTGAGACGACACCACTGAGAGTTGCGTCGCTCCCCGGTTCCGGTGGACGGCGGGAAGACTAGGTTCGAACGACATGGACGGATTTCTGCTCGCGACGCCCTCGGGGGTCGTCCGCACGACAGGCACCCGCGCGGCGTACGACACCGCGGGCGCCGCTTCGGCCGCGCTGCGGGACGGCGCGGCGGACCTGATCGTCGGGGCACTGCCGTTCGATCCGCGCCGACCGGCCGCGCTGGTGGCCCCCGAACAGGCCCTGCACACCGCCGGATCGTGGCGGCCCGCCGCGCTGCCCACACTGCCCCAGGTGCGCGTCGTCTCCGAAATGCCCAGTGCCGCTGAACATATCGCCCGGGTGACCAAACTGGTCGAGCAACTCGGGGATCCCGATCAGCCGCTGCGCAAGGTGGTCGCCGCGCGCTCGCTCTTCGCCGAGGCCGCGACGCCGCTGGAACCGGAGGTGGTCGCCGCGCACCTGGTCACCCGGCATCCGCGCGCCAATGTGTTCGCCGTGGACCTGTCGGCGGCGGGCAGACCGGGCGACACCCTGATCGGCGCGACGCCCGAGGTGCTCGTCGCGCGGCACGGCCGCACCGTCACCCTGCGACCGCTGGCCGGCACCTCACCCCGCCGCCCCGACCCGGAGGCCGACGCCGAACAGGCGCGAGAACTGCTGGCCAGCAGCAAGAATCGGGAAGAGCACGCGTACGTGATCGACTGGATCCGCGCGCAGCTCGCACCCCTGTGCACCGAGTTCAGCGTCCCGGACGGACCGGAACTGCTGCAGACCCCCGAGGTCTGGCATCTGGCCACGCCGATCACCGGCGTCCTGGCCGATCCGGCCCCCACCGCCCTGGAACTCGCGGTGCTTCTGCACCCCACGCCCGCGGTCTGCGGCACGCCCACCGACCTCGCGCTCGACACCATCGTCGACCTCGAGGGTGATCGCGGTTTCTACGGCGGCGCGGTCGGCTGGTGCGACGAGCGCGGTGACGGCGAATGGGTGGTCGCCATCCGCTGCGCCGAACTCTCCGCCGACGGCCGCTCGCTGCGGGCCTTCGGCGGTGGCGGGATCGTGGCGGCCTCGGACCCCCGCTCGGAACTCGACGAGACCACGGCCAAACTCCGCACCTTCCTCGGCGGCCTGCACTGCACCATCCCGGACTGACCTTTTTCCGGGCCGTTCGGATTTTTCAAGAGTCCATTCGGACCTACTTCGACTGCCGGGCCCGCTCTCCCGCCGGGTGCCCGCCCACGGTGTCCACCGTCATCCACCGGGGGCTTTGCCCGGCCCTCGCCCGGAGGCGACCGGGCATCCGGTGCACACTTGTCGGCCAATCGGTGATCGACCTGCTAGGTTGGCTCGAGTTACGCATGCGTCGATGTATGGGAGTTCCGCGATGAAGTTTGCCGTTCCTGGTGCAGCGAGCGCTGTCGGTGGGGCCCTCGTCGGGCTGGCGGCGGTCCTGGTCATCACGATGGCTGCTTCGCAGGACAAGCGCCCCGACATCGACCGCGGCGGCGACGCCGGTTCGTCGCTACTCAACAACGTTGAGTACGGCGCCCGCTGATCGGCTGACCCCCGACCCGCGCCAACCCGAGCACTCGCGGACCGTCGCGACCGGTCCGGCAAAGGACTGGTCGCCGAACACCGCACCGCTGGGCCGCCGCTGGCTGCTCGGCAGCATCCTCACCGCATTCCTGCTGACGTTCCTGCAGGCTCCGGGCCGTACCGTCGCCGACACCAAGTACGACCTGGCTCAGAATCCGCTCGGATTCCTCGACCGCGCGTCGCACCTGTGGAGTAGCCAGTCCTCGATGGGCCAGGTGCAGAACCAGGCGTACGGCTACTTCTTCCCGCACGGCGCGTTCTTCTCCCTCGGACACCTCCTCGGCCTGCCCGCCTGGATCACCCAGCGCATCTGGTGGGCGCTGCTGCTGCTCGCCGGTTTCTGGGGCATCGTGCGCCTCTGCGAAACCCTCGGCCTCGGCAGTCGCGGCAGCCGGATCCTCGCCGCCGTCGCCTACGCCCTCTCCCCGCGCGTCCTGACCACCCTCGGCTCGATCTCCTCGGAGACCCTGCCGATGGTGCTGGCCCCGTGGGTCCTGCTGGCCCCGGCGGCCCTGGGCGTGGCGATGCACCGCCGCAAGACCGCATACCGGGCCGATACGAACGCACCCGGTACGACCGAGACGCCGGGAAGCCCACGGGATTCGTCAGGTCCCGAATTCGCCTCGGCCACCGACTCTCCCGGCCGCTCGATATGGCGGGGTGCGGCCTCGCCCGCGGGCAGCGCGATGGCGCTGGCGCTGATGGGGTCGGTCAACGCGGTCGCGACGGCGGCGGCGTTCCTGCCCGCGGCCCTGTGGTGGATGTCGTACCGGCCGAATCGACTGTGGTGGCGATTCACTCGCGCGTGGATTCCGCTGCTGGTACTCGGGACGCTCTGGTGGGTGGTGCCACTGCTGTTGCTGGGCAAGGTGAGTCCGCCGTTCCTGGACTTCATCGAATCCTCCGGCGTGACCACGCAGTGGGCATCGCTCGCGGAAGTCCTGCGGGGCACCGACAGTTGGACGCCGTTCGTCTCCCCGGAGCGGATCGCGGGCGCGGTGCTGGTCACGCAGCCCGCCGCGGTACTGGCCACCGGAATGCTGGCGGCGGCGGGGCTGGCCGGGCTCGCCATGCGCTCCAATCCCGTACGGGGACGGCTGGTCCTGATCCTGTGCGTCGGGCTGGTCGGGATCTGCGCCGGATACGCCGGGCAGCTGGGCGGGCCGTTCGCGGAGCAGGTACGACTGTTCCTCGACTCCGGTGGCGCGCCGCTGCGGAACGTGCACAAGCTGGAACCGCTCATCCGGTTGCCGCTGGTCCTCGGGCTGGCACATCTGCTCGGCCGGGTGCCGCTGCCCGCCTCGGCACCGATGCCGGTGTGGCGCACGGCCTTCGCGCATCCCGAGCGCGACCGGATGGTGGCGGTCGGCGCGCTGATCCTCACCGCGCTGACGCTGTCCACCTCGCTGGCCTGGACGGGCAAGCTCGCCCCGACCGGTAGCTACGACCGGGTGCCCGGGTATTGGCAGCAGACCGCGGAGTGGCTGGCGCACAACGCTTCCGACACCCGCGCCCTGATCGTTCCCGGTGCGCCCTTCGGCAGTCAGGTGTGGGGGCTGACCCGCGACGAGCCGATCCAGGCGCTGGCGAGCACGCCCTGGGCGGTGCGCGATTCGGTGCCGCTCAATCCGCCCGGCGCGATCCGGGCCATGGATTCGGTGCAGCGGCTCATCGCCGACGGGCGGCCGTCGGCGGGGCTGGCGACGACGCTCGCGAATCAGGGCATCGGAATCCTGGTGCTGCGCAACGATCTCGACCCGGTCACCTCGCGTTCCACCCGGCCGATGCTGGCGCACCGCGCCATCGACGGATCGCCGGGGCTGCGCAAGGTCGAGCAATTCGGCGATCCGGTCGAGGCCGGAAAGGTCGAGGGCCTGGTCGCGGACGAGGATCTGCGGCCCGACTATCCGGCGATCGAGATCTATCGGGTCGACGCCTCGACGCCGGGCACACCGGCCGAAGTACGCAGTGGCGCGGGCGCTCCCGGATCGTTCCCCGGCGCCTACACGGTTCCGCTGGACAGCGTGTCGGTCGTGCAGGGCGGCGCCGAAGCCCTGGAACGGTTGCGGCGCAACCCGGCCATGCCCGAGGGGCCGGTGCTGCTGGACTCCGACGCCACGCGGGCCGGCCTACGCCCGAACTCCGTGACGGTCACCGACACTCCGATGGATCGCGAGACCGACTTCGGCCGCGTGGACAACCACAACTCGGCCCTGCGCGCGCCCGGCGAGGACCGGCGCACACACAACCTGGTGCCGGACTATCCGGTGCCCGGCGCACAGCTGGTGGAGGGCGAATGGTCCGGGGCCACCATCACGGTCTCGAGCTCCGCGGCGGACGCCACTCAGCTCGGCGGCGCCGCGCCCGGCAATTCGACCGCGGGCGTGGTGGACGGTGATCCGGCGACCGGCTGGATCAGCAACGGCATCGAACACGCGGTGGGGCAATGGCTCCGGCTCGATCTCGACATGCCGGTGACCTCGGCGGTCCTGCAGGTGACCAGCAGCGCCGCCGTCATCGGCAGTCCGGTGAAGTGGCTGGAGGTCGCCACCTCCAAGGGCACGGTGGCGGCGCGGATCACCGAACCCGGCGCGCCGGTGTCGATTTCGCTGCCGCCGGGTAAAACCGACTGGATCAAGATCACTGCCGCACGCACCGAGAACGGCAGCGGTGGAGGACAATTCGGCATCAGCGAGCTGACTCTCACCGATTACGCCGACCGCGAGAACCCCAAGCCCGTCGACATCCGGCATCGGACGGTACTGCCGCCGACACCGGCCGGCGTCCCGGTGCAGGGTTGGCAACTCGGGCAGGAATTCCCCGGCCGCAGTTCCTGTTTCGACTCCCCGGACCGGGTGCGCTGCAGCAAGGCGCTGGCCTTGGCCGCCGAGGAACCCGGGCTGTTCGAACGCACCCTGCAGGTGCCGCAGCAGCTCACCGTGAACTCCGATCTGCTCGTGCGCGCCCGGCCCGGACCCGCGCTGGAAGACCTGCTCCGCGACCCGAACCGGCCTGTCGCACACGGTCAGGCCGACGTCACCGACCCGCGCGGCTCCGCACTGGCGGCCACCGACGGGGATCCCCGCACCACCTGGACCGCACCCGAGACCACGGTCCGCAACCCCACCGGGATGAAACCCACCCTCACCATCGACCTGCCCGAACCCGCGCTGGTGACCGGCCTCGAGGTACTGCCCGCACTCGGCGATCTGCCCGCCCACCCCACCTCGATCGCCGTGAACCTGGGCGACGGACCCCAGGTGCGCGAGGTGGATCCGGACTCCGGACGCCCCACCCGCATCGAGGATCTGCACCCGCGGGTCACCGACCGCATCGAGATCAGCATTCAGACCTGGGACGGCGTACTCGACCGCACCGCACTGGGTTTCGCGCAGGAGCAACCCGCCGGACTCGCCGAGGTCGACATCCTCGGCCCCGACTACCCGGCCCCGGCCTCCCCCGACCGCCTCCTGACCATCGACTGCGCCCACGGGCCCACCGTCGCCGCCGCCGGCCGCACCCTGCACACCACCGTCACCGGCACCGCCGCCGAATTCCGTTCCGGCGCACCGATGCCCGCCCGGGTCTGCGCCGCGGAGGACATGCCCGCCGTCGATTCGGTCGCCACCACCGACGAGGCGACCGCCACCGACACCGGCCGATACTCCGAGGACCCGGCCGATTTCGGCATCGATCTGCCCACCGGCCGGGTTGATGTCACCGTTGCCCCCACCGACCTGTTCACCGTCGACGAACTGCGCCTCGACCACACCCCGCTCTCGGGTGCGGCCGCACCGGTCCTCACGCCGGACCCCGCACCTCTCGCCCTGCCCTCGATTCAGGCTCCCGCCGGGACCCGGCTGCTGGTCCTGCCGCTGAGCACGAACGTCGGCTGGCAGGCCGAGGCCGCCGACGGCCACGCACTGAAGCCCGTCGTCATCAACGGCTGGCAGCAGGCCTGGCTGCTCCCGCCCGGCACCGAGGGGCCGATCACCATCGGCTTCCCCGCCGACCGCTGGTACCGCCTGTCCATCTTCGGCGGCCTGCTCCTGTTGATCCCGTTGGCCGCGTTCGCCTTCCGGGGGTCGCTGACCCGGTGGTGGCCCGCCAGCCGTACTCCGGCCGACGACGCTCCCCCGCGCCCTTGGCACAGCTGTACAGCCGGCGCCCTGGGCATCACCGCCGCAGCCGGTCTCATCGCCGGTCCGGTCGGAATCGGGCTCGCCGCAGTCGGTCTCGTCGCCGATCGGCTCCGGCCGCGCGCGTGGCCCCGCATCCTGGTCGCCTTGGCCGGGGGCGGCACCGCCCTGTGCGCGGCGGCCCTGTCCACCGGACCCTGGCGCTCGCCGATGGGTTATATGGGCGCATCGCTGTGGTCCCAGTTCCCCGCCTTGGTCGCCATCGTGGCCGTGGGCATAGCGGCCCTCCCCTCGCGCCGCCGCTGAATCCGGTTCGCGGGCAGTGCAAGTCGCCGCGGGTGAAGTCCGTCAGCCGACGTGGCGACGGGTCCAGAGGCGCAGGGGCTCTTCGATCAGGGCGTAGCTGGCGGCCGCCAGCGGAAGGGTGAAGGCCACGGTCAGGCAGTAGACGAGGATGAAATGGCCTCGGAACGGGACGATTCCGAAGACCGGGAAGATGATCGACAGCACCGCCAGGTGCCAGATGAAGATTCCGAACGACCAGCGGCCGAGTGTGGCGGCGACTCGACCCTCCAGCCAGCGGTGCCGGACGCCGGGACGCAGAACCAGCGGAGCCAACAGCGAAAAGCCGATCACGGCCCCCAACGCCATCTTCGTGACGTACTGCCAGGGCGCACCGTGAGTGAGCCCCTCGGGACCGCCGAGATCCGTCGCCGAGAGCAGGAACGCGACCGCGGCCACCGGCCACATCACCCGGATGTCGCCCGCGATCCGGCGCAGGCGCGGCTGCTCCGCGAGCGGGAGCGCGGCGGCGGCGCCGTCGACGAGCTCGGCCAGCACCATGCCCATGACGAACCACGGGATGTAGGCGGGCAGCCAGTTGTCGGCGTGTATCGCGTCGGGTGTGGGGATCGGAATGAAGTTCCAGCCCAGGAACACCAGCCCGATGCCGAGCAGCACCGGCACGCGCCGGGGCGCCCGCTGCCCGCGCAACCATTTCAGTCCGAGGGCGATCAGCGGCAGCGCTATATAGAAGGCAACCTCCACCGAGAGACTCCACATCTGGGTGAGGCCGTCGGTGAGGGTCAGGGGCACGAACACCTGCAGCAGACCGAGATTCGCGACCCACACCCGGAACCCGGCGGTATGCGCCGCGCTGGGCAACAGGATCAGCACCGCGCAGACAACCGCCCAGTAGGCGGGCAGGATGCGTGCGGCCCGATGCAGGAGATACCGGGCGGCGCTCGGCGAATCGCCGAGACCGCGCGCCGCGGCGGCATGCGGACGCCACAGCAGGAATCCCGACAGGGCGAAGAAGATCGCGACAGTCATATCGAATCGCTCCCAGACCCGCCCGAGTACGGGGTGCCAGCTCGCGCCGGTCTGGAAGGCGACGTGGGTCAGGACGACGCCGAGCGCGGCCAGGGCGCGCATGCCCTCGAGCGCGGGAACGAACACACCGGGGCGGCGGATCGACCGAGCGTCGAGCGTGTCCGCTTTCGGCGCGGCGGCGGGCTGCGCGGCGCTCTCACCACCGTCGGAAGGCGCGTTCACCGGCGCCGGTGGAACCGGGTCGGAGAGCGGGTCGCGGGTGGTGGTCATCCGGACCAGTCTGCCCTGTGGGGTGCCATGTGAGCACCTCGCGTTTGACTTGGGGTCGTTTCGCGATGTTTTCCGGCCTCGGGAGGACCCAGCCAGGCCTCGGACTGTTAGTGTCGGGGCTCACGAGTGCTGCGCGGCGACCGCAGCACTGTTTGGAACGACCTGTTCGGACGACGAGGAGAACCTGCATGGCACTGAGTGCCGGTACCAGAAGGACGGTGGCCTGCCTGCTCGTGGGGCTGGGTGCGATGCTGCTCGTCGCCGCGATCCTGATCCCCACCTACACGGTGAGCCGCCTTGCCAAGACACCGTTGGACCTGGAGATCACCACGATCGCGACCAGCGATCCGAACTCCAAGAGCGAGGTGCTGGACGCCAAGTCGCTGACCTCGCCCACGGGCGCGGCCAAGGTGGATCAGAACGTTCAGCTCGTCTCGCAGCGGTTCCTCACCGTGGAAGATCCCGCGGACGCCCAGGAACTGACAGTTCAGGCGGGTCAGACCCTGCGCCGCATCGACAAGCAGGGTGACACCGGCCTGCTCACCGCGAGCATCGACCGCGTGACCCTGGACCGCAAGACCGGCATGCCGGTCGACGAGGTCGACGGCGGCCCCAACGGCTCCATCGGCTCGACCGTGGACAAGAGCGGCCAGACCGTCATGGACGCCGTGCAGCACACCGGTCTGCAGTACCGCTTCCCGATCGGCACCGAGAAGAAGACGTACCCGTACTTCGATCTCAACGCCCGCAAGACCTACGACATCAACTTCGTCGAAGAGACCGAGATCAACAGCATGAAGGTGTACCACTTTCAGCAGACGATCCCGGCCGTCGACCTCTCCACCGTCGTGAACTCGCCGACCAACAAGCTGTCGCTGCCCGCCGACAAGTGGGGCGTCGAGGGCGGTGAAACCCCGGTCACCATGGTCCGCTGGTACACCAACGTGCGCGATCTGTGGATCGAGCCGGACACCGGCACCGTCATCAAGGGTGGCGAGCAGCTGCACCAGTACTACGCGCGCAACGCCGACAAGCCCGAGGTGAACGTCCTCGAGTCGCACCTGGTCTTCGACGAGAACACCATCGAGTCGCAGATCTCCGTGGCCAAGGAGAACATCGACAAGCTGTCGCTGTACGGGCGCACCCTGCCGATCATCCTCGGCGTCATCGGCGTGATCTCCCTGATCGCCGGCATCGTGATCGGCCTGCTCGGCGGCTCCGGAAACGGCAACGGCCGGCCCCCGGTTCGTCGTGCGGCCCCCGCGCCGGCCGGCGGCCCGACCCCGGGTGGACCGGGCACGGGTGGCTTCGACGCCCCCACGGAGCAGTTCGACATCGGCAAGACCCAGCAGATCGACATGGGCAAGAAGAACCCCTAGTCGTTCCCTGTTCAGCGCAGCGGCCCCGCACCTTTCGAAGGTGCGGGGCCGCTTCTCGTTGCGCGCCCGGCCTTGCATCGAGCCGAGGGCGGGATACCCGTGGGGTGCGGAGATGAGGTGCGGGAGGGGGTGGGAGCATTGCGGGCGTGTCCGTTGTACGCCGTCTGCCTGTGGTCGCGGATTTGACGTTGGTGACGGCGGGGGCGATGACGGCGAATGTCGCCGGATATCTGCTGCAGTTGCTCGCCGGGCGGTGGCTGGGGGTCGCGGGGTACAGCCCGTTCGCGAGTCTGCTGGCGGTGCAGCTGCTGTGTGCGGTGCCCGCGCTGGCCCTGCAGAACGTGGTGGCCCGGGAGGTCGTGCGGGGCGCGAGTGTCGAGTCGGCCCGGGCGCTGGCGCTGCGGTGCGCGGGAATCGTCGCGGTGGTGGCGGTGCCGCTGGCGCCGATCGTGAGCGCGGTGCTGAAGGTGAGCATCACCGCCTCGATCGCGGCATTGGTCGCCGCGCCGATCCTGGTGCTGCTGTCGGGTGAGCAGGGAATCCTGCAGGGGCGCATCCACTTCCGCGAACTGGCCCTCGTCCTCGGCGGTGCGGGCATCGCCCGGGTGACCCCGGCGCTCATCGTGCTGGGACTGGGCGGTGGAACCACCGCGGCCCTCGGGGCCGCCGCGGCCGGAATCGCGATCGCCGCCCTCGCGGCACGGCGCGCGGTCGACCTGCAGGAATCGTCGCGAACCGGTTCGGACCATGAGGCATCCGCACCGGCCGAGCTCAGCTCCGGTTCTGGGTGGGAGCGGGTGCGCTCGCGGATCGATGGCGCGGGGGTGCTGCCGGTGTTCCGGGCGGCGCAGGTGCAGGCGGCGTTGATGGCGTTGTCCTCGGCGGATCTGATCGTGGCTCGAATCGTGTTGGACGAGAACGATGCCGGGCGCTATTCGCTCGGGGCGATCGCCGCGAAGATCGCGTTCTGGCTGCCGCAGGCGGTCGGGGTGGTGCTCTATCCGAGAATGGCGCAGCCGCAGCATTCCGCGCGGGCGGTGCGGTCGGCGCTCGCGGTGTTGATGGCGGTGGGCGCGGTGGCCGTGGCGGGGGCGGCGGTCGCGGCTCCGCTGGCTCCGCTGTTCGCCGGTCAGGACTACGCGCCGGTCCAGGGCGTGCTGTGGGTGTTCGCGCTCGACGGCGCACTGCTGGCGATCCTGCAGGCCGCGCTGCTGTCCGCCATCGCGGCGGATCGCACCGCTCCCGCCGCGATCACCTGGATCGGTCTCGCTGTCGGCGTGGGGATCATGCTCACCTGCGCGCATTCGGTGACCTCGCTGATCACCATCGCGACGGTGACGGTCGCGGTCACCACGGTGGTCATCACCGCGCTCGCGCTGCGCACCGCACACGTGGAGACCGGAAGCGCTTCGCGGGTTCCCGGTTTCGGAGCGAGCGGAACGTAGGGTGCCGGTTGTGAACGCGGAGCGTCGAGGCCGGCTGATCCCCGCCGGTTACAGCCTGCTGCTGGCCCTGCTGGTGGCCGGTCCCCTGCTCCGCCCCGGCTATCTCCTGCTCCGTGACGCGGTGAGCACGCCCCGCTCCTACCTCACCGACTCGGCCCTCGGCCTCGGCGATGCGGCTCCCCGCGCCGTGCCCCAGGACGCTCTGATCGCCGCCCTCTCCCCTGTCATCGACGGCGGCCTGCTCGTGAAAACGATTCTGGTAGCCGCGATCTGGTTCGCGGGCTGGGGTGCTGCCGCTCTCGCCCGCGAAATCCTGGGGGTCACCCTCGCCCCGCAACTGGTGGCCGCCACGCTCGCCATCTGGAACCCCTATGTCGCCGAACGCCTCCTGCAGGGCCACTGGAGTCTGCTCACCGGCTACGCCGCCCTCCCGTGGACGGCCCTGCTGGCCAACCGCTTACGCGCCGACCCTCGATCCGCACCCCGAACCGGGCGGCCACACCCGGCCTCATCGGAATCGCGGTCGGACGAGCACATGCGGATCGACCCACAGGCCTCACAGTCGGTCGGGACCGGAAAGATCGATCCCCGATCCTCACGCTCGGGCAGCCCCACACGAATCCATCCCCAGCCTCCGCAGTCCGGCAGCCCCACGCAGATCCATCCGCGATCTTCACAGTCGGCGGACGAGATCGGTGTCAATTCCCCTGACTCCCAGCGGAAATGGCTGACCTGGGCCGCGCTCGCGGGATGCCTCGCCGCGGCCGGGCTGACGCCGACCGGTTCTCTCCTCGCCGGATGCGTGGCCCTGCTACTGGTCGGACGCCGGAACCTGTTGGGCACCATCGCATTGTGGATCGCCGCATCCGCGCCCTGGCTGGCGGCGACCGCGCTCTCCGGAGCAGGAGCCGAACCCTCCGACCCGGCCGGCGTAGCCGCCTTCGCCGCCCGGGCCGAACCCTGCCTCGGCACCCTCGGCAGCCTCGCCGGCCTCGGCGGCATCTGGAACAGCACAGCGGTCCCCGACTCCCGCACCACCTGCTACGCCGTCATCGGCACCGCCCTCCTCCTCTCCCTGGTCGCCACCGGCCTCCGCACCGTCCTGTGCCCGCGCACCACCGCCTCCACCGCAAACACCAGCGACGTCGGTGCCGCACCCCGAACTGTTCCCCCTTTCTCCAGCGTCGACGCAGGGACGGCCCGACCTGCCTCCAGCGATCCGCACGACGAACCCGAGAGCCCGGATCACGCTGGTCACCACCTCGAATCCCGTTCGGGCACAGCGTCCGGTCACGACATCGGCCGGGGCGACGAGGTCCGCGATCACCGGCTCGGTCGAGGGGATGGCGGCGATATCGTCGCGCGCGGCGATGATCGCGAGCCACGCGGCGAAGTCGGCGGGGATGCCGGCACCGGCGACGTGCGATCCGACTTCGGCTCGAGGACAGTGAGTTCGGAGGATTCGCGCAGGGTCGGGCGGGTGCTGGTGGGGTTGGCCGTGGCGGCGGTGCTGCTGCCCGCGCTCGGGGCCACCGGGTGGGGGATATCGGTCGGGGAGCTGCTGGTGACGAAGGTGCCGGGGGCCGGGCTGCTTCGCGATACGCAGAAGTATGTGGCGCTGGCTGTTCCGGCATACGCGTTGTGCGCGGCGGCGGGAAGCCGGGCGGTGGCGCAGTGGGTGGCGGCCCGACGGACCGGATCGGGGCCGGATGCGGCGCGGGTCGGTGCCGTCGCGGCGGTGTTCGTGGTGCTGTTGTCGATCGCGCTGCCGGACTTGGGGTTCGGGGTGGGCGGTGCGATGCGGGCGGTGCGATATCCGGCCGGATGGGAGCACGCGGCGGCCGCCGTGGACGGTCCCGGGGATGTGGCGGTGCTGCCCGGCGGGATGTTCCGGAAGTTCCGGTATTCCGGGAGCGCGCCGGTGCTGGATCCGGCTCCTCGGACGTTGCCGAACGACGTGTTGCAGACGGGTGAGCTGCCGGTGCGCGGGGGAAGTGTTGCGGGAGAGGGTGGTCGGGCCCGGGATGTCGAGCAGCTGCTGCTTCGCGGCGGATCGGCGACCGAGCTGGGGCGGCTAGGAGTCGGATGGGTCCTGGTGGAAGCCGGGACGCCGGGCCCGCTGGGAGAGTCGAAAAATACACTGGAACAGCTGAAGCCGGTGTACTCGGATCGCGATCTGCGGCTGTATCGCGTACCCGGTGACATCGCCGACCACGACGCGTCGGCTGCGGCCCGGTGGGGTTCGGGCATCGCCCACCTGGTGTGGGGCGCGCTGCTGCTGTCCGGCCTCGCGGCGGCCTTCGGGCGAGCGTGGAGTCGGCGGGCGGCCGAAACCGATGTGGGACAAGCGATCCGGCCGGCGCGCTAGCCCTCGAGCATGAAAACTGCTGCGGCATAGTGTAAGCGAGCACCGACCGGCGCGTCCCGTAATCCGCGCGGCTGAACGGGACCGCAGTCCATGATCACCGCGGTCCGCCTCCGGCGCACCGGCCCCTCGGGGAACACGGCGGTTCGCGAGCGCTGATCCTCGCACGTCGTGAGGTCGGCGCGCGCGATGGCCCGCACGCCGAACGATGCGACCTACACGGTCGAGGGGGTGACCGCCACCAGTCCCGATACCCGCTCACCGCGGGCGACGGCGGACAGCACGTCGAAGACACCGTTTCCGGTTTGCTCCCAGGAGAATTCGCGCGCCCGGGCGCGGGCCTTCTCCCCCAGGACGGTGCGCGCTTCCCGGTTGTCCAGGAGGTCACCCACGGCCTCGGTGAGCTGGGCGGCGTCATCGACCAGCAGGCCGGTGACCCCGTCCACGATGGAATCGGTGAGGCCGCGCGAGCTGCGGTAGCCGACGGTGGGGACGCCGTGCTGGGCGGCCTCGATGACCGCCAGGCCCCAGCCCTCCTTGCGGGAGGGCAGGACGTGCACCCAGGCGCGGGCGAGGAGTTCGTGTTTGCGGTCTTCCTCGACGTGGCCGTGGAACGTGACGGCATCGGCGATGCCCAGGTCACGGGCGTGCGTGCGCAGGTTGTCCGCCCACCAGCCGTCGCCGATCACGTCCAGGTGCAGCCCGGGCACGCGGGCGCGCAGGCCCGCGACCACCGCCATGGCGTCCTCGATCTGCTTGTGCGGCACCAGCCGCGACAGCACCACGATGCTCGGATGCGCGGTGCGGGTGGCGTCGCTCCCGGCGGGCACGCGCGCGGGAACGGGCTCGGCGCCGTTGCGCACCACCGCGATTCGCGTTCCGGCCACCCCGAGCGCGGTGAGCTCCTCCGCCGACGGCAGCGACACCGTCAGATATTGATTGTCGCGATGCACGCGCGGCGAGAGCCGGGATTCGATCCACCAGCCGATCCGGCCGATCAATCGGCCGGCGACGGGCCACTGCTCGCGGTGCCCGTGATGCACGAGCACCACGGTCGGTGCGGGGGCCGCGGCGCGGGCGAAGAAGGGAATGCCGTTCTGGGTGTCGATCACCGCGTCCGGGCGCAGACCCCGGAGTGGTCCGAGCCCGATCCGGCCGAACGCGATGGCGGCCAGCGCGCGCGGGTACACGGTGTACGGCCCGCCGCCGCGACTGATCTCGATGCCGTCGATCCGTTCCCGCTTGACCGCGCCCGGATACCGGGCGGTACGCAGGGTGACCTTCACGCCACGAGCCGCCAATTGCGCCCCGACCTGCTCCAGGTACCGTTCACTGCCCCCGCCCTGCGGATGCCCGGTGTCGCGCCAGCACAGCAGCAGCACTTCAC
This sequence comes from Nocardia jejuensis NBRC 103114, assembly GCF_001613145.1. Taxonomy (GTDB): domain Bacteria; phylum Actinomycetota; class Actinomycetes; order Mycobacteriales; family Mycobacteriaceae; genus Nocardia; species Nocardia jejuensis. The sequence goes on from NZ_BDBU01000021.1 coordinate 61,012, forward strand.
GCACGGGCAGATCTCCAAGGTCACTTTTCGGGGGACGGACAGACAACGGGCTCCACAATATAGGCCGAGTTCGATTGCCGGACCACCAGCGTTCAGCGGACCTGATATGCCCATCGGCGCAGCGCCCGGCGATGTAACACCCCATCCCGCCCGAGCCCGGCCGTCCACCGGGGGTTCTGCGGCTTCCCGGCCGGGTACGGCAGGCGCGGGGGCACCGCGCGGCTGTGTCAGACTGGCCGCCATGCTTCGAGCCGAGCACGCCGGATTGCGCCGCGCCGTGAGACGCCCGCGTTTCGCCCGCCGGGCGACGCTGCGCAGGTCGCTACGGTTGCTCGGCAGTTTCCGGTTCGAGCAGACCGATCCGGCCCGCTTCTACGGTGGCGTGGCCGTGGATACGGCCGAGTTGGTGAGCGACTTCTACCGTGATCTCGCCGGACGTTCGCTGCGCGGCACCATCGTGCTGGACGTGGGCGGCGGGCCGGGCTATTTCGCGGACGAATTCGACCGCGAAGGTGCCCGCTATGTCCCGGTAGAACCGGATCCGTCGGAAATGCACGCGGCCGGTCTGCGCGTCGCCGGTTCGGTGCGCGGTTCGGGAATGGCGCTGCCTTTCCGCGATGACGCGGTCGATGTCTGCATTTCCTCGAATGTGGCCGAGCATGTGCCCCAGCCGTGGGTAATGGCCGATGAAATGCTGCGGGTGACCAAGCCGGGCGGTCTGATGGTTTTCTCGTACACCGTCTGGCTGGGTCCGTTCGGCGGCCACGAAACCGGACCGTGGCATTACCTGGGCGGTGAATACGCGGCCCGGCGATATCTGCGCACCCGGGGGCGCGAGCCGAAGAACAGATTCGGGAAGTCGCTGTTCGCGGTGCGCGCGGCCGAGGGCTTGCGCTGGGCGGACGCGACTCCGGACGACGTCGAGGTGCTCGCGGTATTTCCCCGCTACCATCCGCGCTGGGCGTGGTGGATGGTGCGGGTGCCGGGCCTGCGTGAGGTGCTGGTCAGCAATCTGGTGGTGGTGGCCACCAAGCGAGCGAAAGACACTGCGACCGAATCGAATACGACTCCGGGCGAATCGGTCTCAGCGCTCGAATCTGCCGCGGCGCCAGAATCGGCGTAAACCGTCGTGCCGTTCCTGTTCGCCCCACGGTGACTCCTGGGTAGCCAGCCCGACCGTCTCCATCGCGGTCAGACCGACCTGGCACGCCAGCGCGTTCACCGCAGCTACCGCCTCGGCCGCCTGTAGCGCGGCGGTCGCCTGCGCCGTGGTGAGCGTGCGCCCGGGCAGGAACGAGACCACCCAACCTCCGATGCCGACGCTTTTCGCCTGGTGCGGGGTGAGATCACTGGTCATCAGCGATCGACCGACAACTTGCAATGCCATGACTCGGACTCCCCTGTGCGATAACGGTTCACATCTGAGCGAGCTATCCACGATAGCTATAAAGCATGCTCGCTACAGGTGCCGAATGCAATAGTGCGTTTCACGAAAAGCGAACCGACAGGTTGGAATTCGATTATTCAGGATGCCAGGCGATAGCCAAGAGTGTGCGGGAACTATTGCGGCGCAGTATTTCCGGCGACTACCGGAGTTGAGACGGGACCAAACGCAACACCGGCTGGCCGAGGCGGTCCGACGGCGGGGGAACCTCCGCGACCTCCACTCGCCAACCCGGCGGCAGCACCCTTTGCAACTGGCTCGCAGCCCGCTGCATCGGCGTACTGACAGGCATCGAATCGACTTCAGTTATCCCGGAGAAACTGAAAGCATCGATGTCCACATTGGTCATGCTCATTCGGCCACCCTTCGAGTAACGAAACAGCGGTCACCGCGGAACAAGAGAGTGGAGAAAGGTCGCGGCAACAAGCGTACCAAGAGCTAATTTTTAGCAACCGACCAGATCGGCGGGAAAGCGAAAGCCACGCAGAGCATAAGCCACCGCCGCGCGAACCGAATTGCGAACCGCACGCCGAATACTCCGTTCGGCGCGCCGCGCCCTGCGCGCGTCGCGATTCGAATCAGGCGGCACGCGACGACCCATTCGCCGGAATCGACTGTGCCTCCGAAGAAATCCCACTCAGCGGGACGCTGGTCCGGACTACGGTACAGACAATCGTCGAGGCAAAACTGTAACGTGTTCTCATGGAGTACCAGAGTCTGTTCATCGGCGGCCGCTGGACCGCGCCGGCCGGCACCGACACCATCAGCGTCGTCTCGCCCGCCACCCTCGAAACCGTCGGCAGCGTCCCCGCCCCCACCCGTGCCGACGTCGATGCCGCGGTCACCGCCGCACGTCAGGCCTTCGATCACGGCCCGTGGCCCTCGACCCCGCCCGAGGAGCGCGCCGAACTGCTCGCCCGCGTCGTGGCCCTGCTCGACCAGCGCTCCGGCGATCTGACCGCGGCCCTGTCCGCGGAGATGGGCGCACCCGCCATGGCCGCGGGCACCCTCAACTATGTGCCCGCCCGCGCCACCCTCGATTTCTACGCCGGACTCGGAAAAGCCTTCCCCTGGACCGAAACCCGCACCGGCATCTTCGGCACCAGCCGGGTCTCGCGCGAGCCGATCGGTGTGGTCGCGGCCGTCATCGCCTGGAACGTGCCGCTGTTCCTCGCGGTCAACAAGCTCGCCCCGGCCCTGCTCGCCGGCTGCACCGTGGTGCTCAAGCCCGCGCCGCTGACGCCGCTGGCCGCCAACCTGCTGGCCGACCTGTTCACCGAGGCCGGGCTGCCCGAGGGCGTGCTGTCGGTACTGCCCGCCGAGGCCGAGGTCGCGGAGTATCTGGTCTCGCATCCCGGCGTGGACAAGGTGACCTTCACCGGCAGCACCGCCGTCGGCCGCAAGATCGCCGCGCTGGCGGGCAGTCAGCTCAAGCGCTGCTCGCTGGAGCTCGGCGGTAAATCGGCCGCGATCCTCCTGCCCGACATGGACATCGCCGAGATGCCCAAGCTCGCGTTCGCCGGGCTGATGAACAGCGGGCAGGCCTGCGTCGCGCAGACCCGCATCCTCGCTCCGCGCTCACGCTATGACGAGATCATCGACTCCCTGCTGGAATCCGTGCGCGCCTTCCCCGTGGGTCTGCCCGACGATCCGGCGGCGCAATTGGGCCCGCTGATCTCCAAGGCGCAGCGCGAACGCGTCGAGGGCTACATCGCCAAGGGCAAGGACGAGGGCGCTCGCCTGCTGACCGGTGGCAACCGCCCGGACAACCTGCCCGGCTACTACCTCGAGCCGACCGTCTTCGCGGATGTCTCGAACACCATGACCATCGCGCGCGAGGAGATCTTCGGCCCGGTGCTCTCGGTGCTGCCCTACGACACCGAGGAGGAGGCCATCGCGATCGCCAACGACAGCGACTACGGCCTCGCCGGTTCGGTCTGGACGACCGATATCGAGCACGGCGCCGCCGTCGCGGCCAAGGTGCGCACGGGCACCTACGCCATCAACTGGTACGCCTTCGATCCGTGCGCGCCCTTCGGCGGCTACAAGACCTCCGGCATCGGCCGCGAGAACGGCCCCGAGGGCCTGGATGCCTACTGCGAGCAGAAGTCGTTGCTCATGCCCTTCGGCTCGTAAGGCCTCGGCGCCGCAACGCAACTCCGGGCGGCCGCACCGATTCGGTGCGGCCGCCCGCTTGCACGGATACCGGTTCCTGCGAGTCACGCGGGCAGGCGACGTTCACGCGTCGTGTGCCGAGCCCCTTGCGGACCGGCCAGCCGCGCGGGGCTGCGCGGATCGGTGTTCGGACGCTCCGTGGGTGAACCTGTCGCCTGTTCAGCGGGCGGGATCTGTCGGCGGTCCTCGTTACGCTGGCCCGTGACCGGATCGTTCGAGCGCAGAGGATCATTCGCATGAAGTCCGACGGCAGCGCGACCTTTGTCCTGATTCACGGTGGCGGCAGCAGTTCGTGGGACTGGCATCTGGTGGAGCCCCGGCTGCGCGAGCACGGGCACCGCGTCATCGCGGTGGATCTGCCGATCGAGGATCCGTCGACCGGCATCTCCGAGTACGCCGACGCGGTGATCGCCGGGCTCGGGGACGCCTCGAACGTCGTCGTGGTCGCGCATTCGTTCGGTGGTCTCACCGCGCCCGTGGTGGCCGCGCGCACCGACGTCGACCTCCTGATTCTGCTGAGCGCCATGATTCCGGTTCCGGGACAGGCCCCGGGCGACTGGTGGTCCGGCAGCGGGCACAGCGCGCTCGGGATCAAGATGGACACCGAGCAGGAGATGATCGACGCCTTCCTGCACGATGTCCCACCCGAATTGGCGGCCGACTCCATGAAGCACGGGCGCGACCAAACCGAGGCGAACGCCGAGCTGCCGATCCCCTTGGACGCCTGGCCGGATGTCCCGACCCGCTTCCTGCTCTGCCGCGACGACCACTTCTTCCCGCCGGAGTTCATGCGCCCCTTGGTGATCGAGCGACTCGGCTTCGCACCCGACGAAATCGACGGCAGCCACTGCGTGATGCTCAGCAGGCCGATCGAACTCGCCGACCGTCTGCACCAGTTCTGGACGGAACTCGAATAACCCCCGACTGGCCCCCGAAGCGAAACGGCCCGCACCTTGAAGGTGCGGGCCGTTTCGGAGCTCAGGGCGTGGCGCTCAGGCCAGGCGCTCCTTCAGGGCCTCGAACTCGTCGCGCACGCCCGAGGGCAGCTTCTCGCCGACGAACTCGAACCACTCCTCGATCAGCGGAATCTCGCGCTTCCACTCCTCGGCGTCGACCCGCAGCGCCTCGTCGACGTCGGCGGGGTTCACGTCCAGGCCCTCGAGGTCCAGGTCACCGGCGACCGGCACATTGCCGATCGGGGTGGGCTGGGCGCCGGAGGTGCCTTCGATGCGGCCGACGATCCACTCCAGTACGCGGGAGTTCTCGCCGAATCCGGGCCACAGGAAGCGGCCGTCGTCGCCACGGCGGAACCAGTTGACGTAGAAGATCTTCGGCAGCTTGTTCGCGTCCGCGTTCTTGCCCAGGTTCACCCAGTGGCCCAGGTAGTCACCGACGTGGTAGCCCAGGAACGGGATCATGGCCATCGGGTCGCGGCGGACGGTGCCGACCTTGCCCTCGGCGGCGGCGGTCTGCTCCGAGGAGAGGGTCGCGCCCATGAACACGCCGTGCTGCCAGTCGAACGACTCGGTCACCAGCGGGATGGTGGTCTTGCGGCGGCCGCCGAACAGGATGGCCGAGATCGGCACGCCCTGCGGGTCGTCCCATTCCGGCGCCAGGGTCGGGCACTGCGACATCGGGGTGCAGTAGCGCGAGTTCGGGTGCGCGGCGAGGGTTTCGGACTCGCGCTCGTACCAGTCGTTGCCCTTCCAGTCGATCAGGTGGTCGGGATGGCCCTCGAGGCCCTCCCACCACACGTCGCCGTCATCGGTCAGCGCCACGTTGGTGTAGACCGTGTTGCCGGCGTCGATGGTCGCCATCGCGTTCGGGTTGGACGAGTGGTTGGTGCCCGGCGCGACGCCGAAGAAACCGAACTCCGGGTTGACGGCGTAGAGCTGCCCGTCCTTGCCGAAGCGCATCCACGCGATGTCGTCACCGAGGGTCTCGGCGCGCCAGCCCGGGACGGTCGGCTGCAGCATGGCGAGGTTGGTCTTGCCACAGGCCGACGGGAACGCGGCGGCGATGTAGTAGGCCTTGTTCTCGGGCGAGATCAGCTTGAGGATGAGCATGTGCTCGGCGAGCCAGCCCTCGTCGTGCGCCATGGCCGAGGCGATGCGCAGCGAGTAGCACTTCTTGCCCAGCAGGGCGTTGCCGCCGTAACCCGAACCGTAGGACCAGATCTCACGGTCTTCGGGGAAGTGGGTGATGTACTTGGTGTCGTTGCACGGCCACGGCACGTCGGCCTGGCCCTCGGCCAGCGGAGCGCCGACCGAGTGCAGCGCCTTCACGAACGGCTTGTCGGTGCCGAGCTTCTCCAGCGCGGCGGCACCGGCGCGGGTCATCACGCGCATCGAGACCACGACGTACTCGGAGTCGGTGAGTTCCACGCCCAGTTTGGGGTCCTCGGCGCCGAGCGGGCCCATGCAGAACGGCACCACGTACATGGTGCGGCCCTTCATCGAGCCGCGGTACAGCTCGGTCATGGTGGCGCGCATCTCGGAGGGCTCGACCCAGTTGTTGGTCGGGCCGGAGTCGGACTCGTTGCGGGAACAGATGTACGTGCGGGATTCGACACGCGCGACATCGGAGGGATCGGACAGGGCCAGGTACGAGTTCGGCTTCTTCTGCTCGTTCAGCTTCTTGAACGTGCCGGCCGCGACGAGCTGCTCGGAGAGCCGCACAGCCTCTTCCTCGGAGCCGTCGACCCAGACCACGCGATCGGGCTGGGTGAGTTCTGCGACCTCCTGTACCCAGGCAAGCAGTTCCTTGTGCTCGGTGGGCGCGGTGCCATCGTGAAGACCAGGAATGGTCGCTGAGGTCATGAAAACTCTCCTGAGATGGGCGGCTCGGGGCGGCTCGAGCTGGGCGTTCGACCTAGCCCGCGACACCGAGTGCCACCAATTGCGGCAAGGCCCCCGCCCGTCTTGCCGGTAGCACGTCCCGGATGGACGGCGTACAAGGTCGAGGCGGACGCCCAGGTTCCTGCCATAGAGGTTAACGCCATATATCCCGGCGTATGGAATCGGGTTGTCCAGTCGGTACCGGGTCGAAACCTCCGACCAGCGGCTATACGAATTCGAGCGCGATCAGGTCACGTTCACACGCCGACGAAAGCGCAGGTCGCCGCTGGGCCGCTTGACGCAATTGCGCCTCCAATTCCCCTACCCGACGGTCTGTTTCGATCATGCGGGCCGTGGTGGCGGCGACGATCCGATCGGTCAGCCGCTCCTCGGCCTCTACCAGGGCGGTCGCGACCCGTTGTTCCAATTGCGCTTTGACGTTCACCAGCGTGTCGGCCACCCATTGCTGCAGGTGGGACCGATCCGCGAGCTGCCCGCGCGCCCGCACCACCCACCCGGCGACAGCGGCACCGAGGAGAAGACTGACCGGAACGATCGCGTATTCCAGGGCCTGCAGCAGGGCGAGCGGCGACACCACCAATCGACCCAGCCCGAACCCCGCCGACGCGCCCAGCGCGATCATCAGATGATCTTCGACACCCCGGCTGCGCGGACCCGGTTCGGCGGCCATCCGCAGGGACGAAAAGCCCTCTCCACCAGCCTCGCTCCGCGATCCCACAATCTCCGAGGCCCACCCGTCGGCGCCTCGCGAGCCCCCCGTGTTCGACTCGGATTCCGCCCCGCCGACCGATTCCTCCAGCTGGCGGCTCAACTCGCCGAGCCGCACTCGACTCGCGCGATCTATTTCACGTGTGAGTTTTTCCACTGATTCCGATAATCGCTGCGGAAACCCCTCCTGTTCTGTTCTTCCCAGCCGATCGATCTCCCCGCGCAGTGCGGCGTTCAGGCCGCGCACCCGGCTTCCCACCTCGTGCACCAGGTCCACCCGCGCCAGATGCAGCCGATTGCGCAGCATTCCCATCCCGACTCCACGGCCGCCGTCTCCGACGGCCAGCAGCGCCGCCCGCTCCTCCCGCAGACCCGCCACATCCTCACCACCCCTCAACTTCCCGAGCTCCACCTCGATCCGCCGCCGCGTCTCCCGCACCACCCGCTGCCGCACGATGTCCACCTGATCACCCGCCGCGCCCGCCCCCATCGCCTCGACCAGCCGCGCGTGCAACAACCCCACTCCCGCCCGATCCGCCAGCGCCGCGTCCCCGCACCCGCGCCCGACCGCCGCCATCCGCCCGGACACCGGAACCACAGGCTCCCCCAGCAACGTCACGTCCCGTGCCAGCACCCCCTCCCAGTCCTCGTGCGCGTGAATCCCCTCCAGCGCGAGCACGACCCGAGCCCCTTCGCCCCGCAACCGCTCGACCACCCCGATCATCTCCGCCCCCACGACGGCCCCCGCGTCCAGAACGACCAGCGCCACCGGGCACACCGCCCCGGCTCCCGGCTCCGCCGCCGGGTCACCGAATCCATCGCGCCCCGGACCGAATGGGATGTGCGGCACGAACTTCGCGAGCTCGACCCGCAACAGCATCGTCGTCGCGTCGTCCCCGCTGATCAGTGCCACCGCCTGTGATTTCGTTCGCTCCTGACCCGACATCGCGTTCAGCAGCGCCAGCCCGTGCGGATTCCAGCGAGCCACAACCGTTTCCGCCGCGACGGTGAGCCCGGTTCTCGCCGACTCGATCCCGTCGACCACGCCACCGCGCGCTGATGACTCGCGCCCCGCCGGCCCGCCGCCCGGGAACTCGCTCGGCCCGGACATCGCGCCGCCGGAATCCGCGAGCGGGCGGCCGGTTTCGGCTGTGCGGACAGGCGGTGTGCCACGCATGTCGGCCGGTGTGCCGGATTCGGGATCGCCGTGCGACGTGACGCTCGACGATCTGTCGAGTTCGGGAAGGGACAGGGACGACCGCGCCGATTCCACCTCGGCGGGCACGGCGGCTCCGGTCGGGGGCACGCGATTCGCACCGTGCGCCGCGGGCCCCGGAGACGGACCGCGATCCAACGGGGGCAATCTCAACGAACTCGACTGACCGGGTTCGGTTCCGGGTAGTTCGGCGGCGCTCGGCGAATCGGGCACGTTCGGCCTATCGGCTGGAGAGGGTTCGGGGACCGGTACCGCGTATTCGTTTCCGAGGTCGGCGTCGGCTTGGCGGGCGCGAGCGATCACCGCCGGAGTCGGGTGGTGGCCTGTTCGTAGCGGCGGTGGAATTCTTCGTGAAGGGGATCTATGCCGCTGGCGGAGTGCAGGATCTGCAGGAGAACGCGCGCTGTCAGGCCGGGGTCGTGGCGCAGGGCGGCGAGGGCGCAGGAGATGCCGTAGAGGGTCCAGTCGGCCAGGAGGTCTCGGCGGGCGGTGGAGTCGGGAGCCAGACCCGGCGCGGTGAAGTGGTCGCCGGTGAGGGTGAAGGGCGGATCGGGGCGGGTGCGGTGACCGATCAGCGTCGACAACTCGGCCGGAGTGAAAGTGCCTGTGCGCGTGCGGGTTGCCAGGGTCGCGACCAACGGGAACGTGGGCATGCCGAGGGATTCGGTGTGGGTTTCGGCGGTGGCGGCCGCGTCGGACCAGCGGGTGCCGATGGCATCGGCTTTGTTGAGAACCACAAGGGTCCGGTCGGCGGGGAGTGTGGCCAGCAGGCGGCGATCGACCGGGTGCAGGGTGCCGGGCAGAACGTAGACGATGAGATCGGCGTCCAGAGTCGGCACGGGACCGCAGGGGTCGTCGACGGGTGCGGTTTCCTCGGCGGACAGCAGCGACAACGCGTTTCGAACGGTGCTCCTGCCCGCGCGCGCCCTACCGGTCACTTGGATCCGGGGTGTCGGCGCGTGTCGCTCCCGCGGCGCGCTCACCTGCGCGATCCTTCGAAAACCACGGTGCGAGCACGCACTCCGGCCGACGACATCCCGGCAGCCTAGGGCGCACGCGAAAGCTGCCACGGGCATACCGCGACCGACGGCACGGATCGTGCCGGGACGCCGCGGAATTGGCACACGACGGCAGTCGCTCGGCCCCCGCGCCCGATCCGATCGAACCCCGTTCTCACCACCGCCGTATCCGGTGAGTGAGACAAACACGAAGCGGGTCGACCTGTGCCGCAAAACAATTCGATGCAACTGCTCTTCACAGACAGTCCGTATTCCCCTAGGGTTTCGATCCGGTCGGTGCTTGTGCCGATGCACGGTGTCGACGGTGCCCTTCGACCGGCGGCCGGAGTCGACGAGGGAGTAGAGCGATGACCGTCACCGCGGACGTCATCGGGAGCACCGACGCTGTGGATCCCGCGCACGGCCGATCGCCTGCCCCCGTGATGAGCAGTGCGCCCGGCCGGATGAATCGGCTCGGCGGATTGGCGAGAACCGCCGTCACCCGGCGCACACAGGAGTCCGCGCGCCCGCTGCCGCCGAGCCTGGACCCGTTCTTCCAGCCGCCCGCCGGGTTCGCCGGGCACGCCCCGGGCACGATCCTGCGGCAGCGCCCGGTCGAGGTCGCGTTGCTGGGCCTGGTTCCGCAGCGCGTGACGGCGTGGCAATTGCTCTATCGCAGTAGCGATCTGCACGGCCGCCCCGAGGCCGCCCTGACCACCGTCCTGCTGCCCGAGGGCGCGGCGCCCGATTCGCGGCGCCCGCTGCTGGCGTTCGGGTCGGCCATGGACGCGGTGACCGATCGCTGCGCGCCCTCCTACGCGCTACAGCGCGGCGCTCTCGCGCCCGGTTCGGTGACCCAGCTGGAATGGCTGCTGGTGGCGAACGCGCTGCGGCGCGGCTGGGCGGTCTCGATCGCCGATCACGAAGGGCTCGGCGGAGGTTTCGGCGCGGCCCGCGAACCCGGGTACCGGACCCTGGACGGCGTGCGCGCGGCGCTGCGTTTCGCCCCGCTGGGTCTGCGCCCCGATACGAAGATCGCGGTGTGGGGTTATTCCGGTGGCGGAATGGCCAGTTCGTGGACCATCGAGATGGCTCCGGTGTACGCGCCCGAGCTGAATATCGTCGGCGCGGCGCTGGGCGCGCCCGTGGGCGATCCGCGCGAGGTCTTCCTCCGGTTGAACGGCGGCATGTACGCGGGATTCCCCGCGATCGTGATCGCGGCCCTGCACAAGATCTATCCGGAGCTGGCCGAGGTGGTCAGCAACGATTTCACCGACGCGGGCCGCGAGGTTCTCGCCCGGATGGCCGGCCTGGGTCCGATCGCGGCGCTGCCGCTGCTGGTCGGCAAGCGCCTGGACAGCTATCTGCAGCGCCCGCTCGCGGAGGTGCTGCCGCAGTTGGAGCCGATGTTCGACGATATCCGGCTCGGCAACTCCGCTCCGGATTGCCCGGTGCTGGTGGTGCAACCCGTACATGACCAGATCATCGGGGTGGACGGCATCGACGGTCAGGTGGCGCGGTACCGGGACGCGGGTGCCGCGGTCTGGTACGTGCGGGACCGGCTCAGCGAGCACTTCTCGCTGCTGCCGCTGGCGACGCCGATGAGTCTGGATTGGCTGGCGGATCGCATCGCCGGCAAGCCGCTGCCCGCCCCCTCCACCAAGACCGTCTGGTCGGTCGCACTGGCTCCGGCGCACTGGCGCAGCATGGTGGAAATGGCAACTACCGCAATGCGTGTCACGTTCGGCAGGTCGCTGCGTGATGAGCCGGGACCTGCCGCCGGCAAGGTGTCCGACCTGGCAGCCTGAGTGCCGGCGTGTGCGGTAACACGTGGTCGATTGCTGCGCTAACCATTCGATACTGGACAATGGATGCCGTGAACGACGCCGCGAACCACACTGCCGAGCCAGTCCCCGGACCGCGGTCCGCCGACACCACCGGTGATGCGGATCACCACGGCGGGAACCGCCTCTACCCGCGAGTCACCAGCTTCCGTGCGCGCCGCAGTGCGCTGACGCCGACGCAGCAGCGCTCGTGGGACAAGATGTGGCCGAGTATCGGCCGCGACGTCGCCGACGAACCCCTCGACGCGGACGCCTGGTTCGGGCGCACCGCGCCGCTGATCATCGAGATCGGCTGTGGCACCGGCACTGCGACGGCGGCCATGGCGCAGGCCGAGCCGGATTTCAATCTGGTCGGCATCGAGGTGTACACACCGGGTCTGGCTCAGCTGGTGCAGCGCATCGAGCGCGAGAACATCGAGAACATCAGGTTGTTGCGCGGTGATGCGGTCGACGTTCTCGAAAACATGGTTGCTCCCGAATCGCTGACAGGTGTCCGAGTGTTCTTTCCGGACCCGTGGCCCAAGGCGCGCCACCACAAGCGACGGCTGTTGCAGCCCGCGACCATGACTCTCATCGCGAGTCGGCTGCGCCCGGGGGGCGTGCTGCATGTCGCGACCGACCACGCGGATTACGCGGAGCACATTGCCGAGGTCGGCGCGGGAGAGTCCCAGTTCATCGGCCTCAACGAGGTCACCGGGGGAAACTCGGACGAGTACCGTGAAAACGCACCGATCGGTTTCGAACGTCCGATTACCAAGTTCGAAAACAAAGGACTCCGCGCGGGTAGCGCCATCACGGAGTTCATCTGGGGGAAGATCGAATCATGAGTGTCAGTGAAATGGCCCCGGAGGTCGCGGATGTTGCCGAAATAATGCACGGCACCTCTTCGTCGGAACTAACCGGCACCCCGGCCCTCGGCGGCACCACAAATGATGTCCGTCGCGTTCTGTTGGTCTGGGACGCACCTAACCTCGATATGGGTCTCGGCGCAATCCTCGGCGGACGGCCCACCGCGGCCTATCGCCCTCGCTTCGACGCACTCGGCCGCTGGCTGCTCGCGCGCACCGCGCAGTTGTCGGTGGGCAGCACGCAGCGCGTCGAACCCGAAGCCACCGTCTTCACCAATATCGCCCCCGGCACCGCGGATGTCGTTCGGCCGTGGGTCGAAGCGCTGCGCAATGTCGGCTACGCCGTCTTCGCCAAGCCCAAGATCGACGAAGACTCCGATGTCGACAGCGACATGCTCGGGCATATCGAGCTCCGTCGCCGCGGCGCCGGCCTGGCCGGAATCATGGTGGCCTCCGCCGACGGGCAGGCGTTCCGCGCGCCGCTCGAGGCGATCGCCGCCACCGGCGTGCCTGTTCAGGTGCTCGGTTTCCGCGAGCACGCGAGTTGGGCCGTCACGTCGGATATTCTCGAGTTCATCGATCTCGAGGACATCCCGGGCGTGTTCCGCGAACCGCTCCCGCGGGTGAGCCTCGATTCGCTGCCCGACGAGGGTGCTTGGCTGCAGCCGTTCCGGCCGCTGTCCGCTCTGCTCACCTCCCGCCCCGCTCAAGGAGTCGCTTAGTGTTCACCCGCTGGGGCGACCTGGTCTACAAGCTGCGCTTCACCGTCTTCGGTGTGGTGGTGGCAGGCATGCTCGGGCTCGGAGTCTTCGGGCTCGGGTTGGAAGACCATCTCAGCTCCAGCGGCTGGTTCGATCCCACGTCGCAGTCGACGAAGGCTGCGGAACTGAAGGATTCGGTCTACGGCCGCGATCACAACAGCGATGTCGTACTGCTCTATACGGCGCCGGACGGCAAGACCATCGACGATCCGGAGTTCAGCGCGAAGGTCGTCGACAGTCTGAACAACCTGCCCAAGCTTTATCCGGAGATCACCGGAGTCAACGGCGCCTATTGGAAAACCGATAAGGGCCAGTGGATTCCGAATGTCGCGGGTAGCAAGGACAAGAAGTTCGGATTCGCGACCGTCGCCATCAAGGGCGACAACGACACCGACATGCTGCGCAATTACGGCAAAGTCCAGGACTCCTTCGGGATTCCCGGTATCAAGGTCGAGGTCGCCGGTCTGCAGCCGATCGCGTTCACGCTGAACGACACCATCGCCAGCGACGTGAAACGCATGGAATTGCTGGCGATTCCGGCTGTCGCACTGCTGTTGTTCTTCATTTTCGGCGGTATCGTCGCCGCGGCGCTGCCGCTGATCATCGGCGGCCTGACCATTCTCGCCTCCAACGGCATCATCATGGGACTGACCAAGTTCACCGAGGTGAACTCGTTCGTCTCCGCCGTGGTGTCGATGATCGGTCTCGGTCTGGCGATCGACTACGGCCTGTTCATCGTCAGCCGATTCCGTGAGGAATTGGCCGAGGGCTACGACACCCGCGCCGCGGTGCGCCGCTCGGTCATGACCGCGGGTCGCACCGTCACCTCCTCCGCGACCATGATCATCGCGGCCAGCGCGGGCATGCTGCTCTTCCCGCAGGGCTTCCTCAAGTCGGTCGCCTACGGCACCATCGCCGCGGTGCTGCTGGCGATGATCTCGGCGCTCACCGTGCTGCCGGCCATGCTCGCCGTGCTCGGTCCGCGCGTGGACGCGCTGGGCCTCAAGTGGATTCGCCGGACCAAGACCGCCGACGAGGTCGAGAACGGTTTCTGGGGCAAGATGACCGCGTGGGTGATGAAGCACCCGCTGAAGGTCGCCATACCCCTGACCATCGGCCTGCTGCTGCTCATCATCCCGGTCAAGAACCTGCAGTTCGGTGGCATCAGCGAGACCTATCTGCCGCCGGACAACGTGACCCGCGTGGCGCAGGAGCACTTCGACGAGCTCTTCCCGCTGCGCAAGTCCGATCCGGTCCAGTTGGTGATCGTCACCGATAATTCCAAGGACATCGGCGCGATTCTCAAGCAGGCGAATCAGGCTCCCGGACTGGTGAAGAACGCACAGTTCGGCATTCCGGCCAAACCGCCGAACGGCTCGAACGTGTGGGTCACCGACGCCACGGTCCAGGACACCGCCGACGACACCGTCGCCTATCTGCGCTCGATGGACGTGCCCGACGGCACGGAAGTCATGGTCACCGGTCAGCCGGTCATGATGATGGACAGCGTCAATTCGCTGCTCGACCGCATGCCGCTGATGATCGGGCTGGTGCTGTTGGTCACCACGATCCTGATGTTCCTGACCTTCGGCTCACTGGTGCTGCCGCTCAAGGCGGCGCTGATGAGCGCGCTCGGCCTCGGGTCCACCCTCGGCATTCTGACCTGGATCTTCATCGACGGTCACGGCGCGAGCCTGCTCAATTTCACGCCACAGCCGATCATGTCGCCGGTGCTGGTGCTGATCATCGCGATCATTTACGGCCTGTCCATCGACTACGAGGTCTTCCTGCTCTCCCGCATGGTGGAGGCGCGCACCCAGGGTGCGAGCACCACCGAGGCGGTGCGGGCCGGTACCGCGCAGACCGGGCGGATCATCACCGCGGCCGCGCTGATCCTGCTGGTGGTGACGGGCGCGTTCGCGTTCTCGGATCTGGTGATGATGCAGTACATCGCGTACGGCATGGTCGCGGCGCTGTTCATCGACGCCACCGTGCTGCGCATGCTGCTGGTGCCGGCCACCATGAAGCTGCTCGGGGACGATTGCTGGTGGGCTCCGGCCTGGATGAAGCGGATCCAGCAGAAGGTCGGACTCGGCGAGCCGATCCTGGACGACGAGCGTCCCGGCGGCGGCGAGGTGGTCGACCTGGTGAAGACCACGCCGATCACCGATCCGGTGACGATGCAGATTCCGATCATGGCGGACGGTTCCATGCCGGCCCGGCCGTCGCGGAAACCGCGCCCGGCGCGGAACATCTCCATCGACAGCGAGGCCCCGACCCAGCGTCTGGACAATGTGGCCGGTACCGATTCGGCCAAGGGCGCCACCGGGACCGCGAGCGCTCCACGGCCTCCGGCGGAGAGTGTCCAGCGTTCCACCGCTGGTGAGGATCTCGCGCGCCCGGGCACCGGGGTCACGCCGTCGACCTCGACCGGACCCGCCTTCACCAAGTCGGGCACCGGTTCCGGGAACACTCCGGAATCGGATTCCACACCGGTACCTGCACCGGCGCCTGCGCCGAGGAAGCCCACCGACTTCATCTCGCTGCTGGGCGATCCGCCGAATCCTCCGATCACACAGTCCGGCAGCGGTTTCGAGGCTCCCGCCGCACCGCCCGTGACCGCGAAGGCGCCGCTGAGCTGGCGCGCCCCTGCGAAACCGGCGGCGGCCCCGAACACCCCGACGCCGTTCGACGATCCGGATGCCGAAGACACCGTGGCGCAGCCGGTCACGCCCGCCGATCGAGGTTCGGACGCGGTGCCGCCGCCGAACCCGGTGGCGGACAGCACGGCTCGGGACGGCGCGTTCACTCCGCCGTCGGCCGGAGACCGTTCGAGCACGCTGCCGTCGGTGTCGCAGCCGGTTTCGCCCGCACCGCAGGCGGATTCGACGCCGCCTCCGGCCGGAGCCGAGCGGGTGTCGCCGCCGATCGGAGCCGAGCGGGTGCTGCCGCCCCCGGGGGCGAAGGTCGCACCGCATCCGGCGACCCGCGCTCAGCTGTACCAGCCGCATCCCTCCGAGTCCTCGCCGCCGGAACCCGTTGCCGAGGAACCGCATCCGACCCACCACTCGGTCGAGGATCAGCCGCCGACCGGTGAGGGTCGCGGCAGCATCGAGCAGTGGATGTCGGACCTGCGCTCGGCGCGGCGGCGCGCCGACAAGGAAGAAGAGGACGACGAGGGCAAGCACCGCGGCGGGGCCGAGACCCCCAGCCGCACCGTCAGCGTCAACGAATTGCTCCGTCGGCAGAACCGCGACTGAGTCGGCGAATATCGACCACGCCCGGCCGGGATCACTTCCCCGCCGGGCGTTTTCGTACGTCCTCCGGCGGGATCAGTCCGCGAGCGGAATCAGTTCCCCGGCGATCGCGCGGCGGACCGCCTCGTGTCGCTTGCCGAGGGCGTAGCGCGCGTCGCTCCACAGGTCGCTCGGATACATCCACACCGGTCCGGTGACGAAATCGCTTGGCTCCCAGTCGTAGCGCGGCCAGATGTGGGCGTGCAGGAAGGCGGTGGTGTTGCCCAGGATCTCGAGATTCACCCGGCGGAACGCGGGATCGAGTTTGCGGCAGGCTTGTTCGACCGCCGCACCGAGCCGCTCCATATCGGACAGGAAGGCCATGCGACGTCCGCGCGGCAGTTCCGAGAGCGATTCGACGGCGGGATCGTCGGTCAGCAACACCGAATATCCCGGCAGGAACTGCACATCCCCGATCACCGCGATTCCCGCGTCGAGGCGCCGCATGACCGTAGGGTTCTCTCCACGTAGCGCGCTTCCGATCCGATCCCCGCGCCAGTCGCCGCTCACGCACCCGACCGTACTCACGTGTGGCGCGCAGCAACAGTGCTTTGGGTAGCCCCGCGCAACGCGACACTCCCGCCCTAGTTCGCCGGGGCGCTACCCGAGCGGTCCGCCGCCTCGGCGAACGCGCGGGCGTAGCGGGTGCCCGCCAGCAGCAGCAGGACGCCGACGACCAGGAAGGCCACGGCCCGCAGGAGACCGTCGAGGGTGGCCAGGTCGAACAGGAACAGCTTGGCCAGCGCGGCGGCGGTGACCAGAAGTCCGGCTGCCAGAGCGACTTTCGCCTGCTGCGGGGTGTGGGAGAGACGACGCAGGCCGAAAAGCAGGCTCGCCGTCGCCGCCACCATCCACGCCACGGTGGCGAGGCCGTGCCCGGCCCGGAAGCCGTCGGAACTACCGGTGGCCACCCCGATCGAGACGAACAGTGTGGTCACGGCATAGAGAGCGGCGAGACCACCGACCACCCCGACGGCCGTCCCGTCGGATTCCCGATCCACCAGGCCGAGCCGGCGCGCGCACCACAGGGCAGCGGCCAGCGCCGCGAGTGTCGCGACGGCGGCCAGCGCCGTCGAAACACCAAGGTGCGCTTCGGCTTCACCCTGACCCGAGAGCATGGCGGGACTCGCCACGTCCAGGAACGCCAGCGCACCGAGCACCGCGAACGCCGCACCGAGTCCGGCGGTGAGCGTCGAGCGCCGCTGCCCGGCCACGGCCAGGAAGGTCAGCGCCACCAGCATGAGCGCGATCGACAGCGTCTGCACCCGGCTCACCGCGACACACGCCTCGAGCAGGGCGAACGATCCCGCCACAGCTGCCACCACGGTCAGGTGACCCGGAATCCCGGCTCGCGCACCCAGTTTCGGCGTCCACGGCGCCATGGCCAGACCGAGCAGCACCGCGGCGAACGCACCGGCGATGATCGTCGCCCCGGTCCGCTCGAACATCATCGGCGCGGCGAGCAGTGGAACCGTGGCCGCCGCGAAGGTCAGCGACGACGTGACGTCACCCGGGCGACGACGCCCGACGAGCACCGCGCCGATCGCACCGGTCACGGCAATGGCGATCGCCGCGGCGAGCACCTGCAACCGCAGGCCGATCGATTCCGAACCCAGACTCGCCCCCGCGACGGCGAGCAGGGTGACCAGCACCGCCGGCAGCGTCCGCACCACGTGCAGGAACGGCCAGTCCCGCACCAATTGCACCGGCGTGGCGGCGATCTGGAGCACGATCAGGAACGACAGCAGCATCACCAGTTCGGTGCTGACCGCCGGTGACAACAGTGCCGCACCGAGCACCACCAGCACCGCGAGCGCCTGCGACCGCCACTGCATGGCCAGCGCCACCCCGCCCGCCGCGATCCCCAGCGCCACCACGTATCCGACCACCGACGGCAACCAGTGATACATCGAGGTCACCGCGACGATATCCAGGTATCCCCCGGCGATACCCGTCGCCGCCAGCGCGACCGCACCGACATGTCCACCCGCCCGGCCGTGCACCCGAGCCGCGAGCGCCACCAGCACGCCCGAGAACACCGCTCCCGCAATCACTCTCGGCACCGGCCCGAATATCCCCGCCTGCGCCGCGAGCACCAGCAGCATCACGACGCCGATCAGGGTGACCCCGACCCCGGCCACCGCCAGCACCCGGCTGATCACGCCTTCCCGCTGCCACCACGGCGCCCGCCGCACCGGCGTGGGCGCGGGCCGCCACCCACCCCCCGCATACTGCGGACGCTGAACCCCACCCGCGTACCGCGGATTCCCGCCCACATACCCCGGATTCCCCGCCGCCCACTGCGGAGCCCCGTAACCCACTGCGGCACCGGCAGATCGAGGATCACGCGGCGGCTGCGGATACGGCGGCAACGCCCCCGTCCCACCCGGGTAACCGACCGGCGGCGCCTGCCCCGCGGCAAAGACCTGCCCCTGCACCCCTGCGACCGAACCCTGTCCGGGCGCCGATCCCGCCGGACCATGTCCCGGCACGGGCGGCACCGGCCCCGCCATCCCGCCCATGGGCGCGCCTGCCTGCGGAGCCCGAGGACTCCCTGCGGCGACCTGCCCCACCCGGACCGGACCGGCGATCGGCGGCACCGGCGGATCGGCCGGTGAATCCGACGTGGCAGTGCCCGAAACGGATGCGGCCGGGCCCTGAACCGGAGCGGACGCCGCACCCGGCGACCCGGCCGCCACAGCGGGTTCCGTGCCACGATCGCGCTCGGCGACCACCTGGCAGCGGAGAAGTTCGAGATCACGGCCGAGAACGCCCATGTGCTCGCTGAGCGAACCGAACTGATTCGACAACCGTGCGATCAAGAGGGGATCGATGGCGGTATTCATGTCAGCAATGCTCGCGCGGAACCGTTCGCACCACTTGAGTAGAAACACTCGCACCGGGGTCGATTCCTACGCGTCGCAGGACGACCGTTCCGGGCAGCCCGTGCGATGGGTGGTGCCGGCCGGTCAGGCCGAGTGAGATGTGCTTCCCACCCGGGCGATGGTGGATCGGATTTCGGTGACGATGCGGGTGGGGTTCTCGAGCATCGGGACGTGGCCGAGGTCGGGGAGGGGGCGGACGTCGATCGTTTCGGTGCGGGTGAGGTCGGGGTAGACATGGGGCGGAAGGACGCGGTCGTGCTCGGGGAGCAGGATCGTGGTGGGGACGGTGAGGGCCGCCAGGCCGGGGAAACCCGTCGGGAGCAAAGGGTCTTCGGCCAGTTCGTCGGTGATGTCGCAGTTGGGGATGGCCGCCGCCATGGCCTTGGCCAGGTGGTTGGGGACGATGGCGGGGCGGTGCGCGAGGAGCGGGACCAGCAGGGGGCGGAGCATGGACGGGACCGCGGGGGTGCGGTCCTCGTTGAGGCCGATGAGGGGGCCGAAGGCGCGGAATTTGCGCAGCAGGGAATCGGCGGCGGCGGGGGTGCGCCAGAGGCCGGCGGGGGCGATGGCCGTCACCGAGCGGGCCCGGCCGCGAGCGGCCAGTTCCAGCGCGATCCACCCGCCCAGCGAGTTTCCGGCGATATGCACTGTGGGCCAGCCGTTTTCGTCGAGCAGCTGTTCGACGTAGTCGACCAGGCCGGTCACGGTGGCGGGATGCGCGGCGGGCGGACCACCCCAGTGCCCGGGGAAGGTGGGGGCCAGCACGGTGTGGTCGTGTTCCAGATCGTCCAGCACCGGAATCCAGGACTGCCAGGTCAGCAGGACCCCGTGCAACAGCAGCAGCGGTTCACCGCGACCGGCTCGGTGTAGTGGTTCCGGAGCCGTGTCCACCGTGCCGCCTGCCGCCATGCGCTGACGATACTCGGCGGAACCGGCTGTCACCGACGCGCTTTGGAGTGCGGATTCTCACGCCCCGTTGAGGAAGCGCTTCCAGTGGGTGCCGAAGGGATGCTTGGCGGTGATCGAACTGAATCGCGCGGTGCCGTGCACGATCAGGTGCAGCGGGCCGAAGGGCGGGCCGGTGCGGACCTTGTTGTTGGCGCTCGCGCCGATCAGGTCCAGACCGTTCATGTCGACGGTGGCCGCGGCGGGCACGATCAGTTCGATCGAGCTGCAGAAGTCGCTGACCTGGATCTCCACCACCTGGGTGGTCATGATCGCCCGGGTGAAGTCGAGGCGCGCACTGCCCAGGTAGTTGTTCAGGATCAGCGTGGGCGGCACCTGCCACACGCCCTTGCGCTCCACGCCGGACAGGCGCGCGCGGATCACGTTGCCGGGATTCGCCGCGGCGACCGGTTGCCGATCGTGCGCGAAATAGGGTTGCCCCTGAGCACTCGACCCCTGAGCGAAATGCGGCTGGCCCTGAGCGAAATGCGGCTGCCCGTGCGGGAACCGCGGTTGCGGGTTCGCGAAGTGCGAGGGCGCGGGCTGACCGGCGAGCCGGATGCCCGGCAGGTCGACCAGCACCGAGTTCAGTTCACCGCGCGTCTTGGACGCGAGCGCGGTGTCCATCCGTTCGGTGAACTCCCCCAGCGACAGCATGCCGAGCCCGACCGCGCGCTGCAGCAGTCGCCCGACATGTTCGCGTTCCATGTCCGACACCCGGAGATCCCGGTCGCCGACGACAGCGGAGTTGTCGACCGCGGCTGGGCTGGAGGCGACAGTCTTGTGCAGGAACGCCGATTCAGATCCACCCATGCTTCGAGGTTAGCGACGAACGACCCACCCGCGCATCAGGGCAATCCCTGATCCCACCCGTCATTCCAAGCCCTGCTCGATCGCGTACCGGGTGAGCTCCACCCGGTTGGCGAGCTGAAGTTTGCGCAGCGTGGACTGCACGTGATTCTCGACCGTGCGGTGGCTGAGCCCGAGCCGGGTGGCGATCTGCTTGGCGGCCAGCCCTTTCGCGACCATGCGCAGCACCTCGGTTTCCCGATCCGTCAGCGCGGGGCGATGCGGTTCGTCGCGTTCCGCGGGGGTGTTGGCGATGCGCCGGAATTCACCGAGGACGAGCCCGGCCAGTCCGGGGGTGAACACGGCCTGACCGGCCGCGGTGGCCCGGACGGCGTCGAGCAATTCGGTCGCGGAGGCGCTCTTGACCAGGTAGCCGGTCGCCCCGGCCTTGATGGCGTCCAGCACGTCGTCGCGCTCGGCGGACGCGGAGAGCACCAGCACCCGGGTGTGCGGGGACACCCGCAGCACCTCGGCGGTGGCGTCGGCCCCGTTGCCGTCGGGGAGATGCATGTCCATCAGCACGACGGTGGGCTGCACGGCCGCCGCGCGCCGACCGGCCGCCCCCACGCTGTCGGCGGTCGCGACCACGTCGAACCCGGATTCGGCGAGGTCGCGCGCCACCCCGTCACGCCAGATCGGGTGGTCGTCGACCACCATGATCGAGATCTTCGCGGCGGTCTGCTGCTCCGCGCTGTCGGACATCGCTACCTCCACTGCTTGCGTGGTATCCGGAATTCCCATTCCGCCCCGTCGTCGCCGGTCTCGAAAAGCAGCTGCGCGGTCCCGTCGATGGCGGCGATACGCCCCAGGATGGACCGCGAAACCCCCATCCGCCCTTGATCTTCCGCCTCGGCGAGCCGACCCGGTCGAATGCCGGGCCCGTCGTCGCGAACGCTGACGATCAGCTCGTCACCGGTATCCTCCAGCAGCACATAGGCTTTCGCGCCCGGTCCGGCGTGCTGCACGACATTGGCGAGCGCGGCGGCCACGGCGGCGGAGATCTCCCGGGCCTCGAACCGCCCGATCGGAACCCGCTCACCCGGCGTGGAGACGAACACCGAGGGGCTGGCCTGCGCGGTCAGCAGCGGGCGCAGGTCGGTCTCGGCTCCGCCGTGATCGGCCCGATGCCCCTGTTCGGAGATCAGCACCCGCAGCGCCACCTCCTGCTCACCTGCCCGTTGCGCCAATTCGGCTGTGGGACCACCGATCTCGCTACCTCGGCGGGTGATGTAGCTGAGCACCTGGAGCACCCCGTCGTGCACTTCCCGGGCGAGACGCTCGCGCTCCTGCGTGGCGGCGGTGAGCCGCAGCGCGCGCTGCAACTGCTCCTGCGCCCGGCGCGCGGTATTGGAGGCCAGCCCGAGTGCCAGCCCGACCGAAACCAGCACGGGCGCGGTGGCGTCGCGCCACACGTCCAGTTCCCACTGCGCCCGCGTGGTGATGACGGCGGTGGCGATCAGCAGACCCGAGGCGATGCCGCCGAGCGGACCCCACAGAATGGCGGAGGACATCACCGCGTTGGCCGCCCACAACGTGGTGGGCAGCGTCTGATGTCCGTGGTACCAGTCGTAATCCGCGATCAGCCGGGTCGCGAAGATCAGCGCGATGACCACCACGTGATCGCCGATGACGACCGCGGTCCGCACCCGCGCCAGATCCCGGAAGTGCCACTGCGACAACAGCACCGCCGATACCCCCGACCACACCGCCATCAGCGCGATCAGCACCCAGCTCAGCTGCTGATTGGTGTAGTGCGGCGCGGACGCGATCTGCTGCCCCACCGCGTACAGCAGGGTGACCAGCCGGAACGCCTGCGCCGCCCGCCACAGCGGGGCGGTGGCGACCTCGTCCGGATCGGGTTCAGCCGGCATGGGCCGGATCAGTCGGCGGTGTCACCGGCGGGCTTCGCGATGTCGGGCGGATCGCCGCTCTCGTTGCGGTACAGCTCCACCCGGTGCGGGACCGGCACCTCGAACCTGTCCGGGTCCGGATCGCGGTCCGGTTCGGCGCTGTACATGGGTTTGTCCGGATCTCCGGTGTTCAGATCCTCGTACAGCTCCTCGGGTGAATCCGCGAGCAGCGAACGAACAGCGGTATTGAGCACGGCCACGAACGGGACCGCGAGCAGACCGCCCGCGATTCCGGCCAGCACCACACCGACCGCGATGGCCAGCACCACGGCCAGCGGATGGATGCGCACCGCGCGCCCCATCAGGAGTGGTTGCAGCACATGCCCTTCCAGCTGCATGACCGCGACGGTGATGCCCAGCACGATGAGCGCGGTGACGAAACCCTTGGTCATGAGCGCGATGAACACCGCGACCGATCCGGCCAGGAAGGAGCCGATGATCGGGATGAACGCGCCGATGAACACCAGCGAGGCCAGCGGCAGTGCCAGCGGCACATTGAGGATGGCCAGGCCCGCGCCGATGCCGATGGCGTCCACGCCCGCGACCAGCACGGTGGCGCGCACGAATCCGGTCAGCGTTCCGAAGCCCAGACGCCCTGCGGTGCGCACCTTCTCGCGCTGCGGGGTCGGGACGATCCGGGTGATGAAGGTCCAGATCTGATCCCCGCCGTAGAGGAAGAAGATGAGGATGAACAGGGTCAGGAACGTCCCGGTGAAGAACTCGCCGATCACGGTGGCGGTGGTGAGCGCGCCGCTGGTGAGCGAGTCCTGATTCGATTCGACGGTCTTGAGGATATTGTCGCCCGCGGTGCGGATCTGTTCGGTGCTCAGGTGCAGCGGCCCGTTGATCAGCCAGTCCTGGATCTTGTGGACGCTGTCCTTGAACTCGTCGGACAGTTGCGGCACGCCGACCACGAACTGTTCCACGACGAAGGTCATGATTCCGGCGAGCAGTCCGAGCGAACCCATCAGCGCGACGAACACGCCCAGGGACCGGGGCACCCCGAGTCGCTGCATCATGTCCACCAGCGGCGCGAGCAGCGCGGCGCCAAGCAGCGCGATGGACAGCGGAATGGTGACGGTGGACAGCCGATGCGCCAGCCAGGCCACCGCGAGCACGGCGGCCAGGATGATGAGCAGCCGCCATGACCATTCGGAGGCTCTGCGCACGAACGGATGTACCGACGCGGCATCGGCATTCGAACCCGGCCGGCGCACCCCGTCCGATTTGCCGGATTGTGCAGACGTTGCCTGGACCTCGCTCACGCTGCGAGCCTACTGGCTCCGGCCCACATTGCCGGGTTCTCCACATGCGCGCAGTTCCAGCGCGAGAGCCGAGTGCAGCTAGATTGGTGATCGTGTCAGCGCCCTTGGAAGCGGTCAAACAGACCATGCGAACCCGCTGGCCGCTGTACCTCGCATCGATGCTCGCGGCCAACGCGTTCGGTGCTGTCCTGGTGTGGGCGTTCATCCAGTACGGGTTGCCCGTTCCGGAAGGTGGCACGAGTGCGACACGGCAGACCGGGCTGCTGATTCCGGCACTGGTCTTCGCCGTCGGCGGCGTGCTGAGCGTGACCTCCTCGGCGCTCATGCTGCGGCCGGTCATGCGCTGGCAATTGCGCGGCGGCCCGCCCAGTCGTCAGGAACAGATGGCCGCGCTGCACGCTCCGCTGCGGCAGGCGATCCTGCACCTGGTGCTGTGGCTGGTGGGCGGCGCGGTGCTGGCCTCGCTGATCATCGTGCGCGATCGACAGCTGGCCGCGGCGGTGATCGTCACCGAATGCATGGCCGCCACCATCGTTTTCGGCTTCACCTACATGCTGGGCGAGCGAATTCTGCGACCGGTCGCCGCCGAGGCGCTGACCATGGGCGCGTTCGACCACTCCCTGACCCCGGGTGTCGGCACCCGGATGGCCATGACCTGGGGCATGGGCACCTTCGCCCCGACGATTGCCATCGTGCTGCTGTGCGTCACGCAGATTTCCTCGCGAGTGCAATTTTCCGCGCAGTCGCTGGCGGTCTCGATTCTGCTGCTCTGCGGTGTGGTGATCATGCAGGCACTGGCTCTTTCCATGCTCACCGGTTCGAGTATTTCCGATCCGATTCGCCAGCTCAGCCAGGCCATCGACCGGGTGCAGGAAGGCGCCCGGGATGTTCAGGTGGAAGTTTTCGACGGTTCGGAAATCGGCCTGCTGCAGGTCGGCTTCAACCGAATGATGGGGGAAGCCGCCAAACGCCGTGAACTCCAGGAATTGTTCGGCCAGCACGTCGGTGAGGATGTTGCCCGGCGAGCGCTGGACTACGGCACCGAACTCGGTGGTGAAACCCGATTCGTCGCGGTGTTGTTCGTGGATATGGTGGGTTCCACCGCGACCGCGGCGGAACGCCCGCCGACCGAGGTCGTCAACCTGCTCAACGAGTTCTTCCGCGTCGTGGTCGATGTGATCGACCGGCATCACGGCCTGATCAACAAATTCATGGGTGATGCCGCCCTGGCCATCTTCGGTGCGCCGCTGGACCGCCCCGACGCACCGACCGCGGCCCTGGCCGCCGCCCGTGAGCTGCGCGAAGCCCTGCGCGAGGTGCAGGGGCTGGATATCGGCATCGGCGTCTCGGCCGGGCTCGCGGTGGCCGGCAATATCGGTGCGGCGAATCGTTTCGAATACACCGTGATCGGCGACCCGGTCAACGAGGCTTCACGTCTGACCGAACTCGCGAAAGATCGTCCCGAACGCGTATTGACATCGTCGAGCGCTCTGTATTTCGCGGACCGTTCCGAACAGTTCCATTGGGTGACCGGTGAAGATGTCCAGCTCCGCGGCCGTCGGCGGAAAACCCGTCTGGCCTGGCCCAAGGAAAGTATGGGCCCTGCGGATGAAGACGAGGGCACAATCGGTTCGTTAGGCTGACGACGTGACGGCCCATGGTGACCTGGCCGGCGAACCAGCGCCGCCCGCGGAGAACGCGCGCCGCGGCAGGTTCTGGTGGGCCAAATGGGTTATCGGAGTCGCGCTCGTGGCGCTGCTGATTTCCGAAGGCGCATATCTCTATCCGCGACTGCACGAATCCTGGCAGAACCTCACCGAAATCCATTGGGGATGGGTGGTGGCCGCGGTCTGGATGCAGGCGATTTCCATGAGCGGATACGGCCGCATCCAGAAACAACTGCTGCACGCCGGCGGCGTGGAGGTCAGCCAGCGCAAGTCGGTGTCGGTGGTCTACGGCTCGACCGGAATGGCGCTGACGCTGCCCGCGGGGCAGGTCTTCTCGACCGCCTTCACCTATCGGCAGATGCGACGGTGGGGCGCGGCGCCGATCCTGGCGTCCTGGCAGCTGGTGATGTCCGGCGTGGTCGCGGCCGCCGGACTGGCGGTGCTCGGCGTGGTCGGCGCGATGCTGGCCGGGGACCGGATCGGCCCGACCAAGGTGATCCTGTGGCTGGGCGCGGTGGTCCTGCTGATCTGGGCGTTCAATTTCATCTCCCGCCACCCCGGCGGCATCGAGGGCGTGCTGCGGCGAATCCTGCAGCTGGTCAACCGGATTCGGCACCGGCCCGCCGATGAGGGCATGGGCAAGGTCGCCGAGATCCTGGGCCAGCTCGAGTCGGTGGACCTGGGCAGACGCGACGGCGCGCTGGTCGCGATGTGGGCCGTGGTGCACCGCATGTCCGATGTGGCCTGCCTGGGTTTCGCCTGCTACGCGGTCGGGGCCGAGCCGCGGATCGCGGGGCTCATGCTGGTCTTCGCGGCCGGAAAGGCCGTGGGCACCATTCCTCTGGCGCCGGGCGGCATCGTCTACGTGGACGCGACGCTCATCTACTCGCTGACCGCGGTGGCCGGACTGCCCGCGGCGCAGGCCGTGGCCGCCGCGTTCCTCTACCGGCTGGTCAGCTTCATCCTGGTGGCGATCGTGGGCTGGATCGTGTTCCTGTTCCTGTTCCGCAAGCCGCACGCCGAGGACGCGGGGTACGAGCAGGAGTTCGAGCAGCAGCGCGGCATACCGCTGGTGCGCCCCAATCCCCCACCAGCCCAGGAGAATCCGGGCGTCTGACCCGCGCCCATGCGCCGGTGAATCCTCATCCGGGTTCTCCGCGGTGAAGCCCGACGGGTGTCCCGGCACGAGCGCTCGGGCCGCGCGCATTTAAAGTGTGCGCGTGAAGAAACTGGTTCCGTTCGTCGTCGATGCCGTGCTCGTGATCGTGTTCTGCGCGATCGGGCGCCGCAGCCACGACGAGGCCGTCGCGGTGGGACTGCTGCGCACGGTGTGGCCGTTCGCCACCGGACTGGTAGTGGGCTGGGTGATCGCCGTCGCGGTCGCCGCCGGGCGCGAGGGCGCCAGTGCCGCAAAGCGTTTCGATGGCCGCAGACTCCGCCCGACCGGTGTGATCATCTGGCTTTCCACCCTGATCGGCGGCATGCTGCTGCGCGCGGTCAGCGGTCAGGGCGTGGCCCTGAGCTTCGTCATCGTCGCCGCGACCGTGCTGGCGCTGTTCCTGCTCGGCTGGCGCGTGGCCATGAAGGCGCTGCGCTGACCGCTAGTCCGGGGTCGCGAGCGCCTGCAGCAGTCGCGCCGCCATCCGGGCCGTCATATCGGCGCTGTCCACGTCGTCGATGTGAATGGCGAAGGCCAGGTCACCCATGGTGGCGACGAGCCAGCCGTTCGGCCCCGCCGTCGCGGCGAAGGCCTGCACACCCTGATACCGGTTGAGACCGGCCAACTCCGGAGCCGCCGCACCGTCACGCAGCATCGTGCGCAGCCGGTCGGTGACCTCGGGCGTGAGCGCGGGCAGTTCGGCCTCGGTGGTGGCGGGCTGACCGATCGCGATCATCGGCTTGGGCACCGAACCGTTGGCGATGCCGGCCGCGGCGATGGCCATGCCCCAGGGGCTGGCCAGCAGCGAGTCGGCCGCATTGCCGCGGCTCACGTTCTCCGCGCCGTTCTTGCCGGTGGGCAGGCGCCCGGTGGTCTCGTCGAGGCCGGGCACCTTGAAGTCCATCCCGATCCCGAGCGCGTTGGCCGCCTCGCCGGCATCGCTGACCGAGACGTCCTGCGGGGCCTTGTTCTTGGCGACCGCGGCCATGTTCTTGAACAGCTCGATCATGCCGCCGACCGGATAGAGCCCGGTGAAGGCGACCGATCCGTGCGCACTGGCCTGACTGTTCTGCGCGACCGCGACGAGCGCGCCCGAGGACGGCTGGATGGCCACGATCGAGGCGGGCGAACCGACGCTCACCACGGCGTCCTCGGCGGCACGCTGCAGACGCTGATCCATGGTCGCGGCGATATCGGGTCCGGGCGGGCCCTGTTCGCCGACGAGCTGGGTGACCATGCTGCCGTCGGGCTCGAACAGCTGCACGCCCCAGCCGGAATGCTTCTCGCGGTTGTCCTGCCACACCTTGGTGAGCGAATCCAGCATGGGTGACCACACGCGGCGGTCGGTGGAGATGAGCCGCGGCTGCTTCTCCATGACGACACCGGGAATCGAGGCCATGCGCGGTTCGAGGATGTTGAAGTCGCCGTCGCGCAGATTCACCGCGACGACGGGTTTGCCCTGGGAGGCCGACACCTGTTGCATCAGTGCCGCTCCGGTGATGAGCGGGGCGACCGGTTCGATGGCGTCAGCGAGCGCGTTGGCGGACCCGACCTGATCACCGGTCTTCGTCGGATCGAGCTTGATGACATTGATGGTCTGCTCGGCCATGAGCGGGGCGCCCACGATGTCGTTGACACCCGGCGACGGAACGGCGTAGGTGCGCACCAGTTTCGCGGTGCGCTTGGAGTCGAGCTGCGGCATGATGATCGACGGATCCCAGGAGATGCGCCAGCCGACACTGAGTTTGCGCACGGTGCCCTGCAGGTCGTACTTCCAGTTGCGGTTCTCGCCGAAGTTCCAGGCGGCGGTCATGCTGAAGAGTCCGGTGGTGCCGTCCAGCCCGATGTACTGGGCCAGGTCGTAATCGGGCTTACCCGGATCGAGTCCGCTGAAAACTTGCTTCAGCGTTGCCGAAGCACCACTCGGGTACGACGTCAGTCCCGCTGCGCCGTCGTAGTCCTTTTTGTCGAGCAGTGCGGCAAACCGTTCCACGACTGCTTCCGCGCCCGTCGTCCGTTCCCGAAAAGTGCATGACCCCATCGCGATCGCGATGGCGATGACGCCCGCGAGCACGATGGCGCCGCGTATCCGGAAGCGGCGGGATCCCCACACATCCATATCGCCCACTCTTCACTCTTGCCACATCAGCAACAGGACCACGGTACCGCGTGCGGAAGCCCCGCGGTCTCACCTTTCCACCAGGCGTGTTCGTACTCCGCACCACCATAGTGCCGATTTTGGTCGAGAGGGACCAGTTACATGATCACCGGTCGGTTACGGAGCCGGCGCGTTCGCGTCGTTCCGTACCGAGTAGTTCGCACTGGTGACACCCCGTGGACCGGTTCATCCCAACCCCGTTCTCCCAGAGCGCAATCCCGCTGCGAAGAATCGACGTAATCTTGTAATCAGCATTACAACTCCATGCAGTGAGCGAGAGTGACCAATATGAGACACGGACATCGCGGACACGGATTCGGGCGTCCGGGCGGCTGGCAACAAGCTGATCTTCCGGACCCCGCAGACGCCGCCGACTGGTTCGCTGGCAGATTGCCAGCCGACTGGTTCACGGGTCCCGCAACCCTCGAAATCGATCGCGACGAAATCGTCGTGCTCGGCGAACTTCCCCTCCCCGCTACCGAACCCGGCGAGTCCGGCGAGTCCGGCAAAGACCCGGCTCCGGCCGATTCGAGCCCGCCCGGCGCACCGGACGGCGTTTCCCGCGCCACCGTCGAAGGGCTCATCGCCCGCTTCCGGGAATCCACCCGGCCCGCCCGCATGCAGATCGCCCAGGAGGCCCAGGGCCGCTACGGCCGCACTGTGGCCTGGGGCGTACTGGTCGGCGGCGAGCGAATCATGTTCACCCACCTGGCGGTTCCGGTCATGACGCGACTGCGCCAGCCCGAGCGCAAGGTGCTGGACACCCTCGTCGATGCCGGGGTCGCCCGGTCCCGCTCCGACGCGCTCGCCTGGACGGTGAAGCTGGCCGGCCAGCACGCCGAGGAGTGGCTGGAGGAATTGCGTTCCGCAATGCGCAAAGTCGACGACCTGCGCTCCGAGGGCCCGGCCGGGCTCTGAATCTCCGGCGCACACGCACACACCGAACACCCGGACCGGCGGATACAGTGACCCCATGGCTGAACCCGCCGGTCCGATCCTCGTGCTCAACGGTCCGAACCTGAACATGCTCGGCACCCGCCAGCCCGAGGTGTACGGCTCCGACACCCTCGACGACGTGGTGGAGCTGTGCCGTAAGACCGCGGCGCGCTTCGATCGAGAGGTCGTGGCGTTCCAGTCCAATCACGAAGGCGCGCTGATCGACCGCATCCACGCGGCGCGCGGCGCCGAGTCCGGGATCGTCATCAATCCGGGCGGTCTCACCCATACCTCGGTGGCGTTGCGCGACGCGCTGGTCATCCCCGAGGTGCCGATCGTCGAGGTGCACATCAGCAATGTGCATGCCCGCGAGGAGTTCCGGCACCACTCCTACGTGTCCCCGATCGCCACGGCCGTGATCGCCGGGATGGGCATCCAGGGCTACGCCGCCGCGATCGAATTCCTGTGCCTGCGCACCCTGCCGGGAACCGTCTGAACGACAACCGGATCGGGCCGCGCCACCGGAGAATTCCGGCGGCGCGGCCCGAGAAGGCGTACTCACTTCGCGGGTGATCCATCCCGCAGGAGTTCGAAGGGCGAGACCGCGCGGCCCGCGTCCGCGCTGGCGGCGACCGCTTTGCGCCAATACTCCTGTGCCGTCCGCGAGAAGGTGGCGTCCACTCCGACCTCCGCGCTGGCGTCGATGATGTGCTGCGCACCGGCGTCCATCATCTTCAGGCTCGCCACATCGGCCCAGCCGCCGTTCTGGTTCGCCACCGAGAATTCCTGCATGAAGTGGGGGAACGCGGCGCTCGAGCGCACCGCGAACGGCACGAACCGAGCGATATCGTGCCCGGACTTCGCGATCATCGCCGTCGCCTGGTCGAAGGCCAGCAGCCAGGGATGGAAGATGGTGAGCAGGCCCTGGTAGAAGACCTGTGCCAGACCGTCATCCGCGCCCAGGTACTCCTGGGGGCTGAGCGGGAGCAGCAGTCGCGCGTGCTCGTCGAAGACCTCGCGCGGCCCGCTGTAGAAGATGTACGAGGCCGGATGCTCGATATCGTCGCCCGCCGACATGACGCCGCCGGAGAGGAATTCCGCGCCGTGCGAGCGCACCCAGGCCGCGCCCTCGCGCGCTTTCCCCGGGGAATCGGAGGACAGGTTCGCGATCACCTTGCCGCGCAGCCGATCGGTGACCGGCCCGAGCACGTCGTACATGGCGGCGTAGTGGGTGAGGCTGAGCACCGCGACCTCGTTGGCGTCCAGCGCCTCGGCGACCGTGGCGGCTCGGGTCGCACCGAGTTCGGCCATGGCCTCGGCCTTCTCGGGGCTGCGGTTCCAGACGGTCACCTCGACGCCGGCCTTCAGGAACGACCTGACCATCGCCTGCCCCATCGGGCCGAGCCCGATGACGGTGACGGATTTCTGCTGCTGAGACATGGTGTGCCCTTCGAATCGTGCGTGGTCGGTGTCGGCGCCGGATTCGATCGTGGCCGGGCCCGGCAGCGGCGGGAAGACCGCACGTTCGAGTGGGGTTGCTTACCTGGAGGTTCGAAATCTGGTCAGGAGGACGCGGTGGGACTCGAGGGTGACGCGGTTCACGAGGTGTGCGGCATGTCCGTCGCCGTCGACGTGGTGGGCGGGAAGTGGAAGCTGCACCTGATGTGGGTGCTCAGCGAGGGCCCACAGCGGTTCGGGCGGATCCGCCGGATGCTGGACGGGGTGAGCGAGAAGGTGCTCGCGGAGAACCTCCGGCAGCTCGAGGCGCACGGCGTGGTCCATCGCGAGATCTATCCGGAAATCCCTCCGCGCGTGGAGTACTCGCTCACCCTGCTGGGTGAGGAACTGGCGCTCGCCCTGCGGCCGCTCGAGGCCTGGGGCGACAGACACAAGCACCAGTTACTCGGCCACCCGACCACACCGGCCCCCGCGACGCTGGTCGATCAGGTCCGATAGGGCGGCGGATACAGGTGTTCGTAGTCAGGTCGGTTGGCCTCGCCCTGATTACCGGCGAGCGGATCATGGCGGCCTACCTCGTATTTCGGTCTCCGTGCGTCAGGGGTTGATGTGCTCCCCGGCGAGGCGTTCGCCGATTCGCTCGAGCAGCGCGGCGGCCTCGGCCATGCTGCGGTCCGGATCGGGTTCGAGATCGGACAGGGCGTAGGCCGACTCGAATCCTGCCGAGCGCAGTTCCTCGGGCGTCAGTTGCAGGCGCCCCGCGACCGCGACCACCGGAATGCCCGCGCCGCGTGCGGCATTCGCGACACCCGTGGGCGCCTTGCCGTTGAGGCTCTGCGCGTCCAGCGACCCCTCACCGGTCACGACCAGATCCGCGCCGCTCAGCTGGGCCGGGAAATCGACGAGTTCGAGCACGACCTCGATGCCGGGGCGCGGCACCGCGCCGAGCACCGCCATCGCCGCGAAACCGGTGCCGCCCGCCGCGCCCGCGCC
Organism: Nocardia jejuensis NBRC 103114; assembly: GCF_001613145.1. GTDB lineage: Bacteria > Actinomycetota > Actinomycetes > Mycobacteriales > Mycobacteriaceae > Nocardia > Nocardia jejuensis. Next base: position 93,385 of record NZ_BDBU01000021.1, read on the forward strand.
GGGCTTGTCCGCCCAGGCCTGGCCGAGCAGACCCGCCCAATTCGTCAGGGCCGCTTCCAGAGTGGCGACCTCGCCGGGCCCGGCCCCCTTCTGCGGCGCGTAGACCGCCGCCGCGCCGTTGGGTCCGAGCAGCGGGTTGTCCACATCGCCGGCCAGGGTGATGCGGGTGTCCGCCAGGGCCGGGTGCAGGCGGTTGTGGTCCATCCAGTTCACGTCGCCGAGCAGTACTCGCCCGGCCGGGAATTCGCGATCGAGCTCGTCGTAGAAGCGGAATCCGAGGGCCTGCAGCATGCCGACGCCGCCGTCGGTGGAGGCGCTGCCACCGAGGCCGAGCACGATCTCACGCAGGCCCCGGTTCAGGGCGTGGGCGATCACGACGCCCACGCCGTAGGTGTTTGCGCCCAGCGGATCCAATTGTCCACCGGGCAGTTTCGCGAGGCCGACGACGGCGGCGAGTTCGATGACGGCGGTGTTCTCGCGCACCGCGTAGGCGGTGGGTCCGGATATGCCGGTCGGGCCGGGGGCCTCGAGGTCCACCCTTTCCCAGCCGGCGGCCAGGAAGGCGTCGACGGTGCCGTCACCACCGTCGGCGACCGGCAGTTGCCGGATCTCGATGTCGGGTGCGGCACGGCCGATTCCCGCGGCGAGCGCGGCGGCCACCTGCGCGGCGGTCAGCGATCCCTTGAACTTGTCGGGGGCGAGAATCACTCGATGAGGGCGGTCGGTCACCTACACAGTCTGGGTCCTGTGGTTACGGAAAGTCCGTCGGGGAGCGGTTGTCCGGCTCACACCGCCGTGGCGCGGCATGACACCGCGGCCGTGGCGCGGCATGTCACCAGCGGCCGCGCCGCAGCATGGCACCTGCGGCCGCGCCGCGACATGACAATTGCGACACGCCGAGGTGCACGATCGTCAATACGGACAAATAGGCGCGGGCGAAAAGGCTAGCGTCGAACCCATGCCGAGTGAGCCGAACGAGTCGATCGAGGTCAGCAAGAACGTCGCACTGGATCGCTTCGAGCTGTACATCGACGGGCAACTGGCCGGTGTCGCGTCCTACCAGGACACCGCCAACGAACGCGCCTTCGTGCACACCGAGATCTACCCGCAGTTCGAGGGACTCGGCTACGGTCGCAAGCTCGTTCAAGGCGCGCTCGACCGAACCCGCAACGAGGGCTTCGGAATTCTGCCGATGTGCCCCATGGTGCACCACTTCGTGGAAGCGCGGCCCGAGTACCTGGCGCTGGTCCCGCAGTGGTCGCGCCAGCGGCTCAACCTGCCGCAGCAGTAGCGCCGATCAGTACGCGGCGACCGCTCCCGTCAGCGCCGTCTGCAGTTCGTCGCGCACGATGCGGGTGACCTCGGCGGGCTTGGTCGGCAGTTCCCCCACCGGGACGCCGAAGTAGAAGGACGCCGACTTGGCCTGCTCCTTGGTCGGTTCCACCGTGGGATCCGCGCGCGGCCCGTAGCTCAGCCCCAGGCTGACCAGCACCGGATCCGCGCCGAGCTTCTTGGCCCGGAAGGCGATGTGCCCGATGCCGGTTCCGACCTGCTGCACCTGCGCGGGATCCACAAGATTGCAGGTGCCCTCCGGGAACACCGCCACCCCGTCGCCGCGCGCCATGCGTTCGGCACATACATCGATCATGCGCTGACCTGCGGCGTTCACCGCGCGTAGGCCGTGGTCCTTGCCGCGGAACACCGGAATGCCGCCCATCATGTCGATGCGCCGGCGCTGCTTGTCCTCGACGAAGAGTTCGTCCTTGGCCAGCACCCGGGTCCGGCCGATGACCGGCCGCAATACGCTGCCCCAGGCCGTCGCCGCGACCGTGTACGGATCCAGCTGCGAGAGATGGTTGATCGAGATGAGCAGTGGACGTCCCTGGGCGATGAACGCACGCAGCCGTTCCCGGGCTCCGGGCGCGTACGAGATGCGCGGCCGGTAGCCCCTGCTCAGCAACCAGTAGGCGGCCTTGGCCTGAATCGGATTCTGCCGGTGATCGCGGTAGAAGTCGTAGACGGCATCGCTGTTCTCGAGGATCACCTCGGGACGTTCCATGTCGTCACCCTAGCCGCGTGCGGCGTAAATGCGCAGGGCTCGAAGTTGGCACCGCAAATCCCCTGCGACGGTGCGATGATGGCGTGGTGGCGCGCGCAGAGGATCACGGCGACCGTTCTCGTCGCGAGTTCCGGAACGAGGACCAGGTGATACGTCCTGGCACTTTGCTGGTGTCCGCGATCGATCTCGAGGAACCGGCTTTCCGGCGGACCGTCGTCTACATCTTCGAGCACAACGACGCGGGCAGCCTGGGCCTGGTCCTGAACCGGCCCAGCGAGACGGCGGTGCACGACGTCCTGCCGAACTGGTCGGAGCTGGCGGCCGCGCCGCGTGCGCTGTACATCGGCGGTCCGGTGGGCCGCGACACCGCGCGCTGTCTCGCGGTCGTGAAAACGGGCACCTCCTTCGCGGGAGTCGCCGGCCTGCGGCGGGTGGACGGTCGGGTGGCCCTGGTGGATCTGGACTCCGATCCGGATGCGATCGCGCCACTGGTCGAAGGCGTCCGGGTATTCGCCGGTTATTCCGGCTGGACCTTCGGCCAGTTGGAGGGCGAGCTCGATCGCGGCGACTGGATAGTCCTGTCCGCGCTGCCCAGCGACCCGCTCGCGGGTCGAGTCGATCTGTGGGCGCATGTTCTGCGTCGCCAGCCCCTTCCCTTGTCTCTGCTGGCCACGCATCCGATCGAACTGAATCGCAACTAGAATCGTGGATCCGGTATGGCCGATCACACGCAGGCAGTTCGCACCCGTCGAATAGCGGGCGATGACTGACGACCAGGCGGCACTGCTGCGGGTTCTCTACGAGGAGCACGCGGCGGCGCTGTGGCGGTACACGTACGGCCTGGTGGGAGATCCGGGCCGCGCCGAGGACATCGTGCAGGAAACCCTGCTGCGCGCCTGGCAGCGGCCGAACATCCTGGATCAGTCCACGACCTCGGCGCGGGCCTGGCTCTTCACGGTGGCCCGTAACCTGGCAGTGGACGAGCATCGCAGCGCGCGCAGCCGCCGCGAGTTCCGCACCGATCATCCACCGGAGCAGTCCGAGCCCGACAAGACCGATCGGGCGCTGGACGGCTGGCTGGTCGCGGACGCGCTGGCCCGGCTGAGCATCGATCACCGCGATGTGATCGTGCGGGCCTACTACCGCGGGCTCTCCACACATCAGATCTCCGAGGAATTGGAGATCCCGGAAGGCACGGTCAAATCCCGTATGCACTACGGCATGCGGGCATTGCGCTTGGTGCTGCAGGAAATGGGGGTGACGAGATGACCGCGGGCAACGAGCTCTGCGACGGCTACACGACCTGGGACGGGGCCTACGTGCTCGGCGCTCTCGCCCGGGAGGACCGCAGGGAGTACGAGGAGCATCTGGCCGGATGCGAGGAGTGCCGCGTCGCGGTCGGCAAGCTGGCCGGACTGCCCGGGCTGCTGGCCATGGTCGATCCGGAGACCGCGCTTTCCCTTGCCGCGGAACCGGATCCGCCCTCCGCGGTGCCCCCGCCGCCGGAACAGCTGCTGCCTCGCCTGGCCGAACAGGCCCGGAAGCGACGGCGGCGGGGGCGAGTGTGGTCCGTCGGCGGGGCGGTGGCGGCCGCCGCGGCGGCGGTCCTGATCGCGGTGCCGGTGACGGCCTCGCTCGCCGGGCAGAACAGCACCACGATCCAGCAGGTGGTGGCCGAGGGCCCGCTGCAACCGCAGGTCGACACCCCGATCGTGGCCACCTTCAAGGTGCTGGCGGTGAACGGTCAGACGCGCGTGGACATGATCTGCACGTACCCGCCCAACGGCGAGCTGTACGCCTGGCAGCTGTCGCTGTGGGTGGTGCGCGAGGACGGCACCCAGTCCAAACTCGCGGAGTGGACGGCCAAACCGGGTCAGGAGTTCACCCCGGACGGCACCACCTCCGTCGACGCGGCACAGCTGACCTCTGTGCAGGTCCGAAATTCCGCGGGCAAGGTACTGCTCTCGGCCGGTCTGTGACCGCCCGACCCGAACGCACTGACCGCCCGACCCCGAACGCACGAAGGCGGCACACCCGGGTCCGGGTGTGCCGTCGTCGCGTCGCGCGGCGTCGATCAGTGCGTGCGGCGCTTGAAAAGCGAAGTGGACCAGAAGAATCCGGCCAGCGCGATCACCACGCACCAGGCCAGCGCCAGCGGTCCGTTGTGGCCGATTTCGGTGCCCATGAGCAGCCCGCGCAGGGTTTCGGTGATGGAGGAGAACGGCTGGTACTCGGCGAACTGCTTCACCCCGTTCGGCATGGTGCCCGTCGGCACCAGACCGCTGCCCAGGAAGGGCAGCATGACGATCGGCATGGGCAGGTTGGAGGCGCTCTCGGGGGTCTTGGCGGCCAGCCCGAAGGCGATGCCCAGCCAGTTCAGCGAGAAGACCAGCAGCCCGATCAGGCCGAACGCGGCCACCCATTCCAGTACGCCGGCGTCATGCGAGCGGAAACCGAGCAGCAGCGCCACCAGGGTCATGAGCGTCACGCCCAACATGCCCTGGATCCAGGAGCCGACGGCGTGGCCGGTCAGCATGGCGGTCTGCGAGATGTGCATGGTGCGGAACCGGTTGACGATGCCCTTGGTCATATCGGTGGCGACCAGAACCGCGAGTCCCACGGTGATATACGCCGGAATCATGAGCATCATGCCGGGGGTCAGATAGTCGATGTACTTCACGCCGTCGGTGGCCTTCTCCAGCGCGCCGCCGAAGATGTAGTTGAACAGCAGCAGCAACACCACCGGCATGATGATGATGCCACCGGCCAGACCTGGATATCGCTTGGCGTGCAACAGGTTCCGGCGCAGCATTGTCTTCGCGTCGGCGAGCCGATGCAGGGTGCGTGAGGTCTGCTCGGGGGTGTGGGCGAAAGTGGTCATCGCGCGATCTCCTGATCGGGTGCGCCGGTGAGGGCGAGGAAGACGTCGTCGAGGTCGGGGGTGTGCACGGACAATCCATCGGGTTCGATGCCGACCGCGTCGAGCCGGTCCAGCACCTCGCGCACCGCGCGCACGCCGCCGTCACTCGGGATGGCCAGCGTCAGATCGCCGTTGACCTGCGCGGCCCCGCCGAACGCCCGCGCCACGGACTCGAGGTCGGCGCGCTCGGTGAAATCGAGGCGGATGTAGCCGCCGGGGACCAGCCGTTTGAGCTGATCAGCGGTCCCCTCGGCGACCAGTCGGCCCTGATGCAGGACGGCGATCCGGTCGGCCAGCTGATCGGCCTCGTCCAGGTACTGGGTGGTGAGGAAGATGGTGACGCCGCCCGCGACGAGATCGCGAATGATGTCCCACATGACCCGGCGGCTGCGCGGATCCAGCCCGGTGGTGGGCTCGTCGAGGAAGATGATGCGTGGATCGCCGACCAGGGTCATGGCGATATCGAGGCGGCGGGTCATGCCGCCGGAGTAGGCGCTCGCCACCTTGTCGGCCGCGTCGGCGAGATCGAATCGGCGCAGCAATTCCTCTGCCAGACCGAGGCTTTCGCTGCGCGGCAGATGATTCAGGTCGCCCATCAGCAACAGGTTCTCACGACCGGTGAGCAGTTCGTCGACGGCGGAGAACTGGCCGGTCACGCCGATCACCGAGCGCACGCCGTCCGGATCCGCACCGGGATCGTAACCGCCGACGCTGATCTCGCCGCTGTCCGCGCGCAGCAGCGTGGACAGGATCTGCACGGTGGTGGTCTTGCCCGCGCCGTTCGGGCCGAGCAGGGCGAAGATACTGCCCTGCGGCACTTCGAGATCGATGCGATCGAGCACGATCTGCTCGCCGAAGGATTTGCTGAGGCCCGCGACCGAGATGGCCGGGCATCGTGCATGGTTCATGGCTTTCCTGTTTCATATATGAGTACGCATGAATGCATGCGTCGACTGAGCCGTGACCGCCGAGGCGTGCGGTCAAAGCGCTTGCTGTTCTGTTGATTCAGTTGGGTGGGTCCATCGATTCAGGTGCGCGGCAAAGCCTTCGGGTCAGATGTCGAGATCCTCGACGGTCGGGTTCTCGGTCGCGTCGACGACGCGGACGTAGAGGCGGTGCGGGATCTTGCCCTCGAGCTCCCCGACGGAATCGAAGACCTCGAGCGAGAAATCGCCCCAATCCTGTTCCCCCACACCGAGGAACCGGCGCCACTGCCGCCAGTCCTTGAGCAGGTTGGTGTCCGCCGGGAACTCGGACCAGTTGGAGAAGTGGCTGTGCACCGCGAACGCGCCCTTGCGTGTGCGGTACACCCGGATGTCCTCGATGCGCTCGTTGGCCATCTGGTGCCATTCGGCCAGCAGTGAGCCGGAGAAGCGAACCTGCCGCACCCCGTCCTTGCCGACCTTGAGGACCACCTCGTCGTAGCCCTCGATGCGGCCTTCCTCGAGCTCGATGAAACGCCGCAGCGCCGTCACGATCGCGCCCGACAGATTGCCCCCCACCAGCTCCTGCGCGCGCTGAAACAGCTTGAGGTCCTCATCGGATACGTAGATCGTCTTGTTCGGCATGAGCCAACTATACGTAGACGTATACATACATGGCAAGACTCGATGCGAACTCCGCCTCGGCGAGCGAGGCGAGCGGGCGGATTGAACCGCCGAGCGCTCGGAGTCGTATCCCGGGTAACGACAGTTCGCGCAGCTCATGTCGGGTACCGAAGGGAGCCGCCCATGCACAACCGAACTCGTGTGGTGGACCACCTGGTCAGAGCGGTTTCCGCGATGGGCGTGCGACATATCTTCGGGGTCGGCGGCGCGAACATAGAAGATCTGTACGACGCCGCCTTCGATCATCGCGCACAGCTCACCGCCGTCGTGGCCGCCCATGAGTTCTCGGCCGCCACGATGGCCGACGGCTACGCCCGTTCGACCGCCGGACTCGGTGTCGTGTGCGCGACCTCCGGCGGGGGCGCGGTGAACCTGGTCGCCGGACTCGCCGAATCCTTCGCCTCCCGGGTTCCGGTGCTCGCCCTGGTCGGGCAACCCCCCACCGTCCTGGAGGGCAAGGGCGCCTTCCAGGATTCGAGTGGGCAGGCCGGCTCCTTCGACGCGGTCCGGCTGTTCTCGCCGATCACGCGCTACTGCGCCCGCGTCGGCACGGCCGCCGACCTGCCCGCTCACCTCGAACGCGCCGTCGCGGCCGCCCGGCGCGGCGGCCCCTCTGTGCTGTTGCTGCCCAAGGATGTTCAGCAGGCCGACCTGGTCGCGCCCGCGTTCACCGAGCCGGTGCGCGGCTACCGCCGTGATGTCGAGGGGGTGCGGCGGGTGCGGCACGCGCTGCGCGACGCGCACGCCCTCGGCAAGGTGGTGATCATCGCCGGGGATCAGATCGCCCGTGACGACGCCCGCGACGAACTCGCCCGGTTCGCCGCCGCGCTCGATGCCGCCGTGGGCGTCGCGCCGGACGCCAAGGACGTCTACCACCACGCCGATCCCGGCTTCTGCGGCGTCGCGGGCAGCATGGGCCACCCCGAACTCACCGATGCGATCCGCGGTGCGGCGCTGTGCCTGCTGATCGGCACCAGAATGCCCGTCACCGCGCGCGCCGGACTCGAGACCTGCCTGGAGTCCGTGCCCATCGCCAGCATCGGGGCCGAGACGCCCTTCCTGCCCTCGACGCACGCCCGCAGCAACGACCTCGCCCGCACGCTCGCCGAACTGCGGGAGGAACTCGCCGCCGCCGCGGACGCGCCCGGCCGAGTCGTGCCGCTGCGTCCGGCTCCGATGCGCGACGCGGCGCTCACTCCCCTGACCGTGCCGACCTCGGACGGCCCGGGCCTGCGGTATCGGGAGGTGGTAGACGCCGTGAACGCGGCTCTCCCTCCCGAGGCCGATGTCTTCGCGGACGCCGGAAACACCGGCGCCGCGGTGGTACACCACCTGCGACTTCCCCGGGACGGCCGCTTCACGGTCGCGCTGGGGATGGGCGGGATGGGGTACGCGTTCGGGGCCGGGATCGGGTCGGCGTTCGCCCGGCGCGAGCGGTCCGGGGGCGGTTCGCGCCGCACCTTCGTCATCGCCGGTGACGGCGCGTTCTTCATGCACGGCATGGAGATTCACACCGCCGTCGAGCATCGGCTGCCGATCACCTTCGTGATTCTCAACAACAACGCGCACGCCATGTGCATCACGCGTGAGCAGGTGTACTACGGGGATCGCTACAGCTTCAACAGATTCCGGCCGGCGCATCCGGGCGCCGGAATGGCGGCCATGTTCCCGGAATTGTGCACACACGCACCCGCCACCCCGGCCGAACTCGATGCGGCACTGCGGCATTGCGTCGACAGCCCCGGTCCGTCGTTCATCGCCGTCGAGTGCGATCCCGACGAATTCCCGCCGTTCACACCGTTTTTGACGGCTCCCAGGAGGTAATCGTGACCACCAGCGCCCTGCCCGCACTCAGCGACATCCCCGAAGACGGGGTGCCGGGACTGCTGCGCATCGAGAATTCCGATCGTGATGCCACCACCCCGGTCATCCTCGACATGCTCCGATCGGTGTACCCGCACGATCAGATCTTCGGCGAGTACTGCCCGGTCCAGGGCTATATCGACGCGCCGCCCCGGGACCTGTACGAGTACCTCGCCGACACCCGATCGCTGGAGGAGTGGACCTACAGCCTGCGCGGATTCGTCGAGACCGAAACGCCGGGGCTGTGGGAGTCGTTCGACCGGCTGGGCCCGAACACCCGCATCTTCACCCGGACCGTGGCCAATCCCGATGCCATGACGGTGGATTACCACTGCGCGTGGGATCAGGGCGAGCACCTGTGGATGATCTATCTGATCCGGATCGTCGACGCGCAGGTGGTCTTCGACAAGCCGGGTTCGGTTGTGCTGTGGACGAATTGCCACCATCCGTTCTACGACGAGAACCCCTACCCGGACGCCGCGCCCGAGGGCCGCAAGGTCTGGGTCGGCGACTTCTGGGAGATGTTCTCCGCCGGACATCAGCTGGAGCTGGACAACCTCAAGGCCATCGCCGAATACCGCTCCGCGCACGGCCTCCCCATCAAACCCGGCTGGATGCTCGACCAGCCGGAACAGAAATGAGTTGTGCGCCATGGACTTCACCGATCCCGCCCTTCGGACGCCGCCTGTCAGTTTGGTCGACGTGGCGAGCTATCTGCCCGGGGATCCCGTCGGCACCGAGTACTTCACCCAGTTCTCGCGCTCCGATCGGATGGCCAAGAACGTCATGTTCCGCGCGCCCAAGGGCCGCCACCATGTGAGTCGCGACGAAACCGCGGTGGACATGGTCGAGCGCGCCGTCGCACCGCTGGTGGAACGTCATGGGCGCGAAGAACTTTCGAATATCGACATCCTGATCACGCACACCCAGCTTCCGGACAATCCGGTGATGGGCTCCGGCCCCGAGGTCGCACGGCGATTGGGAATGAAGCCCCGCTGGGTCTTCGACCTGCACAACGGCGGGTGCGCGGCCTTCGTGCACGCCATGTGGCTGGCCCGCACCATCATGCAGACCACCGACGCGCGCACCGCGCTCATCGCGTGCTCGCAGAACTGCGCCGGGCCGGTCTTCACGCAGCCCGATATCCGAAAGCTCGCCCAGGCTCCGGTGCCGGGGGACGGTTGCGGGGTCGGGCTCCTGGTGAAGAACAACAGCGCGCCCATTCTCGATATCGAATGCCGCACCTATCCGGAGTTCGCCGGGGATATGGACTTCAGCACCGGGTCCGAGCGCAAGTACTGGGAGCCCGGCGAGGGACAGGGGTGCGTGAGTTTCTCCGAATCCAAAGTGGCCAAGGTGTTCTCGCGCGGAAACCGGCTGGTTCCGGAGGTCGCGCAGGCGGTGTGCAAGCGGATCGGGGTGAAGAGCAGCGATATCGACACCCTGGTCACCAATCAGCCCAATCGGCTGTTCCTGCGCAACTGGCACGACGCGCTGGAATTGCCCGCCGAGCGACATCCCGACACCTTCGACCACTGCGGAAACCTTTTCGCCGCGGGCATTCCCGTCACCCTCGACGCCGAGAACCGGGCGGGGCGATTGGCCGAGGGGTCGGTCGTGCTGATGGCGGCGTTCGCGCACGCCGGTGATTTCGCGGGGGCCGCCGCGGTGCGGTGGGGAGCGGCGCGATGACCGGCAGGCCGATCGGGGACGAGCCACCCGCCGAGCCGGTCGGGGCCGCGCCGCGCCCGCTCGCCCGGATGGTCGCCCCGGTGCACTGGCCGACCGGCCTGCGGTCGGCGGAACTGGAAGCGGGACACGATGATTCGACCCTGATCGAGAACCGTCGGCTCGACGGGGTCCGCTACGACCTGAGCCTGAGCGAGAATCCCTTTCCGCCGCTGCCGTCCGTGCTGGACGCGCTCGACGACACCCTGGCGCAGGCGAATCGCTATCCGGAGTTCCTGCCGCGCCGGCTGCCGGAGATCATCGCCGAGCACATCGGCGTGCGACCGGAGGAGGTGGTGGTGGGCTCCGGCGCGACCGGGGTGGCCATGCAGATCATGCAGGCGTTGCCCGCGCCCGGGGCATCGTTCGTGTACGCGACGCCGACCTTCGACGGGTATCCGATCATGGCGGGCATGATCGGGCTGCGGGCCACGCCGGTGCCGCTCGATGCCACCGGCCGCCAGGATCTCTGGGCGATGGCGCGCGCCACGAACGCGGGCAGCGGGCTGGTGGCGGTGTGCCGTCCGCACAATCCCACCGGAACCGTGGTTCCGGCCAGCGAATTGAAGGCGTTCCTGTGTGCGGTCCCGGCCGCCGTGCCGGTCATCCTGGACGAGGCGTACGTCGAATTCCTCGGGGCGGCGGACGCTCTCGACACCGTGGAGTTGGTACGACGACACCCGAACGTACTGGTGCTGCGCACCTTCTCCAAGGCGTACGGGTTGGCCGGGCTGCGCATCGGCTACGCCTTCGGGTCGGCCGATCTGGTGCGCCGGGTGCAGCGGCTGCAGCTGCCCTTCGGCGTCCCGTCCACCGCGGTGGCGGCCGTGCGGGCCTCCTACGCGGCCGAGTCGGAGTTGGGCGAGCGGATCATGCGCATCACGACCGAGCGGGAACTGCTGCGAACGGCACTGCGCCGCAGTGGGATCCGGGTGCCGCGCAGCAGCGCGAACTTCCTGTATCTACCGGGGCGCGATATCGCACCGGCCCTCGCCGATGCCGGGATCGTGGCCAAGCGCTATCCGGACGGGAGCGCCCGCATCGCGGTCGGTGATCCGGCTTCGGATCGGGCGGTGCTGCGCGCCTTGGCATCTCGGGCCGGAGCGGGCGCGCGGCCGCTGCGACACGAGGACAGCCGGGTGCTCGCGCTCACGGTGCGGTCCGAGCCCAGCGTTGTGCGAGCGCGGCACAGGTGATCAGCTGCACCTGATGGAAGATCATGAGCGGCAGCACGATCAAGCCGACGGGTGAACCGGCGAACAGCACGGTCGCCATCGGCAGACCGGTGGCCAGGCTCTTCTTCGACCCGCAGAACACCACCACGATCCGGTCGGCGCGTTCGAAACCCAGTGCGCGGCCGAGGAAAGCGGTCACCGCGAGCACCAGCGCCAGGATCGCGCAGCACACCACGACCAGCAGCAGGATCCGCCACGGGGACATCGCGTGCCAGATGCCCTCGACCATGCCCGCGCTGAACGCGGAGTACACCACGAGCAGGATGGATCCGCGATCCACCAGCTTGGTCGGCTCCGCGTGCCGGGCCATCCAGTCCTTGATCTTGGGCCGGATCAGCTGGCCGATGAAGAACGGCACCAGCAGCTGCAGCACGATGTCGCCGATCGCGGACAGGTCCACCTTCGCTTGACCGGTGGTGTTCATCAGCAGGATCACCAGCGCCGGGGTCAGGAAGACGCCGAGCAGGTTGGACACCGTCGCGCTCACGATCGCACCGGCCACATTGCCCTTGGCGATGGAGGTGAAGGCGATCGAGGACTGCACGGTCGAGGGGACCAGGCAGAAGAACAGCACGCCGGTGTAGAGGTCGCTGGTGAGAATGTTCGGCACCAGCACCCGCGCGGCCAGACCGACGAGCGGAAACAGGATGAAGGTGCAGGCCAGCACGGTGGTGTGCAATCGCCAGTGCTTGAGGCCCGCGATCGCCTCCTGGTCCGACAGGCGCGCGCCGTACAGCAGGAACAGCAATGCGATGGCAACCTTCGTCAGCACGCTCACCACATCGGCGACTTCACCCCGTGCGGGAAAGATGCTGGCGAGAACGCAGACCGCCAGGATCGACAGAATGAACCCGTCGATATAGAACTTGCTGAGAAATCGCACCGAATCAGGCTAATCGCCCAGGATCTCGAGGATTAACGCCGCACCCGGCCCGGGGCGATACTGATGTCGATCAGTATCGGATGACCTGAGGTGGAATCGCCATGGTCCCTTGGACCGTCCTCGCCGGAAAGACCGTTCCGGCTGCCGCCGACACGTGGGGCATCTCCGGCCCGACCTTCCTGTGGCTGTACCTGTTCGCCGGGCTGCTGGCCGCGGCCTACGGATTCACCCAGCGCACCAGGATCGTCGACGCGACGAGTGCAGCGCCGATCGCCGCGGACGCGCTCACCCCCGCCGAGACCGCCATGCTGTTCGACAATCGACGGCCGGTGCTCGCCGCGCTGGCCCAGCTGCGCGGCTATCAGCTGATCGATTCGACCGGCGCGCCCACCCGGACTCCGACCGAGGCGGAAAACGCCGCGCTCGAACCGATCTCGCGCAGCCTGCTGGGTCACCTGCACACCAGCCCGCGGCGGCACATGATGCAGCTGGCCCTGGCGACCGGCGGCGAGGTGCGGAACCTGCGGCGCACCCTGGCCAAACGCGGGTACATGATCGGCGCGCGTCAGCTCCGGGGGTTCCTGCTCGCCGCGTTGCCGCTGGGTGCGGTGCTGTTGCTCGGACTGATCCGGGTGATCGCGGGTCTCGCCAACCACAAGCCCGTGCTGTACCTGGTGCTCGCCATGATCGTGCTGGTGATCCTCGCCGGACTGGTGATGCGGCCGTCGCGACTCACCCGCCGAGGCCGGCTCGCCGCCGCCGACGCCGTTCGCCGCTTCGGCCACCTGCGCCCCGGCAACCGTCCGGCGTACAGCAGCTACGGCCCCGACAGCGGTTCGCTCGCGATCGCGCTGTTCGGCGCGGCGGCCCTCTGGTCGCTCGATCCCGGATTGGCCGGTGCGACAGGCACTCTCGCGGGTGGATCCAGCGGCTCCGACGGTTCCGGCAGCAGCTGCTCCACCGGAGGCGGGGACAGCGGCGGGAGCAGCTGTGGCGGAAGTAGCTGCGGGAGCAGTTGCGGCGGCGGTGGCGGATGCGGCGGGTGACGATGGACGGCAGCCGCCGGACGGACGCTGCCCGCACGCGGCAACGGCAGCTGCGAGTGGTCGCTCTCGGGTGCGCCGGGAACGGGCCGCGACCGTGAGTGGACCGCCCGAACCCCGGTCCCGCGCGATGCCGCTCAGTGTGATCCGCGTTCGCCGGGCCGTGGCGTGGCGGTCCGTGCCAGTAGGGTCCAGGGGTAGGGACGACTCGCGAGGGGGAATCGCATGGTCAAGGGGATGACGCTTGCCGACGGGGTGGTGCGGGCCGCGGGGAACACCGCCGAAGTAGTCCATGTGTGGGGGATTCCGGGGCCGCTCTTCCTGGGGTTCTACGTGGTGGCGGCGATACTCACGACCGTTCACGGCCTGACGCGGCGGATCAAGATCGTGCACGCCACGAGTGCCGCGCCGATCGGACCTGACGCGCTGACGCTGACCGAGACCGCGATGCTTTTCAACGATCGCCGACCCGTGCTCGCCGCCGTCGCGCTGCTGCGCGGGCGTGAGCTCATCGATTCGAGTGGTTCGGCGCTGCGCAGTCCGAGTCCGGAGGAAGAGGCCTCGCTCGAAGCCGTCGGGCGCAGCCTGCTGACCTACCTGTTCAGTCGCGGTCGGCGGCATCTGATCGCCCTGGGCGGCGCCGCCCATCTGCATGTACAGCGCTTGCGCGACACGCTGATTCGGCGCGGCTACATGATCGGACCGAAGCAGCGACGGGCCTTCTGGGTGGCCTCGCTGCCGATGTGGGCGGTGCTGCTGCTCGGCTGCGCGCGGATCGCGGCGGAGGCGTCCGCGGACCAGCCGTACGGATGGCTCGTCTTCTTCTCGATCGTGCTGCTGATCTGCATCAGCCGCGTCCTGCGCACCCAGCGCCTGACCCAGCGCGGCCGCCTCGCCGCCGACGAAGCCCTCCGCACCCACAGCCATCTGGCTCCCGCGCACCGCCCCGCCTATGCCGCCTACGGACCCGACAGCGCAGCCTTGGGCGTCGCCCTCTTCGGGCCGGACGTGCTGCGGTTGGTGGATCCACGCCTCGCCCGCACCATCGGAACCCTGGACACGGCAGGCGGTGTCGGTGGGGCGAGTGGATCCCGACGCCCTCGCGGCGGGACCGGTGGCGGTTACACCGGCGGAAGCAGTTGCGGCAGTGGCGGTGTCAGCTGCGGGAGCAGTAGTAGTAGCTGCGGCAGTAGTAGTAGCAGCTGTGGTGGAGGCAGCAGTTGCAGTAGCAGCAGTTGCAGTTCCAGCAGCAGTAGTTGCAGTAGCAGCAGCAGTAGCTGCGGTAGCTCATGACCACGCCCGCACACCGCCCCGACCGGGCGCCGAGCACGCCGCCCGGATCGACGGGCCGTGCGACCTCGCGGCAGGAAAGGACACCGGTGCCACCCTCGGACAGAGCACCGAGTCAGCCCGACTCGACGGACCTTTCGCACGAAGGGACTTCTGTCCCACCCTCCGGCAGCACATCGAGCCGACCGGCCGACGAGACATCGACTATCCGCCCGATCCGGGAGACCTTGCTGCCGGAAGGCGCGGTGGGTGTCGGCTGGCGCAGCGAAATCTGCGGCATCATCGCCGAATTGGAGGGCATCGGGTTCTGCGAGGTGATCGCGGAAGCGCTGCCCCCGGCGTCCGGCTCACAGCGGCGGGCACGATTCCGGCCCTGGCAGACGGGGCGGCGCGGGACGCTCGCTCGCACGTCCCAGCCGAGTGCGCGGCCCGGGTCTCAGCGGGAAGCGGACCGGCTGCGCCACCACACCGAGGGCGAGCCGGGCCTCGGCGACCGCGGAGTGAGCGATCGCCGGGCGGCCGGATGGCGGGGATGGCCGTTCGACGCTCGGCAGCGGGCCGAGCAACGGGAAGCCATCGGCGGCAAGGACGGCGTTGTCGTTCCCGAGGAACTCTCCGCCTTGATCGCGCGCGGAATATCGGCTGTGCCACATGGCGTCTCGCTGTCCCTGGGTGGTGCGGAGCCCGTCCAGGAGTCTCGCGTCATCCATTTGGCGGAGTGCGCGCGGGCGCTCGGATCGCCGCTGGCGAGTGAGCATATCGCCTTCGTCCGCGCGAACGGGGTGGAGGCCGGGCACCTGCTGCCGGTTCCCCGGACCCGCGAGGCCCTGGATGCCTTGACCCGCAACATCTCCCGCACCCAGCGGGAACTGGATGTCCCGCTGGCGGTGGAGAACATCGCGACCCTGTTCGAGTGGCCGGACGCGGAATTCACCGAGGCCGAGTTCCTCCGCGAGCTGGTCGAGCGCACCGGTGTCCACCTCTTGGTGGATATCGCGAACGTCTACGCCAACGCCCGCAACAGTTCTCGCGACCCCCTCACCGAACTGCTGTCCCTCCCCACCGAACGACTCGCCTACTGCCACATCGCGGGCGGCCACGAATCCGGCGGCCGCTATCACGACACCCACGTCCATCCGGTCCCCGCCGAAGTCCTCGCCCTGGTGGCCGACTTCACCGCAGCCTCCGGGGTCGCGGCGCGTCGAGTCCCCTTCATGCTCGAACGCGACGGAAACTACCCTCCCGCAACAGAACTGATCACCGAACTCAATGCCATAGCCACCGCCGCCGACCGGCCCACCATCACCCGCCGTCCGACCCCGGCCATCCCATGACCACCGACCACGCGCGCGGATCGGACGAGCAGGACAGGGCCGCCGCGGGCACCCTGGCCGAACAGCAGGCGGAGTTGGTGCGCGCGCTGGTCGCAGGCGCTCCGGCGCCGCCGGGGTTCGATGTCGGCGCTCTCGCCGCGACCGCGCATGCGCTGCTGCACAAGCGGGCCGCAGAAGTATCCAACCGCTTCCCCCTGCTGGCCCACGGCTGCGGACCCGACTTCACCGCGACCTTCATGGACTGGGCCGCCACCCGCCCCAAAACCACCACTGCCGCCGACGCGGCGGCGTTCGCGAAGCACGTCGGCCTCCCGCCTCAGGGGTCCGCATCCCGTCGGCCCCGAGGATTCCGGCGCCTGCGCCGACGCTGATTCCGGCGCCTGCGCCGACGCTGATTCCGGCGCCTGCGCCGACGCTGATCCGGACCGTCGGGCGCTGTCCCGGGGAGCGAATTCGGGGTCGGATGCGTGAGTGCTAATGTCAGCATGAGTTTGCTGGATAGTCCCTCCGACCTCGGTAAGGATTCTTTTAGTGACCACCGCACATGCTGTTCATACTGATCACGACCACGCGCACGGCCCCAGTTGCGGCCACGTTGCCGTAACCCACGACGATCACGTCGACTACGCCCACGACGGCCATCTGCATCGCGATCACGACGGCCACTGGGACGAGTGCGAGCCCACCTCCCATGTCGCCCACGAGGGCCACGACCACGAACACGGCGAAGGCTGCGGCCACGACACCGTTCAGCACGGCGACCACGTCGACTACCTCCACGACGGTCACCGCCACGCCGCGCACGACGGCCACTACGACGACCACTGAGGTCCTGCGCGACTCCGTCGGCCGCACTGCCGCAACACCTGTCGATCACCCGGTTCCACTGATCGGCTGACCGGTCGGCGGCGACGCGACCTACCGACTCCGGTGCGGGCCACCCGCCCTCGCGGAGTCACACGCTGTTCCAACGCCGGACCCTGGCGTTTCCCATGTGCCGCACCGGGACTGCGAGGTCCCGGTGCGGAATGATTCGAGACATGGTGTTCGCCAAACGTGAGTTCCACCCGAACCCGGCCCCGGCGGTCTGCACCGCCAGCCGGGTCCTGGCCCGATTCACCTGGGGCAAAAGGGAATTCGTGCTCCGCCAAACCATCCTCGCCCCCGGCGGTGACAGCGGCTGGCACTACCACGACGGCACCCTCCTGGTCCTGGTGACCGGCGGCCCTCTCGACCACCCCGCCACCGACTGTGTCCCGGTGACCAAACGCCCCTATCGCTGCTTCCGCGAACCCAGCGGCCGCGACCACGCCCACCTCGCCCGCAACACCGGCTCGGCGCCGGTCCGGCTGACGGTCCTCTACATCAACCCATCGGGGTGCCCGCTCTCGCAAAGCATTCCCCCGCCCCCGTGCACCGGCGCCTCCGAGGCTCTCGGCACATCTCCCTGAGCCGACACCGAACTCGCGACCGTCGCTTCACGTACCCGGTCGAGCCGCGGCCCGCGCAGCCGACGGGATCGGGCATGCTGGGGGCATGATCGAGATCGTCACCGTCGCCGATGAGCAGAAGTTGAAGGACGCGTACGAGGTGCGGGTCCGGGTGTTCGTGGACGAGCAGAACGTCCCGATGGAGCTGGAGCTCGACGAATTGGACGACACCGCCGACCACTTCCTGGCTCGGATCGACGGGAAACCGGTCGGGGCCGGGCGACTCGTCGTCCGCGGCGAGGTGGGGGTGTTGGGGCGGCTGGCCGTACTGGCGGAGACGCGTGGCACCGGACTGGGTGCGGCACTGGTCCGGGCCATCGAGGAGCGTGGTCGCGAACGCGGACTCACAGCGGTCGAGCTGCATTCGCAGACGCACGCGCAGGGCTTCTACGAGAAGCTCGGTTACGAGTCGTACGGGGAGATCGGAATGGACGCGGGCATCCCGCACATCTGGATGCGCCGGGACCTCACGGCCTGACGTTGCGGGACCTGCCGAGGTTGCGGGACTGCCTCGGCCGTCGGGTGCCCGATCAGTTCGCGGGTGCGCAGGTGTCGCGCAGCGAGCACGATCCGCAGGAGCTGCCGCAGCCGCCGGTCTTCTCGGCGGGAGCGATGGCGACCAGCGCCTTCTCCGCCGCCGCGGCGCCCGCACCGAGGGTGAAGACCGCGATCAGCACGGCCAGTGCCGGAACCAGGAACGCGGTCACGCCGGTCGCGACCATGGCGACTCCACCGCCCGCGGCGAGCAGGACGCCCGCGGCGATGCCGGTGGGTGCGGCGACGCGATTGGCCAGCCGGTAGTTCTCCTCGGTCTCGACAGCGCGGTCGCTGTGAATGCCGAAGATGCGGTTGGGCGGCAGGGTTCCGGTGAGCCCGAGCACCCCGGTGACCACGGCCACCGCCGACAGGACGAAGAGGAGAAGCGCGACCACGAACACCCAGTGGAGGCTACTCCGCAGGGCGCCGGGTTCCCCCGCACCCCCGGCTCGAGGTTGCGCGCGTCACTATCCACAGCACGTCGCCCTAGTCACAGCGGCGCGACCCGGTAGGCCGAGGGACCGAGTCGCTCTGGTCACAGCGGCCGGATTGCGCAGGTCACAGGTGGCAGCGTGTCGGGGGTGCGAGGTTCAGACCCTTTTTGGGGCCTGGGGTGCGCACGCTTTACCCTGGTGAGCGACCTTATCGGGGATCAGCTAGACGAAGGCAGGACCGTGCAGGACACTCGTGCAACCGATACACCCACCGCAGCGGTGGGGGGCGGCGACGTTCCCGCACACCGCTACAACGCCGACCTGGCCGGCCGCGTCGAACGCAAGTGGCAGCAGACCTGGCAGGAGCGCGGCACGTTCTACGCGCCCAACCCGGTCGGCCCGCTGCAGGGCGAGACCCCGGCGGACAAGCTGTTCATCCAGGACATGTTCCCGTATCCCTCCGGCGCCGGCCTGCACGTCGGACACCCCCTGGGCTACATCTCCACCGACGTTTTCGCCCGCTTCCACCGCATGCGCGGCCGGAACGTGCTGCACGCCCTGGGTTATGACGCCTTCGGCCTGCCCGCCGAGCAGTACGCGGTGCAGACCGGCGCGCATCCCCGCGTGACCACCGAGTCGAACATCGCGACCATGCAGCGTCAGCTGGACCGGCTGGGCCTGGGCCACGACCGCCGCCGCTCCTTCGCGACCACCGATCCCGAGTACTACAAGTGGACGCAGTGGATCTTCCTGCGCATCTACAACGCCTGGTACGACGAGGGGCAGCGCAAGGCCCGCCCGATCACCGAGCTGATCGCCGAGTTCGAGCAGGGTCGCCGCGCCACCGCCGAGGGCCGCTCCTGGTCCGACCTGTCCCCCACCGAGCGCACCGCGCTGATCGACTCGTATCGCCTGGTCTACCAGACGGATTCGATCGTCAACTGGTGCCCGGGCCTGGGCACCGTGCTGTCCAACGAAGAGGTCACCGCCGACGGCCGCAGCGAGCGCGGCAATTTCCCGGTTTTCCGTAAGCGCTTGTGGCAGTGGATGATGCGCATCACCGCCTACTCCGACCGCCTGGTCGACGATCTGGACGAGCTGGACTGGCCCGAGAGCGTCAAGTCCATGCAGCGCAACTGGATCGGGCGCTCGCGCGGCGCGCAGGTGAAGTTCGAGGCCGGCGGCGACATCATCGAGGTGTTCACCACCCGCCCCGACACCCTGTTCGGCGCCACCTACGTGGTGCTGGCCCCGGAGCACGAACTGGTCGACAGGCTGACCGGCGCGAACTGGCCGTCCGGCACCGATGCCCGCTGGACCTTCGGCAGCGAGGACACCCCGGCGGAAGCCGTTGCGTCCTACCGCAAGTCGATCGCCGCCAAGTCGGATCTGGAGCGCCAGGAGAACAAGGAGAAGACCGGCGTCTTCCTGGGCACCTACGCCACCAACCCGGTGAACGGCGCGCGCGTGCCGATCTTCATCGCCGACTACGTGCTGAGCGGCTACGGCACCGGCGCGATCATGGCCGTCCCCGGCCACGATCCGCGCGACTGGGATTTTGCGACCGCGTTCGGCCTGCCCATCGTGGAGGTCGTCGCGGGCGGCGACATCTCCGAGGGCGCGTACAGCGGCGAGGGCACCCTGGTGAACTCCGGCTACCTGGACGGCCTGGACATCGATGCCGCCAAGGCCAAGGTGGTCGCCGAGCTGGAGGCCAACGGCCACGGCACCGGCAAGATCCAGTTCAAGCTGCGCGACTGGCTGTTCGCGCGCCAGCGCTACTGGGGCGAGCCGTTCCCGATCGTCTACGACGAGCAGGGCGCTCCGCACGCGCTGCCCGAATCGATGCTGCCGGTGAAGCTGCCGGAGATCGAGGACTTCGCACCGGTCACCTTCGATCCGGACGACGCCGATTCCGAGCCGTCCCCGCCGCTGGCCAAGGCCACCGACTGGGTGCACGTGGAACTGGATCTGGGCGACGGCCCGAAGCAGTACCGCCGCGACACCAATGTCATGCCCAACTGGGCGGGCAGTTCCTGGTACCAGCTGCGCTACGCCGACCCGACGAACACCGACACCTTCTGCGCTCCCGAGAACGAGCGGTACTGGCTGGGCCCGCGCACCGCGGAGCACGGCCCGAAGGATCCCGGCGGCGTGGACCTGTACGTCGGCGGTGTGGAGCACGCGGTGCTGCACCTGCTGTACGCGCGCTTCTGGCAGAAGGTGCTGTTCGATCTGGGTGACGTGTCCAGCTACGAGCCGTACCGCCGCCTGTTCAACCAGGGCTACATCCAGGCCTTCGCCTACACCGACGAGCGTGGCGCGTACGTGCCCGCCGCCGAGATCGTGGAGCGGGACGGAAAGTTCTTCTGGACCAACACCTCCGGTGTGGAGATCGAGGTCTTCCAGGAGTACGGCAAGATCGGCAAGTCGCTGAAGAACGCCATCTCCCCCGACGAGATGTGCGACATGTACGGCGCGGACACCTTCCGCTTCTACGAGATGTCGATGGGTCCGCTGGACACCTCGCGTCCGTGGGCGACCAAGGATGTCGTCGGCGCGCACCGCTTCCTGCAGCGCGCCTGGCGTCTGGTGGTAGACGAGGAGTCCGGCGAGGTCAAGGTCTCCGACACCGAGGCGTCGCCCGAAGTCCTGCGCCTGCTGCACAAGACGATCGCCGGTGTCGATGACGACTACGCCAACCTGCGGGACAACACCGCGGGCGCGAAGCTGATCGAGCTGACCAACTACCTGACCAAGAACTACCCCGAGGGCGCACCGCGCTCGGTGGTGGAACCCCTGGTCCTGATGCTGGCCCCGATGGCTCCGCATATCGCCGAGGAGCTGTGGGAGCGCCTGGGCCACAATGCTTCCCTGGCCCACGGCCCCTTCCCGACCGCCGACCCGGCCCTGCTGGTCGCGGACTCGGTGGAGTACCCCATCCAGGTCAACGGCAAGGTCCGCAGCCGCATCAGCGTCCCCGCCGACGCCGATCAGGCGACAGTCCAAGCCATCGCCCTGGCCGATGAGAAGATCGCGGAACTGCTGGGCGGCAAGGATCCTCGCAAGATCATCGTCGTCCCCGGCCGCCTGGTGAACATCGTCGCCTGAGTGTGAGCAGACGAGTCGGGCCCGATACGCGATCGCGAGTCGGGCCCGAACTCGCTGTGCGAGAGTCGATGCCGTCCACGACGCGCGCTGTCACCGGCGAATCGATGCCTCGCAGCGCAGCACCCCGCGCTGTTCGAGACGATCAGCGCGGCGGGATCAGCACGTCGTTCAGCGTGACCATGGTCAGGTTGCGTTCGCGGACGATGTCGGTGAGCTGGCCGTAGATGGTGCCGATGGTGGGGCGGTTGGCGTGGCCCAGGACGATCGCCTGCCCGTTGAACCAGCGGCGGGCCGCGTCCAGGAGCATGCCCTCGTTGATGACGGTCGAGACGTCGTTCAGATCACCGGTCCACATGACCGGGACGCTGTAGCCGGAATCGGCGGCGACCTGGTCGACCATCGCGTTGTGGCGGCCGTAGGGCGGGCGGTAGTACGGCGTGCCGTCGGTGCCGAAGGTGTTCCACAGGAACGCTTTCGCGCGGTCGATCTGATCGGCCACGGCACCGGCCGGCAGCCTGGTCAGGTCGGGGTGGTCCCAGCTGTGGTTGCCGAGCTGGATCTGTCCCGAATCCACCAGTGGCCGTAGCGATCCCAGGTGATCCGTCCACGACGGATAGTAGGCGGTCACGAAGAAGGTGAACCGCGTACCGGTGTTCCGCGCGAAATCGATGAGGGCTCCGACGGTCTGGGAGCTCGCGCCGTCATCGATGGTGAGCGCCAGGTGGTTTCCGTCGCCCGGAAGCGAGGTGAGCGTGCCCGGCCCGATCGGCGTTCGCGGATCGGGCGGCAGGACCGACGGCGGCAGCAGACCGCCGTCCGATCCGGTGCCGAACGGGAAGGGATCGCCGTGCGCGTCACCGTTGCCCAGCAGGGTGGCGGCGGTTCCCGCTGCCAGCAGGGTCAGGAGCCTGCGTCTGTCCATGTCGAACCCACTTCAACTCACATCACGAGCACCGGCGAACGCCGGAACATCTACTCCGCCTGCGTCACCAGCTCATCGCGGCGGCAACAGCACATCGTTCAGCGTGACCATGCTGAGGTTTCGCTCGCGAATGATGTCGACGAGCTGGTCGTAGCAGTGCGTGACGGCGGGCGCGTTGGCGTGGCCGATGATGATGGTCTGCGGATTGAAATACTGTCGCGCGCACTCGATCAGGTATTGCTCGGTGATCACGCCCGAGTCCGAGAGCGAGCCGTACCACATGACCGGGACGGTGTAGCCGAGATCGGCCGCGACCCTGTCGACGGTGCCGTTGTGCCGGCCGAAGGGCGGACGGTAGTACGGGCCGCCGTCGACGCCGAAGTTGTTGCGCAGGAACGTCTTGGCCCGCTCCAGCTGGGAGGAGGCGGCCGACGCCGAGATCGCGGTCAGGTCGGCGTGGTCCCAGGTGTGGTTGCCGAGCTGGATCTGCCCGGAATCCACCAGGGGGCGCAGGGCGTCGCGGTGGATGCTCCACGAGTCGTAGTACGCGGTGACGAAGAAGGTGAAGCGGGCGCCGGTGTCGCGGGCGAACTTGATGTACGCACCGACCACGGCCGGGTCCGCGCCGTCGTCGACGGTCAGCGCCATACTGGTGCCGGTCCCGGGCAGCGCGGTGATCGTTCCGGGGCTGATCTGCGTCTTGGGGCCGGTGGGCGGTGCGGGCAGCCGAGGAGCGGTCGGGAAGTTGGGGACCGTGAACCCGCCGTCGCCACCCGTGGACCCGGTGTCCAGCGGATCACCCTGGGCCCGAGTGCATCCCGCCAGCGCGGCCACCGTGCCGCCGGCCAGCAGGGTGAGCAGCCGTCGTCTGTCCATCGTCGTCGTTCGCTCCGATTTTCCGGCCCCAACGAGCTGGGCGCACTGGATGGACCGTGCGTCCCCGGCACGGCTCCACCGGTTATATCGACTCAGGGTGAACTGAGCACGACATCCGCGCGAAACGATCGCAATTCAAATGAAACGTTCAGGCTCTTCTCAGTGTGAGTTCGAACGCACTGCGACGAACATCTCCGCAGGGGCGTTCGCACCGGCATTCCGATCGCCGAGGACCGACCCGCGCGCAGCGAGTGATCGGCCCACGCGCTCAGCGAGCGATGGGCCGCAGCACGATCTCGGTGGGGTGCGCGTCGCGAGGAGTCTGCACCGCGGTGCGCACCACCCCGGCGACCGTCGTGGCCTCGAGGAATTCGCCCGGGTCGTAGTCGCGTCCCTCGCCCGCGATGATCTCGCGCTGCATATCGGTGTCGATGCGCCCGGGATGGATGGAGGTGACCCGCAGACTCGGCTCCTCCAGCCGCAGCGCGTCGCCGAAGGCGCGCAGGCCGAACTTGCTCGCCGCGTACACACCCCAGCCGGGATTGGCGCGCAATCCCGCGCCCGAATTGATCAGCACCACGTGACCGCCGGCGGCCCGCAGCGCGGGCAGCAACAGCCTGGTGAGTTCCGCGACCGCTATCAGGTTGGCTTCCAAGGTATTCCGCCACTGTGCAACGGACGAATCGGCTATCGTTCCCAAGTCGGCGATACCGGCGTTATGCACCAGAACATCCAGCCGTTCGACCGACTCCGCCGCGCGGGCCACGGCCGGATAGTCGGTGAGTTCCACCGGCCACCCGACGGAACCCGGCAGTTCGCTCAGGATCGGCTCCAAGGCCTGCGGCGTGCGCGCGCCGAGCAACAACCGGTGCGTGGGCGCCAACTCCCGTGCGATCGCCGCGCCCAGTCCCCGACTGGCTCCGGTGATCAGCGCGGTCGGCTGCACATTGCTGGTCTTCGCGGAATCGGCCATGCGACAACCGTAACCGGGGGACCGGATGCGGCGATGCTCCGGGCGAAGCACACCACCGCGTTTCCAGGAGAAGGCGAACAGAGTGCAATCTGGCGACCAGGCACCGTCCACCCGCCACCCCGTGCAGCCCGCCGCCCGCGCATACCTGCGGGTTCCGGCGCAGAATAGGGCGATGACACAACCGGGTTTCACGCCGACCCAGCTCGCGGCCCGCGCCGCCTATCTGCTGCGCGGCAACGACCTGGGCACCATGACCAGCGCCGCGCCCAGACTGTATCCGCACATGTGGAGTTGGGACGCCGCCTTCGTGGCGGTCGGGCTGGCTCCGCTGAGTGTGGAGCGCGCGACGCTCGAACTGGACACACTGTTATCGGCGCAGTGGCGCAACGGCATGATTCCGCACATCGTGTTCGCGAACGGTGTCGACGGCTACTTCCCCGGGCCTTCACGCTGGGAATGTCGGCGACTCGCCGCCGACGCGCCGGACGGGCCGGACACTTCCGGAATCACCCAGCCGCCCGTGCATGCCATTGCGGTGCAACGGATTCTGGATCACTCGCGTCGGCACGGGCGGTCCACCCGCGCGGTGGCCGAGGAGTTCCTGCAGCGCCGCTGGCCGGATCTGATGCGCTGGCATCGCTGGCTGGCCTATGCGCGAGATACCAAGCAGCAGGGGCGAATCACGCTCTACCACGGGTGGGAATCCGGGATGGACAATTCCCCGCGCTGGGATCGCACCTACGCCAACGTGATTCCCGGATCGGATCTGCCGCCGTACGAGCGGGCCGATCTGCAGGTGGTCGGCGACCCCACCCAGCGGCCCAGCGATCGTGAGTACGACCGGTACCTGTGGCTGGTGGAGCAGATGCGCCGCTGCGGGTACGACGACTACCAACTCGCCTCGACCATGAGCTTCGCGGTCGAGGACGTGTTCGTGACCGCCATCTTCTCGCTGGCCTGCGATGTGCTGGCCAATATCGGCGAGGACTACAAGCAGCCGCTCGCGGATGTGCGCGAACTGTACGAGTGGGCCGACTACTTCCGGGCGGGAGTCGTCGCGACCACCGATGCCCGCACCGGCGCGGCCCGCGACTTCGACGTGCGCGCGGACAGGTGGATCGAGACCGAGACCCTCGCGACCTTCGCGCCACTGCTGAGCGGCGGGCTCCCCCGCGATGCCGAGCGCAGGCTGCTGCGATTGTTCGAAGGGCCGCGCTGGTGCGGTCACCCGGATCTGCGCTACGCGCTGCCGCCCTCCACCTCGCCGGTGTCCAAGGACTTCCGCTCGCGCGAGTACTGGCGCGGACCGGTCTGGCCGGTGATGAGCTGGCTGTTCTCCTGGGTCTTCGCACGTCGAGGGTGGGCGGAACGCTCGTTCATGCTGCGGGCCGAAGGACTGCGGCAGGCCAGCGACGGGACGTTCGCGGAGTACTACGAGCCGTATACCGGTGAGCCGCTGGGGAGCATGCAGCAATCCTGGACTGCCGCATCCGTTCTGGATTGGCTGGGCTGACCCGACGCTGGAGCCCGGGTCGTCCCGGCCCGGCCGATCGGCTCACGTCTCGAGCGACCGAATGTGGGCCGGACGTCGCGAATTCGGGTGTCGGGATGCCGAATGTTGGCTACGCGTCGAATATGAGGCGTAGCTAACACTTGGACAACACGCGGCCGCGTCCTATAGCCAAGGTGCGAAAGCCCACATAACGTCCCGGTGCATGGCCCGACGAAACCGTCTCGCGCTGATGAGCTTTGCGGCGGCCGGCATCCTGACAGCACTGTGCGCCGCGCCCGCGGCGGCCGATGCGACCGGCCCGGACGTGTCGTCCTGGCAGCACATCGACGGCCGCCTGATCAACTGGTTCGAGGTCCGCGCCTCCGGCAACCATTTCGCCATGGTGAAGGCGACCGAGGGCGTGAACTACGTCAACCCGTATTTCGTCCCCGACAGCCTGCTCATGCGCACGGCGGGCGTGGCACGCGGCACCTATCACTACGCGCGCCCGGCCCTGCCGCCCGAACCGCAGGCCGCGCTCTACGCGGCCGCCGTCCTGGGTCAGAACGGCCCGCTGGACCTGCCGCCGGTGCTGGACCTCGAGGATTCGGGCGGGCTGCCGCCGGGCGCGCTCATCGACTGGACCCACCGCTACCTCAATGCGGTGCAGGCCCTGACCGGTCGCGCGCCGATCATCTACACCTATCCCAACTTCTGGCGCACGGCCATGGCCGACACCGACGAGTTCACCCGCTACCCGCTCTGGATCGCCGACTACCGCGGCAACGAATCCCCCGAGGTTCCCGGCGGCTGGCCCACCTGGACCTTCTGGCAATACACCGATTCCGGTGCGATCCCCGGCATCGCGGGCGGCACGGATCTCAACGTATACAGCGGAGCCCAAGGCGATTTCGGCCGCTTCGCCAATATGCCCAACTTCGGCAGCAGCGCCTCGGCCGTTGACGCCGGAAGCCTGGGCAGCGGCTGATCACCGGCCGCTGTCCCCGGGGGGATGCCGGGGCAAGGCTCACGACACCCGATCTTCCCCGGGGTGCCGAAGACCTTCGCACCCGGCATCTCATCACCTCGCCGCCGCGGGTCCGGACGGCCCAGCGCGCCTGATTCGGGACCGCGCCGGCCGGCGGTGTGGAGGTTCCGCCGACCGACGCGACCGATACCGAGTGCCGCTCGGGGATGGGCGGCCGACACCCGTCCCGCGAAGTTCACGGCGGCGGTCTCCCGATTTCACCCTCTTCGGGTGAGCCGCCCACACCCTGCGGTGACCGACGGTGGTGTCCTGGCCGGTCGCCTCGGGGATCGGTTCCGCTGGACATGCCCGACGAGACAGGGAGAAACCGATGACCAACGATGAACTATCACTCGTCGCGCACGCCTACCTGTACGGATTCCCGCTCGTGTTCAACCTCGACCAGGTCGATCGCTATGTGCGCGAAGGAGTCGGGGCGAATCCGGCGGCACCGTTCAACACCTTCTCCCATGCCCGGACGCTGGCCGGTCCGGCCGACACGTTCGTCACGATCAACAACGACACCCTGTATTCGATGGGCCAGATCGACCTGTCGGTCGGGCCGGTCGCCCTGCACGTTCCTGACACGGCGGGCCGGTACTACGTGCTGCAATTCGTCGATGCCTGGACCGACAACTTCGCCTACGTCGGGCATCGCGCCACCGGCACCGCTGCGGGTGACTTCCTGCTCGTACCACCGGGGTGGACCGGTCAGGCTCCCGACGGGTTCACCGTCATCACCTTTCCCACCACGATCGCCTCGATCGTGGGCAGGTGGGCTTGCTCCGGCGCCGCGGACCTGCCCGCGGTGCATGCCTTGCAGGATGCGACGACGTTGACACCGCTGGATCCCGGCGCACGCCCGGTCGGTCTGCCCAGCCCGGACCCTGGCGTCGAGGCGAGCCTGCTGTTCTGGGAGAAACTGCGGCTGTGGTCGCAAGCGTTTCCACCCGCGCCGCGCGACCGGGAACTCCAGGAATCGTTCGCCCCGATCGGGATCGGTGACAAGGACTCGCCCTACACCGCGCCGGACGAGCCGACGGCCGCAGCGCTGCGCGAGGGGTTGCGGGCCGGGGAGGAGAACCTCGATACCGCGCTGACCCACGGGTCGAGCCCCGAAGTCAACGGCTGGAAGCTCACCCTGCACGCCTTCGATTACAACCTGGACTACTTCGAGGTCGGGGCACTCGACGACCCTCGATTCCAGATCACCGACCCCACGCGGCGGCTCATCGAACGCGCCGCCGCGGCCAAGGGCGGCCTCTGGGGCAATCACGCCTATGAGGCCGCCTACATCATGACCTATGTCGATGATCGGGGTGAACAGCTCACCGGGGCCCGTACTTACACCTTGCGCCTGGATCCCACCCCACCCGTCGGTGCGTTCTGGTCGGTCACCATGTATTCCGTCCCGGACTTCTATCTGGTCGAGAACCCGATCGACCGCTATTCGATCGGGGACCGCACACCCGGCATCGTCTACGACACCGACGGCTCCCTCACACTCACGATCAGCCACACCGCCCCTGTCGACCCGGTCTCCCGCGCGAACTGGCTGCCCGCACCCGACGGAGAATTCCGGCCCGTGCTGCGAATGTACGAACCCGCCGAGGCGGTGCTGGAGCAGAACTATCGCGTCGCCCCGATCACTCGAACCTGACCAGCTCCGACATCCTCCGCACCAGCTGCCATCGGATCTGTCGGCACTACCCGGCGCACGCCCGCCGATGCATCGGGCGGAAGAGCTGACCCGTCGCTGACAGGCGAGCTGCCCGCCTGTATCGACCACAGCGCGGCGACAGAGCAGGCCTTCCGAGGGATACCGCCGGGTGGTTCGTCCGGCCCGGCCGAGGTGACCTTGCGGGCGTTGCCCGTGCCTCTGCTCAGGTCTCCCGGGATACCCGTCCTGCGTACAGTGAGTCGCTCGAGGATGTGGGTTGAAGCGGATGGAGTGGTGTGTACCCCGATGGTGTGCGGGCCGACGGGCTACCGGCAGTGTTGTCGGATCCGGCTCGGCTGGCGGCGTTGGCGGCCAGCGGCCAGATCGGTAGTGGGCCCGAGCAGGTTTTCGATGATCTGGCGCGCCTGGCCGCGTCGGTGACCGGGTGCGCGATCGCCGCGATCACGTTCGTCGGGGACACTCACACCTACTGGAAATCGGTGCCGCACTTGCCGTTCGGCGGGTTCGAGCAGTGGCAGAACGCGGTCGGGGACAGTTTCTGCTATTACCCGGTCGGGGTGAACGGGCCGTTCATCGTCGAGGACGCGGCCGAGGATCCGCGCACCGCAGGGCATCCCGCGATCGGGCCGTGGGGAGTGGGGGCGTGGGCGGGATTTCCGATCCATAGTCCCGACGGGCTCCCGATCGGAAGCATGTGCGTGATCGACGAGCGGCCACGTTCGTGGAAAGCCGAGGATCTCGACACCCTCGCGCTCCTGACCCGGGCGGTGTCCAACGAGGTCAATCATCGGGTCTCGCTCGAAACCACCCGCGTCGCACTGCAAGTCGCCCAGGACGCGCTGGCCGAATCCGCGGAGCTGGCCCGCAGTCTGCAGGAGAGCCTGCTGCCACCGGTATTGCGGCCGGTCCCGGGTGTGGACAGCGCCGCGCGCTACCTGCCCGCCTCCGGCGGGGCGGCGGTGATGGGTGATTTCTATGATCTGTTCCAGGCCCGCGGGCAGTGGTGGACCGCGGTGCTGGGAGATGTGTGCGGCAAAGGCACCGAGGCGGCGAAAGTGACAGCGCTGGCGCGCTACACGGTGCGCGCGGACGCCGGGGAGCACCTGTCCCCGGCGGTGGTGCTCGACCGGCTCAACACCGCGATGCTGACCCAGAACGCGCCCCGGTTCCTCACCGCGGTGCAGGCCACCTTCCGCACCACCGAGGCCGGGGTGGCGGGCCGGTTGTGTCTGGCCGGGCATCTCCCCGCGTTGGTACGCCGGGCCGACGGCCGAGTCCAGCAGGTCGGGAAAACAGGGACATTGCTGGGGGTGTTCGCCGACGCCCGTCTGAGCGACGTGCGTTTCCGGCTCGGCCCCGGGGACCTGCTGCTGCTCTACACCGATGGCGCCTGCGAGGCACGCCCCGACCCGGCCGGCCCGTCGCCGCGCAAACCGATCTTCGACGAGGACGACCTGGCCCGCGCCCTCGGGGACAGTCACGGTCTCGACGCGGGCGCGACTATCGAACACATCGCCGCGGTCCTGGCCGAGTACCACGGTGGTTTCGCCAGTGACGACACCGCGCTCCTGGCGATCCGAGCACGTCCACGCCGGTCACCACCGCACCCATAGGCCCGGCATCGGGACCGGCTCGAACTCGAGACGGCACGCGTGCCGGTCAGGAGTGTGTGGCTATGTGGGCCAGCACGGCGGCGGCGATGTCGGGCAGTGCCAGCACCCGATCGACCAGCGTGGTGTCGATCGCGGCCCCCGGCATCCCGTAATGAGCGGAGGTGGCCGCGTCCTGGGCGTAGACGGTGCCCTCGCAGTGGGAGATGGCGCGGATCCCGGCTTGCGCGTCGGTGCCCCTGCCGGTGAGTACGACCGCCAGAGCTCGGGGCCCGCAGGTCACCGCGAGGGTGGCCAGGAGCAGATCGGCCGAGGGCCGTGCCGGGGGCAGGCGACCGCTGTCGATGAGCCCGACCCGGGCCTCGGAGGTGACCAGCAGATGCCGCGCGTTCGGGGCGATCAGCACGGTGCCGGCGACCAGCAGGTCACCGTCCTGGGCGTCGCGTACCGGCAGCGCGGTACGCCGATCGAGGATGGCCGCGAGTCCGCTCGGGTATTCCGGGCTCATGTGCTGTGCCACCAGCACCGCTGCGCCCAGGTCCGCGGGCAGGGGTGCCAGCACCTGCGTGAGCGCGTCCAGGCCTCCGGCGGAGGTCACCAGGGCGACCACGGGAAAGCGCAGCGGGAAGCGGTCGGTCATCGACATACCACGATCATGGCCCTCGCTATCCGCATCGTCCGGGGCGCGGCCACCGGGCGGCGTTTCGACAGTCCGCCGGTTTGCCGCCATTGCTCGGAACAGCGCCACACCGGACCGCACCGCCACTGGCACGAGCGGTTGCGCGCCACGCATGATCATTCGATGAGCGACAAGCACCTGGTCTACTGCCGAATCGAGCGCGATGGCGCGGTCCTGCTGGTGCGCCGCGCGCCCGGCGTCTTCCTGGCCGGGCGCTGGGAACTGCCGGGCGGTGGCATCGAGCCCGGTGAGCGGCCGGAGCAGGCCGCGGTGCGCGAGGTCGCCGAGGAAACCGGGCTCTCGATCGAGGTCATCGCCGAGCGGTCCGTGTACTCCTGGATGGATGTCGCCGGACGGCCCCTGCGGATCCACGCGCGCATCTTCGATGTCACCGAATATGACTGCCGCGCAGTCACTCTCAACCCCGACGAGCACGACGACCACGCCTGGGTGACTCCCGATCAGGCCGAGGACCTCGACCTCGCCGAACACTTCGCCGACGCCTTCACGAGACGCTGACTCACAACGAGGGCCGTTGCCACCTTCGGCTTCGGCCAACCGGCCCTCCCGTCAGTGCTCATCGGAGCCGTTCCGATCGGTGGTGCGAACGCCGTGGTCTGCCACTGATTCTCGGTCGGCAGACAGCTCGACATCCCCGCTGAGCAGCCCCGACACCAACTCCGGAGCTGTGTCAGCGGGCGTCAGGTCGGTATCAGGGCGGTATCAGCGGCGCCCGCGACAGTAGTCCCCATGAACAGCACAGCAATCGCGGCTTCCGGACTGCGGAAGGCGTACGGGGACAAGACGGTTCTCGATGGCATCGACCTGAATATCGGTACGGGGACGATCTTTTCCCTGCTCGGCCCGAACGGGGCCGGTAAGACCACGACGGTGAACGTGCTGACCACGCTGCTGAAGGCCGACGGCGGCACGGCGAGTGTGGCGGGGCACGATATCGCCGCGGACACCAAGGCGGTGCGGGCGGCGATCGGAGTGACCGGTCAGTTCGCGGCGGTGGACGATCTGCTGACGGGTGCGGAGAACCTGCAGCTGATGGCGGACATCCACCGGTTGCGCGGGGCCGAGGGCAAACGGGTGATCGGCGGGCTGCTCGAGCGCTTCGATCTGCTCGAGTCCGCGGGCAAGCGGGCCGCGACCTACTCCGGCGGTATGCGCCGCAAACTGGATCTGGCGATGACGCTGGTGACCAAGCCGCGCATCGTCTTCCTGGACGAGCCGACCACCGGTCTGGATCCGCGCAGCCGCCGCACCATGTGGGAGATCGTGCGGGAGTTGACGTCCGACGGCGTCACCATCTTCCTCACCACCCAGTATCTCGAGGAAGCCGATCAGCTGGCGGACCGGATCGCGGTGCTCGACGGGGGTCGCATCGTGGCCGAGGGCACCGCCGAGGAGCTCAAGCGCCAGGTGCCCGGCAGCCATATCCGGCTCCGGTTCACGACCGCGACCGATCTCGACGCCGCGGCGCGCGTCCTGCCCGAATCCACCCGCGACGACGAGGCCCTGACGCTGCGAGTGCCCGGCGACGCCGGCTCGAAATCCATTCGCCGCCTGCTGGATCGGCTCGACGAGCACGCCCTGGACGCGGACGAGGTCTCCGTCCACACCCCTGATCTCGATGATGTCTTCCTTTCCCTGACCGGACACGCCACCACGGAGGTTGTCGCACCATGAGCACCATCACCGCACCCCTGACCGACGCCTCGATCATGTTGCGCCGCAACTTCAAACACATCGCCCGCACTCCGGTCACGGTGTTCAACGCCGCGCTGATGCCCGTCATGATGATGCTGATCTTCGTGTACGTGTTCGGCAGCGCCTTCGACGTCGGGGGCGGGGACTACATCAACTACGCGACGCCCGGCATGATCCTGCTGGCCGTGAGCTACGGCCTCTCGGGCACCGCCGTCTCGGTGAGTTCCGATATGGCCAAGGGCATCATCAATCGCTTCAAGGTCATGGACGTCTCGCGGGGCGCGGTCCTGACCGGCCACGTCGCGGCCACCATCCTGACCAATGCCGTCGCCATCACCGCCGTGCTGGGAGTGGCCTTCGCACTGGGCTTTCGGACCTCGGCGAGCGCGCTGGAATGGCTCGGCGCGATCGGCGTCATGCTGGCGACCTCGTTCGCCGCGTCGTGGCTGACCGTCGCCCTGGGCATGGCCGCCAAGACCCCGGAGGCCGCGGGCATGACCGTGGTGCCGCTGATCATGCTGCCCTTCCTGAGCAGCGCGATCGTGCCCGCTGATCAGATGGGCCAGGGTGTGCGGCAGTTCGCGCAGTACCAGCCCTTCACGCCGATCATCGAATCGCTGCGCGGGTTTCTCACCGGAAACCCGTCCGCGGGCTACACCGCGGCGGCGCTGGCCTGGTGCGCCGGGTTCGCCATCGTCGGGTACGTGTGGTCCCGCTCGACATTCACGAAGCGAGCGTAGCCGCGGCCAGCTCACGCCAATCCGCCTGTGTCCCTTCCCTCGTCGCCTCGGTGAAGCTCGCTTCACCGAGGCGACTTTTCGCTGTCCGCTCGATGCGGTCCGCGTCCGGCAGGGAACGATCGGGCAGCCCGCGCACGCCGACGCTCGCCGCGAGCAGGCGGGCGGCCTGCTCGTTCCGATCCGAGCGCAGCGCGAGATCCGCGAGCGCGACCAGCACCCCGGCGGTCAGCGCCGCGTGGCCCAGATCGGCCGCGGCGTCGAAGGCCGCCGTGTGCTCGGCCCGGGCCACCTCGTGGTCGTCCGCGAGATAGCCGCGCAGCAGATGGATCATCGCGCTGTTGTACGCCTGTTCCGCCTCGCTGCCCAAAGCCGTTGTGGCGATGTCGATCTGCCGGTGTGCCTGTTCGGTGTCGCCGTTCCAGCGCGCCAACTCCGCCTTCGACAGCGCCACCTCGAACAGCGAGATCGGCCAGGCGGCCTGATCCGCGTAGCGCTGCGCCTCGTCGATGGCGGCCGCACTCGACTCGGGGTCACCCAGCAACCAGTACAGCTGCGCCTGCCGCGAGCGCATGCGCACGATGTCCTCGATCGCACCGACCTCGGTGACCACCGCGCTCGCCTCCTCGTACAGCGCACAGGCGCCGGCGAATTCGCCGCGCATGGCCATCCGATCGGCCACCTCGGTGAGCGCGAAGGACATGCCCCACCGCTCGCCGAGGACCCGGAACTCGGCGAGCGCCGTCTCGAGATACTCGTCCGCCTCCCGGCCGTCGCGGCCGAGCACGATCCGCATCTTGCCCATCTGCAGCCGGGCCAGCGCGCGCACCCAGGGGTCGTCGTCCACCAGCAGCGGTTCGAAGGCGTTCAGCAGCGCGTCCGGTCCAGCCAGCATGTGTTCGAGGACGGCGGCGAAGGCCAGCGCCGGATGGCCGTGCGTGATGTCACGACTGAACTTGTAGCCCTTGTGGATCCACTCCTGCACCTGGTGCTCGTCATTGCGCCCGGAGCTCAGGAAATGCACCGCCAGCCCGTACACCGTGGCGCGGGTCTCGTCGTCGATCTCGCCGGGCAGGTCCGCGACCGCGAGGATCAACTCCTGGCCTTCGGCCTTGTGCCCGCCGAGCCACCAGTACCACCCGGCGGCGGCCGCGAGCCGCAGTGCCCCGGCCGCGTCACCGCCGGCCAGCGCCCCGCGCATGGCGACGGCGATATTGTCGTGCTCGGCCTCGAGGACGGCGAGCCATTCCAGTTGTTCCGCCCGGCGTAGATGCGGTTCGGCGGTGGCGGCCAGACCGGTGAAGTACGCGAGGTGCGCACGTCGCGCGGCTTCGGCCTCGCCCGATTCCGCGAGCCGGTCCCGGGCATACTGCGCGATCGTGCCGAGCATTCGGTAGCGCGGTTCGCCGTCGGCGACGGTGTCCCCGCCACCGTGCACGCGATCGACGGAAGTGGTGAGCAGCAACGATTTCTCGGTCAGCGCGGTGAGCAACTCGAGCACCTCCCATTGCTCGACCGCGGCGCTCGCTCCGGCCGCACGCTCGGCGCCGTGCGACCCTGACCCCTGCTCGTCGGAGTTGCCGGCGCATACCTGTTCCGCCGCTTCGAGACTCGCCCCGCCGGAGAATACGGCGAGCCTGCGCAGCACGGCTCGCTCGGCATCGCTGAGCAGTTCCCAGCTCCAGTCGACCACCGCGCGCAGGGTGCGGTGCTGCGGCATGGCGGTGCGGCTGCCGCCGGTCAGCAGGCGGAAGCGATCGTCGAGGCGATTGGCCAGTTGTTCCAGAGACATGGTGCGCAACCGGGCCGCGGCCAATTCGATCGCGAGCGGGATGCCGTCCAGCGCGCGGCACACCCGCGCCATGGTCGCCAGGGTGCGTGCATCGGTGCCGAGGTCCTTGCGGACCGCGCCCGCTCGATCGCGCAGAAGTTGCACGGCCGCAGCGGATTCGATCTCCTGCGGGCTCGCGTGCTCGCTCGGCAGGGCCAGCGGACCGACCTGCCACAGCGCCTCACCGGTGATGCCGAGCGGTTCGCGGCTGGTGGCCAGAATGCGAAGCGTCCGGCATTCGCCGAGCAGACGGTGCGCGAAGGTCGCGGCGGCCTCGATCACGTGCTCGCAATTGTCCAGGATCAGCAGGGTTTCGCGGTCACGGACGGCCGCGACCAGTCGGTCCATCGGTTCCGCGTTGGACGTGCCGCCCAGCAATGCGTCCCGGAGCCCGAGCGCGGTCAGCACCGACTGCGCGATGTCACCGCTGTCACCGACGGACGCCAGCTCCACCAACCAGGCCCCGTCCGGCAGATCCTCGAGCATGGTCTGCGCGGTCTCCAGCGCGAGCCGGGTCTTGCCCGAGCCGCCGGGACCGGTCAGAGTGGTGAGCCGATGGTCCGCGATGAGTTCGCGCACGACCGCGATATCGGCGAATTTGCCTACGTACCTGGTCAATTCGGCTCGGAGGTTGGTCTTGCGATCGGGGTCGCGCACGCCGACCTCACCGCGCAGCAGCGCGACGTGCAGTTCGGACAGCTCCGCCGAGGGGTCCACACCGAGTTCGTCGGCGAGCGCCTCGCGGGCGCGCTGATAAACGCCGAGCGCTTCGGCGCTGCGGCCCGCGCTGCCCAGCGCGCGCATGAGCGCGGCGACGAGCCGTTCCCGCGTCGGGTTCGACGCGACCAGCTCGGTCAGCTCGGTCACCAGGTCCGGGCCTCGTCCGAGCCGCATCTCCGCTTCGTAGAGGTCCTCGGTGGCGGCCAGGCGCAGCATGTCGAGCCTGGTGACCACCGCGTCGAACGCCTCACTGTCCTGCACGCCGATGTCCTGCATCAGCGCACCGCGCCACAGTTCGAGGGCTTCGCGCAGGAGCGCGGCCTGTTGGGCGTCGTCACCGCCGCGGGCCTGGTCGAGGAGCTGTTCGAAGCGCACGGCGTCCACGTCGCGGGGTTCGACGATGAGCCGGTAGCCGCCCGCCTGGCCGTCCAGCGATCCGTCCGGCAGCAGCCTGCGCAGCCGCGACACCAGCGCCTGTAGCGCGTTCGCCGCGTCGGCGGGCGGTTGTTCACCCCAGATCCAATCGACCAGCGTCGACTTCTGGACCGCGCGGCCCGGTTCGAGCGCGAGCGCGATCAGCAGCGCCCGCAACCGGGCACCCGGAACCTCGATCGATCCGCCGCCCGCTTCGCGGATCTCCAGTGGTCCAAGTATCCCGATCTGCACCCGGCCATTGTGCCGTGAGCTGTCAGGGGCAGGGGGCCACCCTCTGCCCGCAAACCCTCGACAGAGCGCGGTTACCCGACCTGAGCAGGCAATACATCGCATCAGTGGCCATATCAGGTCAGTGTCAGGGTCGTATCAGCCGCGACGCCCACAGTAGTGACATCAACCGCACCGGTACCGCGAACCACAGGACGCGAACCAGGTACGGCGACCACCGAATCCACACACCCAGGAGCTCATCATGACCGTCTTGCAGACCCCGAACCCGATCACCGTCACCGTCGACGTGCTCTCCGCGAGCGTCACCGTGATCGCCTCCGAGCGCACCGACTCCGTGGTCGAGATCCGCCCGGCCGATGCGGCCAAGAAAGCCGACGTGCGCGCCGCCGCGCAGACCCTGGTCGATTTCACCGCCGGCGCGCTGACCGTGACGACTCCCAAGAACTGGCGGACCTACACCCCGTTCGGCGGCAACCCGTCGATCGAGATCCTCATCGAGGTGCCGGTCGGATCGCTGCTCGAGAGCACCGCCGGCGTCGGCAAGCTGGTGAGCGTCGGCGAGTTCGGCAGCACCACGCTGGAGGTCGCCGCCGGTGACATCGTCGTGGAGAGCCCGCGCGGCGCGGTGTCCGCGAAGGTCGCCAAGGGCGACATCCGCGTCAGCGACGCCTCGAACGGAGAGCTGCGACTGGAGACCTCGTACGGCGAGCTCGAGGTCGGCATCCGCCCGGGCAGCGCGGCATCGCTGGAGACCAACGTCAAGCAGGGCGCGGTGCAGAACCTCATGCAGCCGGTCGGCAAGGACGCCGAGGTCGTGCGGGTCCACGCGCGGAACTCGTTCGGCAACATCATCGTTCGCCACGCGGTCGCGGCCTGAGCCCTTCGCCGGAAGGAGCGAGCGATGAAGCTCATCGTCGATCGGGATCGCTGCATCGGCGCGGGTATGTGCGCGCTGAGCGCCCCCGGAGTATTCGACCAGGACGACGCGGACGGCCGGGTGGTTCCCCTGAGCATCACCCCCGCGCCCGAATGGGAGCAGGCCGTCCGCGAAGCCGTCCAGTTGTGCCCGTCGGGCGCAATCACCCTCGGCCACTGACTCTTCCGCTGTTCACAGCCATCTCGAAAGGCATCTCGATGAGCACCACCGTCCCCGTCCCGCACGGCCTCCCGATGAACCGCGACGCGGGACCGTTCAATCCGCCCAGCCGAATCACCGAACTGCGTGATGCCCG
Source organism: Nocardia jejuensis NBRC 103114 (assembly GCF_001613145.1). Taxonomy (GTDB): domain Bacteria; phylum Actinomycetota; class Actinomycetes; order Mycobacteriales; family Mycobacteriaceae; genus Nocardia; species Nocardia jejuensis. The sequence continues at coordinate 131,081 of NZ_BDBU01000021.1, forward strand.
CCCGGTCAGTCCGCTGATCTTCCCCGACGGCCACGAGGGCTGGCTGGTCACCGGTCATGAGGCGGTCCGAAAGGTCATGGGCGACACCCGGTTCAGCTCACGCCAGGACCTCGGCGTGATGCATGTGCCGTACGAGACCCCGGGCATGCCGGTCGCCACCGAACCGTCCCCGCAGATCCCCGGCCTGTTCATCGCGATGGATCCGCCCGACCACACCCGGCTGCGGCGCAAGATCACCGGCGCGTTCACCGTCCGGCGTATGAAGGCCCTCGAAGACCACATCGTCGAAATCACCGAGCAGCATCTGGACGCGATGTCGCGACTGACTCCGCCGATCGACCTGGTCAAGGAGTTCGCGCTGCCGATTCCCTCGCTGGTGATCTGCGAGTTGCTCGGCGTCCCCTACGCGGATCGCGAGACCTTCCAGGTCAATACCCTCAAATTCCTGATCAAGGATCAGGCGCTGGAGGAGAAGATGGCCGCCTACGGCGCGATGACCTCGTTCCTGGCCGAACTGGTCGTCGGCAAGCGCGCCGAGCCGACCGAGGACATCCTGTCCGATCTGGCTCGCGACGAGGATCTGAGCGTCGAAGAGCTGGTCGGCATCGCGTTCCTGCTGCTGCTCGCCGGACACGAGACCACCGCGAACATGTTGGGGCTCGGCACTTTCGCGCTGCTCGAACACCCCGAGCAGCTGGCGGAGTTGCGCGCCGATCCGGAGCTGATGCCCGAGGCGGTGGAGGAGCTGCTGCGCTTTCTGTCGGTCGCGGACATCTTCTACCGCTACGCCACCGAGGACATCGAAGTGGACGGTGAGCGGATTCCCGAGGGATCGACCGTCGTGGTGTCGCTGCTGGCCGCCAACCACGACCCCGCCCGGTACGAGAACCCCGACACCATCGATCTGCACCGCACGGCTCGCGGGCACCTGTCCTTCGGGCACGGCATCCACACCTGCCTCGGGCAACAGCTGGCGCGGATCGAGATGCGTGCGGGATTCGCGGGATTGCTGCGCCGGTTCCCGGGGCTGGAGTTGGCGGTGCCCGCGGATGAGGTGAAGCTGCGCACGGACATGAACATCTATGGTGTGCACGAACTTCCGGTTACCTGGTCCGTGCAGTAGACGGGGACGGCGCGGCGGGATTCGAGGACGACGCAACCCGAGCCCGCCTCGTCGCCGAGTTCACCACCGACCCCGCGGTGAGGCGCGCGGCGACGGCGAACCCGATGCCCGTGCCGTGTCCGTTATCGAGCCGAAGCCGTTGCCCTGGCACCGAATTCACGCCGCAGCGGAAACACTCCGGCTGGACGAGTGGTCGATCCGGCGCAGAGCCGGGTACATGAGCAGGCCGAGGATGATGGTGGGGACGCCGCCGATGACCAGGGACCAGCGGCTGCCGAGTTCTTCGGCGACCCAGCCGACCAGCGGGCCGCCGACCACGGTGGTGCCACCCCAGGCCAGCGCCCACAGCGCCATCACCCGGCCGCGCATGGAGGGTTCCGAGGCCAGTTGCAGGGTCGTCTTGGCGTAGGAGTTGAAGGTGATGGAGCCGTAGCCGACGAACACCAGGGCGACGAAGGCCAGGACGAGATTGGGGGCCAGCGCGGTGGCGAGAATCGCTGTGCCCCAGCCGATCGCGGCGACGGCGAGCGCGGTCGCGCGGCGGGGGCTCTGCCGCCCGGCGGCGACGAGGCCGCCGACGATCGCGCCGGAGGCCATCACCGCCGACATCGCACCGTAGGTGCCCGCACCGCCGTGGAACGCGCCCCGCGCCACCAGCGGCAGGGTGATCGGGAATTCGAAGGCCAGGGTGCCGGTGATGGTGAGCATGATCAGCGGCAGGAACAGGGCCGGAGTGTGCCGGGCGTAGGAAAGTCCCTCGCGGATCTGGCCTTTCGCCCGGGGCGCGCGCTCCGAGGGTTGCATTTCGGCGGCGCGCATCATGGCCAGGCTGATCAGGACAGCGATGAACGACACCGCGTTGATGGCGAAGGCCCAGGTCAATCCGACTGTCGCGACGATCGTGCCACCGAGGGCCGCGCCGAACACGCGCGCGATATTGATCGACACCGAACCCAGTGTGACCGCGTTGAGCAGGTGCCTGCGTGGAACCATCTCCGGAATCAAGGCCTGCCGAGCGGGATTGTCGAACACCATCAGTCCACCGGCGGCGAGCGACAGGACGATTACCAAAGGCACCGTGGCGGTTCCGGTCGCGCACATCACCGTGAACGCGATCGCCACTGCGGCAGAAGCGGTCTGGGTGAAGTACAGCAGGCGGCGCTTGTTCGCCCGGTCCGCGATGACGCCGCCGATCGGAGCGAGCAGCAGGAACGGCAGGAATCGGGCCGCGGTCGTGAGGCCGAGATCCGCACCGCTGCCGGTCAAGTCGAGCACCAGGAACGCCAGGGCCAGGGTCTGCATCCAGGTTCCGGCCACTGAGATCGACTGCCCGATGAAGTACAGCCGATAGTTCCGCACCCGCAGCGAGGATCCGATCCGGTCCATTCTGCTCGGCTGGGGCATCGGTGCCGCCTGGGTTACCAGTTCCGGGGCTCTCACGAATCGCTCCCGCGCTCGATGCCGTCCAGCTTTTCGCGCTGCGGCCCTCCGGGGATCTCGAATTCGGCGAGCCGCGCCATCAATTCGCCTGCGCGGAACAGCAATTGCTGTTCCTCGGCTGTCAACTTCGCGCGCATCGCCTGCCCCAGCCAGCTGTCCCGCTCGCCTCGGAACTGCGCGACGAACGCCGCCCCCTCAGGCGTCACACTGACCCGCACCCGCCGCCCGTCGACCGGATCCGGCTCGCGCCGCACCAATCCCGCGTCATCCAATTCCCGCAGCGCCGCAGCCACATTGGAGCTGGTCATCCGCAGCTCGTCGCCGATCTCCCGGGGACTCACCTCGCGGCATCGCGCCGCCGTGAACAACACCTGCATGACCGGCCGCGACATCGCGCTCGACGCCCCCGGTGCGGGCCACACCTCACGCCGCAGCCGCCGCTGCAGCAGTCGCATCTGCTCCCGGAAAGCCCGAACCTGATCATCGCGCATAATTGCTATCTTAGATCGCTATCTCACATAGCAAAACCCTCGGGGTCTGTCTGACGCCTCACTCCCACCCGAAACACTCCCCTGAACTGCACAGATCGATCAATTGACCGGCACGGTATGCCTGCGAATCGCATCCCTCACCACCTGCCCGCCCACGCCGCCCCCGGCCGGCTCCGTCCCCTCCAGAATCACATCGAGAATGTCCGCCCCGTCCAACGTCGCCGGATACCGCTGCCCAGCCCGCGCACTCGCGATCACCGCGTGCAACACCACCGCGTACACCCGCGCCCGGGGAACCACCAGCCGCCACCCGCACCCCTCCCACTCCCGAAGCCGCGCCTCCACGATCCCCAGCACATCCACGATCACTTGGATCTCGACCTCGTCCCGATCATCGATGGGCATGCCGACCTCCCGAACCCCAAGCCCGCCAGGCACTGACCATGTCCCCCACCAGCTCGCGCAGCGCGGCCCGCACCGGCACCCGCGCAGTCCGCGAGTCCAGCACCATCCGCCCGTCATCGACCAACACCGCCCGAGCCCGCCGCCGAACCTCACAACTCCCCACCCCACACCCCCGATGCAACTGCATCCCCCGATGCGCCTGCGCCACAGTCAATTCCCCGGGATCAGCAGAGCAAGACCACAACTCCCGCGCCCCATATCCGGCGATGCGAGCCTGCCGTGCCACTCCTTCAAGAGCGGTGTCCGACCGTCTCTCCTGGTCGAGACGTTCGATGATCGCTTGCACCGAATATTGGTTCGTTCTGGACATTTTCTGACCTCCTCGGTTGTGCCCGGATTCCAGGACACCACCGACTGCCTGGAAATATGATGAGAACTGAAGCTTCAGATTGAGTCGCTTCAAAATGCCAGGACGCCTGGCAATTTTGCCTCGCGTACGGCTTCACTTTTCGAGTGCTGTCATCTTCACTTCCAGGGAGTCCCCATGAGTGACCAGGACAATCAGCCCTCAACTCTGCCCCGTCGCCAGCTGGGTCGGTTCCTTCGCGAAGCCCGAGAAGCGCTAGGACTGACACAAAAGGTTGCGGCCGAGATGGTCGAGCTCAGCGAACCTGGACTACAGCGCATCGAAGCTGGCCGAGTGAAGAAGGTTCGCGTCAGGGATGTGCGGGCGCTGTGCGAGATCTATGAGATCAGCGCCGAGAACACCCAGCGGGCTGTGGATCTCGCCGAGCAAGCAAAGGTGACCAGCTGGTACCACGCATTCGGCGGTCTATTCAACGACACCTTCAACATGTATGTCGGATTGGAAGCCTCTGCGCGCCAGCTGATTACCTACCACGAACATGTCCCGGGACTACTGCAGACCGCTGACTACGCCCGTTCGCTCATAGCCGCTTTCTACCGCGACGATAGTCCCGAAGACATCGGTCGACGAGTTGAACTGCGGATGAAGCGTCAGGCAATCGTCACTCGCAAGTCGCGACCCCTGAACCTCGATGTGCTCCTTCATGAATCGGCTCTTCACCGCGTCATCGGCGACCGTCCGACGATGGCAACCCAGCTGAGGCACCTCGCCGAAATCAGCAAACTGCCGAACGTGACGTTGCGTATTCATCCCTTCTCCGCTGGCTGCACGTGGGGACTTCTGCACGGGCCGTTCGTAATACTCGACTTCGGGACGGATACACGAGGCAAACCGATTGAACCATCCGTCGTCTATCACGAGATCCAAATGAGTAACGACGTCTATCTCGAGAAGCCTGCCGACCTGCAGCGTTACCATGAATTGGCTGCGACCCTTCGGGCTTCGGCTCTCGATGCGGACCGCACACGAGCTCTGCTCAGACAGGCAGCAAGGAGTTATCAGCAGTGATGGACGAGCTATCCAGAGCCGGTTGGTTCAAGAGCAGCTACAGCGAAAGTAGCGGCGCTTGCGTAGAAGTCGCGTGGCTTCCGGACGGCGCAGTCGGAGTCCGCGACTCCAAGAACCAGACCGGTCCAGCACTCGTGTTCGCACCAGCCGCCTGGGATGCATTCACCGCGGCCCTCACACGGGTCCAACTCGATGCCCCTGCCAAGAAGGGAAACGTTCGTGAGCTGGTTCAAGAGCAGCTACAGCAGCGGCCAAACTGAATGTGTCGAGGTCGCCTGGTTGACGGAAAGCGCAGTAGGCGTGCGCGACTCGAAGGACCCCACTGGACCGGCCCTCGTGTTCGCACCTGCGGACTGGGACGTATTCACCGGTGCAATCACACGGGGCAAGCTCGATTGCTCCGCGTCATAGCGGGCCTCCAGGGTGAATCCGTTCCAGCAGAACGTCTTCGATAGCTGATACTGGTTGTCAGCCCGAAGTAACTGCGCGACAGCGTGATCCGAGAATTCCGCGCTTCCCGGCGACGAGGAGCCGGACGCCACCCCTCATGCCGAAGGAATCAGCCCTCTAGAGTTCGGACCAGCGACTTGATCTGGTCGCGTTTCGAATCGGGGAGGATTGATCGGTCATGACGGGACCTCAGAAGAGAACGAACTGGGTGGGGCTGGGGATTACCGGGGTGGTGATCGGCCTGATCATCCTGGGGATTTCGACGTTCGCGGCGAGGGACGCGGAGAACCCGCGATGTGACGGCCACTCGATGAGCGCCGGCGACACCTGCGTCTCCTCGCGCTCCGGTGCACAAAGCACCGCCGAGCGCGCCTCCGACGCCGAGGCGGCATCGGTCTGGATGCAGCGAGTGGGCTACGGCCTCCTCACCATCGGCATGGTGAGCCTGGTCGTGGGCGGTATCGCCGCCGCCGCGCGTCCGGAATCGTCCCGACGGGATTGATCGCACCGTCAGGAGCCGCCCGATCGGCGGCTCCTGACCGCGCCCCGCTTACTTTCACCGACCGACCATGTTCCACGTGCAAGGAAGTACATGAGCTACCCGAACAGCCCATACCCGACGCAACCGCCGCCCGGGCAGCCCGAATACGACTACACCAAGCAGCCCAACGGCTTCGGCGATCCCCAGCATCCCGAGACTGCCGGTTATCCCCCGCAGACCGACGCGAGCGGCTATCCCCCGCATGCCGACCCCGGTGGCTATCCCCAGCATGCTGAACCCGGTGGTTATCCGCAGAACCCGTACGGCGCGGGCTACCCACAGCAACCGGGCGGTCCCGGTTATCCCCAAGGCCCACAACCGGGATTCGGTTACCCACAGGCCGCCTACCCGGGGTCCGGCGGATACTCGCCCTTCGGCGTACCTCCATCGAACTACGCGCACTGGGGATTACGGATCGGCGCCCGGCTCATCGACATGCTGGTCGTGATGGGACCGGCGTTTCTGCTGTTCGTGCTGGCAAGCACGGTCGGCAGCGATACTGTCGCCTGCTCTCGCTATTCAGCGCGCGATTACTCCAGTTACGACTCCAAGAGCTGTGAGTCGGACACCGTACTCAACACCGCGGGCGGCATATTCGTGCTGCTGGCCGTAGTCAGCTACATCGCCATCGCCCTGTACCTCGCCTACGTCGAGGGCACCACCGGACAGGGCCCGGGCAAGCGCGTGGTGGGCATTCGCCTGATCCGCGAATCCACCGGGCAGCCGGTAGGTTTCGGCCTCGCCATCGGCCGCCAACTCCTGCACGTGGTCGACAACCTCGCCTGCCACCTCGGCTGGTTCTGGCCGATCTGGGACGACAAGAGCCAGACCCTGGCCGACAAGATCGCGGGGACCGTGGTGGTCAGGGCCTGACCTGAGCTCACCAGGTTCAGAGAACCTGGGACAGGAACTGCCGCAGGCGCGGGGTTTCGGCGTTGTCGAAAAGGGCTGCGGGGGTGCCCGTTTCGACTACCTGGCCGTGGTCCATGAAGACGACCTGGTCGGACACCGAACGGGCGAAGCCCATTTCGTGGGTGACGACGATCATGGACATGCCGCCCTTGGCCAGGTCCGCCATCAGGGCGAGGATGCCCTTCACCAGTTCCGGGTCCAGGGCCGAGGTGGCCTCGTCGAAGAACATGAGCTGCGGCTTCATGGCCAGGGCTCGGGCGATGGCGACGCGCTGCTGCTGACCGCCGGAGAGGTTGGCGGGACGGGAGTCGGCCTTACCCTCCAGGCCGACGGCGGTCAGTTGTTCCAGCGCCAGGGTCCGGGCCTGTTCCTTGGAGAGGCCGTGGAGTTTCCGTGGCCCCAGGGCGATGTTCTCCGCGACGGTCTTGTGCGGGAACAGGTTGAAGTGCTGGAACACCATGCCGATTCGGCGGCGCAGCTCGTCGGGGTTGTCCTTCAGGACGGACTTGCCGTCCACGAGGATGTCGCCCTTGGACGGCTCGTGCAGCCGGTTCAGCACACGCAGCAGGGTGGACTTGCCCGAACCCGACGGTCCGATGACGGTGGTGGTCTTGCCCGCGTCGACCTGGATGTCCACGCCGCGCAGAATCTCGTTGCCGCCCAGCGTGACATGCAGGCCGGTGCCGGTGAGGGAAGCGCTCATGCTCCACGTCCTTCGGTGATGACGGCCTGCTCGACCGGGCTCACGACCTTCTCGGCGCGGCCGGTGCGCATGCGGTTGTCGATGTAGTTGACCAGGTGGGTCAGCGGGATCGTCAGGACCAGATACATCAGACCCGCCGCCACCAGCGGCGAGAGATTTCCGGTCTGCGCGTTGAGGTCTCGGCCCACCGCGAACAACTCACGCTGGGTGGCCAGCAGCCCGAGGAAGTAGATCAGGGAGGAGTCCTTGATCAGGGCGATGAACTGGTTCATCAACGCGGGCAGCACGCGGCGCACGCCCTGCGGGATCACCACCAGCGTCATGGCCTGCCGATAGCCGAACCCGATGGCGCGTGCGGCCTCGAGCTGTCCGGCCTCCACCGATTGGATGCCGGAGCGGAAGATCTCACCGATGTAGGCCGAGGACAGCAGTCCCAGCGCCACCACGCCCAGCCAGTACGGATTGTTCCCGGTCAGGTTCTTCACCACCGGTCCGATGCCCAGACCGATGATCAGAATGATCACGACGGCGGGCAGGCCACGGAAGATATCGGTGTAAATCCTTGCGGGCCAGCGCAACCAGCGAGTCCTGGAAATACCCGCGACCGCCAGCAGCATGCCGATCACCGTGCCCAGCGCTCCGGAGGTCAGCGCCAGGATCAGGGTGTTCGGCAGACCGGTCTTGATCAGATCCGGGAACGCCTTGCGATACAGCGACCAATCGAAGAACGTGTCCTTCAATTGCGACAGTGTGGATTTCGGCTGCACACCGGCATTGGACGTGCCGCCGCCGTTCTGGGCCGCGAGTGCGGCGAAGTCCGGCATCACCGGCGCGGCAACGGCTTTCGAACCGGGTTTCCAGCCCGGCGGCAGCTCGCGCGGCACCCAGTCCTCGTACAGTTTGGCGTAGGTGCCGTCCGCGATCACCGCGTCCAGCCCGGAGTTGAGCGCGTCGATCAGCGGCTGATTGTCCTTGCGCACCGCGTAACCGACGAAGTTGTTGAGGCTGAAGGTGTTCTGCGCGATCGTGGTGGGATCACCGGGCTTGATCGCGCCGACGGCCTGCGCGGACGGCGCGACCCAGGCATCGATCTGACCGGTCTTGAGGTTCGCGTACGCGGTGTTGTAATCCGGGAACTTCACCGGATCCAGGTGCAATTCGTTCACCACGAACTCGTCCTGCACGGTGCCCTGCACCACGCCGATGCGCTTGCTCTTGTTCAGATCGTCGAAGCTCCCGATGCCACCGCCGTTGGCGACGACCAGCGAGAAGTAGCCGAAGTCGTAGCCGTTGGTGAAGCCGACCAGATTGCGGCGGGCATCGGTGGTGGTGATGTTGGACGAGCCGACGTCGAAGCGGCGGTTGGAGACCTGAGCCAGCAGACCCGCGAACTCGGTGCCGCTGAACTCGACCTGCAGGCCGAGCTTCGCGCCGATCGCCCGCAGCAGCTCGTTGTCCATGCCGGTGAAATCACCGTGCGAGTTCACGCAGATGCTCGGCGGCGCGTCCGAGAGCGTGCCGACGCTCAGCTTGCCCGGCGTGAGGAGGCCGAGCTTGCTGACGTCGATCTTGTCCAGCGACGTCGTGGTCGCGGTGGTGAAGCGATCCGCGTTCGGCGCGGACTGCCCGGTCGCGAGATTCGTGGGCGCGGCGCTGGCGGCGGAAATGCCGGGCGGCGAACACAGATCCCCGTTCGCGGGTGCGGCGGTGACGGGTCCCGCACCGAGGGCGGCGGTCCCCGCCAGTGTGACCAGCAACGCTCCCGCGACCGCGAACATCCGGGATCGCCGACCGGGTCGCCGGGGCGTGGTCGTGCGCAAGCAAACCATGACGAATCACCCTAGTGGGATCAGTCGGCAAAACCAGACTTGCACTCGACTCGAGCCCAGGCCGGGAGCGTCCGACCGGCTAACTCGCCGGAACACGGTCCACGCCACCGCCGCGCGAAGGCGTCCGTCAGACCGTGCTCTTGGCGTACTCGTCGCGCCAGCGGATGGCCTCCTCGACGCCGGACAGGTCGTAATCGGGTCCGCCGGTGCCGACGGTGAACAGGGTCGCGCCCTGCTCGACGAACTTCGCGGCCTGATCCGGCCCCGGCCAATCCACCGACCTCTCGATGGTCGCCGGATCGGTGCCCACCGCCGCGCAGTGCTCGGCCAGAATCCCGGACTTGCGGGTGAGCACCTCGAGGTCGGCGAAGCTGTGCCAGATGTTCGCGTATTCGGCGACCAGGCGCAGCGTCTTCTTCTCGCCGCCGCCACCGATCAGGATCGGAATGTCGCGCACCGGTTGCGGATTCAGCTTCGGCAGCCGATCGGTGATCCGCGCGAGGGTCTCCTTCAGCAGTGCGAGACGGCTTCCCGCAGTGCCGAATTCGTAGCCGTACTGGTCGTAGTCCTTCTGGAACCAGCCCGCCCCGATCCCGAGGATCAACCGCCCGTCGCTGATCTGATCGACCGTGCGGGCCATATCCGCCAGCAGATCGGGATTGCGGTACCCGCCGCCGGTGACCAGCGCGCCCAACTCCACCCGCTCGGTCTGCTCGGCGACGGCCGCGAGCATGGTCCAGCACTCGAAGTGCGCACCCTCGGGATCCCCGTACAGCGGGTAGAAGTGGTCCCAGTTGAAGACGATATCCACGCCGGCGTCCTCGGCCCGGCGCACAGCATCCCTGATCAGGCCGTATTTGGGGGCGTGCTGCGGTTGAAGTTGCACTCCGATGCGAACCGGACGGCTCATGTGACAGCTCCTGGTGTCGGGGAATCCCGTCGCGGGCCCACGTGCGGCCTTCGGCGGGCACAGTCCGAATCGAGGCTACCGAAACGCGCGGCTCGCGGCCGAGCGTGCCCGGCAGGCGGGCGCGCTCGGCCGACGTGCCCCCCGCGCATCCGGTTCAGGCGTGGGCCAGTTCCTGCGCCATGCGGGCGGTGATGGTGGCGAGCACGCGGGCCGCGGTGGCCAGATCGTCAGGGGCGACCGCACCGTAGGCGGCCTGCAGGATCACCCCGGATTCGGCGCGGACCTTGCCCGCCAGGGTCCTGCCCGCTTCGGTGACCTCGACCTGATCGCCGGGCGCGGTGCGCAGCAGGCCGCCGTCGAGCAGGGCGGCCAGGGCGGTGTCGACGTCGGCGGTTTTCCACTGGGTCATCGCCGCGATGCGAGCGATGTGGGCGGTCCGCTCGACCGAATCACCCGCGGCCAGAGTCTGGTTCAGGGTGATCCACTGCTTCTCGTCGAGCATGGTGCCCGCCAGCGCGCGGGCCAGGATCGCGGTGTGGTGCTTCTCGGCCTGGCCGATGATCGCCGGGTTCAGGGTGGTGGGGGCGGTGGTGCTCATGTCGATCTCCTCGAGCTGGTGTCCGTCTGCTGTGCACAACTATGACACTCCGTTTCATTCGTGCGCAAGTACTATTTGGAACTCAGTTCCTTTCGTGACTGAGGTTCGATTCCCGCTAGGATCCCGGTATGTCCATCGACGACCGCGCCGTGCCGCTGCGCGAACGCAAACGGCTCCGCACCCGGCGCACCCTCGCCGACGCGGCGTTGCGGCTGTTCACCGAGAAGGGTTTCGCCGCCACCACCATCGAGGAACTGGTCGACGCGGCCGAGGTCTCCCGCAGCACCTTCTTCCGGACCTTCCCCACCAAGGAAGCCGTCGCCGTCGAGGCCGAAAACGAGCTCTGGACGGGCTATCTCGACGCCCTGACCGACCGCGAACTCACCGGCCCCGTCCTCACCGCGCTGCGCGACATCCTCACCGACACCGCCACCGCACTACCGCCGGACTGGGACCAGCGCTACATCGCCACCCGCCGGCTCATCCTCACCGCCCCCAGCCTCCTGGGCCACGTCGACTACACCCGCTCCGGCGTGGAAACCCAAGTCGCCCAACAACTCACCACCAAACTCGCCCTCCCCGACGGCGACCTCCGCCCCCGCATCCTCGCCGAACTGACCACCACCGCCTGGAGCATCGCGGGCCGCGGCTGGGTAGCCACCGACGGAACCGCCGGCCGCCCCGACCTCCTCGAGCGCCTGCACGAAGCATTCGCCGCCCTCCCGGCCGCACTGCGACTTTCGACGTAGCAACCGGGCCGTGGGGATCGTTGCCTTCGAGCTGGGGAGGCTTGTCGCGCGCGGGTGAGCGGCACTCCCTAGGATCGACGCGGAAACCCCCTCTACTACGGATCGTCCGGCACGTTCCTGCCGGTGAAGGGATTGTTGATTCAGCATGGCTACGGTCACTTTCGAGAAGGCCACCCGGCTCTACCCGGGGAACCCCACACCCGCTGTGGATCAGTTGGAGCTGGAGATCGCCGATGGCGAGTTTCTGGTGCTGGTCGGGCCTTCGGGGTGTGGGAAGTCCACGTCGCTGCGGATGCTGGCGGGGCTGGAGGAGGTCAGTGACGGGCGGATTCTGATCGGCGAGCGGGATGTGACGCATGCCGAGCCCAAGGAACGCGATATCGCGATGGTGTTCCAGAACTACGCGCTGTACCCGCACATGAGCGTCGCGGAGAACATGGGCTTCGCGCTGAAGATGGCGAAAGTGGCCAAGGAGGAGCGGCAGCAGCGGGTGCTCGAGGCCGCGAAACTGCTGGATCTCGAGCAGTACCTGGACCGCAAGCCCAAGGCGCTGTCCGGCGGTCAGCGCCAGCGCGTGGCCATGGGCCGCGCGATCGTGCGGCAGCCGCAGGTGTTCCTGATGGACGAGCCGCTCTCGAACCTGGACGCGAAGCTGCGCGTGCAGACCCGCACCCAGATCGCGCAGTTGCAGCGCCGGCTCGGCACCACCACGGTGTACGTCACGCACGACCAGGTCGAGGCCATGACCATGGGCGATCGAGTGGCCGTGCTCAAGGACGGGCTGCTGCAGCAGTGCGCCTCGCCGCGCGATCTGTACCGGAATCCGGCGAATCTGTTCGTGGCCGGGTTCATGGGCTCACCCGCGATGAACCTGTTCACGCTGCCCGTGCAGGACGGCGCGGTCACCCTCGGCGGGTTCAGGCTGGCGCTGCCGCGTTCGGTCGCGGGCACCGCCGGTGCGAGCGTGGTGGTCGGCATCCGGCCGGAGCATTTCGAACTCACCGGTGACGGCGCGGGCGTCGGCATGGAGGTCGACGTGGTGGAGGAGCTGGGCTCGGACGCCTACATCTACGGCCGCACGCTGGGCGACGGGTTCGGGGAAACCATTGTGGCGCGCGCGGATTGGCGCAATCCGCCGACCAAGGGCGCACGCCTGACGCTGAACTCCGATCCGGAGCACACGTACTTCTTCGATCCGGCGGACGGCCGTCGCCTGAACTGATTTCGGCGAAGCATCGACCGGCGTCGTCTCTCCAGGAGACGACGCCGGTGTCGTTTGTCGTTGTGCTGCCGCGCTTTCCGCTGATCGGCAGCCTTCACTTGCCGGGACGTCGCCACTTCTTGTTGACGCGCACCCGCAAATTCTCCAGCGGCACTTCGCTTCCCGAGGCACTGCGCACCTGCACGCGCACCGGATCGCCGGTCGAGTCCTCGACGCGTTCCAGCGGCGCGTTGCCGTCCTGCAGGTATTCGTCACCCCACTGCCACAGCGCCACCACCGCGGGCAGCAGGTCCACACCCATTCGGGTCAGCACGTATTCGTTGCGCGTGCGCTTGCCCTCCTCCCGGTAGGGCCGCTTCTCCAGGAGTCCCGCGTCGGTGAGTTTGCGCAGCGCGGTCGAGGCCGCGGCGTCGGTGATGCCGACGCGGGTGGCGAAACCGTCGAACCGCCGGGTGCCGTAGTAGGCCTCGCGCAGGATCAGGATCGCCGAGCGGGTGCCGACGATATCCAGGGCCTTGGCAATAGAGCAGCCCTCGGGCCGCCACGCGCTCAGATCGGCGAGCGGGCCTTCCAGGACGACGGCGGGGGTCTCGGACATGGCGTACATCATACAGATGCTGACTTGCCCCAACTATTGCCAGGTTCTACTCTGGCTATAGAGCAACGAAGCTAGGTACTCGGAAGGGTCCAGTCATGAGAGACGCAGTCATCGTCGAAGCGGTCCGCACTCCGGTCGGCAAGGGCAAGCCCACCGGCGCCCTGCACGGCGTGCACCCCTCCGACCTGCTCGCACACAGCCTGCGCGAGGTCGTCCAGCGTAGCGGCGTCGATCCGGTACTCATCGACGACGTGATCGGCGGCGTCGTCACCGCCGTCGGCGAGCAGGGCAGCAACCTCACCCGCCGGGCCGTGCTCGCCGCCGGATATCCCGAGTCGGTGCCCGCCACCACCGTGGACCGGCAGTGCGGCAGCAGCCAGCAGGCGATTCACTTCGCCGCACAGGGCGTCATCGCCGGGGCGTACGACATCGTGGTCGCCGCCGGAGTGGAGTCCATGAGCCGGGTTCCGATGGGGGCCAACATGATCGGCGCGGAGGACATCGCGGGTGCCGGGTTCGCCGAGCGCTATCCCGAAGGGCTTGTCCCGCAGGGAATCAGCGCCGAGCTGATCGCCGCGCGGTGGGGGCTGTCCCGCACCCAGCTCGACGAGTTCGCGCTGGCCAGCCACGAAAAGGCCGCGCGGGCAACGAAGAACGGCTCGTTCACCGCACAGCTCGCGCCTGTCGCCGGACTCACCACCGATGAAGGCATTCGAGTCGGCAGCACCCTGGAAACCCTCGGGAACCTGCGACCCGCCTACTACAGCGAGGAGATGGCCGCTCGGTTCCCCGAGATCGGATGGAACATCACCGCCGCGAATGCCAGCCAGATCAACGACGGCAGCGCGGCCACGCTGATCATGACCAGTGAACGAGCTGCCGAACTCGGGCTGCGGCCGTTGGCCCGCCTGCACAGTTTCTCCGTGGCCGGTGACGATCCGCTGCTCATGCTGACCGCGGTCATCCCCGCCACCCGGAAGGTGTTGCAGCGCGCGGGACTTCAACTGTCCGACATCGACCTGTTCGAGGTGAACGAGGCGTTCTCCTCGGTCGTGCTCGCCTGGGCGCAGGAGACCGGGGCCGATCTTTCCAAGGTGAACGTCAACGGCGGCGCGATCGCGATCGGCCACCCGCTCGGCGCATCCGGCGCGCGCCTGGCGACCACACTGGTGCACGCCATGCAGGAGACCGGCGCTCGGTACGGACTGCAAACCATGTGCGAAGCAGGCGGATTGGCCAACGCCACCGTCTACGAGCGGCTCTGAACCAGGTAATCCAGTTCAGGCGATGCGACGCCCGTGCCTCTACAGGAAGGCGCGGGCGTCTCACGTCCGTGCGGCGAGGGGTCGGCAGCTCGTTCGACCCGCCATCCCGAAATCCGTGGTCACCCTGGTGAACGAGACTCCGCAACCGGCCGGTATTCGATAGAGTTCGACTGGTCGACGACGGTAGGCGGGTGCGGTGGGGACCGAATTGGGACCAGGGTCCGAGCTGGCGGGTTATCTCGTCGGCCGAGTTCTGGGCACCGGCGGGATGGGCACGGTCTACCTGGCCACGCACCCCCGGCTGCCGAAACAGGTGGCGCTCAAGGTGTTGCACACCGCCCTGACCGCGGACGACTACATTCGCGGGCGGTTCGAATCCGAGGCTGAGAACGCGGCCCGGCTCGATCATCCGAACATCATCGGCGTGCTCGATCGCGGACGGGTGGGCGATCGACTGTGGATCGCCATGCAGTACGTGCCGAGCATCGATGCGCAGGCGTTGCTGAAACAGGGTCCGGTGGAACCGCGGCGGGCGGTGCAGATCATCGCCGAGGTGGCCAAGGCGCTGGACTTCGCGCACTCCAAACACGTGCTGCACCGCGATGTGAAGCCGTCGAACATCCTGATCGAGGACTCCACCCCCGGTGATCCCGGGCGCATCCTGCTCAGCGACTTCGGCATCTCCAAGGCGCTGGCCGAGGTCTCGCAGCAGCTGACCGTCACCGGCATGATGGTCGCGAGCCTGCACTATGCCGCGCCCGAGCGCTTCGACACCGCCGAGGTGGACTCGCGCTATGACGTGTACGCGCTGGGCTGCACGCTGTTCGAGTTGCTCACCGGGCACGTGCCCTATCCCGGAACAGGTCTCGCGCAGATCTGGCAGGGGCATACGCAGGCACCGATCCCGCTGGTCAGCCGGGAGCGCCCGGGGCTGCCGGTCGCTCTGGACGCCGTCTTCGCCAAAGCCCTCGCCAAGAACCGGGACGATCGCTACCGCACCTGCGGTGAACTCGCCGTCGCCGCCCGCCAGGCCCTCAACCCGCCCCGCACCGACCGCGCGCGCAATACCTACACCGACCCCGAATCGGACGAACCCACGATCCAGGCGCCGGACAAGGACCCCGCGCCGGATTCCACTCTGCGCGCACCGGGACGGGACCGGACACCGGGCCCACTCGGGCGCACTCCGGGGCCGATCGATCAGGCACAGATTCCGACGGGCCTCGCACCGAACACACCTGGGCGCACCCCGGTTCCTCCACCGGGCAATCCCGCTGAACCCGAAAGGTTTCCACCCGACCGGACGCCCGGCCGAACCGGCCGAGGACAGGCACCCACCGAGCGGGCGCCGGGACGGTCCGGGCAGGGACAGATCCCCACCGAACGCGCGCCCGGCCGGTCCGAGCGGGGCCCCGCCGAACGCAGAGCGGAACAGGGACAGATTCCGACCGAGCGGGCGGGCGGGCGGCCACCGACTCCGGCGCGAGGTATGCCGATACCGGCTGAGCGCGAGAAGTTTTCGACCGGGCCCGGGCAGGGAACGGGGGGACGGGCGCCGACTCCCGCAGGTGGCACGCCGATACCGGCTGGGCACGAACAGTTTTCACATGGGGGGCCGGGCACCTCCGGGGAGTCGCGGATTCCTACCGCGCGGGCTCCGGGTCATCCAGGGGCGTGGCACGCGGGCGGTGGCGCAGACGACGGGGGTGCGGGCCGCTTCGCCGCGGATTCCGCACCGCCTGTGGATGATTCGCGGGGGCCGCGCCGGCGCACGCTGGTGCTGCTCGCGCTCGCGGTGATCGTGTTGGTGACGGTTCCGCTGGTGCTGTGGATCAGCGGCCGCGGGGCGGACAAGGCGTCCGACGCCGGCTCCGCTTCTCCCGCTTCCTCCTCGGAGTCGGAGGCGACTTCCGGCGAGGAGACGCCGGCGGTTCCCGCTCCGGTGGAGGGCTTCGCCGGGTTGGCGGATATCCGTGCGGTGGCGGTGAGCCTGGTCGGGGACGTCATCGTGTCCGACGCGCGGACCAAGCGAATCCTGAAACTCGGTGCGGGCGAGACCACGCCGACCCAGTTGCCCTTCGCCGGACTCACCGGTCCGTATGGACTGGCGGTGTCCGAGTCCGGCGATATCTTCGTCACCGATGCGGAGAACAAGCGGGTGCTGAAGTTGCCTGCGGGCACCGACACCCCGGTCGAGCTGCGTACGGACGGGCTGCTCCCGCACCCGGACAGCGTCGCGGTGGACGGCGCGGGCAATGTCTATGTCACCGATCCCAATGCCGAGAAGGTCTACAGGCTGCCCGCCGCCGGTGGTGCGCCCGTCGAGCTGAAGTTCCCGAATATCCGCAGGCCGTGGGGAATCGCCGCGGATTCGGCGGGCGACATCTACGTCGCCGATCGGGCGCGCGACGGTGTGGCCGACCGGACGGGGCGGATCTGGAAGCTGGCCGCGGGCACCAGCACTCCCACCGAGTTGCCGTTCAGCGGACTGCTGGATCCCGACGGCGTGGCGGTCAGCGGCAGCGGTGACGTGTTCGTTGTCGGCACCGGCAACAAGCAGGTGATGAAGCTGGCCGCGGGCGCTGACGCGTCGACCGTCCTGCCGTTCACCGATCTGCAGGACCCGGACGCGGTCGCGGTCGACTACGAGGGCGCGGTGTACGTCACCGATCACGAGGCGCAGCAGGTCATGAAACTGCCTGCTACAGGCTGAGTCCGGCGACGTCAGGCCGCGAAGATCGCGGTCAGCAGGCCGAGCACCCAGGCCAATGCCAGCATCGGGAACGCCAGCAACGCCGTGGGCCACGCCGGTTGCCGCAGCCGCACCGCGCGCAGCATCCAGAGCGGGACGATCATCACCGTCACCGCGATCCCCAGCCAGCCCACGGCGTACGCGTACGGAAGATGCCCGGTACGGCCGGTATCGCGCGCCACGAGGTCGTAGTCCAGCACGAATCCCGCCACCAGCCAGGCGGCGACGCACGCCAGTACGTAGACGGTCACTGCGACAGCCACATCCAGCCAGTTCACCGGCGGCCGCCATAAATCGGGCACCCGTTCAGCATGCCCGCGGCGGTACGACCCTACACAGAGGTTCGGTGAGGAGGATGTCCGGAAGCGAACCCGCGCCCGCGTCGTATCCGGCGCACGCTCGACGACCAGACTCGATCGGGCGCACGGTTGTTCACACTCGTCCACAGCCGGGTTCGATGCACCGAACAGCACCCGGTCCGCGCCCGGTAACCCGGCTATACGAGCACAGTTGGGCATTGCACCGGCGGACCGAATCCCGCAGGCGCACTGTCGCTCACAACCATCCACAACGCTGGGCTCGCGGAGCGGATCGAGCCGTTCGCACAACCCCGCTGTCAGGCAATGGCGCCTGCCACCGGAGGTGTCCGGCCACTGCGGCGATGGCGGCAGGAACCAGCACGCGCCCCCGCCGAACCTGCGATCACGCGATCGCGCTGGTCACCAGCACGTGGCCCGCCACCCCCGCGATCAGGATCACGGGTAGGGCGGCGGTCGTCCAGATCCACGCCGAGCGCCGGGTCACCGCCGCTGCCGCGGCGATCACCAGTGCGATCAACAGGGCCAATGTCATTCCGCCGAAGGCGACCAGCAAGCCGGTCAGTGCCGAAGCCGGTGGGCGGATCAGGTCGCACTGGACCGAGGACACCGATTTGAGGGTGCATTTGTTGTGGACCAGCTGGAACAACTTTCCGAACAGGTCGTACGAGAAGAACGCGACCACACCGATGTCCACGACGTAAACCAGGGCCGCGATCAGAATGTCCTTGCGACGCAACGGCTGTGCGCCGACTCTGTCGACGGGCCCACCAGGCCCCGCGGGCGTCCCGAATCGCCGAGACGTGCCCGCTTCGTCAGATGTTCCGGTCTCGCCGAATGCGCGGGTTTCTCCGAATTGCCCGGGCTCGCCGTACTTCCCGGGCTCCGTGAACCGACCCGGATCAGGGAAGGACTCCGCTCTTCCGAAGGTCCCGGATTCCGCCGCCTTACCGGACCCTCCGGATTTCCTGAATCGCCCCAGTTTGCCGAGCTTCGACGTCGGGCCATCCGCCCCGGGAGCTTCGGGAATCGGGGCGGATACCGGCCTGCGCACGGTCTCCACCGAATCATCGGACTCCTGTGGATAACTCGTGTCCGGTGGACCCCACGACTGGACCGGCCCCTGTGGATATCCCGGCCCGCCGGGTTGCGGCACCGCCGGACTACCTCCGGTGTGCGGTTGCGAGGCACCACCCGCACCCTGCGGCTGTGCCGAACCTCCCGGTCCTCGAGTCGGTCCACGATTACCCGAACCGCGCTGCGCCCCTTGCCCGCCCGGGTTCTGCTGCGACCCTGATCGGTTCGGATTCGGCTGCTGTCCCGCACCACCAGAATTCTGGCGGGACCCCTGAGCACCGGGATTCTGCTGCGGCCCCTGACCACCCGGATTCTGCTGCGGCCCTTGACTACCGGGAATCTGTCGCGGTCCTGCTCCGCCGGGAATCTGCGGGCGCGATCCACCTGCGGCGCGCGACGAACCGGGCCCCGGCGGCGGGGGTGGGCCGCTGCGACCACCCTGCGGCGGTGGGCCACCGGGCCCCTGATATCCGGCACCGCCGGAATCCCGAGGGGCGCCGGGTGGTCGCGGCGGCTGCCCGCCCGGACCCTGGGCCTGGGTTGCGCCGGGCAGGTCCGGCGAACCGGGCGGGGCTGCGGGCGGTTGATTCGATCGAGGAGGGTTCGGACCGGGCCGTCTGTGGTCCTCGTGCGGGTTCATGATTCGGGCTCCCCCTGTCGATCTGCCTTCTCTGGGCATTCTGACCCCCGCCGCTGCGCGCCGCCACCCTGATTCCGGCGAGCACCGTGAGTAGGCTGCCGGAGGTGAGCGAGCGCGTCGGTGCCCCGGACTACGACTCCGCGATCGTCTATGCGATTCCCATGCGCACCCGGTTCCGCGGAATCACCGTGCGCGAGGGAATGCTGATCCCCGGACCCGCGGGATGGGGTGAGTTCTGCCCGTTCCCCGAGTACGACGACCGGGAGGCGGCCCCGTGGCTGGCCACCGCCGTGGAACAGGCCACCGTCGGCTGGCCGGAACCGGTCCGGGACCGGGTGCCGGTCAACTGCATCGTTCCGGCCGTCGGGCCCGAGCGTGCCCGCGAGATCGTCGCCGCGTCCGGCTGCCGCACCGCCAAGGTGAAGGTGGCCGATCATCCGGACTCGCTCGCGGAGGACCTGGCCCGGGTCGCGGCGGCGCGCGAGGCCCTCGGCCCCGGTGGCGCGGTGCGCATCGACGCCAACGGTCTGTGGGATGTGGAGACCGCGATCGACCGGATCAAGCAGATCGACCGTGCCGCAGGCGGATTGGAGTACGTCGAACAACCCTGCCGCACCATCGAGGAGCTCGCGGAGGTGCGCCGGGGCGTGGACGTGCGCATCGCCGCCGACGAGTCCATCCGCCGCGCCGAGGACCCGATGCGGGTCGCGGTGGCGGGCGCGGCGGATGTCGCCGTCCTCAAATGCACTCCGCTGGGCGGAGTTCGGCGCGCACTGGAGGTCGCCGCGGCCGCCGGGCTCCCGTGCCTGGTCTCCTCCGCTCTGGAGACCAGCGTCGGCCTGGCAGCCCAGGTCGCCCTGGCCGGGGCTCTGCCTCACCTCGACTTCGCCTGTGGCCTGGACACGTTGTCCCTGCTCACCGGCGATGTGGTCGCCGACCCGCTGCGGCCGGTCGACGGTTACCTCACCGTCCCCCGCGCCACTGCGGTGCTCGACCCCGACCTGCTGCGCCGCTACCGCCACCCCGACCCGGAGCGGACCGAGTGGTGGCACTCGCGGCTGGGCCGCGTGCGGGATCTGTCGCCCCGGTAACGCCGTGCACGGCGGGCAGCGTTGCGCCGCCGGCGAATTCGACGGCGGGGCCATCGTCGCGATGCAGACGCACCTGGCCGTACTTCGCGCCGGGCACGGGTTCGGTGTGCACGGAGATCGGCCGTTCGGTCAGCACGCAGCGGTGCTGTTCGGGCCACCACCAGCTCGCGGCGCGGACCAGCGTCAACCAGTGATCGAGCTGGCGATCCTCACCCTGGAGATGATCCCGAAAGCCCGTGGACCGGCAGATATCGAGAAAGGCCATGGTCCACAGGTCGTACTGCTCGAATCCGGCGATATCGGTGCGGCAGCCGTCCGGGCCGAGCAGTTCGGTGCGCAGTGGCCGGTAGATGTTGTCGCGCAGCGACTCTCGCAGGGGGCGATGCACCATGACGTGGAGCAGGTCCGCCGCGGAGACCTTCTCCCGGACCAATTCGCGCACCGACATAGTGCCCCAGGATTGTCCCAGAACCGGGCGTACGCCATTCTTTTTGGGTAGCCGGGTGGGCTCGACTTTATCGAGCAGGCGTAATCGCATCACGTGTTTGGTGGCGGTGAGCCTTTGTATGAAAGGCCAACGCCGGAATAGGATATCCGTATTCGGCACGGACAGACCGGGTGACGACGCACCGGGATTTTCTCGCAGGTAGTGTGCCGCATCGGCGGGCGAGGGTACCCAGATGAATTCCGGCGGCGATTCGCCGACCGATCGATACAAATGAGTGACGACGTTCTGTGCGGCATCACGATCCACCGGTTCGGTGGACAGACCCACTCGTAACCACTGGTCACGCAGTCGGCATGCGGCGTCGATACGTTCTGTCAGGGGAATCCCACGCGCACCGAAGGGGCGCTGGGAGGCGACCGCGGTCACCGCTTCGAGGCGGTGGCCGCCTTTCCGTTGAAGGAGATCATGTTTCCGATCATGACATCGAAATCGGAATCTGGCAAATCATTTTCATCACATCGTCACGCGATCCGGACGGCACAGGAATACATGGTGGTGCGCAGCAACAGCGCGGCTTCCGGACCGATGACACCGTCCACCAGTTCCACATAGCGGGCACAGAATTCCGGACCGTGGGGCGCGGTGTCCTCGAAATCCGGATCGAGGTGATGCGCGAGCTCGTGCAGGATCACCAATTCGCGCAGCGCCCACGCGGTTCCGCGTACGTGCAGCGGCACCGCGAGCACCGCCGTCTCGGACTCGTAGTGCGCGGCCCGCGCCCCGGCCCGCGCGCGCACGGTGATCGGTGTCGAGGCGCGATCCCATTGCGCCCGAACCCAATTGAGCGCCAGCACCCGATCGGCGTACGACTGGACCGACTCGACCGAGGCGAAGCGCCGCTCCACCGGCAGCGTCAGCTGCGAACCGTGCACCTCGATCGTCCGCGCGCCGAATTCGTCGGCCCGCTCGAACATGCCGCGCACCAGCCCCTCCGCGTCGTAGACCTGGGCGCGCTGCGAATCCCGGGCGGCCATCACGTCCCGGAGCCACGCCCGAGTTGTCCTCGGGCGGCGTCCAATTCGGGCGCGCTGCCCAATCGCGCCGCCTTGCCCGCCCGGTCCCCGGCCCGGCGCGCGGCCGCGGAGTATCCGGCCGAGGCCTGCGGGCCGCGCCAGGTGCCCCGCGCCTCGGAGGTGCGGGAGTAGAAATCCGTGAGCTCGAGTTCCTTGTTCCGCAGCGCCAACGCGGTTCCGGTGGGCACGGTTTCGTTCGCCTCGGCCTTCAGCGCCTCGGTCTCCACATCCGCCTTGACCTCGGCCAGCCGCTTGCCGATCCGGGCGCCGAAGGCCATCTGGAAATTCAGGCGCGCGGTGACGCCGGCCACCGGGGTCCGCACCGTGCGCCGCACCGTGCGGCCGAAGCGACCCGGGACCGCCACCACCTTCTCGGTGGTCGCCGAGCGGTAGGCCCCGGACTTGATGTACTGATCCGAGGCCCGCACCATCTGCACCAGCAGGCTGGCGTACAGCGCCTCGCAGGTGTCCAGGTCGGTGTCGAACCCGTAGGCGTAGACCGTCGTCGAGGAGCGGGCGACATCACAGCGCACATCGTTGGCGGCCGCGATGGCCACGAACAACTGCACGTAGGTGCGCAGCCCCTTCTTGCCGGGCTCCCCGATCGGGATCACCCGTTGCAGCGGCGTCGGGCGCCGCTCCCGGTTCGCGACATGCGACCGCGCCACCGCCAGGTCGATCGCGGACCTGGTCGCCAGCTTCTGGGCGGCGGCCAGGAACGCTTCGGCTTCGTGCTCGTTGTCGGTGGATTCGGCCTGGCGGAGCAGTCCACCGATTCTCGTGAGCATTTTGTCCTGAGAAGACATCGGCACCCAGCCTAGCTGTGCCGATGCACGCTGTTACGGGTGCGAAGCATGAGGTAGTCCGGGCACAGCGGACACCCACCATGTATCTTCCCTTGTGCAACCGGCCGAGTGTGCTGCCGCTCACGTCCCGACCCCTGTGGAGTATCTGCGATGGCTTTGAAGAAGGTGTCGACCCTACGATCGTCGCTCGTGCCG
Organism: Nocardia jejuensis NBRC 103114; assembly: GCF_001613145.1. Taxonomy (GTDB): domain Bacteria; phylum Actinomycetota; class Actinomycetes; order Mycobacteriales; family Mycobacteriaceae; genus Nocardia; species Nocardia jejuensis. Next base: position 154,151 of record NZ_BDBU01000021.1, read on the forward strand.
CGTGCCGTTCTGGCCGTGACCTCGACGGCTCTGCTGGCGGCGACGTTCGCCAGTGGCTGCTCCAGCGACAGTGGTAGCAACGCCACCTCGCAGAACCTGACCGGGCGCGGGCCGATCACCTACGTCGAGGGCAAGGACACCACCGAAACCGGTGCGGTCAAGCAGCTCATCGAACGCTGGAACTCCGCGCACCCGGACGAGAAGGTGACGTTCAAGGAGCAGTCGAACGACGCGTCCCAGCAGTACGACGACCTCAAGCAGCATCTGACGGCCAAGCAGTCCGACTACGACGTGGTCGCCCTGGACGTGCCGTGGACCGCCGAGTTCGCCGCCAAGGGCTGGATCCAGCCGCTCAAGGACTCCTTCGCGATCGACACCTCGACGCTGCTGTCCCCGCCGGTGGCCTCGGCCACCTACAACGGCACGCTGTACGCCGCGCCGCGAAACACCAACGGCGGTCTGCTGTTCTATCGCAAGGATCTGGCGCCCGAGCCGCCCAAGACCTGGACCGAACTGCTGAACCAGTGCCCGAAGGCCAAGGAAGCCGGAATCGGCTGCTACGCCGGGCAGTTCGCGCCCTACGAGGGTCTGACCGTGAACACCGCCGAGGTCATCAACGCCTTCGGCGGCAGCTTCGTGGGCCCGGACGGCAAGAACCCGACGGTGAACTCCGCGCAGGCCCGCGCCGGCCTGCAGACCCTGGTGGACTCGTACAAGGACGGCGACATCCCGAAGGAAGCGATTTCCTTCAAGGAGCCCGAGAGCCAGAACGCCTTCGTCAGCGGCAAGCTCATGTTCATGCGCGGCTGGCCGTCCTCCTTCGGTGACGCCGGTTCCGACGCCTCCTCGGTGAAGGACAAGTTCGGTGTCGCGCCGCTGCCCGGCAAGGACGGCGTCGGCGCCTCCACCCTGGGTGGTTACAACGCGGCCATCAGCTCGTACTCCAAGAACAAGGCCACCGCGCTGGACTTCCTGCGCTTCCTGATCAGCGAGGACGCGCAGCACATCGTGGCCTCCGGCGCGCTGCCGCCGGTGCGGGCCTCGGTGTACGACGACCCGGCGCTGATCGCCAAGATGCCGTACCTGCCGGCGCTCAAGGAATCCATCGCCTCGGCGGTGCCGCGTCCGGTGACCCCGTTCTACCCGGCGGTGTCGAAGGCCATCCAGGACAACGCATATGCTGCCCTGACCGGAACGAAGTCTGTCGACGACGCCATCGTCGGCATGCAGAAGGGCATCGAGACCGCCGCGTCGTGATCGCGCAGCGCTCCAGCACGCACAGCCCGTAGGAGAGAAGAAAAGGTGTCACGTCCTTCGGGAGCGACCGAGGTCGCGTCGCCCGACCCGATCGAGCAGTCCGTGAAACCCGCACCGGCACAGTCCAAGCGCCGATCCGCATTCGGCGGATCGGCCAAGGCGTGGCTGTTCGTCACCCCGGTGCTGCTGGCCCTGGCCGTCGTCATCGGCTACCCGGTGGTGCGGGCGCTGTGGATGTCCTTCCAGAAGGACGACGGCCTCGACCCCGCCACCGGCATGTTCAACGCGGGCGGCAGCGCCGGCTTCGACAACTACACGCACTGGCTGCTGCAGCAGTGCACCAACGGTTTGGGCGAGACGGTCTCCTGCCCGACCGGCAATCTGGGTTCCCAGTTCTGGACCGCCATCGGCATCACCCTGCTGTTCACGGTGGTCACCGTGGCGCTCGAGGCCACCATCGGCCTGGGCATGGCGGTCATCATGGGCAAGACCTTCAAGGGCCGCGCCCTGCTGCGCGCCGCCGTGCTGATCCCGTGGGCCATCCCCACCGCGGTCACCGCGCGCCTGTGGGAGTTCATGTTCCAGTACGACGGCGTCGTGAACCGGGTGCTGGGCACCCACATCCTGTGGACCGCCGACGCGTGGCCGGCCCGCTTCGCGGTCATCGCCGCGGACGTGTGGAAGACCACGCCGTTCATGGCGCTGCTGATTCTGGCTGGGCTGCAGGTCATTCCGGGCGATGTGTACGAGGCCGCCAAGGTGGACGGCGCGTCGGCCTGGCAGCGCTTCACCAACATCACCCTGCCGCTGCTGAAACCCGCACTGCTGGTGGCGATCCTGTTCCGCACCATGGACGCGCTGCGCATGTACGACCTGCCCGCGATCATGACCCAGAACAACCCCGCCACCCGCACCATCTCGATGCTGGTGGTCGATCAGGTGCGCCAGGGCCCCAACAACGCCTCGGCATTGTCGGTCATCACCTTCCTGCTGATCTTCGCGGTCGCCTTCATGCTGGTGAAGGTGCTCGGCGCCAACGCGGTTCGCACTCAGGAAGATCAGCGGAAGGCGAACTGATGAGCGTTGACTTCACCAAGACTGCCGAACCGGATCACACCGGCGAGCCGAGACAGGCCGTGGCGCAGCACGTTCCGTGGACCAAGCGACTGGCCTCGGGCCGGGTCTACCTGGGCGCGCTCATCGTGCTGGTGTGGGGCCTGGGCCCGTTCTACTGGATGGTCGTGACCGCCCTGCGCGATCCGGCCTATACCTTCGACAACACCCCGTGGCCCACCCACGTCACGTTCGACAACTTCCGCGACGCGTTCGACACCAGCCGCGGCAACGACTTCGGGCGCGCCCTGGGCAACAGCGTGATCATCGGTGCGGCCACCACGGTCGTCGCACTGCTGATCGGCATCATGGCGGCGTACGCGCTGGCGCGGCTCACCTTCCGCGGTCAGTACGTGGTGTCGGGCCTCATCCTGAGCGCCTCGATGTTCCCGGTCGTGGTGCTGGTGACGCCGCTGTTCCAGCTGTTCACCGATATCGGCTGGATCGGGCACTACCAGGCCATGATCATCCCGAACATCTCGTTCGTGCTGCCCATGACGGTCTACATCCTGGCCTCGTTCTTCACCGAATTGCCCTGGGAGCTGGAGGAAGCCGCGCGCATCGACGGCGCCTCGCGCTTCCAGGCGTTCCGGCTGATCATGCTGCCGCTGGCCGCGCCCGCCGTTTTCACCACCGCCATCCTGGCTTTCATCGCGGCGGTGAACGAATACCTGCTGGCCCGACTGCTTTCCAGCGATTCCACCGAACCGGTGACCGTCGCGGTCGCCCGCTTCTCCGGCAACAACCCGCTGGTGCAGCCCTACACCGCGATCATGGCGGCGGGCACGATCGTCACCGTTCCGCTGGTGATCATGGTGCTGCTGTTCCAGCGCCGCATCATCTCCGGTCTGACCGCGGGCGGCGTCAAGAGCTGAGGCTCCCCGAGTATCGAGAGCGAGCCCCGGGCGCCTGTCCGGGGCTCGCTCTCGTTTGCGGCGGCGGCGTCACCCCGCCCAATTCTGCCGACCTGTCCGCTCGTTCCATTAGCATGGGTCGCGCCGCAGGATTCGCGGTATGCAGTGAACGCAGGCTTCATCGACGCTCCTGAAGGAGATGATCGTGAGCTCGTCCCGAAAGCGGCGCCGCGAAGAACCCGCGCCGTACGCCACCCTGGCAGGATGGAACGAGCTCGAATCGGTCACCGCTCGACGCCCGCGGCCACCGGGGCACAGCCGCCCGCAACGGCGCGCCAGACCACCCAAGCCGGAGAACGCGCCGCCGCGCCCGCCTCGTTCGCGCGGGCAGCGCATCCGGCGACTGATACTGGCGCTGTTCCTGATCCTGTTCGTGATGCCGTCCCTGCTGCTCGGGCTCGCGTACTGGAGTGCGGAGATCCCGGACCCGAGCGCGGTGCCCACCAATCAGATCGCGACCATCCTCACCTCCGACGGCGCGACGGTGATCGCGAAGGTCGTTCCGCCGGAAGGCAATCGGATCCCGGTACCGCTGAGCGATGTACCCGAACCGGTGCGCCAGGCCGTGCTCTCGGCCGAGGATCGCAACTTCTACACCAACCCCGGCTACTCGACCTCGGCGTTCATCCGCGCCGCCCGGGACAATCTGCTCGGCCGTGAGGACGCGGGCGGTGGCTCCACGATCACACAGCAGTACGTGAAGAACGCCTTCCTGAGTTCGGAACGGACCATGAGCCGCAAGATGCGCGAGCTCATCATCTCCGCCAAGATGGCGCGCCAGTGGAGCAAGGACGACATCCTCGCCGCGTACCTCAACACCATCTATTACGGCCGTGGCGCGTACGGGATCTCGGCGGCGGCCAAGGCGTACTTCGGCAAGGCGCCACAGGAACTCTCGCTGGCCGAGGGCGCGGTGCTGGCGTCGGTGATCCGCACCCCCTCGATCCTGGATCCGGAGACCCATCTCGACCAGCTGCGCGCCCGCTGGGCCTACGTACTGGACGGCATGGTAGAGATGGGGGTGCTGAAGCAGGCCGATCGCGCCGCCCTCGGATTCCCGGTGATCGTGCCCGTCACCGAACTCGACGACAGCACCCCGCACGGCCCCGAGGGGCTCATCCGCACCCAGGTGCTGCGCGAGCTGCGCGCCTCGGGAATCAGCGAGGCCGAGCTCGATACCGGTGCGCTGCAGATCTTCACGACCATCGACGCACGCGCCCAGGAGGCCGCGCTGAACTCGGTCGGCAATGTCCTGGGCGGGCAGCCGAGCGAGCTGCGCGGCGCCGTGGTGTCGATCGACCCGCGCAGCGGCGCGGTGCGCGCCTATTACGGCGGACCGGACGGGATCGGGTTCGATTTCGCGCAAGCCCCCTTGCAAACCGGTTCGGCCTTCAAGACTTTCGCGGTGCTGGCCGCGCTGCAGCAGGGAATCCCGATGACCTATCAGCTCGACAGCGCACCGGTCACGGTGAACGGCGAGAAGATCCAGAACGTCTCCGGCGAATCCTGCGGCACCTGTCCGCTCAGCGAGGCGTTCAAGCGATCTCTCAACACCAGCTTCTACCGGCTCACCCAGGCACTGTTCGAGGGTCCGAAGGCGATCGCGAACGCCGCGCACCAGGCCGGTATCCCCGAGCAGATTGCGGGCGTGGCGGGTAAGACGCTCACCGAGGAGGACGGACCGCCGCTGCCGTCGATCGTGCTCGGCGCGTATTCGGTGCGGCCGATCGACATGGCCTCCGCCTACGCGACCCTCGCGGCGTCGGGCGCGTATCGCGCGCCCTACTTCGTGCAGAAGGTGATCACCGGCGACGGCCGGGTGCTGCTGGATCGCGAGGCGAACCCGCAGAAATCCGAACAGCGCATCCAGGCTTCGGTGGCCGACACCGTATCTCAGGCCATGCTGCCGATCGCGGGTTACTCCAACGGCCACAATCTGGCGGGCGGGCGACCCTCGGCCGCCAAGACCGGCACCACCCAGCTGGGCGACACCGGTGCGAACAAGGACGCCTGGATGGTCGGATTCACTCCGTCGCTGAGCACCGCGGTCTGGGTGGGAACCGAACAGTCGCAACCGATTCGGACCGCGCGCGGCGCGGCCATCTACGGATCGGGGTTGCCGTCCGATATCTGGAAGCAGACCATGGACGGCGCGCTGGACGGCGCACCCGTCGAGCAATTCCCCATGGGGGAGCCGCTTCCCGGCTCCGCGCCCGCCAACAACTACGACATCCTCAACCCGGGCAATGGCGACCGACAGGAGCCGATGGTGATCATTCCGCCCGCACCTCCGCCGCGCGAGGTCGAGATCTTTCCCGGTCTCAGCATCCCGGTTCCGGGATAAACGATCATGAAAAGCAGCTACCGCACCCATCCACGGCCGGCCGCGGATATTGTGGAAACGGCCACCGGTGCCAGCGACTCCGGATGACGGTGGCAGGATGCGGGTTGGGAGCAGGGTGGGGTCGGAGACAGCACGAGACTTAGGGGCTACGCCGGTGGATTTCACTATCGTTGAACGCCACGAAACGTTGGTGGCCGGAACGGTGCTACGCAGCCCGGCCCTCGCCGTCGAAGGACCACGCCGCGCGAAGGTCGAGGAGGCCTGGAAACGCAACCTCAGCCGCAGCCTGCCCGGGCCGCCCGCGACCGCGTATGTCGATCACGCTCCCGAGATCGGTTCGTATCTGACCCATATCGTCGGCTACCGCTGCCGCACGCTGGAGGATCTGCTGCCCGGCGACGTGCTCGCGCGGGTGCCCGCCGGAACGTTCGCGCGTTTCACCCGCAGCGGGGACAACGTGGGCGATCTCATCGCCTCCATCTGGCGGACGGTCTGGGACCTGGAGGCATCGGGCTCGCTGCTGCGCGCCTACACCGGGGATTTCGAGCGGTATCCGGATTCCCGGACTGTGGAGGTTTTCGTCGCGCTGAATACGAGCGCGGAGGGGTAGGGGCCAAGTGGACTTCGAAATCATCACCCTCGAGTCGTTCCTCGTCGGCGGGCTGACCATCCCGCTGACAGGGCGCGAGGTGACCGCACGAGATCTGGACCTGGTCAACTTCACCTGGGATCGCTACCTCGCGCGGGAGAAGAACATCGGGCGGGTGGCGGCGTACATCGGACAGAACGATCACGCCGTCGCGGTGCTGGGCTACGAGCTCGCCGGTCTGGACGAGCTGGACATCGGCGATGTGCTGACCCTGGTGCCGACCGGCCGCTACGCCAAGTTCGTGGTGTCGGACAAGCCCTACGATCTGCTGCGCACCGCCTGGGCGAAGGTGGCCAAGGCCGAGAACGCGGGCACCATCACGCGGTCGCACACCGCGGAGATCGAGCGCTACACCGGGCCGACATCGGTCGAGGTCTACGTCTCACTCGACTGAACGAACCCGCCGGAAACGGCGAAAGACCCAGAGCGGCCCCGCGATTCGAATCGCGGGGCCGCTCCGCGCTCACGGGCATCGCGGTTCCGGGCGGAATCGGGCGGCCGGTGTGCGAGCGCCCGGGACACGTGAAAGCCCGGCCGGAGTTCTTCCGGCCGGGCTTCCCTCACCTGAGGCTGTCCGGTTTACCGGACGATCCGAATTACTCGGCGCCGATGATGAACGCTTCGAGCTGCTCGCGCGCGACGTCGTCGGCGAGCTGCTTGGGCGGCGACTTCATCAGGTAGGCCGAGGCCGGGATGACCGGTCCGCCGATGCCGCGGTCCAGCGCGATCTTCGCCGCACGCACGGCGTCGATGATGATGCCGGCCGAGTTCGGGGAGTCCCACACCTCGAGCTTGTACTCCAGGTTCAGCGGCACGTCACCGAAGGCGCGACCCTCGAGGCGCACGTACGCCCACTTGCGGTCGTCCAGCCAGCCGACGTGATCGGACGGGCCGATGTGCACGTTGCCCGCGCCCAGTTCCTTCTTCAGGTTGCTGGTGACGGCCTGGGTCTTGGAGATCTTCTTGGACTCCAGGCGCTCACGCTCGAGCATGTTCTTGAAGTCCATGTTGCCGCCGACGTTCAGCTGCATGGTGCGGTCCAGCTGCACACCGCGATCCTCGAACAGCTTGGCCATCACGCGGTGCGTGATGGTCGCGCCGACCTGGGACTTGATGTCGTCGCCGACGATCGGGATGCCCGCGTCGACGAACTTCTGCGCCCACACCGGGTCCGAGGCGATGAACACGGGCAGCGCGTTGACGAAGGCCGCGCCCGCGTCGATGGCGCACTGCGCGTAGAACTTGTCGGCCTCTTCGGAGCCCACCGGGAGGTAGGACACCACGACATCGACCTTGGCGGCCTTCAGCGCGGCGACCACGTCGACCGGGTCGGCGGCGGAGAGCTCGATGGTCTCCGCGTAGTACTTGCCGATGCCGTCGAGGGTCGGGCCACGCTGCACCTGGACGTCGCTCGGCGGCACGTCGGAGATCTTGATGGTGTTGTTCTCGCTCGCGAAGATCGCGTCGGACAGGTCGAAGCCGACCTTCTTGGCGTCGACGTCGAACGCGGCGACGAACTTCACATCGCGGACGTGGTAGCGACCGAACTTGACGTGCATGAGCCCGGGAACGGTGGCGTTCTCGTCCGCGTCCTTGTAGTACTGCACGCCCTGAACCAGGGACGACGCGCAGTTACCCACGCCTACGATGGCTACGCGAACGTCAGTGCCCTCAGCCTTGTTGATGTCACTCATGGCCGACATTTCCCTCTTTCTGTGGTGCCGCCTTCGTCGATTGCTCTGCGGCAATCAACTCATTGAGCCAGCGCACTTCACGCTCGCTTGATTCGAGACCGAGTTGATGGAGCTGGCGGGTATAGCGATCCAGCTGCCCGCTGGCTCGTTTGATCGCCTCCCGCAGTCCCTCTCGGCGCTCCTCGACCTGCCGCCGCCGACCCTCCAGGATTCGCATCCTCGCTTCCGCGGGGGTGCGGCTGAAAAAGGCCAGATGAACGCCGAAGCCGTCGTCGGTGTAGTTCTGTGGTCCCGTATCCGCCAGAAGTTCGGCGAACCTGGTCCGTCCGACATCCGTCAGGTGGTAGACCCGCCGGGCTCGCCGCGTGGCCAGCCCCGTCGGGCTCTCCTCCGCGAGCAGGCCGTCCGCCTGCATGCGCCGCAGGGTCGGATAGAGCGACCCGTAGGAGAAGGCGCGGAACGGTCCCAGCAGGCCGGTGAGCCGCTTGCGCAGCTCGTAGCCGTGCATGGGCGATTCCAGGAGAAGCCCGAGGATTGCCATCTCGAGCATCGGGCCTCACCCCCTGACTTGTCTGCAGACCTAACCGATGGATGCGATTACAAACTATATCGCGCCGATATAGTTTGCGCGCATTCGCGCGGCCTCGACGGCTCGGCACGGCCGGATTGCACCCCCGGCGGATCCCTGACGGAACCCTGAGAGTCGATCCGGGGAGTGCGAGGGGGTAGGCACCGCAAGTACTCTGGGGTCCGTGCGAATTCAGCGGCAGGTAGTGGACTATGCGCTTCGGCGCCGGTCGCTGCTGGCCGATGTCTATGCGGGGCGGGTCGACGTCGCCGAGGTGTGCGATGCGAACCCGTATCTACTGCGTGCGGCGAAATTCCACGGGCGCGGGAGCGAGGTCACATGCCCGATCTGCAGGAAAGAGCAGTTGACTCTCGTATCGTGGGTCTACGGTGACGGGCTGGGGTCCGCCTCCGGCTCGGCTCGCACCCCGGAAGAGTTGACCCGGCTGGCCGAGACTCGCGAGGAGTTCTCGGTGCATGTGGTCGAGGTATGCCGTACCTGCAGTTGGAATCATCTGGTGCAGTCGTATGTGCTGGGCGTGGCCCCGGCGCCGACAGGACGCCGCCGTTCGGGCACGCGTCGCACCGCGGCCGAGTGAAAGGCCACGTCGACTGCTGAAATACGGGCACACGCGTGCCCGCCGCGGCTCCCTGCCGCATCGAGCCCGACCACCGAGCGCCACCCGGGCACCAGGACCGTATTTTCGAGTAGCTATTGGAGATCCAGGCTGTGAATTCGCCCTATGACGACGGACCGCACGCCGGCCGCCCCCGTGGCGGTTCGCAATCCGGGCCCGGCGGCTACCCGCCGCCCCGACCGGCCGGCCCGCCTCCGGGGCAACGCCAGCCCGGTCGTCCGGGGCAGCCGGGTGGTCCGGCGCAGGGCGGTATGCCCCCGCGCGGCCCGAACGGTCAGCCCATG
>NZ_BDBU01000022.1 GCF_001613145.1 Nocardia jejuensis NBRC 103114
ACGCCCGGCGGTCCGCCGCCGCGGCGCCCGGGTGAGGGTTCCGGCGGCTCCGGCGGCCGGGGGCGTCCGCCGCAGAAGAAGCGTTCGACGTGGCGGATCGTGCGCCGCATCGCCTATGTGTGCATGGCGCTGGGCCTGATTCTGCCCAGCACCCTGTTCCTGGTCGCCTACTCGACGGTCAACGTGCCGCAGCCGGGTGAGCTCAAGACCAACCAGGTGGCCACCATCTTCATGAACGACGGCACCTCGGTGCTGTCGAAAGTCGTTCCGGCCGAAGGCAACCGGACCGACGTCTCGATCGATCAGATTCCCCCGCACGTGCGCAATGCCGTGATCGCCGCGGAAGACCGTGACTTCTACACCAATCCGGGCTTCTCGATCTCCGGCTTCATCCGCGCCGCCCGCGACAATGTGCTGGGCAAGGCGAGTGCCGGTGGTGGCTCGACGATTACGCAGCAGTACGTGAAGAACGCGATGGTCGGTGACGAACGCTCGCTCACTCGAAAGATGCGTGAGCTGGTGATCTCGGCCAAGATGGCGCGGCAGTGGAGCAAGGACGACATCCTCACCGCGTACCTGAACACGATCTACTTCGGTCGTGGCGCGTACGGCATCGACGCGGCGTCCAAGGCCTACTTCAACAAGCCGGTCTCGGAGCTGTCCCGCGAAGAGGGCGCGGTGCTGGCCGCCACGATTCAGCAGCCGTCGAATCTGGACCCGGAGAAGAACCCGACCGGCGCCAAGACCCGCTGGGGCTACGTGCTCAACGGCATGGTGGACGGCGGCAACCTGTCCGCGGCCGATCGCGCCAATATGCAGTACCCGGTGGTGATTCCGGCCGCGGAGGCCACGCAGGAGAAGAGTCTGGGCAGCGGCCCCGAGGGCCTGGTCAAGGCGCAGGTGCTCACCGAGCTCGCCGCGGCGGGCATCTCCGAGCACGAGCTGAACACCGAGGGCCTGAACATCACCACGACCATCGATCCGGCGGCGCAGCAGTCCGCGGTCAGCGCGGTCGAGAACGTGATGGACGGCGAGCCGGAGAATCTGCGCACGGCCGTGGTGTCGGTCGATCCCAAATCCGGTGCGGTGCGCGCCTATTACGGCGGCAACAACGGCCTGGGCTACGACTTCGCGAATGCCGGTCTGCCCCCGGGCTCCTCGTTCAAGGTGTTCGGCCTGGCGGAGAACCTGGAGATGGGCAAGCCGCTCTCCACGCTGTACGACTCCGCGCCGGTCACCGTGAACGGCATCAAGATCACCAACGTCGAGGGCGAGCAGTGCGGTATGTGCACCATCGCCGAGGCGCTCAAGCGGTCGCTGAACACCAGCTTCTACCGCATGATGCTGGACATGTCAGGCAACGGCCCGCAGAAGATCGCCGATATGGCGCACAAGCTCGGCATCCCGGAAACCATTCCGGGCGTGGGCAAGACGCTCACCGAACCGGACGGCAACGGCCCCAACAACGGCGTCGTGCTGGGTCAGTACCAGGTGCGCCCGCTGGACATGGCTTCGGCGTACGCCACCCTGGCCGCCTCGGGCATGTACCGGGCTCCGCACTTCGTGACCAAGGTGACCACCTCCGACGGCACGGTCCTGCTCGATCGCGGCGAGGTCGCCGGTGAGCAGCGCGTCGCGGCGGCGGTCGCGGACAACGTGACCGACGCGATGAAGCCGATCGCGGCGTGGTCGCGCAACCACAATCTGTCCGGCAATCGCGATTCGGCCACCAAGACCGGCACCAACCAGCTCGGCGACACCGGCGAGAACCGGGACGCCTGGATGGTCGGTTACACCCCGTCGCTGTCCACCGCGGTGTGGGTCGGCACCGAACAGGGCGACAGGCTGCGAAACGCCAGCGGCGGCATGATCTACGGCTCCGGCCTGCCCGCCGACATCTGGAAGAAGACGATGGACGGCGCGCTGCAGGGCACGCCGGTCGAGAAGTTCCCGAAGCCGGGCACCATCGGCGGTCAGGCGGGCGTGCCGTCGTGGTCGGCGCCGTACACCGCGCAGTCCACCACCCAGGAGGCCGTGCTGCCGCCGGTCATCACGCAGAGCCAGGTGGAGGTCTTCCCGGGTATCACCATCCCGGTGCCCGGCCTGGCGCCGAACCCGAATCAGAAGCCGCAGAACCAGAATCAGAGTCAGCAGACTCCGAGTGACGGCCCGGGCCCGCTGCCCGGTCAACCGGTCGCGCCGTCGGACGGCTCGCCGTTGACGACCACCCCGAGCGCGGGGGGCGGAACCGGCAACGGCGGAGGTGCGGGCAACGGGAACGGGAACGGCGGTAACAGCGGGCCCGGCGGTGGTGTCGCCCCGACCCGTGGTCGGTAGCCTCTTGTCGTGATCGAGCAGGAACTGGCGCGCGGGGAGGCGGTGGCGGTGCCCGGTGCGGCGACTGTGCCCGAACAACCACCGGCACAGCGCCTTGCACCCGAACGCCTCGCACCCGTGCGATACACCTCGCCCGAACCGCTGGCCGCGGATCTGCGCTCGGTGGACGACCGGGACAAACCGAGCCGCACCGACACCCTGACCGCCCAGCTGTGCGATCTGATCGGCGGGCCGGTCGGGGATCACGCGGTCATCGGCCGGGTCCGGTTCTGGACGCCGATGCGGGTCCTGATGGCCTTCGCGGTCCTGTTCCTGGCCCTGAGCTGGTTCGGCAAGGCGGGCTGCATCCAGCAGCGGCCCGAAGCCGGTGGCATGGGCCTGGATTGGGACAACGGCCGCCAGTACATCGCCATGTGCTATTCGGACACGGTGCCGCTGTACGGCGCGGAACATCTGGACGAGGGCGCGTTCCCGTACAAGAAGCAGTGGACCGATTTCGGCGGGGACGGCGTACCGCAGACCCGGTACATGGAGTACCCGGTGCTCTCGGGGCTGTTCCAGTACGGCGCCATGGGAATCGCCAAGGCGTGGAAGCAGTCTCCGCTGCCCGGCGGGCTCGAGGTGGTCATCTACTTCAACGTGGTCGCGATCTTCCTGGCGATGGCGTGGCTGGTGACCATCTGGGCGTCGGCGCAATTGGCGAGCCGCCGGGTGTGGGATGTCGCGCTGGTCGCCATGTCACCGCTGGTGCTGGTGCACGCGTTCACCAATTTCGACGCTATCGCAACGGCTTTCGCGGCAGGCGGACTGCTGGCATGGGCCCGGCGCAGGCCGATGGTGGCCGGAATCCTGCTGGGACTCGGTGGCGCGGCGAAGCTGTATCCGCTGCTGCTGCTGGGCCCGATCCTGATCCTGTGCCTGCGCGCCGAACGCCTCGACGAGGACGATTCCGCCTGGGGCGGACTGCGTCCGCTGCGCGCGGCGGGGGCGGCGATCGGCGGCGCGGTGGTCACCTGGCTGGCCGTGAACGCGCCCATCGCGCTGCTCTATCACCAGGGCTGGTGGGAGTTCTTCCGGCTCAACACCGACCGGCACGCGGATCCCGATTCGATCTACAACGTGATCACCTCGTTCACCGGCTGGTCCGGTTTCGACGGCGCCCAGGGTTCCCCGACCATCTTGAACCTGGTGTCACTGGGGCTGTTCCTGCTCGCGTGCGCGGGCATCGCCTGGATCGGCCTGCGGGCCGCGCGCCGCCCCCGGCTCGCGCAGCTGGCCTTCCTGGTGGTGGCGGCGTTCCTGCTCACCAACAAGGTGTGGAGTCCGCAGTACTCGCTGTGGCTGGTGCCGCTGGCGGTGCTGGCACTGCCGCAACGCCGAATTCTGTTGGCGTGGATGACGATCGACGCCCTGGTGTGGGTGCCGCGCATGTACTACTACCTCGGCACCGACCGCAAGGGCATCCCGGAGCAGTGGTTCACCGGCACCGTGATCCTGCGCGATCTCGCGGTGGTGGCGTTGTGCGCCTTGATAATCCGTCAGATCTACCGGCCCGAGGAGGATCCGGTCCGCCGCGACGGGGCCGACGACCCGGTCGGAGGCGTCCTGGATCGCGCCCCCGACCCCCGATTCGCCTGGCTCCCACCGCTTCTGCGGCCCCGGACGCCGGCGCCGGTCAGTTGAGGAAGCGCCCGGCCTGGGGCACCGCCTCACCCGGGTGCTTGGCCTGCAGGCCCTCACCGATCGCTTCCATCTTCCAGTCGCCGCCGGCTCCGGCGCGGTACACCTTCGCCATGGCCATACCGGTGAACGGCATGCCGCCGGCGAGGGTGAAGCGCGCGAGTTCGTTGTTGGACTGGCCGTCCACCAGGCGGCAGAAGGCATTGGTGACCTGTTCGAAGGTGTGCCCCTTGTAGGAGGTCACCATGAACAGCAGCGTGGTCACGTGCGCGGGGATGCGGGTCAGGTCGACCACGATCACCTCGTCGTCGCCCTCGCCCTCGCCGGTGAGGTTGTCGCCCTGGTGCCGGATCGCGCCGTCCTTGGAGGCGAGGCTGCCGTAGTAGACGACATCGACCGGGCTGGCGTCGGCGAAAAGCACCACCGACGCGTCGAGATCGATGTCCACGGCCTTGTTTCCGAACATGCCGCCGCGCTTCACCGGATCCCAGCCCAGGCCCATCTTCACGTAGGTCAGGGCCGGCCCGCCCTCCTTGCGGAGGTTGATGCGCTGACCCTTCACCAGACTCACCGCGTGATTCTTGGGCAGATCCTGATCCGTGGACGCGAGAGCCGGTGCGGGCGCGGGATATCCGGGCGCGCCCTGCGGGCCGCCCATCGGCGGATACTGCTCGGCCGGCGGATAGCTTTGTGCCGGAGGCGGATACGCGCCCGCGGGTTGCGGGTACTCACCGTACGGGGCCTGCGGCGCGGAGGCCGGCTGCGGTTCGTTCACCGTCACACCGTGATCGGTGACCAGTGCGGCGAATCCGCCCGCGTAGCCCTGCCCCACGGCGCGCACCTTCCAACCACCCTGCCGCCGATACAGTTCCAGCGCGATGACGATGGATTCGGTGTTGAGCCCCTCGATCGGGTACTCGATCATCGGGTTCCCGGACAGGTCCGAGACGTAGGCGACCGGCGGTGCGATGCGGCCGAAATTGGTGCCCGGATCATCGAGGGTGATCACCGCGCGGATCTGCTCGATATCCGGGGGGACCGCGCCCAGCGACACCGTCAGCGTGGGCGACTGCCCCGCCGAGCCCGGCTGCAGATCCACCCCCGGGCCGCTGGGCTGATTGAAGAACACGAAATCGGCGTCGGATCGGACCCTGCCGTGATCGGTGACCAGCAGCGCGGATAGATCCGCGGGTGCGGCCACCTGCATGCTGATCACGACATCGTTGACGTTCAAAGGGCCGTTCTGGCCCTTCACCAGTACTGCGGACAAGGTGTGACCCCTCGGATGCTCCCTGAAAAACCGCCGGGGTCCTGCGCTCTACCGCGACGATTCTGACGTTGCCACTCTACGAGAAACATGACCACGCGGGCGCTGACCTGATCGGTTAGGGTTGCGGCACTGTTCGACGACGAGGCGATGATGGCGCAGCTGTTCGAAAAATCGAAAAAGGTGATCGAGGCTCAACTCGCCGGGACAAGTCTCCGCGCGATTTCCGGGTCGATGATCGCCTACGAAGGCACGGTCCAGTTCAAGAGCGCCGGATTCGGCGGGGGCGACGGACTTGTCGCGGGGCTCAAGCGCCGCGCCACGGGGGAATCTCTCGCACTCATGGAGTGCTCCGGCAACGGCCGGGTGTTCTTCGCGGTGAGCGGTCAGAACGTCACCGTGGTGAACCTGAACAACGAGACCCTGCAGGTGGAGTCGCAGCAGTTGCTCGCGTTCGCCGGAAACCTGCGCACCAACGTGAGTTTCGCGGGTCTGCGCGGCGCGGCGACCGGCGCGGGGCTGTTCACCACCACGGTGACCGGTGTCGGCCAGGTGGCGTTGCTGTCCGCGGGCGGGCCGCTGATTCATCTGGAGGTGTCCCCGCAGTATCCGCTGGTGGTGGACCCGGATGCGTTCGTAGCCGCGCGCGGAAATCTGAATCAGTCGTTCGTCACGGATGTTTCGTGGCGCACGGCGGTGGGACAGGGCAGCGGCGAGACGTTCTCGCTGCGTTGGGACGGGCAGGGCGTCGTGCTCATTCAGCCCGCCGAGCGGTAGGGGCGGCATGTTCGAGCAGGTGAACGGGAAAGTCGTCAAGGTGCACGCGGGTCGCGCCGGTGGCGTGGTGGCGCGCACCGGGGCGATGCTGTTCTACACCGGGGACGTGTCGTTCTCACCGCATCAGGTGCCGGGCGCGGGCCAGATGGGCGGCCTCGGCGGCATGATGGGCATGGCCGGTCGCATGATGGCCGGTGAACACGAGCGCACCATGCTGGCCCAGGGCGACGGCGAAGTGCATTACGGCTTCGCGGGTCTGGAGACGCACATCGTGACCATGCAGCCGGGTGCGGTGCTGCGGGTGGAGGCGTCGCGCCTGCTCGCCAACACCGCCGGTCTGCAGAGTTCCGTTGTCTCGGTGACGAGTTCGGGCGGCGGCGGTCAGGGTGGACGCGGCGGCGGCCTGATGGGCGCGCTGCGCGGGGCCGCGACCGGCGTGCTCACCGGTGCGGGCATGTTCACCACCCAGATCTCCGGGCAGGGCGCGGTGGTGCTGCTGGCGCACGGTGGATTCCTGGAACTTCCCGTGGGCGGCCAATATCCGGTCGTGGTGGACCCGCAGGCGTTCATCGCCGCGTACGGCAACGTGCAGACGGAATTGAAGTCGGCGCTGAGCTGGCGGGACGCGGTCGGCAAGGGCTCGGGTGAAGCGATGCAGTTGCACTGTGTCGGCCAGGGTGTGGTGTACGTGCAGGCCAGTGAGGAGAAGCTGTGAGCGAGATTCTGAATCCGATGAATCTCGGTGACAGCGACAATATTCCGGGCAACGACTACGCCTTCTGCATCGACCTGAACAAGCCGTGGTTCATGCGCAAGGGCGCGATGATCGCCTACTACGGGCAGATGCAGTTCCAACCGCTCTCGCACGGTCTGCAGGGCGGGCTGATGCACATGGTGTCGCAACAGTTCTCGGCTCCGCTGTTCACCGGTGACTACGTGGTCGCCGAGGGGCACGGGAAACTGATCATCGGCGACCGTGGCTACAACATCAATTCGTTCGATCTGGACGACGGCAATCTGACCATCCGTGCGGCGAACCTGCTGGCCTTCGAGCCGGGTCTGTCGCTGAACCAGTCCATCGTGCCCGGATTCCTGACGCTGATCGGCACCGGCAAGTTCCTGGCCTCCTCCAACGGCCCGGTCATCTTCGCCGAGCCGCCGATGCGGGTGGATCCGGAGTCACTGGTGGGCTGGGCGGACTGCCCGTCCCCGAGTCACCACTACGACCAGCGCTGGGTGTCGAGCTTCCTGGCGGCGGGCGCGGCGCGATTCGGGGTGAGCTCGGGTGAGGAACGGCAGTTCGACTTCACCGGCGCGGGCACGGTATTGGTCCAGTCCAGTGAGAAGGTGATGGACGATTCTCACCTGATCCGCAGCATCGAGGGCCAGTTGCAGACCGGTGTCACCCCGACCGGCCTGCAGCGATTGCAGGGCGTGATCGCCCAGCAATTGGGTACTCAGCAGAACTACTGATTCGTCGTTACCCGGCTCTGCCGTCCGCGCGTGGCAGGATCGGCGGAGTGAGCGACGGTGAGGCCGAACCCGCGGAAGCGCACGAAGAGTATCTCGAGGCCTTCCGTCAGCCGGGCGTGTCCCATGATCAACTCCGGGACCTGCTCGACGCGGTGAACGGGTTCCTCGACACCATCACCCCGAAAGAGGGCGAGTACGTGCCCACCGGTGGCTGGGCTCCGGAGTCGACGGCCATGGCCTTCCAGATCGGCCGGGCGGTGGAACAGGTGCTGAGCGAGCGCGAGGACGCCGAGCAGGAGTTGCTGCGCCGCCGCGAGATTCGCGATCGGCTGGTGGCGGCGCTGGACGCGGTGCTCGACTGTCTGCGCACGCTGCCGGAGCTGGCCGAGGCGGAGGTCTCGCTCGGCACGACCACGGTCAACGAGGGCTTCCAGGTATACGAGGACGGGTCCGTGCGCACCACGCCCGACCAGGAGATCGACGCGGATCTGGGTGCGCTCGAGGCCCGCCGGGCCGATCTGGAGGAGCAGATGACCGCCGCGGTGGCCCATCGCAACGCGCTCGTCGACGACACCACCGATCTGGTGCGAGAGCGCCTCGGGGTGGCGGACGTCGGGATTCCGTGGGTGATCCTGGCGGCCACCCAGGGCGGGCTCGACGTCTCCGAGCCGTTCGAATTCGCCGCGCACCACCTGCCCGACGGCGAGCTGCGCGATCTGATGGTGCAGCTGGTCACCGATATCGAATTGGCGCGCTCCCTGGAGGAGGGCGGACCCGAATAGTCCGAATCCCTCGACACGGCCGCGCCGAGAGTGCGAGTCTGGCTCGAGTCGATACCCGGCCCTGTGAGGGGAGTACGCGGTGAAGAAGCTGATCAACGACCCGGCCGACGTGGTGGACGCCGCCCTGGCGGGAATGGCGGCCGCGCATCCGGATCTGCGGGTGGATGCGAAACAACGACTGGTGGTGCGCGCCGACGCGCCCGTGCCGGGCAAGGTGGGCCTGGTCTCGGGCGGCGGTTCCGGACACGAACCCCTGCACGCCGGATTCGTCGGTCTCGGCATGCTGGACGCGGCCTGCGCCGGGGAGATCTTCACCTCACCGGTCCCCGATCAGATCCTCGCCGCCACCGCCGCCGTTGATGCCGGGGCCGGAGTCCTGCACATCGTGAAGAACTACACCGGCGACGTGATGAACTTCGAGATGGCCGCCGAACTCGCCGCCGCCGAGAGCGGGGCCGAGGTCACCGCCGTGGTGGTGAACGACGATGTGGCCGTGCAGGACAGCCTCTACACCGCCGGGCGGCGCGGGGTCGGCGCGACGGTGCTGCTCGAGAAGATGGCCGGAGCCGCCGCCGAACAGGGCCGTCCGCTGGCCGAGGTGGCGCGCATCGCCGAGGCGGTGAACGAGCGATCGCGCAGCATGGGTGTGGCGCTGACCTCCGGCACGCTCCCGGCCGTCGGGCACCCGAGTTTCGAACTCGGGGAGAACGAGATGGAGATCGGCATCGGCATCCACGGCGAGCCGGGCCGCCGGCGTGTACCGCTGGCGCCCGCGCACGAGATCGCCGAGATGCTGCTCGAACCGATCCTGTCCGACCTGCCGTTCACGCGCGGAGACCGGGTGCTGTGCTTCCTCAACGGGATGGGCGGCACTCCGCTGCTCGAGTTGTACCTGATGTTCGACGAGGTGCGACGCCTGCTGCTCGGGCACGGCGTGGAAGTCGAACGCTCCCTGGTGGGTTCGTACATCACGTCGCTGGATATGGCGGGGTGCTCGGTGACGCTGACCAAGCTGGACGAGGAACTCACGGCGCTGTGGGACGCGCCCGTGCGCACGCCCGCGCTGCGGTGGGGCATCTGATGCCGGGGCTGGACGCGGCCGCCTGGGTTCGCACGTTCGCGACGCTGATCGACGAGCACGCCGAGGAACTGACCGCGCTCGACGCGGCCGTCGGCGATGCCGACCACGGCACGAACATGCGGCGCGGAATGGCGGCGGCTGTTGCGGCACTGGATGATTGCGCCGCCGACTCCCCCGCCGACATCTGCAAGCAGACCGCGATGGTGCTGATCCGCACCATCGGCGGGGCGAGCGGCCCGCTGTACGGGACGTTCTTCCTGCGCTTCGCCGGAGTCATCGAAAAGGGTTCCGATACCGCCGATTTCGCGCGCGCCTTCCGCGCCGGGCTCGACGGGGTGATCGCGCGCGGTAAAGCGGAACTCGGGGACAAGACCATGGTGGATGCCCTCGCGCCCGCCGCGGATGCCCTGGATCGATCCGTCACTGCCGCCGCGTCCGGCGCGCAAGCCCTGGATGCCGCCGTGGTCGCCGCCGAATCCGGCCGGGACGCGACGACCCCGCTGGTCGCTCGCAAGGGTCGCGCCTCCTACCTCGGGGAACGCAGTGCGGGACACCAGGATCCAGGCGCGACCAGCGCCGCGCTGCTCGTACGCGCGGCACGTGAGTCGTGGCGATGAGGGCGGCGCCGGTAGCGGATGCCGGACGAGAGTGCTTCCGCCCGGCACGCGGGCTGGAACACGGGAGCAGGGAGAAGGTGCGCCGATGATCGGACTGGTCGTGGTCTCGCACAGTCGGGCGCTCGCGCGCGCGGCCGTATCACTTGCCACCGAACTGCTTCCGCGGCAGCCGATTCGGATCGAGGTCGCGGCGGGGTTGGACGAGACGACCCTGGGCACGGACGCGGTCGCGGTGTGCGAGGCGATCGCGGCGGCCGACAGCGGCGACGGGGTGCTGGTGCTGATGGATCTGGGCAGCGCGGTTCTTTCCGCGGAAACCGCCCTGGACCTGCTGGACCCGCCGCGCCAGGTGCATCTGACCGCTGCCCCGCTGGTGGAGGGTCTGGTCGCGGCGCTGGCGGCGGCGGGGGGCGGCGCGGACCTGCGCAAGAGCGCCCACGAGGCCGAACAGGCGCTGGCCGCCAAACGCGCCCAGCTCGGCGAAACCCCCACGCTCGCAGGCGAACACGACACTCCCCCACCTCCTACCACCACCGTGTCGACGCCGGTGACCGAGGAGATCGTCGCGGTGACGAACGAGCAGGGCCTGCACGCCCGCCCCGCTGCCACCCTGGTGTCCGCCCTGGGAGACCTCGACGCTCAGGTGGAACTGCGCAACGCCACTACCGGTGCGGGGCCGGTCCCCGGTGACAGCCTCACCCGAGTCCTCACCCTGGGCGTCCTCGCTGGCCACGAACTCGGTGTCATCGCCACCGGCCCCGATGCCGACGCCGCGATCGCACTCGTGCGCGATCTCGCCTCCGGTCACTGACGGGATCGAGTCCGACGGGCCGCGCAACCAACTGTTCATCGTGCGGCCGAACGGCTCGCGCGTGGTCCGGTCCTCGGCGTCTTCACGGGCTCTGAACTGGGCGTTATCGCTATCGACCAGCGAGCTGTGCGAGCGAGCACACCGCATGCGAGAGACCGCGACCGTTCGATGCCGGGGCATGGCACTTTCGTCAGTCCGCGCGGAGGGGCAGGATCGTGGCATGACTCTGAAGGAGAAGGCCGCAGCATTTCTTGAACTTCACACGCCGGGGAACCCGGTGATCCTGCCGACCGTGTGGGACGCCTGGTCGGCGAAACTGGTGCAGGACGCCGGATTCTCGGCATTGACGGTCGGCAGTCATCCGCTGGCGGACTCGCTCGGCAAGGACGATCACGAGGGCATGGAATTCACCGACGTCCTGGGCCGGATTCGCGAAATCACCGCCACCGTGGACATTCCGGTGTCGGTGGATATCGAGTCCGGCTACGGCGTGAAGCCCTCCGAGCTCATCGACGGACTGCTGGAGGCGGGCGCCGTCGGTCTCAATATCGAGGACACCGTGCACCGTGAGGGCGGCCGGCTGCGCGCCCCGCAGGAGCACGCCGACCTGGTGGGTGAACTCCGCCAGGCCGCGGATGCGGCGGGTGTGCGCTTCGTGGTGAACGCCCGCACCGACGTCTTCATGCGCCCCGAGACCGGCAGCCCCGAGGAACGCCTGGAATCCGCGCTCACCCGTCTGCGCCTGGCCACCGAGGCGGGCGCGGACGTGCTCTACCCGGTCGGCCGCCACGATGCCGCGACCCAGCGCACCCTCACCAGCGAACTGTCCCTCCCGATCAACGCGATCGGCATCCCCGACAAGGACACTCGTGCCGAGCACGCCGAACTCGGGGTGGCCCGAGTGAGTTTCGGCCCCTTCTTCCAGATCGCTCTGGCCGCCGAGGCCAACCGCCTCCTGCAGCCCTGGAAGTAGGCCGGCACACCGTGGAGAGCGGCGGCGCCACGCGCACGCCGCTCTCCCGGCCCGGCGTCCGGCGATTTCACCGAACCGAACCGTCCACGGTGGCGGTGATGTCGCGAAGGGAGGCCGACTAGTGGGTTCCGGTCAGTTGGGGCGTGGCGGCGGCGAACCAGGTGAGGATTTCCTCGGCGGCGCGGATACCGGAGGATTCGGTGACCGTGAGGTTGGGGTGGGTGAAGGCGAGTTGTTCGAGTTCGCCGTGGCGGGGGCGGATGGCGGCGTGCGCGGAGCGCAGCATTTCCGCGTCCAGGGCTCCGTCGCCCGCCGCCAGGAGCGGGGCCGCGGGATCGAGTTCGCCCGAATCCACCAGGCGGCGGCGCACTTCCGCGACGGCGCGGCTCTTGCACACCGCGTCCGGCATCGTATAGATCTTGCGGCCCTGCTGGGAGGCGGACCAGCCGCGCGGACGGCACCAGGCATCCCATTCGGCGAGGAAGTCGGCCGGGAGGGTGGCCAGGTCCACCACCAGGTAGTTGAAGAGCTCGTCGGCGACCCTGAACTTCAGGACGAAGGAATCGTCTACGCGGGAACGCAGTTCGGCGTTCACCTCCGCCAGCGTGACGCCGATGGCGTGCACCGCGGCCTCGAGGCCCGCGCGCCAGTCGATGTCGGGCACACCGTCCTCGAGGATATTGCCGCCATTGGTGGTGATGGCGAAGCGCCAGGGAGCGCCGGGCAGCCGGATCCGCTGGAACTGCTCGATGGTCCGGGTGGTGGTCGGAACGAGCGCGGCGGGCGTGCTCAACGCCGCCAGGCTCTCGGCCGCGAGCACCGTCATGAACGACAGCGGCGCACCGTCCAGATGCTCCACGCACACCGTCGAGGACTCCGGCACGCCACCGAAGGCGTTGCGGGAGTAGATCATCGTGCGATCCAGATCCGTCGCGATCAGCGTCGCCTTGCGCACGGGTCGTCCGTTCTCCGGCACTACTTGTTCACATCCTTGATCAGGCCCATGCACGCGTAGGCCAGATCCGGCACCACCTCGACGGGAACATCGCGGGCGGCGGCGAGCATCCGGATGTGGGCGTGCTCGGGGGCGTCGGCCTCGCGCACCAGCACCCGCCACGGCACCCGGCGCAGCAGCACCCGGGTGGTCTCTCCGACACCGGGTTTCACGAAGTTCACGCTGGAGATGCCGTACGCCTCACGCACCTTCTCGACCGAGGCCCAGCCCGCCCAGGTCGGCGTGCGATCCGAATCGACCACCGCGGCAAGATTTTCCGCGACCAGCGGGCGCACCGTGTCGAAGCGGGCGGTGACCGCGTCCAGCAGACGGCCCGAGACGTCGTCGGCGGCGAGTTCGCGGTAGAACTTCGCGCCGTGGAAGTCGCCGGGACCGATCAGCGTGTCGTTGAGCACGGTGCGCGACACCAGTCCGGAGACCGTGGAGTTCAGGCAGGCCGAGGCGATCAGGAAGTCGTCGCGGGTGCCGTAGGTGCTGACACAGGCTCCCGGATCGGCCAGCACCGCCAGATCCGGATTGAACCGCGCCCCACCGGCGGCGTGATACTCCTCCAGGGCGTCGGCCAGCTCGTGGGTGATCGCGCCCTTGCCGGTCCAGCCGTCCACGAACACGATGTTCGCCGAGTCATGGTGCCGGGCCAGGTAATCCAACGCCACCGAGTCGATGCCCCGGTCGCGCACGATCGACACCGCGTAGTGCGGCGCGTCGATCCCGCGGGTGGCCAGCCAGCGGCGCATGAGCACACCCACCGGCGTTCCGGCGCGCGCCAGCGACACCAGCACGATCTCCTCGCCGCGCTCGGCGACGACGAGTTCGGACACCGTGGCGACCGCGAGGGCCAGCCGCTCGGCGCTCTGCTCGAGCACCGTGTCGAACAGCTCCCGGTAGGCCGCGTCGGGCTGGAACTCGATCGGCAGCGATTCCGCGTAGTGCGCCTCGCCCGCCTGGATCCGCTGTTCACGTTCGGCCACATCGGCTTCCAGATCCGCCGCCGACAGATCCTTCAGCAGCCACGCCACCTCGTCCGGCGCGTACGACCCGAAGTCGGGACCGTACAGCGGCTCCGGCAGCACGACCTCGTCGACCGGACCGGAGGCAGGCTGATCTTCCCCGGCGTCGATTCGGCTTTCGGCGGCGTCTATCGACGCGGCGATGAACTCGACCGAGTCCGCTGTCGAATCGATCAGCCGGGCAGCCAGATCGACGGCCGAATCCGGCAGTGGGGCAACAGGATCGGGCAGACCCATGGCCAGCAGTTCGGCCGGATCGGCGGCGAGCAGTTCGCTCGGATCGGTGTCCGAGGGCCAGCTCACCATGGCGGGTTCGGCGGGCTCGGCAGGGTCGGTGAGGTGCGCGCGGGCGTTGGTGAGGGTGCGCGGGTCCGCCCCGGGCAGCACCGCCAGCACGACGTCCGAGCCGGAGGCGGTCAGCACGTCGATCAGTCCGCCGGGGGCGGTCAGGCTGGGGGTGTCGGCGGGTTCGTCGATCACGACCAGCAGAATCGGGTCCACGCCGGACGGCTGCGGCCAGTGCGCGTTGTAGAGATAGCGGGGCACGTCCTCGCCGGCTTCGGCGCCGGATTCGGGTGCGGTGAAACGGAATCCGCGACGCAGCGGGTAGCCGGGCTCGTCCAGGACGTAGGCCGGGGAGCGCGTGGTGGTCTGGAACCGCGTCGGGACGGCGCTGCCGGCCAGGGCTTGCGCCAAGCGCAGCGGCAGGTACATGAACTCCTCGTGCCCGAGCACGATCACCGGACGCGGTCCGGCGGCCAGATCCGGGGCAGCGTCGTCCTGGCTCACCCAGGTCATCGCGTCCAGTTCGCGCCATAGTCGTTCGGCGGTCTCGGCCAGCGCCGTCTCGAACGCGGCCGCGTCGGTGCTCAGGACGCCGTGCCGTCCACCCTCGGGAACCGTCTTCGGCCAAGGCAATTCGATGCGCGCGAACTCACCGCGCACGTCGGCGACCGGGTTCAGCACCGGATCGGGCAGCGCGGCGACGGAGTCGACCAGTCCGTCGGGCAGCAGGGTCTCCCCCGAGGCCAGGCAGACGGTGTCGATGCGCGCGCCCAGCTCCGCGGCCGCCCGCTCGAACGCGGCCTTGTCCGCCGCGGTGCGCATGTCCACCAGCGAGGCCAGAATGTAGTGCGAGCGCGGGGTGAACTCGTGCAGCGCCCGGATCGCGTCCAATGCCGTTGCCCCGGTGGAGATCTCGTCGTCGACGAGCACCATGGGCAGGGCGTTGAGGAAGATCCCGGACGGCGCGGGCTGCAGCAGATGCGAGGTGGCGTGCGAGTGCCCCTCCTCGAATCCGGTCAGGGTGTGCGCGGTCGGCACCTCGCGGCGGGTGGAGTGCAGGTAACACCGGGCGTGGATACGGGCCGCCACACAGTGCCCCAGCCCGGTGGCCGTCTCCGCGAACCCCAGCACGACGGCTGCGACGTCGGGCGAATCGGTTTGCGCGGAAGACTCTTCGACCGAGCCGGTGGAGTCCGCACGCGCACCGGCGGCGCTCGACCGCCCGGACAGGACATCGCGCACCAGGTCGCCGAGCCGGTTGCCCGCGTCCAGGACGCGGTGCGGATCGGTCGGCACGTGTTTGCCCAGCACCGTGGACACCAGCAGGTGCGCGCGCCGGGAGTTGTTGTGCCGCAGACCCGGTTCCACGAGTGCGGGGATCAGCCACTGCGCGTCCGTGCCGTGCGAGTCGGCGTGCCGCAGGCCCAGTCCGAGCTCGCGGGTGGCCCAGGGATTCGGGGTCACGATGCCACCGCTTTCAGTAGGTCGACGAAGGACACGCCCTTGTTGGTGACGCCGAATACCCTGGCGCGCAGCATGGTCTGGTTGGCCCAGCTGCGATGCGGGCGCATCTCGTTCATCTTGTTGCGGTATTCCGAGGCGGCCACGCCGCCGACGTCCACGCGCAGGATGTCCAGCGCGTCGGAGTACTCCTCGTGGGTGACCACCGACAGTGCGTGCACCACCGCCACGTGCGAGGGATGGATGACGGTCTTGCCCTGGATGCCGTTGGCGCGGTCGAGGGTGATCTCGCGCAGCAGGCCGTCCAGATCGCGGCTGACCAGGTGTTCGCGGAAGGGCACCGCGTCCACCTCGGCGAACGGTGAAGTGCGCAGCATCGGCCGGAACATGCGCTCGTGGTCGGCGAAGTACTCCCACACCGGTCCGGTGATGGTGTATCCGGTGCCGTCGGCGCGGCCGAGGTAGTTGACTATGTCGGCGATGACGTCCGCGACCACGCGCACGTCGTAGATCGTGAGATCGCGATCGCGCCGAATTCCGAAGGTGGAGCACATATCCGTGGCTCCGATCCGCACCGCCAGCACCCGATCGCGATGTGCGGCGAGCACGTCCTCGATCAGATGCAGCTCGTGGTCACGGGTCTGACGATGAACCAGCGCGGGCGATTCCAGCACCGGCATACCGAACACGTTGCGCCCCAGCCGTTCCGAGGCGTACTCGAGGGTCGCGAGGTATTCCGCGGCGGATCGGCTGTCGAACTTGGGGAAGACGAAGCCGGTCAGCGCCTGCCCGCCGGCCCCGAGCAGATCGACGATCTCCGCGACCGCCGCGGCATCGCGGACCCGCACGAACAGCAGCGGGTAGGGGTCCTTGCCCGCACCCAGCTCGTTCAGGGTCACCGCGGCCTGCTCGGTCGCGAATTCCACCTCGTCGTCGGCGACCGCGTCCTCGAGGTCGATGACCATCGAGCACACGCCGCTCTTGGCCCGTCGCACGATGGTGGCGCTCAGGTCCGCACGCGTGGCGGGCACGTACAGCGTCGCGCCCAGCGCCATGGCGAGGGTGCCGCGGTCGAGGGTGTCGCCGAACGGTTCGGGCAGCCGATGGAACAGCAGCCGCATCTCCGGCCCCGGGACCTGCCGAAAGTGTTTCAGCGGCTGCCGCTTGTCCAGCGACACGGGGGTGGTTTCCGGACAGGTGGTGATAATCGCGGTCATCGTCCCCCCATTTCTCCTAGCTAGTGATTCCGGTCTATCTTTCGGTCTTCCGCATGCGTTCGACAACACCGGCGATGAACACCCTGATGGCCTCGAGCTCCGACACGTACGCCCAGTAGTCGGGATGCGGGCCGGTGGACAGGCCGTTCGCCACTCGATCCAGGCGTTCGGACTGTGCGTCGAGCACCGAACCCCACTGCGCGACGAGACCGCTGTTGACCGCCAGCATCTGCGCGTCGCGCAGTTTGAACCGGACGGCCTTGGCCCTGTCCTGTGGTCTGTCACGCACCTCGCGCAGCAGTGCGAGGCGGTCGGTGACGGCCTCTGCCTGCTCCTCGGCGGTGGCGAGATGGGCGCGAGCGGATGTGGTCAGCTCAAGCGTTTGCTCCGGGTCGTGGTTCTGCAGTGCGGCCCGCGCGCGCGACAGCTCCGCTTCGGCAGCGGCCACAGCTTGCTGGGCTTGCCGCTCATTGTTGGCCAAATCTACCGAACTCGCAGCATTGAACTCTCGGAGCAGGGCCGACATGGCCGGAACCACGCGCTCCAATCGGTTGCGCGCGGCGGAGGAACGGGTTGCTGCCGAGGCGAGCGCGGTGCTCGCCGAATGCTGTTTGCCGGGTGCGTCTTCCAGTGCCCTTGACAACGCCCGGGTGTGATTCTCCAATCGCGTCGCCGCCTCGCGCAGCGCTCCCGCGGGACCGCCGATCGCGCGTTCGAGTGTGACGAGTCCCTCATCCACCGCGGCCGCCGAGCGCCGCACCGAGGGGTATTCGGTGTACGGCGAATCGCCGGCGGCCTGCCTGGTCTGCTCGGCCGCGATCCGGACCTGCGCGGCCAGTTGCGGCACTGCCCCGTACAGCGCGACCGCGCTCTCCAATTGCGCCTGATTGCCGCGATAGAACTCGTCCACCGCCACCGCGGCATCCGAGAGTCGGCGGATGTGCACGTCGATCTCGGGCTGCGGGACCGTGGTGCCGTCGCGTTCGGCCTGGTCGAGCCGCTCGTTCAGGGCCAGGTACGCACCGGCCGCGTCGTAGCAGCGGGCCCGCACGGTCTCCCATTTCGCCGTCAGACCGCGTTCGGGATACATCTCGGACGAGGCGGCCACCGCAGCCTCGGCAACGCTTTGACGCCGATCCATGTCCAGGAAGGCCGCGGTGAGGCTCTGGCGAGCCTGTTGCAGCCATTCGTTGCTCCGAGCGGACCGGAACCATGCGCGCCTACGGGCTGTCACGCTTCGATGTTAGGAGAACGTTCACACCGAGGGCGATGATGACGATCAACTGCTGACATGTCGTGTGACAGGGTTGTCCCGAGGGATGTCCTCGGTTTGTTCCTGCACAAGGCCCGGCAAAGCTACTAGTGTCGTATCTGCGGACCCCGGCAAATCGGACATGCCGCGTACAGCACTGCTAAAACGCTTTCAACGAAAGGGATTCCCGCATGGGTGTCAGTTTGGCCAAGGGCGGCAATGTCTCGCTGACCAAGGCAGCTCCGAACCTCACCGCGGTCGCCGTCGGCCTCGGCTGGGATGTGCGGACCACCACCGGGTCCGACTTCGACCTGGACGCGAGCGCCATCGCGACCGGAGCCGACAAGAAGGTTGTCTCGGACAAGCACTTCGTCTTCTTCAACAACCTGACCTCTCCGGAGGGCTCCATCGTGCACACCGGTGACAACCTCACCGGTGAGGGCGAGGGCGACGACGAGGTCATCAACGTCGATCTGGCCGGCACCCCGCCGACCATCGAGTCGATCTTCTTCCCGGTCTCGATCTACGACGCGGAGACCCGCGCCCAGAGCTTCGGCCAGGTCCGCAACGCGTACATCCGCGTCGTGGATCGCAGCAACGGCACCGAGCTGGCCCGCTACGACCTGAGCGAGGACGCCTCGACCGAGACCGCCATGGTCTTCGGCGAGCTGTACCGCAACGGCGCCGAGTGGAAGTTCCGCGCCGTCGGTCAGGGCTACGCGTCGGGCTTGGCGGGCATCGCTCGCGACTACGGCGTCAACATCTAGTCGAATAACCGCTGCCGCAGGGGGACTCGGGACGCTCGGGTCCCCCGGACGTGGCTGATGCGTCCGGCCCGGTGAAACCACCGGCCCACCGAACCGATCCCGGCACAATGAAAGGCCCCCTAGCGGTGCGTATATTCGGCCTCTCCATCATCATCACGGTGCTGTCGCTGGCGGCAGCGGCGTGGTACGGCGGACCGACAGCGCTGGCACTGTGCGCCATCCTGGGCATCCTCGAGGTGTCACTGTCGTTCGACAACGCCGTCATCAATGCCAGTGTCCTGCAAAGGATGACCGAGTTCTGGCAGAAGATCTTCCTGACCGTCGGCGTGGTCATCGCAGTGTTCGGTATGCGGCTGGTGTTCCCGCTCGTCATCGTGTGGATCACCGCCGGACTGGACCCCAAGCGCGCCTTCGACCTGGCGATGAACCCGCCGGAGGACGGTGCGCTGACCTTCCCCGACGGCAGCGCCTCCTACGAGAAGCTGCTCACCGACGCGCATCCCGCGATCGCGGCGTTCGGTGGCGCGTTCCTGCTGCTGCTGTTCCTGAACTTCATCCTCGACGAGCACGAGATCACCTGGCTCGGCTGGATCGAGCGCCCGCTGGCCAAGCTCGGCAAGCTGGACATGCTCTCGGTCGTGCTGACCCTCGGCGCGGTGCTGATCGCCGCTGAGGTCATCGCGGACGACGCGCACCGCGGCACCGTGCTGCTCTCGGGTGTGCTCGGCGTGATCACCTACATCACCGTCGACGGCCTCGGATCGATGTTCCATGTCGAGGAAGAGGGCGAAGAGGGCGCGAGCGGACCGTCCGAAACGGTCAAGGTCGCCGGCAAGGCCGCGTTCTTCCTGTTCCTGTATCTGGAGGTACTCGACGCGTCGTTCTCCTTCGACGGCGTCATCGGCGCGTTCGCCATCACCTCCGACCCGATCCTGATCGCGTTGGGCCTCGGCCTGATCGGCGCGATGTTCGTCCGCTCGATCACCGTGTTCCTGGTCCGCAAGGGCACGCTCTCGGAGTACGTGTACCTCGAGCACGGCGCGCACTGGGCGATCGGCGCACTGGCGATCATCCTGCTGATCTCGATCGGCGTGCACGTCAACGAGCTGATCACCGGCCTGGTGGGTGTCGCGTTCATCGGCGCGGCGTTCATCACCAGCTTGATCCGCAACCGCCGCCAGGGCGGCGAGGACTCCGAAGCGGTGAGCGTGCAGGAAACCACGCCCGTCGGCTGACCCCGAGCAACGGATGCCCGTGCCCACCACGAGATTTCATCGTGGCGGGCACGGGTTTTCTCGTATGCGGCTGGTTTCTCGGATGTGGCTGGTTCTCTATGTGGCTGGGGGCGCCTGGTTCTCACAGCATGCGGCGCGGCACCCGCAGATGCCGCGCCCGGCGCACGGACACCCGGGTCCACAACCGCTCCTGCACCACCAGCGTCAGCCAGCCCGCGATCGCCATACCGGCGATGTTCAGAAACAACTGCGCCACACTGCCCCAGATGGTGGATCCGTTCAGGAACGCCACGCCCAGCGCGATATTGCCCGCGGCGGGCACGGTGGTGACCGAGATGAACACGCCCGCCAGTCCGATCGATTTCGCCGAGGTGATGG
The DNA here is from genome assembly GCF_001613145.1 of Nocardia jejuensis NBRC 103114. Classification (GTDB taxonomy): domain Bacteria; phylum Actinomycetota; class Actinomycetes; order Mycobacteriales; family Mycobacteriaceae; genus Nocardia; species Nocardia jejuensis. The sequence goes on from NZ_BDBU01000022.1 coordinate 20,419, forward strand.
ACAGCACCCCCGCCGCGCCCGCGATCAGCGCCACGATGAACGACCACTTGTCCGGCGTGTAGATGAAGGCCGTGTTCGGCCGCGCGCCGACGATGTCGTCCAGTGCGATCCAGCCCAGCCCGCGACCGGCCAGCGTGAGCACCAGGGTGACCGCGATCGCCACCAGGAACCCGACCACCAGTGTGCGAATCGCCAGTTGCAGCAGCACGAAACGCTTGCGCACCAGGGCGACGCCCAGCGCCGCGATCGCGCCGAACTCGGGTCCGAGCACCATCGCGCCGACGACCAGGATCTCCGAATCGGTGATGATGGCGATGCTCGCGATGACCGTCGCCATGGTGAGAAAACTCAGATACGTCCAGTTCAGCTCCGAGTCCTCGTAGGCGCGCTGGGCGACCTGAGCCCACACCACCGCATCGGAACTGCTGCCCGGAGTGCGTAATTCGGCGTCGAAGCCCTTGCGCGACATCCAGGTGTCCACGCCCTCGAGTTCGATGCTGCCGTGCTGGTGCACTTTTCGCTCACGCAACCGCTGCACGATGTCGTTCGCACCCTCGCGGGCCACCTGCGCCATGATCAGATCGCCGGGCGGTCGCACCCCGGCCCCGCGGAACACCGCGAGTCCGCTCACCGCCTCGTCGATCTCCAGGCATTCGAGGATCTCGTCCGTCATTTCCGTCGGTGCGAGGACTCGCAGATGCAGCATGGGGACAGTCTGCCGGGTGCGAATCAGGATGGGCGGACAGCGGCTGGAATGCGTGGCGCCGCCGGGAGATCCCTCGCCGGGCCATTCGGATCGGCCCGACTCGGTGACGATCCTCAGCGGCGAAGCGCCGTCACCGGCGGGGGCACCGCGGCGGCGGCATCGGCGGCGGGCCGGTCGGGCGCCGGTGAACCGGGCCGTGCCGCGAGCACCGTGCCGAGCAGGCCCACGGTCAGTCCGACCACCGTCAAGGCGTGCAGCGGCTGATCGATGACCAGCCAGGCCATCACCGCGGTCACCGCGGGAATGACGAAGAACATGCGGCTGACCCGGGTGGCGTCCCAGCGCTGCAGCATGGTGTTCAGCAGCAGGAACGCGCCCATGGAATTGACGAGCACCATCCAGATCAGCGATCCGGTCAAGCGCCCGGGATCCGAGACGTGGAAGTCGCCGCCCGCCAGCACCATCAGGCCCGCGAAGGGCGCGGCCACCGCCATGTGCACGGCGGTGCCGGCACGCGGATCGATCTTCGGGGTGAAGTGCTTCTGATAGACGGTGCCCAGGCTCAGCCCGAGCAGGCCCACCACGCACAGCAGCAGTCCGGACAGCGAGAACGAGGACTGATCCAGAACGGCCAGACCGACTCCCAGACCGCCGATTCCGAAGCCCAGCCACTGCAGGCGGCTCACCCGTTCCCCGAGCAGGCCCGCGAAGACCGCGATCACCACCGGGCTCAGGCCCTGCACCAGCGAGATCACCGCGGCGGTGACGTGCTCGCCCATCGCGGTGTAGAAGCCGCCGAACTGGACCATCTGCATGAGCAGTCCGGCGACCATGGTGTGCGCGAGCACCCGCCCCCGGGGCCAGGTCGCGCCCGTCACCAGGGCCAGCACGATCAGCAGGACTCCGGCGATCGCGAAGCGGCCGAACAGCACCAGCATGGGCGGCGCCGCCCCGACGCCGATGACGCCCGCGATGAAGGCGCTGCTCCACATGAAGATCAGGGCGGGCGGACCCGCCACCTCCAAGAGCCGGTTGTTCATCGGATCACCCCTTCCGCGCTAACCATCTTGGATGGTTACTACCGTCGCATCGGTGGAATAACCTGTCAAGAGGGTTACTATGAACAGGTGTCCCACTTCGACGACCCGCACTTCTTCGTCAGCGGCAATCTCGCGCTGAACTTCATCGGCACACTGTCCGGCCGCCGCGCCGAACAGCGCGACATGGTGAGAACGCCTGCGGCCCTGGGTGACTGGATACGCGCGTCGGGCCTGCTCGACCGCGCCCCGGAGTGCGACGACGCCACCGTCGGCGACGCCGCGACCCTGCGCGAGGCCGCCTACCGCCTGGCGCAGGCCGCCATGGCGGGCGAGGCGTTCCCCGACGCCGACCGCCGGCTCGTCAATACCGTTGCGCGAGGCGGAATTCCCGAGGCCACACTGCGCCCGGACGGCACCGTGCACCACACCGGCAGCGCGGCGCACGCGCTCGCCGCCATCGCCCGCTCGGCCGTCGAACTACTCGGCGGCGCGGAACGCGAACGGATCAAGGAATGCGGGCGAGAGGGGTGCACCCGGCTCTATATCGACACCTCACGCGGCGGTTCGCGCCGGTGGTGCGATATGACCGTCTGCGGAAACCGGGCCAAGAGCGCGGCCTTCCGCGCCCGGCACGCCGAGCCGGCCTGACCAGCGCGGGCGCGCCCGGACGAAGAGGAAGAAGAACACCAGCAGCAACGCGGCGCGCCCCCACACGCCGAACAGCACGATGTTCTCCTGCAGGTCCGCGTTGTGCCCGGACCCGAGGGCGTAGAAGTACCGGAACACGCCGATCCCGATCGACGCGTCCGCGAGCAGATACACCCCGATCAGCGACCACGGCACTTCCAGCAGCACCAGGAACGGGATCAGCCACAGCGTGTACTGCGGCGAATGCACCTTGTGGAACAACAGGAATCCACACAGCATGGCGCCGCTCACACCGATCCACGGATAGACCCCGGTGACCACGTAGCGTTTGCAGCCCAGCCAGGTCGCCAGCGCGAAGGAGACCAGCACCAGCAGCGGCGAGGCCATCGAGACCACGTCCTGGAAGCTCGCCTCGGCCGCCTCGGAACTGCCGAACATCGGGCGCAGACCCCAGTACCAGATGGAATTGGTGGTGATGTCGGCATGACGCAACTGCTGGAACGTGATCGACGCGCGCCAGCCCTCGTACCCCGACAGCGCGAACGGCAGATTGACCGCGATCACGGTGAGCAGACCGGTCACCGCGACCAGCACGGCGCCGCGCACGTCGTAGTCGCGCCGGCGTTCGTACTCGTCGTGCTCGCCGAGCAGCACGTGAATCAGCAGGGGCAGCAGGAAGATTCCCGGATACAGCTTCAGACAGAAACCGATCCCCAGCAGCACCGCGGCCAGAATTCCGCGGGTGCGCAACGAGTATCGGGTCATGGCGGTGACCACATAGAACGCGGCGACCGCCGTGCACACCACGGGCAGTTCCCAGTTGTGGAAGGCGTACAGCACCAGCGGCGGGCCCGCGGCCCACAGCAGCGCCGCGCGACCGGCCATGCGGCCCAGCATGTACGCGGTCAGCAGCGCGAAGGGCGTCAGCAGCAGCGCCGAATGCAGCAGGAACGCGGCGTCATTGTCCGCACCCAGCGCGCCCAGCCACATGAAAAGGCCACTGAGAACCGGGTATTCGACCGCGCCGCCGGTGAGCATGCCGTCCCCGGTGATGCCGCCCGACAGATACGGGAAGACGTGCTCGTTGATATCGCGCCCCAGCCACAGGAACTGGATGTCCGAGTAACAGACGTTCGAGTCCTTGACCGAATCGAAGATCGTGCTGCGGCCCGACTCGTCGAACGGCGCACCGGCACAACGCGCCTTGTTGAGATAGGCGAGCAGCAGCGTGACCGAACAGATCAGCATGGCTGTGAGCCCGGTCACCGACCATCCCGCACCCGCGCGAGGGCCTGCGACCGGCTCGCGGGTCACGAGTCGGTTCGACATGGCCCCCACCCTAGGCGGAGCACCGGCGTGGTGACCCTCTTTGTCCGGCGCGAGAACGCCGAAACCACCCCATTACGGGGATCGTTCGCAGCTCATGTAGCCTTGTCGGGTTGCTGACGCAACGAACCCTCCTGCCACGGATCGTCCGTGGCCGTTTACAGACCACAGGAGGTGATGAGGTCCGTGCGTCATTATGAAGTGATGGTTATTCTCGATCCGAGCCTGGACGAGCGCACCGTCGGCCCGAACCTGAACACCATGCTCGGTGTTGTCGGGACCGAAGGCGGCAAGGTCGACAACGTCGACATCTGGGGCCGCCGTCGTCTGGCCTACGAAATCTCCAAGCAAGCTGAAGGCATCTACGCGATCGTCACTCTGACGGCCGAGTCCGCCACCGTCAGCGAGCTTGATCGCCAGCTGGGGCTCAACGAGTCGGTGCTGCGCACCAAGGTGCTGCGCCTCGACAAGAAGTAGTCCAGTCCTCCCGCAAGTGCGCTCGTAAATCGTCGGTCCATGTCTCTAGGCTGATCGGCAAGCGCGAGTGCATATTGCGGACTGCACCGGAAAGCAGGAGGAACCATGGCAGCAGGCGACACGGTCATTACCGTCATCGGAAATCTGACGGCTGACCCCGAGCTTCGATTCACGCCCGCGGGCGCAGCGGTCGCGAACTTCACGGTCGCGTCCACTCCCCGTGTGTTCGACCGTAATACCAATGAATGGAAAGACGGCGAAGCGCTTTTCTTGCGCTGCAACATCTGGCGTGAAGCTGCGGAGAATGTCGCCGAGAGCCTGACCCGAGGCTCACGAGTGATCGTGAGCGGACGACTGAAGCAGCGCTCCTACGAAACCCGCGAGGGTGAGAAGCGCACAGTCGTCGAACTCGAAGTCGAAGAAGTGGGTCCTTCGCTGAAGTACGCGACCGCGAAGATCAACAAAACCACCCGTGGCGGTGGCGGCGGAGGCTTCTCGGGCGGCGGCCAGCAGGGCGGCGGCGGTGCACCTTCGGGTGGCGGCGGCGGCTTTTCCGGCGGCGGCAGTGGAGGCAGTGGCGGTGGTCGTGGCGGCCAGAGTGCCGGCGACGACCCGTGGGGCAGTGCGCCCGCGGCCGGCTCCTTCGGGGGCGGCCAAATGGACGATGAACCGCCGTTCTAGGCAATCGGCTTAATCCGGCCCTGCCGGAACGGCTTTCGCAGGGAGCTCCAGGCTCCCCAAAAATTACGGAGTAAGACCATGGCCAAAGCACCGGCACGCGAAAAGGTGCTGAAGAAGAAGGCTTGCGCCTTCTGCAAGGAGAAGAAGGTCAGCGGGACCGCCAAGATCGATTACAAGGACACCGCGCTGCTGCGCAAGTACGTGTCCGATCGTGGCAAGATCCGCGCTCGTCGTGTGACTGGCAATTGCGTCCAGCACCAGCGCGACGTTGCCATCGCCGTCAAGAACTCGCGTGAGGTCGCTCTGCTGCCTTACGTCTCCACCGCTCGCTGAGAAGGGAAGGCACAGCAATGAAGCTCATTCTCACCGCTGATGTCGACAACCTCGGCGCGCCCGGGGACACCGTCGAGGTCAAGGACGGCTACGGCCGGAACTTCCTGCTCCCCCGTGGGCTGGCCATCGTGGCCACCCGTGGTGCGGAGAAGCAGGTCGCTGGCATTCGCCGGGCGCAGGATGCTCGTCGCGTGCGCGACCTCGACCACGCCAACGAACTGAAGCAGGCCCTGCAGGGTCTGGAAGGCGTCTCGCTGTCCGTCAAGACCGCGGGCACCGGCAAGCTTTTCGGTTCGGTCACCACCGCCGACGTCGCGGGCGCCATCAAGGCTGCCGGCGGCCCGGTTGTGGACAAGCGCAGCATCGAGCTGCCGAAGGCTCACATCAAGACCACCGGCAAGCACGGTGTCGTGGTGCATCTGCACCCGGATGTGGCCGCGAAGTTCGACCTGCAGGTCACTGCCGCCGAGTAATTCGGCTGCCGCGTTCCCGATCTCGAATCGGGAGTGACGGTCTCTTCGGAATCGGAGGCCACCTTCTCGGTGGTCTCCGATTCCGTTTGCCAGGTATTGGCTTTTTCCGCTCGGGGGTAATCGGCGTGGGTCGCCGTTCTGCGTGACTCGTCGCGTTTTCCCAGGCTGTGGATTACAAATAGAACCAACCGTTCCTATTGTGTGTTGAGTCACATGTTGGGCATGGTCCGTTCACCCAACACGCCCGGACGCGGCCGTCCAGCGACACGCCGCACCAGTTTGATCCACAGTTGCGAAGACTGAGAAATCGGCCACTACCTGGAGATTGAAGGCCCTCACCGACTGTTGTCCCCAAGTAATCCACAGGGGGTGCACAACGGCAGGTGAACAATACCCACGTTATCCACAGGTGTGTGCACAGCTCGGTTTGGCGGGTGCCCGCCCGGTCGCCTAGGTTCGCATCATTTGCGTGATCATGGCCTCGGGGACGGCATGATTCCGGGTACCGCACGGGCGGCACCACCGGTTTGCCGGTGCGCGCCCACGGCACCTCGTCACCGACGCGTGCCCGGACCGCGTGGCAGCCGAAACATGTCGGTGTGCAGGCGTACAACGGGTCATGGATCTCGTATCCGGGCCGGAGGAGAGAGGACGGTCACCTGATGGCAGTCATCGACGATCGCGGCCACGACGACCACGGCCCCTCCAACTATCGCGAAGCCCCCGGTGAGGATTTCGGCCGCCAGCCTCCCAACGACATGGCCGCCGAACAGTCGGTGCTGGGCGGCATGCTGCTGTCCAAGGACGCCATCGCCGACGTCATCGAGGTCATCCGCCCCGGCGACTTCTACCGCCCCGCGCACGAGTCCATCTACGACGCCATCCTGGACCTCTACGGTCGCGGCGAACCCGCCGACCCGGTCACCGTGGCCGCCGCCCTGGACCGCAAGGGCGACCTCAAGCGCATCGGCGGCCCCCCGTACCTGGTCACCATCACCCAGACGGTCCCCACCGCCGCCAACGCCGGCTACTACGCCGAAATCGTTGCGGAGAAGGCGATCCTGCGCCGCCTCGTCGAGGCCGGCACCCGCATCGTCCAATACGGCTACGCCGGCGCCGACGGCCAGGACGTCGCCGAGGTCGTCGACCGCGCCCAGGCCGAGCTCTACGACGTCACCGAACGCCGAGCCACCGAAGACTTCCTCCCCCTCGAAGAACTCCTCCAGCCCACGATGGACGAAATCGACTCCATCGCCAGCCGAGGCGGTATCTCCCTCGGCGTCCCCACCGGATTCACCGAACTCGACGAACTGACAAACGGCCTGCACCCCGGCCAAATGGTCATCGTCGCGGCCCGGCCGGGCGTGGGCAAATCGACCCTGGGAATGGATTTCATGCGCAGTTGCTCTATCAAGCATGGGATGGCCAGCGTTATCTTCTCGCTGGAGATGAGTCGTACGGAAATTGTCATGCGCCTCCTATCGGCGGAGGCGAAGATCAAGCTTGGTGATATGCGGTCGGGGCGCATGACCGATGATGACTGGACGAAACTCGCGCGGCGGATGAGCGAGATTTCCGAAGCGCCACTGTTCGTGGATGATTCGCCGAACCTGACCATGATGGAGATTCGGGCCAAGGCTCGGCGGCTGAAGCAGCGGCATGATCTTCGGTTGATTGTCGTCGACTACCTGCAGCTCATGTCCTCGGGTAAAAAGGTCGAATCGCGTCAGCAGGAAGTTTCGGACTTCTCTCGAAGTTTGAAGCTGATGGCCAAGGAATTGGAAGTTCCCGTCATTGCGATTTCGCAGCTCAACCGTGGTCCTGAGCAGCGGACGGATAAGCGACCAATGGTGTCCGATTTGCGCGAAAGTGGAAGTTTGGAGCAAGATGCCGATATGGTCATTTTGTTACATAGGCCCGATGCTTTCGAGCGAGATGACCCACGCGGTGGCGAAGCGGATCTTATTGTCGGTAAACACCGAAATGGCCCGACTGCGACGATTACCGTCGCGCACCAGCTGCATTTGAGCAAGTTCGTCGATATGGCTCGCGGCTAGTCCTGCTCCGGCTATTGTTATCCAGTGCATTGGCACCGACCAGAACAATCGATGGACATACCTCACAGGGGTTTTGATCTTCGCAAGTCGGGGTGCTTTCCCGCCTCGACGCGAATTCTTCGCGCCGACAACGGGAGTGAAATTTCCCTCGGTGCACTATGGAAGAACGGCGAGCAGCCATTGGTCTGGTCGCTAGATGAACACATGCGGATGGTCTGTCAACCGATCGTGCATGTGTTTCATAGTGGTCGCGCGGAAGTGTTCCGGCTCCGACTGGCATCCGGCCGCGAGCTCGAGGCCACAGGAAGCCACCCGTTCCTCACGATGAGTGGCTGGGTTCCCTTGACGCGACTCGAAACCGATGACCGCCTGGCAATCCCGAGATATGTACCGCAGCCTGTGCGCACGGGATCCATGCCCGATCCCGAAGTGATCCTGCTGGCGCACATGATCGGAGATGGATCCTGCGTGAAACGGCAGCCGATCCGCTACGCCAGCATCGACGAAGAGAACCTCTCGGTAGTAACCGCCTCGGCGACCCACTTCGGCGTGACCGCGATCCGCGATGACTACCCGGCGGCCAGGGTCACGACTCTCCGACTCCCAGCGCCCTACCACCTCACGCATGGACGGCGGAACCCGATCGCGGCCTGGCTCGATGAACTCGGGCTTTTTGGGCTCCGCAGCTACGACAAGTTCGTTCCCACACGCGTGTTCTCGTTGCCCAATACCAAGATCGCGCTTTTCCTCCGACATCTTTGGGCCACCGACGGTTCTGTGCGCTGGGACGCGAAGAGTCGACAGGCGCGGATCTACTATTCGTCCACCAGCCGCCAGCTCACAGATGATGTCGCCCACCTGCTGGTTCGGCTGGGTGTACACGGCCGCATCAAACCAGCACACAAGCCGGGCTACCGCGTTTGCTGGCATCTCACCATCGACGGCGCGGAAAACCAGACTGTCTTCCTCCGGGATATCGGAGTCCACGGTGCGCGCGGACTGGCCGCGAAAGCGGCTCTGGCCGAACTCGAGCCGATAAGCCGCAATACAAATGTGGACACCGTTCCCAAGGAGATCTGGGCGAACATACGTTCTTCGATGGCCGCAAAGGGGATGACGCATCGAGACTTTCAGGCGGCAATGGGGTCTCAGTACTGCGGTTCGGCGATGTGGAAACGATCACCGAGCCGCTCACGCCTCGCCCGCATGGCGGCACTCCTGGACGATGCCGAGCTTGCGATGTTCGCGACCAGCGATGTCTTCTGGGATCGGATCGTCGAGATCAGGAGCCTCGGGGAGCAAGAGGTCTATGGCGGGTTGGTGCCGGGGACCTATAACTTCGTCGCGCAGGGGATATCGGTGCACAATCCGCTGCGGTGGGAGACTGCCGTCGGGGGGTGAATCCGGGGGGGTGGGAGCGTGCCCGGCGGGTTATGGGGCGGGAGGTAACGTTGGGCGGCATGACCGTCTCGAACACGGGGCCGGGCCTCGACGGGGTCGCCAGGAAGAGGCGGTCGACCGGGGTGCGGCCTACCGATGACTCGCTGTTGGATGGGGTTGTCGCGGTGTTCGCCGAGCACGGGTTCGACCGCGCGACGATGGACGAGTTGGCGGTTGCCGCCGATACGTCGAAACCGACGCTGTATTCGCATTTCGGGGGGAAGGAACAGCTGTTCGAGGCGTGCGTGCGGCGTGAGGCGGAGCGGCTGCGGGGGTGGATGCTTCAGAGCTATCGGCGGGCCGACGGGTTCGGGATCGAGCGGCAGACCGATATCACCACGCACGCGCTTTTCGATTTCGCGGCGCGGCACGATCAGGGGTTTCGGTTGCTGTTCGGGTCGGCTACCCGGCCGCATGCCAGGCAGATTTCCGATGGGGTGCTGCGGCCGATCGTCGCCAAGATCGCCGAGTTGATTCGCGTCGAGCATCAGAAGGATGAGCGGGTCTGGGCCGCCAGTGCGGATTTCTGCGCGGCGGTGGTGGCCGATATCGCCGTGCGGGGTGTCACGCAGGCGGTCGAGCGGCGGTTGGATGTCACCGCGGCCGCCGAGTTGACGATCTCGATGACGGTGGCGGCGCTGCGGCAGCTCGATCCCGATGCGGCGCGGGCGCTGGATCGCGCGGCCGGTCCCGCGATGGCGAGCGACCCGGCGGCGAGTGCGGTTGTCTCCGAGGCCTATCCGCCGTTGCGGATCGTCCGGACCGTCCCCGAGGGTCGTCCGGTGGGCCGCCCGCCCACTGCCACCGTGGATCAGGTGCTGGATACCGCGATTCGCATCTTCGGGACCGCAGAACGGTTCGAAGCGGGTTCTGTGGCAATCGAACTCGGCATGAGCCGCACCACGCTGTATCGGTGGTTCGGGTCGCGGGAGGGGCTGCTGGGGGCCGCGCTCGCTCGCCAATTCGAGCAGCTGGTGATCCGGATCGACAGCCGGCGCGACAGCCGGGGCGTGCTGCGGATCTCCGAGGTTCTCGACCGCGCTACCCGTTCGGTGGCGGCCGACCCCGCGTTGCGGCGGTTCCTGGAGAACGAGTCCGGTCCGGCCTTGCGCCTCATCACCCGGGCTGACGGTCCGGTGCACGCGGGCAGCGTCGCGGTGATCAGGGCTCTGATCGATCGCGCTCGTGAGCAGGACGGATATCGGCCGCCGGTCGACGGTTCGGTGCTGGCGTATTCCATCGCCCGGGTCGCCGAGGCGTTCCTGTACGACGATACGGCCGGTGATATCCGGGGCGATGTCGAGCATCTGCGGCAGGTGCAGCGGACACTGCTGGGGATCGACCGCTAGGAGCCCCCGTCTGTCCCGAGGGCCCCTAGCGATGGTCGCTATCGTGTTCCCGCGGAATGTAATTCGGCGTCCACGGCCGCGCGGTGCCGTTCGGCGTCCGAGCGGGCGGCCGCCGGGCTCCACCGCCCGGTGAGCAACCAGATGGACGGCAGGAACAGCACCTGAGCCGCGAAGCACAGCCACCACAGTCGCCCCCATTGGCCGGGCGAATCGTGCGCGGCGGTCCGCACCTCGCTCGCGTGCACGGTGAGGTAGGCCAGGTCGTCCGCGGGCACGGCGCTCGCCGCGCGCAGTGCGGTGACGGCGTCGGTGACGCGGCCACCGTTCTGTTGCAGGAATCGCTGGTCCGATTCGGTGAGTCCCGGCGAATTCTGTTGCCGCTGTAGGGTGATCACCCGTCCGACGTCTCCGGTGGGCAGGTTCGCGATCTGCCCGAGCGCTTCGGCCTGCACCGCCGGATCCTCGGGTTTCATGGACAGTTCGGCTTTGACCGCGGGGCTGAGGCGTTGCAGGGTGGCCAGTTCGGGCTGATAGCGGGTGGCGAGTTCGGTCACCCGGTGTCCGGATTCGACCAGTACGTTCGCGGCCGGGATCAGGAAGATGAGCCCGGTGAAGCCGAGCACGACCGCGATGCGCACGCTCGCGCCCCACACTGCCAGTCCGGTGGCGGTCGCGGCGGGATTGCGCGCTTCGACGGTTTCGGTGAACGCCGCCATCCAGGTCGCGAAGGTCATGCCCGATCCGAACGCGATGACCAGGATGATCATGGCGAAGCGGTAGTAGCCGGTATCGCCCGCGGCGGTCGCGACGGCGAACCATCCGACCCCGATCGCGCTGATCACGCCGCCGATCAGCATGAACGGTTTGCGCACCCGGATCAGATCGGACAGTGCCCCGAAGATCACCAGGGTGAGCGCGTTGGCGATCCAGTACCAGTTGGCGAGGGCGTTGGCTCGCGCTTCGCTGTAGCCGTAGGTGGTGACGTAGAACAGTACGAAGAACCCGACAGCCAGGTAGTAGAACAGCAGGTAGCTGCTGATCGCCATGGCGGGCAACACGATTCGAGCGTGCAGCATCTGATGCCAGTGCCCTCGGAGCACCGATTCCGGATCCAGATCGCGAGCCCTGGCCTCGAGCAGTGCTCGGTCGCGAAGGCTGACCATCAACTGATCCCGCAGTGCGGGGGCGAGTTCTCGCAGCCAGATGAACGCGGCGACGAAGACGATCCAGCCGATGATGCCCGCGACCTGGAATTGGAATTGCCAGCGCGGATGCTCGTCCAGGGTGCTGCTGGAGATGGCGGTGGCCAGCAGGCTGCCGAGCACCGGCCCCAGGGTCCAGAAGCCCATGGCCGAGGCTCGTCCCAGCTGCGGGGAGAAGTCTCTGATCAGGGCGGGCGTGGCGACCAGGACCACGCCTTCGACCCCGCTGATCAGCGCGAAGAGCATCAGGTAGGACGTCGCGCCGCCCACTTCGGGTACCGCGAAAAGCATGAGCAGCGAGACGATGACCAGCCCGTAGACCACGAGGTTTGCGCGACCCCATCGGTCCGCGAGTCCGGCCGCCAGCGAGCCGATCGCGCCGATCGCGCCGCCGACGATCTGGATGACGATGAAGTAGGTCAGCGACATGCCGAGGTCGGCGATGACTTTGGTGGCGACGGTGCCCTGGGCGTAGAGCTGGTAGTAGAGCACCACCGTGGCCGCGATGGTGATGGCCAGGTATCGGGTGCGGGCGGCGGTGCCGGGGAAGCGGTCCAATTGGCGACCCCAGATGCCGGTCGCGGCGGGGACGGATGGCGGAGCAGTGGCGGTGGGTGAGCGGGTCATGCTGCACTTCCGTGATCGTGAGGTCGGGCCGAGGTTACGAAAGTCATTGGGGGAATTCGGATCTCACCCGTTGCGGGGTCGACCGGAGCAGTTCACGGGTACGGCGTTCTCGGGGTCGAGCGCGTTCAGGACATGCTGTGCGGCAACGGGATCGGAGGACGCGCCGTTGTGTTCGAACAGCGCCAGCGGGCATTGGTCCTGCACGACGATGTTCGTGATGTTGGGTGCGAGGGGCCCGAATCCGCTGGTGTACGGCAGCACGATCTCGTCGTAGCGGGTCATGATGAACGTGTATCGGATGTCCGGCTCATAGGCGGTGCCCGAGTTGAGTGAGGCGAGGAAGTTCGATCCGGTGGCCAGTTGCACCGCGGCGCCCGCTCCGGAGTTCACCATCAATTGCTGGGCACCGTCCCAGAGTCCGACCCGCGAGAGCAGTGATCCGATCAGCGCCCCGCCGTTGGCTTGGGTCCCGTTGTTGATGGGGGTGAGGTTCACCGACTTGGCGACTTTGGCGGCCCCGCCGAGGTATTTGATGTACCAGCGCGGCATGACGGTGCCCTCGGAGTGTCCGACGAAGTCGACTTTCGCCGCGCCGGTCGCGGCGAGCACCCGGTCCACGAACGGGGCGAGTTCCTCGGTTGCCGACTCGACCATCGAACGCAGGCCGGGCACCGTGTTCAGCGGCGCGGGCAGGCGCGATTCCATGCCGTAGTTCAGCGCGAACACGCAGTAGCCGTTGTTGGCCAGCAGCGGGGCGAGGGTGGCCCAGTCCGCTGCCTGCGTCGCGGTGAGTCCGTGCAGGAGGATGACGGGCTCGGGATGTTCCGGCGTGGGGCGGCAGTTCCAGTCGTTCGCGCCGGGTGGGGACGACGGGTCGAAGTAGTGCGCGAGTCCCTCGCCCAGTCCGTAGGGGACCGGATAGGTGGGCTGCGCGGAGACGGGTCCGGTGCTCGAAAGCGCTGCGGCGCAGGTGAATATCGCGGTGGCCAGCAGGCGGCGGACGGGGGTGCGGCGGGTCGGGCGATGGGTCGGCATGTGGGTCTCCTGGAACGTCGTTGTGCCTGTCTATTGCTAGCATCCTTTACCGTTCGGTAAGAGTGTTTTCGCTAAACTTCAGTTCGATGGGGTCTTGAATGGAACATAGAATGCCTTGCGTTCCGATACCGATGTCGCGCCCTCGGCCCCGACGCGGACGGACGGCACGAAATGACGCCGGTTACCGGGCGCCTCCGCCTCAGCATCGGAAGGGACTGCGGCACCGCACTTCTCGGCGGCACCGCACTTCTCGACCATCACGGCCGGACTATGACCCTCCCGACCGTGTCTCCCGCACCCAGCCGGGTGAGCGCGCCGGGTAGATCGGCCAGCGGAATCGTGCTGTCGATCACCGGGGATACGAGCCCTTTGTCCGCGAGTTCCACGAGCGCGTCGTGCGCCTCGCGCACCGCACGGTAGCGATGCTGCCGGTACAGCCCCCAGTGCAAGCCGAGGATCGAATAGTTCTTCACCAGGGCGTGATTGAGCGCCGGAGCCTGCACCACACCGGCGGCGAAGCCGACCACGACTATCCGCCCGTCGAAGGCGATGCACTTCGTGGAACGGGTGTAGGTTTCGCCGCCGACCGGGTCGTAGATGACGTCCGCGCCGTGGCCGGCGGTGACGGCGCGCACCACCCCGACGAAGTCCTCGACGGTTCGGTCGACGACGATGTCGGCCCCCTGCGCGCGTGCGATCTCCGCCTTGTCCGCACCACCGACCACGGCGATCACCCGGGCGCCCGCGGCCTTGCCCAATTGCACTGCCGCACTGCCGACTCCGCCCGCCGCGGCATGCACGAGCAGTGTCTCGCCGCGCTGGAGTCGTGCCCGGTGATGCAGCCCGAACCATCCGGTCTGGTAGCCGATATGGAACGCGGCAGCCTGCGGGTCCTCGAGCACGGCCGGGGCGGGGAACACCTCACGGGCATTCACCACGGCGAGTTCGGCGAACGCGCCGTGCGGCATCGATGTCACGCCGATGACGCGATCACCGATCTCGAATTCCCCTCCCGCGCGCGGATCGGCGGCGATCACCTCGCCGCAGAGCTCGACGCCGGGCGTGAACGGCAGCTCGGGACGGATCTGATACTCGCCTCGGCACATCAGGACGTCCGGGAAGTTGGCCGCGGCCGCACGGACTCGAACGACCAGCTGCCCCGTGCCCGCCACGGGTTCGTCCAGTTCGGTCCATCGCAGGGCATCCGCGGGAGCACCCAATCGTGTTATCTGCCAAGCCTTCACATCTACCTCCGGTCCGTACCCGGGAAACCGATGCCATCGAGGACGAGGGCCATCGACTCAGATCCCTTGTTTTGGAACATGCGATGGAAAACGTTCCACAGGCCGGGTTTGAGTGTCAAGGAAATACACTGCCAGCAACCAAGTTTTGTACTACGTCTAGCGCACTTGCCATGCTCATGTTTACTATCTGGTAAAGCTTGAGCCGTGATGGACGACCGGCAGCGGCGAAGACCACCCGGCGCGCGTGATGTGCCTGCCGGGCAACGATTCTGGAGGACAAGACAGATGAATCGACCTCAACGGACCGCCATCGTCACCGGCGCCGCACGCGGCATAGGTCGTGCGGTGGCACTCCGGCTGGCCGCGGACGGCATGTCCGTCGCTGTTCTGGATCTCGAGGAAACCGCCTGTCAGGTGGTCGTCAAGGAGATCGAGGCCGCCGGTGGGCGTGCGCTCGCCGTCGCCGCCGACGTGAGCGGGGAATCCGCTGTCGAGCAGGCGACGCAGCGGGTCGCCGCCGAACTGGGCGCACCGACCGTGCTGGTCAACAATGCCGGTGTGCTGCGGGACAATCTGCTGTTCAAGATGAGTGTCCAGGACTGGGACACCGTGATGGACGTGCACCTCAAAGGGGCGTTCCTGCTCGCCCGCGCGACGCAGCAGTACATGATCGGCGAGGGCTGGGGCCGCATCGTGAACCTGTCCAGCTCCTCGGCCCTCGGCAATCGCGGCCAATCCAATTACGCCGCGGCCAAGGCCGGATTGCAGGGCTTCACGAAAACCCTGGCGCTCGAACTCGGCAGGTTCGGCGTGACCGCGAACGCCGTCGCTCCCGGATTCATCGAGACCGACATGACCGCCGCCACCGCCGCCCGCATGGGTGTGCCGTTCGACGACTTCACCAGGGCCGTGGTGGCGCAGATTCCGGTCGGCCGGGCCGGGCAGCCGCAGGACATCGCCGCCACCATCTCGTTCCTCGCGGGCGAGGATTCCGGATTCGTCTCCGGCCAAGTGATTTACGTGGCCGGCGGGCCTCGGAACTGATCGGGAAGGACCGTCGCGAATGAAGACATTCCAAGGACTCGCCGAATTCGAGAAGGCCGTCGGCACCCATCTGGGCCACAGCCGGTGGCACACGATCACGCAGGAGCAGATCGACATGTTCGCCGCGGCGACCGGCGATCACCAGTGGATTCACACCGATCCGGCCAGAGCAGCGGCCGGTCCCTTCGGCGCCACGATCGCGCACGGATACCTCACTCTGTCGCTGGCGCCGATGCTGGCGGGTCAGGTGTACACGGTGCGGAACCTGTCGATGGGTGTGAACTACGGCGTTGACAAGGTGCGATTTCCGGCGCCGGTGGTGGTCGGATCGCGGATACGCGCCGGAGTCGAGTTGATCTCGATATCCCCTGGCGCACTGGGATTTCGGGCGCTGAGCACGGTGACCGTGGAACTCGAGGGTTCGGCGAAGCCGGCGTGCGTCGCCGAATGCGTCGCGGTGCTGGTGCCCTGATGAGCAGCCGCCACTACGGCACGGACCTTCCCGGCCTGGATCTGCGCGACCTCACCGCCTGGCTGTCCGGCGCCCACCCGGACCTGATCGCCGGCGAGCTACGAGGACGACTCATCACCGGTGGCCGATCCAACCTGACCTACGAGATCACCGACGGATCGGTGGTGTTCGTGCTGCGCAGGCCGCCCCTGGGCCATGTGCTCAGGACCGCTCACGATATGGCCCGCGAGCATCGCGTGATCAGCGCGCTGGGCGACACCGGCGTTCCGGTGCCGGACACCTACCTGCTGTGCGTGGACGACGAGATCATCGGCGCGCCTTTCTATCTGATGGAATTCGTCGCCGGTGCGCCGTATCGCACCCGCGACGAACTCACCGCGCTCGGCCCGGACCGCACGCGCGCGATATCGACCGGGCTGATCGATACCCTCGCCGCACTGCACTCGATCGACCCCGTCTCCGTGGGTCTCGGCGATTTCGGGCGGCCGGACGGGTTTCTGGAACGTCAGGTTCGGCGCTGGAAGCAGCAACTCGACGCCTCGCACTCGCGCGAGCTGCCCGCGGCCGCCGAACTGCACCGGCTGCTGGCCGCACACCGGACAGCGGACTCCGCGCCGCGCATCGTGCACGGCGACTACCGCCTCGACAATGTGCTCATCGACGCGCGAGACCGGGTCGCCGCCGTCATCGACTGGGAGATGGCCACACTCGGCGATCCGCTCACCGACATCGGGTTGCTCGTGCTCTACCAGCGCCTCGGCGCACTCGGAATACCCGTGGCCACCGATGTGGTCACCGCACCCGGATTCCTGGGTGAGACAGCGATTCTCGAGCGCTACAGCGCACTGACCGGCCGGGACCTCACCCAGATCGGTTTCTATCTCGCACTGGCCTCGTTCAAGCTCGCGGTGATCATCGAGGGAATCCACTACCGCTACCTGCAGGGCCAGACTGTCGGGTCCGGATTCGAGTCCGTCGGCGAGGTCGTGGAGCCGCTGCTGTCGGTGGGGATCGCGGCTGTGAAGGAGATCGGGAAATGACGAATGCCGATGCGGTGCGCGAGCAGCTGCGCCGCCGCGTATCCGAGGTGCTGACCGACAACCATCCCGGGACGACGGATCCGGTCGCCTTTCACCGGGCCAGATTCGACGCGGGGCTGGCCTGGGTCCACTTTCCCGCGGGATTGGGCGGATCGGCGGCCGACCGCGAGTTGCAGCCCTTCGTCGATTCGTTGTTCGAGCAGGCCGGGGCACCCGGAAACCGGGCCGAGCTCAACGGGATCGGGCTCGGTATGGCGGCGCCGACCATCCTCGCGTGCGGCAGCCCGCAGCAGCAGGAACGGTTCCTGCGGCCGCTGTGGACCGGTGAGCAGATCTGGTGCCAGCTGTTCAGCGAACCGGGAGCCGGATCGGATCTGGCCGCGGTGAGCGCACGGGCGGTCAGGGACGGGCAGGACTGGATCGTCAACGGACAGAAGGTGTGGACCTCGGCCGCGCACGAAGCGCACCTCGCGATCCTGGTGGCGCGCACCGATCCGAGCCTGCCCAAGCACGCGGGACTGACCTATTTCATCTGCGATATGACCGATCCCGGGGTGGATGTGCGACCGCTGCGGCAGATCACCGGGGAGGCGGAGTTCAACGAGGTCTTCCTCACAGATGTGCGGATCCCGGATGCGAACCGGCTCGGGCCGGAGGGCGCGGGATGGCGGGTCGCCAACACCACCCTCAACAACGAGCGCGTCTCCATCGGCGGACGCGCTACCGCCCGCGAAGACGGGATGCTCGGCGCGGTGACCCGGACCTGGCGCAGGAACCCCGGCCGGCACACCCCCGAACTGCAGGACAGACTGCTGCGGCTCTGGGTCGACGCCGAAGCCGCGCGGCTCTCGGCCGCGCGATTGCGCCAGCGCGTCGCCACCGGCCAGCCGGGACCGGAGACCTCGGCGCTCAAACTCGCTTTCGCGCGAATCAGTCAGCAGCTGTCCGGATTCGAGCTCGAACTGCTCGGCGAGGACGGTTTGCGCTACGACGACTGGACCATGGTGCGCCCGGACCGCGTCGACTTCGCCGGGCGCGGCGCGGGCTATCGCTACCTGCGGGCCAAAGGCAACTCGATCGAAGGCGGGACCTCGGAAATCATGCGGAACATCATCTCCGAGCGAGTGCTCGGGCTGCCGATCGAACCGCGTGCGGACAAGGACGTCGCGTGGAAGGACCTGATCAGATGAGCGAGGACATCGCGCTGCTCGACACCGATACCGAAGCGGCACTGCGTGATTCGATACGGTCGCTGCTCTCCGATCGCTGCGATCCGGCGCAGGTGCTGCACGCCTACTCCGGTGACCGGACGCTGACGACGGCGCTGTGGCGCCCGATCGCGGTCGAGCTCGGGCTCGCGGGGCTGCTGATACCCGAAAGTCGAGGCGGGGCGGGCGGTTCCGCGCGCGACGCCGCGGTGGTGCTGCAGGAACTGGGGCGATATGTCGCTCCGGTGCCGTTCCTGAGCAGCAGCGTGATCGCCGCGACCGTACTGCTCGCCGGGGACTCGGACCTGGTCGGCCGGCTCGCGCTGGGCGAGATCACCGCGGCCCTGCTGGCGTCGTTCTCCGAGGTGAGCGCTGCCCGGATCCCGGTGTTGCACATCGATTCCGACGGCTCGCTGTCCGGCAGGGTCAGAAGTGTGGCGGGGGCGCTGGACTCGGATGTGCTTCTCGCGGCGGTGCGGACCGGCGCGGGCACCGAGATCCACGCCGTACCGAGTTCGCGGGCGCGGCTCGATCCGGTGATCTCCCTCGATATGACCAGGCCGCTCGCCGACGTCACACTCTCGCGCGTACCCGGCCGGGTCGTCGTGCCCGCGTCCGCCGGTGCGGCGGCATTGCGGCAGAGCCTGCGGATGGGCGCGGGTCTGCTTGCCGCCGAACAGGTGGGTGTGGCGGACTGGTGCCTGGACAACACGGTGGAGTACGTGAAGATTCGCCGCCAATTCGGGCGTGCGATCGGCGGGTTCCAGGCGCTCAAACACCGGCTCGCGGATCTGTACGTGGAGATCGAATCCGCCCGCGCCACAGCCGCATACGCTGCCGGAACCCTCGCCACGGCGGATCCCGACACCGAGGTCGCGGTCGCGGTGGCCGCCGCGCACTGCGGCGACGTCGCCGTGCACGCGGCCGAGGAGGCCGTTCAGCTCCTCGGCGGAATCGGGATGACGTGGGAGTATCCCGCGCACCTGTACCTCAAGCGGGCCAAGGCCGATCAGCTCGGGCTCGGCAGCCCGGCGCAGCACCGGTCCCGACTGGCCGAACTGATCCAGCTGCGCCTCGAGACCGTTCGCACGAGGGAATCGTGAGTGTCGAGTTCCGAGCGAGGTTCGCGCCGCACGCGTGCGGCTACTTCGCCAGGGCCCTGCCGCCGTCGGGTGCGACGGCGAACCAGGTTCCGCCCACGCCTTGGCCTTTGAGGTCACCGGGGTTCTGGTCCTTGGCGAAATAGTAGACCGGCCAGCCGCCGACGGTGATCTGGCAGGTGCCGTCCGCGCGCTCGATGAAACCGGTCCGGGTCAGGTCGATGCCCTGCACATAGAGCGTCTGGCCGCGAGTGACCAGCAGCGGCGGCCAGGTGACGGCGCAGTCGCCGGCGCAGTTGGACTTCGACGGATCGGCGGTGTCCTTGTCGAAGCGGTAGAGCGAGCGTCCGTCCTTGTCGGTGACGCGCGGGCCGACGGTCGGGTTGTTCTCCACCTTCAGCTGAACGGCATTCGCGTTCGCGGGCGCGATTCCGGCCGACATCTTCAGCCAGCCCTGATTGCGCTCGAGCACGGGCGCGGACACCCCGGGTGAGGTGGTCGGCTGTGCGGTGGCGGCAGGGTAGGCGGACAGAGCCAGGGCTCCGGTGGCGGCGAGTGCGACGGCCGCCGTGCGAAGCAGGGCGGAGATGCCGGATGCGCGATCGGTCATGGTTCGTGCCTCTCATCGGGTCGGGCTGATGAGAACGATTCTTCGGGCTCGCACCCGAATGCTCTGTCCGCGCAGCGACGTTCACTGTGTATCCGTGCCGACACAACGGCCCGATGGGTTCATGCGCCCTGTGGCCCGACACCGCCCCATGCCTGGACGTCGCTCCCCCGTGGCCCGCCGCTCTCACCCACCTATTCGGTCTGCGCCCAGGCCGCGACCGGCAGCGACAGGTAGATCCCGAAGTCCGCCAGTTCGGTTCCGCCCGCGATGAGTTCGTGCAGCAGATCGCAGCGCGCCTGGCGGTCGCGCGCCCGGCTCTCGAACCATTTGGACCGCACCTCGATCACCGCGTCCAGCCCGCTGCGGTCGAACGGGCCCAGCTGCCGGAATCGGATCTCGACGTCACCGGGCTGGAGATCCCCGTCGTAGGGTTCCTCGGGGCACCGCACCGCGAGCGAGACCGCGTGCGGAAGTTGCTCCGCCAGTTGACGAAGCGTCGACTCGGGCACGTGGGGGGCGTAGGTCACCTCGACTAGGGGCACCTCGCCAGCGTAGATCGGACCGTGGCCGGGGCGGGCCGGTGGATATCCGGCGGGTGGGAAGGTGGCGCGGCGGATCGGGTCGGCGGTTACTGTCGCTGGGTGGGTTTCGAGGTTCGTGTGGACAGCGCGGGTGCGGTCGAGATCGTCGAGGCCGCGGTGGGGTTCGGATGGACCTGGGGGGCCGGGGATATCGGGCGATTCGCCGGTCGGGTGGGGTGGACCGCACCGGAACCGGTCGGCACGATGCGCGACGGGGCGGTGTTCTCCCGCACGAAACTGCGGGTCTGGGGTGACTCGGCGATGTTCTGGGGTAGCCGCCGCGGTCTGGGCTATGTGCGAATCACCGTGTCGGACTGCCCGCCGCGGGGTGGTTTCGGCAGTGCGGACCTGCTCGCCGACGCGCTCGCGCGGGTGCGGGCCGCGTTCGCCGGGAAGTGGGGTGAGCCCGAGAACGGCGCGGGCCCCGAGGAGGGACCTGGCTGGGTCTTCCCGAATCTCGTTGCGGGACTGGCGTTCGGGGACGGCACCGTCGATCTGATGCTGGTGAATCCGGTGGAGCAGCGGTACTGGATGGACCGGCGGCACGACGCTGCGCGACGGCGGACCGCGCTGGGCGGGTGGGGACGCTTCGCGGAGGATCTGGCCGAGTATCTGGACCGGCTGCCCGCCGACGCCCGGCTCGTCGTCACCGCTCCCGGGGGGCGGTTCGTCCAGGTCAGCCTGGACGGCGCGGAGCTGCGCGGCGAGCTCAGCCGGAGCGAATTCATCGATCCCACCTGGCGATACGACGCCGAGATCGAGGAGACGCTGCTCGCGAGCGGTTGGACGGCCGCCGAGCAGTCGAACTGGTGGCGCACCATGGCGCGCGGTGCGGGTTCCGAGGCCATCAGCCGGTTCGCGGCCTGCCTGGTGGACGCGCTGCGCACGCTGAACGTGCGGGCCGGCACCGACCTGGTCGCCGATGCGTGGGTCGAAGGCGGCGAGGATCTGGATATCGCGCCGCTGGGAATCGCGCCGCATCCGACCTCGCGGTCCCAGCGCGCGGAGTTCCTGCGCGCGAACGCCCCGTACGGATTCGACAGCGGCCCGTTGCGGATCGAGGTGCCCGCGGCCATCGAGATCGCCCGTACCGCGATGAAATTCGACTGGACCTGGTCGCGCGCGGACCTGTCCCGCTTCATCGAGCAGGTCGGATGGCAGCCGGAGGGCGAGGCGGGCCGGGCGGACAAGGTGGTGTGGCTGAAGACCGAGGTGCGAGTGGACGGTCCGCGAGCCCGGTTCTGCTATGACGGTGAGCGGCTCGAGGCGATCTGCCTGACGATCAGCGACAGCATCGACTCGTACCTGTTCGACGAGGGCGTCCCGGCCGAGATCCACGAGCAGTTGACCGCCGCGTACACCAGGGCGGTGGAGGGCTTCCGGGCCGAATTCGGCATGCCCGTGCACGGAACCCTGTGGCACGCACAGGGTCCGGTGTGGACCTTCGGCGCACTCGCGCTCGGCCTGGTGATCGGCGTGGACACCGTGGAGCTGTATCTGGTCGATCCGGCCGAGCGCGCGCGACGCCTGGTGCTCGAGCAGCAGCGGACCGCGCGCCGGGCGGTCGATCGCGAATGGCGGCAGTTCTTCGACGATCTCGCGGCCGCGGCGGCCGAACTGACCGAGGGCCAGGAGCTGGTGGTCGACGCGGGCCATCGCGGTGCGGCGCACATCGTGCGTGAGGCCGAGGTGCTGCGGGTGGAGCTGGATTCCGAGGCGGGACTGGGGCTCACGCCCCGGGTGACCGTGCTCATGCTCGGAAAGGGCTGGCTGCGACCGGGGGTGGAGCGCGCGGTGTGGCGGCATCGCACCCGGACCCCCACACTTCTCCGCGACTTCCGCCGATACGTGGAGTTCGCGCTGTGGCCGCTGAGCACCCGGATGGGACCGGAAACCCTGCTGCGGGTCCGGGTGAACGGCGTGCAGCGGGTGGTTCGCACGCCGTCCACCGGCGCGGTGAGCTGAACGATCCCGAGTGCGCGGCTCGCCTAGAGTCGAAGCCATGACCGAGGTCGATGATGTGCAGGTGACGCGCCGGTCCTACGACGCGCTCGCCGAGCAGTACGAGGAAATGGCCCGGAACATCATGGCGGAGAACCCGTTCGACCGGGCCGCGCTGAGCATTTTCGCGGAGCTGGTGCACGGCGCGGAATCCGGTCCGGTGGTGGATCTCGGCTGCGGACCGGGACGGATCACCGCGCATCTGAGCGGGCTGGGTCTGGACGTCTCCGGGATCGATCTGTCTCCCGAGATGATCCGGCTGGCGCGAAAGGCCTATCCGGACTTGCGATTCGAGGAGGGAGCGATCGAATCGCTGCCGATGGGCGACGGCTCGACGGCGGCCGTGGTGGCCTGGTACTCGATCATCCACACTCCGCCGCAGCGCGTTCCCGCGGTGCTCACCGAGCTCGCCCGCACGCTGCGCGCCGGCGGGTACGCGCTTTTCGGTTTCCAGTCCGCGGTGGAGCCGGGCGTCATCGAGTACCAGCACCGGGTGGCGACCTCCTACCGCTGGAACATCGATTCCTTCGCGGACGTGCTGTCGCGGAACGGTTTCCGGGTCATCGCGCAACTGAGCCGGGAGGCGCGGCCCGACGAGCGCACCCCGCAGGCGTGGGTGCTGGCCGTCAAGAACTGATCGGTTCCGGTTCCCGGGCCATGCGTTCGTCGAATTCGGCTCGGGCAGTGGTGATCTCGTCCGCGTTGCGCACGGCCCACTGCCCCATGGCATGGGTGATCCGGCCCAGGTCCTGCCCGAGCGGTGTTAGCGAATACTCCACGCGCGGTGGCACTGTCGGGTAGACCGAGCGCCGCACCAGCCCTTCGCGTTCGAGGTCGCGCAGGGTCCGCGTCAGCATCTTCTGGGTGATGCCGTCCATCCGGCGGCGCAGTTCGTTGAACCGGATCGGGCCTTCGCCCGAGCGCAGCACGCCCAGCACCAGCAGCACCCATTTGTCCGCCAGGACCGCCAGCACATCGCGCGCCGGGCATCTGGTCAGATAACTGTCGACCAGATTGCCGGATTCTTCGAGCTCGGAGACAGTATCCATCAGGTACCTCGGGATCGAACAAGTGCCTTCTTCCCCTTGGATACTATCCGTCGAAGAATCGTGAGCGTGAAAGCGATCAGTCAGAAGACCCTCGGTGGACCGGATGTGCTCGAGACGGTGGAGGTTCCGGCTCCGCGCCCCGGCACGGGTGAGGTGCTGGTGCGGGTGGCCGCCACCTCGGTGAACGCCGCCGACTGGAAACTGCGAGCGGGCGTGGTCGACAAGCTCGGCCCGCCCCCGTTCACGCTGGGCCTGGACGTCTCGGGCACGGTCACCGAGGTCGGCGCGGACGTGACCCGGTTCCGGGTCGGGGACGAGGTCTACGGCATGGTGCTGAGCCGCTCGGGCGCCTACGCCGAATACACCGCCGCGCCCGCGGATTTCCTGGATCACAAACCCTCGTCCATCGATCACGTCCACGCCGCCGCCCTGCCGACCGCCGCCCTCACCGCGGTGCAGGCCCTGCGCGAGGTGCGCGCGGGCCAGCGGGTGCTGGTGCACGCGGCCGCGGGCGGTGTCGGGCATCTGGCGGTGCAGGCAGCGAAGGCGCGCGGCGCGTACGTGCTCGGCACCGCCCGCGCGGTCAACCACGATTTCCTGCGCGCGCTCGGCATCGACGAGGTGATCGATTACACGACAACCGATTTCACCACTGTCGCCACCGATCTGGATGTGGTGTTCGATCTGGTCGGCGGCGAGTACGGCCCGCGTTCGCTGTCGGTGCTGCGCCCGAACGGCCGCCTGATCGACGCGCAGCGCGAGGACGCGCTCACAGATCCGCGTTTCCATCGCCATTTCGTCACACCCTCGGGCGAGGGCCTGCGGGAGGTCTCGGAACTGGTGCGACGCGGACAGCTGCGGGTGCACATCGAGCGGGTGCTGCCGATGGCCGACGCCGCCGCGGCGCTCGACCTCAGCGAATCGGGCCGGGTGCGCGGCAAGATCGTGCTGATCCCGTGGGACGCCGCCTGAGCGACCGGCGGCGATCACCGCCCCGGAAACTCGGCGATGTGTTTTGTTCGGCGATGTGCTTTCCTGACCACCGGGACACGTGGACTCGGCATCGGATTTCCGGGTTAGCGTCGGACCGGGACGAGTTCAGGAGTGGCAGTGACGGACTGGAACGAAGAAGTCGATGTGCTGGTCGCGGGGTCCGGCGGCGGGCTGGCCGGGGCGTATACGGCCGCGCGTGAGGGCCTGAGCGTCGCGGTGGTCGAGGCCACCGAGAAATTCGGCGGGACCACGTCCTATTCCGGCGGCGGTGGCATGTGGTTCCCCTGCAATCCGGTACTGCGGCGAGCCGGGGTCGACGACACGTTCGAGGACGCGCTCACCTACTTCCGGGCGGTGGTCGGGGACCGTACGCCCGCACCGATGCAGGAGACCTATGTGCGCAACGGCGCGAAGGTCATCGAGTATCTCGAACAGGACGACGCCTTCCTCTTCCAGACGTTCCCCTGGCCCGACTACTTCGGCAAAGCCCCCAAGGCGCGGCTGGACGGCAACCGCCACATCATTCCCAAACCGCTGAAGGCAGCGAAGCTCGGTGACCTGAGCGAGTCGGTGCGCGGCCCGCTGGGCACCGACCGGAACGGGGAGCCGCAGCCGGACTATCTGGTCGGCGGACGGGCCCTGATCGGCCGGTTCCTGCTCGCACTCACCAAGTACCCCAACGTATCTCTGCACCTGAACTCCGCGCTGGTGGAACTGGTCGTGCGGGACGGCGCGGTGCTGGGTGCGATCGTGGAGCGCGACGGGGCGCGGGTGGCGATCCGCGCGCGCAAGGGAGTTCTGCTGGCGGCCGGGGGTTTCGAGGGCAACGCCGAGATGCGCGAGCGCTACGCAGTTCCCGGTGAGGCGCGGGACACCATGGGGCCCTGGGGAAACCAGGGCCGCGCGCACGAGGCGGGGATCGCCGCCGGCGCGGACACCGATCTGATGGATCAGGCCTGGTGGTCCCCCGGCCTGATCCATCCGGACGGGCGCGCGGCGTTCGCGCTCTGGTTCACCGGCGGCATCTTCGTGAATCAGGCCGGGGAACGGTTCGTGAACGAGTCCGCCGCGTACGACCGGCTCGGCCGCGGCATCATCGAGGCGATCCAGGCCGGGACGGTCGCCCTCCCGTTCTGGATGATCTACGACGACGCCGAGGGCGCGGTACCGCCGATCAAGGCCAGCAATGTGCCGATGCGCGACGCACAGGAGTACGTGCGAGCGGGCCTGTGGCACACCGCCGACACCCTCGAGGAGCTCGCGGCGAAGATCGGCGTGCACGCCGAGACGCTCGTCGCGACGGTGGCCCGTTTCAACAAGCAGGCCGAGGCGGGCGTGGACGAGGACTACGGGCGCGGCGACGAGGCGTACGACCGGGCCTTCTCCCAGGGCGAGTCGCCGCTGACGCCGATCGCGCGGGGTCCGTTCCACGCCGCCGCGTTCGGCATCTCCGATCTGGGCACCAAGGGCGGGCTGCGCACCGACACCGCCGCGCGGGTGCTCACCGAATCCGGCGAACCGATCCCGGGCCTGTACGCCGCGGGCAACACCATGGCCGCGGTCAGCGGCACCGTGTACCCCGGCGGCGGCAATCCGATCGGCGCCTCGGTGCTGTTCAGCCATCTGGCGGCACTGGATATGACCACCCGCTGACACCGGCTCCGGGCAAGCCGGACATGTTCTCTGGCTATCGCCGAACGCCTGCCCGACCTGGCCTAGAGTCGCACCATGGGTGCCGTTGAAGGTGGACGGGTGACGTCGTCGGGTGGGCCCGCGCACGGGTCGTATGACGTGGTGGTGGTCGGCGGCGGTCACAACGGACTGGTGGCCGCGGCGTATCTGGCCCGGGCCGGGCGTTCGGTGCTGGTCGTGGAGCGCAACAGCCACACCGGCGGTGCGGCCGTGTCGGAGAAGGTGTTCGAGGGCGTCGACGCGCGGCTGTCGCGGTACTCGTACCTGGTGAGCCTGCTACCGGATCGGATCGTGCGAGATCTGGGACTGCGCTTCGCGACTCGGCGTCGCCGGATCTCCTCCTACACCCCGGTCGGGGACGGGGGACTGCTGGTGGACGGCGGATCCGAGTCCGGCACCCGGGAGAGCTTCGTGCGCGTGACCGGCTCGGATCGCGATTTCCGGGCCTGGCAGAGCTTCTACGGCACCACCGCGCGCCTGGCCGAACGGGTGTTCCCGACGCTGACCGAGCCGCTGCCCACGCGCACCGAATTGGAGGCCGTGGTCGACGATTCCGCGGCCTGGGAAGCCATCTTCGAACGGCCACTCGGGGTTTCGGTCGAGGAGGCCTTCACCGACGACACCGTGCGCGGCATCGTGCTCACCGACGCGCTGATCGGCACCTTCACCCACGCCCACGATCCGACCCTGCTGCAGAATCGCTGCTTCCTCTATCACGTCATCGGCGGCGGCACCGGCGACTGGAACGTGCCGATCGGCGGCATGGGCGCGCTGACCGACGCCCTGCTGAGGTCGGCCCGGCACGCCGGCGCGGCGGTGGTGACCGACTGCACCATCACCGGAATCGAGACCGACGGCGACACAGCACAACTCGCGTACGACAGCACGCGCTGCGGCACCGGCACGGTGACCGCTCGCCACGTGCTGGTCAACGCGGCCCCCTACGAGCTGGCCCGCATGATGGGCGAGGAGCGGACGAAACCCGAAGGCGCGCAGCTGAAGATCAATATGCTGCTGCGGCACCTGCCCACACTCCGGGATCGCTCGGTGGATTCGCGCACCGCGTTCGCCGGAACCTTTCACATCGGCGAATCGGCGACCCAGCTCGATCAGGCGTACCGGGAGGCTGCCGCCGGGCGGATTCCCGCCGCACCGCCCTCGGAGATCTACTGTCACACCCTGACCGATCCGTCCATCCTGTCCATGGACCTGCAGGAACAGGGTATGCACACCTTGACCCTGTTCGGATTGCACACCCCGGCACGGCTTTTCGCCGACGATCCGCTGGAGGTCAAGCAGAAGCTGGTGGATGCCACACTGGCGCAATTGGATTCGGTGCTGGCCGAGCCGATCAGCGACTGCTTGGCCTACGACGCCAACGGGCGCCCGTGCCTGGAGGCGCGCACCCCGGTGGAGCTCGAGGCCGAGATCGGGCTCCCGGGCGGTCATATCTTCCACGCGGACCTGGCTTTTCCGTATCGCAAGGGCGAGGGCGAGGATCCGGGCACCCGCTGGGGAGTGGCGACCGGGCACCGCAATATCTTCCTGTGCGGGGCGGGCGCGGTCCGCGGTGGCGGCGTCAGCGGGATCGGCGGGCACAATGCCGCCATGGCGGTGCTCGAGAGCTAGGCGGCCGCGCAGACCCGCACGCAGCACGCGATGAAATCACGGACCAGCGGATTGCCCTCCGACGTCGCGGGCCAGGCCACCGCGACCCGGCTGGGGCCGATGCCACGCACCGGGCGATAGACGACGCCGGGGCGCGGGTAGTACCGCGCCGAGGATTCGGGGGTGAAGCTGATGCCGAACCCGTTGGCGATGGCGGTGAGCCACTCGTCGGTATTGCGGGCGATCGCGCCGATCACCGCGGTATCGGCCGGTCGGGCATCGAGCCCGATCCAGAAGTCGCGCCACCAGCCGTTTTCCGGTGGCGCGGCGACGAACGGCTCGGTCCACAGTTCCCGGAACTCGAGCTCGGACGAGGTCGCCAGCGGATGCGCGGCGGGGAGCGCCAGCCATCTGTCCTCGGCGAAAAGAGCTGTGGTGCGGAAGTTTTCGTGGCCGGGGAACGGCAGGCGCACCAGCGCCGCGTCCACATCGCCGTCCGCGAGTCCGGCGCTCGGATCGGTCCACCCGGTCTGGCGCATGTCGACCCGCCAGCCGGGATGATCACGCCGGAACGCCGAGACGATCTCGGGGGTGAATTCGTTTGCGGCACTGGCGATGAAGCCGACCCGCAATACCTTGGCGGCCCGGCTGGCGCCGCTCTTGGTTTCGCGCAGCATCCGATCCCAGCCCGCCAGCAGGATCGGCGCGTGTTCGGCGAAGACACGGCCGGGTTCGGTCAAACTCATCCCGGTGCGGGAGCGGGCGAACAATTCCACGCCGAGCTGTTGTTCGAGTTGTTTGATCTGTTTCGTCAGAGCGGGCTGGGAGATATAGAGACGACGCGCGGCCCGGGTGAGATGCCCCTCCTCGGCGACGGCCACGAAATACCGCAGCAGCCGGGTATCCATATCCATTCGCACAGGTTAAGAACGCGGGGTTCGCGGGTGCGCACCGGGGCCGGTGAGCCTGTGTGACACCGATATTCACCCCCTCAGGAAGTGCGGCGTCCGTCGGTGCCCTGGTGCCCGATGATATCGGTGCAGCACCGAATGAAGTAGCGCACAACGGGATCGGCCTCGGAGGCGTCCGGCCACACCAGTGCGACGCGGGTGGGCCCGATGCCCTGCACCGGCCGGAACACCACGCCCGGATGGGCATTGACGCGAGCGGTCGAGACGGGCGTGAAGCTGACCCCGTACCCGGCGGCGATGGCGCGCAACCACTCCTCGGTGTTGCGGGCCATGGCCCCGATGATGGCGGTATCGGCGGGGCGCGAGTCCAGCCCCATCCAATAGTCGCGCCACCAGCCGGTTTCCGCCGGTGAGGCGACATAGGGCTCGTCCCACAGTTCACGGAACGCGATGTCGTCGCGTCCGGCCAGCGGATGGTCCTCGGGCAGCGCGATCCAGCGGGGCTCGGTGAACATCTCCCGCACGTGGTAGTCGCCCATGCCGGGGAACGGCAGCCGCAGCAGCGCGACGTCCACATCGCCCTCGTCCAGCCCGGCGGTGGGTTCGGTCCAGCCGCCCTGGTGGACGTCGACCTGCCAGTCCGGGTGCAAACGGTGGAAGACCTGGATGATCTCGGGGATGTACCCGTCGGCGGCGCTGTTCACGCAGCCCAGCCGCAGCATGCGCGAGGCCCGGCTGGCATCGCTCTTGGTATCGCGCAGGATTCGGTCCCAATTGGCCAGCAGCGTGGGGACCTGTGCGGCGAGCACCTTTCCGGCGGCGGTCAGGGTCCAGCCCGCGCGCGAGCGAATGAACAGTTCCACACCGAGGAGCTGTTCGAGCTGTTTTATCTGGGTGGCCAGCGCGGGCTGGGCGACGTGCAGTCGCTGCGCCGCCCGCTGCGGGCTCTCGGTATCGGCGACCGCCAGGAAGTAACGCAGCAGTCGCGTATCGATATCCATGTCTTCCAGATTATGGATGACGCTACCGATAGGTATACCCGGCTTCGCCCGGTGGGACGTCACACAATTTCCGAACAGAAGAATGCTGGAAGCTATCCACCATTCCCGTCACAGTTCACATTCTTGACCGAACGGGCATAACCGAAGCCGCGACGGAACCGAACGCATGGCCGATCTCACGTTAGGGTCTGATTGCCACAAAGTTGCTGTTTCGGTAGACCGGAAGCGTTCCCCGAGGTTGACAGCCGAAGCGATGCGGAGGCGAATTGGACACGGCAGCACGGCAGCCCCGGCCGCGACCTCGTCACGCGGCCGCCGCGACGCCGCCCGGCACTCGCCTCACCGGCATGGCCCGGCGCGCGAGCGGAGTGTTCGACGACTGGCTGGTGCGGCGGGTGGTGAAACGCTCCGGGGCGCACGAACGCCACGATCCGCCGCCGCCCGACGAACCGCCGATCCCGACGGATCTGCTCACCCTGCTGCGTCTGCTCGGCGTCATGCTCATCGGCTCGGGTGAGACCACCGATCGCGTGCAGGACCTGCTCGGCGACACCGCACACCGGTACGGCGTCGCCGAGGTCCAGTTCTTCGTGCTGCCCACGGGTGTGTTCGTGCGCGTGCAGGATTCGCGCGGCTCGGCGGTGGATCTGCAGGAGACCTCCAACGACATCCTGCGGCTGGATCAGATCGCCCGGGTCTATCGGGTGCTCGACGATATGAAGCATCACCTGCCGCCCCCGGCCGAGGTCACGGCGCGACTCGAAGAGATCCTCGCCGCGAAGCGGCCCACGGCGGTCTGGCTCATGCTGCTGGGCAATGTGGTCCTCACGCTGGGCCTGGGGCTGATCCTGAACCCGACGGTGCACGCGCTGGCCGGCTACGTGGTGCTCGGCCTGGTGGTGCAGCTGCTGATCATGCTGGCGGACCGGGTGCCGCTGCTGTCGCTCGCGCTGCCGGTCACCGCGGGCACGGTGGTGACCCTGCTGGCCTTCGGTTTTCCGCACGCGCTCGGTGGCGGGCAGCCCTCACAGCTGCTGATCCCCGCGGTCGCCGCCCTGCTGCCGGGCATGATGCTGACCAACGGCGCGATCGAACTGGCGACCGGCTCGATGGTCGCGGGCTCGGCGCGGACCGTCGCCGGGCTGAACAAGCTGCTGCTGCTCGCCTTCGGCATCTACATCGGATTGCAGTTGCTCGGACCGCGACCGCCGGACATTCCGGCGACCTCGCTGGGCTGGTGGGCCCCGATCCTCGGCGTACTGCTCATCGGGATCGGGCATTCGTGGCGCTCGAGCGCACCACCGAAATCGGTCTGGTGGCTGCTGCTGGTGCTCTACGTGACCTTCGCGGCCCAACAGCTCGGCATCCGGGCCGGCGGGGCGCTGCTGGGCGCGTTCCTCGGCGGGCTGGTCGCGGTGCCGACCGCGTATCTGGTGCAGCGCAATCGGAACGCCCCGCCCACCCAGGTCGCGTTCCTGCCCGCGTTCTGGATGCTGGTGCCCGGCGGGATGGGTCTGACGGCGGTCTCGGACCTGGTCAACAGCTCGGGTGGGAACGGACTTCAGGTGCTGCTCAACGTATTGCTGTCGGTGCTGGCCATCGCGCTGGGCGTGCTGGTGGGCTCGGGCCTGATCAATACCCGCGCGCGGGGCTCGGCCTCGCTGATGGACTGGTTGCTGCCGCCCTCGCAGCGCATGCCCGCCACCACCTCGGCCGATCGGGTGCCCACGGCCGATCCGCCCGCGCCCGTGCCGGAGAAACCCGACGAGACGGCCTGAGCCCGAAACCTGCCGTTCCCAGCGAAAAAGTACTCAAAACAGACACGCCGGACACCCGTCGGAGACGGGCTCGTCCCACTTCGTCGGCCGGACGGGTTACGGTAACGAGCGTGGTGAGAGCACGGTGACCCCGTTTCGAGCCGCGAACGCACACCGAGCCGACCATGGGACCGCAGCCGTTCCCACGATCCGAAAGCGCGTATAGGACATGCGAGTCGACGGGCGGGAGATTCCCGTCTCCGGCAGCCTGCTGCAGCCGCGGATCCGCCGGACGAATGACATCTTGCGCGTCGTGCTGTCCGCGATACTGGTGGCCGTCATCATCACCGGTTCGCTCATCACGCGGCCGCAGTGGGAAAACCTGGAAAGCTCGGTCTCCGGCATCGTCGGATTCCTGACGCCGGAACAGTCCAATCTGGTCTACATCCTCTACGGCATCGCGATCCTGGCGCTGCCCTTCGCGGTCTTCGTGCGCCTGGTGTGGGGACGACAGTGGAAGCTGCTGGGCGGCTACCTGTCCGCGGGTCTGATCGCGGGACTGCTGTTCTCCATCACCGGCACCGGATTCACCGCGCCCCGCTGGCATCTGTCCGAAGCGCAGCAGGTCAACACGTTCCTGTCGCAGTTCCTGGACGATCCGCGCTGGATCGCCATGCTGGCTGCCACCCTGACCGTGGCGAGTCCGTGGCTGCCCAAGCGCGGCCGGCGCTGGTGGTGGACGCTGCTGCTGGCGTTCGTGCCGATCCACCTGGTGGTGAGCCTCGTGGTTCCGGCCCGGGCCCTGCTGGGTCTGGGCGTGGGCTGGCTGGTGGGTGCGGTCATCGTGCTGGTGGTCGGCACGCCCGCGCTGGAGGTGCCGCTGGAGGCGGCGGTGCGCGTGCTCGCACAGCGCGGGTATCGGGTCACCGCGTTCAAGGTGCTGCGCCCCGGCGGCCATGGGCCGCTGGTGCTTTCGGCGGCGACCACACTCGAGACCGCCTCCACCGAACCGCGCCCCACCACCGCCGCCGCGGGCTCGGGTACGGATGACGGAGCCGCCGATACCGCTGTGCCCGAACCGATGTCGCTGGTCAAGACCGGTGATCTGCCGGTCTCGGTGCTGCACACACCCGGCGGGCAGGTCATCGAGATCGCGCCGCCCGCCGATGAATTGATCGTCGAACTGTACGGACAGAATCAGCGCAGCCGCGGCGCGCTCAGACAGTTGCGCCGCTGGCTCACTGTGCGCAGCAGTGAGCACGTGGCGCTTTTCTCGTCCATGCGGCGCGCGGTGGAGCATCGTGCGCTGATGGGTTTCGCCATCGCCGATCTCGGGCTGGCCAGCACCAAACCGCTCACGGTCGCGGCCCTGGATCGCGACTGGATGCTGTACGCGCACACCATCAGATCGGGCAAGTCGCTGTCCTCCTCGGACGGTGAGCAGACCCTGGCCATGGTGTGGCAGGCCCTGCAGATCATGCATCAGGCCCAGATCTCACACGGCGATCTGCGGGCCGAGGAAATCCGGATCAATGACGGCGCGGTCCAGTTCGCCGGCTTCACCTATGCCGAATTCGGCGCCTACGACGTACGTTTCGATTCCGATGTGGCGCAGTTGCTGCTGTCCTCCGCGGCGCTGTTCGGCGGGGAGATCGCGGTGCGCACCGCGATCGAGGTCCTGGGCAAGGACCCGGTGCTGCAGGGCTCGCGCCGATTGAGCAGAGCCGCCCTGCCCGTGCACGTGCGCAAATCCATCGAGGATTCGGGCGACCTGATGAAAGCGGTCCGCGCCGAGGTCGCCGAGCAGACCGGCGAGGACAAGATCGAGGCCGCGCAGATCACCCGGTTCTCGCGCAACCAGATCATCCAGCTGGTCCTGCTGATCGGCCTGGTGTACGTGGCGTATCCGTACATCAGCGCGGTGCCGACGTTCACTTCCGAACTGAGCAAGGTGAATTCGTGGTGGGCGATCCTCGGGTTCACGGTCTCGGCGCTGACCTATGTCGGTGCGGCGATGGCCCTGTGGGCGTGCGCGTCCGAGGCCGTGAACTTCCGAAACCTGCTGCTCATGCAGGTGGCGAACACCTTCGCGGCCACCACCACGCCGGCTGGTGTCGGCGGGCTGGCGCTGAGCGTGCGATTCCTGCAGAAGGGCGGTCTGGGCGCGGTGCGCGCCACCGCGGCGGTGGCGCTGCAGCAGACCGTGCAGGTGGTCACGCACCTGGTGCTGCTACTGATATTCAGTGTGGCGGCGGGTGTTTCGACGAACCTGTCGCATTTCGTCCCGAGCGCCACGGTGCTGTACCTGGTGGCGGGCGCGCTGCTGGGCGCGCTCGGCGTCTCCATCCTGATTCCTACGGTGCGGCGCTGGCTGAGCAACGAGGTGCGCCCGCAGCTGACCGAGGTGCTCGCGCAGCTCAAGGATCTCGCCCGGCGGCCGACGCGGCTGGCCATGATCGTCGGCGGTTGCGCCACCACGACGCTCGGCATGGCGCTGGCGCTGTGGGCGAGCATCGAGGCCTTCGGCGGGAGTACGACTTTCGTGACGGTCACCATCGTGACCATGATCGGCGGCACCCTCGCCTCGGCCGCGCCGACGCCCGGTGGTGTGGGCGCCGTGGAGGCCGCGCTCATCGGCGGTCTGGCCGCCTTCGGCGTGCCCGCCTCCATCGCGGTGCCCTCGGTGCTGCTCTACCGGGTGCTGACCTGCTGGCTGCCGGTGTTCTGCGGCTGGCCCATCATGCGCTGGCTGACCAAGAAAGACATGATCTAGACGGCACTTCGCGCCCGCTGCGGGCACACACAGCGGGCGCGAAATCAGCGGGTACCTACCCCCGCGTCATCTGATACCGATCCGAACCGGCATCAAGCCGAGAACTCCTTGCGCAGTGCGACTTTCACGACCTTGCCGCTGGCGTTGCGCGGCAGTTCGGTCACCAGCACCAGTTCCTTGGGGTGCTTGTAGCGCGCCAGCGACTCGTTCAGGAACGGAGTCAGCTCCTCGAGGGTGAGCTCCTGCACGCCCGGAACCAGCGCGAGGACCGCGACCGGCACCTCGCCCCACTTCTCGTGCGCGCGGCCGATGACCGCGGCCTCGTGGATCTTCGGATGCGCGAAGAGCACGTTCTCCACCTCGGCGCAGTAGATGTTCTCGCCGCCGGAGATGATCATGTCCTTCTTGCGGTCCACCACGTAGACGAAGCCCTCCTCGTCCTGGCGAACCAGGTCCCCGGAGTGGAACCAGCCGCCGTGGAAGGCTTCCGCGGTCGCCTCGGGACGATTCCAGTAGCCGGACATCATGGTCGGGCCGCGGTAGACGATCTCGCCGATCTCCCCGGGGGCGACGTCGTTCATCTCGTCGTCCACGACGCGGACCTGGATGGTCGGGATGGGCTTGCCGACCGAGCCGAGCTTGCGCAGCGCGTCCTTGCCCTCGAGCACACAGGTGATCGGTGACATCTCGGTCTGACCGAACACCGCGACGTTCTGCGCCTCGGGGAAGCTGTCGGCCATGGCCCGCAGGACCGAGTCCGAGGCCGGGGCTGCACCCCAGCACAGCATCTTCAACGCCAGCTTGCGCTGGGTGACCGTGGGCTCCTCGCAGATCAGCTGCCACTGCACGGGCACACAGAACGCGGTGGTGGCCTGCTCGGCCTCCACGGCGTCGAGCCATTCGGTGGCGTCGAACGCACCGAGCGGATGCAGCACCGTCTTGCCGCCGAGCAGGAAATACGGTGTGAGACTGCCCAATCCGGCGATGTGGAACAGCGGGGAGGTGCAGAAGCCCACCGAGTCCGGGGTGATGTCCATGGCGCGGAAGGCGGTGATGCCCTGGGAATTCATGTTCGCGTGCGAGAGTACCGCGCCCTTGGGGGTGCCGGTGGTGCCCGAGGTGTACATGATCAGACAGGGGGTGTCTTCCGGAATGTCCAGCGGCGCATGGGGTTCGCCCACCTCGGCCAGGAAGTCGTCGTAGCCGATCACCGTGTCGTCACTCGACCCGTTGATCACCACGCAGGTCCGCAGATCCGGCGCCTGCGCGAGCATGGCGCTCGCCAGCGGCGCCAGCACGCTGTCGGTCACGATGGCCTTCGCGCCGCTGTCGGCCACGATGAACGCGACCTCCGGCGGGGTGAGCCGGAAGTTCACCGGCACCGCGATCGCGCCGAGCGCGTTGATGCCGATGACGGCCTCGATGTACTCGGTGTAGTTCAGGGCCAGCAGCAGCACACGATCGCCGAACCCGACCCCTCGACGGGCCAGCGCGTCCGCGAACTGCTCCGAGCGTTGGTGCAGCGCCCGCCATGTGGTGTCCACGCCCTTGCATCGGAAGGCGACGTGGTCCGGTCGCATCACCGCGTGGGTGGCGATCTGATTCACCCAGTGATTGCGCCGCGACCGGATCGGCTCGTCGAGCAGCTGCATACCGACGGTCACACGAACTCCCTTCGCACCCTGTCGCCTGGTCCTCCGACCGGCTCTTCCGGCGGCATCGACGGCAGGGTCTCAGGTGAGAATAGCAACTAACTTTTTGGCGTGACAAGGGTTACAGAGAAGGTTCTACCCTGAATTTATCAGTCATTCATTCAGCAGCTCAGAGCATGGAAGCTAGACTTGCCCCGGTCGGCGGTGGGTTCGAGTTATCCCCAGGTTCGCCGCAAAGTGGTAGCCACAGGTGCAAACTCCCACTCACATCGGGGTTGAACCCCCATATGCAACTATGCGAGTATCGAGCCATTCCGCGAGAGGCTCGAGAGGACACTGCCAATGGCTCTGCGTACACGGTTCACCGAGACCTTCGGGGTCGAGCATCCGATCGTCCAGGGCGGCATGATGTGGGTCGGCCGCGCCGAACTCGCCGCCGCCGTCTCCGAGGCCGGTGGCCTGGGCATCATCACCGCCCTGACCCAGCCGACGCCCGAGGCGCTGCTCGAGGAGATCGAGCGCGCGCGTGCGCTGACCGACAAGCCTTTCGGCGTGAACGTCACCATCCTGCCGTCGATCAACCCGCCGCCGTACGAGGAGTACATGAAGGCGATCATCGACTCCGGGGTGAAGATCGTGGAGACCGCGGGTTCCAACCCCGAGCCCTTCCTGCCGTACTACAAGGCCGCCGGTATCAAGGTGCTGCACAAGTGCACCAGCGTGCGGCACGCCCTCAAGGCGCAGAAGATCGGCGTCGACGGCGTCAGCATCGACGGCTTCGAATGCGCCGGGCACCCGGGTGAGGACGACGTACCGGGCCTGATCCTGATTCCGGCCGCCACGAAGGCGCTGGACATTCCGGTCATCGCCTCCGGTGGCATCGCCGACGCGCGCGGCCTGGTCGCGGCGCTGGCGCTGGGCGCGGACGGCGTGAACATGGGCACCCGCTTCATGTGCACCCAGGAGTCGGCGATCCACCAGACGGTCAAGGAGCAGATCGTCGCCAATTCCGAGCGGGCCACCCAGCTCATCTTCCGCACCATGCACAACACCGCGCGCGTGGCCGACAACGAGATCAGCCGCAAGGTCGTCGAGATCGAGAAGGCCGGCGGCAAGTTCGAGGACGTGCGCGATCTGGTCGCCGGTGCGCGCGGTCGCAAGGTGTTCGAAGAGGGAGATCTGGACGCCGGCATCTGGTCGGCCGGTCAGGTGCAGGGCCTCATCGACGACATCCCGACCTGTGGCGAGCTGGTCTCGCGCATGGTCACCGAGGCCGAAGAGCTGATCGGCGCGCGTCTGGCGGGCATGCTCGGCTGATACGCCGGCACGGTGAGGGGCATCGCCCCGAGCGGCGCCGCGCCGGAAAGCGTGCCGCATCCGAACGAGAGGGCCCTGAGCATGATTGCTCAGGGCTCTCGCCGTTCCGGCACTCCCCTCGCTCCGAATAGAGGATGCTTGCAAGTACACGACTGACGTGGTGGAGGTACCGACATGGCAATCACTCGGATCTATCTCGATGACGAAGCCTTGCGACGCGCGATGGCGATTTCGGGAGTCGAGACCGAACAGGATGCGGTGAACCTCGCACTGCGTTTCTTCTCCACGCACGCCACGCCGGAGGATCTGTCCGCGCCCATTCACATCCGGGCCGCCACCGCCTGACTCGGCGCGCCGCGGGCGGACTTCCCGCATCGCGTGCGAATCCACGCATGTGAGAAGCCCACCTGCGCAAAGGTATTCTGAGCGCGGCGGAATCTTGGCACAATCGCCGGAGGTACCTCGGCGGCCACCGGCGCCGGACACGGGAGGCTTCCTGTGCGGCAGAGTACGACAGCATCGACCGATCCCACTCCCGTTACGCGGGTGGCGATCGTCGGTGTCGGCTGCCGTGCCACGGGCACCCAGTTCGATCACGAGTGGTTCGGAATCGGCGCGCTCGAAGCCGCCGGTATGAGTCCGCGCCTGCGCGCGAATCTCGAAGTGGCCGTGGAGGCCCTGGACGATTCGGGCCTGGGTTTCCTGGCGCGGGGATCGAACGCCGCGGTGGTCTTCGGCGCGGGCGGCGCGACCAACAGCGCGCACCAGCTCTCGCGCGCCCTGGACCTGCGCGGTCCCAGTCTCACGGTCGACAGCGAACGCGACTCTCCGCTGGTGGCCGTCGATATGGGCGTACGCCTGCTCGCCGATCCGGGAGTCCCCTTCGTGATCGCGGGTGGCGTGGATCTCGCTCTGCTGCCGGACATTTCGGACCTGCACACCCCGGAGACGCACTCGCCCGACGCGCTGTGCACCGTGGTGGTGCTGCAGCGCACCGCCGACGCCGAGCGCACCGGCACCCGCCGCTATGCCGAAATCGTGCCCACCGGTTTGGGTTTCCCCGATACCGGCGGCAAACCCGCCCGGATCGCCCTGCACGACGCCCTGGCGTCACACCGTTCCCCCGGCCTCGGCTCACCGCCCGCGCACAGCGACGATCCGCCCGTTCTCATCCCCCTCACCGGCCGCGATCCCGCCGCGCTGCGCGAGCTCGCCCTGCAATGGTCCGCCGCGGTGTTCTCCTATCGCACCCTGCACGAATTCTCCGCTGCCACTTCTCGTCTCACCCCCGAGGCCACCCGCGCCACCGTGCTGGCCCATACCCCCGGTGAAGCGGCCGCCCAGCTGCGCGTCCTCGCCCGGCGCATTTCCGCCGCCGCCACCACCTCCGGCATCCCCCGCCCGATTCCGGCGCCGTCCGGGCGCGAGGCCGCCCAGCGGGTCCCGGCTCACGCGCCCGGAGCGGTCGAATGCCTGCCCACTCACGATGCGGTCCAGTCGGTTTCGAGCATCTTCCGGCCGTACGGAGCATCGACGATGTTCTCCGCCCGGCGGCCGGGTTCGGGGGCTGGGGGTGTGCTGCTGTTGTTCTCGGGCGGCGGCGGGCATCCCCGCATGGGCAGGGCACTGGCGGCACGGTATCCGGTGTTCGGGCGCGCGGTGACGGAGGCGGCCGATGCGGTCGTGACCGCGGGAGGCCCCCGGGTGTGGACGCCCCGGCACGGGTTCACGAATCATGGTGAGAGCGGCAGTGGTTGGGAGAGTGTGTCTTTCGCGCATCCGGCGCTGTTCGTATTCCAGGTCGCGATGGCCGAACTGCTCGGCTCGTGGGGTGTGCGAACGAGCGGGGTGGCCGGATACGGCGCGGGGGAGGTCGCCGCGGCGGTCGTGAGCGGCGCGCTGTCGATGGCCGACGGCGCACGGGTGGCGATAGCGCGCGCACGGGTGCTGGCACGGGCCGAGGCGCCGACCGCGGCTGCGGTATTGGAGGCGACGCCCGCCGAGGTCGCGCGGCTGGTCGAACCGATGCGGGCCGATGTCGGGGTGGCGGCGATCGACGGGCCGCGCTCGATCACGGTGTCCGGGGATCCGCGCTACATCGACGCGCTGGTGCGCCGGGCGCACCGGCGGGCCATCTTCGCGCAGCGGATCGCCGACCCCGGTGGTGAGGAGCGCGCCACCGGCCGCGCTGTTCCGCACATGCCGGTATTGCGCGCACTCGCACCGCAGCTGACCGCCGAGCTGGCGGGAATCGCCTCGCGGGCAGCAGAACTCACGTTCTACTCCACCACGCACCACGGAACGAGGTTCGACGGATCGGCTCGGCACACACCCGGACCGTCCGAGGCCGTCGGCTCGAGTCCGGCGGGTGAACGAATGGACGCCGGGTATTGGGGGGCGAACCTCGCGGGGCCGGTGGATCTGGCTGCCGCGCTGGAAGGTGCTGTGCGGGATGGTGTTTCGACAGTGGTGGAGGTGGGGGCGCAGGCGGTCCTGATGCCCGCGGTCCGGGAGTTCCCGATGTTCCGGGATGCCACGCACCCGGTGGGATCGCGCGAGGACGAGCCCGCGGCGCTGTTGCGAGCGCTGGCCAACCTGTACACCGGCGGACACGAGCTGGATTGGACGGCGATCGGTCCGTTCACCACCGCACCACCGCAGCGACTGTGGCGGCGCACACCGTCGAGCCTCGGGAGTTGGGAGCCCGACGGGCAGTCCGCGAGCGAGGAGACGATGCCGCCGCCGTTCCCGGTAGTCTCCATCCGGCCGGAGGGGACCTATGTCGTCGCGGGCGGACTCGGGACGCAAGGGGCGGTCGCAGTGCGCTGGCTGCTCGATCAGGGGGCGCGCGACGTGGTCGTGCTGACCCGGTCCCCCCGGGCGCTGCCACCGCCGCTGGAGGGCATGGAGGACCGAATCGTGGTGGTGCGCTGCGATGCTCGTGATCGCGTCGATCTGGCGACCGCGCTACAGGACATCCGGGAGTGCGGTGTGCCCATCCGGGGGATCGTGCACGCCGCGTGCGCGCCCCCGCTGGTGTCCGCGGCCAACCTGCTCGATCTGACCGCGGCCGATCCGACCGATTTCACGGTGCTGCTGACCGATCCCCTGCTCGGATCGAATCTGCATCTGGCTCGCGCCGCCGTGCAGGAGCTCGCCGCCGCACACGCCGACCGGCGCGTGGTCTGCGTGGAATGGCAGAGCGGCCCGGCGGCCTGAACCGCCGCGTGTCGGGGCCGGGCGAGGTGCGGTCGCGGTGATGATGGATCCATGGCTGAGGCGACGATCCATGTGAAGTGGAAGGACACCCCGGACGAGCACGACTATCCGGCGGCGGCGGACTACCTGGAACTGCTCGGGGAGCCGAAGGTGGTCCGCGCGGTGATCGAGGAGCTGCGCACGGCCGAGATCGCGCACAAGAAGGCCAAGGACATCCTGCGGGCCTCGCACCTGGAACTGGCGCCCGCGTCGAATCCCTATGTGCGCCGGGACCTCGCGAAAATCATGGCGGGCAAGGCCTTGTCGCCGATCCTGATGGTGCGCGGGGACTTCCGCAAGGGTGTGCCCGCTCAGATCGCGGACGGTTACCACCGGGTGTGCGCCATTCACTACACCGACGAGAACATCGAGATCCCCGTGAAAATCGCCGCGCTACCGTGACATTCGGAACTCTCGCCCTCGTTATCCTGCTGGGTCTGGCCGGGCCGCTGCTGGCCTGGCGGCAGTCCTGGCGGATGCCGGTGATCCTGGGCGAGTTGCTCGCGGGAATCGCGTTCGGCACCACCGGATTCGGCGTTCTGCATCCGGCCGACGAGACCTTCACGTTCCTGGCCGATATCGGTTTCGCGGTGGTCATGTTCGTGGCCGGGACGCACGTGCCCATCCGGAACGCGGCCATCCGTTCGGCCCTCGGCATCGGCGCGCTGCGCGCCGTACTGGTGGGCCTGCTGTCCGTGGCGGCGGGTCTGGGGGTGTCGGCGCTGTTCGACATGGGACACGGCGCCCTGTACGCCGTCCTGATCGCCTCCTCCTCGGCCGCGCTGGTCCTGCCGATCATCGATTCCCAGGGTCTGAGCGGAAATTCGGTGCTGCAGTTGACAGCTCAGGTCGCCATCGCCGACGCCGCGTGTGTGGTGGCGCTGCCGCTGGTGATCGATCCGGCCGATGCGGGGCACGCGGCGCTGGGAGCGGCGGCGGTGTGCGCGGCGGCGATCACGCTGTATTTCGTGCTCCGCTACCTGGAGGATTCGGGGCTGCGACGGCGGCTGCACAAGGTCTCGGAGGATCGGCAGTACGCGATGGAGCTGCGGGTGAGCCTGGCCCTGCTGTTCGGCCTGGGGGCGCTCGCGACGGCCACCCATGTGTCGATCATGCTGGCGGGCTTCGCCTTCGGGCTCGCGGTGGCGGCGGTCGGGGAACCCCGGCGAGTGGCCAGGCAACTGTTCGCGATCAGCGACGGATTCCTCGCACCGCTGTTCTTCGTCTGGCTGGGCGCACGGCTGAACCTGCGCGAGTTCGGGGAACATCCGTGGCTGATCGCGCTCGGGCTGACACTCGGGGCGGTGGCGGTGCTGACGCACGCGGCCATGCGGCTCACCGGGCAGCGAATCGTGTTCGGCGTCATGGCTTCCGCGCAGATCGGGGTGCCCGTGGCCGCGGTGACGGTCGGCACGCAACTCGGTGTGCTGAAACCTGGTGAATCCTCGGCCCTGATGCTGGGTGCGCTGATCACCGTCGCCGCCACGGCCTGGGCGGCGCGGCGAGCGGCGCGCAGTCAGTCGGCAGAGGGCAATCGGTCGACGGAGGGCGTGCGGCCCAGCAGCTGATCGGTTTCGCGGCGTTCGCGCTTGGTCGGGCGGCCCGAGCCCCGATCGCGGCGGGGCTGCATCGCGATCAATTGCGGATCGGGCGGCGGCGGACTCTTGTCGATCAGATACTGACCGACCACCGCGGCGCCGACCCGTTTGGTGAGCAGCCGCTCGACGATGACGATGCGCTCGAGGCCGTTGACCCTGGTCCGGATCTCGTCACCGGGCTTCAGATTGTGCGCGGGCTTGACCACGACGCCGTTGACCCGCACATGCCCGGCGCGGGCGGCCGCGGCCGCGGCGGATCTGGTCTTGAACAGCCTTACAGCCCAGGTCCAAGAATCAACTCGGGCTTGGGCTGCATCGCTCTGTGGAGCAGGGGACACGCGCTACACGATAGCGCGCGTCCGTGGGTGGATCGCTACGCGGCGACGCGGCGAGCGGTGACCACCATGTCGGGACGGAGGTTGGTGTACGAGACCGGGGTGCCGGTCTGCACCGCGTTCAGCAGCTTGCCGTCACCGGCGTACATGCCGACGTGGCCGCCACCGTTGGTGATGACGATGTCGCCGGGCTGCAGGTTCTCGAACGCAACGGGGGCACCGACATTGGACTGCTCGAAGCTGGTGCGGGGAAGCTCGACGCCGGCCTGCTTGTAGGCCCACTGCACGAGTCCGGAGCAGTCGAAGCTGTAGGGGCCGGAGGCGCCCCAGGAGTACTGCGCGCCGACCTTGGTCTGCGCGGCCTCGAGGGCGATGTCCGCGGCGGTGTGCTGCTTCTGCGGAGCGAAGATGCCGGGCAGGGAGAACGCGGGATCGACTGCCTGGGGCGCGATCTGCAGGCCACCCTGGGGATGCTGGAGCACATCCACGGCCTCGTTGAACTGATCGACCTGCGGGGCGAACTGGTCGGGCACATCGAAATTGCCGATGCCCGGGATTTCAATGGTGGCAGCCTGGGCGGTGATCGCCGGGAACGCGCCGGTAGTCGTTGCTGCCATGGCGCCCATCACGATGGCGCCCTTCACGGAACTCGGTAACCGAGATTCCCGCTGCAAACTGTGCTTACCCACTGAGCCGCATCTCCGATCTTCCTTGCTTCGACCGCCGACCGGGTTAGCTGACGGGTTCGGGCCAGGAAGTAGGCCCTACCCCAACGGCTTGTGGCCGAAGGAGATTCACCCCAACGAACGTGGGTCCCCGATTCGATGACGAAAGTAGCTCGCCGTCGATTAGGCGGTAACGTCGCGGGCCGCCTCTCCGATGAAGCGACAGACTCCGCTAAGTCACGAGAAGATTACGGCTAGGCGGCTGTGTTGTCCACCCCACAGCGCACGCGTGTCGCCATGATGGGAATATCCCCCGGCCGTGAGCTGAAACCTCGCCGGAGACGCGGGATCACGAATCGATAAACCTGTCCGTTCGGACCGTTATAAACGCAGCTCGGACGGCATGCCCCGGCTTCGCAACAGTCACGGCCTCGGCT
Organism: Nocardia jejuensis NBRC 103114; assembly: GCF_001613145.1. GTDB lineage: Bacteria > Actinomycetota > Actinomycetes > Mycobacteriales > Mycobacteriaceae > Nocardia > Nocardia jejuensis. The sequence goes on from NZ_BDBU01000022.1 coordinate 64,159, forward strand.
TCGCAACAGATACATCAGACCGGTCGGCACTGCGAGATCGTGATCCGGGCCGATGCCACGACTCCTCGAATCCCCCCGCGCCGGACTCACACTCGGCGTTCGAGATCCTCGATCCGGCGGCGCGCTTCGGCGAGCTCGACCTCGAGTTGACCGAGTGCCATCACGAGCGGGCCGACGGCGAGATCCGCCACCAGTTGCGGATCGTCATAGCCGCGTTCGATGGCCACCAGGATGTTGTCGCGAATGCGGGCCGCCACGACCGCCCCGTCCGGGACGTTCCAGGACTCGACCACCGCGGCCACCGTGGATACGGCTTCCTCCGACATGAACCCTCCTGCGCTGGAACGATCCGAACCAGACATAAGGGTAGAGACCCGCTGTGACACATGCGAAAAGATTGCTGTCTCTAGCATCGGAGGTAGATACCCGGATAGATCCGAATTCTCGCCTTACCGCGTGCCACTTTTCGCGCTACGGTCTTCCGGCATGGATCCTGTGCGCAATCCGTACGCTCCCGGAGCCGGCCAGCGTCCGCCCGAACTCGCGGGCCGCGATCGCCAGCTCGACGCCTTCGACATCGTGCTCGAACGCGTCGCGCGCGGACGACCCGAGCGCAGCGTAATGCTCACCGGATTGCGCGGAGTCGGAAAGACGGTGCTGCTCAACCAGCTTCGCTCGGCCGCGCGCACCCGGGGCTGGGGCACCGGGAAGCTGGAGGCGCGGCCGGATCAGGAGCTGCGGCGGCCGCTGACCTCGGCCCTGCACATGGCGATCCGCTCCATCGCTGTGGCACACCGCAATCCGGACCAGGTGGACGATTTCCTGGGGATTCTCAAGGCCTTCGCGCTGCGATCCACGGCCGACAAGAGCATGCGCGAGCGCTGGAACCCGGGCATCGACGTGCCCGCGGTGACCGGCCGCGCGGACTCCGGCGACATCGAGATCGATCTGGTCGAGCTGCTGATGGAGGCGGCGCAGGTGGTCCGCGACACCGGAGTCGGCATCGCGATCTTCATCGACGAGTTGCAGGACCTCGGCCCCGCCGACATCTCCGCGCTGTGCGGGGCATGCCACGAACTGAGCCAGGACACCGCGCCGCTGATCGTGGTGGGCGCGGGGCTGCCGCATCTGCCCGCGGTGCTGTCGGCGTCCAAGAGCTATTCCGAGCGGCTGTTCTCCTATCACCGGATCGACCGGCTCGATCGCGCCGCCGCGGATCACGCGCTGCTCGCACCCGCCGAGCGCGAGGAGGTGAAGTACACCGAGGAGGCATTGGCGGCGCTGTACGAAAAGGCCGACGGCTACCCGTATTTCGTGCAGGCATACGGCAAGGCGACCTGGGACGCGGCGGCGCAGAGTCCGATCGACGCCGAGGATGTGGCGGTGGCCGCGCCCACCGCCGAGGAGGAACTGGCGGTCGGCTTCTTCGGCTCGCGGTACGAACGCGCGACGCCCGCGGAGCGGGAGTACATGCGCGCCATGGCCGATCTGGCCGGAGACGACGGACCGGTCGCCACGGCGTCGGTGGCCAGTCAACTGGGCCGCAAACCCGCCTCGCTGTCCCCCGCGCGCGACGGGCTGATCAAGAAGGGTCTGATCTACTCGGCCGAGCGCGGCACGATCGGTTTCACGGTGCCGCATTTCGGCCGATATCTGCGCGGCGTGCAATAGCGCCGGGCGAATTTCCGGGTGCTGCTCGACATCTGATACTTCAAGATCATTGCGTGACAAGCGGTTTCGATCTTTGCGGACCACTACCGGTGGGTAACAAAGGCTCCTACACTCGTATGTGATTCTCATCACCTTCGAGGAGGACATCATGGCGACTGCCGCCAAAGTCGACGCCACAGAAGAGCAAGCTCGGGCACTTGTCGAGGAATCTCGCGAAACCACCTGGGCCAAGCCATCCTTCGCGAAGGAGATGTTTCTCGGCCGCTTCCGGCTGGACCTCATCCATCCCTTCCCACGCCCGGGGGCGCAGGAGGCCGCGAAGAACGAGGCGTACCTGAAGCGGCTGCGCGCCTTCTGCGAAACCATCGACGGTGAGCGCATCGAGAGCACCGGGCGCATTCCCGACGAATACGTGCGCGGGCTCGCCGAACTCGGCTGCTTCGGGCTGAAGATTCCCGAGGAGTACGGCGGCGTCGGGCTCGGCCAGGTCGGGTACAACCGGGCGCTCATGCTGGTCGGCTCCGCACACGCCAGCCTCGGCGTGCTGCTCTCGGCGCATCAGTCCATCGGCGTTCCCGAACCCCTGAAGCTGGCCGGCACCGCCGAACAGAAGCGAGAGTTCCTGCCGCGCTGCGCGAAAGGCGCGGTGAGCGCGTTCCTGCTCACCGAACCGGACGTCGGCTCGGACCCGGCGCGCATGGCCTCCACCGCGGTCCCCACCGCCGACGGCGAAGCCTACGAGCTCAGCGGCGTGAAGCTATGGACCACCAACGGCGTGGTCGCCGAACTGCTCGTCGTGATGGCGCGCATTCCCAAGAGCGAGGGCCATCGCGGCGGCATCTCCGCGTTCATCGTGGAGGCCGACAGCCCGGGAATCACCGTGGAGCGCCGCAATTCGTTCATGGGCCTGCGCGGCATCGAGAACGGCGTCACCCGGATGCACAATGTGCGGGTGCCGAAGCGGAACCTCGTCGGCCGCGAGGGCGACGGGCTCAAGATCGCGCTCACCACCCTCAACGCCGGGCGGCTGGCGATTCCGGCCATGTGCACCGCGGCGGCGAAGTGGTCGCTCAAGATCGCCCGGGAATGGTCGGGCACGCGCGTGCAGTGGGGCCGTCCCGTCGGCGAGCACGCCGCCGTCGGTTCGAAGCTGTCCTTCATCGCCGCAACGACATTCGCGCTGGAGGCGGTGCTGGACCTGTCCGCCACCATGTGCGACGAGAACCGCAACGACATCCGGATCGAGGCCGCGCTCGCCAAACTGTGGGCGTCGGAGATGGCCTGCACGATCGCCGACGAGCTGGTGCAGATCCGCGGCGGCCGCGGCTACGAGACCGCCGCCTCACTGGCCGCCCGCGGTGAACGCGCGGTCGCCGCCGAGCAGATGGTGCGAGATCTGCGGATCAATCGCATCTTCGAGGGTTCCAGCGAGATCATGCGACTACTCATCGCACGCGAGATGGCCGATGCCCACATGTCGGCCGCGGGCGCGCTGGTGGATCGCAATGCCGAACTCAAGGACAAGGCCAAGGCGGCCGTCGGCGCGAGCGGGTTCTACGCCAAATGGTTCCCGCAACTGGCCGTCGGGACCGGCACCGTGCCCGCCACCTTCAGCGAATTCGGGCCGCTGGCGCGGCATATGCGGTTCGTCGAGCGGATGTCGCGCAAGCAGGCCCGCGCGCTCATGTACGGCATGGCGCGCTGGCAGGCGAAGCTCGAGTACAAGCAGGGCTTCCTGGGACGCATCGTCGATATCGGCGCGGAACTGTTCGCCATGTCCGCGGCCTGCGTGAAGGCCCAATCCCTGCGGGTGGCAGGCGATCCCGACGGCACCGCCGCCGAGGAACTGGCCGAGGTCTTCTGCCGCCAGTCCCGCCTGCGGATCCAGACGCTGTTCGAATCCCTGTGGGCCAATACCGATGACGCCGACACCGAACTCACCCGCGGCATCCTGGACGGGCGCTACCGCTGGGTCGAGGCAGGCGCGATCGACCCGAGCGAGGACACCGGGCCCTGGATCTCCGAATGGCAGTTCGGCGCGTCCACCGAGGAGAACCTGATCCGCCCGTTCCTGCCCTCGACCCGCACCACCGCCACCACCTAGTTCTGTCTACGGCTCTCTATACCCAGGGATAGAGAGCCGGATATTTCCCTCGACGAGATCCGCTTCGCGCACGCGGGGCGGATCTCGTCATTTCTATGCATATCTATTCTATTTACTAGATATAGCTAGACAAACCGAGACGGCGATCGGGGCATCACTTTTCGCAGGGGTCCGGCAGCGTGCCGAGAGGGCCGGGGATTCTGCGGACCAGTTGCATAGATCGGCGGCGTCAGTTGCACAACTTGTGCATAACGCCGGGTGTGAGTTGCTAACGCGGCGGCAATGTCTATCGACAACCGGGCAAGGTGCGGACTCTCCAGGAGGACGTCATGTCCACGCTCCACCGCAACGCGGCCGATCACGACGGCCACCACTTCACGGTCTCGGCCGACGACGGCGTGCCGATCGCGGTCCACGAGTACGGCGCGCGCGAGGCCGGCATCACCGCGGTCTTCGTCCACGGCCACTGCCTGCGCACCGAATCCTGGGCGCTGCTGCGCACCCACCTGGTGCGCTACTGGGGCCAGGACATGCACATGGTGTTCTACGACCATCGCGGCCACGGAGATTCGGGCGCGGCCGATCCGGCGACGTACACCATCGATCAACTGGCCCAGGATCTCGACACCGTGCTGCGGACGGTCGCTCCGACCGGACCCGTTCTGCTGGTCGGTCATTCGATGGGCGCGATGACCGTGCTGGCCTACGCGCGACTGTTCCCGGAGACGATCGGCTCGCGGGTCATCGGCGTCGGACTGCTCGCGGGCGCGGCCAGCAGCGTCACCAGGGTCGGGCTCGGGCGGCTGCTCAACGGTCCCGCGGTGACCTCGCTGCAGGTCGCGGTGCGCCGCGCGCCCCGGGCCATGCAGGCCTCGAAGCATCTGAGCCGCCGCATCTTCGAGCCGATCATGCGCGAAGCGACCCTGGGCACCCGGCGGGTGAGCCCGCGCATGCTGGCCATCGCCACGGCCATGCTGAACGAGACCTCGCTGCTGACCATGGCCAGCTTCCTGGACTCGCTGATCCGTTTCGACGAGACCACCAGCCTGCATCGGCTGAGCGCGATTCCGGCGCTGGTGCTGGCCGGCTCGGCGGACATCGTCATCCCGTTCGCCCATTCGGTGGTGCTGGCCTCGCAACTGGACGACGTCGAACTGGTGCGCCTGGACGGGGCCGGGCACAGCGTCATCATGGAGCGCGCCGAGGAGGTCGCCGAGTCCATCGCGACCCTGCTCGAGCGGGCCGTCGCGGGCCTGCGATTCCGGGAATCCGAGCTCGGGGCGCGGGAGAGCGAACACTTCGGGACCGATCCCGAATGCGGGCCCGAGTACGCCATCGCGGGCTGACGGGGACGCGTGTCCAGGTCGACTACCTGTGGTTATGCGTTTCCGACGAGACGGATCGAGGATCGTCACGTACTGTGTTGTAGATCACTGATGTGTGGTCTGTCACACGGCTCGAGGAGGTTTCGATGACACGCAGCGAAATTGCGGAACTCCGCTACGCGGTCGGCCAGCTCCGGCAGTGCGTCAGCGCTTTGCGGTCGCAGTACGGCGAGGCTGGATCGGTCCGCCGGTTGGAGAACGATCTGGAACGACTCGTCATCGACACCGAGGAGTTCGAGCAGACGCCGCCACCCGCCCCGGCGCGGGCAACGCAGGAGACCATCTACGTCCCCGACAGCAAGTCGGACGAAGCGGCCTGGATGGGCGCGCAGGACGAGGGCCTCGGCTTCCACTCCCGGCCACGCACCAAGTAGTCCACCCACCCGGTGGGTCGCGTACCCGTCAGGGCACGGACCAAATAGGGGTTTCCGGATCCCGGCTGTCGCCGGGATGACGACTACCGCGGTCCCGGACGACATGGCGGTAGGTCATCCCGGTGAGTGCCGGGACTCACTCACGCTCGGTACCACCCGACTCACTCACGCTCGGTGCAGTCCCGCTCGCTCACGCTCGGTGCTTCCCGTTGCGGCGACGGCTGACGCCGTGGAACCGCGCGCCCCGCGGCGCGAACGCCAACGGGGTCGAATACGCGGACTCGAAGACCAGCGCCGTGGCCTGAGAGGGTCCGGTTGTGGTGGCCGCCAGGCCGAAACCGCCCTCGCGCCGGGCCAATTCGTGCAGCAGCGTGGTGACCATGCGCATGCCCGCCGCGCCGCCCGGATCACCGAGGGCGATGGCCGCGCCGTGCACATTGAGCCGTTCGGCGGGATCGAAGTCCCAGCCTTCGCGTTCCCACGACCTGGTCAGCGCCAGCACGTCCACGGCACTGGTCTCGTCGATCTCGACCAGATCCAGATCGTCGAGCAGGCAGTTGCCGCGGGCCAGCGCCCGGTCCACCGCGATCCCGGCGGCCGGCACCACGGAGTCGAATTCGCCGGTGGCAGAGGCCCATCCGACCAGATAGCCCATCGGGTCCAGGCCAAGATCCGCCAGCCGTTCCTCGGCCACCACCAGGCAGCCCGACGCGGCCAGGGTGCGGGCACTGCTGTTGCCGACGGTGCTCACCCCGCCGGGGCGGAAGGGCTGCAGTGCGGCGAAGGCCCGGGGCGACACGTCATCTCGCAGGCCCTCGTCACGGTCGACCAGTTGCACCACATCGGAATTCACGTCTCCGGGCCGGGCCGTCACCACCACCGGGGCGGTCTCGGCGCCGAAGATCCCCTGTCTGCGGGCCCGGGCCGCGCGGCGATGGCTGGCGGCGGCGAACTCGTCCGCCTCCTGCCTGGTGATGCCGTAGTGCGCGGCCAGCGCTTCGGCGTGGTCGGATTCCTGTTGTCCCCGAGCGGGTTCGACGGCCGCCCACAGCGCGACCTGCTCGCCGGTGGTCGGACTCGCACCGCCACCGGCCTTCTCACCGTCCGGACCGCCATACCCGTTGCGGCCGTTGCCATTGCCATTGCCGTTGCCATTGCCGTTGCGCGCGGCGCGGGCGCCGGGCGGCTCGGAGGCGGATGCCGGGTCGGGCCTGCCCTTGCTCCTGGGATATTCGGCGCCGAGCGCGAGCACGACATCGGCGGAGCCGGTCTGCACCATCATGGCCGCGGTGATCAGGGCGCGCATGCCGCTGCCCGGACCGGGGCCGATCGGGAATTCGCCGATATCGGGCGACAATCCGGCCAGCGGCATCGCCGCGCGGACGGCGGCGCTGCACGGGACGGCCGAGACGATCTGCTCGATCCGATACGGGTCCATCCCGGATCGGCCGATGACGGCCGACATCACCGTCGATATCAGGCGCTGCGGCGCGACCGCCGCGAGCGCGCCGCCCGGCAGTCCCACTGGTGTGCGCATCGGCATCACGATCGCGGCTCTCCGCATAACCGGCTCCCTTCGAACCTCATCACCGGTTCCCCCGGATCGCGGGGGCTTGCTCACGAAAAGGGCATCACGGCGATGTTGCTGCCATGTGACGGTGAGCGAAAGGAATGCGGCATCGCTCGAATATGGCCGCCGCGCGGCATTTCGTCCCTTTTGTAGTCAGGAATCCGAATCTCGCTGGGATCGAGCCACGTTCGCGAGATAGCCGTTTGTTCACTAAGCAAACGAACCGCTGGACGAGCGCGAAAATGTGGCGCAAATCACGGGGTCACGAATTCGCTGTACCCAACCCGAGTGATAGCTGCCCTGTCGTAGGGTGCTGACCATCACATTCGATGCCGGAGGTAACGATGACGTTCCACGGGGTAGAGCAGCGAGGCATCCAGCAGTGAGCGCCGCACCGATCAAGACTCCAGATTCGAGCACCAGCGCAACCGGGGTATTCGGCAAAGGTCGCGCGGCCATCGCCGCGCGCACCCTGCGCACCGACCGCTGGTGGCTGCCGCCACTGGTGACGGTGCTCGGCCTCGGCGCGTTCGTCATCTACGCGACAATCAGATCCTTTGCGCGCGCGGCGTATTGGGTCCAGGACTATCACTACCTGACGCCGTTCTACTCACCGTGCCTCAGCGCCTCCTGCGTCGAGGGCTCCAGTCACCTCGGGACCCCGATCGGCGAACTGCCGATGTGGATTCCGCTGGGCTTCCTGGTGTTGCCCTTCCTGTTGCTGTTCCGGCTCACCTGCTACTACTACCGCAAGGCCTACTACCGCGCGGTGTGGTTCTCGCCGCCGGCCTGCGCGGTCGCCGAACCGCACAAGAAGTACACCGGCGAGACCAGGTTGCCGCTGATCATCCAGAACGCGCACCGCTATTTCTTCTATGCGGCCCTGATCATCTCGGTGATCAACACCTACGACGCGGTGATCTCGTTCCACGCGAAGGACGGCGGGTTCGGCATCGGCCTGGGCACGCTCGTCATCACGGTGAACGCGCTGCTGCTGTGGGCCTACACGCTGTCCTGCCACTCCTGCCGGCACATCTCCGGCGGCCGGCTCAAGCACTTCTCGAAGCATCCCGTGCGGTACTGGTTCTGGACCAAGGTCTCCGCGCTGAACACCCGTCACATGCAGTTGGCCTGGACGACGCTCGGCACCCTCGTGCTGACCGACTTCTACGTGATGCTGGTCGCGAGCGGGACCATTTCCGACCCCCGGCTCATCGGCTGATCACCGCACCTCGGTCGATCGCGCACTTAGCCCCAATTCCTTTGTCTGTCAGGAGTACTCGGTCCCATGCCTGAAGTCGAACGGCACAAGTACGACGTCGTCGTGATCGGCGCCGGCGGCGCCGGACTGCGCGCGGTCATCGAAGCACGCGAGCACGGGCTGTCCGTGGCGGTGGTGTGCAAGTCGCTGTTCGGCAAGGCGCACACCGTCATGGCCGAGGGCGGCTGCGCGGCCGCCATGGGCAATGCCAACGAGAAGGACAACTGGCAGACCCATTTCAAGGACACCATGCGCGGTGGCAAGTTCCTGAACAACTGGCGGATGGCCGAACTGCACGCGCAGGAGGCTCCGGACCGGGTGTGGGAACTGGAAACCTATGGGGCGCTGTTCGATCGGACCAAGGACGGCCGGATCAGCCAGCGCAACTTCGGCGGTCACACCTACCCGCGCCTGGCGCACGTCGGCGACCGCACCGGACTCGAACTCATCCGCACCATGCAGCAGCGGATCGTCGCGCTGCAGCAGGAGGATTTCGCGCAGACCGGCGATTACGAGGCGCGCATCAAGGTCTTCGCCGAATGCACCGTCACCGAGCTGCTCAAGGACGGCGACCGCATCTCCGGGGCCTTCGGCTACTGGCGCGAATCGGGCCGGTTCATCCTGTTCGAGACTCCGGCCGTGGTGCTGGCCACCGGCGGCATCGGCAAGTCATACAAGACGACGTCGAACTCCTGGGAGTACACCGGTGACGGGCACGCGCTGGCCCTGCGCGCCGGGGCGACGCTCATCAACATGGAGTTCCTGCAGTTCCATCCCACCGGCATGGTCTGGCCGCCCAGCGTCAAGGGCATCCTGGTCACCGAGGGCGTGCGCGGCGACGGCGGTGTTCTGAAGAACACCGAGGGCAAGCGCTTCATGTTCGACTACATCCCCGCGGTGTTCAAGGGCCAGTACGCCGAGACCGAGGAGGAGGCGGACCAGTGGTTGAAGGACAACGACTCCGCCCGCCGCACCCCGGATCTGCTCCCCCGCGACGAGGTCGCGCGCGCGATCAACGAGGAGGTGAAGGCCGGGCGCGGCACCAAGAACGGTGGCGTGTACCTGGATATCGCCTCGCGCATGCCGGCCGCGGAGATCCGCAAGCGGCTGCCCTCCATGCATCACCAGTTCCTCGAGCTGGCGGACGTCGACATCACCTCCGAGCCCATGGAGGTCGGCCCTACCTGCCACTACGTCATGGGCGGGATCGAGGTGGACCCCGATACCGGCGCGGCCACCGTCCCCGGATTGTTCGCCGCCGGTGAGTGTTCCGGCGGTATGCACGGATCCAACCGGCTCGGCGGCAACTCGCTGTCGGATCTGCTGGTGTTCGGCCGCCGCGCGGGTCTGGGCGCGGCCACCTATGTGGAGGGCCTCGCGGCTCGGCCCAAGATCGCCGATGTCGACATCTCCGCGGCGTCCAAAGCCGCGGTGGCACCGTTCGATCCGCCCGCAGAGGGCTCGGGCGAGAATCCGTACACACTGCACATGGATCTGCAGCAGACCATGAACGACCTGGTCGGCATCATCCGCAAGGAGCACGAACTCGTCGAGGCGATCGAGAAGCTCTCGTCACTGCGCGACCGCTACGACGCGGTCACCGTCGAGGGCCACCGCCAGTTCAACCCGGGTTGGCATCTGGCACTGGATCTTCGGAACATGCTGCTGATCAGCGAATGCGTGGCGCAGGCGGCGCTGCTGCGCACCGAGAGCCGCGGCGGCCACACCCGCGACGATCATCCGGGCATGGATCCGGTGTGGCGCAACAAGTTGCTGGTCTGCCGGACCGATCCGGACGAGGTCGGCTTCACGGTGCCCTCGGTGACGGTGACGCCCGAGGATCAGGAACCCATGCGCACCGAACTGCTCGCGCTGTTCGAGGTGACCGAGCTCGAAAAGTACTACAACCCGGCCGAACTCACGTCGCTCGGTACCAGTCCCACCGGTGCGGCCGCCAGCGGAGCCACCGAAGAGAAGGGCGCATAGCCATGAGCTACGACGCGAAGTTCAGGGTCTGGCGTGGCGACACCGACGGCGGCGATCTGCAGGATTTCACCGTGGAGGTGAACGAGGGCGAGGTGGTGCTCGACATCATCCACCGCCTGCAGGCCACCCAGGCCTCGGATCTGGCGGTGCGCTGGAACTGCAAGGCGGGCAAGTGCGGTTCGTGCTCGGCCGAGATCAACGGCAAGCCCCGCCTGCTGTGCATGACGCGCATGTCGACCTTCACCGAGGACGAGGTGGTGACGGTGACGCCGATGCGCACCTTCCCCGTCATCCGCGACCTGGTCTGCGATGTGTCGTTCAACTACAAGAAGGCGCGGGAGATCCCGTCCTTCACCCCGCCGGTGGATCTGAAGCCGGGCGAGTACCGCATGCAGCAGCAGGACGTGGAGCGGTCGCAGGAATTCCGCAAGTGCATCGAATGCTTCCTGTGCCAGAACACCTGTCACGTCGTGCGTGATCACGACGAGAACAAGCAGTCTTTCTCCGGACCGCGCTATCTGATGCGGATCGCAGAACTGGAAATGCATCCGCTGGATGTGGCGGACCGCCGGGAACTCGCGCAGGAGGAGGCGGGACTCGGCTACTGCAATATCACCAAGTGCTGCACCGAGGTCTGCCCCGAGCACATCAAGATTACCGACAACGCGCTGATCCCCCTGAAGGAGCGCGTCGTCGACAATCGCTACGACCCGCTGGTCTGGCTGGGCAACAAGCTGTTCCGGCGCTGACCCGGGCAGTCAGGAAACCGGAGAGCGAAACCGGCCGGGCCGAACCGGCCGGGCGAAACCGGCAGAGCCGAAAACCAAGGGTGCGCGGGGAGAAATCCCCGCGCACCCTTCTAGTTTCGAAAGAGGCTTGTCACAAGTAGGACACTGCGCAAAGTTGGACACTGCTCACAAGATGGCTACCACGCCGAGCGCGACCGCGCCGACGAGCACTCCAATGGCCAATGCCGACACCAAAGCTCCGGTCAGTACGTATACACCCATCGCTGACACCGCGAAAAGCATCCCTACGATCAGCCGTTCCACCCAGTCGTCGGGACCCAGCTTGCGGTACCGAGGACGGGCATTTCTCAGTCCACGGTCCACGGATAGTTGGATACCCATGCTTTACCGCGACAAACCTGTTTTCGTTGCGAAACGGCCACCGATTCGTGATCGTTCACAACTCGAATAGACCATTGCCGATGCCGGCGGTGAACGACGTCCATTCCGACGCGGCGAACGTCAGCGCGGGTCCGCCGGGATTCTTGCTGTCCCGCACGCCCACCCGACCGGCGGGCAGGAAGGCCACCTCGACACACTCCTTGCCCGCGCCGCTGCGGCTGCTCTTGAACCAGACCGCCCCGACCAGATCCATGCTCACGCTGCTTCCTCTCATCGCCTGTGCGGCGCCTACGTGGTTACGCTCCGCTGCCTGCCCCGGGCTTGACGGCCCGGGCGGCGAACTCGCTCGCGACCTGCCGCAGCAGGTCCCTGCTGTCCCGCACGTCCAATGCACAGTGCTCCAGGCTTTCCTGGGCCCGGCGATAGCGCTGAACGTCGCCTTGTCTTTCGAGGTACAGATCGCCGGTGAACCCCTCCACATAGACCACGGGCGGTTCCACCGGCTGCCCTTTGCTGTCGGCCCCGAACTCGAGAATCACGAACGGACCGGTCGAAAGTCCCAGGGGGACACCGGCGGCGAAGGGAAGGATGCGCAATGACACGTTGGTGCGGCTACTCAGCTCCGCCAGGTGCCGCACCTGCGCAGCCATCACCCTTGCACCTCCCACCAGCCGGCGCAACGCCGATTCGTGCAACACCATGGCGACCGCCGCCGGATGCATCCGGCGGGTGATCATGGCTTGGCGCTGCAGCCGCAGCTGGACCCGCCGATCCAGTTCCGCGGCAGTGTCATCCGGATATCCGAGCTGGTTCAGGGCCCTGGCGTAGTCCGGGGTCTGCACCAGACCCGGCACCAATTCCGATTGATAGCAGGACAACTGCTGGGCGGATGCTTCCAGCCCCACGTAGACGTCGAAGTTCTCCGGAATCAGATCGCCGTAGGAGTGCCACCAGCTCTTGACGGCCGCCTGCTGGGCCAAACCCTTGAGCCCCTCGCCGATTTCGGCAGGGATTCCGTATATGCGACACAGCTCCTGGATGTCGATGGTCCGGATGCGATCCGCGTTACCCTTCTCCAGCCGCTGCAGTGTGCTCGCGCCCCACTCCATGAGTTTGGCGGCCTCGGCAATGGTGAGTCCGGCCTGAGTCCGCCAATCGCGCAGATAGCGGCCCAATTGGCGGCGGGGCAGGGTCGAGGACGCAGGGCTTTCTGACACGGCTCGCTCCGTTCTGTCGCGGGCGCGAACGGGTCGCCGGAGACATGCCCTCGCACTGTGAAAATGATGTGAATCAAGGTGCGGGACACCGGCACCCGCCCGGACTCACAGCTTGGAAAGGCAACTCTGGCGGGGGGCTTCGTCCACTATGGAGAATCCTCCTCCCCCGGGTGGATTCACTGCTGGGAATTCGCGCAATTTTGCGTTCTCATCTTCGAAATTCACCCGCCCGACGGCTGCTCATGGTGTGCTAGATGTGTGCCCGGAAGCGGTGCGGCTAGACCCCCTTCCTTTCCTGAAACCTCCGGGCACATCGAAACCTTCAGGAATCCCACGCAGGAACGAGGAGTTATGGCGGTCACCCTCTCCACCCTTTGCACCTCCGAAGCGAGGAGCTGACGATGCAGCTCACCGCGCTCAACATGCATGTCGCCGGATTGCTGCGCTGTCGCCGGGACCCCGGTGTGATGAGCACCGAACAGGCACATGCCGCAATGCAATTGCACCTCGACTGCACCGTCGACACCTGCAAGGTGCGCCGGCGGGCACGGGCCACACTGGTGGACGAGGGCAGGTGCGTCCTGGACGAACGCGCGCTCCCGTGACCACGCGAGCCCTCGGTCCCGACAGCGGGTTTCGGGTCGGCCGGCTCGGCGGCCACACCCCGGACCCGTGGCAGAACATCTCCACACAAGGCTCCGATCAGGCCCGATACCCTGCGGCCGGTCGGTATGAGCGGGCGGTACACCGCCTGCTGTGGTGCCTGCTCGATGCCCGCAAGGCGTCGAGCAGGCACCGGCGGAAGAACATCTCGCGGGCGGTGGTGTCCGGGGAAGGTTCCCGCCCGCGCTAGTTCTTTCCGCCCGCGATAGACGCTGCACGCACCGACCCTTCGAGCGCTCCGGCACCTCCTACCTCCGGGAGCCGGGGCGTGGTCCCCCATCGAGTGCGGCAGCGCGGTCCGGCCCGTTCGCTCCACAGACGGCGAACGGGTCCGGGCCGCACCCCCTCGGAACCGCACCCTGTGCGCCGATCGACGCCTACCCTGGAGTCCATCGCAGTCGTGCCGGTGAAGGGGACACCGTTGTCAGCCTTCGAGCTCTCGCAGGTTCCACAGTTTCGTTCCGCGTGCATGGCGGACCTGGATGCCATCCGTTCGCTGGAGGTCGCCGAGTTCGGCAATCTGGCGTATCCGTATTTTGTTCTTCGGCAACTGTTCGAGCTGCACGGAGCAAACTGGACAGTTGCCGAGGACTGTGGGCAGGTGTGCGGCTACGTCCTCACCGCGATCGGCCCCGATGCCGGCGCCTGGTTCATGGGCTTTGCCGTCGCGGGTTTCTGCCAGGGACGCGGCTACGGCCGGATCCTGCTCCAGGCCGCGCTCGACCACTGCCGAACATCGCAGGTGGACCAGGTTTTCGTCACCGTGCGCCCCGGCAATCGGCCCGCCTACCACCTTTACAAAGAAGTCGGATTCGTCTGGACCGATCATGAATCCGCGTACTTCGGGCCCGACGAGCCACGAGATGTCCTGGTGCGCAAGCTTTACCATTGATCATGCTCGAAAAGAGCGCACCGTCCTCACCGTTCGTCGCGGCCATGAGCACGCGCATCGAACGGCACGCCGATGCGTACGCCGAGGAAGTCGGCACGTTCCTGGACCAGCCGCACCGCTTGCGGCGCACCGTGACCGAACGGGGCCTGCTCGACACCTTCACGCGCCATGTGGAATCCGTGGTCGCCACCTACGATCCGCCCGGCGTGCGGCGCGTCGGGGACAGCCTGGTGTTCGGGCATCTGTACACCGCGGTCCTGAATCGAAGCGAGGCGGGCACGGAGCCCTCCGTGCCGGTGGCGACGCTGCTGGCGGCCCTGGTCGCCGCCGAGGTGGAGTTCCGGGGACCACTTCGCTTGAGCCGCACCCAGAGTCGGCAACTCGCGGAGACCTACGAGCGTCTCGGCCGGCGACTTGTCGCGGCCGGGCTGCCCGCGCACGCGGTGCTGGCCTATCAGCGCGCCATGGGTCTGTACCGGACCGAGGACGACACCGATGCCGAGGACGGCTGCGGTCTGGCCCTGGCCAAGGCGCGGCGGCTGGCCCAGCCGAGCGCGCTGCTGCGGGTGGCCGGGCTGTTCCCGGATCTGGTGTGCGGCTACGGATACCGACCGTTCCGGATGCTGTGGTGGATCGCGCTGCAGCTGGTCGTCTTCGTGGTCATCATCGCGCTGGTGTCGGACGAACACCTGACCACCACGATCTACAAGGTGCTGGTGAACTACCTCAACCCGCTCGGCCCGGGCGACACGACGGATCTGCGCACCGGCGGACGCACCTTCTACGTGATCGAGTGCTATCTCGGGTCGGTGACCACGTCGGTGTTCTTCGCGCTGCTGGTGCGGCGCTGGTTCCGCCTGTGACCGGTCGCCGCTCCCGCGGGCTCACCACTCCGCGGTACTGATCTTCGCGCTGCGCAACGCCTCCAGCGTGGCGACGGCCAGCCGATCGCGCAGCTGGCCCACCTGTGCGGTCCACTGCCGGGAGAAGCCCGGATCGTTCTCCAGCCGGGTCCACAGTTCCCGCAGTCGCGGCGGCGTGTGCGCGCCCGGCATCCACAGGTGCACGAGTTGCTCCAGCAGGGGACTCAGCTGCGCCACCGGATCCCGGTCCGGTCCGGCCCGGTCGGCGTCCGCCAGCGCCGCGCCCAGCGTGGTGAGCAGCCAATCGTGCAGCGCCAGATCCTCGCAGAAGCGTTGCACCCCAGCCAGATCCCGCACCGTCGGCACCATGATGCGGACCGATCGAATGGTCTCCTCCTCCAACCGGAAGGCGAACAGGGTGCGTCCGCGCACCTCACCCTGCACCAGCGGGGCCACCCGGGCCGCCCAGCGCAGGCGGGTGGGCGCGGTGCGTACGGGCGGGCGCTGATCCAGCCGGGGATCCATCCGGACCCGGGTCAGCAGCCGCTCGCTGATGGAGGCCAGGTCCAGGGTGGTCGCGCCGGAACCCTCCAGATAGCCCTCGGTCAGATCCACCGCCGCGGCGGTATCGTCACCGATCCGCGGAATCAGCTCCACCACACCGACTCTGGACAGATAGTGCGACCAGGATCGGCGGTTCGAATCGGCCGCCCGCTGCACCCGCGTGCCCGAGGAGCTCTGCACCACCCGGCCGCCCACCAGCGCGGCGTGCGAGCCCACCGTGCCTATCGCGCGGCTCTCGGACCGCGACACGGTGGCCAGCTGACAGTCGACGCCGACTGCCGAACTCGGCGAAACCGCGAGCGCCAGCGGACGTTCACGCATCAGCACCCGCTCGCCGGGAAGCAGCGACAGCAGCGCGGTCGCCTCCCTGGTGGCCAACGCGCCCGAGTTCGGCAGCAGCGCGGTGCGCACCTCCCCCAGCAGCACCAGTGGTTCGCTCATCGCGGCACCTCAGTCGTCGCCGAGGAAGATGTGATTGATTCGCTCGGTCACCGAGCGTGGCACCGACACCGGAATCCGCTCGGCGGCAGCACGTTCC
The DNA here is from genome assembly GCF_001613145.1 of Nocardia jejuensis NBRC 103114. Lineage (GTDB taxonomy): Bacteria > Actinomycetota > Actinomycetes > Mycobacteriales > Mycobacteriaceae > Nocardia > Nocardia jejuensis. The sequence goes on from NZ_BDBU01000022.1 coordinate 80,377, forward strand.
GCGAGTTTGGCGTAGACCTCCTCGTCCGGCTGCAGATGGTCCAGGATCACGCGCACCGCGTGCTCGATCCCGAGATAGGTGTACGGCAGCACCGACACCGCGCGATAGGCGGCGAACGGGTGCGGATCGCGGCGCTCGTTCGGCGCGCCCGTGGCCGCGGGCGGCAATTGCACCACCGCGGGCAGCTGCCACCAGTCCTCGGGCCACGGACCCGTCCACAGCTGGGGCTTGGCGACCACCGCGCCCTCGTGGCGAATCATGCCCAGGCGCAACAACTGCCAGATGGACGCCAGGAACGGGCAGGACCAGATGGTGCGCTCCACCTGCTCCCCCGCCACCTCCCGCAACTCACGGCTCCACAGCTGCACGTCCAGGAAGATCGAATGATTGCGCGCCCCGAACTCCTGCGGCGGTCGATAGCGGGTGACCTGCATGGCCTGGCGCGGATCGTATTGCGAGGAGCGACTGCCGTTGCACAGCCAGCCCGATTCCGCGGTGGGCGGGCGCCGGCCGGTGGAGCCCTCGTCGGGCTCGGCCACGATGCGGGCCGACATCATCTCCGCGAGCCGGACCGGATCGCCCACCGGTTCCCCGTCCAGCAGGTTCGGCACCTCGGCGCAGCCTGCCTCGCGCGCCAGATAGTCGATGCGCACACCGCAATCGGCGGCCGCGCCCAGCAGTTTGTCCAGGATCACCGCGGGCTCGGTGCGCTGTTCGCGCGGACGGAAGTGCTCGAAATAGTCGTCCACCAGGAAACAGGTGCTCACCCGGGCGTTCGGGCCGTACTGCGCGCGGGCGACCTGGGTGTAGGCCTCCACCAGCGGTGCGACCTTGCGGAACTGCGCGCGGATCCGGTCCACGCCGTTGACCAGGTCGTCCATGTAGAAGTGGCCGACCTCTATGGACAGATGCGAGAGCGCCTGTCCCGAAGTCCGGTTGCGCTCACCGGCTTCGCTGTAATCGGTCGCGGAACTCACGGTTCACTCCAGCTCTTCCCAGACCGCACGGTTCATCAGCCGCACGGCGAGATGACGGAAAGCGTCGACGGTTTCCTCGTTGGCGATGCGGGCGGACACATCGATATCCAGGATCACCTGTTCACGGCATTGCAGTACCGGTTCTACCGGAGTCTGACCGAGTACCACGGTGGAGCCCATCTCGTTTCGGATGGCCGCCCGGTTCAACGTGTCGTTCTGCCGCTGCAACCAGGCCGCCTGCGCGGGCCGCAACCCGGCCGCCTCGTTCAACTCCGGCACCGCGGTCCGCACGTAGCGTACCGAATTACGCAGCTTGTTCGGGTCGTGGCCGCTCTGCGCGCCGGTCTGCAGCAGACCGTGATCGCCGTGCACGAGGCCGTGCCCGGCCACGATGTGCTGCCGGGTCCAGCGATGGAAGATCAGCCAGCGGGAGATCACATCCGAGAGCTGCGGCTCCATCGTGGCCTGCAGCGCCAGGGCCAGCGCGATCGAGCGGCCGGCGCTCAGATCCACGAAGGTGACGTCGAATTCCTGCTCGCAGGAGGCGAACAGCGAGGCACAACGCCGCACCATGCCCGCGTCCAGGACGGTGAACTCCGAACCGCTGCGATCGCCGGGGAACAGCACCAGGCGGCCGGACGGATGCCGCGATCGGCTCAGTTCCACCCGATCGGTCTCCGAGCGCACGCTCACCCGGGCGGCGCTGCCGTTGCCGCCGAGCAGGTATTCGTGCAGGCCGCCACCGCCGGGAGCGCCGCGATCGATCCGGCTGATCTCGAAAGTGCCTCCGGCCGTGGGCGATCCGAAGTCGAAGTCGAGGTAGGCGACCTTCTGGCCGTCCATGCTCAGCCAGTAGGCCATATTGCAGCTGGTCACCGACCTGCCGGTGCCGCCCTTGTCGGAGGCCGAGAACACCAGCACCATCACATGCTCCTGGTCGCGTCGAACCGCGCGTAGGCGAGCTCGTCCAGCTCCTGCAACGCCTGGGACGCGAGACTCACCGCGGTGCCCGGCCTTTCGTCGATCAGGCGGCGGGCGCGCAGCAGCCGCTGCTCGGCCAGCGCCAGTGCGCTGCGATTGGAGGACATATCGCGTTCGCTGAGCTCGAGCAGTTCTCGATTGAGCAGGTGCTCGGCCTCGGTGAGCAGTTCCATGGCGCGCAGGCCCAGGGCCGGGGAGCGCAGCGGGGGCTCGCGGTACATGCGGGCTGCGGCGACCAGGCATTCGATCACGCGCTCGGTGAGATACCAGGAGGGCTCCCGGGTTTCCTCGCCACCGAACACCCGGGCCGGATCGTCCCAGAGCCCCACCGGGCCGTCCCGGAAGGACCGCCGGTCGAGATGATCCATGGTGTCCTGCGCCAGCGCGAGCAACTGATCACGGGTCTCCATGGTGCCGGACAGCCGGGCCGCCTGCAGGGTGCGCTTCAAAAGCACTGTGGCGTAGTCCGATACGGTCCAGACCAGTAGTGGACCACCACCGGCCTGTTCACTGCCGTGCAGCAGCAATGCCACACCGGGGGTGTGCATGGCCCGGGCCGGATCGGATTCGGTCACGCGGCTGATGATCCGGCCGCGACGGGCCAGCTGATCGAAAATCGGTGCGGCACGGTTCAAATCGTCGTCGCTGGCCTCGCGGTTGAGCAGATCCTGCATCAGCACCGCCGACACCGAGAGACTGAAGTAGTCCGACTCCTCGCCGTCCGAGGTACGCCACGGAATATCCTCCAGCGGCCAGCGGCCCGCGCCGAAACGCGCGACCGCGGACCAGTAGCGCTGTGCCAGATCCCAGCGCAGCTGCAGCGCCTCGGCCAGTCGGCGCTGCTGATCGTCCAGCAGGTCCAGCTCCCTGGTGCGCACGGAGGTGAGGTCGTTGATGCCGTCCAGCGCCACCACCGTGAAGTGCAGATAGGGCCGCGCGACCGCGAGTCCGGCCTGAGTGGCGATCGGCATGTCCACGAAGTCGATCGCGGCGGCGTCGCGCACCATGCTCCAGCTCCAGCCGCACTCGAAGAGCAGGCCCTCTCCGTAGAGGTCGACGCCCGGGGTCTGGCTCAGGGTGACGTCGTTGCGCAGCCGGATGCGCACGCGATCGAGGCGATGACCCACCGCCTCCACCACCGCGTCCGACGGTGCGCCGGTCTGATTCAGCATGGACAGCATGGCCTCGCCCTCGGGCGACTCCGGATAGACAGTGTTGACCACGAAGCTGCGCACCAGCCCGACCATGGCCGCGGTCAGGCGGGTATTGATTCGCACGTCCAGCACTTCTATCCGGCGCTGCAGGCCGACCGCGTCCTGGATCCGCCGGGTGGCCAGGTCCGCGACGGGACCGTGGAAGCCGCGCAGGAATTTCAGTGCGGCCAGGCACAGGGTCAGGGACATCGAATAGGAGTCGACGACGTCGAGCGCGCGCTGGTCGGGCACCGGGTCGTTCCGATCCGCCGAGCTCAGATAGCTGCCGGCGGCGAAGACCGGAATGTCCTTGGCGGCCTTGCCCTCCGGCGTATCCACCTCGATCACCTCGGTGTAGCGGGCGATGTAGTCCTCGAGCACCGTCACCAGCGTCGCGCCGATCCGCCAGCCGGTGCCCATCGGGGACAGCACCGCGCGGATGTCGTCGGCGATATCGTCCGGCCGGTCCAGGCCGAAGCCGTCGATCTCGGTGGCCGGATACAGCAGGCACAGCAGCTGTTCGGCGTCGCTGATGGAATTGGAGCCGTCGCGGCCGCCCCACACCCACTCACCGCGGTGAAAGCACGCGGTCAGCAGCGACCGCCACACTCCGAGAATCTGCTGCCGTGGCTGAATTCGCATCGACGCCGTCCCCTGCCCTGTCGTGGCGTGCCTCGCTGATCATCGCTGAGAAACAAGCGCGGCAAAAACTATCATGCGCCGGCGCGGGCCACAGGGTGAAAGGGATGGGTGGAACCGAAGCGGACCGTGGGATGAATCCGGCGAATCAGGCAGGGAGTGAATGGAGTTCGCCCGCGGTATCGCGGCGCGGTGAGCGTGCGCGGGCTACGCCGGGGCCAGTTCCGGGGGCAACGGCACGGGTGAAGCGGTTCGGGTGAAGCGGTTCGCGGTATGGCGTGTGTCGGAAGACAGGCGAGGTGGGGCCGGTAGCGTCGCGAACATGGGGAACCGGACAGCATGATCGGTGGCACAGCGTGATCGGGGACAGAACGTGACGGGTTGCAGGGCATGACAGGCACCAGCGTGACGGGCGGCAGCGTGATCGGCGCGGTGCGGGCGAATCGGCGCGCGGCCGGGCGCACGGCGACGAGTTACGCGCTGCTGCTGCCCAGCATGATCGGAGTGGGGCTTTTCCTGCTGACGCCGATCGCGGTGGTGCTGTGGCTGAGCCTGCACAGCTGGAATCTGCTGAGCCCCATCGAATTCACCGGGCTGGGGAACTGGCGGTCCGTGCTGTCGGATCGGCAGTTCGGCCATTCGGTGCTGGTGACGCTGGCACTGACGGCGATCGTGGTGCCCGCGCAGACCGTGCTCGGATTCGCCGTCGCCGCACCCCTGGCCCGGCGCGGACGCGGCACAACGGTGCTGCGGGTGGCGTACGCGCTGCCGTGGATGTGCGCGCCGGTGGCGGTCGGGGTGGTGTGGCAGTGGATCTTCGCACCCAGCGACGGTGCGCTGAACGCGGTGCTCGGGCGGCGCGTCGAATGGCTCAGTTCGCCGTCACTGGCGCTGCCCGCGGTGGCGGCGGTGATCGTGTGGATGAACGTCGGATACGTGGCGCTGTTCTTCGTCGCCGGGATCCGGGCCATTCCGCGGGAGATCCTGGACGCGGGGTCGCTGGACGGGGCGACCGGGTGGCGGCGGGTGCGCTGGCTGGTGCTGCCGCTGCTGCGGCCGACCATGTTTTTCGTGCTGGTCACAGGCGTGCTGAGCGTGTTCCAGACCTTCGACGCGGTCTACGCGCTGACCCGGGGCGGACCGGATCACCACACCGATGTGGTGGGTATGCGGCTGTATTCGGAGGCGTTCGAGGCCGCGCATCCGGGCCGGGCGGCGGTGATGGCGGTGGTGATCTTCGCGGTCATGTTCGCGATCACCGTGGTGCAGCATCGGTTCCTGCGGGATCGGACCGGCGATGAGACCTGAGCCGACCTCGATACTCGATACCCGCGATGCTCCGCGATCCGGAACCCGCGGCGCGGCAGCGCGTTCGGCGGCGGCGTACCTGCTGCTGGTGGCGGGGGCGCTGCTGACCGTCGCGCCACTGGTGCTCAGCGGCCTCACGGCAGCGAAGACACCACGACAGTTCGCCGGTGAATCCGCGCTGGCGCCACCGCATCCGGTCACGCTGGACAATTTCCGGACCGTTCTCGATCAGGGGCTCGGACGAGCGGTGGCCGTCACCGCACTGATGACGGTGTGCATCACCTGCGGGCAGCTGCTCACCTCGATTCTGGCGGCATACGCGTTCGCGCGCACCAGCTTTCCCGGACGGGACGCGCTGTTCTGGGTGTATCTGGGCACCATGATGGTGCCGAGCGCCGTCACCCTCATCCCGCTGTATCTCATGTTCGCGAAACTCGGGTGGCTCAACAGCTTCTGGGCGCTGGTGCTGCCGTTCGTCTTCGGGTCGCCGTACGCCATATTCCTGCTGCGGCAGTACTTCCGGGCGATTCCGGGTGAGCTCATCGACGCGGCGCGGATGGACGGGGCAGGCACGCTCGACATTCTCGTGCACGTGGTGGTGCCGATGAGCCGGCCGATCCTGGCCACGCTCACGGTGATCACCGTCGTCTCGCAGTGGAACAACTTCATGTGGCCGCTCGTGGCCGCCAGCGGGGCGAAGTGGCAGGTGCTCACGGTGGCCACGGCCACCCTGCAGACGCAGTACAACGCGCAGTGGCCGCTGATCATGGCGGCGACGACGCTGGCCATCGCGCCACTGGTCGTGCTGTTCGTGGTGTGCCAGCGACAGGTACTGCGGTCCATCACGTGGACGGGGTTGAAATGAGGATCAAGGACTCCACCCGGGTGGTGCTCGGGCTCGTGCTGGCGGCGGCACTGCTCGTCGCGGCGGCGCTGTGGCTGGGGCGCGACACCGACGGATCGGGGCGCACGGTGGTGCGGCTGCGGATCTGGGATCAGAGTTTCGTCTCCGCGTATCGCGCCTCGCTCGACGAGTTCGAGCGGGCGAACCCCGACATCGACGTGCGAATCACGCTGGTGCCGTGGGCCTCCTACCCGCAGAAGCTGCGACTGGACGTGGCGGGCGGGATCGCCGACGACCTGTTCTGGACCGGCCTGTACGAGGACTACGCCGACAGCGGACATCTGGTGGATGTCGGTGCGGCGCTGGGCGCGGATGCCGCGCGCGAATGGGATCCGTTCGCCGTCGAGCAGTTCACGCGGGCGGGAAAGCTCTGGGCGGTACCGCAATTCGTCGACGGCGGGACGGCGGTGTACTACAACCGGGAACTGCTGGACGCGGCCGGAATCGAGCCCGGCGCGCTGAACGCGGTGCGCTGGAGTCCCGATCCGGCGCAGGACACCTTCCGGGCGCTGTTGCGGCGGTTCGGCGGCGTGGCGAGTCCGCCGTACAACGCGGCGAACGACTTTCAGTCCATCACGCTGCCGTATCTGGGCTCGGCGGGAGGCGAACTCCAGCACGACGGGAAGTTCGCGTTCGATACGCCGCAGGGGCGCGACGCGTTCGGATATACGACCGCGCTGATCGCGGACGGCCTCTCCCCCTCCGCCGCCGATACCGCCGCGAGCAGCGACTTCGCCAAAAATGCCTTCCTGCAGGGGCGGATGCCGCTGTTCCAGTCCGGGACCTTCACTCTCGCCACCGTGGCGCAGAACGCGCGCTTCCGCTGGGGTGTGGCGCTGATCCCCGCAGGGCCCGCGGGGCGAGTGAGCGCGAACAATTCCGTCGCCGTCGCGGGGAACTCGGCGTCCCCGCACCCGGACGCGGTGCGACGGGTGTTGGGCTGGCTCGGCAGTCCCGGCGGGAATCGCTATCTCGGACTCGAGGGGGCGACCATCCCCGCGGTGCTCTCGCAGCAGCAGGTCTATCGGGACTACTGGACCCGGCGCGGTGTCGATGTCTCACCGTTCTTCGATGTGCTTCGCGGCGAACGGATCTCGGCCGGCGGTGGGCCGGGGTTCACCGCCGCGCTACAGGCGATCACGCCGATCATCGACGAGATGTACCTGGGACGGATACCCGTGGATACGGCGCTCGCGCGGGCTCGGGCCGCCGCTGATGCCGCGATCGCGCAGAGATGAGGGCACATCGTGGATTGCCTTCTCCCCCACCGTGACTCGCGAGAGAAGGCGGCATCGGCACCGGGTGGAAGATCGGCGCCGTGGTCCCGGCCGACGCGCGCACCGGCACCTGCGGATGTGGATCAGATACGGCTGTGATCGGTATAGGGGGTTCGGGGTCCGAACTTGGGCTTACGCGCGAATCCGGCCAGCCCCAGCAGCCGCACGGCCCGATACCGGTGCGGGCGAAGGGGTTCCAGCAGTTCGACCATGGCGTCGTCATCGATGGGCTTGCCCAGCAGGGTCCAGCCGACGGTCGCGGCCAGGTGGAAGTCACCGACCGACAACGCGTCCGGGTCACCGAAGGCGCGTTGCGCGATCTCGGCGGCGGTCCACACCCCGATACCCGGAACGGTGCACAACCGGCGGGCGGCATCGGCATGGCTCAGGGTCGCCGCCTCCTCCAGCTTCGGGGCGATGCGCGCGGCCAGCACGATCGTCTTCGACCGCTGCGGGCCCACATTGGCGCGGTGATAGACCCAGGACGGGATATGCCGCCAGGTCTCGGCATCCGGCATCACCCGCAACCCGTCCGGGGCGGGACCGGGTGCGGGAGTTCCGTAGCGCCACACCAGCTTCCGCCAGGACGCGTGCGCGGTGACGGTGTGCACCTTCTGCTCCAGCACCGCGGGCACCAGCGCCTCCCACACCAGCCCGGTGCGCAGCATGCGCAGGCCGGGATTGAGCCGGTGCGCCTCGGCCACCTTGGGATGCTCGGGGACGAAGTCGGTGAGGTCTTCCCGCAGGCACAGCATGGCCGGGAGCCGTTCGAGGAATTCCTCCGCGCCCGGACCCCACGCCCGCGCGTCCACCGCACAGCGGTCGGCCTGTCTCAAGCGGAAGGTGACCGGTCCCGACGGCATCCGCGAGGCGTGCCAGTGCGCACCGTCCGAGGTCTCCCGATGACACGGATCCCCGAACCCGCGCCGCAGCGGCGTCACGGTCGCCGCGAGATCGACGGCCCGTTCGGACCGCACGATCCGCGTGGACGCGGCGGCGATCGGGGCGGAGGTCACCGGCTCATTCTGCCTCCTCGATAACGCACAGGTCACGACGGGCGATACTCCCCCGGTAGACCGCGTGATCAGCGATCAGCCGACGTTCGACTCGATGGAGGTTCTCATGCTCACCACCGTGCTCAACTGGATTCTCGCCGCCTGGGGCAACGTCGCGGCGGGAAGCAGCGGCTATCAGATTCCCCCGGGATCCCTCCCCTTCGGCAGCTGAGGGCGACAGGCCTCCCGCGACGACCACGGGCGGCTATCGGTCGTCGCGGGGTTCGACGTCGCTGGGTCGAACGAGGAATTCGGCCAGGTGCTGTGCCGGGTACGCGGCGAGCTGAGCGGCCTGGGTGCGACAGGAGAAGCCGTCGGCGATGAGAGTCGCATCGGCCGGGGCCGCGCGGAGCGCGGGCAGCAGCGACTGCTCGGCTATGGCGGTGGAGACGTCGTGGTGCCCGGCCTGCATCCCGAAGTTTCCCGCCAAGCCGCAACAGCCGCTGATCTCGGTGATCCTCGCTCCGGTGCGTGCGAGGATGCCGCGATCCGCGGCGAAGCCGGTGGTGGCGTGTTCGTGGCAGTGCGGTTGCACTACGAGGTGACGGCCGGATCGGTCCGGGGGCCGGAAGTTCGGCTCGGAATTCAGGAACTCCGCGAGGGTGCGGGTAGCGACCGCGACCGCTCTCGCACGCGGGTCGTCGGGCAGGAGCCGGGGCAGGTCTTCGCGCAGGGCCGCGGTACAGGACGGTTCCAGACCGACCACCGCGCCTCCCCGGGAGACATGCCGCTCGAGCGCGTTCACCGTGGCGCGCAGGCGCTTTCGCGCGGTATCGAGCTGACCGGTGGTGATCCAGGTCAGGCCGCAGCACACGCGACGGTCGGGGATTCGCACCTCGTAGCCGAGGGATTCGATCACTTCGACCGCCGCCCACGCGATATGCGGATCGAACGCGTCGGTGAAGGTGTCTATCCACAGCATCACCGGGGGTGAGCCGGAAGCGGCGTGCGCACCGTCGACCCGGGAGTCCGCGAGCGACTCGGGGCGTCGAGCCCAGGAGCGGCGGAAGGTCTCGGGAGCCAGGCGCGGGATGGGGCGGCGAGGGTCGATTCCGGCCGCGCGCAAGGCTGTTCGGCGGAGCGGACCGGCGGCGGCGAAGGCATTGGTCAGGCGCGGGGCGCGGGTGGCGGCGGCCAGCCATCGGGGCAGCCGACCCAGCGAGTAGTGGTCGAGGGGGCGGATTCGGCCCTGGTAGCGACGATAGAGGGTCTCGGATTTGTAGGTGGCCATGTCCACGCCGGCGGGGCAGTCGGAGTGGCAGGCCTTGCAGGACAGGCACAGATCGAGGGATTCGGCCACCGCGTCCGATCGCCAGTCGAGATCACCGCGCACCACCTCCTGCAGCACCCGGGCCCGGGCACGGGTGGAGTCCTTCTCGTCCGCCGTGGCCAGATACGAGGGGCACATGAAGCCACCGGAGGCGCGAGAGTCGGCGCGGCACTTGCCGATTCCCACGCAGCGGTGCACGGCGGTACCGAGATCACCGTCCCGGGGGAACACGAACCCGCCCGTGGAGGGAACGGGGCGCAGACCGGCCAGGCGCAGATCGGCCTCGAGGGGGCGGGGGCGCACCAGGACACCGGGGTTCAGGATGTCGGCGGGATCGAAGAGCGCCTTGAACCCGGCGAAGGCGGCCAGGGCATCGGGGGAGTACATGAGCGACAACAGGTCCGAGCGGGCACGGCCGTCGCCGTGCTCACCGGACAGGGACCCGCCGAAGCGCACGACCTGGCGGGCGGCGTCCTCGAGGAAGGCCCGGAAGCGTTGCGGGGCATCGGTTATCGGGAGATCGAGGCGCACATGGATGCAGCCGTCCCCGAAATGGCCGTAGAGCAGGCCGTCCAGCCGGTGCGCGCGGGTGAGTTCCTCGAATTCGCGCAGGTACGCGCCCAATCGCTCGGGAGGCACGGCGGCGTCCTCCCAGCCGGGCCAGGCCGGATCCCCGTCCGGGGTGCGACCGGCCAGCCCCGCGCCATCCGCGCGAATTCCCCACAGCGACTGTGCTTCTCGCGTGTCCGTGACCGTGCGCGAGTCGAGCGCGGCGGCCGATCGGCACAGGGATTCGGCGAGGTCGCGCGCCTGCGCCGCGGTGTCGGCGGCGATCTCCACGAGCAGCCAGCCGCCGCCTCCGGGGAGTGTGGGAACCGTGCCGCGATGGGCGCGAACCACATCCACCAGCCGAGCGTCCATGCCCTCGACCGCGGTCGGGCCCACGGCCATCACCGTCGCGATATCGTCCGCGGCGGTGGGCATGTCCGGATAGCCGAGCACCACCAGGACGGTGGCGGCGGGCACCGGCACCAGTTCGACCGTCGCCTCCAGCAGGAGCCCGCAGGTTCCCTCGGTCCCCACGAACGCCTTGGCGATCGACGAACCCCGTTCCGGCAGTAGATGTTCCAGGCTGTAGCCGGAGGCCTGACGCTCGAATCGCCCGAGTTCGGTGCGGATCACCGCGAGGTTCGCGCGGGTGAACTCCGCCAGCCCGGGGAGCACGGCCGGATCGTCGGCCAGTCGGCGTTCGGTTCCCGTGCCGTCGAGGATCCGCAGTTCCCGCACCGTATCGGAGGTTCGCCCCCAGGCGACCGCGCGCGGGCCGCACGCGTTGTTGCCGATCATCCCGCCGAGCGTGCAGCGGTTCTGTGTCGAAGGATCGGGTCCGAACCGCAGTCCGTGCGGCGCGGCGCGGCGCTGCAGGTCCGCGAGTACCGCGCCGGGTCGCACCCGTGCCGTCCGAGCGTCCGGATCGACCTCGAGGATCTCGTCGAGGTGGCGGCTGAAATCCAGCACGATCCCGGCGCCGATGGCATTGCCCGCGACCGAGGTGCCGCCGCCGCGCGCGGTGATCCCGATGCCCTCCGCGCGCGCGAATCGCAGCACCTCGGCGACATCGTCGTCGGTGCGGGGGAACACGACCGCGGCCGGGAGCACCCGATAGTTGGAGGCGTCGGAGGAGTATTCGGCACGACGGCGCTCGGACGCATCGACCTCGCCCGCGATCCGTCCGCGCAACGCCCGCTCCACCGCATCGCTCACCCCGTCAGCCTATGACCCGGCACCGCGCCTCGAACCGCATCCGTCCCCGGTTCTCGCCCCGCACCCGGATCCGCGGCGAACATCGGCGACGTGACTTGCGGGTACGTCCCGATCGTGTGCGACCGGTGAGTGTCAATGTGTGGACGCCGCACCGGGCACACCCGAAAGATCGGGAAACGCCCGATGAGATCTCCGTGCGGTTCGCTCAGCGCGAACGGCGCGCCGGGCCGGAAGGGCTTGCTCTCAACCTTTGTTGAGGTCCTACTGTCGGTGGTCGGGAGTTCAGTGGACTCCGACGGTGAGGAGTACGGGATGAGCATGGAATCCGTGGCGTGGAATCAGCTGTATCGGCAGATGAACGCGCCTACCGAGCAGCGACCGCTTCGGCTGGCGACAGCGCGGCGGATCCTGGCGTTCGCCACCCCGCATCATCGGCGACTGGGCGCCTTCCTGGTGTTCAGCGTTCTGTCCGCGCTGCTGGCCGTGGCCACGCCGGTGCTGGCCGGGCGGGTCGTGGACGCCATCGTCGGCGGCGGCACCACCCGCACCGTCATCACCCTGGCGGCGATCATCGCGCTGGTGGCCGTGCTGGACGCGGCGCTGGGGCTGATCATCCGACTGCTGTCCTCCCGCATCGGCGAGGGACTGATCTTCGATCTGCGGACCGCCGTCTTCGATCACGTGCAGAAGATGCCGGTCGCGTTCTTCACCCGCACCCGGACCGGCGCACTGGTGAGCCGGTTGAACAATGACGTCATCGGGGCGCAGCGGGCCTTCAGTTCGACGCTGTCCGGCGTGGTCACCAATGTGGTGACGCTGGCGCTCACGCTCGCGGTGATGATGCGATTGTCCTGGCAGATCACACTGCTGGCGCTCGTGCTGCTGCCGGTTTTCGTCCTGCCCGCCCGGCGCATGGGGGAGCGGCTGGCCACCATCCAGCGCGAGGCGGCCGGACTCAACGCCTCCATGAGCACCCAGATGACCGAACGGTTCTCCGCGCCCGGCGCGACGCTGGTGAAGCTGTTCGGACGCCCGCACCAGGAGTCCTCGGAGTTCTCGGTGCGCGCCGGACGCGTGCGGGACATCGGGGTGCGCACCGCCATGCTGCAGACCGTGTTCGTCACCGCGCTCACCCTGGTGTCGGCGCTGGCGCTGGCGCTGGTGTACGGACTCGGCGGGTACTTCGCGCTGCAGGGCCGGCTGGAACCCGGTGCGGTGGTCGCGCTTTCGCTCCTGTTGACCCGGCTCTACTCGCCGCTGACCGCGCTGGCCAGCGCCCGGGTGGACATCATGTCGGCGCTGGTGAGCTTCGAGCGGGTCTTCGAGGTGCTGGATCTGGAGCCGCTCATCCAGGACGCACCCGATGCGGTGGACGTTCCCGACGGGCCGATCGCGGTCGAATTGGACGCGGTCGACTTCGGATACCCGTCGGCGGACAAGGTGTCCCTGGCCTCGCTCGAGGATGTGGCGACCCTGGACACCCGCGGCGGTGAGGAAGTGCTGCATCAGGTGTCGCTGCGCGCCGAACCCGGGCAGATGGTGGCACTGGTCGGATCTTCCGGCGCCGGTAAATCCACCATCGCGCAGCTGGTTTCGCGTCTCTACGACGTGGACTCGGGATCCGTTCGGCTCGGCGGCGCCGATGTGCGGCAATTGACCGGGCGTTCCATCCAGGCCACCGTCGGCCTCGTCACCCAGGACGGGCATCTGTTCCACGACACGATTCGGGCCAACCTGCTGCTGGCGCGACCCGAAGCCGACGAGGCCGAACTCTGGGATGCCTTGAGCCGCGCCAGATTGCGCGACCTCATCGAATCGCTCCCCGACGGTCTGGACACTGTGGTCGGCGAACGCGGCTATCGACTCTCCGGCGGCGAACGGCAGCGGCTCACCATCGCCCGCCTGCTGCTCAAGCAGCCCCGCGTGGTGATCCTGGACGAGGCCACCGCCTCCCTGGACTCCACCTCCGAGGCCGCCGTGCAGGAGGCGCTGGCCGAGGCCCTGAACGGCCGGACCTCGCTGGTGATCGCACATCGGCTCTCCACCATCCGCAACGCGGATCAGATCCTGGTCCTGGAGCACGGCCGCATCGTCGAACGCGGAACCCATACGGCGCTGCTGGCCGCGGGCGGGCGGTACACCGAGCTCTACCGCACCCAGTTCGCCGACGCGTCCGAACCGGCCGCCGCCTGACCCCTGCACGACTTTCTCCCCCGGCCCGCCCGGGGGAGAAAGTCGTGCAGGGGCTTGCCGATCCGGCAAAAGAAATAGGGAGCCACCGGCAGCGGCCGATACCGTCGAGGACATGGCCGCACAGACGCATGAGCACTCGAAGGATCACGCACACTCGCACGGGGGGAACCACTCGCACGGCCACGGACACAGCCACACTCATGACGGGATCGACTGGACCACACAGATCGGCAATCTGCGGCGAGGCGACGCACTCGGTGCGGCATCCGCCGCCCGGATCGCGGAGCGGCTGATCGGGGCGCTGCGCAAGGACGAGCCGACGGTGCTGGATATCGGCGCGGGGGCGGGGGGACAGAGCGCGGCGTTCGCGCGGGAGTTGGCCCGGGCCGGAGGCGGACGGCTGGTGATCGTGGACGCGGTGCCCGAACTGCTCGAGGTGGCGCGGGAGACCGCCATCGCCGCACTCGACGGCGACCACGGCGTCCGGGTCGAGATCGTCCGAGCCGACGCGGCGGCGGACGGTCTGGGTGAGCTGGTACCGGAGGCGGACCTGGTCTGGGCCTCGCGAATGGTGCATCACCTGCCCGATCAGCAGGCGGGAACCGACAGCTTCGCTCGGCTGCTGCGCCCCGGCGGCTGGCTGGCCCTGTCCGAGGGTGGGCTGCCGACCCGTTGCCTGCCGTGGGATCTGGGCGTGGGCGAGCCGGGATTGCAGGATCGGCTGCTGACCGCCTGGGAGGGCGTGTTCGTGGCGATGCGTGAGGAGATCACCGGCGCGGTGCGGATGCCCTACGGCTGGACCACCACCCTGCGGCGGGCCGGGCTCACCGAGGTCGCCTCGTTCAGTGTGCTGACCGATCATCCCGCCCCCACCTCACCCGAGGTTCGCGAGCACGTCACCTCCTGGCTCGACGCCATGCGGACCCGGGTCGAGGACGTTCTCTCCGATTCGGACCGCGCCGCCATCGACGCCCTGCTCGACCCGGCGGCCGATACCTATGTCGGCACGCGCGATGACCTGTTCGTCCTCGGCGCGTCGACGATCTATATCGGTCGTCGCTGACCAAATTCGTTCTCGCGCAACGCTCCCGGAAGTCATAGTCGGAAACTATCGGCATCGTGCCCGGCGCGCGATGCCGATCGGCCGAGCGGGCGGCAAATGTGGAGGTGTTCCGGGAACTCCTCGGACGCACGATCAATTACCTTGCGGACCTGCGGGTGCAATTGCGGGTGCGCGTCGGAGAACCGTGACGTGCCGACACCGTGCTGTGACCGTTCCGTTAAAAAGGGGCGGCCCCAAATACCCTGCTATACGGCATAATTCGACTTCCCACGGCACCTTTCGATGGTCGTTTCCTGCCGGGGGGAGGAGTTTCGGTGACCCGTACCAAGGAGCAGCGGCGGACGTCCGCGGTTCGTATCGACGATATCGAGCGGATGTTCGGTGAGCGTCGAAGTCAGCACGTCGAGGAGACACTGGAGTTGCAGGTCGGGGGTGAATCCCGGCGCACCGACGCGGACTGGACCGTGCCGAGATATGTTTCGGCCGAATGCATCTCGGGGAAACTGGTGATCGATTTCACGCAGGCGCTGTGCTCGCGCCGCGAAATCGATGTGCGGGTGGACGCGGGCTCCGGAACCATCGTGCTGGTCGTTCCGCGCGGGTGGCGCGTGGATCTCGACGGGGTGAAATGCGGTGACGGGGCCATCGCGAATCGCGTGAAACTACCGCGTTTTCCGGGCGCACCGCTGATCCGGGTGGTGGGACATGTGGACTCCGGCGTGCTGAAGGCGCGATACGACTACCGGTCCCCGATCGGCTGGTTGCGCCGCGCGCGCTGAGTGCCGGCTGCTGAGCTCCCTCGCGCCGGGCTCACCCGTCGAGCACCCCGACACCACCCCCTGATTCCGGCATTTCCGCAGACCATGCGGTATGACGGATAGGTGGCAGAAGTGTCGCGATGGCTGTTGCATGTCGACCTCGACCAATTCCAGGCCGCGGTCGAGTACCGACGCCGTCCCGAGCTGCGCGGACTGCCCGTCATCGTCGGCGGGAACGGGGATCCGGCCGAACCCCGCAAGGTGGTCTCCTGCGCCTCGTATCCGGCCCGGGCTCGCGGCGTGCGCGCGGGCATGCCGCTGCGGGCGGCTCAGCGCGCCTGCCCCGACGGCGTCTTCCTGCCGCAGGATCTGGCCACCTACGCCGAGGCGTCCGAGGAGATCATGACCGTGCTGCGCGGATTTCCGGGGCGGGTGGAGGTGCTGGGGTTCGACGAGGCGTTCCTGGCCGTCGACACCGACGATCCGGATCGGCTCGCCGCCGAGATCCGCAGCGCCATCGCCGAATTGGGGCTGAGCTGCTCGATCGGCATCGGAGACAACAAGCTTCGGGCGAAACTGGCCACCGGATTCGCCAAGGCCGTGGGTAAATCCGATGCGACCGAGAACGCCCCCGATCCCGAAAGCGGCACGGGCGTATTCCATCTCACCGCGGCCAACTGGACCGAGTTGATGGCGCACCGGCCCACCACCGCGCTGTGGGGGATCGGTTCCCGGATCGCGAAACGCATGAGCGCCCTGGGCATCGAGACCGTCGCGGACCTGGCCGCCGCCGATCGGACCGTGCTGACCGCGGAATTCGGGCCCAACACCGGGCCCTACCTGTGGGTGCTAGGCCACGGCGCGGGCGACACCGATATCGCCGAACCACGAGAGCCGGTGGGGCACAGTCGTTCCGAAACCTTTCCACGCGACCTCACCGAACGCGCCGACCTGGACGCGGCCCTGACCCGCCTGGCCACCCTCGTCGCCGAGGAGACCGTCGCGGCCGGACGCGCCGTGCGGCGGGTCAGCGTCACCGTCCGGACCAGCACCTTCTTCACCCGCGGCAAGCAGCGGAAACTGCCGCGGGCCACGCTCGACGTGGACGAGATCGTGGCGACGGCGCTCGAGGTCCTGCACTCCTTCGAACTGGACCGGCCCATCCGGCTGCTCGGCGTCCGCGTCGAATACGCTCCGGACGAATCCGCCGGAAAGGACTGATCGCCCGGTGGGAGACGGGCTGCCGGACCGCCCGAGGCATTTGTCATGCTGTGGACAGGCATCCAGACGGAAGGCACCCATCCGATGAGCACCTACGCGAACATCCTTTTCGAGCACGAGGGCCCGATCGCCCGCATCACCCTGAACCGGCCCACCGCCGCCAACGGCATCGATCAGGCCCTGGCCGACGAACTGGCCCAGGCCGCCGCCTACTGCTCCGACGACCCGGCCATCAAGGTGGTCGTGCTGACCGGAGCGGGCCGATTCTTCTCCGCCGGCGGCGATGTGCGGGCCATGGCCGACAGCCAGGACACCGGCGCCTTCATCGACAAGCTGGCCGGCACCCTGCACCACGCGGTCTCGGCGTTCGCGCGGATGGACGCGCTGCTCATCGTCGGGGTGAACGGGACGGCGGCGGGTGCGGGCTTCAGCCTCGCGGTGTCCGGTGATCTGGTCGTGGCATCGGAGTCCGCGTCGTTCACCATGGCGTACACCAAGGTCGGACTCAGCCCGGACGGCGGCGCGTCCTACTACCTGCCGCGCCTGATCGGCCTGCGCCGCACCCAGGAACTCATGCTCACCAACCGCACGCTGACCGCCTCCGAGGCGCTCGACTGGGGGCTGCTGCACCGGGTCGTTCCGGCGGACGAGCTCACCGCCACGGTGGAGGAGCTGGCGCAGGAATTCGCGAACGGCCCCAAGCAGTCCAACGCGAATGTGAAGAAACTGCTGCTGGTTTCGTCGCAGCACACGCTGGAGGAGCAGCTCGGCACCGAGGCCACCTTCATCACCCACGCCGCCGAATCCGCGGACGGCGCCGAGGGCATCGCCGCGTTCGTCGGCAAGCGCGCCCCGAAGTTCTCCTGAACCATCCGGCCCCGAAAAGCCGCTGACACAGCGCCTTTCGGGGCCGGAGGTCTGTCGGGGCCGTTCGCGTCGTCGCGGCCGGTCGCGGGAGCGTGGCCGAAATACCGCTCAGCTCTTCAGGAATTCGAGAATGTCGGCGTTCACCTGCGCGGCGTGGCTGATGTACAGCCCGTGACCGGCATCGGCGTACTCCTTGTAGACCGCGTGCGGCGCGATCTCGATGGTGCGGCGGCTGGTCACGTCGATCGGGATCGACTGATCGGGAATTCCGTGCAGCAGCAGCATCGGCACCGTGACGGCGGCGACGTCGGCCCGATGATCGCTGGTGAGAAGCTCGGCCTGAATGGCCAGCGAAGCGTACGGCGAGGCCGAGAGGCAGCGGCGCATCTCCTCCTCGATCACCGCCTGGGAGACGTTCGTGCCCAGGTGGGTGGCGAAATAGCCCTGCGCCCGGTCGGCGAACCACTTCGGGCGGTCCGCACGCAACTGCGCGACCGAGGCCTCGAACAGTTCGGCCGGAATACCCACCGGGTTGTCCTCGGTCCGCAGCATGAACGGAATCGCGGGGGCCAGCAACGCGATTCGCGCGACCCGCTCCGAGGTGTGACGCGAGAGGTAGCGCACCACCTCACCGCCGCCCGCCGAATGCGCGATCAAGGTGACCTCACGCAGGTCGAGATGCTCGAGCAGCGCCGCGAGGTCATCGGCGCGGGTGTCCACGTCGTAGCCGGTGGACGGACGGTCCGAACGGCCGTGGCCGCGACGGTCGAGCAGGACACAGCGGTAGCCCTGATCGAGGAAGAACGAGAGCTGGTACTCCCACATATCGGCGTGCAGCGACCAGCCCGCGACGAAAACCAGCGGTGCGCCGGTGCCGTAATCCTCGTAGGCGAGGCGGGTTCCGTCTGTGGTGTCGAAGTAGGACATAGCTGCTGCGCTCCTTGGCTTTTCGCGTGCTCTCGACTGCTGAGAACAACGATCGCAGCGCGGGTGAGCCAAAGCGATTACGCGCGAGGTAATGCCGGGCGATCCGCGGTGCCCGCCCCGGTTTCGGACGACACCCGCCCTGACCAGCATCGGGGTCCTATGCTCGAACCCATGGAGTTCCAGGCGATGGTGGCACGTGAAACTGACGGCGGGATCGAGCTCGTTCGCGAGGAGGTCGGCGAGGACTTCCTGATGCCGGGCGAGGTGACGATCAAGGTGCATTTCTCCAGCGCCAACTACAAGGACGGGCTGGCCATCACGCCGCGCGGCGGGGTGGTGCGCAACTATCCGCTGGTGCCGGGCATCGATATCACCGGTGAGGTGGTGTCCTCCGAGGATCCGGAATTCGCGCCCGGCGATCTGGTCATCGCACACGGCTACGACATCGGCACCGCGCACCACGGCGGATTCGCCGAATACGCGCGGGTGCCGGCCGGGTGGGTCGTGAAGCTCGACGGGCTCACCCCGCGTGAGGCCGCCGCCCTCGGCACCGCCGGTTTCACCGCCGCGCTGAGCGTGCAGGCCCTGCTGGATCGCGGCCTCACCCCGTCGGACGGGCCGGTGCTGGTCACCGGGGCGACCGGCGGCGTCGGCACGGTCGCGGTCGATATTCTCAGCGGCCTCGGCTACGAGGTCGTCGCCTCCACCGGCAAGATCGGCGCGGGCGAACTGCTCGCCGCGCTCGGCGCGCACTCGGTGATCGGACGGCTGCCCGCCGAGGGGGAGAAGGTCCGGCCGCTGAACAAGGCACAGTGGGCCGCGGGCGTGGACAGCGTCGGCGGACAGTCGCTCGCGCACATCCTCAGCACCGTGAAATACGGTGGGGCCGTGGCGGTCAGCGGGCTGACCGGCGGACCCGAGGTTCCGACCACGGTCCTGCCGTTCATCCTGCGCGGCGTCTCGCTGCTCGGCATCGATTCGGTGCAGCTGCCCATCGGCGCGCGCCGGGAACTGTGGGCCCGGCTCGCGAAAGATCTGAAGCCTCAGCATCTTTCCCTGTTGGAGAACTACGTGCCGATCACCGAGGCCGAGTCCGTGCTGCACTCGATCCTGGACGGAACCCATTCCGGCCGAACGGTTATCGGTGTGGCCGGAGAGTTCTGAGCGGACTGCCGACGAACTCGACCGTCGCGCGCACGAGATTGTGGTCGGACACCCCGGCCACATCCTCGACCTGCACCCCGGACACGGTGACGCCGCGCGCGACGACATGGTCGATCAGCTGGGATTTCGCGCCCGAGGAGCGGGGGCGCGTCGGGAGCGAATCGGGCGCCGGCTCCGCGACGGTGAAATCGCCGCTCAGGGCCGCCGGCACCGAGTCGTCACCACCCAGGGCGGCGGCCAGGGCGGCGCGGTCGACGTTGAAGTCGCCGAGCACGATCGCCGGGGCCGCGGCCAGCTCCGCCAGTCGCTGGAACTGGGCGTCGCGACGGCGGTCACCGCTGACATGGGTCGCGACCACCGTGAGACCCTCGAATTCGATTGCCAGTGCACCGTTTCCGGGATCGTTGTCGAAGGTTTCGGCGCTGATCTCCCGGCTGGGACCGTCGGTGATGACCACCAGGGATTCGGACCGGTCGGCCAGCACCGTGTCGATGCGCCGGGACTTCGGAACACGCGGGTAGATCAGGACGTGGAACACCCGGCCGGGCAGCGCGCGCCGCAGACTCGCGAGCTGATCGCCGCTGACTTCCTGAAGCGCGATCACCTGCTCGTTGCGCTTCGCCACCGCCGTGGTGACCGCCGCGATGCGTTCGGCTTCGACCGGCCAGTGCTCGGTGACCGGGCCGGGCCAGTTGTCGGCGTGGACGCGGTGCAGGACGTTCCAGGTAGCCACTGTGATCACGGCTATCCAGGTTACGAGATGCGAACGGACCGTGCGGGTTTCGGTTTCATGTGAAACACGCACGGTCCGTTGTCATTCGGTTGGGCTATCGCCGCTGGTGGGTCAGGCGGTAGCGCTCAGGGGCCGGCCGTCGTAGGCCGGTTCGGCGACCGGCTCGATGGCGTAGGCCAGGATTTCGGCCACGTCGGCGACGGGACGAACATCCAGGGCGGCCAGCACCTCGGCGGGCACCTCGTCCAGATCCGGTTCGTTCCGGGCCGGGATGAAGACCGTCTTCAGTCCGGCGCGCTGGGCGGCCAGCAACTTCTGCTTCACGCCGCCGATCGGCAGGACTCGGCCGTTCAGGGTGACCTCGCCGGTCATTCCGACATCCGCCCGGACCTGGCGGCCCAGCGCCAGGGACACCAGCGCGGTGACCATGGTGACGCCCGCCGAAGGACCGTCCTTCGGGACCGCGCCCGCCGGGAAGTGGATGTGGATATTGCGATCGAGCACCTTCGGCTCGATGCCGATCTCCTCCAGGTGCGAACGCACGTAGGTCAGCGCGATCTGCGCGGACTCCTTCATGACGTCACCCAGCTGACCGGTCAGGGTCAGTGAGCGATCGCCCTCGGCGGCATTGGCCTCGATGTAGAGGACGTCGCCGCCCGCACCGGTGACGGCCAGACCGGTCGCCACACCCGGAACCGCGGTGCGTTCCACTCCGTCGGGAGTGAAGCGCGGACGGCCCAGGTAGTCCTTCAGGTCACCCAGTCCGATCACCAGCGTGCCGTCGACCTGCGCCTCGTATCCCAAACCCTTGTCGTATCCCAGGGATTCGACCGGGTCGGGCACGAATTCGCCCGAGCTGACGATGCTCTCGGCGCCGAGGACGGTCTCGGCGGCGGCAACGACCGCGGACTCCGACAGCTTGGTCGCGGCCTTGCGCAGCGCCTTCGCGATCAGGCGCTCCATCTGCCGCACACCGGCTTCCCTGGTGTAGTTCGCGGCGATCTCGCGCAGCGCCTCGTCCGTGATCTGAACCTCGCCGGCGGTCAGGGCGTTTCGCTCCAACTGCCGGGGGATCAGGAAGTCGCGGGCGATGGCGACCTTGTCGTCCTCGGTGTAGCCGTCGACCGTGATCAACTCCATGCGGTCCAGCAGCGGGCCGGGGATGGTGTCCATGACATTCGCGGTCGCGATGAACAGCACGTCCGACAGGTCCAGATCCAGATCCAGGTAGTGATCGCGGAAGGTGTGGTTCTGCGCGGGATCCAGGACCTCCAGCAGCGCCGCGGCCGGATCGCCGCGGAAATCGGAACCGACCTTGTCGATCTCGTCCAGCAGGACGACCGGATTCATCGAACCGGCCTCCTTCATGGCGCGGACGATACGACCCGGCAGCGCGCCGACGTAGGTGCGCCGGTGACCGCGGATCTCCGCCTCGTCGCGCACGCCGCCCAGGGCGACGCGAACGAACTTGCGGCCCAGCGCCCGTGCGACGGATTCGCCCAGCGAGGTCTTACCCACCCCGGGAGGACCGACCAGCACGAGCACCGCGCCCGAGCCACGACCGCCGACGACCTCCAGACCGCGCGCGGCCCGGCGGGCACGCACGGCGAGGTACTCGACCATGCGGTCCTTCACCTCGTCCAGGCCGTGGTGATCGGCGTCCAGCACCGCGCGGGCAGCCGAAACATCGGTGCTGTCCTCGGTTTTCACGCTGAACGGCAGTTCCAGGACGGTATCGAGCCAGGTGCGGATCCACCCCGATTCGGGGCTCTGATCGCTGGCGCGCTCCAGGCGATCGACCTCGCGCAGCGCGGCCTCACGGATGTTGTCCGGCAGGTCGGCGGTCTCCACACGGGTGCGGTAATCGTCCGCGCCGTCGGGCTCGCCCTCGCCCAGCTCCTTGCGAATCGCGTTGAGCTGCTGGCGAAGCAGGAACTCGCGCTGAGACTTCTCGACGCCCTCGCGCACCTCCTCGGAGATCTTCTCGTTGACCTCGGTCTCGGCGATGTGCTGCTTGGTCCAGCCGATCAGGGTGGTCAAACGGGTTGCGGTGTCGATGGTTTCGAGCAGTTCGCGCTTCTGCTCGTGGGTCAGCCAGGTCGCCCAGCCGGCGGCATCGGCCATGGCGGACGGGTCGTCCAGCTGATTCACGGCGTCGATCACCTGCCACGCCTCGCGGCGCTGCAGCACGGCGACGACCAGCTTCTTGTATTCGGCGGCGAGCTCGCGGGTGCGGCCGTCGGCCACCGGCGGATCGACCGGTTCGGCCTCGACCCACAGGGCCGCGCCCGGTCCGGTCACGCCGTGCCCGATCTTGGCGCGGCGCTCGCCCTTCAGCACGGCGGCGGGCGCGCCGCCGCGCATGCGGCCGACCTGTTCGATGGTGGCGACCACGCCGTAGGTGGCGTAGCCCTCGTCGAGCCGGGGCGCGACCAGCACCTGGTCGACCTTGCCTGCCCGCGCGGCATCGATGGCGGCCTGCGAGGACTCGTCCAGCTCGATCGGGACGACCATGCCCGGGAGCACGATCGGATCGGTCAGGAACAGCACCGGCAGGTTCTGAGGTGTGGTCACGTCTTCGACCCCTTCCAAGGTTGAGCGACTCATACTCAACTCAGGTTGAGCGATACCCAGTCAACCCCGCCCCCCTCCAGGATGTTCCGCACCCGGTTTCGCCCCCAGCGAACGCGGAACGATCCGCAGGTCACGACTCGATTCCGAGCATCGCCACCAGGAAAGCCGCAGCCCACAACCCGGCCGCGACGACGGCCAGGGCGTGTAGCGCGGGTACGAAATCCGGGGACGACGGCGTGCCCGCGACCGCGCCGAAGATCGCCACTCCACAGGCGGTGCCGATCTGCCGGGCGGTATTGGATACGCCGGTCGCCAGGCCGGACCGGTCGGCGGGGGTCGCGCGGACGACCGCGGCCACCACCGAGGCGGTGACCAGGCCGGCACCGCAGCCGAGCAGGGTGAACCCGGACAGCAGCCAGGCGAGTGCGCCCGCGGGACGCACCTGCGTCAGCAGCAGCGAACCCGCGGTGGCGAGCACGCAGCCGAGGGCGACGGCCGGGCGCGGACCGAAGCGGGCGGTGAGGCGGCCGGACACGGGAGCCAGGGCGATCAGCGGAATTGCCATGGGCAGGACGGTGACTCCGGCGCGCAACGGCGAAAACCCCAGCACGTCCTGGAGATAGAGCATCGAGACGAAGAGCAGACCGTTGAACACCAGATTCATGCTCAGGGCGATGACGTTCGGCGCGAGGAAGCGCGGGCGGCGGAGCAGATCCAGGGGCAGGATCGGGAATTTCGCATGCTTCGCCGACACCAGCGCGAGCGCCAGCGCTCCCGCCGTGACGCTCGCGGACGCGGCCAGGAACGGCGCGCTCGCGTGATGGCCTACGGAGATGACCGTGAAGACCAGACCGCCGAGCCCGATCACGAAGGCCAGCAGGCTCGGCAGGTCCACGGACCCGCCGGTTCCACGCCGGCGCCGTTCCCGGCCGCCGGTGTCGAGGGCCGCCGCTGACAGGGTGGCCTCTCGTGTCGAGCGAGCGGGCACCACCAGCAGTGTGGCCAGGACCGCGACCATGATCAGCGGCACATTGATCCAGAAGACCGGCCGCCAGCCGAAGCCGCCGACGAGCACACCGCCGAGCAGCGGGCCCAGCGGCAGGGCCAGCGAGGAGACCGCCGCCCACATACCCAGGGCACGAGCCTGTTTCCGGCGATCGGGGAAAGCGTCGACGATCATCGCCATGGTGCTGGGCAGCAGCAGCGCGCCACCGACGCCCTGCACGACCCGGGCGGCGACCAGGACTCCCGCCGTCGGCGCCACCGCGCACACCAGCGAGGCCGCGCCGAATACCGCGAACCCCGCGAGCAGCACTCGCCGATGGCCGGCGCGATCGCCGATCGTGCCGCCCGCCAGCAGCAATCCGGCGATCGCGACCACATATCCGTCGACCACCCACTGCAACATCGACGTATTCGCGCGCAGGCCGTGCCCGATGCTCGGCAGCGCGACATTCACGATGGTCACGTCCAGCAGCACCAGGAACATCCCGGCACACATCACGGCCAGCACCCGCGACGGCGCGGCAGGCAGGTCCCGGTCCCGCCCGCGCACCACCGGCACATCCCGGTCGGCGCCCGCGCCGGCGTGATCGGCGGCGACCGGGTCTTCGAGCGCTGTGGCGAGTCGGCGGTCCTCGGGGTGGGCCGTCGGACCGCCCGATGCGGTCACGAAGGCGGCGGGGCCGTGGTGGTATCGCGGGTCAGGGCTCGGAGTGGTCATCGCTCGAGTGTTGCGCCGGGATTGTTCGGTGCGGGCCGAAGTGTTGTGGCGGGACACTGGAGCCATGGCGGAGAGAGCTGATGGGTTCGCGGATATCGCGGCGGTGGGGGCACTGCTGGCGGATCCGACGCGGGCGCGGATGTTGACGGCGCTGGTGGACGGGCGGGCGTTGCCCGCGTCGGTGCTGGCCGGCGAGTCGGGGGTGGCGGCATCGACCGCGAGTGAGCATCTGGGGCGGCTGGTGGAGGGTGGCTTACTGGTGGTGGAACGGTCCGGGCGGCATCGGTACTACCGGCTGGCGGGATCGGAGGTGGCGGCGGCCATCGAGGCGCTGGCGGTACTGGCTCCCGTCCGACCGGTGAACTCGCTTCGCGAGTCCGGGCGGGCGGCGGCCATGCGGCGGGCGCGCAGTTGCTACGACCATCTCGCGGGCCGGCTCGGGGTGGCGGTCACCGAGAAGCTGCTCGAGCACCGCGCGCTGGTTCGCATCGACGATGTCGCGGGAACCGAACGCGCGCAGGGGGATCCGCTGGCCGCGCCGCTGCGGGAGCATCCGTATCGACTCGGGCCCGACGCCGAGGCGGTGTTCACCGCATTGCGGGTGGACCTGGACGCGCTGCGGGAACGCCGCAGGCCACTGCTGCGCTTCTGCGTCGACTGGAGCGAGCAGCGACATCATCTCAGCGGCGGCCTCGGCGCGGCGGTGCTGTCGGAGATGGAGTCCGCCGGGTGGGTGACTCGGCACGCGTCGCGCCGAAGCATCACGCTCACCCCACCCGGCGCGCTCGCCCTGCAGGACATCCTCGGACTGGATCTCACCGCCATGGAGCGATCGGAGCCTTTGCCGCACTGAGGGTTTCGACAATCGCGGGTATCGGCACCACCCAGGCTGCCCGATCACGTCGCCGCCGCTGGAACACGCACCACCGCACGACGCCACGTCGCGACGGCACCGGTAGCCGAGGGTGGTTCGGGGATTCGGGCGGCGGACTCGGCCCGGGACTCAGCGGGCGCGATTCAGCAGACGCCGGCGGCCGCGTACTCGCGCCGCGCAGAAGGGGACTGCGGCGGGGTGGGGGTGGCGAGAGAGTGGACGATGCGTCGCTCCAGGGCAGCTCGGGACCGCATGAGTGCGGAGAGCATTTGCCGGATCATTGCTTTACCTTTCGTTGTCAGTGTCGCCGGGAAAGCTAGCACTGAGGAATGTTGTGGTGAAAGCGAATTTTCGCGGGCTTTGACGCAGACCCAGAGGGTGATCGCTACCGGATTGCGATCCGTTTCACAGTTCAGGAAAAAAGATTCGAGGTCTTTTTCGCGAACCTCCCGGACGCCGACAATCGCTCACCCGCACCTCCCGAAGAAGGCGCCCGGGTCCGAAGTCGCACCGCTGAGCTGGACGTTCGATCACCGGATCAGATGGGAAACGCTGAACGCGGCGAGTTGGGGTTGACGCCCTTGGCTAAAGCGATTAGCTTTATGGCTATCGGAGTTAGCCGAAGCGACAGGGAGACAGACAATGACCGAGTACATCGACATCGACGGCGGCCGGATCGCTTACGACGAGGTCGGCACGGGTCCGCTGGTGGTGCTGTCGCACGGGATCGGCGACCGCCGCCAGGCCTACCGGACGCTCGCTCCACTGATCGCGGCCGCGGGATACCGGGTGGTGAGCGCGGATCTGCGCGGCCACGGCGACTCGAGCATGGAGTGGGCGTCGGTGACCGGGAAGGCCGCCATCAGCCGGACCGATATCGCCAACGATCTGCTCGCCGTGATTCGCGAGTTGAACGCCGGGCCCGCGATCGTCGTGGGGCACTCCATCTCCGGCGGCGCGGCCACCATCGCCGCGGCCCAGTCGCCCGAACTGGTGCGCGGGATCGTCGAGATCAACCCGTTCACGCTGGTCCAGAAGTTCGACCTGGGCGCGCTTTTCACGGTGTCGCGCTTCCGGCGCGGCATGGTTCCGCTGATGGGCGCCATGATCTTCAAGAGCGTCGGGCAGTGGCTGAAGTACCTGAACGTCGCCTACCCGAGCAAGCCCGCCGATTACGACGAGTACATGAGCGCCCTCGCCGCCAAGCTGCGGGAGCCGGGCCGGATGGCCGAGTTCATGAAGACCGGCAAGTCGACCCCCGCCGACGCGCAAGCGCAGCTGCCCAACGTGACCCAGCCCGCGCTGATCATCATGGGCACCGAGGATCCGGACTTCCCGAACCCGCGGGCCGAGGGCCAGGCCGTCGTGGACGCGCTGCCCGCCGGACTGGGCAGCCTCGGACTGATCGAGGGCACGGGGCATTACCCGCACGCCGAGGCCGCCGATCGCACCGCGGACCTGATCCTGCCGTTCCTGAAGGAGCACCATGCCTAGAGCCGGGCTCACCAGGGTCGACGTCGTCGCGGCGGGCGCCACGCTCGCCGACGAGGTCGGGTACGACAAGCTCGCCCTGGGCACCCTCGCCCAGCGACTCGGGGTGCGCACACCCTCCCTGTACAAGCACATCGAAAGCCTGGCCGACCTGCAGCATCGCATCGCCGCGCTGGCCATGAGCGAGCTCGACCGGATCGTGCGCGACGCCATGCACGGCAAATCCGGCAGCGCCGCGCTGGGCGCCTTCGCGGAAGCGTTCCGCGCCTTCGTGATCGACCACCCAGGCCGCTACGCCGCCACCATCGGCGCGAGGCTCGCGGGCCCGGACGACCCGCTCGCCCAGCCCAGCGCCCGGATGATGGAATCCATGGCGGCGGTGCTGCAGGGCTACGGCATCGCGGAATCGGACATGATCCACGCCCTGCGCACCATGCGCTGCACCTTCCATGGTTTCGCCACCCT
Source organism: Nocardia jejuensis NBRC 103114 (assembly GCF_001613145.1). Classification (GTDB taxonomy): domain Bacteria; phylum Actinomycetota; class Actinomycetes; order Mycobacteriales; family Mycobacteriaceae; genus Nocardia; species Nocardia jejuensis. The sequence goes on from NZ_BDBU01000022.1 coordinate 107,798, forward strand.
GCAGGCCTCCGACGGATTCCAGATCAGCGACGATGCCGAGGAGAGTTTCCACTGGATGATCGGGTTCCTCGACCGCGGGCTGGTCGAGATCGCCGAGGGCCCGGCATCGCGAAAACTCCCACAGGCGGAACGAACCTGACCACACCACGCGAATGGGACTATCAAGTCGCGAAATCCGGAACTGAAGTCCCGGACAGGCCGAAGGAGTCGATGATCATGCTGGCAGCGCGACTACATCTGGGACCGCAGCGACGATTGGAGCTGGACGAGGTGCCGATCCCCGAACCGGGACCGGACCACGTGCTGATCAAGGTGGAGGCGGCGGGCGTCTGCCTGTCGGACGTGCACCTGATCGACGGGACGCTCTCGCCGCTGTTCCTGAAGGGCGATGTGGTCACACTCGGGCACGAGGTCGCGGGCACCGTGCACACCCTCGGACCGGGAGTGACCACCGCGAAGGTGGGGGATCGGGTGCTGTTGCAGGCCGGTGAGATTCGCGACGGCGCGACCTTCACCCGCGGCGTCGACTACGACGGCGGCTGGGCCGAGTACTCGCTGGCGCGGGTGGACACGCTGGTTCCGATTCCGGACGATCTGCCGTTCGAGCAGGCCTGCTTCATTCCCGACGCGGTCTCCACGCCGTGGGCGGCCATCACCGCGACCGCCGATGTGAAACCCGCTGAGCCGGTGGGTGTCTGGGGAGTCGGCGGGCTGGGCGCGCACGGCGTGCAGCTGCTGCGCCTGGCCGGAGCCGCGCCGATCATCGCGATCGATCCGCTGCCCGCCGCGCGCGAACGCGCCCTGGAGTTCGGCGCGGACCTGGCCTTCGACTCGGCCGACCCGGATCTGCGGGCGAAGGTGTTCGCGGCCACCGGAACCGGGCTCGCGGCGGCCTTCGACTTCGCCGGCGTCGCCTCGGTGCGCGAGCAGGCCATCGTGTGCCTGGCCCCGCTCGGGCGACTGGTACTGGTCGGCCTCACCGACAAGCCGATCACCATCGCCTACGGCACCGCCTTCAGTTTCTTCCAGCAGCAGCTGCGCGGGCACTACGGTTCCGGGCCGGAGCACGTGACCCAGCTGGTCAAGTTGCAGGGCTTGAAGCGGGTCGACTTCTCCCGCTCGGTCAGCGCCGTGGTGCCGCTCTCGGACGCCGCCAAGGCCGTGCACGCCCTGGAATCCAAGGAGGGCAACCCGATTCGCATCGTGCTCAAGCCCTGAGACCGGCGCACGCCTTTCGTCCCTCGGACCTACTCGGCTCCGAGGGACGAAACATGCTGTTCGACAGTGATGTTCCGCGCCGCTTCACGAGGCTCGGGATATTCGACCGGCCCGCGCCGATGTCACTCGGCAGGCCGGGCCCGGGACCGGATCAGGCCAGGCGGCGCTGGAAGGTGTTGGTGGGCGCGCCGTTCGACAGATCGACGGTATAGACGCCGAGATCGGCGGAGGCCGCGGTCAGGTCCAGCACCATGAAGCCGAGATCGTCGAAGTTCTGGTAGAGCGCGGAATTGGGGGTTCGCGATCCCGAGGCCGAGGGTTCGCCGTGGACGGATTTGGCCGCCGCGCCGGAGATGATCTGGCGGGTGCCCTTCGACGGCGTGTTCGGGTCGAGCACCTGCAGCGAGTGGTCGTGGCCCGAGAGCAGGAACTGGCAGCGCCCGAGCACGTGCGCCTCGAAGAAGTCCTTCACGAATCGGCCGTTGACGGGCTCGATCGCGAGTCCCTCGTATTCTCCGGCGTTTCCGTGCGGCCCGTTGTTCAGGTACGGGTGGTGGGTGCAGGCGATCTTCCACTTGGCGGGGGATTCGGCGATGGCGCGATCCAGCCACGCGGCCTGTTCGCTCATGAACTGACCATCGGCCGCCCAGTACGGCGCGAAAAGCGGCGGCAGGTACGCGGCGATGGGATTCAGGTCCAGGACGAAGAATTCGACCAGGGGCTGCTCCTGCGGCAGGCGCACCGAGTAATAGCGAGAAGGCATGAACCAGCGCGGCGAGCGCGCGTGGTAGGCCACCTCATGGTCCCCGCGCAGCAGCCAGCCGCCGTCGCCGGGCAGCAGCGAGCTGTTGTCGTGATTGCCCTGGACCATCAGCCACGGGAAGTCCAGGCCGTGATTGGGATCTTCGAACTTGGCCTGGAACTGGGCGTCGTCATCGGCCCAGGGGCCCTGTTCGTAGACGTTGTCGCCGAGGCCGAGGGCGAGCGAGAACGGTTCGCGGGCATGCATTTCGCGCATGGCGTCCGCGACGATCCACTGCGGGCGGGCCCCGGTGCCGGCGTCGCCGGTGATCAGGACACGCAGGTTGTTCGAGTCCGGAAGCGGTGTCTTGCCGACCGTCGGCACGGGGGCGGGTTCAGCCCAGGCGGGGTCCGCGGCGGTCGCCACGGTGGCCAGTCCCGCAGCGGTCGCGGCTCCGGCGAGGAAGCCGCGGCGGTCCACATTCATCGAATCTCCCTGATTCCATTCTGGTCGTCTGACCAGTATTACCGGTTCTGATGAACACCACATGACAGCGCGAATGACGGTTCACACTAACCAGACCACGCGACACGTTCACCGAGGCCACGGAACCTTTTGACAGCACCTCGCCCCGGTGGGAATGTTGGGTGTCCGTTTCGGACAGAACCTCGAGGCCGCACGCCTCTTCATCCGCTCGGCCACAGGGGGACGAAGCATGACGACACTGGCCTCGGGTGTTTTCATCGATTGGGAGCAGCTGACCGGTCAGTCGAAACTAGTCGTCGATCTGATCAGTTTCCCGGTATTCAGCGGTATCGCCGGATGGCTCACCAACTGGACCGGCGTGCTGATGTTGTTCTGGCCGGTCTACTTTCGCGGATTCTGGGTTCCCGGCCTCGATATCCTCTACCCCTACCTGCCGCGCCGGGTGCAGGTGCTGCCGACCTTCTCCGGCGACGGCCGCCGCCTCGGCTTCCAGGGCTTCATTCCCGCACGCGCGGAGAAGATGGCCAGCATCTGCGTGGACGTGGCCATCATGCGAATCGGCAGCCCCAAGGACTTCATCCACGAACTGGATATCGAGGGCATCGCCGACTACATCGCCGAGCTGGGCCGCAAACAGGTGCCCACCATGGTCGACGAGATCATGACGCGGGAGAACCCGGAGCTGTGGGCCGCGGTGCCGCGCGCGGTGCGCAATGTGCTGTATCAGCGGGTCGAACGCCAGCTCCCGACCCTGGCCCGGCGCTCGTTCGAACAGCTCGGCGACAATGTCGACCAGCTCATCGACATCAAGAGCTTCGTCATCCGGTACCTGCGCGACAACCCGGAGATCCTGAAGGATCTGACCACCACCATCGCCGCGCCGGAACTGAAGTTCATGGTCCGGATCGGCCTGCTGGGCGCGCCGTTCGGCCTGATCCTGGCGCTGTACATGCATGTGCACCAGAGCATCCCGGTGATCGGCTGGATCCCGAACTGGCTGGTCATCCTGACCGCGGCGGCGCTGATCGGCGTGACGGTGAACGTGATCGCCATCAAGATGATGTTCGAGCCCGGCGATCCACAGCCCCGCTACAAGTACATCTGGAAGCAGGCGCTGCTGGCCAAGCGGCAGCCCGAGGCCGCGGCCGATCTGGCGCACATCCTGGCCTACCAGGTGCTCACGCTGCCGAACCTGGCCGGAGAACTGCTGGACGGCCCGAACGGCGACAAGACCCGGCAGTTGCTCGAGCGGCTGATCTCGCAGGAGATCCACAAGCAGCTCGGGCCGACGCACTCGATGGTGCGGACCATGTTCGGCAAGCGGCAGTTCGACAATCTGACGATCGGCGCGACCACCGCGGCGGTCGGGCTCGCACCGAGCCTGGTGCAGGACGAGGAATTCGCCCGGACCCAGGCCAAGACGATCGAGGAGTTCGCGGCCCGCAAGCTCAAGCTGCTCACCCCCGGCGAGTTCATGGAGATGTTCTACGCCTCGGTCGAGCAGGACGCGTGGCTGCTGTATCTGCACGGCGCGGTGCTGGGTCTGGCCGTCGGCGGCGTGCATCTGGCGCTTTTCGGCTGGTAGCGGCGGCTTTCCGGGGCCTCGCCACACGGCCCTCCGAAAATACAAGCATGCGTGCTTGCATTTTGTGGGATGGGCTGAGATGCTGACCCGCGACGGCATTCACAACGGCGTGGATGCCGGTTCCGTTCTCTGGCAGAAGTGCCGGTGACTCTCTGGCAGTAGTGCCGCGACAAGGATGTGCGATGGCCGACCTCGAGGCGCTGCTCGCCGATTTCACCGCCGAATGCGCCGATCTCGATCGGCTGATCGCGGATCTGGACCCCGCCGACTGGCAGCGCGACACCCCCGCCGCGGGCTGGACCATCGCGCACCAGATCGCCCACCTGAACTGGACCGATCGGGTCGCGGTCGTCTCGGCGACCGATCCGGTGACGTTCGACGAGCTGGTGCAGGCCGCCCTGCCCAAGGCGCTCACCTTCGTGGACGAGGCCGCCGAGGAGGGTGCGAAGACCCCCGCTCCGGAACTGCTGGCGAATTGGCGTCGCGATCGGCTCGCGCTGGTCGAGGCCCTGCGCACCGTGCCCGCCGGGACCAAGCTGCCGTGGTTCGGTCCGCCGATGAGCACCGCGTCGATGATCACCGCGCGCCTCATGGAGACCTGGGCACACGGGCAGGACGTCGCGGACACCCTCGGGATCGCGCGGGTGCCGACCGACCGGCTTCGCAATATCGCGCATCTGGGCGTGCGAACCCGGAACTTCGCGTACATGACCCGCGGAAAGGCCGCGCCCGCCGCGGAATTCCGAATCGAGCTGACCGCGCCCGACGGCAGCCTGTGGACCTGGGGACCCGAGGACGCCGAGCAGCGAATCAGCGGTCCGGCGGTGGACTTCTGCCAGCTGGTGACCCAGCGCCGGCATCTGGATGATCTCGCGCTGCGAATCAGCGGTGCGGATGCGGCCGAATGGCTGAGTCTGGCACAGGCTTTCGCCGGTCCGCCCGGAACAGGACGAACGGCGGGCCAGTTCGACTGAACCGACTCGCCGCCCGATCATCCCCCGACCTCCGGCCAGAGTTGAGAGCGAGCGAGCGCCATCCGTGGGTGCGCCGTTTCTGGTGCCCGACCGGACGCCGTTGGCCGGAGGTTTTCGATGGCAGTCGAATCAGCGCTCGCCGCTGATAGGTGTTTACCCACCCTTTCGACAGTGGAAACCTGCGGATGTGCGCTACTTCTCAGCTGTGATCTTGCTCTCGAGAGCGGCATGTCCCATCGTGCGCTCTTGCGCGCCCCCGTAACCTGGACACGCGTACGACTTTCAATGGTGCGGGTCGTGGGCGTCGAAAGACGCAGGGGGACCAGGGGAGAGGGAAAGGAACGCACCGATCATGTCGCAGCACATCGCGACGACGGCTGCCCGGTCATCCTGGCGCGCCACTCAGGTGCTCCGCTACAGCGCCGTCGTCACCGCCAGCATGGCCAGCATCGGCCTCACCGTCGCCGCCGGATCGTATATCGCCAATGAAATGGCGCAACAGCCCGGCAAATTGAACACCGCGGCTCCGGCCGTCCATCCACCGATCGATATCGCCGGGGGTTCCGCCGTCGCGCCGCATGCCGGGGACATCACGTCCGGTATCGAAACCAGCGGACGCACACCGCTTTTCGCCGTGTGGCCGGCTCCCGCCGCGAGCCCGGCCGCGAAGCCGGCCGACCGGGTGGGCACGCCACAGCGACCCAGCCCCATCGCCGGTCAGCTGCGACTGGGCTCCACCTACCTGGGCGCGCAAGTGGTTCCGGCACAGCGGAATTCGGTGTCCTTCATGGTGGACACGAATATCTTCGCGACCATCGCGGACTTCATGCTGCACACCCCCGTGGGCGAAAGCCTCGGCATCGCTTCCGATCCGCTCGCCAACACCCAGCTACGCACCGATGTGGATCCGCGCGGCGAGATCACCCTGACCCTGTCGGATCCGGGGATCGGGCGCTACGGCGTGCAGTTCGTCCGGCACTCCGCGCCCGGCGCGGCGGATCCGGACACCACCCCGCGAGCATCGGAGTCCACCGCGGACACCGAAACGGCCACGGGGGATACCGAGGCGGGCCTCGCGGTGGGATCCGAGGCGAATGCCGATGCGGGCCTCGACGTGAATCCGGAGGCGGGGCTCGCCGCGAGCCCCGAGGCGGCCCTCGCCGTGGGGCAACACTCCGGGGACGCGGAGCCGTTCGCCGGAGCGCGTGGCGAGTCCGCGGGCGCCACCGCTGTGTGAAACTTCCTGATGTGTACGACTACTGCGTGATCGGCGGCGGCATCGTCGGGGTCGCGACCGCCTACCGCATTCTCGATCGACACCCGGGCGCGAGCCTGCTGCTGGTCGAGAAGGCGGACGCGCTCGGCGTCCATCAGACCGGGCACAACAGCGGGGTCATCCACTCGGGCATCTACTACGAGCCCGGCAGCCTGAAGGCGCGTCTGTGCGTGCGCGGCGCGCAGTGGACCAGGGAATTCGCCGCCGCACACGACATTCCGTTCCGAATTTGCGGAAAGCTGCTGGTGGCCACGGATTCCGTGGAGCACGCCCGGATGCTGGCGCTGTACGAGCGGTCGGTCGCCAACGGGGTCGAGGTGGAGTTGCTCGACGCCGCCGAACTGGTCCGCCGCGAACCCCGCGTGCGCGGGGTCGGCGCGCTTTTCGTTCCGGGCACCGGGATCATCGACTACACCCGCGTCGTCGACGCGCTGGCGCGGCAGGTGCGAGATGCCGGGGGTGAGATCGTGCTCGGCGCCGAGATCACCGCGATCGACGAAACAGAGTCGGCGGTAACGATTTCCGGCCCGTCGGGCAGCTGGAAGGCGGGCCGCCTGGTGGTGTGCGCCGGATTGCAGGCCGATCGGATGGCGCGACTGGGCGGCCTCGACCTCGGCCTGCGGATCGTGCCGTTCCGCGGCGAGTACTACCAATTGCCACCGGAGCGCGCGGATCTGGTGAGCACCCTCATCTATCCCATCCCCGATCCGGAACTACCCTTCCTCGGCGTGCACCTGAGCCCGACCATCGACGGCGGGCTGACCGTCGGCCCGAACGCGGTGCTCGGACTCGCACGGGAGGGTTACCGCAAGGGCAGCGTGAAGTGGCGGGACGCCCGGGAGATCCTGGGATTCAGCGGCTTTCACCGGGTGGCCGCCGCCAATGTCCGGACCGGGCTGCGGGAGATGCGTAATTCACTGTTCAAGCGGGGTTATCTGGCGGAGTGCCGGCGCTACTGCCCGGAACTCACTCTCGCGGATCTACAACCGCGCGAGGCGGGTATCCGGGCGCAAGCTGTGCTGCCGGACGGAACGCTGCTGCACGATTTCCTGATCGAGCGGACGCCGCGCTCGGTGCACGTGCTCAATGCGCCCTCGCCAGCCGCGACGTCGGCACTGCCGATCGCGGAACACATCGTCGCGCAATTGGACAATTGACCTATTGGCTGATTGCCACAATTTCACTGCGTCCCGTTGAGTACCTCGCCCGAAATCGGGGGTATCCATTCAATAAATAGGATTGCTGTAGTACTTTTGTGAGCAGCCGTGGGACAGGGAGCAGCCTATGGGCCACATCAAATACGCGAGTGACGTCGGTGCGCCGGTGGAGGTCGCGTTCACGTACACGGACAACCATCAGTTCGTGCCGGACTGGGCTTTCGGCGTCGGCGCTTTCGAACCGGTCGGCGACATCGACCACGGGTCCGGAGCCGTCTTCGCCGCGATGCTCAGGGTGGGCCTGTGGCATCCCACGATCGAGTGCGAGATCACCGATTATCGTCGCAACGCGGTCATCGAGTACACACTGCGCAGGCGCAGGGCGGGGAAGCCGGCGCCTGCGCGGAGTGCCGAAGCGATGCCGGGCGGCGGGTCGGTGTGCACCTCCCCGCTGTGCGTCATCACCCTGCGATTCGACCCGCTCGGCTACGGCCGCGCGGTGCTGACCTCGGAAACCGAGTACTGGGCGCCCAGCGGATTCACCGGCAAGCTGCTCTCCCGGATGCTCGCCGCCGTCGTACAATCGGCCGTGCGACGCACCGAATCGCAATTGCGAAGGGAGATAGAGGAATTCCACGGAACGGATCTTGTCGGCCGGATTGCGTAGGGTGAGCAGCATGATCATCGTGAGCACCGACGGATCGTGCCTGCGTAACCCCGGCGGAGCCATCGGCTGGGCTTGGGTCAATCACGGCGGCGGCTCCGGCAGCGGCGGCGGGCCCTCGGGCACGAATCAGATCGCGGAACTACGTGCGGTCCTGGAAGCGATCCTCGCCCACAACGGATCAGAGCCGCTGCTCATCGAGAGCGACTCCCTCTATGCCATCAAATGCGCCTCCGAGTGGATTCACGGCTGGCGCAACAACGGCTGGCGCACCTCGAGCGGCGGTGACGTCAAGAACCTGGAGCTGATCCAGCAGATCGACCGCGCCATCGCCGGACGGCCGGGACCGGTGCGGTTCCGCTGGGTGCGCGGCCACGTCGGCAACTATTTCAACGAGCAGGCCGACAAGCTCGCAGGCCAGGCCGCACGGCAGGTCGGCGGCACGGGCGACGAGCCGGGCACCCCGAAGGGTGCGAAGACGACTGCCGTCGCGGGCGCGAGGACGGGCACCGCCAAGGGCGCGAAGTCGGGTGGCTCCAAGGGTGCGAAGTCGGGCACCGCCTCGAGCCGGAAGCCGAAGACGAGTGCCGCGCGCGCGAGTTCCGACGAGCCGGATCCGGTCTACGACCCCATCACCGAGCCGATCCGGGTGGATCCGATCACCGAACCGCTGCCGGTCACCGCACCGGTCGAGTCGGCCGTGGTCGGCGCGCACACGGTGCGGGTCGCGGAGGCGGCCGAGAAGACGACCGCCGAGAAGACACCGGCGGCCACCACGCATTCGGCCCCGAAGACCCCGCGTCGCCGCGCGGCGGCGAAAACGCCTGCGCCCGACGCACTCACACTCTTCTGAACCCCGCAGGGCGGTAGCCGCCCGATGCGGACACGAACGACGAGAACCGCCCCGGTGAACAGCTCACCGGGGCGGCTCTCTCGATCCGCGTGTCTACGTCAGTTGCCGGGCTTCGGGGTCTCGGCGCCCGGGGCCGGAGCCTGCGTGGTCGGGGCAGCGCTTCCGCCCTGCGCGCCGCCGGCACCGCCCTGCGCACCGCCCGCGGCGCCGGTCATGCTCTTCATCGACGGGGAGTCGAACTTGGAGATCTTCCACGTGCCGTCGACCTTCTCCAGATCGGCGACGCCGGGGACGGTGAACATATCCGGCTGCGGCACCATCGCATTGGACTGCACCTGGGTGATGATCACGATGACCGTGGCCTTGTTCTCGTCGCCCGATTCCCACGCGCAGTGGATCTCATCCAGCGAGGACTTGGCCTTGACGTTGGTCATCGCGTCCTTCAGCGACGGCGAAGCGGTCTCGAAGAACTGACCCCACTGACCGGTGGAGCGATCCTTGACGTTCTGGAAGTAGGAATCGAGGCTGGTCGCGTCGTAATTGGTGACGGCCTTGCCGAAATCGCAGGCGGCGGCGGTCGCGCTGTCGCGCGCGTCGAGCTCCTTCTGCGTGTCCGAGCCCTTCTTCCAGAGCACCACACCGGTCGCGACCGCGGCCACGAGCACCACACCCGCCGCGAACGCGGACAGCACCGGAACCAGGGACGATCCGCCGAACAGGCCGGAAGACTTCGACGGCGCGGCAGCCGGGGTGGCGGCGGTCGCGGCGGCCTTGGCGGGAGCCGGCTTCTCGGCGGGAGCAGGCTTCTCGGCGGCGGGCGGCGGCGCGGCCGGCTCCGGCGCGGCGGACGGCTCCGCGGACTCGGCCTTGGCCATGTCGAGCTTTTCCGTCGCCGCGGTCTCGGATGCGGCGTCGGCGGGCTGGGCGTCGGCCTTGCCGGCGTCGCCGCCCGTCTGCGCGGCAGCCTTCACGGCCTCGTCGTCGTTGGTCTTGTCCTGGGCGGCGTCATCCGACATTGGATCGATCCCCACACTTTCCCGGCGCGCTGCGGGCGCGCCGATTCGGTTCAGTCAGCGAGTATGCCGATTCGGCGGCGCGGCCGCCGAATCGGATTTGTCTCACCGCTAGGCGCGGGGAGTGTCTGTGTTCACTTGATCGGCGGGAGGGTCCGCTCGTTCGGATCGGCCCCGGCCGGCGGAAGTGCGCCGTTGTTCGGGATGTCCGGGCGCGGTGCGTTGCCGGAACCACGGATCTGCTGATCACCCGGCGGATTCGTGCAGTAGCCGGCCCACTTGGGCAGCGAGTTCTCGGTCGCGATCTCGGTCCGGACGTTCTTGGTGCTGTAGTCGCACCACTGTCGCGGCCAGATATCCAGGATCGTGTAGAACTCGTTGTCGTGCGCGGGCACGCCCATGGCGGAGGTGCCGATCACCAGCGACGGAAACAGTGCCCGCAGGGCGGGAACCCGCAGCTGCGCGGCCTTGGTGATGGCCACGAAATTGTTGGCCAGGCTGGACATCGGATCGGCGGTCTTGTCGAGCACCGCTCCGAGGGTCTGCATTTGACCGGGGGCCTGCTCCAGGATCTTCTGCAGCTCGGCATTGGCATCGTTGAACTGACGGAACAGTTCACCCGAGTTACGAGTCAGCGTACCCAGATCCGGCTGCGCGAGCGAAGTCGTGGCATTGATCGTCTGCAGGTTCTTGATCAGGTTGGTGGTCTGCGGCAGCAGTCCGTCCAGGCCCGAGGTGGCCAGGCTGACCCCGTTGATCAGCGAACGCAGCTGGTCCGGGCCACCGGAGAGGGCGGTGTCGAGCTCGCTCAGAATGACGCCGAACTTGTCCGGATCGATCTGCGCGATGAGCTCGCTGGAGTTGTCCAGCACCGACCACACCGGAGTCGGCGTCTTGACCTTCTCCTTGTCGAACTGGACCACCGAGCCGTTGCCCAGGAACGGCGCGGCCTCGGTGTTCGGGCGGAAGTCGATGTACTGCTCGCCCGCGCCGGACAGCGCGCCCACGTTCACCACGGTGTCGGTGGGGATCCGGTACTTCTTGTCGATCTCGACCGTGGCCGCGATGGCCGCGCCGTTGTCCACGAGGGTGATGTCGTCGACCTTGCCGATCCGGTAGCCGCGCAGCGTCACGTCGTTGCCGGCCTGCAGACCGCCGGACCGATCGAGATTGATCGTGACCCGGTAGGTCTCCTTCAGCGGGTTCACCCGCATGATGTTCACCGCGAGATAGGTCGCGCCGAGCAGCAGGATCAGCACCAGCGCGCTGTTGGACACCAGGGTCTTGTGGTTCTTGTACCAGGTCATCTGTGGCCCCCGTTGATCCGGCCGTACACGATCTGAAGAACCTGGATCAGGCTGCCCCCGAAGTCGTTCAGGTCGCGCAGGTCCGGGAACTTGCTGTTGCCCGGGTCGGTCAGCAGGCCGACGTCGAGCATGGTGAGCGTCGCGGAGGTCGCGAGCACATTGCCCTTGAACGAGGCGTCCACCGCCGGGCGCAGATCCTTCAGGGCGTCGAGCATGGGCCCGAAGTTCTGCTCGGTCTGCGACAGCGCGGACATCAGCTGCTTGACGTTGTCGAGCAGGCTGGCCAGCTGATCGGAGGTGGTATCGGCGTAATCGCCCAGTGCCGCACTGGTTGTCGAGATCTTGGTGAGCAGATCGCCGATCGCCTGGTTGTTCTCGGAGATCGCGCCGATCATGCCGGGCAGGCTGTCGGCGACCTGACCCAGTTCGTTGTGATTGGTCTCGATGGTGTTCGCGAGCGCGCTGAAGTTGGCGAGCACGCCGTCGATGCGCTGGCTGTTGTTGTTCAAACTGCCGATGACACCGGTCATTTCGGTGATCAGATGCGCCAGCTGGTCGCCGCGGCCGCCGACGATGGAGTCCATCTCCGCGGTCAGTTTGGACAGCGCCGCGACGCCACCGCCGTTGAACAGCAGCGACACCGACAGCAGCAGCTCCTCCACGGTCGCGCCCGCCGACGTATTCGTCAGCGTGTCACCATTTTTCAGCAGCGTGGCGCCCGGATCGGTCTTGGGCTTGGAGACCGCGACGAAAACGTCGCCGAGCGGCGTGGCCTGGCGGAGTTCGGCCGAACTGCCGTCCGGCAGTTCGATATCGGTCCGGATGGCCAGATCGACCTTGGCCTTGAAATCCTTGGTCTCGATCTTGGTGACGACTCCGACATCGGAGCCACCGATCTTCACCTTGGCCTGGTCGGGCAGGTTCAGCGCGTTGTCGAAGACCGCGTGGATCGTGTACGTATCGCCGCCGACACCCGGCTTGGGCAGCGGCAGGCTCTCGACGGTCAGGCCACAGCCCGAGGCCGCCACGGTGGCGGTGACCGCCAGCGCGAGCACCGCGCGCCGGGACCGCCGCTGCAGCCGCAGGGCGCCGAGGCCGAAGCCGCTGCGAGTCAGGTTCCTCATCGCGTCAGTCCCAACATGGCTGCGGTCAGACCGAAATCGGGTCCGAAGTCTTCCATCTTTCCGGTGCGGCATCCGTCCGACTTCATCTGGATGCGTTCGCAGAACAGGCTCACGAGTTCGCCGGAGAGCGAGGTGCCGATGACACCGTGCAGGCGGATGAACTGGCCCTGCCGGTTCACCGAGCGATCCAGGTTCTGCATGAGCAGGGGGGCGACGTCGACGACCTCGACCATGCCGGCCGCGTTGGCGCGCAGCTGGTTGGTGACGTTGGTGAGACCGGTCAGCGTGCCGTTGAGCTGATCGGAGTACTGCGAGAACGCCCCGGAGGTGTTGGCCAGGAAGCCGTTCAGCTGATCCAGGGTGGCCTGCAGGCCGGGAGCCTGGTCGGCGAGCAGCCCGGTCATCTGGGTGATCCGGTTGCTGAAGTCGCGCACCGACTGGTCGTTGTCGGCCAGCATGGTGGTGAGCTCGTTCAGCTTGATGATGATGCTCGAGACGGCGTCCTTGTTGTCCACGCCGAGCTTGAGCGCGCCGGACAGCGCGTTCAAGGTGTCGCGCATCTTCTCGCCGTTGCCGTTGACCATCGGGTACAGCACGCGACCCGACAGCGGGCCCAGGCCCTCGCTGCCCTCCTGCGGCTTGAGGGCCGCGGAGAAGGCGTCGATGGTCTTGATCATGGTGTCCAGCTCGACCGGGGTCTTGGTCTGCTGGGTGGTCAGATGCGAGTTGTCCTTCAGCTTCTCCCCGCCGGTGAAGCGCGGGGTCAGCTCGATGTGCCGGTCGGTCACGATGGACGGCGAGATGAGCGCCGCCTGAACGTTCTTCGGGATGTCGACGCCCGCGTCCACCGTCATGTGGACCTCGACGTACTGACCCTTCGGCACGATCTTGTCGACCTTGCCGACCTCGAGCCCGAGCACCGTGATCGGGTTGCCCTCGAACATGCCCGCGATATTGAGGAAGTCGGCGGTGAAGTGCTGGGTCTGACCGACCGCGTCCTTCACTCCGAGCGGTACCAGCGAGCAACTGCCGATGCTCAGCGCCGCGGCGGTGATCATCGCCGCCTTGGCGATTCGCTTCATGTTCACGCGCGTGATGTCGAAAACAGGCGATTTCATGAATGGCACCCCTCGTTCACCTGGGCGAAGCACAGCCAGTTGTCCGGGAACAGCCAGGGCAGGCCCACCTCGCCGTAGTTGCCGTTACCGAACGCGTTGTTGAACGTCCGCACCGACACCGGCATGACCGACAGCAGTCGATCGAGGTTGTCCTTGTTCTTCTGCAGGCCCTCGGCCATGGTGTTGAGCTGCGTCAGGGTCGGACCGAACTGGTTGTCGTTGTCGTTGCCGATCGCCTGCAGCTGACCGCTGAGCTTGGCGATGTTGTCCAGCAGCGAGCGCAGCAGCGACTGGCGCTCCATCACCCGGTTGGCGATGGCCTCGCCCTGGGTGATCACCAGCAGCACGCTGTTGCGGTTGTCACCGAGGATCTTGGTGACCCGATCCAGGTCCTTGAGCAGCTGATCGACCGCGTCCTTGCGATCGTTCATGGTCTTGGCCAGCGCACCGATGGAGTCCAGGGCCTGCGAGGTGAGCTGCGGCGTGTCACCGAACTGCTGGTTGATCAGGTTCAGCGAATTCGCCAGCTGCTTGGTGTCGAGTTCCTCGAACTTCGGGGTTCCCTCCTGCACCACGTCGGCCAGGTTGTATGGAACCGAGGTGTTGGACTTGGGGATTCGATCGCCCTTGAGACCCGAGCCGTCGCCGGGAATGAGGTCGACGAACCGCGCGCCCAGCAGGGTGGCCATCTTGATCGAGGCCTTGGCGTCGGGACCGAACTTCAGGTCGTCCTTGACCGCCAGGCTGACCAGTACGTGATCGCCCTCGAGTTCGGTGCCGGCCACACTGCCGACCGACACGCCCGACACGGCGACCTTGTCGCCGACCTTGATGCCCGCGCTCTGCACGAACTCGGCCTTGATCGTCTGCTGGCCGACACCGACCAGCTTGACCAGGCTCGAGGCCAGCAGCAGCACGACGATCAGACCCGCGCCGAACACGCCGAGCCAGAAATTACGGTTGGAGGAGAAGCGGGACTTCAGTTTCGAGATCATGGACGGCACACCGCCGAGTGGGAGTTGCCACCGATCTGGTTGAACAGACCGCGTGGGAAGAGGACACCGTAGAGCGAGACATCCAGGCTGCACAGATACGCGTTGGCGTAGGTGCCGTTCTGGGTGAACTTGCCGATATCGGTGAGGACGGCGGGGAAGTCCACGGCCGCCTGATCCAGCTTCGCGCCATTGGCGAGCAGCAGGGTCAGGGCATCACGGGTGGCGTTCTGCGCCAGCGCGAGCTTGGGCTGGATCAGCCCGAGCATGGACACCAGAGACGCTGTGGCGTCGGCGATCTGGACCGTGGAGGTCTGCAGTGACTGCCCCTGGGCGTACAGGCCGCCGATCAGGGAACGGGTCTGGGTCACCAGCGTCTCGAGTTCGTCGCCACGCTTGGCCAGGCCGGACATGACCCCGGACAGGTTGGTGATGACATCGGAGAGGATCGCGTCGCGGCGCTGGAAATCCGTGGCCAGGGTGGCGGCCTGGGTGATGAACGCGCTCAACGAGACTCCGTCGCCCTGCAGGGCCTGGACGAAGGTGTTGGACAGGTTGTTCACCTGATCGGGCTGCAGCACCTGGAACAGCGGCTGGAAACCGTTGAGCAGCGCCGAGATGTCGAAGGACGGCTCGGTGCGCTCGACCGGGATCGAGGCGTTGTTGCGCAGCGGCGTGTGACTACCGCCGGGCTTCTTGTCCGGAGCCAGCGCGACGTAGCGCTGGCCGATCAGGTTCTGGTAGCGGACCAGGGCTTTGGTGTCACCGAAGAGCGTCTGATCACTCTGCACGATGAAGCTCACGTGCGCCTGGTTCTTACCGTCGAGCTCGATCTTCTCGACCTTGCCGACGCGCACGCCCGCCATGCGGACGTCGTCGCCCTCACGCAGGCCGAGCACATCGGTGAAGGTGGCCGAGTACTTGTTGGTGGAACCGTCCACGGTGCGCGCCAGCGTGTTCCAGATGACCGCGGTCACCAGGATCGACACGATGGCGAAGATCGTGAAGCCGATCAGCGGCTTGCGAATGCTCACTTGGCCGCCCCGCTTTCGGTCACTTGCAATGTTCCACCCTTGAGAATCGAGCCCAGCAGCAGATATTCACCCGCGGTCGGACGGCGGCCCAGCAGAGCGGTGATCGCGTCGGCGCCGGTGTAGGCGACCGGACCGGAAATCGGACCGGCTGCCGGAGCGACCGGAGCGACCGTGCCCGGCTGTGCGGCCGGAGCGGCGGGCGCGGCCGGAGCGGCGCCCGGAGCCAGGTTCGGGATCAGGCCCTGCAGCGGCGTACCGGCGAACGGATCGTTCACACCCTGGGGCTGCGCGCCCGGCTGCGTGATCGTGCCACCGGTGTTGAGACCCGGAATGAGCGGGAACCCGGCCGGCGGATCGGTCTTGGGCAACCCGGCGGCGGAGTCGAGTGCCTTGGGGCGCATCGATTCCGGCAGCGTGCCCGGATCCGACTCCAGCGGCGCGGTGTAGCAACTCGGGGCGGCCAGCTCGCCGTAGCGCGGGCAGTCGTCCCGGGTGTACGGCTTGTACGGCGTCAGCGTGATGCCCAGGTTCCAGGCCATCTGCCGCTGTGTGCCCCAGTTGAAGGTGGTCGCCAGACGGCGGATCGAGGTGTTCAGGTTCGCGATGGTCTGCGGGATGGCGGTCGGGTCGTCCGTCAGGGCGCCGAACATCTCGCTGGTGCCGGAGGTGACTTCCTTGCCCACGTTGGGGTTTCGGGCGAACAGGCCGTTCACCTTGTCGACCGTGCCGGCGGTGCCCGAGATCAGGGACATCAGTTCCGCGCGGCGATCGGAGATGGTCTGTGCCGTCTTCACCGACTCCGACAGCACGCTCATCAGTTCCGGTGCGGACTCGTTCAGCGCGTGGAAGGAATTGGAGAAGTCGGTGAGCATGACGCCGAGGTCCGGAATCGAGTCGTCGACCGACTGCAGCCAGCGGTCCACGCGCTCGACGCTGGAGCCGGGCATCCGGCCGCTGCCGTCCAGGGCGTAGGACAGGGTGCTGAGCACCCGGCCGAACTGCACCGGATCGATCTTGCCGAGGATGTTGCGGACCGTGGTCAGCGTGTCCTGCAGGGCGATGGTGCCCTTGGAGGTGTCCTCGGAGATCTGTGAGCCCTCTTTGATGTGCCCGCCGTCGTTGCCGTTGTAGACGAGTTCGACCGAGGTGACGGCGAACAGGTTGGACGGCACGACACGCGCGGTGACACTCGCGGGGATCCCGCTGGTGTACTCCGGCTTCATCTCGATGTGGACCTTCTGCAGCTCGCCCTTGGCGGCTACCGACACGTCCTTGACCGCACCGACCAGCACGCCGCGGAACTTCACGTCCGCGTTCTCGGGCAGGCCGTCACCGGTGGTGGTGAGATTGGCTGTGACGTTGACCTTTTCGATGAAGTAGCCCTGGTACCGGGCATACAGGAAGCCCAGGACGATGGCGAAGACGGTGAGACCGGAGACGCCCGCGATGAGCAGCTGGCGCATGGTCGGGCCACGCCCGCTCGGATCGATGATCATGCTCTGCGCCCCCTATCCCGAAATCCGGATGCCGGGGTTGACGCCCCAGATCGCCAAGGTCATGAACAGGTCCGCGAAGACGACCGCGATGATGCAGTACTTGATCGCGCGTCCGGCCGCAACACCCACGCCCTCCGGGCCGCCCGAGGCGAAAAACCCGTAGTAGCACTGGATGAACGTGGTGATCGCGACGAAGATGATCGCCTTCAGCAGTGAGTACAGCACATCGTGCGGCACCAGGAACTGATAGAAGTAGTGCTGGAAGGTACCGCTCGCGGTGCCGCCGATCAGCTGCACCGTCAGGGCGCAGGAGATGTAGGCGAACGGCAGCGCGAGGCAGTACAGCGGCACGATGGCGACCATGGCCGCCATCATCCGGGTGCTCACCAGATACGGAAGCGGCCGGATGGCAACCGATTCCAGCGCGTCGATCTCCTCGGAGATGCGCATCGCGCCCAGCTGTGCGGTGAACCGGCAGCCCGCCTGCGCCGCGAAGGCGAGCGTGGCGAGCATCGGGCCGAGCTCACGGGTGGTCGCGAAGGCGGAGATGGCGCCGGTCAGCGGGCTCAGGCCCAGCAGGTTCAGCGACGTGTAGCCCTGGATGGCGACGGTCATACCGCCGAACGCGGACAGGATCAGCACGACGCCGATCGTGCCGCCACCGACGATGAGATTGCCGTTGCCCCAGGTGACGTCGGACAGCAGCCGCCAGACTTCCTTGGGGTACTGCTTGAACGCCATCGGCATCGAGCCGATGGACCTCAGGAAGAAGAAGACCTGATGTCCGATGCGCGCCACGAAGTCACGAGGCGACCGCGCGACACCCTTGATCCTTTGGAGAGGCCGCAGCAGCGGCGGAACATACGTTGCTGACACGACTCAGACCATCTGTGGTGGGAACAGGGAGTTGTAGATCTGCGTGATGATGAGGTTCGTGCCGAAGAGCATGACGGCCGACATCACCACCGCGGTGTTCACCGAGTTCGCTACGCCGCCGGGGCCGCCCTTGGCGGTGAGGCCGGCGTCGCAGGCGATGATCGCGGCGAGCAGACCGAAGATCAGCGACTTGAGCAGCGCCACGAACAGATCCACCGTCACCGCGAACGAGGCGAAGGTGCCGATGTAGGAACCGGGCGTACCACCCTGCGCGAAGATATTGAAGATGTAGCCGGTCAGGAAGCCGACGAAAACCACGAAGCCACACAGCAATACGGACACCAGCATGGCCGCGCCCAGGCGCGGGGCCACCAGGCGGCGCATCGGGTCGACGCCCATGACCTTCATGGCGTCGATCTCCTCACGGATGGTGCGCGAGCCGAGATCGGCGCAGATGGCCGAACCGACCGCGCCCGCGATCATGAGCGAGGTCACCAGCGGCGCGCCCTGCTGAATGATGCCGAGGCCGTTCGCCGCGCCGATGAACGAGGTGGCGCCCACCTGCCCGGCGACGGAGCCGACCTGGATCGAGACGATGACGCCGATCGGAATCGCGACCAGCAGCGTGGGCGCGGCCGCGACGCTGGCCATGAAGGCGCACTGACGGACGAACTCCGCGTAGGGGAAGCGCCGCCGGAAGATAGCGATGAAAAGCTCGGCGACGGCAGACACACCCATGGCCATCATTCGGCCGCCGGTCTCCAACGACCGCTTGGGATGGTCCTGCCAGTACCCCTTGGCCCAGTCGACGGCGGTATTCACCCGTGACTCCGATGGGCTCCCCGTCCCACCAAGGCTTTTGGTCAACTGCACTGACTACCCCTCTCGACGCCGAGTTACCCGCTCTCGGCGACTGTTTGCTTGACGCACCCTACTACGGAGTTAGGAAAAACACATCACCGATTGTGGTTCCGGTCATAGAGCCGGATCACTTTCGCCGTACCGCTGTGAACAGCCACATCAGAGTTGGTTTACAACCTAAAGAACCAGGCAGATATCTAGAACTTGTTCTAGTTTTCCACTTCGCAGAAGTTCGTTAAGCAGTTGTGAAGACAGTGCTAGTAAGAATTAATGGGAGCAATTTTATCGTAATTCAATGCATAACATGCATAACTTCTATAACTGACATCCAACGGGATGGAACGCCCGAAGAGCGGCAAGACACGGCTCGGCAACATGAGGCAGTACAAGCAGCAACCGGGCTCGAATACTGACAGGATGAGGCCCAGCAAGATTCGAGCGGCTTCCGACGTCTGGAGGGACATGATCAGGAAACTCGCCGGGGTGACCGGTGTCTTCGCGGTTGCCCTGAGTACGGCGCTGCTCGGCGCCGGGGCCGCGAACGCCGATTCCGCGGCAGTCATCGGCGGCGGCTCAGGCATCATCATCGACGACATGTTCGAGTGCACCGTGACCACCATCGGTCACGACGGCGCCGGACGGCTCGTCGGACTCACCGCGGGCCACTGCGGTGACCCGGGTGCGCAGGTCTATGCCGAAAAGGATCGTGGCGCAGGACTTATCGGCAAGTTCGTGTACTCCAACCACGACCTCGACTACGCGGTCATCCAATTCGATCCGGCCCGGACGATTCCGGTCAACCGCGTCGGCAACGTCTCCATCACCGGCGTCGGCGGGCCTCCCGGCTTCCCGATGATCGTGTGCAAGGAAGGCCGCACCACGGGTAACACCTGTGGCATCTCATGGGGTGACGTATTCGCCACCAACATGGAGACCTGGAGCCAGATGTGTGTCGTCGAGGGCGATTCCGGTGCGCCGGTCGTCGTCGGCAGCACGCTGGTCGGCATGGTGAACGCCTACCTGGCGGTCGCCTGCTTCGGGCCCGAGGTCGGGACGAACATGTCGACGATCATGGCGGACATCAACGGCCGCGGTGGCGTGGGTTCGGGCTACCTGCCGATCTGATTCGGCAGTACGGCGAGTCCGAGTCGGCAACTGAGCGCGAAAGGGGCGGCGATCCGAGGATCGCCGCCCCTTTCGCGTGCCCGACGCGCGGGCCGGACCGGCCGGAACCCGGCTCAGAGCACCTTGACGCAGACGACGAACTGACGCTCGTCATAGATATAGCCCTTGTCGCCGCTGGAGCAGTCCTCGACATCGGTGGTGCCCTTGATGATCGAGAGCACCTTCACGCCCTCGGTCGCGGTGGTCGAGGTGCAGGGAATGCGCTTGGGGTCGTCACCGCCCAGATCCAGGCAGTCGTTGACCACCCAGTCGATGTCCAGGCAGATGGCGCCGGTCTCGACGCCGGCCAGGGTCTCGTAGTACGCCTGATCGGCGTCGGTGGGGCACTGGGCGTTGGTCTTGGCCTTGCCGATCACCTTGTAGTTGGAGCTCTGACTGCCGCAGGTGGCCTTGGCGATGGTGGCGTCGTCGGAGGTGCCGCCGAGCTTCACGCAGTCGCCGATGCTGGCCTGGAAGTCGGTGTCGCCGCCCTTGTCCGGGCGCGTCGTGGTGGCGCCGGGCTTGCCGGACGGTTTGGCCGAGGTGGTGTTCGACGGCGGCTTCGAGGTGGTGCTCACCTGTGCGCCGGGAGCGGCCTGCGGCTTACCGTCGATGGTGGCGCCACAGCCTGCGAGAAGCAGGGCGGCGGCAGAGATCGCGGGAAGCGCGATCCGGGCGGACATCTGCTGTCGCAACACACGTAATCCTAAATTCGAGTAAGACCAGGCGGTCACATGCATACACCACCCGCCCGACAGGCGTCGACCCACTAAACCGCTGACCAGTTCAGCACGGCCCGAACCGGACGAAGCGGTAAATTCGTATCCGTGAGCATGAGCTCCGCCGCAGCACCATCGGGTCCCGCCGCGCTCGTCACGCTCCGCGCGCCGAGGCTGCCACTGTTGCACGCGCTGGGGGCCGCCGCCGATCTCGGACGCTACTTCGACTGGCGGCAGCGGCGTGCCGGGGATCCCTTCCTGGTGGGCTTCCCCGCCTTCGGCTCGGCGGTGTTCACCGGCACCCCGGAGGGCGCGCGCGAGCTGTTCCGCGCGCCGGTCGAGCTGTTGGTCCCGCCGCTGCCCAATCCGATCGAACCGATGGTGGGTCCGGCCTCGCTGATCCTCTCGCGCGGCACCCGGCATCGACAGGATCGGGCGCTGCTGGCGCCGGCCTTCCATCGCAAGCGAATCAGCGCGTACGGCAGCGTGATTCGCGATGCCGCCCGCGCCGAACTCGAAGGCGGGCGCACCGGGACCGCATGGCTGCCCGGCACCCGGGTGGACGCGCGGGCGGCGGCCCGTGCGATCACGCTGCGCGTCATCCTGGCCGCGGTGTTCGGCATCGACGAGCCCCGCAGGCTGCGCGAATACACGGTCGCCACAACGGAATTCCTGCACTCGTTCGGCGGGCCGCTGTTCCTGGTTCCGGCGTTGCGGCGCACCATGTTCGGGCTGACCGGATGGGAACGATTCACCGCGGCCCGTGATCGGCTCGACGAGCTCATCGATTCCGAGATCGTCCGGCGACGCGGCGACGCGCGGTCCGGTGACGCCTCGGACATCCTGGCCCTGCTGCTCGGTGCCCGATACGAGGACGGCGGCGCTCTCGAGGATGCCGATCTGCGCGAACAACTGCGGACGCTGCTGGTCGCCGGGCACGAGACCACCGCGACCAGCCTGGTGTGGGCGCTGTACCGGCTCCATCGCGAGCCCGCGGTCCTCGCGCGACTGCGCGCGGAACTGGACGAGGCCGGAGCAGACCTGGATCCCGCCGAGCTGGCGGCGCTTCCCTACCTGGACGCGGTCTGCCAGGAGACGCTGCGGCTGCATCCGCCGGTGCCGATCGTACTGCGCAGGCTCACCGGTGATTTCGCCCTGCGCGGAGCGCCACTGGTGGCGGGGGACACCATGGGGGTCTCGATACAGCTGCTGCACTCCCATCCCGGAGTGTGGCCCGCGCCGCACGAATTCCGTCCCGAACGGTTTCTCGAACGGCGCTACAGCCCTTTCGAATTCGCGCCGTACGGTGGCGGGCACCGGCGCTGTGTGGGCGCGGCGCTGGCGGACTACGAGTTGCGGATCGTGCTCGCCGCGCTCGTGAGCTCCGTGCGGCTGCGGCTCTCTCCGCGCTTCGCGCGCGGGCGCGTTCCACTCACCGTGCCGCACAACATCGCCACCGGACCACACGCCGCCATCACCTTCGACGTGTCCGAACCGTGATGCGACCCCAGTGATTTCGATCACAACAAGGTTTGAGGAAGTGCCCACTCCGGCCCGGATCACACCGGTGTCACTCACGGGAAATCGCCGATGCCATCGGCGCATTCGCGCCAATCGAGTCGCCTTGCCTATCAATGTGACCCGCGACACATTAGCAACACTGTATGCATAACTGCGAGAAGGCGATTGGCATGCTCGTGATCGCACGGTAGTAATGACTGCGGGGTTGGGACCTACCACGGGCGAAGTGCGTCCGTATATCTACGTGTGAACGAAGATCTCGAGAGGACCAAGCTGTGCGCATTGCCAGGTACCGGAAGACGGGACTGATTTCCCTTGCCGCCATCGCGGCGACCGGAGTCTTGGTGGTCGCGCCCGCCTCGGCGGCCCCGCTATGGCCGGGCGGCCCGGAGGTTCCCGGCGTGCCGTCGGCCGTCATGCCGCAGCCCGCACCGGGAGCGACGCCCACGGACCCGAACGCCAAGGCGCCGATCCCGCCGGCCAACTTCGCGGCGCCCAACATCACCCCCGGCGACGGGGACGTGGTGGGCGTGGCCCAGCCGATCATCATCAACTTCAAGGATCCGGTGAGCGATCACGACGCCGCCGAGAAGTCGATCCGGATCACCTCCACCAACAAGGTCGACGGCCACTTCTACTGGTTCGGTGACAAGCAGGTGCGCTGGCGGCCCGAGTCCTTCTGGCCGGCCGGCTCCAAGGTCACCGTCGAGGGCGGCGGCACCCACGTCTCCTACGAGATCGGCGACGAGTTCATCGCCACCGCCGACGACACCACGCACGAGATCGTGGTCACCCGCAACGGTGAGGTCGTGCGCACCATGCCCACCTCCATGGGCAAGACCGGGCACGAGACCCCGAACGGCACCTACATCGTCAGCGAGCGCAATCGCAAGATGATCATGGATTCCTCCACCTACGGCGTGCCCACCACCGCCGCGGAGGGCTACAAGCTCGAGGTCGAGTACGCGACCCGCATGTCCAACAGCGGCATCTTCGTCCACGCCGCGCCGTGGTCGGTGGCGCAGCAGGGCGTCTCCAACTCCTCGCACGGCTGCCTGAACGTCAGCACCGAGGACGCGAAGTGGTTCCAGGAGAACGTGAAGAAGGGCGACCCGGTGGTCGTGCAGAACACCAAGGGCGGCACCCTGAGCACCAGCGACGGCTGGGGCGACTGGAACTAGCTGGCTGTACCGCCTCTCCGCGTATTCAGCGCCCGGCTGAGAGCCGTCGGAGTTGTGCACGCGTGGTGCGGTCGGGCGCGACACCGATGTCGAACGTCCCCGGGTGAGTTACCCCGACCTTACGAAATCAGCCGTCCCGTTTCATCATCGACCGAGGACCCCGCCCCTGTCGGGCGGGGTCCTCGTCTGTCTCGGGGGTGTCGTGACATCGAAGTATGGGTGAATCCGGACACCAAAGAGACTGGGCGGCCGTACGATTCGGCGCATGTCCGCGCCACCTGCGGGTTCGTCGGGTGAACAATCGGTGGCATCGTCCACCGGACAGTTCAGCCGGACTGCATCCGCGATTAACAGATTGTTTGCTCGCGACCGTCAGGCTGCGCGGGTGCGATCACGTCCCGAACGAGTACTACCGCAGCCCCCGGGGCGTGGCTGGCGAGGCAGACCCTGGCGGGACTACGCGCTGTTTCTGGTGCTCGTCGCGCCGAACCTGATCCTGTTGTCGGTCTTCGTGTATCGGCCGCTGATCGACAATATTCGGCTGTCGTTCTTCGACTGGAACATCTCGGACACCACCTCGACATTCGTCGGATTCGACAATTACACCGAGTGGTGGAGCCGCGACGATTCGTGGCAAATCGTCGGCAATACAATCGTTTTCACCGTCGCCGCCGTCGTGGGCAGCATGGTGCTTGGCCTGGCGCTCGCGCTGCTGCTGGACCGGAAACTGTTCGGGCGCAATGTGGTCCGCTCCGCGGTCTTCGCGCCGTTCGTCATCTCCGGCGCGGCCATCGGCGTCGCCTTCCAGTTCATCTTCGACCCGGGCTTCGGCCTGGTCCAGGACGTACTGCACAAGCTCGGCGTGGAGAAGGTCCCGGATTTCTATCAGGACCCGCACTGGGCGCTGTTCATGGTGACCGTGACCTACCTGTGGAAGAACATCGGCTACACCTTCGTCATCTATCTGGCCGCGCTGCAGGGCACCCGCGCCGATCTGATGGAGGCCGCCGAAATCGACGGCGCGAGCCGGTGGACCACCTTCACCCGGGTGCTGCTGCCGCAGTTGCGGCCCACCACGTTCTTCCTGTCCATCACCGTGCTGCTCAACTCACTGCAGGTCTTCGACATCATCTACTCGATGACGCGCGGCGGGCCGCTCGGCACCGGCACCACGACCATGGTCGTGCAGGTGTACCGCGAGTCCTTCGTCAACTTCCGGGCCGGGTACGGGGCCACGGTCGCCAGCATCATGTTCGTGGTGCTGCTGGTGATCACGCTGCTGCAGGTCCGCGTCATGGATCGGGCCGAACGATGAAACTGCCCCGGCTCACGCGCCTCGACAATGCCCGGTGGGCAACGATTTTCGGATACGCCGCCATGGTGTGCGTGCTGATCATCGTCGGTGTTCCGCTGTTCTGGCTGCTGATCACCTCGCTCAAGACGCGTGGCGACATCTACGTGCAGCCCGCGGTGTACCTGCCGCACACCTGGCATCCGGAGAACTACCGGGGAGCCACCACCACGCTGCCGTTCTGGACGTTCCTGCGGAACTCGCTGATCGTCACGCTGATCGTGTCGTCGGTGAAGTTCGTGCTCGGCGTGCTGAGCGCATACGGGCTGGTGTTCCTGCGGTTCCCGGGCAAGACGTTCGTCTTCCTGGTGATCATCGCGGCGCTCATGGTGCCCAATCAGATCACCATCATCTCCAACTACGCGTTGATCGCGCAGATGGGCTGGCGAAACACCTTCCAGGGCATCATCGTTCCGCTCTGCGGCGTCGCCTTCGGCACCTTCCTCATGCGCAATCACTTCCTGTCGCTCCCGAGCGAGGTCATCGAGGCGGCGCGGATGGACGGCGCGGGCTGGTGGCGGCTGCTGACCCGGGTGGTGCTGCCCATGTCCGGACCGACCATGGTGGCGTTCGCGGTGGTCACGCTGGTCAACGAGTGGAACGAATACCTGTGGCCGTTCCTGATGGCGGACGGACCCGATGTGGCCACGCTGCCCGTCGGCCTCACGCTGCTGCAGAACACCGAGAACCCCAGCGTCACCAACTGGGGGCCGGTCATGGCCGGAACGCTGCTGACCATGCTGCCGATACTCGTCGTCTTCCTGGCGTTGCAGCGCCAGATGATCAAGGGCCTCACCTCCGGTGCGGTCAAGGGGTAAGTCCCAGAAGGAGATTCCTGTGTCCGAACAACGTTTTCCTGCTCTTTCGCGGCGCGGGTTCCTCGGGCTGGCCGGCGCGGCCGCGGCCGGCGCGGCGCTGACCGCCTGCGCCGGATCCGGCGGCGGCAACAAGCAGGGTGGGGACGACAAGACCATCACCTTCTGGTCCAACCACCCGGGCACCTCCAAGGACCTGGAGAACGAGCTGATCAACCGGTTCCAGGCCAAGCACCCGGACCTGAAGGTCAACCTCATCGACGCGGGCAAGAACTACGAAGAGGTGTCGCAGAAGTTCAACGCGGCGCTGTCCGGCGGTGACCTGCCGGACGTCGTCGTGCTCTCGGACGTGTGGTGGTTCAACTACGCGCTCAACGGCACCATCGAACCGCTGGACTCCCACTTCGGTTCCGCCGGAGTGAAACTCGACGACTACGTGGACTCCCTCGCGGCGGACTACCTGTTCAACGGCAAGCACTACGCGCTGCCGTACGCCCGCTCCACCCAGGTCTTCTACTACAACAAGGACGTCTGGTCCAAGGCCGGACTGCCGGACCGCGGCCCGAACACCTGGCAGGAATTCGACGAGTGGGGTCCCAAGCTGCAGAGCGTCGTCGGCGGCGACAAGTGGGCGCACGGCTGGGGTGACGCCAAGAACTACCTGGCCTGGACCTTCCAGGGTCCGAGCTGGACCTTCGGCGGCCACTACTCCGACCAGTGGACGCTGAAGTTCAACGACCCCAACACCCTCGCCGCCGGCAACTACCTGCGCGACAGCATCAACAACAAGAAGTACGCGAGCATCCGGCCGCAGATCGCGACCGACTTCGGCACCGGCATCATCGCCTCCACCATCGCCTCCACCGGTGATCTCAAGGGCATCAAGCAGAACGCCGCGGGCAAGCTGGAATTCGGCACCGCGTTCCTGCCGCACCCGAACGGGGCGGGCGCGACCACCGGCGGTGCGGGCCTTGCCATTCCATCGCGGATCTCGGACAAGCGCAAGGAGAACGCGCTCCAGTTCATCGAGTTCATCACCAATGCGGCCAATACCGCGTACTTCTCGCAGGGCACCGGTTACATGCCGGTGCGCAAGTCGGCGCTGCAGGATCCGACCGAGATCGACTTCCTGGCCAAGAACCCGAACGCCAAGACCGCGATCGATCAGCTCGCGATCACCAAGCCGCAGGACTACGCACGCGTATTCCTGCCGGGCGGCGACCAGATCATCGGCACCGGCCTGGAGCAGATCGGCCTTCAGAACCGGGATGTGGCAGCGGCTTACGCCGATATCACCAACCAGCTGCAGACCATCATCGACCGGCAGATCACCCCCAAGCTGCCCAAGTAGGGACACCACCGCGCCCGGGGCGAATCGGCCCCGGGCGTCATCTACCACCGTGACTACTGATTTCGTGCGCGGCGGCCGACGGCGGCGAGCCGCGCGCCGAAGTCACGAGGAGGCGGAAAGAGCATGGCGACTGTGCAGTTCGAGGGAATTTCCCTCACCTACCCGGGTGCGCCCGCACCGGCGGTCGACGACCTGAGCCTGGATATCGCCGACGGTGAATTCCTGGTGCTGGTCGGGCCTTCCGGATGTGGCAAGTCCACCAGTCTGCGCATGCTGGCGGGGCTCGAGGCGGTCACCGCCGGGCGCGTGCGCATCGGCGGGCTCGATGTCACCGGGCTGCCGCCGCGCTCGCGCGACGTGGCCATGGTGTTCCAGAGCTACGCGCTCTATCCGAACATGACCGTCGCGGAGAACATGGGGTTCGCGCTGCGCAATGCCGGAATGAGCAAGGCGGACACGCTGATTCGGGTCAAAGAGGCGGCGGCCATGCTCGAGCTGGAGGACCTGCTCGACCGCAAGCCCGCCAAACTCTCCGGCGGCCAGCGGCAGCGCGTCGCCATGGGCCGCGCCATCGTGCGCCGCCCCCAGGTGTTCTGCATGGACGAACCGCTGTCCAACCTGGACGCCAAGCTCCGCGTGAGCACCCGGTCCCAGATCGCCGCGCTGCAGAAGCGATTGGGCACCACCACGGTCTACGTCACCCACGACCAGGTCGAGGCCATGACGATGGGGCACCGGGTCGCGGTTCTCGAGAACGGCCGGCTGCAACAGGTCGCTGCCCCGCGCGAGCTCTACGACAACCCGGTCAACACCTTCGTCGCGGGCTTCATCGGTTCCCCCGGCATGAACCTGCTGACCGCTCCGGTCAGTGACAACGCCGCCACCCTGAACGACCTGCGAATCCCGCTGCCGCACAGCGTCTCCGGCGACCGGGTCGTCATCGGCATCCGCCCCGAATCCTGGGAGGTCACCACCGACCCCACCGACTCACTGGCGGTCGAGGTGGAACTGCTCGAGGAACTCGGCAGCGAATCCTTCCTCTACTCGCACGGCGTCACCGGCGAATGGTCAAGCCGCTCCGGCCGAATCGTCGCCCGCGTTGACCGCCGCTTCCAGGTCGCGCTCGGGGACCGCCTGCACCTGCGGCCCAAACCCGATGAAGTCTTCTTCTTCGACGCCGACACCGAACTCCGCCTCAACTGAGGCACATCAGGCGATCGCCGCGATATCACCGTCATCGAAGTAGATCGCCTGATGCAGACGGCCGCCGAGCGCGATCGCATACCGGGCGAGCACCTCGTGGCCCGAAATCTGGCCACGTTCGATCTGCGACACCCGGCCCTTGGTGACGCCCATGCGTTCGGCGAGTTGCGACTGCGTCAATCCCCGACTCTTGCGGATCTCGGCCAGCCGATGGCCGATGATCTCCGCCAGAATTTCCTTCTTGCCGATCGCCAGTGCCTCTTCGCCACCGGCACGCTCGACGAACTCGGTTCGGATGTCCTCCCACCGCGAATACCCGCTCATCGCCGCTCCTGTTCCTCTCGCCGTTCCTTCAAGTAGATCTCGTACCGCTGCTCAGCCAGCGGAATCGCGGCCCGATACCACGTGCGCCACTGATTCGACTTGTCGCCTGCGGCCAGCAGGATGCTCGAACGCCAGGGGTCGAATACGAAGAGGATACGAACCGTTCCCGGCCTCAGCTCTTTGAGGTTGGAGATCGCGGACCCTGTGATCGTGTCGACCAATGGGCGCCCCAGTCCGGGTCCCAGTTCGGCTAGCAGATCGATCGCCTGCGACACTCGCCGATAGTTCGCCTCGTCGAGCTGCATGATCCATTGACGAACCTCGTCCACCACGTAGATTTCCCACTCACGGTCGGCCACGCCGAGAAGTATAGGTATCACTATACCCGAGGTGTGTGGATCGTAAGAGACCAGGTGTAGGACTCGCCGCCCCTACGCGGAGTGACCGCGCCTCGATAGATGTCGGGGCGCGGTTCTGCTGCGGGCTACCAGATCTTCACGCGGTCGGCGGGGTCCAGGTAGAGGGCGTCGCCGGGTTTCACGTCGAAGGCTTCGTGGAAGGTGTCGAGGTTGCGGATCACTCCGTTGCAGCGGAATTCGGGCGGGGAGTGGGGGTCCACGGCGAGGCGGCGGATGGCCTCCTCCTGACGAGCCTTGGTGCGCCAGACCTGGGCCCAGCCGAAGAAGACGCGCTGCAGGCCCGTGAGGTCGTCCAGGACGGGGGCGTCGGAATTCTCGAGGGAGATCCGGTAGGCCTCGAGCGCGATGGTGAGGCCGCCGAGGTCGCCGATGTTCTCGCCGATGGTGAACTCGCCGTTGACGGTGTGGTCGTCGGAGAGGTCTTTGGGGGAGAACTGGTTGTACTGGGCGATCAGGGCTTCGGTGCGCTTGCCGAACTCGGTGCGGTCCGACTCGGTCCACCAGTCGACCATATTGCCGTCGCCGTCGTACTTGGAGCCCTGATCGTCGAAGCCGTGGCCGATCTCGTGGCCGATGACCGCGCCGATACCGCCGTAGTTGGCGGCGTCGTCGGCGTTCATGTCGAAGAACGGGGGCTGCAGAATCGCCGCGGGGAAGACGATCTCGTTCATGCCGGGGTTGTAGTAGGCGTTGACCGTCTGCGGGGTCATGAACCACTCGCCGCGATCGACCGCGCCGCCGAGCTTGTTCAGGTCCCGATCGTGCTCCGCGGCATAGCCGTTGCGGTAGTTGCCGACCAGATCGACCGAGTCGACCTCCACGTCGGCGTAGTCGCGCCACTCGTCGGGGTAGCCGATCTTGGGAGTGAACTTCTCCAGCTTGGCCAGGGCGGCCTGGCGGGTGTCGGGGCTCATCCACTCCAGGTCGGAGATATTGCGGCGGTACGCCTCCTGCAGGTTGGCGACCAGATCCACCATGCGGGCCTTGGCCTCGGGCGGGAAGTGCCGCGCCACATACAGTTTGCCGACCGCCTCGCCCAGCAGATCCTGCACCAGGGACACGCCGCGCTTCCAGCGATCGCGATTCTCCTGCGCGCCGGTCAGCGTGCGGCCGTAGAAGTCGAAGCTCTCCTGCACCAGGTTCTCGGTCAGATACGCGGAGCGCGAGCGCACCACGCGCCACGCCGTCCACGCCTTCCAGTCCTCGAGCGACTCCGATGCCCAGACCTGGGCGAAGGTGCGCACGTAATCCGGCTGGCGCACCACCAGTTCGGCGAACAGCTCCGGTGCGCGGCGCTCGGTGGTCTCGGCCAGCGCGGAAGTCCAGGCGGCCCAGTCGAATTCAGGATTCTCCGCCGTGAGCGCGTCGAGAGTGGTGAGGTTGTAGCTCAATTCGGCGTCGCGGCGGCGCACCACGTCCCAGTGGCCGGCGGCCAGCTTGGCCTCGAGATCGAAGACGCGCTGCGCGTCGTAGTCCAGGTCGGCGTGCGCGAACATGCGGCCGATGTGGGCGATGTACTTCGCGCGGATCTCCGCGTACTCGTCCTTGTGGTAGTAGGACTCGTCGGGCAGGCCGATGCCGGACTGGGTGACGTGCACCAGGTAGCGGGTGGAGTCCTTGTCGTCGGTGTCGACGTAGAAGGCCAGCGCGCCACCGACACCGGTGCGCTGCAGGCCGCCGATCACCGCCGCGAGCGCGCCGCGATCGGTGACCTCACGGATGGCGGCCAGCTCGCCCACGATGGGGGACAGGCCCGCGTGCTCGACGTGCGCCTCGTTCATGAAGCTGTTGTAGAGGTCGCCGATCTTGCGCTCCTCGGTGCCGCGCGCGGCGTTCGCGGCGGCGGCGTCCTGGATGATCTGCTGTACGTCCCGCTCGGCCTGGTCGTACAGGGTGCGGAAGGCGCCGTCGACCGCGCGGTCCGACGGTATCTCGTAGCTGTCCAGCCACTTGCCGTTGACGTGCGCGAACAGGTCGTCCTGCACCCGAACGTCCGCGTCACGGAAGGACAGGTCGATACCGGAGGGAGGCGTCAGCTGCGAAGTCACGATTCCCAGTATGCCCATTGCCGCGGGTGCGAGCTCGCCTCCGGCAACCTCGCACCCCCGAGTTTCACGACAGGTGAACGCGCAGCAGGTCGCCGCTCTCGGTCCCGACCAGCAGGTCCCCATCGGGGGCGACTGCCACCGAGGTCATCGGCTGACCCGAGTACACCGTGCAGCTCACACCGGTATTCGGATCCACCCGAGCCAAACGCCCGAGCGCGGTCGCCACGTAGAACCGGCCGTCGGGCCCCACCGCCAGATCGTCGGGGAAGGCCGGAACCACATCGGGATTGAGCTGCGCGGCCACCGTGCGCGCGGACGGATCGTCGATCGGCACCCGCAGGATCTGACCGCCGGGGCTGGTCATGACGCCGACATACAGGTCCCGGCCGACCACGACGATGCCGTTGGCCTGGAAGATCCGCGACCGCTCGGACCAGGCGTCGTCCGTCGAACCGTCCGGGCGGATCCGGATCACGCCCGAGAGGCTGTCGGTGACGTAGAGGAACCCGTCCGCGTCGAAGGCGCTGCCGTTCACCATGCCCCGCCCCGGCGCGAAGGTCTCCGCACGCGGATCGGCGGCGGCCGGATCGAAGCGCACGATGCTGGAACCGGTCAGCACGCTCGTCGGCGTATCGCCGGAATTGA
This sequence comes from Nocardia jejuensis NBRC 103114, assembly GCF_001613145.1. Lineage (GTDB taxonomy): Bacteria > Actinomycetota > Actinomycetes > Mycobacteriales > Mycobacteriaceae > Nocardia > Nocardia jejuensis. The sequence goes on from NZ_BDBU01000022.1 coordinate 139,315, forward strand.
CGTACATGAGTCCGTCCGGGCCCAGCCGTACCGCGCCCGGAAAAGCCACCGCGACCGACGCGGTCAGGCGGCCGGCGCTGTCGTAGCGCTGCACCTCGTTGCGATAGGACCGGGCCACCCACAGATTTCCCGCACCGTCGAAGCCGACGTTCTCCGACCAATCCAGCAGCGGCACGGCGAAAGGCACCTCGGTGCCGACGCGGACGGCGGGACATGAGCCCTCGGCGACGACGGTGGGTGCGGCGGTCGCTGCCGGTGCGACCGGCAGCAGCGCGATCGAACCCGCGGCGAGCATTCCGGCACAGCAGTGGGTCAGCACGCGCCGCCCGTGTCCGACGCCGGGTAGGAAGGATTCGAGCATGGTTCAGGCCCCCGATATTTCGCAGTCAACCGATCCGAGCACAGTGAAAATATCCGGTTCACAAGAAAAATGGGAGCCCCTCCCGCAATCGCACCGGCCGCACGGCACAGGTTGGCGAGTCGTGCCGGACGACAGTGCGATTCGGCCTAGGTAGTGCGATTCAGGCTCGGCGACAGTGTGATTCGGACCGGTCGCAGCCGGATTCAGGCTCGGCAGCGGGTTCGGTATCCGGTCCAGGCGGGGCGATTCGAGGGGCGGTGAGTTTCGCGAGGTGGACGGGATGCGATTCAGGACACGACCGGGACTCGATCGAATTCGCGATCGGCGGCACCGGCGAGGAACGCCTGCCATTCGCCGGGGGTGTAGACAAGACCGGTCTCCCCGTACCGCAGCGTTGTCCACCCGTCCGGATCGGTGAACGCCCGCAGCACCGTCGAATCCGGCTCCGGGGCCACCGCGGCGGTGGCATCGCCGCTGTCCAGCAGCATATCCAGGAACGACATCCACTCCGGTGCCGTGACGATGATGACGGGCTCGTCCTGCGGGCGATGTTGCGGATTTCGCCGGTACTTGCTGTCGCGGATGAGCACCGCGGCACCGTCGAATCGAACCTCGACACATTGGTTTCCATTATTCGTGCGGGTCGACGTGAACCATCCCGTGGAATCCGGATGATATTTCGCGGTGGTGAGCATGGGCAGCATTTTACCGTCGCACATGTGTCTCCTACCCTTGCGAACAGCTCTTGATCAAATCCAAGGATTCCGCACGGTCGAGCGATTGCTCGAGTGCACGCACAAATGCAAAACTCAGATCGCGCACCTGATCCGGATCATCCACGGAACCACCGAAAACGGCACTTTCCACCCAGCCGAAGGTGGGCAGGTTCTCCGATGCGAAATCCAGGAGATGAAAACTCGACCCGCCCAGTACGGCGCCCCGAGTGGCCGCGAACGGAATCACCCGGACCGCGATGGAATCCTCTTCCTCCAGCAGGGTCGCCAAATGTTCCAGCTGCCCGCGCAACACTTTCGGGCCCCCGATCTGCTGCCAGAGGGTGGCCTCGCCGAGCACGGCCGTGACCTCCGGTCGATCCGCACCGAGCAACCGCTGCTGCCGCCGCATGCGCACGGCGACCAACTGCTCCACCTGAACCGGTCTGATCATGACGTCAGCGCTGATCAGGGCCCTGGCGTACTCCTCGGTCTGCAGTAGGCCCGGCACCACCAGACTGTCGTAACTGCGGATGGCCTCGGCGCCGAATTCCATGCCGTAGTAGCGCTGCAGCTCCGCGCCGATCAGGGCCGAGGACTTCGCCCACCACCCGCGCTCCTTGCTGGCATCCAGGAGTTCGAGCAGTTCCGCGCGTTCTTCGCCGTCCACTTCGAGCAGTTCCAGCACCGGTCCGATGGTGTTGACGGTCAGCACCCTGCGAGCCTTCTCCACATGGGACCAGTTGGCCGGGGTGAAGCCGACCCGCTTGGCGAAGGTCGCGGAATCGAAGCCGCGCAGCTCACGCAGCTCCCGGAGGCGGATGACCAGCTCCCACCGCGCAACGGTGGGCGAGACGGGTGCCATGCCCGACGATGCTACGCCGCGACTCGCCGGTGTGTGACTATTGTCATAGCGATTGCCGCGGAATAGGGTCGGTAGCAGGAGGTTCGCCATGACCCCGCTCGACCCGTCTTCGTACACCGCCACCCAGGAAGCGCTGGCTCGCTGCCGCCGCTACCGGAAGGAGCACGGCCTGTACGGGGTCGTCGACTCGGCCCTGGGGCGAATCATGCTCGAGATCGGCGCCGTCGGGGCCGTCACCATGCCCGTCGACCTCGGCACCCGGGTGCGAGACCGGCTCCGTGACGGTACCCGCTGCGGACCCGTGATCGCGCATCCCCGCTCCGGGCGATGGACGTTTCTGACCGGTCCGACCGACAACTCGTATCTCGACGAGGCGTTGTTCTCGGACCTTTTCCGCGACTGCGCGGCCGTGGCGCTGCCCGGTAGCCAGATCGTGCTGCCCTCGCCGGCCGACGAGCACACCCGCTACCGGACCTGGATCTGCCCGCCGGAGAACGACTTCCGGCCGGAGCTCGCGGAAGTCGTCCTGGCTACCCGGGAGTGCCGCGGGGGATTCGCCCCCGCGCCGCCCGGGTGAGAATCCTCAGTTGGTCGGAGCGGGAGTCAGCGTGATGCTGTATTTGTCCTCGATCGTGGACTTGAAGTCGCGCTCGCACTGGTCGACCTTGGACTGATCGCCGTTGGCGTCGGTGATGCAATCGAGGTAGTTCTTGCCGCCGTTGTCGACGAACCAGCTGTAACCGACGATCACGAACACGATCGAGGCGATCAGGCCGAGCAGGCCCAGAACCAGGCCGGTCACCGCCAGGCCGAGCCCGCCGCCGCTGCCGCCGCGCGCCTTCACCATGGCGATCAGGCCGAAGATCGCGGCGAGCAGGCCGAACAGGATGCCGCCGACGACGGTCCAGCAGCTCAGAACCGCGATGATGCCCAGGACCAGGGCGGTGATGGCCAGGCCCTTGCCCTTGGGCGACTCCTGCCAGTACTGCTGACCACCCGGCGGCGGCTGGTAGTTCCCGGGCGGCGGCGGGGGGTACTGCTGGCCGTACTGACCACCGGGGGGCGGGTCGTACTGTCCGGGGGGCGGGTACTGAGACATGGGGGTGTCCTTCCGACGGTGCTGCTCCCGGTATCGCCAACGTGCGGACGAGCCGTTAACGCGCCCGATTCGTCCCAATTGCTGCGTTGATCATTTCAGATCACCGTGCGAACAGCTATCGATGCTATTGCCCGCCGAGGCGCGCGTGCATCTCCCACACCAGGATTTCCGACGGCAGGTCGGCGGTGATCCGCTGCCCGCCGCTGCGGGTCATCCGCACCGCGTCACCCTCGTACAGCGTGCCGAGCCCCTCCATCTCGATCTCACCCCGCGCGACGAAAAGATGCAGGTAGGGAGCCTCGGGCAGGTACACCTCCGGCGGCTCGTCCACACCCCGCAGCCTCGCCACGTGCATGGCGGAATGACTGCTGTTGATGGCGATGGCCGTGCGATCGCGATAGCGCGGGAGCCCGGAGGCCACCGTCACCAGACCGCCGCCCGCGAGCTCGTCGTCGATCTCCAGCTGCTGGTAGCCGGGAGAGAGTCCCGGTTCGTCGGGCACCACCCACATCTGGACGAAATGCACCGGCTCCTCGTGTTCGGGCGCGGCGCTGATCCGCCAGGAGTCGTTCTTCTCCGAATGCAGGATGCCGCTGCCCGCGCTCATCCGCTGCGCCAGACCGGGATAGATCACCCCGCTGTGTCCCAGCGAGTCCTGGTGGACCAGGCTGCCGCGCAACACCCAGGTGACGATCTCCATATCGCGATGGGGATGCGTTTCGAAGCCCTCACCGGGAAGAACGATGTCCTCGTTGTTCACCAGCAGTAGGCCGTGATGTGTGTTGTCGGGATCGTAATGTTCTCCGAAGGAGAACGAATGTTTCGAATCCAGCCATGCCACACGGGTTTTCAACCGGTCACCGGCACGATGGATATCGATGTGTGGTGTCGTGAGCGTGGACACCGCCCTACTCCTCTCACCGGCGAGCACCGATCAGAATCCAGGGTAGGGGCACATCCGATGCACCGACCTGAATTCCCGGTTAATTCTAACGTGCCGCTCGCATCAGCCCGCACACCCGCCGAACAGGCACTATCGTGCCCGGCAATCGATACGGGCGAATATCCGGCGAACCCCGGGCATCGCGTACGCCCCGTCAGCGGGACGAGGGCGGCGACCGTATCATGATGTGCCGCAAGTGAAATCCGGAGGGAGAGCAGGGGGAATGCGACCCGAAGTACTGGCGGGCATCGAACGCGAACTCCGGCAGCAGGCCGACAGCGAGGGAATCGCTCACTTCGTCGTGGGCGTGGCCGTGTTCCGAAACGGCAAACTCCTGCTCGTCAGGCGTGTCGCCGATGATTACCACGGGGGTATGTACGAACTGCCGGGCGGTGGCGTGGAATCCGGGGAATCCTTCGCCGAATGCGTCGAACGCGAACTCTTCGAGGAAACCGGGCTGCGCGTTCAACGCATCACGGACGTTCTCGGCGGATTCGATTACGCGACCCGCACCAAATCCCGGGTGCGCAAATACAGCTTCGTCGTCGATACCGAACCGGGCGAGGTCTTGCTCGCGCCGGGAGAACACGATCAATTCCAGTGGATCGACGCCGACGGACTGGACAGCCTGCCCATGGCGGACGATATGCGTGCCGCCGTCTTCGCGTTGGTGACCACACACCCCGCCCGGTGATCGACCGGTCGCGGGAGCGAGCCCGCACCGGATGGCACAGCGCGCGCACCGGATGGAACCGAGTCCGCACCGGATGGCAGAGCGCGCGCACGGCGGTGCGCGAGAATCCCGGCGCGCTGCGGCTGACCGCGGTCCGCCTGGCCGGGCAGTTCGGCGACGGCATGTTCCAGGCCGCGCTGTCCGGCGCCATCCTGTTCAACCCCGAACGCGAGACCGATCCGCTGGCCATCGCCGGTGGATTCGCGGCGCTGCTGCTGCCGTACTCGATCATCGGGCCCTTCGCCGGGGCGCTGCTGGACCGATGGGACCGGCGCAAGGTGCTGCTGGTGGCGAATGTGCTGCGCGCGATCCTGATCGGGGTCACCGCGGCCGGGCTGCTCGCGGGGATACGCGACACCCCGCTGCTGTTGCTCGCGCTGTCGGTGGTCGGGACCTCGCGGTTCATCGGAGCCGGCGTGTCGGCGTCGCTGCCCCGGGTGCTGTCGCGGCGCTGGCTGGTGCCGATGAACTCGGTGCTGGCGACGGTGGCCTCGGGCTGCGCGATCCTGGGCGCGGGCATCGGGTTCGGGCTCATCGGGGTGATCGGGGCCGGTGATTTCGCCTCGGCCATGGGCGTGGCGGCCAGTGCCTCCGGGTCGATCCTGGGCGCGATCGCGGCCGTGGGATTCCTGCCGCGCGCCCTCGGACCCGAATCACCCGCCACGACCGCGACCTCGGCGCCCGCGAACGACGCCGTGCCGACCGGTTCGGGTACCGCCCCGGACCCCATCGACACCCGAAGTACCGTGCGTGCGATCGCGTCGGGCCTGCGGTCCGGCGCGGGAGCGGTGTGGCGGTCGAGGGAAGTCACCACGGCCCTGATCGGAATCGGCGCGCACCGCATCGTGTTCGGGGCCGACACGCTGCTGATGGTGCTGGTACTGCGGCGTGGCGCGGGAACCGGGCATCACATCGCGAAGTTCGGCGCGGCGATCACGGCGACCGGAATCGGCATGCTGGTCGCGGCGGTCGTCGCACCGTTTCTGATCCCCCGACTCGGACGGCCGCGCACGGTGATCGCGGGCCTGCTCACCGCGATCGCGGTGCAGCTGACCCTGGTCACCCCGATCACGATCGCCACCGGGACCGCGGAACGACAGGCCGAGCTGATGCTGCTGGCCGCGGCGTTCCTGCTCGGGCTGGCGGGGCAGACCATCAAGCTCACGGGCGACGCGGCCATGCAGATGGACATCGACGACGCGCACCGCGGACAGGTCTTCGCACTTCAGGACACGGTTTTCAACATCACCTACGTGCTGGCCCTGGCCGGGACGGCGCTGTGGATACCCGCCGACGGGCGCTCCCCGGCCGTGGTGATCGCCGCGGCCGGGGTGTACTGCCTGGGCATTCTCGCCATCGGACTCAACTCGCGACGTGGCCGGACGCCGGTGGCGACCGGCCCGAACGCGGGGACTTGATATCGGGTCGGTCACAAGCCGCCGGTAAGCGGACCCAGCGGCCCGGCGCCTCGATTCCGCCGGTTACGGTGGGAGAGATCTTTTCTCGCAGGACGCGGCCGCCGCACTACGCGGCCAGGTCACCACGGGTGGCCGGTTCATGGTCACAGCCGGATGAGGAGACGCACACCGCATGGGATTCCGTTCGCCTGCCTCGACCCACCGCACCGAAATCCCTGCCGCCCTGCTGCTCTCGAGCGTTCTCACGGCCGGGACTCTGCTGCTGCCCGCGGCCCCGGCGCAGGCCTCACCCCTGGCCCCGTGGGCGCCGCCACCCGTGAACAGCTGCGGAGAAACGGGATTCGATCCGCTGGCCCGCAAGCCGCAGACCGAGAATCCGCCGCCGCCGCCACCCGACCCGACCATCCGAATCCCGGTACCCGTACCGGAATTCGTACCGATCGAGGTGCCGGGACCGAAGCCGGACAACACCCGCGTCGCGCCCGTGGTACTGCCCGAGGATCCGTGCACCAATCCGTGTCCGGACATTCGCGACAATCCCAAGCCGAAGCCGGAAACCGTCGCGCCGCAGCGAGATCCGGCCGACGCGGCGAGCGAGGACACCACCGCGCCCACCACCACGAGCGCACCCCCGACGAGTACCCCCGGCGGCCCCTCCGCGCAGCCGTGGACGCTTCCGCAGATCGAATTGCAGACCGAGACCGAACCCATTCCGATCCCGATCCCCGGCGGCGAACCACCCGAGCCGCAACCCGCGCCGCCCCTGGCCGTGCAGCCGCCCGAAGCCGCGCCGGTCGCCGCACCCGTCTCACCGCCCGCGGTCGAATCGGTGCGGCTGGTCGATCAGATCACCGGGCGCGGATCCACCAACCGCACCGATATGCGCTGGTCGGTGGACGGCACCGACCTCGGGCTGATGTGGGAGAACAAGCCCGGCGAGGTGGCGGTCGTCTTCGGCGACAGCTTCGGCAAGGGCTGGCAACCCAACAACGCGGGCACCGGCGATCTGGACTGGCGCAGCAACGCCCTCGCCTACAGCACCGACCGCGACCTGAACGACGGCCTCACCCTGAACGGCTTCGTGCAGGACAGCCGCTGCCACGCCGCGGAGATCCTGGACAGCCGCAAGGTCAAGAACTTCGAGACCACCACCATCCCCACCTCCGGCTTCGCCATCGGCGATCGGCAGTACCTCACCTACATGTCGGTGAACCGGTGGAGCCGCATCCCGGGTATGTGGTGGACCAATCTGGGCGGCATCGCCTGGTCCGACGACAACGGCAGCACCTGGACCAAATCGCAATGGGCGCGCTGGGACAACCTGTTCGGGGCCGGGCGTTTCCAGGTCGCGACGATGGTGCCGCACGGGGACTACGTGTACATGTTCGGAACTCCCAACGGGCGCATGGGAGTCATCGGATTGGCGCGGGTGCCCTCGGAGCAGGTGCTCAACAAATCCGCCTACCAGTACTGGCAGAACGGGACCTGGATCGCCGCCGACGGGGCGAACGAATTGCTCGCCACACCTTTGCTTTCCGGGACGGCCAGTGAACTCTCGATCCGCTACGACAGCGCGGGTGGACAGTGGCAGATGGTGTACCTCGACTCGGCTCGGCATCAGATCGTGCTGCGGACTGCCGCGGAACCGCAGGGGGCGTGGAGCGATCCGGTGCCGCTGGTGGACACCGACGACTATCCGAAGGCGTACGGCGGGTTCATCCATCCCTGGTCGACCGACAAGGACCTGTACTTCACGATGTCGGCGTGGGACAGCTACAACGTGTATCTGATGCACGCGGCTCTCGAACCGCGCTGAGGGCGCGGGCAGGCGACGGGGTCACCACGGGCGGCATCAGCCGAGCCGGGATCAGCAGGGGCGGAAGCGCATCGGCTGCCCCGGGCGCGCCTGCGCGACCAGGTCGACGTCGGCATCGACCACCACGGCCACGACCGGATAGCCCCCGGTGATCGGATGATCTGCCAGGAAGACCACGGGCTGACCGCTCGGCGGGACCTGGATGGAACCCAAAGCCATGCCCTCCGTGGGTAGTTCGCCCGAAGTGGCGCGATCGAGCGCGGGGCCGGTGCGGCGATCCAGGCGCGCGCCGACGCGATCGGTATCGGAGGAGACCGCCCAGTCACCGTCGAAGAGCGCACCGGCATCGGCGAACCAGTCGGCGCGAGGGCCGCGCACCGCGCGGACCGTGAGCAGTCCCGCGGCCGGCGCGGCCACCGGCGCCACATCGACGATGGGATGCTCGCGCGGCGGCTTGCCCACCGGCAGTACGTCGCCCGAGCGCAGTGGTTCCGGCCCGATGCCGGACAACGTGTCCCGGCTTCGCGAGCCGAGTACCGGGGCCACGTCGATACCGCCCCGGACCGCCACGTAGCAGCGCAGTCCGGTGGTGGCGAAGCCGAGCCGAAGTCGCTGTCCCTCATCGATTTCCAGCACGCTGGCCGCACCCACCGGCCTGCCGTCGATGGTGGCCGGTGCGGCCGCGCCGGTCACCGCGACCGTCAGATGCCGCTCCGCCAGCAATTGCAGGCCGCCGAGCAGGACCTCTATCGCGGCCAGGCCCTCCGAATTGCCGACCAGTCGATTCGCGAGCCGCAGCGAGGCTCGGTCGGCGGCCCCGGCCCGCCCGACCCCCGAATCGAACCAGCCCGGTCGCCCGAGATCCTGAATTGTCGCCAGCGGCCCCACCCGCTCGACTCGAATCATGCGAAGACCTCCGCTCCATTCCGCGGACAACCGTGCACCCTCGGCGATTCCGCGCAAGCTTTCAGCGATGGTAGGCGAGATTCGGCCACCCCTGGCGGGATCAGGGGAACACCTTGCGCGGCAGGAGGAATCGGATATCCCTCGCGGCGGGTCGACGAACCCGCGGCGAGCGACGGGCCGGGATCACCGCGCGAGTTCACCGATGCTCCCCGGCGTTCACCGAGCGAACGCGCGGGCTCATCGATACTCCGCGGCGTTCACGAAACGCACGCGAGTGGCGGCTCGGACCAGTGCGGGAGGGTCGCGATCGACATCCCAGAGGGTCAGGTCGGTCGTGCCGATGAGCTGCCAGCCGCCGGGGCTGCGACGGGGATAGATGGCGGAGTAGCCACCGGCGAGAGCTACCGCGCCCGCGGGAATCGAGGTGCGGGACCGGGTTCGGCGGGGCACCGTGAGGCGGCCGTCGGCGGATTCGAGGTAGCCGAAGCCCGGCGCGAAACCGACGAAGGCGCACCGCCATACGGTGCCGGTGTGCTGGGCGATCACCTCGGCGGGCGGGATCCCCAGCAGCTCCGCGACCTCGGCCAGATCCTCGCCGTCGTAGCGAACCGGGATCAGCACCGGCTCGTCCGGGATGATCGGGCTCGTCCCCGGACGCGGCGGTGAACCGGGCTGTGTGGCACCGTATTCGAGTCGGTCCGGACGGCGCGCGGCCGGCGAGGAATCGCGAGCCTGTGGAAAACCGTTGCTTCGCACGACTTCCGGCGAGACTTCCGCACGCAACGGGGAGCGGACCGGGAGCGGCGGGGGGACGGTCGCGGCGTCGGCCGCTGTGGCGAGGTGGTCGAGCAGGGCGTGCAGGCGTTTGCGCACGGTGTCGGCGACCGTGCCGGAAGACAGTGTGACCAGGACGGTTTCGGCGGCGGGCAGGACGTCGAGTACCCCGGCGGGACGTGGGCGCAACATCTGGACGAACTCGGAGATCATCGCGTGCGAGCGCGGGATGACGAGCAAGGCACGGTCGCCTGCCGGACGGATCTCGCCTGCCGGAGATGCGTTCTCGGCTGAGGGATCGGGCGCCGGTGGCGGGCTCGTACCGGATGCCGGAATCGGCTCGGAAGCATTCATCGCGTGATTCTCACTCGGGGGCTCACGTGAAAGCCCGGACGGGCACACCGGATTCGGTCAGTGCGGCACGGATTCGGCGCGCCATCTCCACGGCCGCGGGCGAATCACCGTGGACGCAGAGGCTGGCCGCCGTGACCGCAACCGTGCCCCCGTCGACGGTACCGGCTTTGCCGTCCCGGGCGATCGAAAGTGCCTGGGCCACGGCGTCGTCCGCGTGCAGCACCGCGCCGGGCACACCGCGCGGAGCCAGGGCGCCCTCCGGGGTGTACGCGCGATCGGCGAAACCCTCGCCGAGGAAGGGCGTGCGGGCGGCCGAGGCGGCACGCTCCATCTCGGTGCCGGCGGGGCCGAGCAGCGCCAGCGCGGAATCGAATTCGCGCAGGGCCGCGACCAGGGCGGCGGCCAGCTCGGCGTCGGCGGCGGCCTGGTGATACAGCGCGCCATGGGGTTTGACGTAGCGAACACGGTCACCCGCGGCGCGTGCGAAGGCGTCCAGACTGCCGAGCTGGTACAGCGTCTCGTCGCGCACCTCACCGGGAGTCACCGCGATGGCGCGGCGGCCGAAGCCCGCCAGATCCCGATGGCCGACGTGCGCACCGATGCGCACCCCGCGTTCCACCGCGAGTGCACAGGTGCGGCGCATGATCCCCGGGTCACCCGCGTGGAAACCGCAGGCGATGTTGGCGCTCGTGACCAGGTCCAGCATGGCGGCGTCGTCACCCATGCGGTACGCGCCGAAGCCCTCGCCGAGGTCGCTGTTCAGGTCCAGGGTCATCCGTGCCTCCCACTTCGTCTCTTCGGGGCGCAGGTTCCGATTGTGGTCCCGAGTACGCCCGGGGACAACAATCACGGCGGCTTCGCACCCTTTGTCGCGACGGCGCCCGGCACTCGGTCATGGCCGTGGGGTAGCCGACCACAGCTGAACCTACCGGTCAGTAGGAGAGTGGCCCGCGTCACTCGCAGACCCCTGGCGCTGACACACGTGGCCAGTACGCTCAGAGGCAATCATGGCCACCTATTTCGATCCGAAGGCCTGGTCACCCTTGCGGGCGGTGGACCTGGGCATGGACCTGGGAAAACGCCTGTTCGACCAGTCATGGGTCGAGCAGTGGACCACCTTCACCACGGCCTGGATCGATCCGGTGACCGATTTCGGGGTCGGCACCGTCACCGCGCTCATGCCCGACGTGCTCATGACCCTGCTCTCCGAAGGCATTCTGAGCCGGTTCGGCGGGCAGGAGGTCAGTGCGACCCTGCTCGGACACGACGTGCGCGCCACGCTGCACACCCTCAAGGTGCGCCGCCGCGGGGCGAACTTCCAGACCAAAACCGTTCTCACCGGGATGTATTGGAACGAGCATCTGGTTCAGGAGATCACCGTCATCGCGCACGGGGTGCGGCTCATCCCCGGCGTGCCGACTCGGATCAGATCCTCGCAACTGGACGCGACGGGGATCATCTCCGTTGCGGCACTGCTGGATTGGATCAACAGCTGGCAGTCGGACTGGATGGTGGAGCCGGGACCGGACGGGCTCGTCCTGGCCAAGCATCGGCGACGCGGGATTCGCGCGCTGGTCGACGCGTCGATCACCGACAACGTCCTCACCATCACCGTGCATCGCGCGCACTGGCGGAAGGTGCGCGCACCGCGCAGCCTGACCAGGCTCGATCCGATCGTGTTGGCGGAGTTGCCGAATCAGGCCCGCATCCTGCGCGCCGAACGCGTCGGGCAGGACATTCACTTCGCCGCCGACCTGCCCGGAATGAGCGGGTCGTTCGACCTGGCGCAGATCCGGTCGGCGATCGTCGCGGGAACGACCCTCATCGTGTTCTAGGAACCCGACCCCTACTGGACGGTCGGCCACCATTCCAACAGGGCGGCTTCGGCTTCGTCGCGGGACATCGGGCCGCGATCCAGTCGCAGTTCCTTGAGGTAGCGCCAGGCCTTGCCGACATCCGGGCCCGCCTGGATGCCGAGCAACTCCATGATCGCGTTGCCGTCCAGGTCGGGACGGACCCGGGCGAGGTCCTCCTGCTCCCGGATGCGGTCGATCCGCACTTCGAGATCGTCGTAGGTGGCGCGCAGGGTGGCGGCGCGGCGTTTGTTGCGGGTGGTGCAATCGGCGCGGACCAGCTTGTGCAGGCGGGGGAGCAGCTCGTCGGCGTCGGTGACGTAGCGGCGGACCGCGGAATCGGTCCACTGCCCCTTGCCGTACCCGTGGAACCGCAGGTGCAGGTAGACCAGGCGAGCGACATCCTCGGTGAACTGCTTCGGATACTTCAAGGCGCGCATGCGCTTTCGCACCATCTTCGCGCCCACCACCTCATGATGGTGGAAGCTGACGCCGCCGCCGGGCTCGTTGCGCTTGGTGGGCGGTTTGCCGATGTCGTGCAGCAGCGCCGCCCAGCGCAGCACCAGATCCGGATCGCCCTGCTCCTGGTCGATGGCCTGGCGCAGCACGGTCAGCGAATGCTCGTAGACGTCCTTGTGCTGGTGGTGCTCGTCGATCTCCAGCTTCATGGCCGGGACCTCGGGCAACACGAACTCGGCCAGGCCGGTATCGACCATGACGTCGATGCCGTCGGTGGGATGATCGCCGCCGATCAGCTTGTCCAGCTCGGTGTGCACCCGCTCGGCGGTGATGCGCTCGATCTGCGGCGCCATCGCCACGATCGCCTCCCGCACCCGAGGGGCGAGTTCGAACCCGAGCTGCGAGACGAAACGCGCACCGCGCAGCATCCGCAGCGGATCGTCCTGGAACGAATCCTGCGGTAGCGCGGGCGTATCCAGCACTCCCGCGAGCAGGTCCTCGATACCGCCGAGCGGATCCACGAACTCCAGTTCGCCGAGCCCGCCGATCCGCACCGCCATGGCGTTCACCGTGAAATCGCGTCGCACCAGATCACCCTCGAGGCTGTCGCCGAAGGTGACTTCCGGATTGCGCGAGACCCGGTCGTAGTTGTCGCTGCGGAAGGTGGTGATCTCCAGCTGCTGCCCGGCCTTGGAGCCGCTGACCGTGCCGAACGCCAGACCGCCGGTATCCCACAGATGATCGGCCCAGCCGCGCATCAGTTCCTGCACCACCTCGGGGCGGGCGTCCGTGGTGAAGTCCAGATCGGTGCCGAGCCTGCCGAGCACGGCGTCCCGGACGCTGCCGCCCACCAGGTAAAGGGTGTGACCGTGCGCGGCGAAAAGCTCGCCGAGCGGGGTCAGGACATCCTCGGACAGCCGGCCCACTGTGATCGCCGCCGCGGCCAGCAATCGGGTACGGCGATCCACGCTTGCTTCCTCGGACTTCGGCGAAACCACGAAGACGGAGCTTAGTGGAGAGCACGAACCGGCGGACAGTGCCGGGTTGCCGCCCACCCCCGCACTGTCCGCCGGGACGGCAACACGAACCCGCGGTGCCCGCCCGAGAGCCGTGTGCGCGCCGGGCCGCCGGACAACGGGCCACGTCACGACCGGTGCGCGACGCCGAGCGAGGCCGAGCTTCGGCGCAGCGGCACCCGCGGTGAGGCGGAAGCACCGGCTCACACCGCTAGACTGACGCAGTGTCCCCGGCCGATCGCGCGAACAGTCGACGCCGCCAGCCCCGGCGCCGGAGTGGTTCGGCGGGCAATGCGGCGAAACCTCGTATGCGCACGGTGCGGGAGACTTCCGCGGGCGGTCTCGTGGTGGACGGTCTCGACGGTCCACGCGACAAGCGCTGCGCCGCCCTGATCGGCCGGACCGACCGGCGCGGCCGGTTGCTGTGGTCGCTGCCCAAGGGCCACATCGAAGAGGGCGAAACCTCCGAGCAGACCGCTATTCGAGAGGTCGCCGAGGAGACCGGCATCAACGGCAGTGTCGTGGCCGAACTCGGCAGCATCGACTATTGGTTCGTGACCGAGGGCCGCCGGGTACACAAGACCGTGCACCACTATCTGATGAGATTTCTCGACGGAGAACTGTCCGACGCGGATATCGAGGTCACCAAGGTGGCCTGGGTTCCGTTGAGCGAACTCGAATCCCGCCTCGCCTACGCCGACGAACGCAGACTCGCCGAAGTCGCGAACCGGCTGATCGACCGGATGGAGAACGGCAGAAAATGACGCGTGCCCGCACCGCGGGGCCACACCGCTGGATTCTGTCGCTCGTCGCAGTGCTGCTGTCCTTCGTCGCGGCCTGCCCGTACGCCACCGCCGAACCCACCGGGAATGGTTCCGGCCAGCCCACCGGGCCCAAATTCCTGAAGATGTCGCTGGATTCGGTCACCCCGACCGCCATCACCGCCGGCAGCGACCCCTACTTCGTGGTGTCCGGAACCGTCACCAATATCGGTGACCGGCCGGTCGACGACATCAGCGTGCGCATCCAGCGCGCCGCCCCCATCACCGAACCCAGCGGGCTGCGCACCGCACTGCGCCTGGACCAGAACAACTTCGACGTCGCCGGTGAATTCCAGGACGTCGCCGAGAAATTGACGCCCGGTCAGCGCAAACAGTTCAGCCTCACGGTCGCGCTGCGCGCGGGCGCCGAACTGCCGAGCGGGATCTCGGCCGTCGACATCACGCAGCCGGGGATCTATCCGCTGCTGCTGAACGTCAACGGCGAACCCGCGTACGGCGGCCAGGCCAGGCTCGACGATGCCCGATTCCTGCTGCCGGTGCTCGGGGTGCCGCCCTCGAAAGACGCCAAAGCGCCCGCCGCACCGGCGGTTCCGGCCGCGCCCGAGGCACCGCCGGTCGCCACCACCATGCTGTGGCCGCTGGCCGACCGCCCGCGTGTGGTCGCCGGGCGACCCGGCGCGCCCGACGGCCGGGTGCTGCTCACCGACGACGACCTGGCCGCCTCCCTGACCTCGGGCGGGCGACTCGATCAGCTGCTCTCGGCCCTGGAGACCGCGCTCGCACCCGACGCCGGACGCGGGAAGAACCTCAGCGGCGCACTGTGCCTGGCCATCGACCCGGATCTGCTGCTCACCGTCTCGGCGATGGAGGACGGGTACGAGGTGCTGGCCAGTCCCTCGGACCCGGACGGCGCCATCGGAGCGGGCACCGGTTCGCACGCCGCCAAGACCTGGCTGGACCGATTGAAGGCACTGGCCCCCGGTATGTGCGTGGTGGCCCTGCCGTTCGCACAGGTCGACCCGAGCGCGCTGGCCGCGGTCGGCGACGTGACCCTGGCGGACCGCGCGCTCAACGCCCCCGCGGACCTGATCGACTCGCTGCTGTCGGTGAAATCCGTACGCGGCGTGGCCCTGCCGGACGCGGGCAGCATCGACACCGAGGCCGCCTCGCTGTTCGCCCACCACGGCTTCTCCACCACCGTGCTGGCCGCGAACGCCGTCACCGGGGCGAGCGAAGCCTCGAACCCGGACCTGGTGCGACTCTCGGGCGTCACACTGCCCGCGCCCGCGGCCGAGGGCACGCCGACCGCGAACGGTCCCGAACTGCGGGCCGCCACTTTCGACATCTGGTCGGGCACCGCGCTCGCGGCCGTCGGATCCCATCCGCCCACGCCGCCGTTCACCCCGGACAAGGTCCGCTACGACCTCACCAACGACTCGCGGGCAGCCCGGTTGCAGGACTCGCTCGGGGCCATCTCCTGGAGCGCGCTCAATCCGCAGCCGGGACAACCCCGTTCGGCGCTGCTGGTGCCGCCGCAGCAGTGGGGCGCGAACCGGGACGAGGCGACCGCGCTGCTCGGACAGCTCGACCTGTTGTTCCGCAACAACCTCGCCACCCCGCGCTCGCTCACCGAACTGCTGGCGCAGCCGGTGGACGCGCAGTCCTTCGACCTCGACTATTCCGCCAATGCCGCGGCCGAATCGGTGCCCGCGCACTTCGCCGAACCGGTCCGCCAGCAAGCCCAGCGCATCACCGAACTGATGGCCGCGCTGGTGGACACGCCGCAGCAGGAGCTGAGCCCCCGGGCCTTCCTCAATCCGCTGCGCGACGATCTGGTCCGGACCCTGACCCTCTCGGATCGGCGCGCCGGGACCGCGGCAGCCGACACCTCGGCGCAGCGCCGTCTCGATCAGACCACCCGCACCATGGACGATCTGTTCGAATCGGTGACCGTGCTGCCGCCCGGCGGCGTCTACACCCTGGCCTCGGAACAGAGTCCCCTGCTGCTGGTCGCCCGCAACGACCTGCCCGTGGCCATCCGGTTCAAGTTCCGGATCGACGCACCGGCAGAGACGAACATCACCGATATCGGCGAACAGCAGCTTCCCGCCAAGGGCAACCGCTCCTTCCAGATCCCGACCGAGGTCTCGGACAGCCGAAACCTGGTGATTCCCATCGCCCTTACCACGCCGGACGGGGTATCCCTCGGCAATCCGGTATCGGTATCGGTGCGGTCCAACGCCTACGGCCAAGCGTTGGCGATAATGACGGCGTGCGGCTTCGCGCTGCTGATCCTGCTGGCCGGTCGCCGGCTGTGGCATCGCTTCCGAGGGCAACCAGATCCGGCCGACGAGGACTACGACCCGGGACACGGGCAGGAGTCCGAACCGGCAGGGGAGGACACCGAGGCAGCGGAGCCGGGCAGGTTCAGCCCGCGTCGGCGCGCGGATGAACATGAGTCGCAACGAAATACACAGGAGGCACGGTGAGCGAGTACGGCGGTCCACCGCGCTCATCCGGCCGTCCCGACGATCAACCGGCGGGGCGCTACGACGGCCAACCGGCAGGACGGCCCGACGGTGACCCGACGGAACGGCCCGACAGCCCGCCGCCGCGCCGTGCGCCCTCGGCCCCGT
>NZ_BDBU01000023.1 GCF_001613145.1 Nocardia jejuensis NBRC 103114
GCCGTCGGCCTCGCGCCCGGACCTGCCATCCGTGCCGCCGTCGGCTTCGCGCCCGGACCTGCCGCCCTCACCGCGGTCCACGGCACGGCCGGATCTGCCTCCCGCGCCGCCGCGACCCGATCTGCCGCCGTCGCCGCAGAATTCCGCGCGGCCCGATCTGCCGCCCGCACCGAAGTCGTCGGGCAATCCCGACCTGCCGCCCGCACCGAAGCCGAACACTCGCCCCGATCTGCCGCAGGCGCCCGAGAGCGCCGCGCCGCAGCAGGGACGCTCGATTCCCGACTCTCCGCACTCTGTTGCGCAGCAACCACTTCCGCGCCTGTCACCGATCCCGGGGACCGAGCAGCACGGCACGCCGCCGAGCACCGAACCCACTCCGGCGAGCGCGGAGTCGCAGCCCGCGGCGGACCCCGCGTTCGAGCAGACGACGCGCATCCCCCTCTCACCCGCACCGGGCGCGACAACACCCGACACGGCAGAGCCGATCGAAAGCGGTTCCTCCGCAACGGAATCGAAGTCATCCGCGGACAGCGACCAGACTTCGGCACCGATCGATCAGGGCCCGTCCACGCAGTACCTCGACGAGCCGATCGGAGCGTCCGGCCCGATTCCCCAGGGCCCTCCGGTCCGCCGCCCGTACGATCCCACCCCCGGCGACACTCTCGACCCGCTGCTCGGCGCAGCCGGAAACGACCCCCTCGGCGCGGTCCTCCCCGTACCGGGAACCGACTCTTTCCCGGCGGTCCCGGCCACGCCCGCGGTCCCGGCCACGCCCGCGGTCCCGGCAACGCCCACACTGGCAGCCCCGGCCACGGCTGCGACGAACAGCCCAGCCGCCGACCGGAAGTCAGCCACCCAGGACCGCCCGGCCGACTCTCCCCGAACGAACACGCCCGCCGACTCCGTCGACGAGGGTCAGCGGGTCGGCCCCGGCCGCGAAGACTCGACGGATGCCGACGCGGTCCGGCCCGCCGCGGAGGGCGGACCGGACAATGCGGGTCAGCCCATCGACACCGGTCGCCACCGCGCCCTGGACGTGCCGCTGCCCATGCAGCCGCGCTATCCGGCGCAAACACCGGGACCCGTTTCGCCGCAGACCAATTCATGGTCGAGCCCGTACGGTCCGCGCAGCACCCCACCCCCGGCCCAGAACTCCCCCACACCGCAGGCCCCCGCCGCCGAGAATCGCTGGACGGCCCCACCTGCCCAGCCCCCGGCGACCCACGGCGCCCTCCCCCCGATCCCGAACGCCCCGCGCCGGCCGGCCCCGCCCAACGGACCGGTCCCACCACAGCAGGCCCCCCAGTCGGGCCCCTTCGCCCCGCCGCAGGCACCCCAGTCGGGTCCCTTCGCGCCGCAGCAAGCGCCCCCCTTCGCACCGCAGCAGGGTTCGCAACCACCCTCGTTCGCACCGAACGCGGAGTTCCCCTCGGGATCCTCGGCACCGCAACAGAACTCGCAATCGGGCCGGTTCGCGCCGCATCAGCCCCCGGCCGCCGGTCCTTTCGCCCCGCCACAGTCCCCGACCACGCCCCCGGTTTCGACTTCCGGACGCCCACAACCGGGTGCGCCGGTCGTCCCGGCATCGGCGTCGGCGACCACGGACCCCTCGGCAACGACGGACCGCAGCCTGGGCACCGCTTCCCCTGCGCAACAGCCGAATCCGACAACCGGCCCCTCCGCCGCGCACCCGAATCCCGCGACGGAGCCGTTCTCCTCGCAGTCCGGTTCGACGCCGGGTCCGTTCGCACCTCGACCCGAGTCCGACTCCGGATCCACCGCGCCGCAGACGGATTCGAAGCGACCCGGGCCGCATTCCCCGCAGTCGATGCACGGCCACTTCCCGGCCCCGGGGCCCTCGGGCGAGGGCACGCCGACGCGGTCCTTCGACAACCCGCCCCATCGGCCGGGCCCGGCAGTCGGGGCACCCGGCCAGGTCATGGGCACCGGCGCACAGCCTCTCGGCAGCGGACCCGCACAGCCCCTCGGTGCGGGCAGGCCTCTCGGCGGCGGGACGCGGCAACCGATCGGTGGCCCGGGGCAGGTCGGTGGCGACGGCCAGGTCCCGGGTGACCGGTCCGGCCAACCGGGCAGTGAGCTTTCGGGGCAACCGAATGGTGACGGTCCGGCCCAGTCCGGTCCGAACAACTCACCGATGGTCGACGGCGGCCCGGAACATCAGGCCGGCGCGGAACAGGCCGCGTGGGCTCAGCAGGCCGGATGGGGCAACCGAGCCGCGCCGGGCCACGCAGACCAGCAGGGCGGAAACTGGGCGAACCAGGCACCGCAAAATTACGCGGGACAGCAAGGCGGACAAGGCAACTGGGGCCCTCAGGGACCGCAGGGCGGATACCCGGGCGGTCCGGCCGCCCCCGGAAACCCGATGCCGTCGCTGGATGACGTCCCGCTCCACCGCCGCGCCTCCAAACCGGCCGGTTCCGGGTGGCGCAAGGCCGTTCACCACATATCGGGCGGCGCGATCAACCCGGGCATGTCCGCCGAGGAACGCCGACTGCAGGAGCTGGTCGCCAGGATCCGGCAGCCCGTTCGCGGCGACTACCGAATCGCGGTGCTGTCCCTCAAGGGCGGCGTCGGCAAGACCACCACCACCATGGGTCTGGGATCGACCTTCTCCTCCATCCGCGGCGACCGCGTGGTCGCGGTCGACGCCAACCCGGACTTCGGCACGCTGTCCCAGCGCGTCCCGCTGCAGACCCGCTCCACCGTGCGAGACCTGCTGCTGGACAGCGAGATCCAGCGCTACTCCGACGTCCGCCGGCACACCTCCCAGGGCAGCAGCCGCCTGGAAGTGCTTGCGAGCGAACGCGACCCGGCCATGTCGGAAGCGTTCAGCGAGGACGAGTACCGCGCCGTCGCCCGCATCCTGCAGCGCTTCTACAACATCATCCTCACCGACTGCGGTACGGGCCTGATGCATTCGGCCATGGCCGGGGTCCTGGACCTGGCCCACTCCCTGGTCCTCATCTCGTCCTCGGCGATCGACGGCGCCCGCAGCGCCGCCGCCACCCTGGACTGGTTGTCCCTGCACGGCCACGACCACCTGGTCCGCAACGCCGTAGTCGTGATCAACCTCCCTCGCCCCGGCTCCCCCCACGTGGGCATCAACCAGCTGCGCGACTACTTCCTGTCCCGCTGCCGCGCGGTCCACATCATCCCGTACGACGAACACCTCGGCGAAGGCGCGGAAATCGACCTGCACGGCCTCAACAAGGCCACCAAACGCGCCTATGTGGAACTCGCCGCCACCGTCGCCGACGACTTCGCCACCGACCACCGCCGCCACCGCGGCTGAGACCCGAGGCCTCGGCCGCGCCCGCCACGCGGCCGAACCGGCCAATCGACTCTGTGGGGGCGGCCGCGCAAGTACGATCGGAGTCCCCTGCTCGGACCGGCTTTGGACCGGTCCGAGCAGGGGTTTTCGTATTCGGCGCACATGAGCCCTCCCACACCGCGCCGGTCCTGCGCCGGCGTCGGGCCGAGGGCGGTGATGCGGCAATGGACAGGACGGCGGGTTCGGGCGTACGAGGCACGCCGGTTCGGCCAGTGTGGCGTGGGTCTCCGTGCGGCAGATTTGCTGCGGACAGACCGATCACGCGCAGGGAGTTGAGCTGATGCACCGCGGAGCAGGCACCGGCATGCTGGACGAGCAGCCGGTTCACGCCGTCCCACGACTCGAGTTCGATGGGGTTGCGGAAGAACCGCCGAGCGCCCGGCTGGTGTGGCGGGGAACGCCGCCGCAGTTGACCGAGCTGATCCAGGTGTTCTCCGCACTGGGGTTGCATGTCACCACGCACGAGGTGAGCTCGCGGGGCGACGAGGCCGAACACCGGTTCGCGTTCCGCCCCACGGCTTTCCCGATGCGGGAGGCGACCGGGGACCTGATCTCGGCGGCGTTCCTGGCCGCCGTGTCCGGTGAGGTCGAGGTCGACGGCTTCATCGGCCTGATCGGCGCCGCCGAGCTGTCGTGGCAGGACACCGTGCTGGTTCGTGCGGCGAGCCGCTATCTACGCCAGGTCGGACTCCGGCTCAGCGAGACCACGGTCACCGAGATCCTCACCGCCCATCCGTCATTCGTGCGCGCGTTCGTCCGGCTGTTCCACGCCCGGTTCGATCCCGCTCTCGACGACCACACCGAATTCGACTCCAGCGGTCCCGAACACGCAGCGCTCAGCGAGTCGCGCGTCGAGGTGATCTCCGCCGCCGACGCGGAGCTGCTGAGCCGGCTGGAGGCCGCGGCAACGCTGCCCGAGGATCAACTGCTGCGCGGCCTGCACACGTTCTGCACGGCGGTGCTGCGCACCAACTGGTACCAGCCGGGCCGTACGGTCGCCGCGTTCAAGGTGGACCCGTCCCGGCTGTCCGTCACCGCTCCGGTCACCCCGCATCGCGAAATCTTCGTTCACGCGGCACATGTGGAAGGCAGCCATGTCCGCGGCGGAGCCATCGCTCGCGGCGGGCTGCGCTGGTCCGACCGGGTGGACGATTTCCGCACCGAGGTCCTCGGACTCATGAAGACCCAGACGGTCAAGAACGCCGTGATCGTGCCGACCGGGGCGAAGGGTGCGTTCGTTTCGCGCTCCGGCTCCGATCCGGCCGCAGTGGAACACGCCTACGCGGCCTTCGTCGGCGGCCTGCTGGATGTCACCGACAACCTCGTCGACGGCGTGATCGTCCCACCCCCGTACACCGTGGTGCACGACGAGAGCGACCCCTACCTGGTGGTCGCCGCCGACAAGGGCACCGCCCGATTCTCCGATCGCGCGAACGGCATCGCGGTGGCCCGCGGCTTCTGGCTGGGTGACGCCTTCGCCTCGGGCGGCTCGACCGGCTACGACCACAAGGCCCTCGGCATCACCGCACGCGGCGCCTGGTGCTCGATCCGTCAGCATCTGGCCGAGCTGGGAATCGACTCCGACACACAACAATTCACCGTGGCGGGCATAGGCGACATGTCCGGCGACGTATTCGGCAACGGCATGCTCGAAACCGATCGCATCCTGCTGGTGGCAGCCTTCGATCACCGGCACATCTTCCTGGATCCCGATCCGGATCCCGTGCTGTCGCACAAGGAACGACAGCGCCTGGCCGATCTGGATCGCAGCAGCTGGGCGGACTACGACCGCGAGCTGATCTCCGAGGGCGGCGGCGTATGGCCGCGCACCGCCAAGTCGGTTCCCCTGTCGCCGCAGGTGCGACGCCGACTGGGCATCACCGCCACGAAATTGCCCGCGCCCGAGCTCGTTCGAGCGATTCTGAGCATCGAGGTGGACCTGCTGTTCAACGGCGGCATCGGCACCTATGTGCGCGGCGCGCACGAGCCGGACACCCAGGTGGCGGATCCGGCGAACGACGAGGTGCGCATCCCCGCCGACCGCCTGCGCTGCCGCGTCATCGGCGAGGGCGGCAATCTCGGCCTCACCCAGCGCGCCCGCATCGAATTCGCGGTCGCGGGCGGCCGAGTCAACGCCGACTTCATCGATAATGCTGCGGGAGTTGCCATTTCGGATCGAGAGGTGAATCTCAAGATCGCGCTGGCCGCCGGTTCCCTCCCCACCTCCGAGCGTGATCTCCTGCTCGCGGACTGTACCGGCGACGTGGTCGCCGCCGTCCTGGCCGACTGCGACCGCCAGGCCCTGGCCATCAGCCTCGCAGAGGCGCACGCCCCGTTCCTGATCGACCGCCACGGCCGCCTGATCGAGAATCTGGAACAGCACGCGGGAATCGACCGCGGCACCGAATTCCTGCCCACCGCAGCGGAACTCACCGCCCGCCGCCGAGCCGGAAAGGGTCTGACCCGGCCCGAGATCGCGGTCCTGCTCGCCATGTCCAAGAACCTGGTCCGAGACGAGCTGCTCGCCTCGAACGCCATCGACGATGAGGTGCTGTCCGGAGCCCTGTTCGGCTACTTCCCCGACCGGATCCGCGCGGCCCTGGGTGACGACCCGCTCCGCGCCCACCCGGTGAGCCGCGAAATCGTCGCCGTGGCCGCCGCGAATCAGGTGATCAATCGGGTCGGCCCCGGCATGATCCACCGCCTGGAGGAACGGCTCGGCGCGGGCACCCCGCAGATCGTGCCTGCCTGCGCCGTCGTGCACACGGTGCTCGATATCGACCGCACCTGGCGCGAGGCCCTCACTCTTCCCGGCGTCACCCCGCAGGTCCGCATGGGCGTGCTCAACGGCATTCAGGACGCCGTCGAACAGGCCACCGCCTGGCTGCTCACCCACCACGGCGGCGATTCCTGGTCGAGTGAGATCGACCGCTACGCCCCCGCCGCCGCCGAACTCCTCGCGGCCCTCCCCCGCCCCGGCGGCCATTCGAGCCGAGACCGTGCCAACCTGCGCCTGCTCGCCCAGACCCTCCCGCTGAGCGATACCGCCCGCACCACCGGCCTGCCCGTCCCGCTCGTCGCCCAGACCTACCGAGAACTCGGCGAGCTGATCGGACTCGACTGGCTCGCAACCGCTTTCACCGAGATCACCACCTCCGACCACTGGGAGACCATGGCCGCGGCGGTCCTCGCCGACGAACTCCACTCCCGCTGGCACACCCTGACCGCGGCGGTCCTCACCGACGCGGGCCCCGAGGACTCCGCACGTGAGCTGGTGACCGCCTGGAGCACCACCCCCGCCGCCACTCGACTCCTGGAATCGGTTGCCCGCCTGCGCCGTTCAGCCTCGGTGGACATCGCCCGGGTCTGCGTGGTGAACGCCGAGCTCTCCGAGGCGGGCCGCGTCACCGCCCGCCGATAACGGCCTACCGGCGGGCGATGACCGCCAGCAGCAGCTCGGCCCGCACCCGTGCGGTATCCAGCCGGCACCCCAGCACCGTCTCGATCTTGGCGACCCGGGTGCGCAGCGTATGACGGTGCACACCCAGCGCCGTCGCCGCGGCTTCCCACTGCCCGTTCGCCTCGAGATAGGCCCGCAGCGAAGCGATCAGGTCGGTGCCGTGCCGCTCGTCGTAATCGGCGAGCGGTTGCAGCATGGCGTCCGACACCGCGCTCAGCACTCGCCGCGCTTCGGGAAAGGTCAGCAGTGCGTGTCCGGCGAGGGCCGAGAGTTCCAGCGGCCCCGCCCCCGGCAGTGCGGCGGACGCCGCCAGCTCGGCATGTTCGATCGCGGAGGTGAAGCGCCGCAACGCATGTGGCGCGCTGAGCCCGACCCGCAGCCCGGCACGCACCTCCTCGGGTACCGACCTGAGCAGCTGTTCGGCCGCATCCTCGTCGTCGCCCCCGGCCAGCAGCACCACCGCGTGCGCACCCACCACATGCGCGTACAACTGCCGATCCCGAGTCCGCAACTGCTCGTCGACGGCCTCTACCACCTGCTCCGCGACATCCGGTGACGGGCAACGCAATGCCAGCGCGCGCACCCGCCCGGACCGATCGGCGGCGGGAGTCAGGTGCTGCCACACCGCATCCGGATCGAGCGCCTCCCCCATCAGCATGGCCAGCGCCTGAGTGTTCAGGCGGTTCTGTGCGATTCGCAGGCGCGCGGGCTTCTCGAAGTCGAGCGCGAGCAATGAACTGGCGTGCCCGAGCAGCACCTGATCGACCGGCCCGAGTGCCGTCGCGGTCACCACCGCGAGCTGCCCGTAGACCGTGTGCCCGGCCGTGATCGCCTGCACCGCGATGGATGCACCGGACGCGGTGTGAATGCCACCGCTGAGCGCCTCGCCCCGGCCTTGGAATTCCGCGATCCGCTCGGCCACCTCGGACGGCACCCGTCCGGGATGCGTTTCGGTCATCTCCCCGTCCGGCCCGACCACGATCACCGTCGCCGACAGGGCCGCCGACAGCTCCTTGATGACCGCCCGCACCCCCTGGATGGCCGCCCGGGTCATCCGCGGCTGCGACCGCGAAGCCCGCAGCACCTTCTCGTACTCCTGTTCCGCGACCCGCTGCATCACCTTCTTGGCGATCACCGCGAACGGCGTCGGCAGCGGCACCTCGAACAGCGGCAGCCCGAGCCGGTCGGCCGCCTCGATCAGGTCCTCGGGAATGCTCTCGTGTGAGAGCCCGATCCCGAACCCGACCGCCGCCACGCCGACCGCGTCGAGGTCTTCGAGGTATCTCGCACGGTCGGGGCGACTGAGCGGCAACCCCATGCCGGTGGTGAGCAGCAGTTCCCCGCCGGAGAGCCACTGCTGTGGTTCGGTGAGATCGGAGGTGAGCGCGAGCGTGATCTCGCGACTCAGCCCGGTACCACCGCCCTTCAGCACCAACCCGAGTTCGGGTTGGGACAGCACCCATCGGACCGGAATTCCCGCGCTCACGGCACCTCACCAGCTAATTGGACGAATCGGTGAATCCACACCCTATCGCCACTCCGATCCGGCAGGTGCGCACAGATGTGTCCCGCAGCACACTGACATTCGAGTCAGGACCTTCACCGCTGGCAAGTCAGCGCCACCACACCGAACGAGAACGGGCAGACATGACGACGCAGATGCTTCGCAACTACATCGACGGCCATTTCGTCGAGGCCACCGCCGCGGAGTCGTTCGAGCTGATCAGCCCCGTGGACGAGTCGGTGACCGGGCACAGCCCCATCTCCGGCCAGTCCGATGTCGATGCCGCCGTGGCCGCAGCCGCCCGCGCCTTCCCCGCGTGGAAGGCCGCCACTCCGAGCGTGCGCCAGGCCGCCCTGCTGAAGATCGCCGACGCCATCGAGGCGAACTCCGACGCTCTGGTCGAGGCCCAGTGCCGCGAGACCGGCCAGCCCAAGCACCTGGTCGCCTCCGAGGAGGTCGCCACCGGCGCCGATCATCTGCGCTTCTTCGCCGGCGCCGCCCGCCTGCTCGAGGGCAAGTCGGCCGGTGAGTACATGGAGGGTTTCACCTCGTATGTGCGCCGCGAGCCGGTCGGCGTGATCGGCCAGGTGACACCCTGGAACTACCCGCTGATGATGGCGATCTGGAAGATCGGCCCGGCCCTGGCGACCGGAAACACCGTGGTGCTCAAGCCGAGCGACACCACCCCCGGCAGCACCCTGAAACTGGCCGAGCTGACCCGGGGCATCCTCCCCGACGGCGTGCTGAACGTGGTGCTGGGCACCGCGAGCACCGGCGCCGCCCTGGTGGCGCATCCGACGCTGGACATGGTCGCCATCACCGGTTCGGTGCGAGCGGGCATCGAGGTGGCCACCGCGGCCGCGCATCAGGTCAAGCGCGCCCACCTGGAGCTGGGCGGCAACGCACCGCTGCTGGTCTTCGCCGATGCCGACCTGGCCCTGGCCGCCGACCGCATCGGCGACGCCGCCTTCTTCAACGCCGGTCAGGACTGCACCGCCGCCACCCGTGTCCTGGTTCACGAGTCGGTGCACGACGACCTGGTCGAGGCCCTGCTCGCGAAGGCCCGGACGGTGAAGCCGGGCCTGCCCGACGACACCGAGGCCGCCTACGGCCCGCTAAACAACATCCGCCACTTCGAGTCGGTGACGGGCAAGCTGGCCGCCCTGCCCCCGCACGCCACCATCCGCACGGGCGGTAATCGTCTCGGCGACAAGGGTTTCCTGCTCGCACCCACCCTCATCACCGGAGTCCGCCAGGACGATCCGATCGTGCGGGAGGAGACCTTCGGCCCGGTCCTGACCGTGCAGCCCTTCCGTGACGAGGCCGAGGCGATCCGCCTGGCCAACGATGTGGACTACGGCCTTGCCTCCAGCGTATGGACCCGTGATCACGGTGTGGTGCAGCGAGTTTCGGCCGCGCTCGATTTCGGCGCGGTCTGGGTCAACTGCCACATCCCGCTGGTCGCGGAGATGCCGCACGGCGGTTTCAAGCGGTCGGGCTACGGCAAGGACCTGTCCGCCTACGGCGTCGAGGACTACACCCGCATCAAGCACGTGATGAGCGCGCACGACTGAGCGTCGCCGCACTTCACTCGAAATCCCTTCCGCAGAGGACTTTTTCATGACCGAGATCAGCTATCGGCTTCCGCAGCAGCGGGTGCTTCAGACCGAACTTCCGGGCCCGCGTTCACAGGAGCTGGCCGCCCGGCGCAAGGCCGCGGTCGCGGCCGGCGTCGGCTCCACCGCTCCGGTGTACGCCGCCGACGCCGATGGCGGGGTCATCGTGGACGTGGACGGCAATTCGCTCATCGATCTGGCGGCCGGTATCGCGGTCACGAACGTCGGCGCTTCGCACCCGAAAGTAGTCGCGGCGATCCGTGATCAGGCCGAGCGCTTCACACACACCTGCTTCATGGTCACCCCCTACGAGGGTTATGTGGAGGTCTGCGAGCGGCTGGCCGCGGTGACCCCCGGCGATCACGAGAAGCGCAGCGTCCTTTTCAATTCCGGCGCGGAAGCGGTCGAGAACGCGATCAAGGTGGCGCGCCTGGCCACCGGCCGCCCGGCCGTCGTGGCCTTCGATCACGCGTACCACGGCCGCACCAACCTGACCATGGCGCTGACCGCGAAGGCCATGCCCTACAAGGCGAATTTCGGCCCGTTCGCCCCCGAGGTCTACCGCATGCCGATGTCGTACCCGTTCCGGGACGGCGACCGGGACGGCGCGGCCGCGGCCCGCGAGGCGATCTCTCGGATCGAGAAGCAGATCGGCGCGACCTCCGTGGCGGCGATCATCATCGAGCCCATCCAGGGTGAGGGCGGCTTCATCGTCCCCGCACCGGGATTCCTTCCGGCCCTTGCCGATTGGGCCCGCTCCAATGGCGTGGTGTTCATAGCCGACGAGGTGCAGACCGGTTTCGCCCGCACCGGTGCGTGGTTCGCCTGCGACCACGAGGGCGTGGTCCCGGACATCGTCACCATGGCCAAGGGCATCGCGGGCGGTATGCCGCTCTCGGCCATCACCGGCCGCGCGGACCTCATGGATGCCGTGCACGCCGGTGGCCTGGGCGGCACCTACGGTGGCAATCCGGTCGCCTGCGCCGCCGCGCTCGCCGCCATCGACGCGATCGACGAGCTCGATCTCAATGCCCGCGCCCGGCGCATCGAAGAGCTGGCCACGGCCCGCTTCCGCGAACTGGCACAGCGGATTCCGGCCATCGGCGATATTCGCGGCCGCGGCGCGATGCTCGCGCTGGAGTTCGTGAAGCCGGGCACGAGCGAGCCCGACGCGGCCCTCACCTCCGCCGTCGCCGCCCGCTGCCTGGCACAGGGCGTCATCACCCTCACCTGCGGCACCTTCGGCAATGTGATCCGTCTGCTGCCGCCGCTGGTGATCGGCGAGGACCTGCTCGACGAGGCCCTGACCGTGTTGTGCACCGCTATCGGCGACCTCGCCGGCTGATCGATCCGAGGGAATTCACGTGTCCGAATACGACTTCATCCGCGATCTCGTCCCCACCGGTGTGTGGATCGACGGAGCCGCCGCGCCCGCGTGCGGCGGCGCCACCTTCGCCGTGTCCGATCCGGCCACCGGTCAGGTACTCACCGAGGTGGCCGACGGCGGCAGCGCCGATGCCCTGCGCGCCCTGGATTCGGCCTGCCGGGTCCAATCCGCGTGGGCCGCAACCTCTGCGCGCGAGCGGGCGGCGATCCTGCGCCGCGCCTGGGAGATCCTGATCGAGCGCACCGAGGAACTCGCCCTGCTCATGACCCTGGAAATGGGCAAGACGGTGGCCGAGAGCCGCGGCGAGGTCGCCTACGGCGGCGAGTTCCTGCGCTGGTTCAGCGAGGAGGCAGTGCGCATCGGCGGGCGGAACGCCACCGCACCCGGGGGCGCCGGCCGCATCCTGGTCACCCAGCAGCCGGTCGGGCCGGTGCTGGCCATCACGCCGTGGAACTTCCCGCTGGCCATGGGAACTCGCAAGATCGGCCCGGCGCTGGCCGCCGGATGCACCGTGATCGTCAAGCCCGCCGAGGACACCCCGCTGACCATGCTGATGCTGGCCGCGATCTTCGCCGAGGCCGGACTGCCCGACGGCGTGCTGTCCGTTGTCCCCGGTAGCGACGCCGCCGCCATCACCGAACCGCTGCTGGCCGATCCGCGTCTGCGCAAGGTGACCTTCACCGGTTCCACCCGGGTGGGCAAGCTGCTGCTGCGCCAGGCCGCCGAGAACGTGCTGCGCACCTCCATGGAGCTGGGCGGCAACGCCCCGTTCATCGTCTTCGAGGACGCCGATCTGGACCTGGCGCTGACCGGCGCGCTGGCCGCGAAGATGCGCAACGGCGGCGAGGCGTGCACCGCGGCGAACCGTATCTACGTGCACAATTCGATCCGCGAGGAGTTCGCCGCCCGATTCGCCGAGAAGCTGGCCACCCTGCGCGTCGGACCCGGCTACGCCCCGGAGGTGGATCTGGGTCCGCTGATCAACGAGCGCCAGCGCGCCACCGTCACCGCCCTGGTGGACGACGCGGTCGCGGCCGGCGCGGTCGTCCGCACCGGTGGCAAGCCGATCGAGGGCCCGGGCTTCTTCTTCCAGCCGACGGTGCTCGACGAGGTGCCACGCACCGCCCGTATGCACCGCGAGGAGATCTTCGGCCCGGTCGCGGCCATCTACGGCTTCGATACCGAGGAGGATGTCGTGGCCGCCGCCAATGACACCGAATTCGGTTTGGCCGCATACTTTTTCACCCGAGACCTCGATCGCGCCCTGCGTGTGAGCGAGGCCCTCGAGGCCGGCATGGTCGGCGTCAATCGCGGGGTCGTCTCCGATCCCGCGGCCCCGTTCGGCGGCATCAAGCAGTCGGGTCTGGGCAGCGAGGGTGGCTCGGAAGGAATTCACGAGTACCTCGACACCAAATACGTCGCGCTCACCCGCTGAGGCGATGTACCCCCGGCACCCCGGCCCCTGCGCCGGATCTCGTGCCAGCCGGCTCCGCCGGTATCTCCACCGCGGCGCGGCGACGGTGGGAGCCCCTGTTCGCTCCCGCCCTCGCCGAACCCACGCAAGAGGAGCGACGATGCTCGTGCAGAATTCTCCGGGGACGACCGATCCGTCTGCTCCGTCCGGAAAAGGCCTGGCGGCCGACAAGATCGGAGTCCTGGCCGGTGCCGTTCTCAGTATCGCCTCCATCGCCCCGGCCTATACGACGACCGCCAGCCTGGGTCTGATCGTCGCCGCGGTCGGCCTCAAGATGCCGGCGCTGCTGATCGCCGGATTCATCCCGATGTTCCTGGCGGCCTACGCCTATCGCGAGTTCAGCCACGAAACCCCGGACTGCGGCGCCTCTTTCACGTGGTCGGCCCGCTCGCTCGGTCCGTACGTCGGCTGGATGGCCGGCTGGGGTTCGGTGATCGCGGTGGTGATCGTGCTCGCGAACATCGCCGCCGTCGGGGCGGAGTTCCTCTATCTGTTCGTCGGCAAGCTGGTGAACTCCGAGTACATCGTCGGACTGGGCGAGAACAAGCTGATCAATATCGTGACGACGCTGGCCTTCGTGGCCGCCGCGGGCTGGGCCGCCAGTCGTGGCATCACCTCGAGCGAATGGGTGCAGTACGTGCTGGTCGGCTTCCAGCTCACGGTCCTGCTGCTGTTCGCCGGTGTCGCGCTGTCCCATGTGTTCGCCGGTGACGCCCCCTCCGGCCTGAGCTTCGACATCGACTGGTTCGACCCGTTCACCGGAATCACCATGGGCGCCTTCGCCATGGGCCTGGTCGGCTCGGTATTCCTGTACTGGGGCTGGGACACCGCCCTGACTCTCGGTGAGGAGTGCAAGGATCCCAAGCGCACCCCGGGCCGCGCCGGAGTGCTGTCGATCCTGACCGTGCTGGGCACCTACCTGCTGCTGGCCGTCTCGCTGATGTGGTACGCCGGAGTCGGCGATACCGGTGTGGGACTTGGCAATCCGGAGAACGCCGACAATGTGTTCGGCGCCCTGTCCGAGCCAGTCCTCGGCGGCAACGGGCAGTTGCTGCTGTATCTGGCGGTGCTGGTCTCCACCATCGCGAGCCTGCAGGCCACCTTCCTTCCGGCGGCGCGCGCCATGCTCGCCATGGGCACCTACGGGGCGCTGCCGGAACGCTTCTCCACCGTGAGCCCGACCTATCGGGTGCCGCGCTTCGCGACCGCCGT
Source organism: Nocardia jejuensis NBRC 103114 (assembly GCF_001613145.1). GTDB lineage: Bacteria > Actinomycetota > Actinomycetes > Mycobacteriales > Mycobacteriaceae > Nocardia > Nocardia jejuensis. The sequence goes on from NZ_BDBU01000023.1 coordinate 14,006, forward strand.
CGCCGCGGTGGTGGCGGGTGCGTTCTACGCCCTGACCGCGCTGCTGTCCGAGCACGTGCTGCGCGACACGATCGCCGCGCTGGGCATCATGATCTGCTGGTACTACGGGATCACCGCGTTCGCCGCGGTCTGGTACTTCCGTCGCCACTGGTTCGATTCGGCCCGCGACTTCCTGTTCAAGCTGCTGTTCCCGCTGCTGGGCGGCGCGATGCTGCTGATCGTCTTCACGATCTCGGTATCGGAGAGCCTCGATCCGGATACGGGCAGTGGCGCCGAGATCTTCGGCGTCGGCCTGGTGTTCTACTTGGGGTTCGGCATTCTGGTGCTGGGTGCGGTGCTCATGATGATCCAGCGCCGGCGGGATCCGGAGTTCTTCACGGGCAGGACCCTGCCCCGTGCGGTATCGGGCGATCCGATGCCGGAAACGGCCGCTCATCTGGCCTCACATTCATAGCGCAGGTTCCGAATCACGGTGCGCGGCAGCGCTTTCCACGCGGCCATCCGTGATTCCTCACCAACCCGACGCAAGTCAGGAGCAATCATGAATATCGTCACCTGTTTCGAACCGCCCGTATCGCACGCCCGTCTCGACGCCCCGGTCCGCCCGTCCCTGCGGGTGGCCCTGGTGCAGCACCGCTGGCAGGACGACGCGGCGGCCGTGCGCGCCGAATTGACCGAGGGCATCGCCAAGGCGGCCGAACTGGGTGCGAAGGCGGTGTTCCTGCCCGAGATCACGCTGAGCAAGTACCCGGCGTTCGTCCGCGGCGGCGACAATCCGAGCGCCGACGCGGAGGATCTGACCTCGGGCCCCACCTTCACCTTCGCCGCCGAGGCCGCCGTCGAGCACGGCGTGTTCGTGCACGCCTCGCTGTACGAGCGCGCCGACGAGGGCGACGGCCTTGGCTTCAACACCGCGATCCTGGTGTCTCCCACTGGAGAACTCGTCGGGCGCACCCGCAAGCTGCACATTCCGATCAGCGCCGGTTACTACGAGGACACCTACTTCCGTGCCGGCCCGGCCACCGACGAGGCCTACCGCCCGCACGGCCACGCCGACCTCGGTGACGTGAAGATCGGCATGCCGACCTGCTGGGACGAGTGGTTCCCGGAGGTCGCCCGAATGTACTCGCTGGCCGGCGCCGACCTGATCGTCTACCCGACCGCCATCGGCTCCGAACCGTCCTTCCCGGCCTTCGACACCCAGCCGCTGTGGCAGCACGTGATCGTCGGCAACGGCATCACCAGCGGCACCTTCATGGTGGTGCCCAACCGCTACGGCGACGAGGGCGAGATCACCTTCTACGGCTCGTCCTTCATCTCCGATCCGTACGGCCGCGTCCTGGTGCAGGCCCCGCGCGACGAATCCGCCGTGCTGGTAGCCGATCTGGATCTCGATCAGCGCCGTGACTGGCTGGCACTGTTCCCGTTCCTGGACACCCGCCGCCCCGACACCTACGCCCGGCTCACCGCACCGGTGGATCACGAACACCCGTACGGGCGGGCGTGATGACCTGGCAGATGCGGGCGGAGGGCGAAGCGCACCGCCGCACCTGGATGGCGTTCCCGCCCGCCGGGTCCACCATCACCGAGACCGCGGAATCGGTGGCCGAGGCCCGCGCCGCATGGACCGCGGTGGCCCACGCCGTGGCCGAGTTCGAACCGGTCACCATGGTCGTGGATCCCGCCGACGCGCAAGTCGCCCGCGCCACCCTGTCCGGCGCGATCGAGATCCTCGAAGCCCCGCTCGACGACGCCTGGATGCGCGATATCGGACCGACCTTCGTCCATGCCGACGACGGCTCGGTCTCGGCCGTGGACTGGGTGTTCAACGGTTGGGGACAACAGGATTGGGCCCGCTGGGACAACGATCGGCACATCGGCCGGGCGGTCGCCGCCGCGGCCGGAGTACCGATCGTGAACTCTGAACTCGTGAACGAGGGCGGCGGCATCCAGGTGGACGGAGCGGGCACGGTCATCGTGACCGAGACCGTCCAGCTGGACCCGTACCGCAATCCCGGTATGAGCAAGGCCGAGGTGCAGGCCGAACTGCGGCGCACCATCGGCGTGGACACGGTGATCTGGCTGCCGCGCGGGCTGTGGCGGGATTCGCAGCGCTTCGGCACCCGGGGACACTCGGACATCGTCGCGGCGCTGCCGTCGCCGGGCGTGGCGCTGGTGCACGATCAGCGCGATCCCGCACATCCCGATCATGCGGTCAGCCAGGCGGTCATGCGTCAGCTTGCCGACGAAACAGATTCTGCTGGAAAGCCTTTCGAGGTCATTCCGGTTCCCGCCCCACGCACCCTGCGCGATGAGGAGGGCTTCGTCGACTACAGCTACATCAATCACTACGTGTGCAACGGCGCGGTGATCCTGTGCGGCTTCGCCGACCGCAACGACGCCGAGGCCGCGGCCGTCCTGGCCGAGGTCTATCCGGGACGCACCATCGTGACGGTCGACGCGCGCGAGATCTTCGCGCGCGGCGGCGGCATTCACTGCATCACCCAGAACGAGCCCATGCCCACCCCGACCACCTGATCGCGCTCACCGTGGTCCATTCGACCGGCACGGCGTCCCACCCGCCGGACTGTCGAATGAGGGGCCGTTCGAATGGCCACGGCGGCGGGCGCGGCTTCGTGTTCGCACACACATACTGGAATCAGCAATCCCCGGGTTATCACCAGGAGCCCGGCCTTCAGCAAGGAGCTCTCGTGACTGTCATCACCCGTGACGTCGTGATCGTCGGCGCCGGCCCGTCAGGTCTGACCGCCGCCACCGAACTGCGGAAATCCGGCCTGACCGTGGCCGTGCTGGAAGCCCGGGACCGGGTCGGCGGCCGCACCTGGACCGGCGACATCGATGGCGCGATGATCGAGATCGGCGGCCAGTGGCTGTCCCCGCACCACACCGCCGCCCTCGAACTCGTCGCCGACCTCGGCCTGCAGACGTTCTCCCGTTACCGCGACGGCGAATCGGTCTACCTGGCCGCCGACGGCACCCGTCAGCAGTTCACGGGCGACGTCTTCCCCGCCCCCGCCGACACCGCCGCCGAGATCGATCGCCTGATCGCCTTGCTCGACGGTCTCGCCGCCGAGGTCGGCGCGGAACAGCCCTGGGCGCATCCCCTTGCCGCCGAACTGGATTCGGTGTCGTTCAGCGAATGGATGAAGCAGCAGTCCGACAACGAGTACGCCCGCGAAACGGTGACGTTCTTCGTCTCCGGCGCCATGCTGACCAAGCCCGCGCACACCTTCTCCACCCTCCAGGCCCTGCACATGGCCGCCGCCCAGGGTTCCTACACCGCGCTGGCCACCGACTCCTTCATGCTCGACAAGCGCGTGGTCGGCGGCATGCAGCAGGTCTCCCAGCGCCTGGCGGCCACTCTCGGCGACGACGTCCACCTCAGCTCCCCGGTCCGCCGAATCCAGTGGTCCGACAACGAGGTCACCGTTTTCGCCGACGGCGGCCTCGAGGTCCACGCCTCCCGCGTGATCCTGGCCGTTCCGCCGAACCTGTACTCCTGCATCAGTTTCGATCCGCCGCTGCCGCGCCGCCGTCACCAGATGTACCAGCACATGTCCTTCGGCTTCGTGGTCAAGGCGCACGCCGTCTACCCCACCCCCTTCTGGCGCGAAAAGGGCCTGTCGGGAACCGGTTTCAGCGATACCGACTACGTGTCGGAGGTCTACGACAACACCAACCACGGCGTGGACAACGGCGCCATCGTCGGCTTCATCGCCCACGAGCAAGCCGACGCCCTCTTCGAGATGACCCCCGCCGAGCGCAAAGCGGCCATCATCGACTGCTTCGTGCGCTACCTCGGCCCCGAAGCCGCCACCCCGGACGTCTACTACGAATCCGACTGGGGCGCCGAGGAATGGACCCGCGGCGCCTACGGCGTCAGCTTCGACCTCGGCGGCATGACCCGCTACGGCCGCGACCACCGAGACCCGGTGGGCCCCATGCACTTCTCCTGCTCCGACCTGGCGGGCCACGGCTTCCAACACGTGGACGGCGCGGTTCGCATGGGCCGGCGCGTAGCGGCCGCCATCATCGCCGAGCGCAGCCTGGTCTGAGCCCCGCATCCCACCGGCCTCGGGTCAACCAAATGGAACGCATGTCGTTCTGATGCTAGGTTGACCCCGAGGCCGCTGTGCGGCTGGTGGGGGTCATATTTCATCGTTCACCCCCGGCGTGGGAGAACGAGGGGGCACATGCGTTTCCGGTTGCACCGGGTCGTCGTTGTCGCGCTCATCGCGATGGCGGCCTTGGTGCCCGCCGGGTGCGGTGGGGACGAAAGCGGTGGGGCGGAACAGGTTTTCGGGGATTATCCGACCCAGCGGATCGATGGGGATTACGACGAGACGCCCAGCCGGGCGCGCGGGATTCTGGCGGAGTCGATCCGGCTGGGTGAGCGGATCGTGTACGGCGGAGCGATCGAGCCGACACTGACGGCAGGCCGGGGCGGCGGGGTGATCGTCGATCATCGCGGCGTGACGGACACGCTGTCGGGGGCACAACGATCCGCGCTCGACAAGTACAACGTCATCGCCGGATACAGCGCACTCGCCGCGGACCGGCCATACGCACAAGACAACAACCCCGAGGGGTTTCTGTCGGTGGCACTGATCGAACTGCCGGATGAGCAGACGGCAGCGGCGGCAGCAGCCGACATGGAGCGCGCCGACTTCACCGTCAACGAAGCCAATGCCCCGGTGGCAGTAACCGCATATCCGACGGCACTGAGCCACTGGCGGCCCGGAGTATCCTCGCTGGGGACCTGGATGGCCTCGAAATCTATGGTGATCCGGGTACTCGCGACGACCAAGGATCCCGATCTGGGGCGACTCGTGGATATCGTGACCAGAACCCTGCGGCAGCAAGTCGCGAATCTGGACGGCTTCGTCCCGACTCCGGTCGCCGACCTGCCCGCTGCCAAGCTGGACAGCGACAAACTACTGACACGGATCGTCAAGACCGGCGACTACTCCCCCGATGCCTGGAACTTCGCCGTCTACAGGTTGCACGCGTACAGCATCGGCATCCGGAACCCCATGGCGGACGAGCAGGCCCTGCAGGCGCTCGGAGTTACCTCGATCGCCGTGTCCTACAACAAGTATCTGTTCCGACTCGCCGACGCCAGCAAGTCCGAGCAATTCGTACAGTACCTCGCTTCTGGGACAACAGATTTCGACTATCAATCGATGACCGGCATACCCGGGAACACGTCCGTGAGCTGCTACCAAGCCACCAAGACCGCGACGAGAAATCTTGCGGCACGCCACTTCCGCTGTGTCATCACCCACGGCGAGTTCGTCGTGGAGGTGTACAGCGATCAGGATCTCGACGCGCGGCGATTGGCCGCTGCCCAATACGCGCTGTTAGCAAGTGCCGCATGAGGACGGCCGAGAAGAACGCCGACCACCGAGCAGGGGACATCGCGTGAAGGCACTGAGCTCCCAGGATCCACGACAGCTCGGACGCTATCGCCTCGTCGCGGCGGTCGGCCAAGGCGGAATGGGAAGGGTCCTCCTCGGTCAGGCGCCGACCGGAAGACTGGTGGCGGTCAAGCAGATTCATCGGCACATAGCGGGCAGCCCCGAGTTCCGCGCTCGCTTCCAACGGGAGGTAGCCCTCTGCCGCCAGGTGACCGGGGCATACACCGCCGCCGTCGTGGACAGCGATCCCGAGTCCGAAACCCCTTGGCTTGCCACCGAATACATTCCCGGCCCGTCTCTGGATACCGTCCTGCGAGAATGCGGCCCCATGGACCTGGGCGGGCTCCGCCTACTGGCAACCGGTTTGGCGTCGGCACTGCTCGAGCTGGATCGAGCCGGTCTGGTGCACCGAGATCTCAAGCCCGCGAATGTTCTGCTCGCACCCGACGGCCCACGGGTGATCGATTTCGGCATCGCCCGCGCCCTCGAGGGCGATTCGAAGCTGACCCTCACCGGTTCGATGATCGGCTCCCCCGCGTTCATGTCCCCGGAACAGGCCGAGGGGCATCCACCCACCGCGGCGGCCGACGTGTTCTCGGTCGGCGCGATGCTCGCCATGGCCGCCACGGGTGCCAGCCCGTTCGCCGGTGACTCGACACCGCAGATCCTCTACAACGTCATGCATTCCACGCCGGACACCACCGGTGCGCCAGCGGGCGTGCGTGAACTCATCGACGCGTGCCTCGACAAAGACCCGGCGCGACGCCCCACCGCTGCCGAACTTCTCGACGCGGCCGGTGCGATCTCCGCCGAGCCGGTGTGGTCCGCGGAGATATCGGAACTGGTCGTCACGCATCGCGCGGACGCCGAGTGGTGGATCGAATCGGCCGCGAGAGACACCCGCAATCGAGCTCAACTCGACGCTGCTCGGCAACAGCAGCGACGGACGATCAAGAGAATCGCTGCTGCGGCCGCAGCAGTCCTGTTCCTGGTCGGCTCAGCGGTGGTGGCGAATCAATGGGCTGGAACGTCCGGTCACGCCACAGCCATGACCACCCCCACGGTGTCCTTGACAGCTGCGGAACTTCGATTGGTCGATGCCTGCGAGCTGATGAAGAACACGGTCGTCAAAGGACTCGGAAAGACAGTCTCCGAGCCGGATCCGTATGACGGCCCCCAAAGCTGTCAGGCCAACCTCACCGACGCGTCGGGGAAGGAGCTGACGTTCAAACTCGAGATAGGACGCTCGATCTCAGAGGCGAAGATGCGGAAGCAGACCACAGGCGATCTGATCGACTGGATGCCGGTGCTGGGGAATCGCAAGGAGACCTCGAGTTGTGAACGGGCCGTCATCACACAGGGGGTCGAGCCACTCGCCATCGAGCTCTCCTCCGAGGTACCCGACGGCAACGCCTGTCCTGGGGTCGAGCAGGGACTCACCACCGTAGTGCGTCGGCTCGCGGTCAATCCACCTCTGCTGCAGACTTCTTCAGAATCGATTCTCCAGGTGGATCCCTGTGCACTGGTGAACCGGAAGGCCGCCCTCTCCGCGGTCGGCGATCCCGCTATCCGAACCTTGAAAACTCCGCACACCTGCGTCTTCGAGGGAGCCGACTACGACCTGACGGTGTTCCTCGGCGAGGGGCTGCGACCGGACAACGGCGTCAACCATTCGAAGAAGGTTCGTATCGGAGGCGTCGACGCCTATGTCGACGCCAACGAATCAGTACGCATTTTTCAGACATGCACAATCAGCTATCTGAGTCGCCCGACCGCCGGGAGCAAAGCCGAAATCATGTCCATCAACGTTGCCGGGCTCGATTATGCCGACGGCACGTGTCTTCGCGCAGAACAGGCATTCGCGGCCGCCGTTTCCGAGTTGCCGAAGTGACGACCATCGACCCGCTCACGGCGAACGACCCCGTACACGTGGGTCGCTACCGGATCCTCGGTGTGCTGGGCGCCGGCGGCATGGGACGGGTACTGCTCGGGGCGGGCCCCGACGGCCGCCTCGTCGCCGTCAAACAGGTCCATCCGCACCTGCTGGGCGAGGCGGACTACCGGATGCGCTTCCGCCGGGAAGTCACTGCGGCGACCCGGGTTTCGGGCGCCTTCACCGCACCGGTCGTCGATTTCGACGTCGATGGACCGGAGCCCTGGCTGGCCTCGCTCTACATCGCCGGAGTGCCCCTCGACGTGGCCGTGGAGCGGCACGGCCCGCTGCCCGCGCCGGCGGTGCGCATGCTCGCCGTCGGCCTCGCGTCCGCCCTGCGGGCCATCCACGACGGCGGCGTGATCCACCGAGATCTCAAGCCCAGCAATGTCTTGCTCGCCGCCGATGGCCCCCGGGTGATCGACTTCGGCATCGCGCAGGCCACCGATAGCACCGTCGGGCTCACCGAAGTCGGCTCGGTGCTCGGTTCTCCCGCGTACATGTCACCGGAACAGGCGCTGGCAAAGGAAATTTCCTCCGCCAGCGACATCTTCTCGCTGGGCTCTTTGCTGATGATGGCGGCCACGGGAACCGGCCCGTTCACCGCACCGTCCCTGGCGTACACCCTGTTCAAGATCGCACACGCCGAGCCCGAAATGGACTCGGTCCCAGCGGAGTTGCGCGAGCTCATCGTCGCCTGCCTGCACAAGGATCCACAGGCTCGGCCGACCACCGCCCAACTCCTGGACTATCTGAGTCGGCCGCCGGAACCCGCGACCGCATGGCCGGATCCGATCCGCGAGGACATCGACGCACTGTCCCAGCGCCTGAGCGCCACGGTGACACCGACTTCGGAGTCGAGCACGAAGAGAATGCGCCCCGGCGCGAACCCGCCCACCGGAAGCCCCCGAGCCGTGTCCGCGCGACTCGGTCGCGCGTCCCGCGCCAAGCGGATACGAATCTTTTTCGCCTGCGTGGCAACGCTGGTCGTGGCTACTCTCGCGGCGCTGAGCATCGTGGCGAGCACCGAGGATCAGGTGCCGTCGGCGGCATCCGGACCTACGATCGCGGAATTGCGCAAGGCCGACGCGTGCGCGTGGATCCACGAAGCACTCGGTTCCACTGTTCCGGCGGAGATAGCCGGCAGCTGGCCCACCGATACATCGGAGTGGAGCCGAACAATGACCTCCACGTGGGGGTGCTACATCCGCGCCGGAGAACATCGGATCACGTTCGAACCGGGCGCCTCCCTGAAGGACTTCGTTCCGATCGATCGCAACGTGGGCGAGATCCGGATGCTCGCAGGCAAAGACAGCTCCTCCTGTGAGCGGGGAATCGCATCCTCTGGTACGGAACAACAGTGGGGTCCATCTGTCAGCTCGTACGACACGACCGATTGTCCGTTGGCCGAGTACATGCTCAGCCGATTGGTCACTCGCCCCGAATCCCCGCCGATGTCGAGCGCGAATATTTCGCTGGACCGGGTCGATCCGTGCGCATTGCTCGACCGGGATCTGCTGAACAGCCGCATCGGCCCGCTGCCCGCCTCCCCGTCAACGATCAGCGCCCACTCCTGCGAATGGGAAGGCTCCTCGACCATTCGGGTGAGCGCGGCGACGGAAGGTCCGAAAGACCCATCGCAACAGCGCACGATCGACCTCGGGAACGGCGTGCAGATCCTCGCTCCCACAACCGATGCCCGGAATGAGTGCGTCCGCACCTATGACTATCGTCCGGTCGAGGACGGCGGAGAACGGCTCGGGATCGCCGTGGGTAGCTACAGCGTGCCGTTCGAAGAGCGTTGCGCCATCGCGGAATCCGTCCTCGCCTCCATGATCGGCAAACTTCCGCCCCACTGACGCGAAGAGAACCGACGGTCCGGGTCACCCTCCACCCGGACCGACCGGCCCCGTTACCAAGCCGGAAGCCGCCGCCGTCCCGCGAGCACATCGCGCACGAGATCGTCATAGGCATCAGACAATTCAGCCAAATGGTGCCAAGCACCGTGCAGCATCTCATCATTCGCGTCAAGGGTCATCAACGCGTGATGCGCCCGCACCGAAGCCTCAGCCAGTCGATCGATGACCGATCCGACCGTTTCGGTATGCAAGGTCGCACCCAGCCGATGCTGGGGTACCGAGCGCACGATCCAGTCGTCGATCGCCATGACCAATTCGGTTCGGCGGCGCTTGTTTTCGATGATGGCGGCCGGTTCGACCTCCGGACCGATACCGCCACGCCCCACCAGCCGACGCTCATGCAGGACCGCGAGGTCATGGGCGAACCACAGCAGAGGTCCGCCGATGACCCGATGCCCACGGCACGCGCGCATGAGTAGGTCAGAGGTGGGTAATAGACCGGTTGCGAGGGGCTGGGACTCGAGCATCTCCGCATACTGTGCGGAGACGTCGGGCAGCGCCACGACGACCGTATTCGATGTCTCCGAACCTGCCACGTTGCCTCGCGTTCATCGACGAACAACCCCACGCATTCAGGACGTTCATTACAATAAACCTCCGAATGTCCTTGTCAAGCCTCACACGGCGGGTCGCGCGCCGGAGTAGACTTCTGAGCCTTGAAGCAACAACCGAGGAGCGAGATGGCGGACGGTCCGAGGTACCAACGGATCGCAGACCTCCTCCGCGAGGAGATCCGCGCCGGCAAGTGGAAACCGGGCGATCGACTACCCAGCCACAACGAGTTGGCGGACCAGATGCAGGTGTCTATCACCACCGCTCGCAACGCCATTCAGGTCCTGGTCGCCGAAAACATCGTCTACACAGCAACTTCGCGCGGAACCATCGTGCGCAGTCACGAGGTGCTGGAATCGGTTGTCACCAACCACATCCGGCCGGACCGCCCGCCGTCCTCGCACGACATCTTCGTCGAGATCGCCCGGGCGGCTGGCCGCGAGCCATCCAAGCAGTTCAGCGCAAGGATGGAACCGGCCAGTTCGGAAGTCGCGCACTGGCTGGGCGTGGACAAGGACTCGTGGGTCGTATCCCGCACCGTCATGCAGTATCTGGACAACGAACCGTGGTCGTGGGAGGTCAGCTTCTACCCGCGAGACCTCGCCGAGGCCACCGGAATCGATTGCCCGCACGACATTCCGGAGGGCACCACCCGCAGACTCGCCGATCGCGGTTTCGCGGAGACGGCCTACCGCGACACCGTCGTGGCCCGGCCCGCCACCGCGGAGGAGGCGGCCGTCCTCGGCGTGGCCACCGGCACCCTGCTGCTGGACCACTTGCGCATCGGGGCCACCCACGAACGCATCACCCGTGTGACTCGGCACCGTTCCACCGCGGCACGCAACCGGCTCGCCTACGAACTCGGCGACGATCCGGGCACCGATATCATTCGCAAGACTTTGGGCACGCCGCTACCACCGGCCAACTCTCATTCCTTCGAGAATTCCCTGCTACCTAGTTCGCCATGACCACGCGCATCCGCCAGGCCCGTCCAGCCGACCTCGGAACGATCTCCAGGCTCCGGCTGCAACGCACACATTGGCTGGCGGCGCGCGGCAGTGACCAGTGGACACGGGCCGGTAGAGGGCTCCCCATAGAGACTTTCATCCGATCCGTGTCCCGCTCGGTCCGCAACGACGAAACCTGGATCGCCGAGATCGACGGCATCTCCGTCGGCACCATCACCGTCAACGAACGCGCCGACGAGGGCCTCTGGTCCCCCGGCGAACTGGCCGACGCCGTCGTCATCCACTACATGATCGTCGACCTGCGTTTCGCCGGCCACAACATAGGCACCGCCCTGCTCTCCCACGCCGCCGACCTCGCCCGCGCCCGCCATCGCTCCTGGGTCCGCCTCGACGCCTGGACCACCAACCACGCCCTCCACGAGTACTACCGCCGAGCCGGTTTCACCCTCGCCCGCATAGCCGGCCCCGAAGCCACCGGCCCGTCCCGAGCCCTCTTCGAAAGGCCCACCGCCAGCTGGGTTCCCACCGCCGCCACCGCCGAGCCCCCGGGACTGAAACCGAAACTGCACGCTTGACATCCCACCGCTGGCCGCCCGAAGGCGCGCCTGTTGCGATCATGTCCCTGCGGGCTCGGCGATTTGGGCCAGCTCCGGCACTCGGCCACGGGTGACGGAGATGGCCCTGCCTGCCGGCAGACTCGACGCTCGCACGCCGGAGAGGATCGCGCCCTCCTCACGAGGACCGCTCATGATGAGGGCCGCCGGGGCGCTCCGTTCGAGCGCTTCGAGCAAGCCGGAGGTGAACGCTCGGCTGATGCCCCGCACGGGGCGGGTGAGTATCACGTGCAACCCGATGTCGCGAGCCCGGGGAAGCAGCTCGGTCAGCCGAGCCAGCGCGTCAGCCACATCCGGGGTCTCCACCAGGACGAAATCGTCTATGACCAGATAGATTTCGGGACCGGACCACCAGTCCCGCGCCCGAAGCCGCTCCGGTGTGACGTCCGGTCCGGGAAGCCGCCCGGCGAGATAGTTCACGAGATCGGTGATCATGGCGCACGTCGTCTGCCCGTGCGTCGAGTATCCGGCCATGTGCTCGCCGTCCACGACGCCGAGCAACGCACGGCGATGATCGATGATGATGATCTTGGCCTGAGAACCGGTCGAGTTCTCGATGATGCCGCGAATGACGGTGCGCAGCGTCGTCGTCTTCCCACATTCGCCATCACCGAGAATCAGCAAATGCGTGTCTACACCGAAATCCACCACCAGTGGCCATAGTTCGGGCTCGACAAGGCCGACAACCACACGGGTCGCCCCCTGCCGCACTCCCCGTTCGCGGGCTTGTTCGAGCACGACGTCCCGCGAGATCGTCGATGGCAGTGTTCGCGGCGCGGGAGCTGCGCGATCGTGGTATCGAGCCTTCAGCTGGGCTTTGGCCTCGAGAAAGTCCGTGTGCCAGGACAACTCGATCTGCGTGTCCATCAGGTCCCGCACCGACGGCCGGATGCTCGACGGCCTGACGGAGCTGAGCACGACGTGAATCCCGTACGAAAGCCCCAGTGCCACCAGCTCATCGACCCTGCGCGCGGACTGTTCGTGATCCCCGGTGAGCCCATCCCACCCGTCGATGACGAGAAAGACATCCCCGAACCGGTCCCGCAGGATCGGATCATCCGGCGTGATCCCGGCGAGTGCGGCGCGCTTGCGCGATCGGAACTCCACCATGGAACCGATTCTCAGCCGAGCGAACCGCTCCTCACGCTCGCGCAGCAGGGTGAGGAGTTCGCCGACACTGCGGCGAATCATTTCGTCATCGTGCGTGCAGGCCACCGATCCCACATGCGGCAGCCCCGCGACATCCCGCAGCAGGCCACCACCGAAATCGATGCAGTAGAACTGGATCTGCTCCGGCGTGTACCTGATCGCGGCCGACATGATCATCGTCCGCAGGGTGGTGGACTTGCCGCTGCGCGACCCGCCCACCACTGCCGCATGCCCCGGTGCGCCATCGATATCGATGATCAGCACGTCGTGTCTCACGCCTACTCCGGTGCGAGGTTGGCGATCTGGATCATTTCCTGACCGCGCGAGCGCGAGACCAGGATGCCTCGGCCCGGGGGCAGCTTGGAGGCGCGGACATCGCCCAGGATCTTGCCCTCGTCGCGAGGGCCGCTCATGAGCAGGGCATCGACGGACATGTTCTTCATGGCGCCGAGGACACCGTCGTAGAGGGCTCGGGTGACGCCACCCATGCGCCGGGTGACGATCACGTGCAGGCCGATGTCACGGGCCTGCGGGAGGTATTCGACCAAGGGAGCCAAGGGATTCTGGAGCCCGCCGGTCGCGACCATGTCGTAGTCGTCGATGACGACATAGATCTCCGGCCCGGTCCACCAGCTGCGCTCACGCAGCTGCTGGGGCGTGATGTCGGAGCCCGGAATGCGCTTGGAGAGGTAGTTGACGACCTCCATGATCATGCCGCCCGAGGTCTGCGATGACGTCGAATACCCGGCCAGCTGATCACCCTCCAGCGTTCCGAGCAGGCTGCGGCGGTAGTCGATCAGAATGACGCGAGCCTGATCGGCGGTGGAGTTGTCCGCGATGCCGCGAATGATGTTGCGCAGCAACGTGGTCTTGCCGCACTCCACGTCGGCGAACGCCATCAGGTGCGGGTCCGCGCCGAAATCCAGTACCAGCGGCTGCAGTTCGGTTTCGCCGAGACCGATGACCACCTTGGTGGCGCTCTGCACGATCCCGTGCTGACGCGCGATCTCCACCACCTGATCCCGGGGGATGTCCAGCGGCAGCATCCGGACCTGCGGCGCCCGCCGACCGGCGTACAGCGCTTCCATCTGGGTGCGCGCCGCGATGACGCCCTCGGGCAGCGTCTGCGGATCGGTCTCGGAGTCCAAGCGCGGCAACCCGATCAGCATGTGCAGCTGGTCCGAGGTGATACCGCGACCCGGCCGGTTCATCGGCACGTTCACCGCCACGCGGCGGCCCATCTCCGAGTCCGACGGGTCACCGAGTCGCAGTTCGATGCGCGTACCGAGCATGTCCTTCATGGCCGGGCGGATCTCGGCCCAGCGGTTCGCGCCGAGCACGACGTGGATGCCGTACGAAAGACCCTGTGCGGCAAGCGCGCCGACCATCGGCTCCAGTGTGTCGAACTCCTCGCGGATGATGATCCAGTTGTCGATGACGAGGAACACGTCGCCGAACTTGTCGTCCAGGATCGGATCATCGGTGGCGCCCTGCGCGAGCGCGGCGTGCTTGCGCCGCCGGAACTCCGCCATGGATTCGATGCCGAGCTGCGCGAACCGCTCCTCGCGCTGATGCAGCAGCGCGGTCAGTTCGGCGATGGTGCGCCGCACCCGGTCCACGTCCATCTTCGGGGCGACCGAACCGACATGCGGCAGACCCGAGAGGCCCGCCATGCTGCCGCCACCGAAATCGAGGATGTAGAACTGAACCTGCTCGGGCGTATGGGTGGCCGCGGCGGACATGATGATGGTGCGCAGTGCGGTGGACTTACCCGACTGCAGACCACCCACGACCGCCACATTGCCCTGTGCGCCCGCGAGATTGATGGTGAGCACGTCACGACGCTGCTCGTACGGCTTGTCGATGATGCCGATCGGCATCCAGAGCTGACCGTGCCGGTTGACCGGCGACCGCCAGTCCGGATCGGGCAGCAGCATGTCCACGGTCGGCGACTCTTCCAGCGGCGGCAGCCACACCTCGTGCGCGGGCCGGCCGTGTCCGGTCAGCCGCTTCACGACCACCTGCAGCAGACTGTCCGGAATACCCTCGTCCGCGGGCGGCGGCGGGGGCAGCAGATCCAGCGGATCGAGCGGGCTCTCCGGCTGCGCCAGCAACTCCACCATCCCGGCGGTGAACTCGCGCGGCGGCGCTTCGGCGATGGTCCGCCCGCCGACCTGCCGGGTGGCCCGGGGCGCGACATAGGCGCCCGAGACGTAGGTCGCGTTGAACCGCAACGGATCCGACGCATCGCTCTTGAGATAGCCGGAGCCCGGCACACCGGGCAGGTGATAGGCGTCGGTGATACCGAGAACAGCACGAGACTCGTTCGCGGAGAAGGTGCGCAGACCGATCCGATACGACAGATGCGCGTCCAGGCCGCGCATCTTGTTCTCTTCCAGACGCTGCGAGGCCAGCAGCAGATGCACGTGCAGCGACCGGCCCAATCGGCCGATCATGACGAACAGATCCGCGAAATCCGGCTTCTGCGAGAGCAATTCGGAGAATTCGTCGATGACCACGAACAGCGCCGGTAGCGGATCCAGCGGCACGCCCGCCGCGCGCGCCTTCTCGTAATCGGTCACGTTCGCGAAATTGCCCGCGGTACGCAGCAATTCCTGGCGGCGGTTCATCTCACCGGCGAGCGCGTCCCGCATACGGTCGACGAGATCGAGTTCCTCTTCGAGGTTGGTGATCACGGCCGCGACGTGCGGCAGCGGATCCAGACCCAGGAAGGTCGCACCACCCTTGAAGTCGACGAGCACCAGGTTCAGCTGATCCGGTGAGTGCGTGGCCACCATCGAAAGCACGAGGGTGCGAAGGAATTCCGACTTACCCGAACCGGTCGCGCCGATGCACAGGCCGTGCGGGCCCATACCGTTCTCGGCCGATTCCTTGATATCGATCTCGACGGGCGTGCCGTCGGGCGTGGTGCCGATCGGCACTCGCAGCCGCTCCCGGCCGAACCGGGGACGCCACACCTTGATCGCGTCGATCTGCGCGGCATCGGGAATCTTGAGCAGCGCCATCAGACCCGGATCGGTCGTGGTGGTGTTGTCGCCGAGACTCACGATCTGCGCGGCGGTGGCCAGACGGAACCGCGCGAGGCTTCGCGAGAACGCCTCCGCCTCGGCGAAGGCCACCTGATCAGCGGTGGCGAACTTCTCGGTTCCGGCGGCGCTCTTGGCGAACACATCTCCGCCGGAGGCGACCAACTGCAACCCACGACGGGCGGCCAGGCTGTTCTCCGCCGAACTGAGATCGATCACGGTGACCGCGTCGAGCCCGGATTCGCTGATGAGCCTTTCGGTTCCGCTCACATAGCCGTCGTCGATCACCACGACCAGATGCAGACGCCCCGCCGTCGGCTGCGGATTGCGCATGAACCGCCCACGCTCGAGCAGATCGTCGGCCAGTGCCGTCTCCAGCTCACCGAGCGAGCCGTACATCATGCGCGCCGCGCCCATACCGTCGCGTTGCGACGTATGTTGCAGGTGCGGAAGCCATTTCGCCCACGCCCACGCTTGCGAGTCAGGCTCAGCGCACACGATGGCGAGCGCGACGTGGTCGGGCCCGTGGAACGCGGTGAGCTCCATCAGCATGGAGCGCACCAGCATTCGCGAATCGTCCTCCGGCCCCTCCACGTTGATGGCGGGGAAGGCCCGCAGCGACACCGCCGTGGGCAGGTGGTGCACCACGGAGTGGGTGCGCACGAATCGCCGCAACGCCACGGTCGACACCGGCTCCAGGTCCTCGAGCGGACCCGTCTCCGGCCGTGCGAGTTTCGCGGCCAGCCGGTGCGTGCCGATGCCCACGCGCACATGCCCGAAGTCCGGATCGTTGGGCCGGCGCTCCCACATCCGCCGGGTGCCGACCACGGACGGCAGATCCGCCGGTTCCGGGTGACTCCACACCAGCGTTTCCAGCTGCTTCTGCGCGGTCCGGCGCACCTCGCGGCGAGTCTGATCGAGATACCGGAAGTAGTCCTTGCGTTCCTCATTCAGCTCGCCCGCGCTCTTGTTGCCGCTGCGCTGGCCCATGAGCATGCCGCCCATGGACATGAGCATCATCATCGGGAACATCATCATCATGGGGTTGGACAGGATCGACCGCCCCATCATGGCCATCATGGCGACCATGCCGATCATGGCGACGATCATCACCACCGGCATGAGCTTGCTCATGAGCGAGGACGCGACCGCCCGCGGGATTTCCGGTGGCGGGGTCAGCGCCATTTCACCGCCGGGTGCGCGCGGAGGCGCGATCCGGGGCCGTCGAACGAAACCTTCGGTAGCCATGGGGAATTCTCCGGTTCTTACGAATCGAGGTCGGGCAGCTCGTCGTCACGGCGCGCACGGCGGAACGGAATCGACACGGCGAGACCGATTCCCAGTGCGGCGAGACACACGATGGACCCGATGGCGGCGACGAGCCGGGGCAAACGGGCTGGGCCGACCGGCTTTTCGGGCGCGGGGAAGGCGACGCCGCGGTCCGCTCCGTCACTCACCGGTGTGGCCGGGAGCTCGGCGGTCAGGGCGGCGAGCGGATCGATCATTCCGTGACCGATGCGATCGTCCCGACCGGGGCCGGGTGCGTGCGCGGTGCGCGTGATCCGATCCATGACCTGCTGTGCGGTCATCTCCGGATACTTGGCGCGGACCAACGCGGCGAGCCCGGCCACATACGGTGCGGCGAAACTGGTGCCGTTGATGGTCTGCATGCCCTGGGAACCCAACTGCCGGTTCACAAGTCCGGTGCCACCGGGCTTGCTGTCCAGGGACACGGTCTCGCTGCCGACGGCCGCCACACCGACCCACGGCCCGTACAGGCTGAAGCTCGACGGACTGCCGGACTTGGGATCCACCGAGGCTACCGAGAGCACGTACTTGCTGAACCATGCCGGGCTCGCAACGGTTTTCACCTTGCTCCAGCCCGCGTCGTCGTTCTGGTCGCACCCGTTGCTCGTGTCCACGTTTCCGGCGGCGACCACCACGACGACATTGGCCTCGTAGGCGTAGCGCACCGCCGCGCCCAGAGCGCCGTCGACCGGATCGGACGATCCGGTGGAACAGGCGTCCTCGGAAATATTGATCACGGTCGCGCCCATGTCCACGGCTCGCACCACGGCGGCGGCGAGGGTGGTCATATTGCCGTAGCCGGACTTGCTCAGATTGCCCGACGCGTCGCCGCTGTTCTGATCCTTGGCCTTGTACGCCTCGCTGAACTGGCGAATGGACAGGATCTCCGCCTCCGGCGCGACTCCGACGAACGCGTCATCCGAGCTCGGGCGAGCCGCGATGATCCCCGCCACCAGCGTGCCGTGACCATCACAGTCGACCGTGCCGTCGGTGTCGGAGACGTAGTCACCACCGGTCTGCAGCAACGGCAATCGCGGATGCCGGTTCACACCGGTGTCGATGACCGCGACCTTCTGCCCCGCGCCCCTGCTGAACTGCCACGCCGCCGGTAGGTCCAGCACCCGCTGCCCGAGCGGTTCGTCGCGCGGAGCGGACCCGTTCAAGGACGGCTCGGCGCAGATCTGATGCTGTTCGGTCGTGACCAGCGGCGCGGGCTTGCCGCTGAGGGCTTTGGCCTCCCCCAGCGCCGACAGATCCGGTGCGGGCGGCGTCACCGCGGCCAGGGGCCGCGCCGACGCCGACCCCGGCGGCCCGAGCAGGGCGCCACCGAGAACGGCTGCGGCACAAAGAATTCGCGTCCAGCGAGAAGAACCGCGTCTCATATGTTCCGCGCCATCGAGTAGACATCCATGAGCCAGAGCACCAGCGGGACGATCGACACGATCAAGCCGTATTCGAAGATCTCGTTGAAGCGCCTGGTCACCGGGGTCACCTCGACGTGCGGACCGATGACCCCGAAACCGACAGCTCCCACCGCGAGGATGAGCAGCAATCCGGTCGAGACCAGCAGCATGTCTGAATCCCCCAGAGCAAGCAGAACGAACAGCGCCACCAAAGTGACTGCGCCGGAGGCGATCAGCACGCACGCCTGCGTGAGATCGGCGAAGGCGCGACCGCGCAGGCACAGGATGATCGCGACCACGATCGCGAGGGCCGTGCCCTGCCAGCGAGCCGCACCAAGCGCGTCCGCTGCCCCCAGCGCACCGAAGCTGGCCCCGATCGCGGCGCCGATCACCATGCCGGTCTGGAACTGATTGGCCACCCGGGCACGCAGCCCGAGCCCGTGTGCCGATGGCAGCACCGTCGCACCGATCGCGCCGATGCCCTCGATGGTCGGCCGCGGCTCGTGATCGGCCGGGTCGATGGCCGCACCCGCGGTCGGTACCGGCGGCACCGGCAGCCGGGCCAGCATGGCGGCCAGCCGCGGCACCATCGACAGCAGCACGATGGACGCCACCAGGATCCCGGCGGCGAGTTTCGGCACCGCGACATCCCAGATCATCCGCGAGGCAGCGGCGGCGGCCAGGAAGACCGCCAGCGTCACCACCGTCGACACGACGGCGGCACCGGCACCGATGATCCGATGCCCGACCACGGCGACAAGCAGCGCCGCCGTCGAGCCGAGCAGCACGTGCGGACTGCCGAGCTCGCCCGGCACCGCGAGTCCCGCGCCCCCGAAGGTGAGCAGCAGGAAAATCAGCGTGAGTATCGTGCCGGTGATCTCATCGGCGTATCTGCGAGCGGCGATCATGGCCGCGACCAGCGCCGCGACCGCGCCGCCGAGCAGCATCACCGGCGCGACGAACGCGTCTCCGTCACTTCGGGACAGCGCGGCCAGGACCATGGCGAACACCACGGCCCCGACGGCGGCCACGAGCCCGGTCCAGCGCGCGGCTCCGGCGGACCAGCCGCGGAACTCCTCACCGGTGAGCCGCGACACCGCGTCGATGACGTCGTCGAAGAGCGCGGGCGCTTCCTTCGCCGCGACCGAGCGCAGCACGAGAAGCTCACCGTCGAAGATCTCGGCGTCGTTGAGCGTTTGGCTGGGCGCGATCATGTCGCGGCCCAATTTGGCCAGAGTCCAATGCTGTGGCTGGAGTGGTGTTCCCCCGTCCTCACTCCCCAGCGGATCCGGATTGCGAGAATCGATGAGTCTCACAAGATCGTCTATGAATGCTGCGATAGGCGTGTTTGCCGGCAGCCCGACGTCGAGCTGGGTATTCCCCCCGATGACGGACACGCGGCACAATTCGGGTTCAGCGGCTCCGAGGCCGCCGATCGACTGTGCGGTCACTTGCTGAACTGCTCCCAACCTTCATCAACAGTTGCCGCCCCCGGGCGGTTAACCATAATGTATCCGACTGTCCCCGTCGGTGCGATCCGCCCGGCGCGGGTGGGGATTGTGAACGAAAGCCTAACCAGGTTCAACGAATTCGGGGTTCGCCAAGGATGATCGACACTCGCCAGGCACAACGCGCCTTCGATGCGGGGGTGCTGTCACTGGGGTTGAGCATCGACGGACAAGAGTCGAATCGCGACCTCGAATACGCGAAATTGGCGTTTCAGCGCGCCACCGAGTGGGATCCCACCATGTGCGACGCGTGGCTCGGCCGCGCAGTTGCCGGTGAGGTGACCAAGGACGTTCTCTACAACCTCTACAAGACCGCCACGACCTCCCTGTACCGCGAACAACGCCGTCTCGGCTTGCAGCCGCGCGTGTTTGCTGGACGTTTCCTGCCGGGCCTGTACATCGATTACCCGCTCGCCAGTTTCACCGAGATCCACCTGGCCTACGCGGCCCACCTGATCGCCGACAAGCAGTACGACGAAGCCGAGCGCGTGCTCGACGAACTGGACCAGCACCGGCGCGGCAAGACGGACGAACCGGATTTCAAGGTCGACAGCCGCGTCATCGCGTACGTGCGCGGAATCCTGCACTACAACACGCAGCGCTGGCCCGATGTGATGACAGTGTTGTCCGGTTCGGCCGAGTGGGAAGATCCCTATCTGGCCGCCGGCGCACATGTGATGGTGGGCACAGCCTGCGCGCAGCTGGGGCTGTTCGCGGAAGCCATCCGGCGCATGGAAGCGGCCGAGGCGGGACCGATTCCGGCGGCCCGCACCGCGGCCATGTTCTGCCGCGGTCTGTGCCTGCGCGAGAGCGGCCAGGCCGACGAAGCGCAGTCGCTGTTCGAGCAGGTCTACTCCCAGGCGCCGAACTTCGATGCCAACACCGCCGCCATGCGCGATCGGACCTACCGCATCACCATCACCTCCAAGGAGGTGATCGAGGCCCGCACCGACAAGTGGGATCCGTCCACCGCCGCGTCGCTCGAGGAGCAGCGCCAGGCCGAGAACGAGGACCGCGCCAGGCAGGTGCTGGCCGAGGCGCGCGCCGAACTCGACAAGCAGATCGGCCTGACCGCGGTCAAGACGCAGGTCGCCAAGCTGCAGTCGAGCGCGCAGATGGCGAAGATCCGTGCGGAGAAGGGACTTTCGAGTTCTTCGCGCGGTCAGCACCTCGCGTTCACAGGTCCGCCCGGAACAGGCAAGACCACCATCGCGCGCGTGGTCGCCAAGATCTATTGCGGCCTGGGCATTCTCAAGACCGACAAGGTCGTCGAGACCAAGCGCTCGGACTTCGTCGGCCAGCATCTGGGCTCCACCGCGATCAAGACCGAGAAGCTGATCGATACCGCGATGGACGGCGTGCTGTTCATCGACGAGGCGTACACGCTGATCCAGCAGGGACTTTCGGGCGGTGACGCCTTCGGTAAGGAGGCCGTCGACACGCTGCTGGCCCGCATGGAGAACGACCGCGACCGCCTGGTCGTGATCATCGCCGGATACGACGGTGAGATCGACCGCTTCCTGGCCTCCAACGACGGCCTGGCCTCGCGCTTCGCCAAGCGTCTCCAATTCCCGTCCTACACGGCCCCGGAACTCGGCGAAATCGGCAAGGTCATTGCCGTGAAGCGGGATTCGGAGCTGTCGGACGGCGCGCTGGAGCAGCTGGTGCAGACCTGCCAGAAGCTGTACGAGCTGGAGAGCACCGATCAGAGCGGGCAGCCCCGCAAGGGCGTCGACGTGGCCGGCAACGGTCGTTTCATCCGCAACCTGATCGAGGCCGCCGAGGAGGAGCGCGAATTCCGGCTCGCCAACGATGAATCCATCGATCTGAGCGCCATCGACGAATCGGCGCTCATGCGCATCGAAGCGCCGGATATGAAGGCCGCGCTGACGACCATGCTCACCTCGCTGGGCTTGGCGTCCGCCGCCGACTGAAATTTAGGGGGACCGTGAACGACTTCCCGAACGGGCACGGCGGTGTCGAGGCACCGCCGCGTCCCGCTCCGCGACCACCGGCCGCACCGGAACCCGGGACGCGGCAACGGAGCTCACGCGCGCCCGAGCAACCGGAGGGCGCGGCGCCCGCCGAACTGCGGTCCGACGAGATGTGGTTGTTCCGGAATCTCCCCCTGCGCCTGGTGATTCCGGTCGCGCTGATCGCGGTGCTCGCCTCGCTGATCGCGGTCGCGGTCGCCGCACCGTGGTGGGCGGTGGCCATCGCCGCCGCCGTACCCGCACTGATCGGCCTGGCTCCGGTCAAGGGCATCCCCATCGGCCTGCGCCTCGGCCACTGGGTCGCGTTCCGGTGGCGGCAGATGCGCCGCCGCACCATGACCGAGTCGGCGCTGTTCGACGTCCCGCTGCCCGAGGGCGGCAGTTACGGTTTGCGCTGGGACGGAACGCTGTTGACCACGATGCTGCGCATCGATCCGCCGCCGGACACGCTGACCCTGCTGCGCCGTGGGTCGCTCAGTACCGACCAGGTGCTGCCGCTCACCGAGATCGCCTCGTGCCTGCGGCAATACGATGTCGAACTGGATTCGGCGGATGTGATCAGCACCGGCACCCGCACCGCGAGCACCGAGGCCGTGCTGTCCGGCTACGCCGCCAGCATCCCGCAACTCGGCCGTCTGTACGACGAAATCCTCGGCCCCCTACCGGCCATCGCGCACCGCACCATGTGGTTGGTGCTGCGGCTGAACCCGCTGGAGAACGCGAACGCGGTGGACAACCGCGGCGGCGGTCCGGAAGGCGCACTGCGCGCCGCGATCGTCGCCACCCGCCGCGTGGCCAACCGCTTGGCCGCGCGCGGCATCACCGCCTCGGTGCTGACCACCGCCGAAATGACCACCGCCATCCGCGAACTCACCCGCGGCATCCCGGTGGACGAATTCGCCGAGAGCCCGAAGTCGCTCGAGCACAACGGCATCCATCTCACCAGCTTCCAGATCGAACCCGACTCGTTCAACGCGGACGGCCTGGCCTCGATCTGGGCGGTGCGCAGCCTGGCCACCACGGTCAGCGTGCGAATCCGGCTCGCCGACAACGATGCTCGCCAGAGCGACAAGCCGCGCGACAACATCCAGGTCGACGCCCGCGTCCGCTACGACACGCAGACCGAGTTCGAGACGCCGCCGGTGACGGGCCTGAAAGTGATGCCCGGCCGCCAACTCTGGGCTCTGACTGACACGCTCTCGTTCGGCGCGCAGGAGGTGCAGGCGTCCGGCTACAAAGGACCGATGGCGGCACTAGCCGAAATCGCGGTTCCCACAGCCGGTTGCGGCCAGCTCATCGGCGCCGACGCCACCGGCAGCGGTGTTGCGGTCCCCCTGATCGGCGACGGCTCCCGCCGCATCGACATCATCGCGGGCCTCCCGCTGGCCCAGCAGGTCATCATCCGCGCCATCGCCTTGGGCGCGGGCGCGGTCGTGCACACCAACCGCCCCTGGGCCTGGCAGGGCATGATCGCGAATGTCGCGGCCCCACACGCTCTTTCCCTGGCCTCCTCGGTCACCCAGAGCGCCCGCCACAACACCATGACCGCCCGAGCACCCCACCCCGCCGCCACGATCATCGTCTTCGACGGTGTCCCCGCCACGGCCCCTCCCGGCTCCGCCACCGTCATCACCCTGCACGAAACCCTCCCCCGCCACTACCAGCCCGATGCCGACGTGACGATCGTGCAGCACCCCGACGCCCCCCACACCGTCACCGTGCACACCCCGGCAACCAAGACCACCGCCCAATTGGTCACCACACCCGCGGAACAGCGGTACATCGGCGCACCCGCGCCCGCGGGGGTCTGACAACCCGCGCGGTCGGTGCCGCACGAGACCGAGCGCGAAGCAATCAGCTTCGCGCTCAGTCCATTCGACGGGGGGTTTACACGATCCGCGCCGCGCTCGAGCTCTCGACAGTCGCCGTGTCCGACGTCCCTCGGACTCGGCACAGGTAGCGAGGCATCGACCGGGCACTGCACGGGCGATCGGACATCACTCGGGCGTGACGCAGGTAGCCGGACACCGGTGGGGCGCGGGGTGGTCAGTACCGCTCGAGCGCGGCGGGATGGTCAGGAATCGCTCGGACGCGGTGCGGGATAGTCGGGGAACCGCCGGGTCCGCATGGTGAGATCGTGCGAGAGATCCGCGTACGCCAGTGCGAGTTCCGCCAGGCACTTCCAGGCGGTGTGCAGTCGACACTCGGCCTCAGCGGTCAACAGCGCCGCATACGCGTCCACCGAGAACCGCGCCATCCGATCGACCACCATCCCGAGCGTCTCGGTGTGCAGACTGGCCGCCGCATACGGCCGAGGCATCTCCCGTGCCACCCACCGATCGATGTCCCGCACCAACTGATCCCGCGCACAGTCGATGTCGACCAGCACCGGCCCCTCCGCCACCCGCCGAGCCTCGTGCAACCCGGTCAACTCGTACGCCGCCTCGAGCACCGGATGGGATAGCGAAACACACCCCGCACAAGCCTCCAACAGCAAGTCTTTCGACGGCAGCTGCATCGCCATGGTCTCCCCCTCCAACTCTCGAACGTACTGTGACTCCAGTCACATTGACAGTTTGCGCCGATGCGAGGCCGCTTGGCAATAGCTCAAATGAGCTTGTATCAATTGAGCTGAAGTGAAGTAGATCCAGTTCGAAAGATCCTTGGCCGCAAGCTCGTTGGCGGTGTTAATTTGGATGACACATCGTCGCCGACGGGAGGGCCCAGACATGGCGCTCGATACGATCGGCACCGCCTTGGTTCGACGACATATCGGCCGCCGCCTCACCGCACTGCGCGAACGTTCCGGCCTGACACAGGAACAGGCAGCCGCCGCGCTCGACAAGGGTCGTTCCACGATCGTTCGCATGGAGGATGGCGCGGATGGAGTCCGATTCCGCGAGATCGACGTCAAAGCAATGCTCGAGGTCTACGGCGCGGCCACCGAAGAGCGCGACATCCTCCTCGCGCTGACAGCCGAAACCCGCAATGGTCGTAAGAAGGGCTGGTGGCACGACTACACCGATACCGCTCTGCCCGAATGGTTCACGCTCTACGTCATTCTGGAAGACTCCGCGACCGCGATCAGGCAGTACGAATCAGAACTGGTGCCGGGCCTGCTGCAAACCGCGGAGTACGCCGAGCACCTCGCGCGCATCCCCGCCGGGTATGTCGCCTCCGACGACATAGCGCGACGCGTCCAAGTCCGCATGGAACGCCAATCTCTACTGTCCAAACCGAACCCACCGAAACTCGATGTCGTCCTCAACGAGGCGGTGATCCGCAGGCAGGTCGGCAGCCCCGAAATGTTCGCCCGCCAACTCCGCCAACTATCGACCGCCGCACAACGCAGGACCATCTCGATCCGAATCCTGCCCTGGTCAGCAGGTATGCACGGCGGCATGGCAGCCAGTTCGTTCATCATGATGGATTTCCCAGCAGGCCCACACGGCGCACCCTTGGAGCCGTCTCTCGCATACGTCGAAACCCTCACCGGCGCAATGTACTTGAACAAACCTGACGAGTTCGCGGCCTACGAACTAGTGTGG
The DNA here is from genome assembly GCF_001613145.1 of Nocardia jejuensis NBRC 103114. Lineage (GTDB taxonomy): Bacteria > Actinomycetota > Actinomycetes > Mycobacteriales > Mycobacteriaceae > Nocardia > Nocardia jejuensis. The sequence goes on from NZ_BDBU01000023.1 coordinate 39,387, forward strand.
CGCGATCTTCGAAAGCGTGCCCTCAGCCCCGCCGATTCGATCCAGCTCATCAACTCGATACTGGAGGGACTACCTCGATGACCGACCACGACGCCCCGACCTGGCGCAAAGCCACCGCAAGCAATAACGGCGGCGCATGCGTCGAAGTGCGATTCGAGGGCGAATCAGTCCTGATCCGCGACAGCAAGTACCTGCGCGACGCGACAAATGATCCCGCCGAACAACCAACCATCGCAGTCCCGAACGCAGCGTGGCCAGAGTTCCTCGACCGCATTCCCAAGACTTCCGAGTGGTTCAAATCGACCCACTCCGACCATGGGGCAGCGTGCGTCGAGGTGCGATTCGACGGTACGTCAGCGCTACTTCGCGACAGCAAGTATTTGCGAGATCCGTCCAACGATCCGAAAGCCCATCCGACGGTCGCGGTGCCGTTGTCAGCGTGGCCCGAGTTCCTCAGCCGAGCAGCGGATACTCTCGAGTTTCCTGGGGCAGAGGGCGTTCCATCCATCGAGCGAACATCAAACGAGATCGTGCTGCGCGATGCTCAGGGAACAACGCTCAGATACACATCGAAGGAGTGGACAGCCTTCATCGCAGGCGTGTGTGCGGGAGAGTTCGCACACACGCTTGTTTAGGAGATCATGCGTCGAGGAAGGTCCGAGCCCTTTCTGGCGAAGTTCAATCTCACTTCGGGAGCCGGTCGACAGCGGTGCGAGCGACGGATTCCGCTATGGCGCAGATGTTTTCGTTCGAATCGTTGGCGGTTTGCACCCTGACGGTCAGGACTTCGTTCGCAGTCCCGTTCCTAGGAATGAATTCACGGTCGCAAATCGAAGCCACCGTCGACGTGGATGCGATCAACTGCTCAGCGTTGCCCAAGTCGATCACCGGATCGGATTTGTCGACGCCGCTGACACCATGCTGAGTGGTGATCTCCACCGAAGCCGACCCCTGCCACTTGCAGGAATGTGCTGCGACCTCCGAGGGCACCGCCGGAAGAGCCCCGACAAGTGGACGGAGCGTGGTGCCATCTGCGAGCGAGCACGGGTCGACAGAGACCAATGAAGTGGCTGCATCGGGCAGGACAGGGATTTCCGAAACAGCTGCAAGCCGCGACAGGATGTACTCCAGCTGAGTGCAGAAGTTCGCGCCGGCCGAGACGGACACTCCCCACTGGTTGTCGTCGACGGTCCTGAACGAACGGTCACAGGTGGAGCTGTCAGAAGAACCAAGAATCGGCTGATCGGCTCCGTAGGATCCTTCTGGGATCTTTCCACCGGTAGAATTCGTTCCGTACAAATACGCCCCGGGGCGGAAGGTCAATTGCTGGCCACCCAAACGAACCCCCGAATAGCAATTCCACGAGTCCGCGGACGTCAGTTGCCATGCGGAGACGTCAGCGGGAAAATCCTGCGCAATACTTGCCGGAATCGGCTCTTGCAGCGCCTTTTTCAACCAAGCACACGCATCGGCACTTCGCACCTGACTCAGGGTCAGCTCTCGAGGAGCAGCCTGGGAAGTTCCGTTTCCGCGCACCCACACCACTGCGGCCGATACCGCCAGAGCGACCACCAGAAACGCGATCGTTGCACTCAATACGATCACACGACGGCTCCGCGGTCGCTGATTCCCGCCGATATCGGCACTGGACCGAGCACCCGCGAGAGCGGAACGACGAGCCCCAGGAAGCACCGACGTCGCATTCGGATCAGCGGTCAAAGCCGCCAATTCAGCGTGCTGCCGGTCGATTTCATGGTGCACGGGTCCCGGCCAGGGCAGATCGTGTTCGAACGGATCACCAAGGAAATCGAGTATCTGTGCAGGCGTCGGTCGCGCAGCGGGATCTTTGTCGAGGCACGGCTCGATCAAAGCCCGCAGCTCAGGCGGCAACGCCTCGAGGTGCGGTTGAGTGTGCGCAATATTGAACAGCGTGTACGCCAGCGACGGGGCTGTGAACGGCCCCGAACCGGTCGCCGCCATCATCAGCACGGAACCCAGGGAAAACACATCACTCGCTGCGGTGACCCGCTCCGCCAGCGCCTGTTCCGGCGACATGTACGCGGGAGACCCCAGCACCGAACCGGTTACGGTGAGCCCACTCGGATTCTCGGTCATGGACGCGATACCGAAGTCGATTACACGAGGGCCATCTACGGCGAGCAAGACATTGGCGGGCTTCAGATCTCGGTGAATAAGCCCGGCATGGTGAATGGCGTGCAGCGCGGAGGCCAGACCTGCGGCCAAACGCTTCACCGCAGCCGGTGGCAACGGCCCGTACTCGGTCACCGCCTTGTCCAACGGCAACCCCACCACGAAAACGGATGCCAGCCACGGTGACGACGAGTTGATGTCGAAATCGATGACCGGTGCGGTGAAGGCGCCTGAAACACGCGTGGTGGCGGCAACTTCCCGATGGAAGCGAGCCCGATAGTCGGACTCGTCGAGCAGATGTGGATGGACCTGCTTCACCGCGACCAGGCGGCCATCCGGTCCGGTACCCAATAGGACCCGTCCCATACCGCCGGAGCCCAGCTCACCGAGGATCCGGTACCGGCCGATCTGCGGTGGATCGTCCGGAGTGAGCGCTCGAATGGTCATTTCGGAAGCTGCGCCAGCACAGTGGAGAACACTCGCTTACCCCGGTCGCACGAATCCGGCGAATCTCTCCAGCTTCCGAAACTGATCTTCACCACCTCTGCCTTGTCCTTACGAGTCGGACGAACCATGTACGTCAACTCGCACTGGGCAGAGTGGTACTTGGCGTAGGAGTCTTCTACGTAAGCGGTGGCACCGTCGATTTGTGTCGGCTCACCCTGATGCGACTGATCCGGACGTGAGCTCTCCGTCAATGTGAGGCTGAAGTACGAGTCGTCACCTGACCAATAGCAACTCGTCGGGCTGATCGTCTGATGCATAGATGCCCCTGACAGCTCAGAGGCCAGCTTTCGCTCCACCAGTGCACAGGGGTCGAGTGAACGGACCGAGTCCTTGGGGAGCGGCAGTCGCGGCGGATTGACCGCCAACCGATCGACCACGGCACGCAATCCTTGCTCGGCCGCCGGACAGACATCGCCTTTACCAGACATCTTGGCGGACAACTTGACCGAGACCGCCGGACGACCCTGCGTAATAACCCAGCGGTCGCACGACGACCCGTCCTTGAACAGGCCGTACATCGGCATCCAACCGGCAACGGCACCCGACAGTCGAGGGAGGGCTCCGGTCAAGGAGTCTCCGGTGCCGCCGATCGTGACCTCGAAGGAGCGCTTGGCATTCGAGGAGTCGGTGAAGTTCGCGCTACAAGCTCCAGCGGTACTGTCCGAGAAGTCACCGGACCGACTTCCGAAGTCCTTGGTCAACGAATTCTCCAGCAGCGCACAGGGATCAAGTGTTCGCCATTGTTCACCGGTCAAAGACACCGCGAGGTCGGTCGCGGGCGTTGCGTACCCCGACTGCACTGCCCACTCGTGCGCGCCGAAAGCCGCCCCGCCCAACAACACCATCACCGCGAAAGCCGCTGCGACCGACCGCATATTGCGTTGTCGTCGCTTTTTCAGTCCCTCGACCTGGGCCTCGTACCGAGCGTGTTTCGCGGTGGTCTCCACCCACCAATCAGAATCGGACCGGTGCCCCGCGATCACATCGCGCACCGCACCAGGCCATACGGGCTCCGCTTCGATCCGACCAGCGGCCTCCGACAGTTCTTCCGGCGTCGGCCGGTCGGCGGGATCCTTGGCCAGGCAACGCTCGACGATGTCGCGCATCGGCCCAGGCACCCGCGCGGTATCCGGCGCAGAGTGAAGGACGTTGTAGAGCACTTGGGGAGTCGCGGTACCGGCGAAGGGGCTCTCGCCGGTCGCAGCCATCGCCAGGATCGCGCCGATCGAAAACACGTCGGCCGCCGGGGTCAGCGGCCGGCCCTCCGCCTGCTCGGGTGACATGAACGCCGGAGAGCCGATGACAGACCCTGTCGCGGTCAGCTGCGCACCGCCCTCCAACGCCCGGGCGATGCCGAAATCGATGACGCGCGGACCGTCACCGGAAAGCAGAATATTGGCGGGCTTGAGATCCCGATGAACCAATCCGGCCCGGTGAATCTCGACAAGTGCCGATGCCAATCCCGCTGCAAGCAGCCGCAATCCGCCCAGTGACATCGGACCGGTCTCCTCGATGACCGTCTTCAACGATGGGCCGGCGATGTATTCGGTTGCCAGCCACGGACTGTCGGACTCGGTATCGCTGTCGACAACTCCCGCGGTGTAGGCGCCCGTCACCTGGCTACTCGCCGCGACCTCTTGGCGGAACCTCTCGCGAAATTCCGGATCCTTCGCCAGATGACGGTGAACCTGTTTGACCGCTACCAGACGTCCGGTGGGCGAGTGTCCGAGCAATACCCGGCCCATTCCGCCCTGGCCGATGACGGCCACCATGCGGTGGCGCCCGAGCTGGCGAGGATCGTGTGAACCCAAGCCCTTCATACGATTTCCCCCATATGCCCGTCGCGTTCTTTCAGCAATTCGGCCGTGCTCATTCGCCGTCCTTCATGAGGGCGTACTGCGCCGCGGCGAGTTGACGGACATCGGCTTCCTGATCACTGAAGACTTCCGCGACGAAACTCGAGTGCGGAACGAGGCAGCGGAAGCGACGGGCCTGCGGCTCAGTCGGATTCGGCGCTGCCGCTCGAAAGCAGGCGACTTCCCCGGCGCCCGACAATCCATCCATCCGGACGTACCTCGACACCGTGGGGGTGTCGGTCAGGTAGCTGGTAAAGCTCTTGGCGGTATCCGCATCGCGAAGCTTGAACAGATACTTGTTGTCCGACACCGCGACTGCCTCAACGCCCTGATCCGCGTACTCGCGAGCCACGTCGGCGGGGTTGCTGCTCGTCATTGCCGCGTACATTCTGGGCCCGTACACCGCGAACTTGCGAGCATCGGGCAGATTGTCGCCGGTGCTGACCAACCTGGTGAGCAATTTGTCGCGGTCGAACGGCAAGCTCTCCAGGTCACCGAGGGCCACCGGGTTGTAATCCGCCAACTTCCGAACCTGCTGTTGATAGGTCTTGGTCAACAGCGCCGTCAGCTGATCGAGTTTTGGTTCGCGCGTTTCGGCGATGACCGAGATCACGACGGACTTGTAGGCCATCCAGCTGCCGATATCGGCGTAGCTGGGAATCCAATGACTCAGTGCCGCAGGGAACTCCGGCACAGACACCGGCGTGTTCGAACCGTTCAACGCGAAATCGGCGCTCTCCATAGCGGCGGCCGCAGCGGCGGCGGACGGTTCATCGGGGAAGGCGATGAGCGTGACCTTCACCAGCGGCTGCTTCAGATGCTCGCCGAGATAGGGAATGTCCGCTGCTTCCGCAGTGAAACCACCGTACGGATTGAACGGCTGCGCGGCGGCTGCCTGATGGAGCTGAATTCCAGGGAGGCCGCGCTCACCGACGATTACATCTGCGTAGCGCTCCGCCGACACCTCGGGTGCGATCTCACTACCGAACACCACACGCTCCCCCAAGCGAAGCGACTCGGTGATCATTCCCCGGGCCCGATTGGCGCCCTGGTCGTACTTGCCATCGGGTCGCTGTGCCGAGTAGGGCCCGAAATCCTGCGCCGAGGCGGATTCAGGCGCCGAACTTCCGTTTCCGCCGCATGCGGCCGTCGTACCCGCCAACGCAGCAGCCAATGCCACTGCGGCGAGCCGGTTGTACCGGAACCGCATTTGCCCCCCTAGGTCCGCGATCCAGCAGCGGACTGTATACATCTGAAACACCGAACCGGCGGGATAGACCGCGCGGTCGGAAGTCAATCTAACATCGGCTCAGAGGCCGGACCACATCGTTGTCAGCTGGTCGGCAACACATCGTGGCTTGTCAGAGCATCACTCGCACTCAATGTGGGCCCGCCCACCAATTGGCCCACGATCGCCCACGGAGCCAGCCGGGGCTTCGTGCCCAGGCCGAGTATCTGCGCAGTCTTGCTATCCGGCACACCGTAGCGAATCCCATTGTCCGCGATGTAGAACAAGCTGTCGCGCCGCTGGCTACCCGGCTCGATTCCAGTGACACGGACGAATTCGCCGGTCGTCGGGGGAATGTATACGTTGTCGATGCGGTCACCGGTCTTGTCGCCGGAGGCGAGTGCAACAGGTACGGCCGACTCGGAAATCGGCAAGCGCGTACCGACAAGCATGCTGACCGAAGCACGGTCGGCGGGCCCTTCCGCGGCATCGGCATCCGCGCGGCCTGCGCCGCTTGCCCTCGTCCACTTGATGCAAGAGACCGGATTATCCTCCGCAGTAACAATTCTCGGTGCCTCACTCGGAAAATCATCGACGGGCAGGGTGTGCCTCGATTCGATTCCGTCGAGCATGTCGGGAGTAACCGACTTGATCTCGCTCATGCCTCGGGAGTTGGCATTGCGGATCATCTGCGCGGTGAACGCCGAAATCCGTTGTGTCCCATCGGAGAGAACAACGTACAGTTCGGACTGATCCGATGCTCCAGGCGAGGCGACACGGATGACACCTCCGATGGGGATACCGCTGAGCCGCCCCGGCCCGGGTTCACCGGCTTGCGGAATGGTCGGAGGAACCAGCGCCGGCACCTCGACCGCCGCTCCCAGCAGCCCAGTGGTGACCGGACGAGCACGCTGCGATCCGATATTCAGCGACCGAGCCACGACAGTGTTCTGCAGATCGACCTCGGCGCGCTTGCCGTCGTAGATCAGGTAGTCCTTGTTCGATCTGCGAACCAGAAGGGCCGCATTGGGATCCGCCTGCTTGACCCGCTCGTTGAGCGTGAGATCGCCCGCGATCACCGTCGTCGTCGCGCCGGATGACGAAGCCGAGCCGCCGGAGGCGGACAACTGCACTGTTTCGCATAGTGTCCACTGCGACTTATCGCCCTGGCCTGATCCAGGCAGCGCCGCAGGGGCACCGGGAATACCCAGCATCACTCCGCGAGGCACCGAATTCAGCTTGGAATCCTTCACCGATTTCGGAGTCTCGCTGGTGCCCGTGATCAATCGCGCCGATGCGAGATTCAACGCCGGATGCAAGGTCATCTTGCTCTCGTCGTTCTTGTCCTTGACGACGACGTAAAGCGCGCCGCTATCCTTGCCCATCACGATGTTCGCGTTCCCAATCGACCCTTGCGGACGAATGAAGGCCAATATCGCGCAACCGGCTACGAACAGCACCGCCAGTATCGCGCCCGAGACCAGAGAACGGAACTGCGCACGCATCGGGTCGTGCAGCATGCGCACATCTCGGCGGATCAACGCGTGGTCCAGACGTCGCAAGAGGAATCGGTACCCATTGACCTGGGCACGAGTGGTCAATTGGGCTGGCAACTAATCCTCCGTCGGAGCGAAATTATGGACACGACAGTAACGGGTGTTCTACCGACAGCAGCGCACCCCTCCCTAAGGGGGTGCGCTGCTCCGGACGGTTCATGCCGCTCAGAAGGAGAAGCCGTCGCCGATCTTCTGGTCGGCGCTGAGCGCGCGGTTCAGAGCGTTATCAACCTCGGTCGCGACCTTGCTCAGAGTCTCCAGAGTGTCGCCGTATTCGTTGTCCCAACGGGTCTTCACACCCTGGAAGCTATTCCACGAACCGTTTGACTCGCCGGTGTTTTCGTTCGTCCAGGCAGTTTGCAGCTTCGTGGAGGCGTCGTTCATGTCGCTGCCCGCGGAAACCAACTGCCCGTAATGGGTCTTCAGGGTGTTGGCAAGTTCCGTCATAGTCGCTTTGTCGTAAAGCATGTCAGTTCCTTATCAAGTGTTGTTGTGTCGCCGCTGGTCTGTACGACTCAGACGAGATTGGTGAATCCGGACTGGTTCTCGGAGTCCATGCTCGTGAAGGTGGAGGTACCAACGCCGACCTGCTTCTCCATCTCATCAAGGATCTTGTTCAGCCGCTGAGCCTCACTGTCCCAGTTGGTGGTCGCGACCGAGAAGGAGTCGCTCGCGTCGCCCTGCCAGCCCTTCTTCGCAGCGTCGACAGCATCGGTGATCTTCGCGAGGACAGACTTGACATTGCCAACCACGTCAGCCATGTGAGTCTGCGCCGCTTGAGCAATCTGATGTTCGGATGCAACCATCGTATTTACCTTCGTCTCTGCCTATTTGCGGGTTTAGCGGATGATGCGGCTCGTCATCACCCGTTGGAGTGGATCAGCTGGCAAGCTCACGGCGGATCAAGACAGCCACCTCCCCCCAGGCAGCGAGTCGATCAATGCCGAGATCGCCTGCGCGACACGGTGATCACTGCCCGGTGTCAATGTGGACCAGAGTTGCTGGTCCGGGGCGACCCCTGGAGCTGCCACGATGCGGCCACGTGCGGTGTCGTAGACCACGACGGCTCCGAGCGATCGGTCTGTGACGCCGTCGGTGTAGGCGTAAGCCACCACTTCGGCGTAGGTATGGCAGGAGGACAGCGCCAGTCCGTAGACGGTCGCATCATTGTCTGCGACTCCGAGACTGTAGACGGCGCTGGTGTAATCCTCCGAAGTTATTGCGGTGTCGAATCGTTCGCCCAGATCGGCGGACAGTGCGCTGAAGTTCGCGACCTCCGCGGGCGGGCAGGACCCGAGAGCCTCGAGAATCGGCCGGGCGAGTGATTCGCCGGAGCCGTCGGCCCAGATGGAACGAATGTCGAGCTGGTCCCCCCTGCGGATCGCCAGCACATGCTCCTCACCGCGGCGAGCGATACACACGCGCATCGCGCCCTCGTCGGTGAAGATCCGCGCGGCGAGTTCACGATCCGGCAGCGCCAACGCGAAAAGCGCTGCGGCGGTGTCAGGTTCGACATCACCATGCGCGTCCATGATGCGGCGCGAGATCAGGTCCGCGCGCGCCTGCTGCTGCGCGGCCGCCCAATCATGGTGCGACTGCTGCTGCGGAGAGATCGAGAGCACCAGCGGCATTGTCTGCACACCGAGTTGTGCGGCCAGCGCGATCACGCCGTCGTTCGTGAGCGTCGTCATGTGCTGACCTCCTCTCGTGTTGCGGTCGCGGGAGCCGCGACTTCCGCCCCGGTGCTCCCGGCGTTGAACGCGATATCGACGGGCGCGCGCTGAGCACTCGCGTCGATGCCGCCGAGCACAGCGGGAGCGACCTGCATGCCCGAATTGAGGCCGAGTTCCTCGTCGCTCGGAGACGCACCGGCCAGGCCGGCGGCCGGGACGTGCTCCTCCTCGGACTGATTGCTACCCGCCATCGCGGCGGGAGCCATCGGCACCGAACCACTGGTCTGAACTGTAACCGGCTGCGCCACAACCTTTTCCGTGGTCGTGGTGACCTGCGGATTGCCACTGACCCGGAACTCGGTTTTGATCGGCGCGATGCTGATCGGCCCGATCGGGAAGCCGGACATGCCACCGAGAGATCCCGGTGCCGGAACCGCTTCCTCGGTTGCGGGTGCCGCCGTTTCCACGACCGAGGTCGCCATACCCTCGGTGATCGGCGGCGGCGCCTGGGCCTCCCACGGCGTCGAGAGCGGTTCGGTCGCCGCCTCATAGGTCCGCATCACCCGTGCCGCAACAGCTTTCGCCGCATCGGCGTCGGCATCGACTCCGGCAGCCTTGGAGAGAATAGGCGCACCGAGCGCGGTGCCCAACTGCTCCAGCGTGCGCTGCAGATCCCGAATCTTCTCCACGTCACCGGCATCCGGCATCGCCAACCGAGCGAGTTCGTATGCGGCGGCATGTGATTCGGCCTGCAGGGCGTTGCTCGCGGCCGCCGCCGCGGAACTGGTGAACCAGTCCCGCAGCGCCCGGATGCGCTCGATGAACGCCGAGCTGTTCTTCGATTCCCATGCGGTGCCGAGGTTTTCGAGAATGCGTTCGTACTCGATCGCCGCCGCCGCGAAACCGGCGCTCAGACGCCCCCACGCGACCCCGGCTTCGGCGGCAGGTATGGCACCGGCCCCCGTCACCAGGTCACGGGCCAGCTGCTCCGGCTGCCTGGCATCCCAGACCACATCGGTGAAGCCAGGTGTCGTCGGTTCCAACATCGGCGGCGATCCTCGCTCAGACCGCGGGTGCCGCGAAGCCGAGCGAGCTCTGCTCCTCGACCTGGCCGTAGGTCGCGAACTGCGCGCGCAGCGTCGCCGCCAGCTTGCGCACCTCGTCCACGCCGCTGCCGCCGGACTGCTGGAACGACGCGGCAACGGTGTTCAGCGTCTGCGCGGCCCGCGCCGACACCTCGTCGGAGCCGGCCGGAGCGATGCTGAGCTTCGCCTGCTCGATCGTCATCCCGTTCTCGAGACGATCCGCGAGCGCGTCCAGCTGTGATGCCGCGGCGAGCGCGGTCGCGGAATCGAAACGCACGCCATCGAATTCGTTGGTGCTCATGCCATCCTCCTGTTACCCCTGCAGTTCAGTAAGTCAGCGCATCAAAGAGTGAGCGCTTTGTCCGGTGGCTCGTCGACAGCTTCGATCGCACCGACCACCGGGATCGACACGCCTTCGATAAGTCCGACGACCTCGTCGCCGTGTGCGCCGGTGACCAGGTTCGCGATCTTGTCGACCGCGGACTCGCCGGCATCGCCCGCGCGCGCCGCACCAGCGGCGGAGCCCGGCGACATCATGCTGGGCACTGTCGTGTTGGATTTCTGGTTCTGGCTCAGCGAGCGACCGCTGGGAGTGCCTGAGCCGCTGGTGGCCTCACCCGCGCTCAATCGCGAGGTGAGCGGGTTCGACGGTGAGCCGCTTCCTGCACCACCACCGCCGCCGCCTGCGCCGCTGAGCAGAGCGCCACCACCGCCGAGAGCGGAATCGAGGCCGCCACCGCCACCGGCCGAGTCGCCCGGAGTGAGTGCGCTCTCGTCGGTCTTCTTCTCCTCCACGGTCTTCGCGGTCGCGGCGGACTTGTCCGAGCTGTTCGCGGAGCCGCCACCGGTCAGGCTGCTCGACACCGACTTCGCGGCGTCACTGATCGACGTGGCGGCCGAAGACGCTACGCTGCTGCCCTTTTCGACGACCTTCTCCACGGCCTGGGTGCCGACGCTCGTGAACGGCTGCACCGCCTGGGAGACCTGGTTGGCCAACGAGATCGCGTCGCTGACGCTGGGTGCGCCCGGAACGGGGATCTTGATACCGGCGGCGGAGATCTGAGCGGTGGAAACGCTCAGCTCTCCACGAGTTTTCGCCGCGATGACACCGACTTCGGTGATCGTGTCCGTCGCCGACGCGATCAGGAACGGTAATCCGGCCGGCGTCACCAGCAGCGCCGCACTCGCGGTGACCTCGGCGATGAACTTCGCGATGACCGCCGAGACCTCAGCGGATCCCTGCGCGACAATCGCTTGGGCGGCAAGCAGAATCGCCTTCTGCTCGTTGCTCTGGGCGACCAGCGACGGAACGACGGACTCGACCGCGTTGCTCTTGGTCTTCGCCGCTTCGGCCGCATCCCCCTGCCAGCCGGACGACACCGCCGCAGTCGCAGCCTGACTGGCACTCGCCCCCGAGGACAACGCGCTGGACACCGCCGACATCAGCGAGGTGAGTCCGGTACTCAACACACCGGTGCCGAACGAGGAAAGCATGCTGATCGCAGGCTGAATCAGCGAAGTCAGATCGATGCTCGGCAACGTCGGCATCTGAATACCCGATAGATCAGGCAGCGATATCGACGAAATATCAGGCAGTTGCGGCAGATTGAGCGTGCTGAGCACGTCGGCAACCGGAGTGTCCAGCATCGACCCGACGGGGGTCGTCTGCAGGACATCCAGCACCGTCGTGTTCGGCGAGGCGGTCACACCGCCGACTGCTTCGGTCACAGGTTCTTGAGGAAGCTTGCGGCCGAGGTCAAATCGGTGCCTTCATACACACCGACAGCCGACATGGCGCTGACCGCGGTCTGCCCGTGCACCGCCGCGACCTCAGCCGAGGAGGCCAGGTAGTTCCCCTGTGCAACAGCGAACGCGAGCAGGAAGTCCTGACCGATCAGGCCGAACACCGGAACGGCCTGAGCGAGCGCACTGACGGTGTCAGCTGCCGCAGCCCCCGCGATCTGAGTCGCGATGCCCGCGTGTTCGGTGCCGTAAGCCGCAATCTGCTGAAAATCAGCCTTCACGAGGTTAGACATCGGGTTCCCTCCCAAGTACAAGATCTCGAATAACAGTACAAGCACGAAATGGGTTGTGCCAGATAGCAAAGCACAAACGCCAGCTCAAGGTTGCGTTAACAAACCGGACTTCAGCCGGCCATCTCCTCATTGAACCGGTTGACTATCTCGGCCCGCCGCTCGAAAGCATTCCGCGCAGCCGCGGCCGCCGTGGTGACCACGACTCGCTCGAATTCCGCCGGCGTCATCCGAGAAACAGCATGGCTGAACTGCAGATCCTGCAGCGCCCCGTTCCCGTCGACCTCCGCCATGACGGCACCGTCCTCGGACGTCTCGCGCCCCCGCACGGCCTTCATCTGATCAGCCAGATCCTGAAACCGATACAGCTGCCGCCGAACCCGCTCCTCGAGTTCATCCATCGACCCGACCACGTGCTCCCCCTTCACACAGTCCGAAGCCAGCTCTGTGGCTCCGTATCGTAGTCCTGCTCCTCGACAATCTCCTGCCGAGCCACGTCGGCCTCGGTCGGCAACCCCGTCCGCGCCAATCCGGCGGCACTCATCCCCGCCTCTTCCAGTTGCTTACGCTTGGCCAGCCCCGCCCGAGCAGCAGCCCGCTGACAAACCCGCAGCAACTCCCCAGCCAACTGCGTGGGATCCCGATGCAGCTCGGCCGATTCCACCTTCACCGCCAGGGGAAGCCCCTGCTCAGTGGTCCGCACCCGAATAGACCCACTCGGGTTCGCTGACGTCACCGAGGGCCACCCACCCTCGCCGGAATCAGGACTCGACGCCCCCGCCTCGGTCATGACAACTCCCTCCCAATTGCTATGCGTAGAACTATCACATGAGCGCATCGATACGCCAGCGGATTGGATCCGTCCGGATTCTGGGCACCCGCCACGAAACGCTCACGATCGGCGCGTTGTCCGATCAACCCCGCTCGTCCCGGATGATCTGAATCACGGCGGCGACGTAGCTGTTGAGCACCGAGACGAACCTGCCCTCGTCCACAGCGAGAGCCTGCGCCGGATTCTCGGTTACAACGTAGCGACCATCCTCCTCGACATCACGAAACGTCACCAAATGCCGTGTGAGACCACGAGGCCCGAACTCCGATCGCCCCTGGACGACATAGATCTCGCCCACGGTCGTGGCCGGGGACTTGAGGAATTCCGTCGTTCGCGATATGGCGGTGTCCGGCGCCGCGGCGATCACCGAGCGACCGAAATTATGGTCCAGGTCCTGTTCACTCGACGCCAATGCGATATCACCACGACTTCCACGCTGGGTGGCCGGTAGCGCACGAACGATTTCGCCGGAAAGCCGGAGAGGGTCGCATTCGACCACGGTGTACCCGCCTCCACGCCAATAGGTTGGACCGGGCAATTGCTTGATCACATAGCCTTTCGGGCCCTTGCGGGTGGCAAGGACGCGAACCAGCGACCCCAGGTCCCAGCGGTCCTGTTCGTTCCAGGCATACCCGATCAGGAACAGATCCGGATTGATCATGGCGTCGAGAGCGAACGAGAAATTCCCATCCGACTTGCGATCCAGGCTTTCGCGCGCTTCGCGCATTTCAGTATCGAAATCTTCACCGGTACGAGTCGGCGACGTGAACATGAAGGGGTCAGGTGGTTCCTCTCCTGTCCGATCCATCCACAGGACATAGAACTCGGCTTCGGTGAACTGCCAGCTCGTTGTCACTTCTCGGCCACCGGTGTGACCGCGACCGGCACATCTCCGAGCACCTCATCCAGATTCGCGCGGTCCGTGAGATATTGGGCGCGCTTGTACTCTTTGCCCTGACCTTGCCCCTGAGATGCACCAGACATCGGCGAACCCATCATCGGGCTCGACGAGGTCGACGCTGATGTCGATGCCAACCCCGCACGAGAGGTCGTGGTGGCCGCGACCTCCTCTGTCACCGTCGCCGTCGTGGCGGCGCGAGGGAACAGCTGCGATTTCGCCGTCTGCGTGCCGGCACCGCTACCGCCCAGCCCCGCGCTGATTCCGGCGCCACCGCCACCGCCACCCGAAGCGCCACCACCGGTCGGACTGCCGCTGTTCGGGATCAATCCGAGTTGCTGCAACTCCTGGCTCACCTGCTCCTGTGCCTGCTCGGCCGTTGTCGTGGAGTCCTTCAGCGCGGACTCGACGGCCGTGGAGATCTTCTCCACAGCCGATTCCGCGGCAGTGATGCCTGCCTGAAGAACGGTGCTGGCCTGAGTGATCAAGGATTGAAGAGTCTGCTGCGTCTGATCCGTGGTGGTCGTCTTGGACGGATCGGTTTGGGACGGATCCGTCTTGGCCGGGTCAACCTTGGGCTGATCCACCTTCGCTGGATCGGTCGGATCCGTATTCAGGCTCGGTGACTGAGTATTCGGACTTCCGTTCGACGGATTTCCGTTACCTCGAGGCTGGTTATTGTCTGCAGGCTGCGTGACCACCGGCTTCACAGCGACCGCCGCGTTCGGGTCCGGCATCATCGGGATCCCGGCACTGGATTCCTTGACACCCTCGACGTACCAGTTGTCCCACGCCTGCCGCAAATTCTTCATTGCGTCTTTGACATCTTTTTCACTCAAGCCGGGATAGCTCGATATCGGCTTGTCCGGCATGAAGTTCTGAACCCGCTTGAGCCAGGAGTGCGCGGTCGCGAGATTAGCGCTCATCAAGTCCATGCAGTTGATCAGCTTCGTCACGCTGTCCAGATAGCTGATGACGGCCGTCTTGGCTTTCTTCGCGCCGTCCGAGGCCCAGATACCCTCGGTCTTGGCGGTATCCCCCTGATAACCGTAGAGAAGTCCGTTGGTGGCGTTACGGAACCGCGTCGATTCCGTTGCCAGAAACGTCTTGGCATCGAACCAGTGCTGAGCGAAATTTTGCAGATCATCCACAACACCGCTGTCATGGACGTAGCGCCAATGATTGTAGAAGTCATCCCACTCGTACTGGGCTCCCCGGTCCTCACCGACAGGAGTGTTGTCGAGCTGTGTCCCATCACCTTTGAGACGACTCTGGGCCGAGGTCAGATCCGATGCCTCGGGCATTGTGTCGTCGTAGTCCTGGATAGCGGTCCCGGACCAGTCATAGCCCTTGGTGGCGATGTGCTGATCCAACCATGGCAGATGCGTTGGATGGGGATTCCAGCTTGACCGGTCCCAACCGTCACCTGATGGAACGCTGACTTTTCCTGGTACGGCCAAGCCTGGTTGACCGCTTTGCCCGGGGATCGCCAGTCCGGGCTGCCCACCGGGCCGCCCTTCGGTGGAGCAGAGCGCGGAGAACTTATCGGCCGCAGAAATATCCACTTCCGAGAAGAGGGAGCCCGCAGAAATGAACGTCTCACCCATGTCGCCAAGGATGGTGGAATGGCTCGTCAGGACTGTTTCGTGGACCTTCTTCGCGGCAGCGTTGAATTTGGAAGCCAACTGAAATCCCGAGTCTCGTTGATTCAGTGCCTTCAGATTCAGCGCCTGCCCGACAGCATCGGTCGCCGCCTTCATAGCCCTCGCCATGTTTGCGCACTGTTGCGCCATCGTGGTGGCAGCAGCGGGGTCGAAGACCACTCCTCCGCTGGAACTGACGCCGCCATTGGTCTTGAGGTCAGTGAAAGTGTTGTCCGCCATCCGGGGTTCCCCTCCCTAGTGGATGTGGTCGCAGCGTAATCGCTGCAGTCTATTTGGACACTGCCACGAGTGTCTTGTCCGCGGCCCCCGGCTCCTTGCAAGCGGATCGAAGCAACATCAGACGGGGATAGCCACCGCCGATATCCGGGTTCTCATCGACCAACTGCACCACGATCGCGATCCCTGCATCGTTGTCGGTGTCCTTCGTGAGGAACTCGCGGCAGCTCATGCGGGAGACGCCACCCGAACCACCCCCGGGAGTTGCCGCCGTGGTGCCGGCATTGCCGCTCTCCGAGCTCGATACAGCCTGGCCCGATGTGGAGGATCCGCATCCGCTGAGCGCAAGAACCGCCAGAACGCTTCCGAAGACCGCCAGAGCAGGACTTTTCACAGTGTGGTACTCCCTTATCGATTTTCGATCACGCCGCGGATCCACCCCCGACATCACTCGATCCTGCCAGCAACGCGGGCGTGAATTCACCTCCGGTCGGTGAGCCGAGTCTCACCCGAGACCCGCGGCAACCCCATGTTGAGATCAGTGTGTAGCTGTGGCACAGTCGATCCCACTGTGTGTCATGTGGAGGTTTGATAGGCGAACTCGGGAGGGGTTCTCATGACCAAGAAAGTCGAGGTGGGTCCGGAGGGAGTTCGGACTGCCGCGAAAAGCGCAACAGATATCGCCGATCTTCTGACGTCGATCGCCAATGCCGGTCGTCGTGCCGGCTCGGCGGGCGAGTCCGCTTGGGGTGACGACTCGTTCGGCAGCCAGTTCGCGGACGGCTCACAGGGTTTCGCCAAGGGCTACAGCAATATGGCCAAGGGCACCGACAGCCTTGCCGCATCGTTCGCGAACCTCGCCACAGGTATGGAGACGACCGCACAGCGGCTCGAGGCCATCGAACAGGCCAACACCGCCAAGTTCAAGTAGGACTCGGCGTGGTCAGGGAGCACGGGGACGCCGAGGCGGCCTCGATCATCGATGAGTTTGCCGGGCAGATGCGTGCTATCGCCGAGACGACGCGCAAGCGGGCCCTGCTGACAGGTCAGGGCATCGCGGCGGATGGGCGAGTAACCGTCACCGTGAACTCCGACAGCGCGGTGATCGCGACACGGTTCTCCGACGACATCGACGACCTGGGCTATGACGAGATCGCCCAGGCCGTAACCGAAGCGGCGCAGAAGGCCATCGCGGAAGTCACCCGCAAGGCCCAGGAGTTGATGCGGCCGCTCAGTGACAAACGCGGGAAGATGCCGAAGTTGTCCGAGCTCTTCGAGGGAATGCCGGACCTCGAAACGACCGCACCGCCGGCGGCCTCGATGGCCGCGCCGGGTTCGCGGGAACGGCGCGAGTTGGAAGCCGAGCCGGCACCCGAATACACCGAAGCCGTCGACTACGAAGAATGGGATTCACGCCACGGTTCGAGGATCGCTGACCGCTGATGCGACACAGCATTCCGTCGGCGAAGCCCGAGGTTTGATGTGGCACTGGAGTTTCCATCCTGGCTGGAGTGGCTGGAATGGGTTGTCGGCTCTGACTGGCCACACGGCAACGAAGACCTCATGTGGCAGATGGGCTACGACTTCGAAGATGTAGCCAAGGATGTCGACAAGGTCGTCGACGAGCTCGATACGTTGATGGGCAACGTCCGTGACGCGTACCCGGACGGCACCGGCGGGGAAGAGATCCTGGCCTGGCTCACACCGCTGCGCGACGGCGAGGGGCCGGAAAAGAACGGCTCGCTCTCGGAACTGGCGACCAACTACCGGTCGCTGGCCAAGGCCGCCGACAACCTCGGCGACGAGCTGCAAGCCGCCAAGCTCAACTTCTACATCGCCGGCGCCTGGCTCATCGCGGAGTTGACGTGGGCCGCGGCCACCGGACCCGCTGCCCCCGCAGCGGAAGCGGCGGCTCTCGCGTCGGGTCGCACCCTGTTCCGCATGCTGTCGAAGCAGTTCATCAGGCGAATCGTGTCGAACCTCAGAAGGCTCGTCACTCGTGAGGTGCTGAAGGAACTACTGCCGAAACTCGTCCGCGAAATCGCGCAGGAGGCCGGCGAGGAGCTGCTGCAGGGAACCTCACAAGAAGCGCTGGTTCAGGCCATTCAGGTCAACAGCGGCCACAAAGACGGTTACGACTCCAAGGCACTCTGGAACAACGCGGCGATCTCCACGATCGCCGGCGGTGCGGGCGGCGCTACCGGATTCGGAATGGGCCGAGCGCTACCCACCAATATGGGCGGCCTGCAAGGACTTTCGCGCGGCGCGATGACCGGTTTGACCGCGGGGTCCGCGGGCGCCGGCGCGGCCTGGCTGTCCAATGGCCTGATCAACAACAGCTGGGAATTCGATCCCCGTTCCCTGACCGGCGGCGCACTGTCCGGAGTCGGTCCGAGCGCGATCCACGGTTACCGCGGGTCGAGCGACTTCGCGGGTGGGCCGCAGAACCCGAGCGCGGGCGGCGGGCCTGAGACCCGTGGCACGCCCGGATCAACCCAGAACGCGCCCGGCGCCACCGAGAACCCCGGCCACACAGCGGATCCCGCACAGAGCAGCCAGCCCAACGGTTCACCCTCCGAGTCCGCGCGTACGAACGGCCAGGACGGCCACGCGCCCGGCGACGAGGGTCAGTCTGCTCCCGGAAATGATCGAGCGGGTAGCCCGGACTCGAACTCGGGAGCGGAAAACAGCCGAACAGCTCCGCAGGGCGCGGACACCGGCTCAGCAGGGAATGGCAACTCCCCCGAAGCGCGTGCCGGCGATCCCGCGTCCTCCCCGAACTCGGACGTCGATTCTCGTTCCGATGTTCGCGGCCAACATGACGGCGCAGCGGTCGGCCATGAAGGTGCCGCGGTCGGCAACGACGGTGTGCCGGTCAGCGATGGGCGATCGCACGATTCCGCGCCAGGTTCCGATACGACGTCAGGACGAGCAAGCGACGCGACAAGTCCAGCGCACGCCAACTCCGCCGATACGAACGGCACCACACAGACCGGCGCGCAAGGCATTCCGGCAAACCAGCAATCCGCGCAGCCGGTAGCGACCAACCCCGGGGCGACGACTGCCTCCAATGTTTCCGCAGCACCGGTCGCCCATTCGTCAACGCCGAATTCCGCTACCACAGCACCGAATACGACTGGCACGCCGACCGCAACGAACACACCGGCGACCAATTCGCCATCGCCGCATTCGAATACGTCGACGACGAACCAGGGCGATACTCGTGCAGGCAATCCGAGCGACCCGGCAAAGGCTGCCGCCGCACCACGCGAGATCCGTACCGATGGCCATGCACCTCGACCGGTCGGCGAACCCCGGGCCTCGGTCAGCAATGTGGCGCCGACATCAGCCTCACCCACAACACCCGTAGCTGCCTCGCGCACCGGTTCCGAAGCGGCGAGCGACACCAAGTCCGACTCCAATAATGCCGCGGGAGAACAGCATCCGGACCCTGGCACGGTCGTGCCGATGATGCCGATGGTCACCAACCCGAACCAGGATGGGACCGCTCCGCGCCCGCGGTCGAACAACGCCGCGAAGTTCGGGCCGCGCAACGCCTCGACTCCGAAGACCGCCGACCCGACTTCCTCACAACCCGACCCCGCGACTCGACCACCCCACGCTGACCACACCACACGTTCCGATAACTCGGATCCGTCACAACACGGACCAGCCGATCACCACGACGGCGACCCGCTGCAGAGTGGCGGGGCAATGCGGCCGCGCAACGTGCTGGATATCGACGGCCAACGAGCCTGGGCTGACAACGCGTACGAGGCGTTCCGCGCCTCGGAGTCCGATGTCGACGACATGCACCGAAACCTGGTGGACGTCGAACGCCTCGACGGCACCACTGGATTCAGCCGAGAGGAGCTCGGCCGTGTCAAGGAACACCTCTTCGACGAAGAGCATCTTCTCGACGTTTTCGACAGCGACGGCAACGTCGTCGGACACGAGACACGACGCTACGATTCCGACGCGGATATCGCCGAGGCATGGATGCGGCTTTCTCGAGGGGTTCCGCTCCAAGCGGACATCACGCTTCTGGAACACGAGCTCGCGGAATCGGCTTACCTGAGGCAACACCCGGACGCCACCTACCGCGAAGCGCACGAATACGCTGACTCGAAGGCGAATTGGGTCGATGTCCTCCCGCCGCGCACCGGCGAAAACTACGAGAGGTGGGCCGAAAACGATGGCTCTGTACATCGTGTACCGCAAGGCGACGGAGACCCCGACCTCGCTGACGTACCTGTTCGGGAGCAGTCCGAACAACCTCGACAAACAGGTGACGATCAGTACGGACGACCCGGGCATCAGAGTGGCGGACGACTCGAGTCCCCTGGCGATGAAGGTCGCCGCCCACATTCTGGGCCGGTTCAAGACGGACGGGACCTGGCCGGGAGGGGGCGGGATCCAGGCCTGAATGCGGGCCTTGGCGATGAGGGCGGTGGGCGAAGAGATGGCGATCCGGGTCGCACCGACAGCGCCCCTCAGCGGCCGTCGGCGCAGCAGGACGGCGCGCGGCACGATGACGCGGCCCAACAGCCGGGACACGGGCCGCAACCGACTGCGACCGAGCAACCACGAGAAACAGCCAGGGTCGATCGCTCCGATATCGACCCCGCGGCAGTCGACCAGACATACGGCTCGCAAGACCCACCGACACCTGCATGGCTCGACAACGAATCGTCCGAACCCGCACCGCGGCGAAGCCTTTTCCGCCGCATGCTGGACTTCGTCCGAGGCGGGTCGAGCCCGGAGGTCGACTCCCGCACCGCGCAGCCCGACCACGACCCGCTAGCCACGCCACAGCAGGCGGAGCCACAGCCGCTCCCCCACGAGCCGAAAGCACCAGCGCTCACTCCGCACCAGCAGAACCTGGTGTCCGAGTACGCCAACACGAACAACCGGTCGGCCGAGGATGTCATGGCCGACATCCGAGCTGCCCGTCTGACCTTGGACAACACCGGAGTACACGAGGTCGGCCCCGACCACGTAGGTCCGGCTGCCCGCGTCGATCGCTCGTACCTCGACACCGTGCTGCGGGACAAGATCGGCGCGCACGGACAGCGTTTCGAAAGCCTCGCCTCTGATCAGTTCGAGCCGGGTTGCCCTGACGCGGACCTGCCATCGCATCTCACCCGGGAGATTCCGGTGGGGGCGCTCGACCATTCCGCGGTACCGGTCGATCCGAAGCTGATCGATCTCAGCTACCCGGGCGATGATTACAACGTCCTGTGGCGAGATCGCACGGAGGCGAGTGCGTTTCTGCGGCCGGATAATGCGTTGTTCCGCATGGACTCTCGCGGCCCGGAAATTTTCGACACAGATCTCGCGCCACGCGACCCGAGACATTTCAACATCGCCGCGCACACCGGGCAGACCGCCGGCTCCGGACTCGTCTCGGCCTCGAAGAGTCCCGAACACGCGACGGTCCGCGAGCTCGGTCACCTGCGCACCGAGCTGCAGACGAACAGTTTGCGCAGACTGCCGGACGGCAACTTCGTGCAGACCCGCTATGTGCACGAGCTCTACACCCCGCACGGCATCGATGTCGACGCCACGATCAACGACGCCCGCGCGGTCGACCCCAGAATGTGGGCGCACGGCCATACCGAGGCTGAGGTTCTCCTGCCCGGCGGGGTTCGCAGCGATCAGATCTATCGGATCTGGCCGCGCGAGGTGATCGTCTCCCCCAGCGGGGAGATTCTCTCCACCCGCATCGGTGATCCGATCGTCAATCCACGGTTCGCCTATGCCCAGGATCCGACCTTTCACTACACCCATCATCCTGAGCAGTCCGTTCCTGCACCCGAGAACGCGGACCGCACAGGGCATCCCGACGATGATGTTTCGTCACCCGTGCGTGATTCCGCGTTGCCTCCGCATCGTGGGCTCGAACCGACTCAGCAGAGTCCGGCGGATCCCGTCGACGGCAGGCATCCCTCCGACCGTTCACCCGCGGCCGAACAATTGCCGCACAGCCGTGAGCTGCCGGCCGAGCGCGCGGCGTTGCCGCGGCAACCGGACTCGTCACCGCACGAGACCCAACCGGGTCACTCGCCGCAGAACCAGCCGACACAGCAGCCGGATGCCAACCAGAATCCCGGCCCTCGCGCGCGACCAGTCGAACAGGTTGCCCCACAACAGCTTTCGCCTCAGCAGCAAGTCGCTCCGGATATCACGTCGAACCAGACCACCCGCCAGGGCGATCAGCTGCACCCTGCCCAGCAGTCGACAACACCCCAGTCGAGTGCGCATGCGCCGACCCATACCGAAACGCCCACGGCCCATCCCGCGACGCCGAACCAGGCCACTCCGCACCCGGATCAGGCGGGCACCACACACCAGGCTCCGGTCGACCCACAGACGACTCACCATCCGCCGCAACAGGCCCCCGGCAAGGCGCCGAAGCCGAATGGCTGGCCGGGCAAGAACATTCACAATGCGGATACCAGCCGAAACAAGCTCAAGAAATGGGTCCGTTTCATCAACGGTCCAGGCTTGGCATCACTGGGTCGCAACATCAACTGCGTGCTGTGCTCGGATGCCTTCCTGCGCACCTGGTTCGGGCACCCCACCGAGGCCCCGGCACTGACCGGTCCCTCGGGCACTCAGGGTCTGGGCCCCGCCGCCGTGGACAACCTCACCGGTGGTCGCCGCGTTCCCGCCGACTTTCAAGGCATCAAGAATCGGCTGCTGCAGATGGGCTCCGGTTCCGCCGCCATGGTCCTCACCGATTGGGTCGACGCCAATGGCAGGCGAGTCGGCGGTCACGCTTTCGTCGCCGTCAACCACAACGGCAAGATCCTGTTCGTCGATGCGCAAACCGGCCAGGTCCATGGCTGGCCCCCTAAATTCCGCTCGGAGGGTGTCGGTCCTACCCAGGCGGTGTTCCTCAACTCCAACGGCCGTCCGCTGCACCCGCTGGGCGTGCAGCCGAATACACCTGCGGGACAACACCATCCTCAGCAGCACCCAGCGCAGCCCGGGACGCAATATCAACCCCAGCAGATCCCGGTACAGCACCAGCCCCAACAGATCCCAGCACAGCACCAGCCCCAACAGATCCCAGCACAGCACCAGCCCCAACAGATCCCGGCACAGCACCAGCCCCAACAGAACCAGCCACAGCACCAACCCCAACAGAACCCCACTCAGCCCGCGGCACAACACCAACCACAGCAAGCCACTGCACAGCAGAGCCCGGAACACCATCAGCTGACTCCCACTCAGAACCAGCCCGGGCACACTCCGACAACACCTTCGGCGCCGACCATGGCCGAGGGTGCCAAGCGGGTTCGCACCGCACTGGCCGACGCGGTGGACGCGTTCAACACCCCCGCTCGGGCAAACGAGATCCCACACCTGCAAGAGGAGCTGCGGGCTCGCCTCGACGACCTCGGCCTCATGGACCCCACGACCGGTGAGGCCAACTGGCGTGCGTTTTCACAACACGATCCGGAAGTCGCCGACTACCTCGCCGAACATCACCGCGCACTGCTGTCTGACACCGACTCCACTACTCACCAGGATCCCACTACTTACGGCACACCCGAGCCGGACCCGCACGCGTCACAGGAACCGAAACCCGACCCTTCGAGCGCGAAGTCAGAGCCCGAGCACGAACGCGCCGAAAAGCAGCCGACGCCGGATTCGACACAACCAGGCAACACGGACCACGACCAAGCCACCGTTTCGCCGGACCGCGACACCCCTTCACAGGCCGCGAATCCGTCCGAGCCCACACCGATTTCGCCGCAGGAGATCGAGTCCGTCCACGGAATTCCCGAGGAGAATCAACGCAGGATCCAGGACTACGCCGATGAGCACGGCCTGATCATCGACGTCCGCCCGACGAACCCCGATGCCGTCCGGCACCTGCAGAACGGTGCGATGCCCAAGCCCATGGACATCAAGGACAAGACGATCAACGACAACGACATCCTCTTGGGCGCGCCGGAACACGCCAAGGGACTGGTCGGGCGTCTGAATCCGGAGAGTCTGTCGATGCCCGACACGACGGGCATGTCCCAGCAACAGATCGATGCTCTGAAGAAGCGTCTCGAGGATCGCCGAAAGGACTGGGGCGCTTACGAAGAGCATATGGACGAACTCATCGCCGCCAAGGAATTTCGGGTCACCGACGAGGGAATCGTCGAGGGCAAGGTTGGAGACGACTGGAAGCCGGTCACGGGCGATCACGATCTGTTCGACATCCGGCATGCCGATGGAACACGTCTTACTCCAGAAGAATTGGATCAACATATCGCCCGATTGATCGGTTTGGACGCCGGCATCATGCACGGCCCGCACGCGTACTGGGAACCCGCCACCGAGTTCCAGCGGCAGCGCAATTTCGAACCCATCGTCAACGACCACCAATACGATCCGGACCCGAATACCAAGAACGAACCACTGATTCGGTTCAGCCCGAACGAAGACCCTGTCGCCACGTGGGCAGACAAGGACCTCGCTGCCATCGACCGGGAGATGGCTCCCTGGCACCTGGAATCTGACCTGCAAGACCTCGCCGACACCGCTCACCAGAGGTCACTGGACCACTTCGACGAAACCAATCCCGAGGCAACCCCGGACGAACGCGCCGATTTCGACGAGAAGACTCGCCGGCAAGTCGACGCCGAGATCGATCGGCTACGCGACCTCGCGATCGATCTCGCGAACCACCCCGACTTCAACCACGATTCATACCGGGCGTGGTCGAACCCAGAAGTCGAGAACCCGGTGGACCTCGGTTCCCCCACTCATCAACTGGCCACGATCCGACAGGCGGCCGCCGAAGGCGCAGACCCCGCCGACATCTTCCGATCGCTGAAGTCTCTTCACTCCACGTCCGAAACCACTGCACCACATGCGGATGCCGAACCGGGTACGGCCACCACCGAAGGAAAAACTCCGAAAGAGATCGCGCAGGAGCGCGTCGACATGGCGAACGACGAAACCTCTACGTGGTTCAAAGACCACTACGACAAACGAGGCTATCGCCGGAACGTCGACAAGCTGATCGACGGCTACCCTTTGCCCCAGCTCAGGCCTGATCCCAAGCGACCAGGCAAGTGGATTTCAGCAGAGGACGCCCCGCCACCGCTACCCAAAAAATTCAAGGACAGTCCGACTGGAGCGCCTGACGGCAGCACGAAAACGCTTCCCGCTGCGGTCAAGCAAGATCTCGACGCCATCGCGAAGGAGCGTCGCGGAGCGATCGACCTCGATCAGCCGCTCCATGCACCGCTCGAGCAAGCCAAAAAAGACTTCAAGGCCGCGAAAGCGCGGCTACAGGGCGCCGAGCAATCACTCGAGGCCGAGAACAGTCCCGATTCACAGCGGGAACATGACCTCGCCAAGGCTGATCGCGACAGGACCGAGGCAGATCTTGACGCCAAGAAGGAAGTTCACAGGGAACCACATGCGAAGGTGACAAAACTCGGAGAGAAGATGGGAGAGCATGCAGCTGAACGCCATGCTGTTCCGGAACACTTCCCGGGAGCGACCCGGGTCGAGCTACCCGACCTAGGTTTCGGCCAACGGCAGTTCGACCAGGTCTTTCGACTACCCGACGGGACCTACGTCGTCGTCGAGGCCAAGGGACCGAGCGCCGAGCTCGGCGCCTGCACTCTGCCCAATGGCCAGCGCGTCCAGCAGGGACGTCTCGACTACTTCGAAGCAATTCTTGATGCGATGGAAGAGCGTGGCCAAGAACAGAACAACGGCGAAGACGACATTGCGGCCGAGCTGCGGGCCGCGCTGCGCAATGGCCGGCTCGAGTATGTCCTGGTCCAAGCCGCAGTGAATGGGGACGTCTACAGCGGTTACGATCTGAAGTATTTCGATCTCGACAGGGAGGCACAACCAGGTGGCTACCAGGGCAGCAGCTAGGCACCACGTCGACATTCCCGATGCCGAGGGCGAATTCGGACGAATCGCCAAAGGGATTGCGAACACACTCAGCTACGTAGAAGAGAACCCGCGGGACCTCAAGAGGCTCCTGCAGAACTCACTGCGACTTGCCGGACTGCGCTCCTACCGGAACCCCTCAGCCGGCGAGCTCGAGACCTGGCAGGCCTACGTCCAGGTAATGCAGGCGTCCTCCGCGATCTTCGCTGTCGCGCTCGGCACCGAAGGGACTGTCGAAATACGGTTCGGAGAGCAGACTCTCGAATTTCCTGCCGGCTCCACTCGCGGGATCGCTGACGCCGGCAACTGGGTGACCGCGTTCTACTTCGCAATCATGTGCCGAGATCAGGCACGATTGAACATGCTCGCGGCGGTCCCGATCGAACTTCTCCGCGCCACAGGGTCGATGTACGACGAGTACATCTACGACTGGATTGCGACGCTGCAGGCCTATTGGTCCGAAGATACGGATCTTCCGAGCAAACTGCGGGCGGCATTCGAAGGCACAAATCCGGGAAATACTCGGATCGCGCCTGCGGACCTGATGCTCGAAATCCTTTTTCCGCCGATCAATCTGTTCTACAGGTTCTTCGACGAACAGCGCGAGGAATTCAACGATACGCTGGCAGAGGCACTACGACTGCATGACCGCTTCTGGGACTCGGAAGAGGATAACCGCAAGACCAGCCGTATCGGCTTCATAGCGGCTGGGCCACTCGCGATGGCTTGCCTTGCATACGACGCGGACTTCCCGATCGATGTCGAGTCCGATTATCTACCCGAGCATATCTTGCATCGAACCTGGTTGGGGGAGTTTCCCACGTAGTACCCCAGCCCGGCACCCATGAACGCGCGCCCATGCACGCGTTCAGTATCGCGTGATTTCGCCGTTGCGAATGAGCTGCAGGCGGCGCTCCCCGTCGATATCCACAAATGGGCATTCCGACGAACCCTCACGCAAGATCGCGTCGACGTCGCCGGGCGCGATCCACAGCAGCTTTCCCGAGTCGAGCCAAGGTCGCAGGTCGAAGTCGTAGTCCCGGATGGATTGGCGATGCTCGTTCCACGCTTTCCAGCGCCCACCAGGGCCGTAGACGTCGTACTCCCTACTTCCCCAAAGGTTCTCCAACGCAACGCCGATCGGTCGCGTTTCAGCGAAATAGGTTATGGCCCAACCGGTGTGGGGACCGATGGGAACCTCCGACACGACTGCACGGACGTCGGCCAGGTCCAAGATTCGCGGTACTACGTAGGGGACATCGGGGCCCGGCATCCGGGGGAACGGGGTCGGTTCCACGGGTGGGGTGAGTCGTATGGCTCCGCCCATGGCAAGCCAGGTGCGCGCTACCGGGTTCACGAGTCTGCGGATCGGGTTCTCCCGATTCCAGAACCAGCCGTCGAGGTCAGCATTGTCCAGGGGCCAGCTGATAGCGGTACCGGTGAACGGACAGCGAGCGACCAAGACTTCGGGCAGAAGGTGCCGGTACTCGTCTTGTAGTTCGAATACACGGGAGATGGCCAACTTCCCCTCGGCCGTGTATCCGCCCTCGTCATATCGAGCCTTGAGTCGATTGCCTTCCTCCAGCACGGCCTCACGCCGCAGCAACCTACTCCCGTCCCAGTCAGGCACGTTTCGGCTCCTCTCCGACTTTTCATACGGCCCCGAGGACTGTGTCCGACATCGGTTGTAGCCGACAACCCATCCTCGCGAGATTCCGAGTCTCGCCTTCCAGTGAGCCGAGTCTAGCCAACAAGAATGGGCACCAGGGAATGGGCGACAGTCGGCCGTGAACTCATCCGGTCGACAGCAGAAATCAGCTGAACAGTTGTCTCGACCACAGTCAGTTGCGCGCTGCGAACCATACTTCGAAGGAAATGACTCGTTCTCTCACAGGCGGTGCAGTCATTCCGTCGAGGCGGTTGGTAAGGGCTTGTGCGGCCGGTTTCGGGAAGCTGCCCCGAGTGGCCACGCTGACTTTCAAGGGCCGTTCGGGAGCGAGTTCCACTCCGACGACCAACTGTTCGAGGTCGTGACCGACTGCGGCGGCTACGCCCTCGTCGACGATCGCCGACAGGGCATCGCAGAAGTTGCCGAACATCTCGACTGTGAATTCTGTTGCGAGCGCGGCCTCTTCGGAGAGCAGAACGATCTGTGTGCGGTCGACGGCGACCGCACGGAAAGGCCGGGCGACCGGGGAGGGCTGGGCGGATTGCAGCCACGCGGGTATCGGCGGCAGGTCCGAAGGGCGCTCGGACGCGCTGGCGGGAGGGGGCGGCGGGAGGGGCGGCAATCCCGGTCCCGGCGGAGGCGGAGGCGGGAGCAGCGGCTGGGCGGGACCCTTCCAGTACGGGCGACTGTCCGGACCGGCCGCGCGCATGACCGCGGTATCCGGATGGACCCAGGGTGGGAGGTCTGTTGCGCCCGCTTGCTGCTCGATCGCCTCGCGGCGGGCTGGGGGTGCGGGAGGGGCTGGGGGTGCGGGAGGAATTGTCGGTCGGGTAGCGGGTGGGGGCGGTAGGAGCGG
Source organism: Nocardia jejuensis NBRC 103114 (assembly GCF_001613145.1). Lineage (GTDB taxonomy): Bacteria > Actinomycetota > Actinomycetes > Mycobacteriales > Mycobacteriaceae > Nocardia > Nocardia jejuensis. Next base: position 67,529 of record NZ_BDBU01000023.1, read on the forward strand.
GGGTTTCATCGGCGCAACCGGTGGGGCGGACTTCACCGGCGGAGCCGGTGGTGGCGGAGGAGGAAACGGGATCGGAGCTGCCGGTTCGTTTCGACGGAAGGTGTCCTGATTTCGGTAAGCGCCGAACGGGGAATCGTGCCCGATCGCACCGGTGCCGATTACGAGGTCGACTCGTCCTGTGCGCAAACGGAATTCACGACCTTGGACCAAGGCGGCCGCGATGTCGTCACGTTCACGCGGAGTCACGACCACGCCGTAGCCGTCTTCGAGCTTGTTCGAATTGGATGCCCCCTCGGTCGCGACGAAGAGGAGGAAGTTGCCCGCGATGAGGGGAACCCCGGATTGGGGAATTCCAATGGCCGCGTTCGAGCCGTCGGGCGTCCAGACGAAGCGTTGACGTGCGACGGAGTGCGATGCTGAGGTGAGTAGGGCGATCCCGCGGTCGCCGTGTTCGCGCAGCACGAAGGCCAGCCAGTCGGCGCGGTCCGGAGTCACCGTGATTCGCACTTCGGAGCCGTCGCCGGCGACCTCGACCCAATGAGCGTGGGTCATCGGCGTGCGGTTCAGCGTCGTTTTCGCCTGGTGCCGCTTGTAGTCGAGCACCGGTTTGCGCCGCCGGTCGAAAAAGTAGGGGTAGGGGTATGTACTGGCTTGAGCTCCGAGCAGGGCCAAAGTTCGTGCGTGGCCGAACATATCGGCGGCCTTCATCTCGTCTTCCAGCATCGGGACTGCGAGCAGCGGAGTCAGGCCGTCCGGGTAGAGGTCCGCACCTTCCGAATACTCCTCGAAGAGGAACCCCGTGATGCCCAGCCGCCAACCCGGTTCAGGCAGAGCGAGGCGTTTCCCGGGCTCGAAGAGCTTGCCGGCCTTCGCTTCGCGGTGCGCCTCCTTCATCAGCCACAGTGGGAACTCGGGGACATTGACCGCATCCGGCTTGTCGCGACGGTCCCGCAAGATCTGAAGCACCAACTCGCGCTGCCCGAGACGCTGCAGCCCATCACTGGCGTAGCACCAGAGATCGCTGCCACCCGGGCTGGATCCAGCGAAGATCCGCGTGGTCAGCTCACCCGGAATCAGCTCAACGGTACGGATTTGGCGCATGCGACGAGAACCCCCTGAAGATCAGCGCAACGACATTGGTTCTACCACTTGTCGGAATCCTGAGCCTGTCAGTGCGATCTACCGACCGGCGACGCAGGGCCGAACAGCAGCGCCGGATCCACGCCCTGCGAAATCGCCTCCGCCTGAGCGAGTTCGCACGTCCAGAAGAGCAGATCGTTTCCGGGTAGCCGGCCGGAGAGCCTGGTGCCCGGGTTGAAGCGGATCAGGGTGCCTTCGCGGCTGCTGAGGTTCAGCGCTACTTGTCCGCCGTCGATCTGTTTGCGCAGCCAGGGGTTCGCGTCGGGCGGGAGGAATGCCGGGGAGGTGTAGACGTCCAGGACGTGGTCGTAGCCGTCCAGCGAGTAGGTCGGCCACTGCTTGCCTTCGGGGTCCGATGGGGACAGCACGATGTGCAGGGTGCTATCGGCCAGGACCTTCATGAACTCGCCGATGTCGCGGTAGCCCATCAACAGCCGGTACAGAGCCAGGTCGATTTCGGTCGTCAGGTCCAGGCCGATGTACTCCCTGGTCGGGGTGAAGTCGGGGTTGACCCACCATTCGGAGAATCCGCCGCGGCCATCGGCTTTCATGCCGCCCTGGAGGTTGTGGCGCTGTATCTGGGTGCGGTCCACGTGCGGGTCCGTGAAGTACCGCCAGTCATCGCGATTGTGGCGCGACCACTCGATGTCCTCGGGTGCGGGCTCCGGCAGTGGGGCACGCGCGAGGAAATTGAAGACATGCAGGCGGTCGAAGCCCGGCGGTATCGGCAGTTGGGTCGGTGGCATGGTCGCCCAGGTCAGACCTCGGGGAAACCCGGAAGGCACGGTCGATGCGACCGGGTTGCGGTTTCGGTAGTTGATCGCGAAGTGCTGCGCGGCCAGGTCCGGGCCCAAGGACGAGGAGGACTGCTCGAGTACTCCGTCGTCGCCGATGTAGTACCAGGCCGCGCCGATCCGCATCTCATCGGTCGGGGCGTAGACCCACCACCCCAGCTCGAGACGCTGGGCGGCAAGGCCTTTGGGAGCGTAGGACGTCAAATCGATTGAGGCGGAAGCCAGATGACGGAGAACGATGTCGATCGCCTGCCGCTCGGTCAGGCCGTCGACCCCGTCCTCCAGAGGGCCAGGGTTGGTCTCCGTCGTCAATCCGGCCTGAACCAGGAAGTCGTAGCCTCGGTCGACACCCGCTTCGGTCCCATTGCAGGACAGGACGAATCCACGAAGAGTCGCACGGTCGACGGTCTGCGTCTCACATGCCCTGACGAATCGGAATGCGGTATCGCGAGCCCATTGAGCGGGGCCTTCGTCAGTGTCGTCGTCGTCTTCGTCTTCGTCGTCTTCCAGGTCACCATCCCAGTCGTCGTCGCCCCACGTGGGCGACACATGAAACCGCAGCAGCTCCTCCGCCACGGCCCCGGTGGACTCGAAGCCGGGGAATATCGCGATCCATTCGCTCTCCATAGCGACACGGGTGCCGTCCCACTGCTGCCAGTCCCACCACAGCACCGGCTTGCCATCCAGGCTGATCTGGCTCTCAGCCATGGTCTGACGCACCCACTCGGGGGGCGCGGAGGGAATCGAACCGAACTCGGCGAGCCACACCGCCCGGCCATCGGGGAGCGGGAACAACGCCGAGGAGGTCCGACCGGGCGAGTTGAACCAGTAACCGTCCTGCACGAGACCGGCGGAATCGGCCTGATCCACAGCCTTACCAACTGCCACCAGCGCCAACCAGCGCGCTCGCACCACTCGTAGCGACGGCAGACTCACGAGAACACCACTCCCCAGTTCGGAACCGCGCACCGCCGTCCCCGACACCCCCTGGTGCGAGGCTGACGATGCCATCAAGACCTCTCGCCACGAAGCCTAGTCGACGTGGACACGCTCGTCTGATCTCAGCGCGGCCCTACGATCACGCCATTCACCCGAGTTCCCGAGCGAGGCGCTCGGTCCGCTCTCGACCTGGTCCGCGAGGCCGACGGCGCGAACAAGCACCTATCCGACTGCCAGGCCTGCGCTACAGCTATCGCCCGTTTCGAGGTTCCCGCAGGACCTCACGGGTCGACCTGGAGAACACCGCGGCCAGGGTGAAAATCATCAGCACGACCACGGCGCCGTAGATCAGGTCGAGGTGGTCGTTCAGGGAGAAGTAGTAGAGGTGCGGATAGGTTCCCAGGATTTCCCAGCCGAGGTGGGGATAGACCAGGGCAGTCAGCCGAACCAATGACGAGACCAGCAATCCCATGCTGCCCACCGCGATCAGCATCCTCGAGATGGAGACGCGGGCCAGCAACGTGAGCGCGCCGCTGACGAGAAGTACTGCGGCAAGGCCGGTCACGAGAAATCCGACCCAGGAGGTGACCCTCGGTCGCAAGGTCGAGATATAGCCGAGGTCGGTCGAGATGGCGTAGGCGTTGAAGGCCGCGAATGCGCCGCCCACGAGGGCAAGCAGAACCGCGATCATGAATGCGGTTCGTGGTGCTCGTGCGGAGCGTCCGGCCCGAGGGACGGCTCCCTGCCCATGGGCGGCCGGAACATGCTGGGGGGCATGCTGTTCCGGAGGTCGCCCTCGCGCCACCGTGGGCGCATTCCGGGCGTCCGACCCGAACGCCCTGCCTGTAAGTGCCGCCGAGGCCGCCGCCGCGAATTCCGAACAACTCGCGTACCGGTCCTCTCGCCGTTTCGCCGTGGCACGGGCGATCACATCGTCCAACGCCGGGGAGACGTCACGGCGGATGTGACCGAGCCGGGGAACGGGTTTGCCGATGTGGCCGGCGACGACCTGACCGGGATTGGTCGACGCGAACGGTGACTGCCCGGACAGCAGCGCGAAAAGCGTGCAACCGAGCGAATATTGGTCTGTTCGATGGTCGACAGGCTCTCCGGACAACTGCTCCGGGGAGGCGTAGGCCAGTGTGGCCGTGAAGGTTCCGGTGGATGTCAGCTGAGTGTTGGCGTCGAGCAGACGGGCTATGCCGAAATCGGTGAGAATCGCGCGCTCCTGGCGGCCGGTGTCCGCGGCCGAGAGGAGAATGTTGGCCGGTTTGACATCGCGGTGCAGCACTCCCCTGCTGTGTGCGAAGTCCAGCGCGAACGCAGTCTCGGTGATGATCCGAAGCGCCCGCTCGACGGACACCTGGCGAGCATCCAATCGCGAGGCGTCGGTGCCCTGGATGTATTGCATCGCGATCCAGAGGTGGCCGTCGTCCATCCCGCGGTCATGAATGCCGACGATGCTCGGATGATCCAGACGGGCAATGGCATTCGCCTCCTGCTCGAAGCGCCGCCGGTGCTCCGCGTCGACGGAGACCTCCTGCGCGAGCAGCTTGAGCGCGACCTGCCGCGGAAGACGCGGATGACCGGCCAGATAGACGCTCCCCATCCCACCCACGCCGAGGACCCCGACCACGGTGTATCCGGCGAACGACTGTCCCGGATGTAGCTGCACCACGGGTTCCCCTCACACGTAGCCTTCGATGCCCGGACAGCATAGATGAGCGCTCGTCACCGATCCTGATACCGAAGCGCGCTCAGACCGAATATCGCCACCCTCTCCCCCTCGGTGTCAGTCGCGCTCGTCTTCGTCTTCCAGGGCCTGGACTACCTTCTCGATGTACTCGTCCAAGACCGAGATGAATCTGCTGTCGTCCACTCCCAGTGCCCGCGAGGGGTTTTCGGTGATGGCGTAGCGGCCGTCCTTTTCCACGTCGCGGAAGGTGACGCGGTGGCGGGTGAGGCCTCGGGGGCCGAAGACGGATCTGCCCTGGGCTATGTGGATTTCGCCTACCGTGGCGGCGGGGGCCGAGAGGAATTCCTTGGTTCGGGAGACGGTGGTGTCTGTTTCGGCGCTGATGCGGGAGTGGCCGAAGTCGTAGTCCATGCCCTGATCATCGAAGGCCAGGGCGAAGTCTCGTTGGCTGCCTCGGTCGCAGGCGGGCAGGGCTCGGATGATTTCGGCGGCCAGACGCAGGGGGTCGCATTCGATGATGCGGTAGCCCCCGCCACGCCAGTAGGTGGATCCCGGTTGCTGGGTGGTGACATAGCCTTTCGCGCCGCGGCGGGAGACGCGGGCGCGGATCAGGGTGTTCTGGCCCCAGCGGTCCTGTTCGTTCCAGCCGTAGGCGACGAGATAGAGGTCGGGGTTGGCCACGGACTCGAAGGCGGCGCGGCAATCGCCGTCCAGCTTGTGGCTCAGGGTTTCTCGCGCCTCGTGGAGTTCGGCTTCGAAGGCTGCCGCCGTGCGGGTGGCCGAGGTGAACATGAAGGGCTCGGGCAGGTCTTCACCCGCGTGATCCATCCACAGGACGTAGAACTCGGCCTCGGTGAAGCACCAACTCGGGCTCACGCGCCGTCTCCCGCGGTGAAGTCGATCTGTGAATCTTGTTGCGGGTCAACACTCTCGCTATCGAACCCGCCCTCGATCGGACTCGACCATGCTGCGCTGTCCGAGTTCGAGTCCAGGCCGGCGCGGTTGCCCAGCACGCTCTCCGAAGCCAAGGTCCCGGCGCGAGGGAACAGATCGAGCCGAGGCGCTTGGAAGCTGCCGTTGCCCAGAACCGAGCTGATCGGGCTACCAGCGGGCTGCCCGCCGGCCGCGCTACCGCTGCCGGGAAGCAATCCGAAGTTCTGCAACTGCTGGTTCACGTAGTCCTGGGATTGCCGGGCGCCGGTCGTCGCATTCTGCACGGCGTCGTCTATCGCCGAATTGACCTGCTCCACAGCGGATTCCGCGGCCTGCACGCCCGCCTGCACGGCGGCGTTCGCCTGATCGGAGAGCGATTGCAGGGTTTGCCGCGTGGGGTCGGTGGTCTGCGGCTGATCGCTCGAATCCGTCACATCGGGATCGTTCTGTGCGGGTTCGGACTCGACCGGCTGGGTCTCTTGCACCGCCGACTCCGCCTCGGGGCTGTCGTTCGACGGTTCCTGCGCCTGCGGCTGCGGTTCCTGCGCCTGCGGCTGTGGTTCCTGCGCCTGCGGCTGAGTCTCGGATTCCGGAGCGGTGTTCGCGCCCAGCGCCGTCACCGCGATCGCCGCCTTCGGATCCGGCATGAGCGGAATTCCGGCGCTGGACTCTTTGACGCCCTCGACATACAGGTTGTCCCACGATTGCCGCAGCTGCATCATCCGGTCCCGGACGTCCTTGTCCGAAAGATCGGCGTAACCCGCTATCGGCTTGTCGGGCATCACGCTCTGCACTCGCTGGAGCCAGGACTGTGCGGAGGCCAGATTCGTGCTCATGAGATCCATACAGTTGGTCAGTTTCGTCAGGTTGTCGAGGTACGCCACGACTGCCGCCTTGGCCTTCTGCGCACCCGCCGAGGCCCAGATCCCGTCCGTGTCCTGCGAATTCCCGACGTACTCATGCAGATACTGATCGGTGGAGCTTCGGAAGGTACCGGCCTGAGTGGTCAACGCGGCCTTCGCGTTCGACCAGTACTGCGCGAACTCCTTCAGCTGACCGATGACGCTGTTCTCGTCGATGTAGCGCCCGTGGTTGTAGAAGTCATCCCATTCGTATTGCGCGCCACGGTCTTCGGCTACGGCGGTCTGGTCGAACTGAGTGCCGTCGCCCGCGACGCGGCTTCGCGCCGAGCTCAGGTCCGCCGCGTCGCCGTAGTCCTGGGCCCCGGTACCCGACCAGCCGTTGCCCCCGGCGGCGGTCGGGTCGGAGTAGGGCAGCGGGGCTGTGCCGGAGGGAATGTCGAGATCACCCGGTACTGCGAGCCCCGGCTGACCGCTCCGATCCGAGACCGCCAAGCCGGGTTGGCCATTGTCGCCCGACACGGCCAGACCCGGCTGGCCGCTCGCCGCCTCCACGGCGAGGCCGGGCTGCCCGCCCGCCTGTCCGCCACCGGAGCACAGCGCCCGGAATTTGGCCGATGCCGACGCGTCCACATCGGAATACAGCGCACCCGCCGACACGAACGTCTCCCCCATATCGGTGAGGATCGTCTGATGGCTGCTCACCGTGTCGTGCATGTTCGCGGCGGCGGCGCCGAACTTGGCCGCCAGCTGGGCGCCCGAATCGCGCTGATTGAGCGCCTTGGCGCCCGTCGCCCGGCCGACCGCGTCGGACGCGGACTTCATGGCGTTCCACATGTTCGCGCACTGCTGCGCCATGGTGGTGGCGGCCTCGTGATTGAAGACCATCCCACCACTCGAGCTGATCCCGCCGTTGGTCTGGAGCTCACTGAAGGTGTTGTCCGAGTCCGTCATCCGGGTTCACCTCCCTCGGGGATGTGTTCGAAGTGGGTCCGATCTTGCCAGGGTCGACCTCGCCGAGTCCGACGAAGCTGCAGAATCGGACATATTGCTTTGCTATCGATGCACTCCCCACCCCTGCGACCGGCCGGGAGGAGCTCGTTCGCGGCCGTCAGCACCTCGGCAGCGCCGGGAGCCGACGCTGAGTGTATCGACGGGCACCCGGGGAAACCACCTGCACAACGGCCTGTTCCGTAGATCACACCCGGGCCGGTCCGGCCGGGGTGAGTTCCATTCGTGAGTTCCGGTCGAACGGACCACATCCCGGTGGCATGGGGTGCGCGAGCCCATTACTGTCGGATTCAATTACGGGGAGGAGCAATTCATCATGGCGGGTCGATGTCCACCTCCGGTTCGCTTCGGCGATCGGTGAGCGCCGGTGGCGATACTCATCTACTACCGCCAGATTCGCGATGACCCGAACGAGGCGGAGTATTGGTTCGGCGCGAGCACGACCGATCTCAGCCGCACGCTGATCATCGACAAGACCGAGAAGACCGCGACCACCGACGGCGAGCGGGACGGCATGTTCCGCACGGCAGCCGGGCGGATCATGGTGCGAGCCACCCGCGAAAAGGTGTGGCCCACACACGGTGTGATCGCTTCGTGAGCCGGAGGGGCTGTGTTCCACGACGACGATATGTGCACGTTCTGCGGTCGATTCGCCCTGGAGGTCGAAAGCTGGGCCGAGCTTGTCCAGCCCTATCGCAGCATGTTGGCGACCTGGGATGACGAGGTCACCTACTTCTACGGCTACTACCATCATGACTGCGTTCGAAAGTTCAAGCGCAACAGTGAGTTCCGGGCAGAGATGCTGGGCTGGATCTGCCAGGGCGATCACCTGATCACCGTCCGGGGCGGCGACGGGGACCTGCACGATCTGCGCCGCATCGGACTCGGCTATACAGATCGGGTCGCGACCCTCGGCGCCGGCGAGGTGTTCGAGGACCACAGGTTCAACAGTTGGGTCTTCGCGGAATACGCTGGGCCGGTTCACTTTCTGACGCTCGAGGACGCCGAGGCGCTCGCTCGCGGACTTCGGTTGCGGGGGAACGCCGGCGGAACGAGTCGATTCCTGCCCGAGGACCCCGGACCGGCTGTCGCCCAGTGGGATCTGGCCGAACTGCTCGACTTCCTCGAGATCACGGACCTGTACCGGCCCATGGTGGAAGACCTGCAGCCCGAGTACGAATTCTGGGGAGGCGGGGCCAAGGGGTCGGGATATGTTCTCGAATACTCGCTCTCGTGCGTGCGCCCCATCCCCGTCGAGGTGGGAGACTTCTTCAGCAGCTATCTGTCCGACTACACGCGCAAGCGAATCGAAGACGCCTGAGCGTCCCGCGCCACGGGACGTCGGCGCTGACGAAATCAGTTGTGCGGCAAGCGAGTCCAGGCGTTCGCGGCCAGCGTTCTGGCCGCCAGGCAAGCGTCGTCCGAGGTGGTGTTGCCGGACAGCTGCACGTAGAGGCGGGTCAGTTCCTGGAATTGCGAGGACGTGTCGTTGATGGCCTGGGTGTAGTTGGAGTGCTTGCCCAGCCATGGCTCCCAGGCGCGCCCGTAGACGGTGACTCGGCAGGTGGGGTTCCTCGAGGACGGTTCCACCGTGGACTGGCGGCCCGCGATGGTTTCGGTGGTCCCCTTCGCGTTCGCCTCCGATTTCGGAATCAGCTCCGCCGAGAGGGTGATTTTGGCCTGACCCGCGTCCCACCGGCACATCGATGCCGGTCCGGTGGTGGTCTTCGCCACCGATGCGGACTTGGTCGCGGCGGTGATTTCCGAGACCTCGAGGCGAGTGCAGGGGTCGGTGCCGCCCAGCGAGTCCGCCGGGTACTCGATTCGATCCGCGCGGTTGGCCTCGAGTGCGTCCGAGGCGGCCTTGCCCGCGGTGTCCCGGATTCGGCACAGGGTGTCGGCGCTGTCGGGCCCTCGCAGTGAGAGCGTGTCCACCGACAGTCGCACACCGGTTCCATCCGAGCGGAAGATGTACTGCTCGCAGGTGGGACGGTCGGCTTCCTTGATCTCCGCCACCTGCAGTGCGCCGCGCTGCACGACCGAGACCGACTTGCCCATCTCACTCGGCACGATCCGCCCGGCCTCGACGTGCACGGTCACCGAATTGCCCGCGCCCGCCGCCGCTGATCGCTCGATCTGCACATCGCAGGTGCTGAAGCCGGACGGTTCGATCCGAACCGCGGGCCCGTCCCCGAAACCCGTATCCGCGAACTCCGCGAACTGCCGCGGCTCGAGGTACGAGCATGGGTCGAGCGTCGTGAGATTGTCGAAACCCCCGGCCATACCCCCCGCCACCACGGACTCCGACTCCCGGCCGTCCCGCGCCACAGCGAAATACGCGGCCGCGCCTCCCGCGATCACGAGTACGACGACGACCCCGAGAATGAGCGCCAGTCGCCCTTTCCGCGACGGCCCGGGCCCGGATCCGGGCGGCCCGAACCCGGGCGGCGGACCGAACTGCCGGTGCGGAAACGGCCGTTGCGGCGGGAACGGCTGCTGTGGGAATGGCTGCTGCGGGGGCGGCGCCGGTTGCCACCCGTACGACGGCCGCTTCAGCGGACCCGGCTTCGGCGGATGCGAACCCTGGTGCGGCACACCGGAACCAGGCCCGAACGGCGGAGTGGTCACGAGCGAACCCCCGTCATTCCGTGCACGGTGCGAATGGGACACGGCCCCGCTCGACACCCGTGTCAGGCCCGCCCGCGATCGGAGGCATGGTCGAGACCGCCCCGAGTTCCCACGACTTCGACATCGACAATCCCCCTGCGAACAATGTCTGAAACGAGTCTGATCCTTTCGGGGACCAGTTCGTTTGTCCAGTCAGATGGGGAGCGCCGCTCCGGGGCCTGCGATCAGCTGTTGTTCCAGCGGGTCAGGTTCGCCTGGTAGGAGGCTCGGACGGCATCGAGGCGGGCTCGGGTGAAGCGGCCCGGTTCGCGGGCGTACACGGCGCGGCCGTCGGCGGAGGTGAAGGCCGACGACGGAATTCGGTCGGTGCCCGGGGGGAGGAACTTCGATACTTCGTCGACTGCGGCGATGGCGGTCGCGACCGCGTGGCGGGCCGCGCGGAGGGCGCGGTCGTCCAGGCCGGTGCGGTCGACCGGGACCTGGCCGACGGCGATGTCGGAATACCAGAGCCACACACCGGGATCCAGAAGCTCCGAGGGGTCGTCCTCGCCGAAGCGGACGGATTCGGCGGGCGGGGGCAGGATTTTCTCGGGGAGCCGGAATTCGTATTCGCGGTGCTGGGCGCAGGTGGGGCAGTCGCCCGAATAGCGGCTGGCGAGAACACCGTCGACGGTGACGACCGCGCTGCGGAAGGTGCAGCGGGACTCACCGCAGGCCGGGCACGGCTGCAGGCTGACGAACAGGCGGGCCTCGGCGTTCGTGCGCGCCAAAGGCAGGACGTCGGGCACACCTGCTCCTTTGCTGTCGATGACGGTTCTCACACCGTCTTGATCACGAGGATACGAATTATCTCGCGTCAGAGCGGGCTCAGGTCATGACCCACCAGGGTGAGGGCCGCGGCGGGAAGAGTCTCGGGGCAGGGTGGCGCCCTCGAGCAATGCGAGCATGGCAGTCGGCACGATACCGAGGGGCGGAAGTTCGAGCCACTCGACGACTGTTCGCGTTGTGTTCACTGTTCAGCTGTGGCACAGTCGTTTTCTCCGTGTAGGGCCGCTCTCCGGCATCGAGCACGGCGACGATCACCGAAGTCGAGAGGGGCGCTCTCATGGCCGGAAGAGTCAATGTCGATCCGGACGCGATCCGGACGGCCGCCAACAGCGCGGGAGATCTGGCGCGGCGACTGGCGCGAGTCGCGGACAGGACACGGGCCGCGGTATCCCCGGGGACGTCCGGATGGGGCGACGACGAGTTCGGCGGGAAGTTCGCCGATGGGGACAACGGATTCGGCAGCGGCAGCGGCAATACCGCCACCAGCACCGAGAGCCTGGCGACCACGTTCGGCAATCTCGAGGCGGGGATGCGGCGCGGCGCGAAGCGTCTCGACGGGATGGAACACGGGAACACCGAGAGCTTCTGAGTGGGGGCGCAGTGAGCGTGGATCGCGGAGAAGCCGCGGCGGCGGGGATCCTGGAGGGGTTCGCCCAGCAGATGCGGGCGGTCGCCGAGGTGTCGCGCAAACGCGCGCAGCTCACCGCAGGCGGGACGGCGGCGGGCGGACGGATCACGGTGGTCGTGAATGCCGACCATATCGTGATCGCGACCCGATTTTCCCCGGATATCGACGAATTGACGCCCGATGAGCTCGCCAAGGGCGTCACCGCGGCGGCGCAGAAGGCCGCCGCCGAAGTGGCTCGGCTGACCAAGGAACTGTTGCAGCCCATCAGGGACGAGCGGGCCCGATTGCCGAAGCTCTCGGAGCTCATCGAGGGAATGCCGGACGTGCAGGCTCTCGCGCCGCTCGATCCGCCGGTGTCGCTGGCGCCGCCCAACTCTCGCGAGCGATTGTCCCAGCGGGACGCCCCCGCAGTCGAATTCACCGATGCGCTGGACTACGACGATTGGCGCTCTTCCGGGAGCAGCGGTGGAGCTACCAGCCGGGAATGGTGATGGGCCCGAACGATTTTCGGGCCGCCGCTGCGCTGTGTCCGTGCCGTCGGGCTATTTCGGCAGATCCGGGTAATAGCCGCGCTGGAATGTCTGCAATCGGGAGATGAGCAGTTGCCCGGCATCTCGGCAGATCGGGCAGACCTTCTCACCCAGGCACTCCGGGCAGGTGATCCGCCCCTGCTCCTCATCCGGCAGCCACCCTCTGCCGCCGCATTCGGGGCATCGGCCCAGACCGTCGCATTCGTAGCAGAGCACGTATCCGGGATCGACCGTCTCGGCGGTGCGGACTGGGGTCGGCCATTCGAACACCCGCGGTTCGGTCAGCGACATCTCCCGTGTGCGGACGCTGAACAGCACACTCGGATGCGCTGTCGTCGCGCGGATTTCGATGGTGCTGCCATCCTTTGTTCCGATGCTGCCGGGAACGACATCGGCTGGGGACGCCGTGACGGTCCAACCCGCGGCGGACAACATCTCCGCACCGCGCAGAACCAGATCCGCGGCCTCGACGCCGGGCGGGCGCTCACCTCGAAAGTCGGTCGAGTAGCGATATTTCACCGGCTCGTGTCGATCGGAGACGGTCGGTTCGTCCAGGAAGAGCAGGTCGAGGTCGGCGCCCGGCGTCAACTCGGTGACGAGTTCGACGGTCTGCGCACGCAGGGAACGGCCCAGCCGGTCCAGTTCCGCCCGCGCCCCCGCGATCTCACCCATGCGGCCTCCTTCGCGCCCGGACATTACCACCGCGCGAACCCCTGATCCGGGTGTGCGGGAGCGGCGTTGCGCGCGACCTCCTACACGCTGTTCATGTATATCAGTGGAGGTTTCAGCGACCGACGGAAAGCCTCGAGACAAATCCTCGGGGTCGCTCTCATTTTCCGTTCATGTTGAGTTCACCTGCTCCCCTGTGGCACAGTCGGTCTCGCCCAGATCAGTGCAAATACCGCGCGGCACCTGGAACAGAGGGGGGCTTGTGGAGGATCGGACCCCGGACCTCGCGGGTGGCCTGGATTCACCGGTCACTCTGCGCCGCAGCCTGTTCGACTCGCTGTGTAGCTGAGGTGTGCTGTGGCGCTGGAGTTTCCCTCTTGGCTCGAGTGGCTCGAATGGCTGGTGGGCTCGGACTGGCCGCACGGCAATGAAGACGTCATGTGGCAGATGGGCCGCGATCTGCAAGAGGTCGCCGCCGACGCCGACGGGCTGATCGGCGACCTCGACACGCTCCTCGCCGATGTGCGCAAGGCCTATCCGGACGGAACCGGCGGCGACGGGATCCTGGAGTGGCTCACACCCCTTCGTGACGGTGACGAGAACAAGCACGGCTCGCTGCAGGAACTGGTCGACAACTATCACGCGCTGGCCCAATCGGCCGACGGCATGGGCGATCAGTTGCAGTCCGCGAAACTCAACTTCTATATCGCCGGTGCGTGGCTGGTCGGCGAACTCGCCTGGGCGGCAGCCTCGGGACCGTTCGCTCCGGCGGCGGAGGCCGGGGTCATCATGTCGGCCCGCATCGCGTTCCGGGAGCTGAGCGAGCGGCTGGCCGGGCGGATCATCGCGGTCATCGAGCGGAACATCAGCAATACGGTGCTCAAAAGGGTGCTGCCCAAGCTGGTGTACGAGATCGGGCAGGAAGCGCTTGTCGAGACGTTCCAGGGCAGCACACAGGAATTCCTGGTTCAGACGATCCAGCAGCAGACCGGTCACACCGACGGGTACGACTGGGGCGCGATCGGGAACAACGCGGCCATCTCGGCGCTCGCGGGTGGTGTGGGTGGTGGCGTCGGATTCGGTGCGCACCATTACCTGCCGACGGATGCGGGCGGTTTCAAGGGGGCATTCAACGGCGCGCTGACCGGCGCTACCGCCGGTGCGGCGGGAGCCGGGGCGGCGTGGCTCGGCGGTGGAATGCTCAATGGGAATTGGGAATTCGATCCGCGGTCGCTGACCGGCGGGGCGTTCTCGGGGGCGGGGCCGAGTGCGCTGCACGGGTACAACGGGCATTCGGATCTGGCGGGGACGTCGATCGAGAACACCGGTGACGGCAGCCGGCCCTCGACCAATGAGCCCGCACTGTCACGCAATACGCCGGATACCGATGCGCGGACTCCGGACAACGCGGGGAATTCAGGCGATGGGCAGCGCCTGGGCGGGAACGGTACCGAACCCGGCGACAGCCACGCCAACGGACAAGGACCGGGAGACAGCAGTTCCGACGGACGTGCGCCCGGTGAGCACGGGAACGGACAAGGACCGGGCGACAACCAACAGCCAGGGCAGGACGGCAGCGACCAGCAGCGCGGCGCGGGCAACCACGATTCCGGCGGTAGCCGACAGCAGGGTGGCACGGGAGACGAGCCCGGCGGTCCGGGGGTGCACTCCGCGAGTGCGCCCACCGTCGACGCCCCTGCTGCCGACGCACCCGTGCGGAACGACAGTGATTCGCAGACCGAGGACCGCTCCGGCGGCCAGGAGCAGTCCGTCGGCGTCGACAGCCGCAACAATCGGCCCGATGCGAACCCGAATACCGATGTGGACGGGGGTGATTCGACGACGGCGAGTGGGCCCGACAGCTCGAACGGTGCGGGTTCGCCCGATACGCACGGGGGCGAGGGGGCCTCGCAGCACGATTCCGGATCAGGCGCCCACGATCGGACCGGCGACTCCGCGCGAGTGGAACCCGAAAGCCGCGCACCGGGATCCGAGTCGAAGCTGGAGGTAGGACCCCGGCCGGAGCACTCGGGCGACCCCACGAAAGGCATTGGGCCACAATCCAATAGCGCGGCGGTCATCGGGGGAAGCGCACCCGGCGCGACGACGGCTCCCGGTGTACAGACTCCGGCCGCGCACGGTGGTCAACCTTCGGCGTCCTCCGGCACGACCTCAGCGAACACCACCGGGACCGGCGACACCCGCGCGCCCGGATCCAGCGATCCCGCCAAGGCGGCGCCCGTGGCGCGCACCGATGGCAGCGCACCACGTCCGGTCGCACCGGCCTCCCCCGCCGCCGGTCCGATCGCGCCCGCACACGCTTCGGTCAGCGATATCGGTGACACCTCGGCATTCACCGCGCCGATACAGGCGGGACGAACCGGTGTCGAAGTCACCACGCCTACAGCTGATTTCGCCGGAGAGACACCGCACACCGGACGGCCAGATCACACCGAGACCGGCAGCCACGCGCAGGAGAGCAGCGATCCGACAGCGCCCGCCGCCGGTCCGATACACGCCGATGTGGGTCCCGTCGTCGTGCCGATCGCGACCGATCCGACGGCCGCCACCAGATCCGACAACGGGGCCCGCGATCCGCAGCGCGGCAATGCGAGTCCGGTCGGTGACTTCGACGGCCTCGGGCGACCGGTCCCCCTGGTCAGCCTCACCGACAAGGTGCTGCTCGATCACATCGTGAACAATCTCGGACTCATCACGCCCGAGGGAGTGTCGTACAACGGCGACACCGGCCGCTTCCTGCTGCCGGACGGTCGGACCATCACGGTGTCCGTCGGGCAGCTGACCAACGGCAATGTCGCCGAATTCCACACGCGACCGGCTACTTCCGATGATCCCGGCGGTTTCGACATCACTGTGTCGGAGCGGGCCAGAGATCAGGACGTCGTGCGCGCTGTCGCGCACGAGCTGGCCGAGATCCGGCTGGCCACCGACCCGGATATCGACATTCTGATCGATGCGGACAACGACCGCCCCGACCGGATGACCAGTCATCTCGGCGGACGCTTCGCCGAACTCGACGTTCTCACCGAGGAGATCGATCGCGCGGCAGCCGATCCGGCTCACGTGCAGAGCGTTTCCGAGCACCGTCGCGACCTCGCCGACCTGATGGATCGGCTGGGCTTCTTCGATGCGGGCCACGCCGACACGGTGCGGCAGCTGCTCGCCGAACATGATCCTATGCTGGCGCGCCGCCTCGAACTGGAACAGCAGGGGTTGCACGAACATCGGCCCGTGTTCGATCCGAGTCTTTCCGATGCCGACTTCGACCATTCCGCCGCTGATCATCTGAATCAACTGCGGCAGTTGCTCGATGGCGACTTCGCCGACGATGTCGTGCGCGCCGAAGCGATGGCCTTGGACGGGCGCATGCGCGAGGAGCTCGCACGGCGCGTTTTCGATCCGCTCTTCGATGATCGGATGAGATCCGTCCGGAAGCTGGCACGGGGGCTGTTCGCGGCGATCGATCCGATCAACACCGCGCTCAACGATCCCGCGCTGCACGGACAGGATCGCGCCGACGCCGTGCATCGCGCGATCGACGGTTTCCACGACGCGATGCCCGAGGCGTTCCGCGATGCCTTCGGCCCCGAGCGGTTCGCGCAGATGCACGCTGCCGCGGACAGTTTGGTGAACGCCCCGGACCGGGTCACCGGCATGCTCGATCACGAGACCGGGCGGCTCACCGTCGATGGCGAGCCGAGCACGCTGAACGACCTGCTGCACACCGTGGATCGAGCCAACCGCGGCGCGGCCGAACACGGGGTGAGCACCGAGTACGTCGTCGTCGTGCACGATGCGGTCGACGGGAAATCCAGTGTCGAGGTCCTCTCACGGCCACTGCCGCAGCATCGACTGCCCCTGCCTCAGAACGCCTACGGCCCCGACAACTCGAGAATCGATCTCCAACCGCGACCGCCGGTACCGGCCGCGGCGACGGGCGGTCACACCATCGACGTCGGGGTCGGGCGCAGCGCCTTCGGCGTCGAAATGACCCCGGCCGCAGACCTTTCCGGTGGCGGCCTGGTGATCAAGACCGAGTTGGCCGACAAGGCGATCGCCGCGCAGCGACGCCGGGATCTGGGCCTGCTCGACCCGGGGCCGCTGACCGAGCCCGGAACCGTCATGGTCTTCGGCAACCTGCTGTCCGACGGTCATCTGCTCGGTGACGGGCCGAACGGCGACGTGGCCCGGATCTTCATCAACAATGTCAGCGCCGACCTGCCCGATGCCGTCTACGACGACATCGCGGCGAAGCTCGCCGACATCCTCGCACCGGGCGGGCGCGTCGAGGTGCAGTGGGATATGAAGCCGGAGGAACCCGGCGGCGAACGCGGGGATCGCAAGCACATCCTCGGGACGACGTTGTGGCAGGCGCTGGAGCGGCATTACTTCGGCCGCCCGAACCCGTTCCGGGTCATCGAGAACACCACGTTCCCGCATCCGGGTAATGCCGACTACGACTACTCGATCGACGCCGGCGGTAGCAATGTGCTCAATACCGCGCGCATGGCGGAGATCGATCCGCCGCTGCCCGAGCGACGCATGATCTTCGTCTATGAACCCAGCTCGTATGAACCCAGCTCGGTCGAGGTCGCCGAGACTCCCGCACCGGGAATCGACGAATCCCCCGAGTCCACCGGACACGAGGGCGAACACGGTACAGCGAGCCCGGTCGGCGAATTCCACGGTGACGCACGGCCCGAGGGCGTCGCCGACCTGACCACGGACGCCGTGCTCGATCGGGTCCGGGAGAACCTGTCGCTGATAGCACCGGAAGGCGTCACCTGGAATCCGGACCAGGGTCACTTCGTATTGCCGGACGGGCGCACCGTGCGGATCGAGGTCGGTCCGACCCAGGACGGTGCGGTCGCCGAATTCCATTCCCGGCCCGACGGTTACGACGTTCAGGTCTCGCCGCGTGCGCGGGACGTGGATGTGGTCCGGGCCCTCGCGCACGAACTCGCCGAGATCACGCTGCTGCAGCAGGAGGGCATCCACGTCGATCCGAGCGACGATCGGCCCTTGTCGATGACACCGCATCTGGGCGGGCGCTTCGCTGAAATGCGAGTGTTGACAGCGCAGATCGACGAGGTCTCGGCCGATCGTGCTCGCGCGAAGGAGCTTCCGGCCCTGCGCCGCGACCTGATCGATCTGATGGACCAGGTCGGATTCCACGACCCCGATCAGGCGCGCGTCGCGGAACGACTTCTGGCCGAACATGATCCGGAACTCGCGCACCGAATAGAGCAGGCACAGCTGCCGGGCGCGGGCATGCTGCGTCCGGGTGCGCTCGATCCCGATGCCACACCGAGCGACCACGATCTCGGCCGGATCCAGCAAGTGCGTGAACTGGCCGAACGCGGCGTTCCTCGCAGTCCGGCCGAGCCCGCCACGGTAACGGACCTCGACCCCACCCGTCGCGAAGGGCTCGCGCTCGTCGAGAGACTCGGATTGCGAGAGGGCACGCCGGGCGCGGCCGAACGGCGGGCCGTCGTCTCGGATCGACTGGACGAGCGCGGGCGCAGGCAGGTCGAGGAGCTGCTCGCCGATGTGGGCCGCCCCGATTACCAACTGTCCGAAGCGGATCGGCGGTTCGTCGAGACGGTTCGCATCGAGGCCAGGGCGGCGGACGCCCTGGATTTCCTGTCGCAGCCCTTCCATCAAGCCGTGATGCGAGTCCATCGGGTCTATCGCGCGGAGGTCGCCGAGCACGTCGTGGAATCACACGTGGTCGAGGATCCCGATTCGGGCGCGCGATGGTTCCGCTGGCCTCCGACCGCGGCGGATTCCGCGCATGTGACAGCGGAGAGCTCACCGAATCATGATCCAACGGCCGACCACGAGCCGACCGGCGATCATGGACTGCCCGTCGAGCACGGATTGCCCAGCGATCCGGAACAATTGCGCGAGCACTGGTCTCAGCTCTCACCGCAGGAGCGCGACGCCTGGCATCGCGAGGATCCGTACGTCGGGAACCGGGACGGGATTCCGCAGGCCGACCGCGATCACTACAACCGCCGGACCCTGGCGGCGCTGCGGGAGGACGCGGTGCGCGAACAGCACGAGGAGCGGCTGAAGCAGATCGACGACATGCTGACACTGCTCGATGCGGCCGATCCGGATCTGCCGCCGCACCTGCTGTCGTATGTCGATGAGAAGCTCCAATACATCTACGCCCTGGGCAATCCCGATACGGCGCAGCATGTGGCGATCGCACTGGCCGGCGCGTTCCGACGGCGCAGCGGAGTCGGTTATGCCCTGCAGACGCTGGCGCAGTTGCGGCAGGCCTCCCTGGCGATGGATCCGACCGGGGAGACCTCGGTGCTGCTGTTCGGTGCGTACGACAACCCGAATTCGCTGATCACGACGCTCTCGTCCAAGGGTGCGGAGGACGGCGCGCAGAAGGTGCGCGAGTTCCACGAGGGGCTGCGCGTCACCCATCAGGGGCCGCCCGCGAACATCACCACGATCGCGCATTCCTACGGCGGCGTGACCGGCGGGCATTCGGCCGGGCACGGCCACGCGCTCGACACCGACGCGCTGGTCTTCATCGGCAGCTGGGGTACCGGCGTCGCGAGCGTGGCCGATCTGCGGCTGACCGGAGTCGACGCCGCCGACCTGCCCAATCACGTCTTCGCGACCATGGCGGAGCACGACTCGATCCAGCTCATGCCCTCCACGCACGGTCCCGCACCCGATGATCCGGCGTTCGGCGCTACGGTTTTCGAGTCCGACTCCACCCCCAGCCGAACCAGGCTCGGCTGGAACCCCGACGACCACCAGGCCACGAACTATTTCGACTCGAACAACCAGTCGTATGCGAGTCTGGGGCTGATCATCGCCGGACTCTGGAACCAGATCAACCCGCCCGGCGGCGGCGCAGCCCCGTAACCCTTCGACCCGACGAAACGAGGACGGCATGCCATCGGCGACCACGCAGGCCGCGGCCCGCGCGCACCTGCTGCGGCACTTCACGCAGACCCTGCGAGCCCTGCCCGCCGAGTTCGCGCTGACCCTCCACCATCCCGACCTGCCCGCCGCCAACCTGCACCGCGGCGTGAATCTGCCCTGGGAGCAGAACAACCCGGACAATCTGCTGGAGTTCTTCGACATCCGGTACTGGGTCGTCGGGACCACCCCCGACACCTCGGACGAGTACTTCGACCTGGTGACGAAGGCCTGGACCGAACAGAGCTGGCCCACCCGGACCGACCGCCCCGCGCGCCCCCGCACGACCTACACCCGCACTCCCGACGGCTACGGCCTGACCCTCACGCAGAGCATCAACGGCTACCTCAGCCTGGCGGGCTCCACCCCCGCGTTCGCCCCCGACTCTCCCGAGGGCGAACCGGT
This sequence comes from Nocardia jejuensis NBRC 103114, assembly GCF_001613145.1. GTDB lineage: Bacteria > Actinomycetota > Actinomycetes > Mycobacteriales > Mycobacteriaceae > Nocardia > Nocardia jejuensis. The sequence goes on from NZ_BDBU01000023.1 coordinate 87,559, forward strand.
GCCGACCCGCATCGACCGGCCGGCCGAATAAGACTCCGGGGACGGCCGATACGACTCGGCCGTCAGAGGTTGGTGAAGTCGGCCGTGGAGTCGGACTCGATCTGCTGGAAGGTCGCGGCGTGGGTGCGGACGGCCGCGGCGAGTGCGCGGAGTTCGCCGATGCCGAGACCGGATTGCTGGACGTAGGAATTGCCCACACCGGTGAGGGTGTCGGCGGCCTGTAGTGAGACCTCGTCGGCGCCGGCTGACTGGACCCGCAGCGCCGGGGTCTCGGCCTTCAGCGTGGCCTCCAGGCGGTCTGCCAGAGCGTCCAGATCGGCTGCCGCGGACAACGCGGTGGCCGCATCGAAACGCACACTCCCCATAGCCATTTCGTTCACCATCCCTCCCAGTTGCAGGCATCCTACCGCGTTCGGCGACCGAACTCCTACCGAGTGGGACAGCGAACTCTCGCCACTGCGGCACGCGCACTCGAGCAGACCGGCGGAATCATGATCACCGGCGCCACGACCGCGGCCGCGACCCGATCAGACGGCGGAGCGCGGGCTGGTCGTACCGACCGCCCCGACCACGGGGACGCCGGTATTGCCGAGTTCGCCGACCACCTCGTCGCCGTGTTCGCCGGTGACCATATTGGTGCGGATGTCCTCGTCGCCCGAATCCTGGTTCTGCGGAGCGAGACCCGCGCCCGCCATCGGCGGGATCATGCCGGGAGTGGTCGCCGCGGGGCGAGTGCCGGCGACCGGTTCGGCCGACGGGGCGGCCGGGGCGCCGGGGGCCGCGCTCATCGAGCGGGTGCCGCTCCACTGACTCAGCGGGGTGGTCGCGGCCAGGCCGCCGATCGCCGACAGACCGCCGACTCCACCGGCCACACCGCCGCCACCGGCGAGCGCGGCCGCCACCGGATCGACCTCGGCGGACTGGGTCTCTATCGGCTCCGCGATGGACTCGAGCTGCTGCTGGACGGTCTGGACGCCGCTGCCGACCGCGCTGGCCAGCGGCTGGATCGCACTGATCAACTGGGTCAACTGCGACAGCGAGTCGACACCCTTCGGGGCATCGGTGACGTCCACCTTCTTGCCGGCCACCGTCATCTCCGCGCTCTCGACGGTGAGTTGAGAGCGGGTCGAGGCGACCACAGCGGTGGCTTCCGCGGCGGTTTCGCTGGCGAGCGACAGCAGGAACACCTGCCCGGGAGGGGTCACCAGGAAGGGCGCGGCGATGGTGGCGCCGGTGATGAATTTGGTGATGATGCCCGCCATGCTGGCCGCACCGGTCGCGACGGTGGTCGCGGCGCCCGCGAGCACGGTCTTCTGCTGCACGTTCTGACCCTGCAATTCGACCGCGTTCGTCTGTGCCGCGGCGCCCTTCTCGGCGGCACCGGTCGCGCCGTCACCCTGCCACTGACTCGCCAGCGACATGAGGGAGGTCGCGACCGACACGACCTGCTGCAGCGCACTGGACACACCCGAGAGCACCTGCGTCGCATCCACATTGCCGAGCTGGCCGGTGCCGAACGAGGCGGCCAGATCGGTGAGCGGGCGGGTGAGTGCGCTCAGGTCGATGACCGGCAGCGGCGGAAGTTCCGGCAGCGCCGGGACGGGCGGCAGCTGCGGCAGCGACGGCAGGCCCATGTCCTGCAGGATGTCGTTGATCGGACGATCGAGCGTCGGTCCGAGCGCGGTGCCACGCAACACATCCGCCACGGCGGAATCGAGCGCACCCGGAACGGACGGCGTGGTCATAGCTCCTGCGACAGCGAGATGAAGTCGACGCTGGACTCGGTCTCGGCATTCTCATAGGTCGCGGCCGCGTCGTACGAGGTCGCCGCGGTGCCGGCGAAGACGGCCGCGAGTTCGGCCGTGGCGGCGACATGGTTGCCCTGTGCGCCAACGAAACTCAGCAGGAAGTCCTGGCCGATCAGCCCGAAGACCGGGATCGCGGCGGCAATGGTGGCTGCCTGGTCCGCGGCGGCGGCACCGGCGACGGTGGAAGCCACCGCGGCCGAGACATCACCGTACCGGCGAATCGCATCCGGCGTCGCAACGAGGTTGCTGCTCATGAGACCCCCATCTGGAAGATCAATTCATAACGAACTATACAGAGCGAGGATTCGCGCCGTATAGGAAAGCCTGCGCGAACTCCCCGCCGTGGCGGTGAACACCAGGTGTTCACCGGGTTATCGGCAGGAATTCCAATCAAGCTGCCGCACTATGAAATTCGACGGTATCAGTTCCCGCCGAAACGGTCATATCGGACGCAACCAGCTGTCCGGCTCCGTCTCGTACTCCTGCTCCTGCACGAGCTCTTGACGAGTTACCTCCTCGACGGTCGGTAAACCTGTCAGCGACAACAGCTCCGGCGCCAGACCGGCGGCCTGCAACTGCGCGCGCCGCTCCATCCCCGCCCGGTTCGCCGCCTGTCGGCACAGGCGCAGAATCTCCCCGGCCAACTGCTGCGGATCGTCGCGCAGGCTGTCCCGTTCCACCGTGATCCCGCGTGGCAGACCCTGTTCCGTGGTCGTCACCACGATGGATCCGGTGCGTGAGGAAGCGGTGAACTCGGTGGGGAATCCGAGGTCGTCGGTGGTCACTGCGATACCTGCCCTTCGGCCCATTCGTCTTCCAGAGCGAGGATCACCGCGCTGATTCGGGTGTCGAGAGTCGCTGTCATCCGTCGGCGATCGGCGGGTGCGGCCACCGGCGGATGTTCACCGGTGACGACATAGCGCCCATCCTGCACCAGATCACGCCACTCGATGACATGCCTGGTGATGCCCCGCGGGCCGAAGCGCGAATGTCCCTGCACCACATCGATCCGGCCGAGATTCTCCGCGGGCGCGGCGAGAAAGTCGGAGGCGCGGGTGACGACAGTGCCCTCGAGCGTCTCGTGCGCCGGAGACATGCCGTATCCGAAATCGATCTCGTCGATGTGCTCCTCTTCGGCCAGCACGATATCGCGGCCGCGACCCGATTCGGTGTCCGGAAGCGCCGCGACGACCTCGCTCGCGAGCTTGGACGCCTCGAATTCGGTGACGGTGAATCCGGCGCTGTGCCTGACGGTTTCGCCGGGCAACTGGGTCACCAGATAGCCGAGATCACCGAAACGCACCGCGAGCAGGCGGATGCTGCCCGCCGCGTCGAGCCGGTCATGGCCGTCCCAGCCGTGCACCTCGACCCTGACATCCGGAGCGCACAGGGCGTGCAGCACGCTCGCCAGCTCCGGATCGCGGTCGCGCAGATCGTCGCGGGCGCGGGCCTTGTTCGCCAGGTGGTCGTCCCACCACTCGGTGCGACTCATGAAAGTCAGCGGGCGCGGCAGGAACTCCTCGCCCGACTCCTCCCACAGCACCAGGAATTCCAGATCCGTGAAGGACCAGGTTCGATGCACCGAAATCAGCCCTCCACCACAGGTTTCGCAACGATCGGCGCGTCACCCATGGCTTCCTCGAGGTACTCGGTCGAATCGAGGAAGTCCGGGCGCTTGTGATCCTTGCCGCCCTGACCGCCCTGCGCGCCGTGCCCCATTCCCCCGCCCATCGGCATACCGCCACCCATGGGCATGCTACTGCCACCGGCCGCGATGCCGGCACGACCGCCGAAGGACGCGGAAGTCTCCGCGGTCGTGGCCGCGACCGCGGCGCGCGGGAAGAGCTTCTGGCTCGGTTCGCGCGTCGACGGGGTCAGCGGACCGCCGCCTCCTCCCCCGCCACCGCCGCCACCCTTGAGGGCCTTCTCGAGATTGCTCAGCGAGCCGGGCAGCGAGGACAGCGGCGAGATGGAGCTGGCGTCCTTCGCCTGCGAGAGCTGCGACGCTTGCGAGGCCTGCGAGGTGAGTCCGGACAGCGCGCTGCTCAGCTGCGAGAGACCGGAATCCGATGCGGACGAACCGGATTGGCTGGAACCGCCCTGACCGTTGTTGCTCGGATCGGTGCCGTTCTTGCCCGGATCCGTTCCGTTCTTACCAGGGTCGGTGCCGTTCTTGCCCGGGTCGGTGCCGTTCGGATCGGTCTTGCTGGGGTCCGTCTTGCTGGGGTCGGTTTTGCTGGGATCCGTCTTGTTCGGATCGGTTTTGGGCAGTTCCTGAAGAGCGTTGGACGGCAGCGTCGCCGCGCCGAACTTGTTCGGGTTCGTGGAGCCTCCGCCGCCGGTATTCGGATTCTGGCGGCTGCCTGGATCATCCAGCGACGGCAGCGGTGCGGTCGGATCGACCAGCTTCGGAATCGCGGTGCCCGCGTACTTGATTCCGGGGATGTACCACTTGGTGAACGCGGCGACGCCGTCGTTGATGATCTGCGTCTCCTCGTCTTTCCCGCGCCACTCCTCTTTCCACTCTTTGTACAGGTTGCTGAGCGTGTAGTTCAGGAAGCCCGAGGTGTACAGCAGGTTCTCGGAAATGCCGTGCAGGTCGATCCGAAAGTTGGCGGCCTGCATGTTGAATCGCTTGACCGCCGCTATCGCGCCGTCCGCGCCCTTACCGGTCCACTGCTTTTCGTCGTTGAGCCGCTCCAGGCGGCCGACGAGGGTTTCGAAGCTGCCGCCGATCCGATCGGCGATCGCATCCCAGGCGCCGCTCTTATCCGCGACCAACTGTGGATGGATGCCATGACCGATGTCCACGAACCACTTTCCGTCGTGGCTGCCCGGATCTTCGACGCCGATCACATCGGTGTAGCGGCCGGTCTTCGCATCGGCGACCGCTGCCATGTCACCGAGGCCGTTGTCGACGCCGGGGGTCGGCGGGCGATCGGTCCAGGCCGGCAGATCGGTCCGGCCCGGCTGCGGGAGAACGAGTCCGGGAGCGCCCTTGGTGGCCTCCTGCTTCAGTTTGACGAAGGCCAGCTCGGAATCCTGCGACTGCGCGTCATAGGTCTTGTCCGCGACGATCAGGGTGTCGCCCAGGGCATTCACGAGCGTGATGTAGTGGTCGAGGATTTCGTCGACGCGGCCGCCCTGGGCCGCGAATCGGTCGCGCAGGGTGAGGGCGGACTGCAACATATTGTTGTCGCTGAATCCGGTGTATTCGGTCAGCTGCTTCGTATGCTTCTTCGCCTCGCTGAGCGCGTACACGGCATCGGCGGCGAACTTGGCCGCCTCCTTCGCGGCGCCTGGTTCGAGTTGCAGTGTGCCGCCGCGCGCTAGCTTGGACAGCTCGGGCCAGGGGTTGTCCTCGTCGGCCACGTCTCACTCCTCACTCATATCTGTTCGAAGATAGGGCCTTCGGGTTCGACCTGTGAGGTCGAACCGAGATTCCTCACGAATGTCTCTGATGGAAACGCTGTTCGAAACCGGGTGTGTAGACCGATGGCGGAGTCGCGGATGTCGCGTACTCCACGACGCCGTCGTCCGCGACGTAGAACAGGGCGCGCTGCACCGAGATCTCGCCCTGCCCGGGGGGCGTGTGAACCAGCCAGCCGACCGGAAGTCGTTCCGCGCGTAGCTGATCCAGGGGGTAGCCGGTGGTGTCGACGGCATGGGTGTCGATGTAGCGCAGCACCTCGGCGATCGCGTCGGATTCGGGCAGGCGGCCGGGGCCGGTGCGGGCCACGCCCGACACCGTGAGCTGGTAGTTCGCGCCGTCCAGATCGGCTGTGTCACCGAATGTTTCGGAGAGGTGCTCGCGGGTCACGTCATTGCGTTCGGCCGCGTCCACGTAGTCGGTGACCGCACTGCGCAGCGAGTCCGACGGCTCGTCCGCGAGCAGACCGCAGATCACGTCCACGACCGTGGCGGCGGTCCACATTCCCGGGACCGCGGCGGCCAATTCGGCCGCGTGCGGGGATTCGCCGCGATACCAGCGACCGCGCTCCCACCAGTAGCAGAAGGTCAGCAGGCCACCACCGGCACGAGAGTTCAACACCGAGTTGGCGATCCACTCGGGAGCGCCCGCGTACAGGCGCGGGAGCGGTGTTCCGCCGTTATACGCGATATCGAGCTCCGGTGCGTTCCAGACGCCACCCGACAGCACCGCGCGACCACCCGGCAGGGCGTAGAGCGAGGAGCCCGACCGGCGCGACCCTTCGAACCAGCCGAAGGACGGCAGCACACGCGGGCCCCATTCCGAGCCGATCGCCACGAACGCGGCCGCGAGAGCCGACCATCGCGACCACAGCACCGGGAAATCCGGGAAATCGTCGTCGGAAGCCGTTGGCAGCACCGCGGATTCGCGGTCGGCGCGGGCGGCCGCGCCCGCTTGCTGCGGAGTGCGCACCTGTCTGTTGCCGTGACGGGCATAGGCCGCCAGCCAGGTCGGCAGGGTAGTACGCGGGTAGGCATCCAGGTCGGCGAGGTAGTCCTGTGCCGCGAAGAGTTGATCCGCGGGAAACGGCTCGTCGCCGTAGTCGTGGTCCACATCCAGCTCACCCTCGGAGGTGAGCGTGATCTCGAGCCGCCACCAGGGACCGTCACCGAGAGTCGCTGAGAGCGTGCGATGTTCGACCACCAGGTCGAGTGTCTCCGGAGACGGGACCCGTTGAGCCTGGCGGCCGGAGTCGTCGGAGTAGGTCAGGCGGGACAGCTGACCGGTGACCGTCATGGCGAATGCCGCGTGGACGCGGGTCCAGCCCTGCGGACCCTGGGACATGAGCTGTTGCGCGATGGCGTGCGCGAGCGAGCGAGCGCGGTCCGCGACGTCTACCGTGGCGGGCTCGGGCGCCCTGGCGCCCAGGCTGAAGCCGATATCGGGGGCGGATTCCTCTGCCGCGCCGGATGATTCGGCGGTCTCCACTCCGATCACAGGTGACAGGGAGTCGAATTCGAGGTCGACATCGGGGCCGGCGGCGCGCTCATCGGCGTTCGGCGGGCCCGATTGTGTGTCACCGGTGCGGTTTTCGCCGGTTCGGTGGGACACCTCGCCGGCTTCGTGGGACATGGTCACGCGTAATCGTCTCCTCGACGGTCACCCTGAGACGACACGAACCCCGGGCTGTCGGGGTCGTGCGCCGGAATCACTTGCCTTCGGACGATGAACGACGTTCGGCGATCGTGCGTTCGAGTTCCTCGCGCCAGCGCGCGGCATTGCTGCCGTCCAACTGACCGGCGAAGGATCGGCGAGCCGCATCGACCATGTCTTCCCTGGCTTCCGGACGGGCGCGGGCGATCGCCCACAGCGCATCCTGCGTCGGAGAGTCGAGGCCCGTCGAACTGCGGACGCCCTGCCCCTGGAGAGCGGCGGCCAGCGCGGCCTCGAAATTGTGCCGCAATTGCTCCTCGGTCGGACGGCCACTGCGCACGTCCATCCTCCTCGTCTGTCGAAAGCCAACTGTCAGCATCACATATCCGAGTCGACCACGCGGTTGCCGAAATGGAAAAAATCGGCGAACTCACATCGGTTCGTCAACCGAAGATGCCCGCGCGGCGTACCGGATCGGACAGCACATCCCGGATCAGCAAGCCCAGGTCGGCGTCCGGGGGGACCGTGCGATAGCGCACCTCGCACTGCGGAGTTCCGGCCACGTTGACCAGTAGTCGGGTGTAGCCCTGGTCGGTTCGCTCCCACCAGACATCGGCGCCGAGCCGATCCAGGGGAAGCAGCTGATCCGCGACTCTGAGAATCAACCCAGCCTGCTGATCACGGTAGAAGATCACCCGCAGGCCGTCCATCTCGTCGTAGATTCCGGCCAGCGCGCCTCCGCCGACCTGGGCGGAGGTCAGCGCGCCCGTCATGGGGTCGAGCATCGCGAACTCGCCGAAACCGGAGTGGGAGCGGACGTAGATGCCGCCGCCCGGGGTGTGGGCGGACGCGCGCGGGAATCGGTTGGGCCCGCGACCTCGGGCCGACTGGGCGGGCACAGCTGGTGGCGGGGATCCCATGGGCATGCCGCCGCCGGGGTAGCCAGAGCTCTGGGCTGTCGCGGGTGCGGCGGAATTCGGGACTTGGCCATTCGAGATATCTGGCGTGCCGGGGACCAAGGGCGAACCACCACCGGGGGCGGCGGGTGTGTTCGGGGCGTCACTGCCCGGCCCGTGAAGGGTGCCGGGCGAATCGTATTCGGGTTCGTTCCGGCCCGGTGAGACGTTCCGAGGGTCGGTCGGTCCCGGGGAACCGGCGCCGGGTTCCGCCCCCGGAGTGTGGTTTCCGGGCCGGTTCGAGCCGTCTCCCTCGTCGTTGAACCGGCGGGGTGCGCCATCGCCTGATGTACCGGGCGGGGTGCTCTCGGGCGTGCCCGGGTTGCGAGTGTGCGCACCGGAACCGTTCGAGTTGCTCTCGCCTCCAGGCAGATCCGGCAGGGGCGAGCTGCCGGGAGTTCCCGAGGTGTCGCCATTGCCGAGCCAGTCCGGGAGGTCCGGGAGCTGGGGCAACTCTGGAAGCCCGCCACTACCAGGCCATTCCGGCAGGGTAGGCAGGGTAGGCAGGGTCGGGAGCGACGGCAGATCGGGAGGCCACGTTCCGTTCGGCGGCGTCGGAATCCCCGGTGGCCATTGCGAACCCGGAGGAAGGGGTGGGACTGGAGGAATGGTCGGTAGCGGCGGAACCGTCGGATGTGGGGGCAGAGTCGGTAGCGGCGGAACCGGCGGTTGCGGAGGCGGAGTCGGCAACGACGGAACCGTCGGCTGCGGAGGCAGAGTCGGTAGCGACGGATGTGGGGGTGGAGTGGGCTGCGGCTGCGGCTGCGGCTGCGGCTGCGGCTGCGGCTGCGGCTGCGGCTGCGGCTGCGGCTGCGGCTGCGGAGGATTGTGGTCTTCCGGGGGAAGGGTCCATGGGTACGGCTGCTCGGAAGGCTCCGGAGTGTAATCCGGGAGATCCGCTTCGTACTCGTGCGGTACCCGCGGCAGGTGCGACCGCCAGTTCGGATTGTGCTGGTACTCAGGCTCATCCGAGTCACGATCACCGTCGTCGCCACGTCCGGGATCGTCCGAATCGGAACTGTGCGCCTCATCGGATACACCGACGTCCGCACCATCGTCATCGCCGGATTCGGTCCGGTGCAGCGGCGGGCCGCCCTCGCCGAGTCCAATCGGCTCCGTCGATTCGGCCGACTCGGTCGGTTCGATCGGCTCAGGCGGTTCAGTGGGCTCAGTCGGTTCGGTCGGTTCAGTCGGTTCGGTCGGTTCGGTCGGTTCGGTCGGTTCGGTCGGCTCAGTCCGCTCAGGCGAGTCGGTCTTCGGTCCATCAGGCAGCGACACATCTGCCGGATCGGCAAAGTCCGCCGGATCGGCGGGGTCTGCCAAATCTGCCCTGTCGGCGGCGTCTGCCGGGTCAGCAGAATCAGTCTGGTCGCCGGCGCGATCAGCCCGGTCTGGTGGGTCGGCAGGCTCGGTCGGACTACGGCGCGTGCCATCCGCGGTCCGATCGGCGGCCGTCGAATCGGTTGCTGCCGTTTCGGTCTCGGCAGGTGCCGTCTCGTCCGTCGGGATCGGCGACGTCGACGGGTCGGCCGACGAGCGAGGAACGGGGTCGGCGGCCGTGTCGGCCGACTCGCGAGAGACGGGGTCGGCGGCTGTATCGGCCGACCCGCGAGGAACGGGGTCGGCGGCCGTATCGGCTGGCTCGCGGGGAACGGGGTCGGCCGCTGTATCGGCCGGCTCGCGGGGGGCTTCGGAGGGGTGGGCGTGCGGTTCGGTGGTGGCGGAATGGGGAGTGGCCGGGGGGCGGTGGGGCGGGGTGGTCGGGGATGCCGGGGCGGGGGCTGTCGGCGGGTCGGGTGGGGTGAGGGTTCGGATGGTGATGGTGCCGTCGAGGGTGACCTCGACCTGGCGGTAGCGGACCGGAATGCCCTGGTCCGCAAGGGAAGCGCGGAGGTCGGGGCCGAGGATGGGGGTCGGATCGGACAGGTGGGTGACCACCACCACCGTCGGAGGGTTGTCGCGGAGACCGACGCCGGGGGCCAGGGCGCGGTCGGTTTCGCTGGACAGGACGTCCGTGGTCGCGAGGGCGTGAGCTTCACCCAGGGCGTCGGCGGCATCGGTGAGATGTGCGTAGTACTGGGCGAATTGGTTGAGGGCGTAGGCGCGTTGCGCGGACAATTCACCGGATCTGCGGGTCGCGGCGTCGCGCTCGTCGAAGTACCGGACCATCTCGCGCTTCGGAATATTGCCGCGCTGCATCACCTCTTCGATGCGCGCTGCCTCCGCATCCAGGGCCGCGGTGATCGCACGCTCCAGGTCTCTCGCCGAGCGCCCCTCGGGATCGACGCCTAGTGTGCGGGCCACATCGTCGAGGGCCGCGCGGCGCGCACCTGCCTGATCCGTGGAGTCGAGCGCCCGGGCCGCCAACTCCTCTACCCGCGCCCGCACCTGCGGGTCGGTGGGTACATGGGTCTCCGGTGAACCCGCCACGGTCCAGCCGTTCGGATCCGAGACGGCCTGCCGCGCAGGTTCACTCGTCTGCCGCGCGGGGTCGGCCGTCGCCTCCCGCGCCGATTCCGCTGCCGGTTCAGGATCGGCCGAATTCGACGGAAGCTGTTGCGGGGATGTGTCTTCTCGAGTATCGGCGGGAGCGTCTTCTCGAGTATCGGCGGGCGTGTGTTCTCGAGTATCAGCGGGAGTGTCGGACTTCGGTTCGGTGTCCTCCGAAGGCCGGGTGTTCGAAGTCGGGTCTTCCGTGCCGTCGTCAGCTCGGCGAGCGGATTGTTGCGTTGCGGTTCCGGGGTCTGAGTCGAGAGGAACACCGTTCTGATCGTCACTGCGCGGCATCTCGACAGTGGCATCGTCACCGCGCGGCAACTCGACAGTGCCATCGTCACTACGCGGCAACTCGACAGTGCCATCGTCACTACGCGGCAACTCGACAGTGCCATCGTCACTACGCGGCAACTCGACAGTGCCATCGTCACTACGCGGCAACTCGACGGTGGCATCGTCACTGCGCAATTCGACGGTATCGCTATCCGAATCTCCGTTACGGGGCAACTCGATCGTGGTTGCCTCCGGGTCGGCGCTGTGTGGCAATTCGACTGTCGTGTCAGGGTTTTCGGCCTGCGGCAGTTCGCGGGTGGGGGCGTCGCCGCGAGGGAGCTGGGGGGTGCCGCCGTCGGGGCCCGGGCGGGGCGGCAGCGCAGGGGTGGAGTCCGGACGCGGGGGAAGGACGTTGTGTTCGGGCAGCGGGGCGGGCTCGTATCTGATGCCCGCACGGTCGCCGGTCAAGGGTGGGCGTACGGCGTCCCAGTGGTAGCCGTCCGCGGCGGCGGCGTGGGCGTTCGCTTCGCGCCACGTGGCCGTGGGGTTGGCTCGCAAGTAGTTCGACTCAGCGAGCGCGTCCTGCAGGAGCAGGAGATCGGCGGGAAGGGGGTCACCCGTGCGGAGTCGGTTCCAGGCTTCGGCGACATCGGCGAGAGCATCGAGGGGACGGCGGCCGATCAGACCGGTCACCGGGTCCACTGACAGGTGCTGGTCGCGCATCAGGTGGTTCTTGATCTGTTCGAGTTCGGCGTGCGTGAACTCGGGTGGCAGCAGGGCATCGGCGGCGGCCTGGAGGCCGTCGGCCACGACCTCGGCGAGGGACGCGTTGTCGTAGATCTCCGCGCGGTCCAGCGCCTGGCGCAGATCGGCGGCCAGATCAAGGACATCGTCCGACAGCTGACCGCGTCGTTCACCGATGACGTCCGCGATCAGGTCGGCGGGATCGGCGTCGGGGTTGTCGGCCAACTGGTCACGCACGGTGTCGATGAAGTCCGAGATGCCGGTGTCGACTCGTTGCCGGTAGTTGTCGAGACCTGTTGCGATGGAGTCGATATCGCTATCGTCCGCGCGGAACCGGGCGTACTGCTCATCCGCCCACTGCTGGACGGCGGCCCAGCGGTCGGCCGCTTCCCGTTGGCGCTGTTTGTGTTCCGGGGTGCGATCACTGTCGTCGGCGTGCTCGACCGGATTCCACTCGCGAACCATGGGCTGAACTTCACCGGCGCGAGTACGGAACCAGGGGTGGCCCTTGAACGCCGGATGGATCTTGCCCGGGTTGTCGGGGTCGCCGAACCAGGTGAAGCCACTCAGTTTCGCGACTTCCAGCACGACGCGCATCAGATTCGACACCGCGCCCGCGTACGGCAGGTCGTAGTGCTCCATGCCCGGCGGAATGATCGGATCCCCACCCGGAATCTTCGGCAGCAGACCCTCGTTCACACCATGCTCACCCGGAGCGGGATCGACGAAGACATCCTCGACCGCGGCCTGCATCGGATCCGTGGCCCAGCCACTCACCCCCTCGGGCAGATCGCGCGGGGAGAACTTGCGCCGCTTGGCACCGTCCTGGACCTCATCCCAGTTGCCGCGGTTGAGCTCCCAATTGGGTCGTGTCGGGTCGACCGGATGCCAATTGCCCTCGGCGTCACGCCATCTGGTGAAGTCGAAACGATTCTGGCCGCCGCCGGGGAGGTGGCTGCGCAGGCGCTCCACCTCGGGAGCCGGGAGGTCTACGACCTCTCGGTTGCCTTCTCGGTCACCGCGCACCTGCTTGTACTCGATGCGCGTGGCCGGATCGACCATGGCCTGCGCCACATCGGGGGTGTTCCGGACGGCGTGGTCCAAGGCCGCGTCGTGATCCGCGCGCGGGTGGCCGATTTCATCACGCGGGCCGAACACGATGATCCGGCGCGGATCGCCGTCCACGATCGCGACACGATCGGTGACCATGCGCGCGCCCTCGGCCTCGGCGAGCTGACGGTAAGCCGCCGAGGCGCGCTCCATTTCGTCCTGGATGCGGCCGATCCGGTTGTGCGCCTCGTTGACATCGCGCGCCGCGTCCCGCAGGGCGGAGACGGCATCGGCGTCGTCGGGGAATCGGGCGTGCAGGTCGTCGACAGTGTCCTGAAGCCGTTCGGGGCTCAGGGCCGACTCGTCCACGACACCGTGCTCGTCCACGAGGCCCAGGCGGGTGGCGAGGTCGTCGCGCATGATGCGACGCGGTTTGATGCGCAGCAGTTCCTCCGCACGCTGCTGAGCCAGGCGGGTGTGCTCGGCCTGCAACTCCGCGGGCATCGGGCGGCCGACCACGTTTCCGGCGCGCTCCAAATCCGCAAGCTGACGGTCGATCACACCGATGTCGTCCTGGAGGTCGAAGACTCGTTCGGCGGCCTCGACGAGCTTGCGCAGCACTTCCTCGCGGCGGGTCCGCTCCTGCCGCCCGGCCGGTTCGCGCACGCTGTGGGCGGTTTCGTCACCGGCGGCGGCAAGCTCGATCCGCCGGGTTCCCAAACCTTCGAGCAGGCGAGATACGGTGCGCTCCAGGCGGTCCCGAGTCCCCGCCGCCTGCTCCGGATCACCGACGTCCGGGAGTCGCCCGATCCGGTCGTCTCGTTTGGCACGCCAGAACTCCAGCTCCCGCGCCATCTCCTTGCGCTGCTGCAGCAGTCGGTCGTACTCGGCCTGCGCGGCGGCGCGCGTCTCGGCTTCGCTCAGGGTGGGGGCGGGCGTCCCCTCCCCCGGCTGCTCCGAGGTCGGTTGGTGTGGCTGCTCGCGCAACTGCCGAGTCGGATCCTCCGAGCCGGGCATTTCGGCGGAGTCGGGATCCTGCGGTCGCCTGGTCGTCGGTTCGGCATTCGCCGGCCGCTCCGAATCAGATTGCCGCAGAGGTTGGGTGGGGTCATCCGAGCCGGATTGGCGCGCTGGCCGAGTCGGATCCTCGGAACCTGGCACGGTCTCCGGATCGTTCCGACCCGATCGCTGGGTTGGGGATTCCGGGGGCAGCTCTCCGTCAGAGGTGGGTTGGGGCAGGGGCCGGGTCGGGTCCTCCGAACCTGGCACAGTGTCGAGGCCGGGGGTTGTGGGGTGTTCCGGGGTGGCTTCAGCTGGGGTGGGCGGCTCGGTGGGGCCGACGGGGGGCTTGGTGGGGCCGCCCGATGGGGCATCGGGGGGTGGTGGGGTGCCGTCGGTGCCGGTCGAGGGGTCGGGATCCGGGCGGCCGCCCGCCATGTCCCACAGCCAGTCGGCGCGGTCCGCGGAGATGCGGGCTTCCCATTCGGCCATATCCGCTTGCAGGCGCGAGAACCTGGCATCGGGAGTGTCGGAGGGGTCGGCGTCGGCGATCTCGCGGAGCCAGGCGGCACGCTCGGCGTCCATGCGAGCGTTCCAGTCGGCCTGCTCGGCGTTCATGCGCTCGAACCAGTCGTCGGGGCCGTCCTGCCGCGTGATGGCGGATTCCGGTTCGGGCGAGGTGGTGTCGTCGAGCGGGGCGGTGTCCGGCAGCGGTTCTTCCGATTGCGCACGGGGAGTCGAGACGGTCTCGGGCTCGGTGGGCACCCGCGTGGTCGGGGTGTCCTCGCGAGTCTCGTGCGGGGCCGTGGGGACGTCCTCGCCGGTCTGTTGCGGGATCGTGCGGTCCTCGCGAGTCTCCTGCGGAGCCGCGCGTGAAATGTCCTCGCCGTCCGCGCTCAGCGGCGTGGTGGGGTCGGTGTGAGCGGGCTCTGCCTCGGTACGCGGCTGCGAGGCGGGCTGAGTCGTGGGCTCCTGCGGTCGGCCGCCCGCCTGCTCCCAGAGCCAGTCGGCGCGCTCGGCCGATACTCGCGCGTTCCACTCCGCCTGCTCGATCTGCATACGCAGGACCCAGGTGTCGGGGTCTCCGTCGGGCGAGTCCACGAGCTCCTCGCGCATCCAGGCGGCTCGCTCGGCGTCCATGCGAGCTTCCCAGTCGGCCTGCTCGGCACGCATGCGCTCGAACCAGTCGTCGGGGCCGTCGGCGGGCGGGGCGTCATCGGTGTCGCGCGGCGGCTGACCGGCCCCGTCGGAATCGAGGGGAGACGGCGGCCGCGTATCCGTTTGTCGCACAGCTGGATCCGGCCGCGACGCCGAATCCCCGGATCGAGGCAGCGGCGCGGCGTTGCTGTCCGAGCCGTCACCGTCGGGCGATTTCACGGTGGTACCGGCGGGAGCCTCGCCGCGAGGCAGCTCGACAGTCGTGCCGTCCGGATCGGAGGTACCCGGCGACTCCTGGACGGTCGTACCGCTCGGGTCCGGACTGCGCGGCAACTCCACCGTGCTGCCTTCGGGGTCCCCACTACGCGGCAGCTCGGCAGTGGTGCCCTGGGGATCCGTACCGCGTGGGAACTCGACCGTGGGGGCCTCCGGATCCGTGCCGCGCGGCAACTCCACGGTGGGGGCCTGCGGATCGGTACCACGTGGGAACTCGACCGTGCCGGCATCCGGGTCCGTGCCGCGCGGGGATTCGAGGGTGGGTGCGGGGCTCTGGGTGGTGTCGTCGGCGGTGGGTCTCGGGGGGAGGAAATTGTCTCCGGGGAGGGGGGCGGGCTCGTATTTGATGCCCGCACGATCGCCGGTCAGCGGTGGGCGCACCGCGTCCCAGTGGTAGCCGTCCGCGGCGGCGGCGTGGGCGTTCGCTTCACGCCACGTGGCCGTGGGGTTGGCTCGCAAGTAGTTCGACTCGGCCAGCGCGTCCTGCAGGAGCAGAAGATCGGCCGGGAGCGGATCGCCCGCGCGGAGTCGGTTCCAGGCTTCGGCGACATCGGCGAGAGCATCGAGCGGGCGGCGGCCGATCACGCCGGTCACCGGGTCGACCGACAGGAGCTGGTCGCGCATCAGGTGGTTCTTGATCTGCTCGAGTTCGGCGTGCGTGAACTCCGGAGGCAGCAGGGCGTCGGCGGCGGACTGGAGCCCGTCTGCGATGACGTCGGCCAGGGAGGCGTTGTCGTAGACCTCCGCGCGGTCCAGCGCCTGGCGCAGATCGGCGGCCAAATCCAGGACATCGTCGGACAATTGACCGCGGCGCTCCCCGATGACATCGGCGATCAGGTCGGCGGGATCGGCATCGGGGTTGTCGGCCAACTGGTCACGCACGGTGTCGATGAAATCCGAGATACCGGTGTCCACGCGACGGCGGTACGCGTCGAGACCTGTTGCGATGGAGT
Organism: Nocardia jejuensis NBRC 103114; assembly: GCF_001613145.1. Lineage (GTDB taxonomy): Bacteria > Actinomycetota > Actinomycetes > Mycobacteriales > Mycobacteriaceae > Nocardia > Nocardia jejuensis. The sequence goes on from NZ_BDBU01000023.1 coordinate 103,355, forward strand.
CGATATCGGTGTCATCGGCCCGGAATCCGGCGTACCGCTCATCCGCCCACCGCTGCACCTCGGCCCAGCGGTCGGCCGCCTCGCGCTGGCGCTGCTTGTGTTCGGGGCCGCGGTCGCTGTCGTCCGCGTGCTCGATCGGATTCCATTCGCGGACCATCGGTTGCGTTTCGCCCGAACGTTCGCGGAACCACGGGTGGCCTTTGAACGCCGGGTGGATCTTGCCCGGATTGTCGGGGTCACCGAACCAGGTGAAACCACTCAACTTCGCGACTTCCAGCACCACCCGCATGACGTTCGACACCGCACCGGCGTAGGGCAGGTCGTAATGCTCCATCCCCGGCGGAATGATCGGATCCCCACCCGGAATCTTCGGCAGCAGACCCTCGTTCACACCATGCTCACCCGGGGCCGGATCGACGAAGACATCCTCGACCGCGGCCTGCATCGGATCCGTGGCCCAGCCGCTGACGCCTTCGGGCAGATCTCGCGGGGAGAACTTGCGGCGCTTGGCACCGTCCTGGACCTCGTCCCAGTTGCCGCGGTTGAGCTCCCAGTTCGGGCGGGTGGGGTCGACGTGGTGCCAATTGCCCTCGGCGTCACGCCATCTGGTGGTATCGAAGCGGTTCTCACCGAGTCCAGGCATGCGAGCCCGCATGCGTTCGATCTCGGGAGCCGGCAGGCGCACCACTTCCCGATTGCCCTCGCGGTCGCCGCGCACCTGCTGGTATTCGACGCGCGTGGCCGGATCGACCATGGCCTGGGCGATTTCGGGAGTGTGGCGGATCGCGTGGTCCAAGGCGGCGTCGTGATCCGCGCGCGGGTGGCCGATTTCGTCACGCGGGCCGAACACGATGATCCGGCGCGGATCGCCCTCCACGATGGCTACGCGGTCGGTGACCATGCGCGCGCCCTCGGCCTCGGCGAGCTGACGGTAAGCCGCCGAGGCGCGCTCCATCTCGTCCTGGATGCGGCCGATCCGGTTGTGCGCCTCGTTGACATCGCGCGCCGCATCCCGCAGCGCGACAAGACCGTCGGCCTCGTCGGGGAACCGGAAACCCAAGGCGTCGATGAGGGCGTCCACGCGATCGGGACCCAGCGCCGCCTCGTCGACGACGCCACGCTCGTCGAGGACGCCGAAGCGGCTCGCGAGGTCGTCGCGCATGATGCGGCGCGGTTTGATGCGCAGCAGTTCCTCCGCACGCTGCTGCGCCAGGCGAGTGTGCTCGGCCCGCAACTCCGCGGGCATCGGGCGGCCGACCACGTTTCCGGCGCGCTCCAAATCCGCCAGCTGCCGGTCGATCACACCGATGTCGTCGCGGAAGCCCAGTACTCGTTCGGCGGCATCGACGAGTTTGCGCAGCGCTTCCTCGCGACGGGCTCGTTCCTGGGCACCGGCGGGTTCTCGTTCGCGGTGCGCGGTTTCGTCACCGGTACCGGCGATTTCGACGGTCCGGTTGCCCAGCTCGTCGACGAGTCGAAGAACTGTGCGCTCCAACCGATCCCGGGTTCCCAGGGCCTGCTCCGGATCGCCGACGTCGAGCAGACGATCGATTCGGTCATCTCGCTTGGCACGCCAGAACTCCAGCTCGCGCGCCAATTCCTTGCGCTGCTGCAAGAGCCGGTCGTACTCACCCTGCGCGAGCGCTCGCGCCTCGAGTTCCTCGGGCGTGGGTCTGTGCGCGAGATCCGCCGCGGGATCGTGGCCACCCTCCGAGCCGTCCGGGTCCGGTGCGGGAGCCACCTCGGATCCGGGACCGCGCGGTGGCTGACCGTCGCCCGCGCCGGAGGCTTCGGGCTCGGCGGCGGGATCACGCTGGGACCGGGGACCGTGTTCTGACGGATCACCCTCCCCGGGCGGGCCCGAACGTCGTTGCGCGGGAGCCGGTTCGGAGGTGTCCCCGTCGGAGTTCCGACGCTCGGCGGCGTGCGGGGTGTCGTCGTCCCAGACCGAATTGCCCTCGACCTCATCGGCGTACGCCCGTTCCAAAACATCGTTGAGGACCTTGGCGGGCTCGCCGGCATCATCACCGTTGAGCCGGACGTCGGTGAACGCCTCGGCCAGCGCTTCGGCCCGGTCGAGCTGACCGTGCTCGTCGAAGCTGTAGCCGGGCAGCTCGTCGAGCCAGGCGGAGAAGCCGTCCAGATCACCGCGAGTGTCCAGGTAGTGACGCTGGAGCGCGTCGAACGCCTCACCCTGTGCCCGGAGTTGGGCGCTGAAGTCGATGGCGTGTGCGAACTCGTGCACGATCGTCGAATAGTAGGGCCGCTCAGCGGATCCCGGCGCCAGATCGCCGTCGGACTCGTTGACGGCGATGCGGCGTGCGAACGCCTCCGGGTTGCGCGCGAAGCTCTCGTTCAGGGTGATCGAATCGCAGTACACCCGCCCGCCGGAGGTGGCGGGATCCGCCTCGGCGAAGACGCCCGGATCGTCGATCGGGCCGATGCGAACCGCCAGTAGATCCGTGTCGGGGAACTGCCGCAGCATGTCGTCGATGGCTCGGCCGAACTCGCGCAGCACCTCCACGTCGACGAGCGGATCGTCGAACCCGGTGACTTCGAGATCCCAGTCGTTCTGGAGCTTGTCGATGACCCCTTCACGGTCCAGCGCCGACCACTCGTCGTTCGCGCGCAGCGACCAATCCGGTTCCGGCGCGGCATGATGCGTGAGGTCGTCGGCGCCGTCGGTGCGGTCAATGTCGTCTGTGCCGTCGGTGCGGTGCGCGGTGGCGGGATCCTCGGGCTCGTTACCCGGAGCCTCCGACCTCCGCTGCGGCCCCGGGCTCTCCGCGGGGGGCTCCTGCGAGCGGGGCAGGGCCGAACGGCGATCGGGCGCGGACGCATCTTCCGGGCGCGTGTGCGGCGCAGCGCCTTCCACCGCCGCGGGGTCACGACCGGTGAATCGATCGGTCATGCGCTGGAACAGGCCACGTTTCTCCGGCTCCACGCCGACCGGGCGCGAACCGTCCAGCAGATTGGTGGCGATGCGCTCCAGCAGGCGTGCCGGGTCGGTATCGGTGAGATGGCCGTAGCGGGCGGCGATCGCATCGGACGGGCCACCGGCTCCGGTCGGCGGAGGCACCCGCCAGCCGCCCGAGCCGTCGCGCTCCAGCCACAGGTCCAGGCGCAGCGGGCCGGCCTCGAAACCCTTGAAACTGTATCGATCCCGGTTTCCGTGGTACCGGCTGTCGAGCGGACCACCGTCGCGCGGGGGCATCGGCAGTCGACGGGTCTGCAGATCGTGGGCCACGGCCGCCGGATGCGGGTGCGCGACGGCCGGATCGGACTCCGCCTGCCGATGGCCGACCTCCATGAAGCGTGGATTCAGTCCGGTGGGCACTTCCACGTGCATGCCCTCGCGACGTATCGAAAGACGCGGCTGCACAGTGTGATCGAACGCGTCCGGACCGAGTTGGCGCATCCACTCGTCGATGCCGACCGACACGCGCCCCTCGTCGCGGTAGCGCAGGTAGTGGGCGACCATCTCTCCCAGCGCGTCCTGATGGGTCGGGCGGCGCATCGGGCCTTCGGCCTCGTCGGCGTGGATGTCCTCCACCCGGAAGCCACCCGCACCGTCCGGAGTGAGCTGCCGGTAGGCGACCCGCTTCCACCTGTCCCACAGGGCATCTCGATAGCGCGGGTCCGACTCCCCCAGCTCCCGCAGGACGCGCATGTGCTCGCCGTCGGCGGCGTAGACGACCAGTCGGGTGCTCGACCCGGTGGTATCCGGTACGCGGATCACATTGTCGGAGAGCCTTTCCGCGCCCACCGGATAGCGACGCAGCTCCGCATCCGTGACACGGCGCAGGAATTCGTGCTCGTCGGTGGCGCGGTGCACGGGCGGTGGAGCATCGGGAACCTGGTCCGCGGGGGTACGCGGCGAATCGAAGCCGAGATGCGGATCTGTCGGATGTGGCTGTCCCCAGTGCGATTCGCCGATCTCGCCGAACGAGCGCACCACGTCGAAGGCGATTTCGGCATCGCGGAGTCCGGTCCGATCGAGATAGCGGCGCACGGCGTTCTCACCTGCGGCACGGGCGGATTCCGGCGTGGCGTCCGAGCGGCGCAGCGCCTTCTCGTGGGCGTCGGTGTAGGCGCGCTCGGCGGGACCGACCGAAATCGGGGTGCCGGACTCGCGAAGCATCCGCAGATGATCGATCTCGGTGAGGTAGTCGGCGGCGCGGCGGGCGTGCGACTCGGGCGTATCGCGCTCGGGGCGAGGGGTGCGCGGCGGGTCGTCGGAGCCCGTGATCCCGTGCGCCCGATCCCATTGCGCGGCATGGACGGCGGCGGGATCTCGACCCGCCACCCGCGGACCATCCGCGGCCAGGCGGGTGAGCACCTCACGCACACCGGCACGGTAGGCAGCTGCCTCCACCATCCGCTCGGTGGCGGCGTCGCTGCCGCGATAGGCGTCTCGGGCCGTCCGCAGAGCCTGTTCACGGGCACGCAGGAAGGAGCGTTCGAGCGGATCGGTCACCGCTCTCGGGGTCCGGCCGGGGTGTTCGCTCCGCACGAGATCGTGCTGATAGCCGAGGCTCAGGGCTTCGGCCTGCCGGGCCAGCATGGTGCGCACGTAGTCGTCGCGGGACATCGTGAAGCGCTCGGGCGGGCCTTCGACCCGAGCCAGGGCCTCGACCTGCGCGGCCGCGTTGACCAGTTCCGTGACGTGTTGCGACGGGGTCGAATCATCCGGCAGCACCAGGGTATTGGTGGCCGGATCGTAGCCGAGCAGGGCGCCGCGATCCGAGCGGCCGTCCGGAGTCCGGACGGTCTCGACACCCGGATCATCGCTGAAGCGGATATCGACACCGTGGCGATTGAGGGTCTCGACGGCCCAGCGGCTGATATCGGAACCGTTGTCGTAGCTCGCGGCCGTATGGCGCAGCATCGTCAGGTCATCGGCCAGGGCCTCATGGGCAGGCGGGCGCGACTCGTCAACCGGGGGCGGGAGATCGGGGCGGGTGTTCGGGGGCGCCTGGTAGCGGTCCGCGAGCGGATTCGGGCTGTCGTCGCCGGATGCGCCGCGGAATCGATCATCCGACAGCAGCGCGTCACGGCCGGCCTCGTGGGCAATGCGGCGGGCGTCGGCGTCGGTCAGCTCCGGATCGCGGGCGCGCGCCTCGCCCACGGCGGCATCGGCCGCGCGGCTGTAGTCCTGCTGGAGCGAGCGTTCGTAGGCCGCCTCGATCGGGTCCCGTAGCGAGCCGCCGTCCGGGTCGTAGCCCGCCTCGCGCAGTTCATTGACGAATTCGGTGTGCCGGGCCAGGGATTCGGCCGCGGTGTGCCGCGGATCTCCGGTGTGGGTCGCGTCGGCGTGCGGGCCCTCGAGGTGTGGCACCGCAGCCACGAGCGCTGCGGCCTGCGCCAATTCGTCACGGCCGTGGGTGTCGATGACCAGCTCGTTGCGCGCGGGATCGAAGGAATCGCCCGTCGGTGGCTCACCGTCGCTGTCCACCAGCCGGACCGACACATCGGCCGAGTTCAGCGCTTCCAACGCGACCCGGCCGGCCTCGGTGTGCGCCAGCACTTCCGCGATGGACGTCAAGCCCGGGTCCGGTGTTCGCGGGACCCAGAGTTCGGACGAGCTGTCGCGGAATGCGACATCGCGAACCGCGCTGTCCTGCTGCCTCGCCCGTCCGTCCGGTGATGGTTCCCGTTCGGCGCCCGCGGGTTCCAGGCGATCGTTCGGAATCTGTACCGGCGATTGATCGTGCGGCTGATTCGGCGCGGCATCGGACTCCGGATTGTGGGGAGTCGAGGGCTTCGTCTCCGCGGAGTGCTCTGTGCCGGAACTGTTTTGATCGGGGTCGGGAGCGGCTACGGAGTCGGGGCCGGACGGCAGGATTCGGGCGTCATCGGCGTGGGTGGCCAGAAGCCGGAAGAGGACCTGCGCCGGTACGGATGCGTCGTTCCCGTTGAGAATGACGTCGGTGAAGGCCTCCGCCAGTGCCTCGTAGCGTTCGAGCGGGCCACCGCCCTCCTCGAAGCTGTAGTTCGAGAGCTGCGACAGCCAGGTCAGGTAAGGGATCGTCTCGGCGGGACCGTATCGCGCCTCGTAATGATTCAGCAGGACATCGCCGAGATCGCCGTGCGCGTTCAGCTGACCGTTGAAGTCCAGGACATGGCCGAACTCGTGCACCAGGATCGAATACACCGGGCGGGGACCCGAATTCGGCACATGGAAGCCGACGGACTCGTCCTTCATCGCGAACGTCCGGAACAGGTCGGGGTACTTCGCCCAGTTGCTGCTCAGGAGAAGCTTCTCCGCGTAGACGCGGCCGTCGGCGGTCACGCCCGATGTCGTCTCGGCGTATGCGCCGTCGTTCTCCGTCGGGCCGATCTCCAGCACGCGCAGATCGAGGAAGCTGTACCGGGACATCATGTCGTCGACGACGCGGGCGAACTCGCGCAGCACCTCCGGGTGGACATCCGGGTTGTCGAAGCCGACGACGTCCTCGAAATGCCAGCGGTCCTTCAGCTCTTGGACAATCTCCTCGCGGTCCATCGTGGACCAGTCGTCGTCCGGGTGCGCGGACCACTCCTGATCGGGCGAAACCGGGTGATCGTCAGGGTTGATCGGTTGGTCGTCGTCGGTGTGGTTGTGCGTCCCGTCGGATGCGTCGTCGGACGACCAGTCTTGCCCGTCGAAGAACTCGGGTCCGGACGAGTCGCCGTCATGCGGCTCGGGGGTCGATGCTGCGGCATCCCGGTGGGTTTCGGCCGCAGGGGCGCGGTCGGGTCCGGTGACCCCTGGATCCGGGTCGCCGGCGCGCCACGATCCGTCCGGGCGGCGCTGCTGAGCGGGTTCGGGGCGGGTGGCATCCGTCCGCGTCGCATCCGCGGGCAGCGGCTCCGGACGAGTGGCCTCCGCGGGGAGCGGATCTCGGCGCGTCGCGTCTGAATCCGCGGTGTCCGAGCGGGTCTCGCGCGGATAGGAGTCGGTGGTGTCGGCGCGGGTCGGAGAGGCGTCGACAGGGGTGGGGGGCTCGGATGCGGGGAGGCGCTCGTGCTGGGCGGCGAGTTCGGTGAAGACCTCCGCCCGGAGTTCCTGGCGCAGCGCGTCGGCGCGAAGCCGGGCCAGGGCTGGGTCCAGGTTCTCGCGGTTGAGGTTCACGCCGAGGGCGTCGGCGCGTTCCACCCGGTCGGCGGCGAGGTCCAGACGGCGCTGGGCGGCTTCGCGGTAGAGGTCGGTGATCCGGGTTTCGGAGGAGGGGCTAGCCGCACCGTTGTTCACACCCTGCGTGTCCATCATGGAAACGGCTTCGGGGCCGAGGAGTTCGCGCACCAGGCGCAGGCCCGCGTCCTCGTCGGCCACACCTTCGAGGCCGAGCGGGAGTTCGCGACTGAACGGGATGCGGGCGTCTTCCTCGTTGTAGTTCTTGGCCACCTCCTCGAACCGGTCGATCTCGTCCTGGCGGGCGCGCAACTGTTCTCGGATGTCGGCGTCGGCGACGCGCAGTGAGGTGGGGCTGTAGTCGGGCAGCGGGACACCCAGAACCTCTGCCAGGCGCGACAATTCAGTCTCGATGCGACCACGCTCGGCGTCGCCGCGATCGGGGACGGCGATATCGGCGCGGGTGTCATCGCTGCGGGGCGTCTCGGGCGGCGGCAATTGTGCGTCGAGTTCGGCGAAGTGCTCGCGCAGGCGCTGCGGGATGTCGACGTCGGCGGCGAGGCGCGGGTCGGCCTCGGTCTCCCAGTACCGATTCTCCGAACCGTCGGGGTTGAGGGGGATCACGAAATCGTCCGGGCGCGGGGAGTTGATACCGCGCAGGAATTCGATGATGCGGCCGCGCTGACGGAACAGCTCGACGAGTTCCTTCAGGACCCGAACAGAGTTCGGAGCCGCGTGGTCGGAGTGGCCACCCGCCAATTCGATGACCGAGTTCACCGCCACCGACTGGCCCTGACCGTCGAGACCCGAGCCCGACGGATGTTTCAGGATCGGCTCGTGGCCCGCGCGCAAAAGGTCCACCAGACCGCGGATCTCGTCGCCGATCTGCCGCAGTCGTTCGCCCGCCCGCTCCAGGCGAGACGCGGGGCGCGGCTCCGGCTGGGCCGGGAGATCCGGCCGGGTGCCATCGGTTCGGGTCTGCTGCGCGACCGGCAGGTCGGTGCGGGTGCCGTCGACGCGGGTTTGTTCCGGCGTCGGCAGATCCGTGCGAGTGTCGTCGGTCCGGGTGCGTTCCGCCTCGGACACATCCGCGCGGGTGGTGTCGGCCGAAGTCGGTTCGAGTGCGGGAAGATCGGTGCGGGTGCCGTCGACGCGGGTCGCGTTCGGGTCGTCCGCGTTCCAGGTGCCGTCCGGGTTCCGGGGTGCGTCCGGTGGATGACCGTTCGAATCCGTCTGTGTCCGTGAATGATCCGCGTCGGGCTCCCACGAACCGTCGTGCTGACGCGACTGCTCCGGCGGACCATCGGACTGCCGGCTGCCGTCCTGGTGGCGCGACTGATCCGGGTGGTCGCCGTCGGACCGCCAGGTGCCGTCGGCCTGACGTGACTGCTCGGGCGGGGGCTCCGACTGCCATGTGCCATCAGGTCGGCGGGACTGGTCAGGTAGCGGATCGTGCTGTACCGCATCGGGTTCGGATGCGGGTGGAGCGTCGGGCTCCAGGGGTCGATCCAGGCCGGACAGAATTCGTTCCAGCTCGGCGACGCCCGCATCCATGCGACGGGACATCTCGTCCATACGCGCGATCGACTCGTCCAGCACATCGGACGCGCGATCGATCGCCTCGGACAGACCCGGCTCGCGGCCCTCGGCGATCGCGTCGAGGTTTCGGCTCACCATGCGGTCCAGGGCCGCGAAACCATCGTCGATGCGGCGCTGCAGCTCGGACAGCTGCGCTTCCGATTCTCGGATGACCGTGTTCGCGCGGTCGATGGACTCGGTCACCGTGTGCGGGGACTCCGACTGTGTGGCAGCAGGATCCGGGTGCGCCGCACCTTGATCCAACGGATGCCCGGCGTGGTCCGCGCCCTCCGGATCCGATGCGGCGGAGGAGACAGGCGGATCGCTCGGCGGCTTCCCGCCGCCGGCGCCGGACGACTCCGGCTGCGGGGCAGCGTCGTCCGATCCAGCCGGGGGCACTTCAGGGTTCTGTTCATCTCTTGTCGCATTCGGATCCCGGGTGGTCTCCGAGTCCCGAGTGGTGTCCGTATTCCTCGTCCGCTCCGGATCGCGTGTCGAATCCGGTTCGGGACGTAGGGTTTCCGTGTCCGCGGTAGGGCTGGCGTCCTCGCGGGTGGCCCCGGTATCCGGGCGCGTCGAGTCTGCGGGGCGCGGCTCCTCGCGGGTGGGCGGGGCGGTGTTCTCCGCGTCGGGGCGAGGTAGGGCGTTGTCGGGTCGGGTGGCGTGGGGATCGGGCGTGGCATCGGCCAAGGGGAGGACGGTTGCCTGGATGCCGAAGTGGCCTTCGCCTCGGGGTTGGACGGCGTCGATGTGAATGTCCAGGCCGTGGGCCAGGAGCATCATGGGGAGGCGGTCGCCGAGCGGGGACAGGTCGCCCAGGAAGAGGGCGGGGGTGCCCGCGGGCAGGACCAGCTCGAGGTGGTGGGTCATGTCCTGCATCGACGGGAATCCGCCGAGCATGGGGCGCAGGAACTCCGAGATGTGCTGGGTGGTGCCGACCAGATCGGTGGGCACGCCGTCGAACGGGTTCGAGCTCACCGGGTACGTCACCATGACCGGCTCGGCGAGCGGCTGCAGGTTCAGGGCGCTGTCGATGAGGTCCAGGGCGCGGGAGATCTCGGGAGTGGGTTCGGCGTCGCCGCGCAGGACCGCGTTGATATCGGCGGCGGTGGGTGCACCATCGGACCGAGTCGGATTCGAATCGTCACCGGGATCGCCGAGGAAGGCGCGCACGGCCGCGCGCTGCTCGTCGGTGAGGTCGTTGTGCGCGTCCGCCCAATTGTCCCGGCCGTAGGCATTCGCCTCGGCCAGATCGAGTCTGATCTCGTCGCCGGTGCGCTGGAAGCGAACGGGCTGGTGGCCGTGGCCGATTCGGACGCGCTCGTCCAGCATGACGCGCTGTTTGGTGGCCAGACGGTGAACCGGGTCGCCCTCGGGTTTGAACAGGATCGCGTGCGTGCCCTGGGTTTCGCGGGGCACGACGGGTGGATAGCCGTGGTCGAGCCCGGCTCCGGGGTCTTTGACCACGATCTCGCCGCCCTCGTTGACCAGGAGGTAGGCGTGTGCGCCGACACCGTAGGCGTCGGCGTCTCCGGCGTAGTGATCGACGACGAGGGCGGCCGAACCGGGGCCGAGCTGGCGGAGGCGATCGGCGATGGCGTCGTGATCGGAGTATTCGCGCAGCTGGCCGCCCGCGGCGGAAATCAGCTCGTCACGAGACAGGCCGGAGGCGCCGACGGTGCGCTCCGGGAGGCGGATCGACTCGTTCCCGGTGAGGTCGCGCAGCAGGCGCAGCGCGAGTTCGCCGCAGCGGCCGCGGGTGGAGCGATCGTCCGGGGCGTCCGAATCCGGTTGGCGCGCAGAGGTTCGCGAACCCTCATCGAGGGAACCCGGGTGGGGGGCGGCACCGTCGCCACGATCCGGTGCACCGGCTCTGCGGTTCGGGCCGTCCTCCGGATTGCGGGCGGCCGGGCGGGATTCGGGGGCGTCGGCGTCGACTCGGTCCGAGCGGCGACCTGACTCCGCGGGACGTCGTGCGCCGTCGTGCGGGTGCGTTCCGTCGGCCACGGGAATCGGCGCGAGCAGCAGGGCATCCGGATCGTCGCCGTGTGCGCGGGTGTCATCGTCGGATGGACGGCGTGAATCACTCTCGGGGCGAACAGGTTCGGAGTCGCCCTCGCGGGCCGGGCGAAGATTCGCAGGATCATCGGAGTCGCGTCGGGCGTGGGAATCATCCGGCCGCGAATCCTGCTGCTTCTCCGCGTCCTCGGAACGATCGGTCCGGTCACGAGAACCGTCGGACTCGGGCGACCTGTCGGGGCGGCCGTCGTCGGTATCCGGGCGCGCCTCCTGATCCGCGTCATGTCGCGTGTTGTCGTCACCGCGGGGCTGGGTCGGCTCACGCCCTGGCGAGCGATCCCCGGACCGGTCCTCCGATTCCGGGGATCTGTCACGCGAACCGTCGTCGGTATCACGGTGCGTGGGGGCATCCAGCTCACGCGGAGCGGAATCCTCACCGCGCGGCTGACTTCGGTCATTGTCGGGCGAATCCGAACGATCGCGTGAACCGGCGTCGGACTCCGGGGACCTGTCGTGCGAGGGGTTATCGGTATCACGGTGCGCGGGTGCGTCCGCATCGCGCGGAGCGGAATCATCGCTACGGGGCTGACTTCCGTCGCGCTCGGGTGAGTCCGAACGGTCGCGCGGGGCGTCGTCGGACTCCGGGGACCGGCCGTGCGAGGATTCGTCAGCATCGGAGCGCGTGGATGCGTCCGCGTCACGTGGAGCGGAATCATCGCTGCGCGGCTGACTTCCGTCACGCTCGGGCGAATCCGAACGGTCGCGTGAACCGGCGTCGGACTCCGGGGACCTGTCGCGCGAGGGGTCGTCGGTATCGCGGTGCGCGGGTGCGTCCGCGTCACGCGGAGCGGAATCATCGCTACGCGGCTGACTCGGGTCGCGCTCGGGTGAGTCCGAACGGTCGCGCGAGTCATTGTCCGGCTCCGGAGACGGATCACGCGAAGAGTCATCCCCCTCGGGGCGTGTGGGGGCGTCCGCATCGGGTGGAGCGGAATCATCGCTGCGCGGTCGGGACTGGTCAGAGGGGTTGTCCGACGACGGTGAGTCGTTGTCGGACTGGGGGTTTCGGGTGATGTCCGAGCGGTCTCGCGGAGTGCCGTCCGCCGCTGGGTGCGACGTCGTGTCGCGCGGGGTGGAATCTGGGCGAGGGTCGGTTCGGGGGGTGGCGTCCGCTGGGCGGGTGGTGGTGGCGTCGCCCGCACGGGTGGTGGTGCGTTGGTCAGGGGCCGATGAGCGGTCGTGGGTCGCGGGGGCGGCGTTCGGGTTGGAGCCGGCGTTCACGCCGGAGGTGGCACCGGGTGAGTTGGGGTTCGGGGCTCCGTCGACGGCCTGGTTGATTCCGGACAGGGGGGCCGGGGCCGCGCCCGCTCGGGGGGCGGCGCTCGAATTCGCCGCACCCGTGGTGGCGTTCTGGGCCGGACCGGACCCGGAGTTTGCGGCCGTGCTGGGGTTCGAGCCCGCGCCCGGGGCTCCGGCTGCCGGGGCAGCAGCGCTGGAGGTCGCGGGACTCGTTGCCGCTGCGGAGGATTGGGGGGAACCGGCGGGGGTCGTACTCGGCGATGCGCTGCCCGGTGCCGCACCGCTGGTCGGCGACGAACTTCCGCCTGGGGCTGAACTGCTCGCCGGAGCGGCGCTGCTTGCCGGAGCGGGGGCGGCAGCGGGGGCTGTGCTCGCCGGAGCCGTGTCCGCGACGGCGGCGGAGGGTTGCGAGGCGTCGGTACTCTGCGGGACTCCGGCACGGGAGCCCGGGTCAGCGGATGCGGTGGTGGCGCCGGTGGAATCGGAGGGCGGGGTGTGCGTATCGGAATGGGGGGACGACCCGTTCGCGCCGGGGTCCGATTGTGCACCGGGGTCGTTCGGCTTGGCGTCGTTGGCGGCGGGACGGCTGTTGTCAGCGACCGGGGCCACGTCGGAGGTGGGGCGGTTGTGGTCTTCGCCGCCGGCGTTGCGATCGGTTACGGGGTCCCGGGCGCCGGACTCGCCTGGATCGGCGGCGCTGGCGGGACGAGGAGTGCTGCCGTCCGCGTTGGACCCGGTGCCACTCCCGTTGTGAACGCTGCCGTTTTGCCCACTGCTGTTCTGACCACTGCCGTTCTGGCCATTACCGTTCTGTCCGTTGCCGGTTGAACCATCGCCGTTCTGACCGTTCCCCGTCGTACCGTTCTGTCCGTTCCCCGGTGACCCGTCACCGGTGTGGCCATTGCCCAGCTGCGGACCGGCGCCGTTCCCTCCCGGGTGGACTCCGGGGCCTTGACCGTCGAATTCCGGTGGGCGGAAACCGATTCCGGGGAGGTTGCGACCGCTTCCGCCCAGGCGAGAATCCCAGAAGGAATGCGCGCGGGCATGCTGGTCGCCGGACATCAGGCCGTTCGACATGCCCGCGGTGAGCATGCGCGGGTCGAACTGGGTATTGGCCAGGTTCTCCACGGCCTTGTCCCAGCCGTGCTGCATGACGTCGGCGGCGAACTGAGTTCCGGTGGCTGCGACGAAACCCGCTCCCGCACCCACGATTCCAGCACCGAGGCCGGTGATCCGAGCCGCCACCAGATGGTTGACCCCGGCATGGGCCAGCTTGTTGCCTGCCCACTCACCGAGCGGACCGGCCGCCGCGCCACCGGCCGCGGAGCTGACCACGGTGACGCCGACCTGGGTCCAGTTGACATCCTTGCGATGCCCCTGCGCCACCTGCCATTCCTGAATGCCGATCTCCTGCACCGTGCCCAGCAGGGTGTCGATGGCGACATGCTTGAGCAGGAACTTCACGAACGACGCACCGGCCATGCGCGCCACCCGCGCCAGGATCGCGTCCAGCGCTTCACGGCCGATGATGCGCACCGCGACCCGCGTGAACGCGATCGCCACGGCCTCCGCCGCCGGCGCGGTCGGCGGGAAAAGCCAGGCCGCGGCGATCTCACCCGCCAGCAGCGCCAGCGAGGAGTAGAACATCAGCTTGGTGTATTCGATCTCGGTGGCGACCCCGTCCGCCGATTCACCGATCTGATCGAAATACTTCGCCAGATCCGGCAGCGAGGTGCCCTCTCCCCCACCCTTTCCCGCCAGCGAATCGAAGGCCTTGGACATCTCCTCGATGCCCTTGCCGTCGGGATATGACGCCAGCGTCGCGTATTTGGCGTCGTCGATGGACGAGAGCAACCGGCGCAGACCATCGCCGCCGTCGCGCCAGTCCTGTGCCAGCGCCCTCATCTGGTCTTCGTTGCCGTCGGGCCATTCCATGCCGACGATCCAGCCCAGCCATTCGAGCGATCCGGGCAGTTCGATCATGTGCGGAGGTTCACCCCGTGAGCCCGCCCGCTACCAACCCGAATCGGTGGCGGCGCTGCGACGCGGTGCGGCGGACCCATCCGACTCGGGCTTCGGCTGTGCGGCAAGACGTTCGGGCGATTTGGGCGGGGCGGTGGAGACGACCGGCGGCTCCGGGGCGCGCAACTCTCGGCTCAGGTCCGGCATGCCGGGCACCAGATCCGAGAGCTTGGGCAGCCGGTCCCGGTTCTGTGAGACCGGCGCGAGCACCTCGCGGCCGCGTGCGGCCACCTCCGCGGATGCCTGCTGCGCCGCCTCGGTCACCGCCTTCGCGATCTCCGCGTAGTCCAGATCCTCTATGCCGGAACCGAATTTGGTCTCGATCACGGTGCCCTCGGCATTCACCGTCACCGTGACGCGCTTCTGACGCACGGTGGCCGTCGCGGTCAAAGCCGCACGCTCACGCTGCAATTCGGTGATGGTGCGCATCTGGTCGGCGAAGCCTTCCAGAATGTCGTTCAGGTCCGCGCGGGCGCGCTCGTTGCTCATCGGACTCGCCTCACTTGTACGCGCCGGCGTTGCCGTCATCCATATTCGTCAACAGCGCCAGGGCGTCCAACTGCCCCTTGGAGAAGTTGGCGAACGTACCGGACATATTGCGAGCGCCCGTCACGATGTTGGTGCTGCTCGCCACGTAGCCGTTCTCACCGGTGGCGAAGCCCCGGCCCATGGTGTCGTTGCCCCACGGCTCACCACGACCCTCGGTGCTCGAAATGAGCTGATCCACAACGTCATCGATGCCGTCGCGCACCTTGCCGGTCTTGTTCGAGGCGGTGCGCAGCAGGTCCTTGTAGGACTCCAACCGGTCGGTCACGATCAACTCCGTCACTCGGGGGCGAGAACCGCAGGGGCTCCCACACTTACAGGCCGGAGCGACCAGTCAGTTGACGGAACGTTAACGGAGAGTGCCGATCAGCGCAGGGCGAGTCGCCCGCGCCGGATCCGGTCACACCTCTTCCTCGCCGCGAGCGGCCATGTGGTCGAGTACGCGCTCGACCCGGTACTGGATCCGGTCGGCGAGCTTGCTCGCGCTCACCCCCACCGCCCGCATCTCGGGCTCGTCGAGCTCGATGAGATAGCGGCCGTCGTCGGGCAGATCACGCCAGAGCATGGTCGTCTCCATGACACCGCGCGGACCATAGATCGACCGGCCCTGAAGAACCCGGACGAAACCGGTCCACTCGGCCGGCTTGGACAGGAAAGCGAGACTTCGGGTTTCGGAGGAGTCGTCGAAGGAATCGAAGGCCATGGACTGCTTGACCTCGTACGGGTCGCGTTCCGGCGGCTCGACCACGATCGGGACCGCGGATCCGCGTGCCGCCTCGGCGGCAGGCAATTGCGCCACCAGCAGACCGGGCAGGTCCTCCGGGTCGCATTCGGTCAGGGTGAAACCGCCACTGTGATAGACGGTTTCACCCGGCTTCTGAGTGACCATGACCGCACGCCGGCCACGCCGGGCACCGTGCGCGCGAAATCGCTTCTCCGGGTTGTCGGTATCGCTGTCACACCAGCCGGAGGAGATGACGAACACCTCCGGATTGCGAATCGTCTCGAACACCGCACCGATGCTGGAGTCCAGACGATCCCCCAGCTGGGCCTCCACGTCGGCGAGCTCACGCTCGTAATCGTCGAGATAGCGGGTGCGGCTGGTGTACGCGAGCGGTACCGGCACCCACTCGTCCAGGTATCGGTTGCACAGCACCTTGAACTCGACGTCGGTGAACTCCCAGTTCACGCCTGCACCTCGGCATCAGGACCGGCCGGAGCCGCGACGGCGTGGACGATCGCCTCCAGGAGATCGGCCGGGTCCGGCGCCTGATCCGCGCCCGCGGTGACCGAACCGGCCAGCTGACCGGCATCGACCCCCGTCGTCACACCGAGCGCCGAGTGCACGAAGCTCTCGTCGATACCGGCGCGACCACCGAACAGATTCGTGAACGCGGCCGGTTCGGTGGTGACCTGACCGACCACCGGTGTCACCGCGGCCGCGCCGTCGGCCGGCAGACCGGCGACGGGAACGATCTGCGCCTCGTCCACCGCCGGAAGCGCGGCGTCCGGAGAAGTGGTGAGTCCCAGCAGTTGCGACAACTCGGCTAGCTTGTCCGGGTTCTCCTGGATCTGCGCGATCGCCGAGGTCACTTTGTCCTCCGGCACACCGAGCAACTGCGCCAGCGTCGAGGTGTCGTCGGTCTTCAGCGCGGTATCGAGTGCGGTGAGCAGCGTCGGCAGCTGTTGCAGCGCCGAGGATCCGGCGCTCATCAGCGAACTGAGCATGCTGGTCAACTGGGACAGGCCCTGACCACTGTCGGAGCTGCTCGAACCGGGGCTCGTCGAACCGCTGGTGCCCGGCGTCGTCGTGGACGGCAGGGACGTGCTCGGCAGCGTGGTGTTCGGGGTGGTCGCGTTCGGATCAGTTGTGGGCTTGGTCTGATCGGTGGGCTTTGTTTGATCGGTGGGCTTGGTCTGATCAGTCGGTTTGGTCTGATCAGTCGGTTTGTCTTGCGTCTTGGGCTTGTCCTGCGTCTTCGGCTTGTCCTGGGGCTTCGGCTGCTGTTGACTGCCACCGCCCGGCTGCTGCGTGCCGCCGCCCGGCTGTTGGGTTCCGCCGCCCGGGTTCGCCGGCTGTTCCTGCTTCTTCGGGGGATTCTCCGGTTTGGCTGGATCGCCCGGAACCTTCGGTGCGACAGGCGCATTCATCTTCGGACCGGGCACCACGGGGATCGCCGTCGCCGTGTCCTTGCCATTGTTGACGTAGTCACGCTCGAAGTACCGCCGGTAATTGCCCAGGTCGTCCGTGCAGGCCTTGTCTTCCTTCTTGGTCGGCATCGAGTTCTTCGTCGACACCAGCCAGTGGCCGACGAAATCCAGCAGATCGCCGGCCAGTCGCATGGTGTCGGCCAGCGGCTTCACATCTTCGCCATAGGCGCGCACCGCCGCGCGGGCGGCATCGGACCCGGCGCCGATCCAGCTGTTGCTGAGCCCCTCGATCTTGGTAATGAAGCCGCCCAGCTTCTTTTCCATCCCGTCGGCCAGCGACTTCCAGTCCTGACCGGCCCAGATGTAGGGCGAGGCATTGATCGACTGCCCCAGGCTGATGAGCTGGTCCCAGCCCATCTCGTCCTTGTTCTCCCAGCGGATGTAGACCGAGTCCTTGGCCCCGGGAGTCTTGTTGTCACGCAGCTTCTTCAGGCTGTCGGGGAAATCGTCCTCGTAGGGACCCGGGTCGCCGAGTCCCGCGATCCGCTGTCCCGGTTTGTATCCGACGTCTGCCGCCCCGTCCGCGAGCTTGATGTCCCGCAGAGCGCCGATGGCGTTGTTCGTCCGCACGAACTGCTCTTTGGAGGTGTCGTCCGCGACCTTGTAGGACTGACCCGCCGCCCGGAACGTCTCGAGCATGTCCGTGAGAATCGCGATGTGGGTGTCGATGACCGTCTGGAACTCGATCCCGCGCCGACTCAGCGCCGCCTGCAACGCCGAACCCGACGGCAGATTGCCGATCGGCGGCAGATTGTTCAGGTTCGCGTGCGTCACCGCTTCTTTGAAACCACGCATGTCTCGCACCATGTCGGACGTGGCGTGCATGGCCGTCGCGGCATCGCGCGGCTCGAACTGCAACGTGTGCGCGCCCGCCTGCGTCTTCAGGCCCGGCCAAGCCGTGTTGTCTTTGGTGTCAGGTGCCATCGGTTACTACGTCGCTCCCCGGTATCAGCTCTTTGTGCCAGCACAGCCTATGCGCGTGAACTGGCGGTGGCGCACAAGGAAATTCAGTGTTCGACGGTAGCCGAGTGCGGGCCGGGGCGCGCGACAACGGAAGTGTGGGGTGGTGGAGGCGATTGTGGCTCTTATCGGCTGCGCGATGGCATCTGGGAGGATCGTCCGGTGCGAATACTGGTGCAGCGGGTGAGTTCGGCGCAGGTCAGTGTGGATGGGGAGACGGTCGGGCGAATCGATCCGGGAGCGCACGGTGCGCCGCACGGGTTGGTGGCGTTGGTGGGGGTCACGCACTCCGATACCGAGGCGATCGCGAAGGCGCTGGCCGACAAGCTCTTCCGGCTCAGAATCCTCGAGGGCGAGCGGTCCGCGGCCGATCTGAACGCGCCGATTCTGGTGATCAGTCAGTTCACGCTCTACGCGGATACGGCGAAGGGGCGCAGGCCGTCCTGGAACGCGGCCGCGCCGGGGGCCGTGGCCGAGCCGATCGTCGACGCCTTCGCCGATGCGCTTCGCGAGCTCGGGGCCACCGTCGCGACCGGGAAGTTCGGAGCACACATGCAGGTGGAGTTGACCAATGACGGGCCCGTCACAATCCTGCTCGAGTCGTGACCGGGATGGTCGGCGGTGAGCGGTTTCTTTGCTGGTGAGACCAATGCGCTGTTACGGCGATTGCGGGACGACCTGGACGAACTGCTCAGTCGCCGGGTTGCCGGTCACCTGCACGCCAGGTACGAGGGCGAGGCCGGTGAGATCCGCCACGCGGTGCGCAGGTCCGAGGGCGCCGATGAGCGCGGTGGGCAGCGGGTCGCGGCGAGCGCGCGTGATGCGGAACGGTCATCACACACCGCCGAGGAAGGTGCTCGACCGGTAAGCACCGCGCATCGTGAGGGCGGGAGCGACAGCTCGATCGACACCACGATCCGCAGGCTCGAAGCAGAGCTCGGCATACACACCGACGCTCAGCGGACGCTCGAGGCGAGACTGTTGATCGACCGGAAGTTCCTGGACATCGCCCTCGTCTCCGGCCAGCCGCGACCGGAAATCCTCTTCGGAAAAGCCGAGTGGGCCGGACATCTCGAAGCTCGGCTCGCCGCCCGGGAATACGGCCGTCGACCATTGACCGTCGACTTCATGCGGGACCTGCACAAACGATTTCAAATGCACACCGATAACCCCGAATGGGGTGGTGTGCTCACCGACGGGCGTGGCAAGGGCTGGGGCGGGCTGACGAAGCCGTTGACCGATGAGGAGATCGCCGCCGTCGAAGGCAACCCGTTGCTCTCCTACGTTCCACCGCCCTTCGAGGCAGGGGAATTCGGACTCGTGATGGAACCGAGGCGGGCAGGCCAGGAAGGAGCCCGCTGGTTCCGTGAACTGGACCGGCCTTTGACCGATACGGAGAGAGCCGCGATCGACCGTGATCCGCTGTCGGCGTTCGTACCCGGCCCGGTAGCGCAGGAACACGGCGTCATTTTCTATCCGCGATTCAATGACTTCCGCACCGAGTTGCATTCGGTGGCCGAATGGTACAACGGTGCGACAGGCAGACCGGGTTATGACGCCTACGGCACTGCCGCGGAACTGCAGCGACGCCTCGTCGGCATCCATCCATGGCTCATGGGTGACAGTGGCCGGTGGTCCCGGCAGGTCATGAACTGGTCGCTGGAGCGGGACGGCCTGAATCCCGCTGCGCTCAACGAATTCAACAGGGATCTCTACAGCTCGTTCCCCGACTACACGCGGTCCGTCCGAGAGGGCAGTCTCCGATACGGGCAGTGGGAGAGCCTGATTCGAGCAGCCCCGGAGACTGATCCGGTGACGGCGTTCGGGCTGAGACACCTGAAGCAGCGCTATACCGAAATCGGCGGCGAGCCTGCGCCTTTCACTCCTGGTGACCTCCACGACGCGAACCGTTACGAGCAATTGCTGGAGCAACTCAACCGGTAACGCCGACCTTCGCGCCCGCCCCCGCCGCGCGGCGACACCCGCCGACCACGGCCCCGGCCGCTGATGGCCGAGGCCTGTCATCGCAAGTCCCAGGACCCGTGCGGCGCAACCCGAGGACGATCACGGCCCCGGCTACAGGCGTATGCCCGCTCAGTCGTCGTCGCGGGCGTGGGGTCGCGCAGCGGCCGGTGGGTGTCCGCTCAGGCCGGGCGGATCGGCTCCTCACCACACATCTTTCACACGAATGACATATGGATGAATTGTGGCCAGAAACCGCCTTTACTAAACTGAGATCATCGCGCTCTCGACGTAAAGGAACCATCCGATGACCAATTCCGGCCGCCACCGGCGGAATACTCACCGCCAGAATGCATTCCGGACGATGGCGGTGGTCGCGGTACCGTCCGCGATCACCCTGGTCGGCGCGATGGGAACCGCGTCCGCACAGCCGGTCGCCGACGCACAGCAGGTCAGCGTGCAGCCGGGCGCGAACCCGGCCGTCGCCGAGGCCGGGTCGGCCCCGGCCGTGCAGCCTCTGGCGTACTACCTGCCCGCGGTCCACGAGGTGAGCGGTGCGGAAATCTCTAACGGCGTTCAACCCGCTGCCTATTACGTTCAGCCCATTGCCTATTACACGCCCCAGGACAATGGCGCGGTCATCGGCGGCGGTATCGGGGCCGGGGTCGGCGCGGTCGGAGCCGGAGTAGTCGGAGCCGGAATCGGCGCGCTCATCGGCGGACTCGTCGGAGCGCCGGTCGCCGGGTTCGGAGCGATTCCCGGAGCGCTCATCGGCGGCGCGATCGGAGCGGTCGTCGGCGTCGCGGTCGGGACCGCAGGCGGCGGTGCACTCGGCGCGGGTACCGGCGCGGGCATCGCGACCCAGGACCTGACCGTGTTCCCGTTCATTCTCTGAGCCACCAGCCTTTACGCGCGGCGCGGTCGCCACACCGGCCGCCCCGCGCACACCGAGGGCCGCGCATCCCGACTCTGCGCACACTGAACGCGAACGAAGGCCCGCTCCGTGATTCGGAGCGGGCCTTCGTCGAACTTCTTGCGGGAGAAGCGAACTACTCCGGGCGCAGGGTCAGGATGCGCGGACCGTTCTCGGTGACCGCGACCGTGTGCTCCCAGTGGGCCGCACGGGTGCCGTCGGTGGTGACGACGGTCCAGTCGTCCTCGAGGGTCTTCGTCTCGGTGGTGCCGAGAGTCAGCATGGGCTCGATCGCCAGCACGGAACCCACGCGCAGGAGCGGGCCCTTGCCGGGCTTGCCCTCGTTCGGCAGGAACGGGTCCATGTGCATCTCGCGGCCGATGGCGTGACCGCCGTAGCCGTCGACGATGCCGTAGGCCCGGCCGTGCTCGGCTTCGGCTGCGCGCGTGCCCATTTCGATGGCGTAGGAGACATCGGTGAGGCGATTGCCCGGCAGCATGGCGGCGATTCCGGCCTCCATGGAGATCCGGGTCGCGTCACTCAGCAGACGATCGGCATCGATGATGTTGCCCACGCCGAAGGTCCAGGCCGAGTCGCCGTGCCAGCCGTCCAGGATCGCGCCGCAGTCGATCGACACCAGATCGCCCTCGGCGAGGATGTCCTCGGCCGTCGGGATCCCGTGCACGACACGGTCGTTGACCGAGGAGCAGATCGACCCCGGGAAGCCGTGGTAGCCCTTGAAGGACGGAACCGCCCCGGCTTCGCGGATGAGCTGCTCTGCGACCTCGTCCAATTCCAGGGTGGACACCCCGGGCTTGGCGGCATTGCGCACCGCCACCAGGGCACGGCCGACGATCTCGCCGGCCGCCGCCATGGCGTCGAGTTCACCGGCGGTGCGGAACGGCACCACCTTCTTGTTCTTACGGCCGAAGACCATTCAGCGTCCCAGCGCCGCGAGTGCGCGCGCGTTGACGTCGTCGATCTCACCGATGCCGTCGACCGACACCACGTGGCCGTCGTAGTGCTGCAGCAGCGGCTCGGTCTCCTCGCGGTACACGCGCAGGCGGTTGCGGATGACGCCCTCGTTGTCGTCGCCGCGGCCGCGGGCCAGCATGCGACCGACCACCACGTCCTCGTCGACCACGAAGCACAGCACGGCGTCGAGCTCGAGGCCCGACTCCTTCAGCATCTTCTCCAGCGCCTCGGCCTGATCCACGGTGCGCGGGTAGCCGTCCAGGATGAACCCGTTGCCGGCGTCCGGCTCGGCGATCCGAGCCTCGACCATGCGGTTGGTCACGTCGGACGGGACCAGGTCACCGGCATCGAGGTACTTCTGCGCTTCGCGACCCAGCGGGGTCTGCTCCGCGATGTTGGTACGGAACAGGTTCCCGGTTGAGATGTGCGGAACACCGAGCTTTTCCGACAACAATTCGGCCTGCGTTCCTTTACCGGCTCCGGGCGGGCCGAGCAGTACGAGTCTCACTTCAGGAACCCTTCGTAGTTTCGGTTCATCAACTGGCTCTCGATCTGTTTCACGGTATCGAGGCCGACACTCACCATGATCAACACAGCGGTACCGCCGAACGGCAGACTCTGAACACCGCTGTTATTGCCGATGTTGAGGAAGACGTTGGGTAGTACGGCCACGGCACCGAGGTAGATGGAGCCGGGCAGTGTGATCCGACTGAGCACATAGTTGAGGTAGTCCGCGGTCGGCTTGCCGGGGCGATAGCCCGGAATGAAGCCGCCGAACTTCTTCATCTCGTCCGCGCGCTCCTCCGGATTGAAGGTGATCGCCACGTAGAAGTAGGTGAAGAACACGATGAGCGCGAAGTAGATTCCGACGTACACCGGGTTGCTCGGGTTCACCAGGTACTTCTGGATCAGCTCCTGCCACTTGGCGGGATCGCCCGTGTTCTTCTGTGTCAGCTGAGCCAGCAGATTGGGCAGGTACAACAGCGACGAAGCGAAGATCACGGGGATCACGCCTGCCTGGTTGACCTTCAAAGGCAGATAGGTGGAGGACCCGCCGTACATCTTCCGGCCGACCACGCGCTTGGCGTACTGCACCGGAATCCGGCGCTGGCCCTGCTCGACGAAGATGACACCGACGATGACGACGACCGCGGCCAGGATGACCAGGCCGAACTTGATGTGGGAACCGCTGTCCCAGATCGTCTTGCCCTCGGACGGGATACGGGCCGCGATACCAGCGAAGATCAGCAGCGACATGCCGTTGCCGACACCGCGCTCGGTGATCTGCTCGCCGAACCACATGACCAGCGACGCACCGGCCGTCATGACCAGCACGATGATGATCATGCCGAAGATGGAGGTGTCGTCGAGAATGTCCTTGGGGCACCCGCGCAGCAGTTGTCCGCGCGAAGCGAGCGCCACCAGACCCGTGGCCTGCAGGACCGCCAGAGCGACCGAGAGGTACCGGGTGTACTGGGTCATCTTGTTCTGACCCGATTGGCCTTCTTTTCGCAGTTCCTCGAACCGCGGAATCACGACGGTCAGCAGCTGGATGATGATGCTCGCGGTGATGTACGGCATGATGCCGATCGCGAACACCGAAAGCTGCAGCAGCGCACCGCCGGAGAAGAGATTGATGAGCTGGTAAATACCGGCTGAGTCACCACCGGATACCAGGTCGACGCATTCCTGGATGTTCTTGTAGCTGACGCCCGGTGAGGGCAGCGCGGCACCGATCCGGTAGAGCGCGATCAGGCCCAGCGTGAAGAGAATCTTCCGCCGTAAGTCCGGAGTCCGGAAAGCCGACACGAAGGCGGAAAGCACACATCCTCCTGGCGAACGACATGGGTCAGGCCATGGATTCAGCGATTATCGGAAGGCGCCGATCCCCATGACGGTGTTGACAACACTTGAACTCTAACAGTGACACCGGACGAGCTCTCGACTCGTCCGGTGTCAGCTGTGTATTCAGGTTACCGGTCCCGTGGCGACAGCTCGCGCGTCGCTCGGAACGGTCCCGTGGCGACCGCGTGGCGTGTCGCTACGGGATGGTCAGCCCAGAACCGTGGTGGTGCCGCCGGCCGCGGTGATCTTCTCCGTGGCGGAGCCCGAGAACTTGTCCGCCGAGACCTGAACGGCCACAGCGATATCGCCCTCGGCGAGCACCTTCACCAGCTCGTTCTTGCGAACGAGACCTGCGGCGACGAGCTCGGACTTGCCGATGGTGCCGCCCTTGGGGAAGACCCGGGCGATGTCACCGACGTTCACGACCTGGTACTCGGTGCGGAACGGGTTCTTGAAGCCCTTGAGCTTGGGCAGACGCATGTGGATCGGCATCTGCCCGCCCTCGAAGCGGACCGGAACATTCTTGCGAGCCTTCGTACCCTTGGTACCGCGGCCCGCGGTCTTACCCTTGGAGCCTTCACCGCGACCGACGCGAGTCTTGGCGGTCTTGGCACCAGGAGCAGGACGCAGGTGATGCAACTTGATCGGTGTCATGCCTGAACCTCCTCAACCTGAACGAGGTGGCGCACGACGTTGATCAGACCGCGGTTCTGCGCGTTGTCGTCACGAACCACCGTCTGACGGATGCCACGCAGCCCGAGGGTGCGGAGCGAGTCCTTCTGATTCGACTTGGCGCCGATGCTGGACTTGGTCTGAGTGACCTTGAGCTGTGCCATGTCAGGCCCCCTGTCCCGCGCGTGCACGGAGCATTCCGGCCGGAGCAACATCCTCGATCGGCAGACCGCGGCGAGCGGCAACCTCTTCGGGGCGCTGCAGCAGCTTGAGCGCCGCTACGGTGGCGTGCACGACGTTGATGGCGTTGTCGCTACCGAGCGACTTCGACAGAATGTCGTGGATACCAGCGCATTCGAGCACGGCACGGCACGCGCCACCGGCGATCACACCGGTACCGGGCGAAGCCGGACGCAGCATGACGACACCGGCCGCCGCCTCACCCTGAACCGGGTGGACGATGGTCGAGCCGATCATCGGGACGCGGAAGAAGCTCTTGCGAGCCTCCTCGACACCCTTCTGGATGGCCGCGGGAACTTCCTTGGCCTTGCCGTAGCCGACGCCGACCAGACCGTTGCCGTCACCGACGATCACGAGGGCGGTGAAGCTGAAGCGACGACCACCCTTCACGACCTTGGAGACGCGGTTGATCGCGACGACGCGCTCGAGCTGGTTCTTCTCGGCCTGGCTGCCCTGACGATCGCCACCGCCGCGACGGTCACGGCCGCCACCACGCTGGTTGTTGTCGTTCGGGCCACCTGCGTTGTTGTTCTGTCCGGCGGGCCCGTTGTTCTGTCCGCCGTGCCGCTGACGTCCCGGCATCAGACGTTCCTTCCGTTTGTGTTAACAGTCATCAGAACTTCAGCCCACCTTCACGGGCGGCATCGGCGAGCGCCGCGATACGGCCGTGGTAGTCGTGACCACCACGGTCGAACACGACGGCGTCGACGCCGGCAGCCTTCGCGCGGGCGGCGATGAGCTCGCCGACCTTGGCGCTCTTGGCGGACTTGTCACCCTCGAAAGCACGAACATCGGCTTCGATCGAGGACGCGGCGGCCACGGTCTGGCCGATCGAGTCGTCGATGAGCTGAGCGTGCAGGTGACGCGAGGAGCGGTGCACCACGAGGCGCGGACGCTCCGTCGTTCCGACGACCTTCTTGCGCAGACGGAAGTGGCGACGCGTCTTGGACAGACGACGCTTGGTCGACGCGTCGGTACCGATCGGCAGGCGCTTGGCCTTCTGATTTTCGGTTTGTGCCATGGCTTACTTACCCGTCTTTCCGACCTTGCGGCGAACGACCTCGCCGGCGTAGCGGATGCCCTTGCCCTTGTACGGGTCGGGCTTGCGCAGGCCGTGGATCACCGCTGCGATCTGGCCGACCTTCTGCTTGTCGATACCCGACACCGAGAACTTGGTCGGAGCCTCGACCGCGAAGGTGATGCCTTCCGGGGCCTCGACCGGCACGGCGTGGCTGTAGCCCAGAGCGAACTCGAGGTTCGAGCCCTTGGCCTGCACGCGGTAACCGACGCCGAAGATTTCCATCTTCTTCTCGTAGCCCTTGGTCACGCCCTCGATCATGTTGCTGATCAGGGTGCGAGTCAGGCCGTGGAGCGAGCGGTTCTGACGCTCGTCGTTCGGACGAACGACCTCGAGCTCACCGGACTCCGAGCGGGCGACGGTGATCGGTTCGGCGATCACGTGAGTCAGGGTGCCCTTGGGACCCTTGACCGACACGTTCTGGCCGTCGATGTTCACCTCGACGCCGGCGGGAACCGGGATCGGCTTCTTACCGATACGCGACATTGTTCCTACCTCCCTTACCAGACGTAGGCGAGGACTTCCCCGCCTACACCTTGCTGCTTGGCCTGACGGTCCGTCAGGAGGCCGGTGGACGTGGAGATGATCGCCACGCCCAGGCCACCGAGCACCTTGGGCAGGTTGGTGGACTTCGCGTACACACGCAAGCCGGGCTTCGACACGCGACGCAGGCCCTGCAGGCTGCGCTCACGGCTCGGGCCGTACTTGAGGTCGACGACGAGCGCCTTACCGACGGGGGCGTCTTCGACGCGGAAGTCGGTGATGTAGCCCTCGCGCTTGAGGATCTCGGCGATGTTCACCTTGATCTTCGAGTGCGGCGCCTTCACCTGATCGTGGTACGCCGAGTTGGCGTTGCGCAGACGAGTCAAGAAGTCTGCAATGGGGTCAGTCATGGTCATGTGTTGACCGTTACCTTTCTCGCCGCGGTTCCCATCCAACACCGTCATTTCGGCGGTCGTGGGCCTACGACAATTCGGGGCGGTCCGGTCGACATAAGGTGCGACCGGATCATTCTTCGAGGCTCGAAACACGCCCAGCACGCCGACGCGTGCGGACATAGTGGTGCCCGAGCAACCGTCCTAGTGTAGGCAACGCCCCTGAGCTCACCAAATCGGGGTAGCGGTACACCGATTCGGAGTGAGCGGGCTCACGGCGGAGATCAGCCGGCTGCGCCGAGGCAGAGGGTTTTGGGGAGGCTGAAGGAGGCGGCGGGGGTGTAGCTGTAGGTGGCTATGGAGCCTTTGACTCGATCGCACATGGAGTCGCTGAGCATCGCGTCGTTCAGGATTTCGTATTCGGCGTCGGGGCTCGCGCAGGGGGTGATCTCTACGTCTTCGGAGCCTTTTTTCTTCAGGCAGTCGCCGACTTTGGCGTTGTCGATCGTGCGGGTGGGGTCGGAATCCTTTGCGATCAAACAGAATGCGACGCCGGAGCCGATCGAGCCGATACCGCTCTTGGATTTGAGGACGTAGCTGTAGGAGGTCTGGGTGCCGGCGACCTTGTCGCAGGCCATGTTCGAGGAGAAGCTGGTCGTCTCGCGGCGTTCGAGGACGCGGTAGACGGCCGCGGGCGAGGCGCAGTCGGCCTTCTTGACGTCGTTGCCCGCGGTGTCGGTGAGGCAGTCGCCCTTCTGGGCCGCGTTCACCGCCTGCGCGGTGTCGGCGCCCTTGATACCGACGCAGATCGAACCGTCGCCCTTGTCGTAGTAGACGTATTCGGTGCCCGCGACGTCGATGCATTCCTTCTGCGCGTTACCGGAACCGGCGCGCGCCAACACCACGAAACCCGCGTCGGAGGCATCGCAGGACACCTTGTCGAAGCTGTCCTCCCCGGACTTCTTCACACAGTCACCCGGCTGCGCGGACGATATCCCGTCGATCAGACCGCAACCGGTCGTGAACAGCGCCAGCACGAGTGCCAACACAGCGATTACCCAGCGCATTCGAGAACCCTCCCCCGATTCGGCGGATCGTTCGTCCGCGAATCCTCTACCCCCACAGGCCAGCGCATGCGGATCCGCCCGGCTCGCCTGTCGATATCCGACGGCAGTCACCGTAGCGGGCCGGTACGACTACGACAAACGGGAAACCGAGGCGCTCGGCGACGCCGGATTCGAGCTCGGTCAGGGACCGCGGCCGAATCGGCGCGATGGCGATCGGAGACTCCTCGCGATATCAGCTGTTCGCGTCGGATGCGAACTCGGACAGGAACTTTCGAGTTCGAGTGTCGTTTCGGGTGTAGATGCTGCCGACGAAATCGGTGGCCCCGGCCGCGGCGATGGTCGCGAGTTGGGTGGCTACCTGCTCTTCGGTGCCGATGACAGCCAGGTCAGCGGGGCCCGCCGCACCTTCGCGATCCATCATGGCGCGATAGGACGGGAGGGTGCCGTATACGGCGAAGGCTTCCCCGGCCGCTGCGCGGGCGGTGTCAGGATCGTCGGTGACGCAGATCGGGAGATTGCAGACGATACGCGGGGCGGGGCGGCCCGCTGCCGTCGCGGCCTCGGTGATCACCGGGGCGATGTGGCCGGCGATGGTGACCGGTCCGGTCATCCACAGAATGGTGCCCGCGGTGGCCTTGCCCGCGAGTTTGAGCATGTGCGGACCGAGTGCGGCCAGCAGTACCGGGATCCGCCCCTCAGCCGGCGTGGACAGGATCACGTTGGCGCGCAAGGTTTCTCCCTCGAACGAGACCGGTTCACCAGCCAGCAGCGGTGACAGGACCGAGAGGTATTCACGCATGTGCCGCGCCGGGCGGTCGTAATCCAGGCCGAACATATTCTCGATCACGATGCGATGAGACAGCCCGATACCGAGGGTCAGCCGGTCCGGCCCCAGAGCAAGCGCGGTGGTGCGCGCCTGCTGCGCGAGCGCGGCGGGATGCCGAGGGTAGGTGGGCACGACGGCAGGACCCAATTCGATGCCCGGCACCCGACTACCCGCGACCGCCAGCGCGGTAAGCGCGTCCAGGCCGAAAATATGGGGCAGCCAGGCGGAAGCAAACCCGTCCCCAGCAGCCGCTGCTACCTCATCGGTCAGTCGCACCAGGGCATCGGGGCCGCGGCCCTCATCGAGCAGAATGCCGATTCGCATCCACCTCTCCTCTCGTCCGAAAGGAGCATAGGCCGCCCGCCGAACAGGTGGACATTTCGATCGTCCGACACCGAACGGGCCGAACGGCGGGGGCTCGCCCGCCTCTCGTCATACCTGTCCGTGATACGGCGGCATCGGTCTCGCACGGACGCCGAAGGCCCCCACCGAGACGAATCTCGGTGGGGGCCTTCGGGGTTCAGTCGATCAGCGCGAGGCTGGTCGGGTCACCAGGACGACTTGTGCACGCCCGGGAGTTCGCCGCGGTGGGCCATCTCGCGCAGGCAGATACGGCACAGGCCGAACTTGCGGTAGACCGCGTGCGGGCGACCGCAACGCTGGCAGCGGGTGTAGGCGCGGACAGCGAACTTCGGCTTCGCGTTGGCCTTGTTGACGAGAGCTTTCTTAGCCATGTGCTCAGTTCTCCTTGAACGGGAAGCCGAGGTGCTTGAGGAGGGCGCGGCCTTCCTCGTTGTTGGTCGCCGTGGTCACGACGGTGATGTCCATACCGCGCGGACGGTCGATCCGGTCCACATCGATCTCGTGGAACATGGACTGCTCCGAGAGGCCGAACGTGTAGTTGCCGTTGCCGTCGAACTGCTTCGGCGACAGGCCGCGGAAGTCGCGGATACGCGGCAGCGCGATGGAGATCAGGCGATCCAGGAACTCCCACATGCGGTCGCCACGAAGGGTGACCTTCGCGCCGATCGGCATGCCCTCGCGAAGCTTGAACTGCGCGATGGACTTGGTGGCCTTGCGGATCTCCGGCTTCTGGCCGGTGATCAGGGTCAGGTCCGCGACAGCGCCGTTGATCAGCTTCGCGTCACGGGCGGCGTCGCCGACACCCATGTTCACGACAACCTTCACGACGCCCGGGATCTGCATCACGTTCGCGTAGCTGAATTCGGTGTTCAGCGCGGGCTTGATTTCCTCGCGGTAGCGAGTCTTCAGCCGGGGCTGGACCTTGTTCTCGGTCGAAGTCATCTCAGATGTCCTTCCCGTTACGACGGGAGATGCGAACGCGCTTGCCGTTCTCATCGGTGCGGTAACCCACGCGAGTGGGGTTGCCGTCGGAGTCGACGACCATCACGTTGGAGGCCTGGATAGCGGCTTCCTGCGTGACGATGCCGCCCGAGCTGGCACCACGCTGGTTCGCGGAGTTCGCGACGTGCTTCTTGATCCGGTTCACGCCCTCGACCAGGACCTTGCCGGTCGCGGGGAAGGCCTGAATGACCTTGCCCTTAGCGCCCTTGTCCTTGCCCGAGACGACGATGACGGTATCGCCCTTGTGCACCTTCATAAGTCAGAGCACCTCCGGAGCCAGCGACACGATCTTCATGAACTTCTTCTCACGCAGCTCACGGCCGACCGGGCCGAAGATGCGGGTGCCGCGCGGATCGTTGTCCGGCTTGATCAGCACCGCTGCGTTCTCGTCGAACTTGATGTACGAGCCGTCCGGGCGACGACGCTCCTTGACGGTGCGCACGACGACGGCCTTGACGACCTCGCCCTTCTTGACGTTGCCACCGGGGATGGCGTCCTTCACGGTGGCGACGATGATGTCGCCGATACCGGCATAGCGACGCGACGAACCACCGAGCACGCGGATGCAAAGGATTTCCTTGGCACCCGTGTTGTCGGCGACGCGCAGTCGCGACTCTTGCTGAATCACTTCAGCTCCTCCTAGACCTGGACGATATGCACGCCGGATTGCCGACCCGACGGGCATGGTCAGTTGTCCTTCGGAACGCCTCCCCGGGGGGATGCAAACGCGCGCCTGCCAGCGGTTTTGCATGATCAGGGATCATTCGCCACTGGGGGTTCGCGGCCGGAGTGCGGGTACAGGTCCCGCAGACAACCGGTCAAGTGTAGCTTCGCCGCAGGTCGACCCCAAATCGGGGGCCTCGGCGCCGCCGATGTGGGGGCTCGGCGCCGCCGATGTGACGGAGCCGACGCCGCGATCATCCCCCGCGACCGGTCCCGAATGTGGGTAGCCTCGCTGTCGCACTCCCCCTAGCAACCGATTGGCTACAACCTCGAGTTCTCAGGAGAGGAACCGCGTGACCTTGCCGGGACGTCCAGCAGCTTCGAGTCTCTCTCGCCGCAAGATCCTCATCGCCCTCGGGCTGGCCCCCGCCGCCGCGGCGCTCGCCGCCTGCGGCAAGGACGGTCTGACCGAATCGCCCCGGGCCATGACCGGCCCCGATCTGTCCGGCGGCGATCCCGGGGTCGGCCCGGCGCGAGACCTCTATCGCAGCGTCAACGGCGCCTGGCTGCGTGATTATCAGCTGCCGCCGGACCGGGTCTCCTACGGCACCTTCGACGAGGTCAACGACCGCGTCGAGGAGCAACTGCGGGCCATCGTCGAGGGCATCGAGGATCCCGAGCAGGGCAGTGCCGCCCAGCAGATCCGGGATCTGTACGACGCCTGGATGGATACCGACGCCATCGAGAAACTTGGCCTGACACCGGTATCGGAACTGCTGGCCCGGATCGACGCGGCGCCCGGCAAGGCGGAACTGGCCGGGGTGCTGGGCGGACTGCCGATCGGCGCGCTGATCGGCATCGGCGTCACCGCCGATTCCAAGAAGTCGACCGCCACCATCGCCTCGGTCGGGCAGAGCGGGCTGGGACTGCCGGAGCAGTACTACCGCAAGCCCGAGTACGCGGACAAGGTGTCCGGGTACCGCGCCTACCTGGGCCGCATCGCCACCGCCGCCGGTTTCGCCGATCCGGGCGGCACGGCCGCGCGGGTCGTGGAGCTGGAGACGCGGATCGCCGCCGGCTTCTGGGACAACGTGCGCCTGCGCGATCCCGAGGCCACCTACAACAAACTGCGGTGGGACGAAATGGTCGCGCTCGCACCGCAATTCGAGTGGGACCAGTGGCTCGCCGGAGCCACCGACCGACCCCGGAACCTGTTCGATTCGGTCATAGTGGAGCAGCCTTCGTACCTGACCCACGCCGGAACCGTCTGGCAGGACACCGATCTCGGGATGTGGAAGGACTACCTGAAGCTGTCGGTGCTCAACAAGTTCGCGCGGTTCCTGCCCGCGTCGTTCCACGACCCGTACTTCGACTTCTTCGTCAAGGACCTGCAGGGCATGGCGAAGCCGCGCGAGCGATGGCGCGACGGGCTCGACGTGGTCACCGGCGAGGTCGGCGAGCAGCTCGGCAAACTCTATGTGGCCCAGCACTTCCCGCCCGACGCCAAGAAGCGCGCCCTGGAGATGGTGGCCGATCTGATGGCCGCCTACCGCGACGATTTTCGCGGCTCCACCTGGATGTCACAGCCGACCCGGGACGCGGCGCTGGCCAAGCTGGAGAAGATCGACACCAAGATCGGCTACCCGGACAAGTGGCAGGACTTCTCGGGGCTGAAGATCACCCGCGGGAAACTGCTGGAGTCGGTGCTGGCGGCCGAGATGTTCCACACCCGCCGCGATTTCGACAAGCTCGGCAAGCCGGTCGACAAGTCCGAGTGGGGGATGTCGCCGCAGACGGTGAACGCCTACTACAACCCGGTCAACAACGAGATCGTGTTCCCCGCCGCGTTCCTGCAGCCGCCGTTCTTCGATCCGGATGCGATCGCCGCGGTGAACTACGCGGCGGTCGGCGCGGTGATAGGGCACGAGATCGGGCACGGCTTCGACGATCAGGGCTCGCAGTACGACGGCAACGGCAATCTGCACGACTGGTGGACGCCCGCCGATCGTGCCGCGTTCAAGTCGCGCACCGACAAGGTCGTCGCGCAGTACAGCGCGCTGGTGCCCGAGGGGTGCAGGCCCGAGCAGCGGGTCAACGGCGAGCTCACGCTCGGGGAGAACGTGGCCGACATCCACGGATTGCAGATGGCGCTGGCCGCGTACGCGATCGCCGAACAGCGCCGCGGCGTCGAGACACCGGACTACAAGCCGATGTTCGAGGCCTGGGCACGCACCTGGCGGACCAAGGCCACCACCGAGTACGTGCAGATGCAGATCGCCGAGGATCCGCACTCTCCCGCCGAGTTCCGCGCCAATCAGGTGGTGCGCAATCTGCCGGAGTTCTACACCACCTTCCAGGTGCGCCAGAGCGACCCGATGTACCTGCCCGAGGATCAGCGCGTCGTCTTCTGACCCGCCAGCGCGGACAGGAACGATTCACAGGTACCGACGCGATCAGTGCTGTTCCAGTAGCCTCGCGTCGGTACCGCCTCCAGCACAGCTTCTTCGGGGAGAGGAAAGCCCGTGACATCCTCCGGTCGTCCGGTCGGTCTCGACCGCCGCCGATTTCTGATCGCACTCGGTCTGGTGCCCACGGCCGCCTGGGCGGCTGCCTGCACCAAGGACGACACCAGTGACAAGGCGGTGACCACGCCGCTGCAGGGGCCCGATCTGTCCGGTGCGGATCCGGCCGTGCGGCCGCAGGACGACCTGTACCGGTCGGTCAACGGCAAGTGGCTGAAGGAGTATCAGCTGCCGCCGGACAAGGTGTCCTTCGGTACCTTCGACGAGGTGGGCGATCGGGTTCAGCAGCAGCTCAAGGAGATCATCGAGGGCATCAAGGATCCCAAGGCCGGCACCGCCGAGCAGCAGATCCGCGATCTGTACGACGCCCGCATGGATGTCGACGAGATCGAGAAGCTGGGGATGACGCCGCTGGCAGCGGAGTTCGAGCAGATCGACAAGGCCGCCACCAAGGCCGATCTCGCGAAGGTGATGGGCTCGCTGCCCATCGGCGGGTTGATCGGGCTCGGGGTCGGCGCGGATCGCAAGAACTCCAACGCCAATGTGCCCTCGGTGGGGCAGTCCGGCATCGGGTTGGGCGAGAAGTACTACCGCAAGCCCGAACTCGCCGACAAGCTCGCCGGATACAAGACCTTCATGGAGAAGATCGCCGCTGGCGCGGGCCTGACCGATCCGACCGCCGCGGCGGGCCGGGTGGTGGACCTGGAGACGCGGATCGCGAGCGGATTCTGGGACAGCGTGAAGCTGCGCAACGCCGAGGCCACGTACAACAAGATGTCCTGGAAGGACATGGTCGCGCTCGGACCGCAATTCGATTGGGACAGCTGGCTTTCCGGCAATACCGACAAGCCGAAGAACCTGTTCGACACCATGATCGTGGGTCAGCCGTCCTACCTCACCCACGCCGGAAACCTGTGGCACGACGTGGATCTCGCGGTGTGGAAGGACTACCTGAAGCTGTACCTGGTGCGCGAGAACGCCCGATACCTGCCCAAGGCCATCGCGGACGCCAACTTCGACTTCTTCGGCACCGTGATGAACGGGCTCGAGCAGCGGCCCGAGCGCTGGAAGTCCGCGGTCGCGACCGTGGACGAGGCGGTCGGCGAACAGCTCGGAAAGCTGTACGTGGACAAGCACTTCCCGCCCGAGGCCAAGAAGCGCGCGCTGGCCATGGTGGACGATCTGGTCGCGGCGTACAAGGACAACTTCACCAATTCCAGCTGGATGACCCAGCCCACCCGCGACGCCGCGCTGGCCAAGCTCGCCAAGATGGGCGTCAAGATCGGCTACCCGGACAAGTGGGAGGACTACACCGGTCTGACAATCACCCGCGGCAAGCTCATCGAATCTCTGCGCGCGGTCAACACTTTCGGCGCCAAGAAGATGTTCGACCGGCTGGGAAAGCCGGTGGACAAGTCCGAGTGGGGCATGTCGCCGCAGACGGTGAACGCGTACTACACGCCGGTCAACAACGAGATCGTGTTTCCGGCCGCGTTCCTGCAGCCGCCGTTCTTCGATCCGGCGGCGCAGGAGGCGGTGAACTACGGCGCGGGCGGCGCGGTGATCGGCCACGAGATCGGGCACGGCTTCGACGATCAGGGCTCCAAGTACGACGGCGACGGCAATCTGAAGGATTGGTGGTCGGCGGACGACCGGGCGGCATTCGAGTCGCGCACCAAGAAGCTCATCGAGCAGTACAACGTGCTGGTTCCCGAGGGCCTGGCCCCGGACAAGCATGTGGACGGCGAGCTCACCCTCGGTGAGAACGTGGCCGACAACCGCGGTTTGCAGATGAGCCTGGCCGCGTACCGGATCGCGCAGAAGCGCGCCAATGTCGATCAGCCGGACTACACGCCGATGTTCGAGTCCTGGGGCCGCAACTGGCGGGACAAGTCGACCACGGAGTACCAGGAGAACCTGCTCGCCAACGACACCCACTCCCCCGGCGAGGTGCGCGCCAATCAGACGGTGCGCAATCAGCCGGAGTTCTACGCCACCTATGGGGTCAAGGAGGGCGACAAGCTCTTCCTGCCGCAGGACCAGCGCGTGTCTTTCTGATCCGAGTGCCGATGAGACCCGGTGATTCGCCGTAGCGGCGAATCACCGGGCGTCGGAACCGGTTTCGTCGTACTCCTGCAGCAACTGCCGGGAGGCGGCCAGCCGCCAGGAGTCCAGCACGATCGCCGACAGTTCACCCGCGTCGTCCAGGACCGCGAGGCGCACGCGCACCCAGGCCCCGCCCGCCTCGTGCGGGGCGATCCAGAACTTCTCCGGCTCCGCGAGCACCAATTCGTCCCGGTCCACGATCGGGCACTTCACCGCCATCGAGGTTTCCCCCTCGGGCAGTGTCAGGAACAACTTCCCCCGCACCCGGAAGGTGGGCATGTCCCACTCGAACAACTCCCGCACCCCGGGAAGCGCGAGCGCCACCTCCCGCACCTGATCCCCACTCGCCGTCATGGCCGCGATCCTCCCAGCCGGGTGCGACACGAAGGGATCCGGCCGTACCGCCCTCGCTCCAGGTGGAGAGCCTCGATCCACGGCACCGGCCGGAAGTCGACGATCCAGTAGTGCGGGATACCCGCGGCCGCGTACTCGTCTCGTTCGATCTTGCCGCCGAAGGCTACTTGGCGGCGTTGGCGAGGGTGGGTTCGATCTTGTCGAGGATGTAGGGGAGGGCGAGGGGGGTGGGCTGGTTGATCGCGGTGATGTCGAGAACGGTAAGGAAGGCGACGGCGTTCTTCTTGACCGCGGGGAGGTCGGCGTAGCCGGGGAGCTGGCGGTATTTCTCGTCCTGGCCCGGGGAGTAGCCCGCGATGAGGAAGTCGGAATCGAGTTCGTCCACGCGTTCCGGGGACAGCGACAGGCGGCCACCGCTGCTGCCGCTCTGCTCGGTGAGGTGCTTGGGAATGGTCATGCCGAGCTGGGTGAACACCTGGCTGGAACCATCGTTGGGGTCGGTGAGGACCATGAGCTGGCTCGGGCCGCCCAGCCAGGTGCTCAGGAAGGTCTTGCCCTTCAGGCCGGGATTGCGCTGTGCGATGCCGTCGATGCGGGCATCGAGGTCCGCGATGACCTTGTCGGCCTTGTCGGTGGCGTGCAGGATCTTGCCGAGTGCCCGGACCTGGTCCGACCAGGGGGTGACTGTCGCCTTGTTCAGGCCCGGAACGGTCGGCGCGATCTTCGACATGTCGCCGTAGGTCTTGGCGTCGGCGATGAAGGTGTCGACGAGGATGAGATCCGGGTTCAGCGCGGCGACCTGCTCGGCGAGATTGCCGGTGGTGTCCAGGGACTTGGCCGACTTCAGGGATTCGGGTTCCCAGGGCGGCTGGGTCTTGCTCAGAATGGCGACATTGTCGACGTAGCCGACCGGGGTCACGCCCAGCGACTGCGCGGTGTCGAGCCACTGGTTGCCCAGGGCGACAATCCGTTTCGGGGTGCCGTTGATGGTCGTCTGACCCTGCGTATGGGTGATGGTGACGGGTTCGCCGCTGCCGGCGGCCTCGTCGGAATCGGAGCCGCAGGCCACCAGGCCGAGGGTGAGTGCGCCCGCCATCACGGCGGTGACGAGTCGTGTGCGGCCGCGTGGTCCGCGGACCACCTGCCCGATCGATGCGGACATCGATGACCTCCCTGTTCAGGATTGCCCGAACTCCTGCGGTCGAGCAGTAGGTGAGCCTAGCCTAATTAATTGGCGGCGACCGGAGCGTCGTTGCCGGTTCGATCCCGGACAGGGGTGACTATCGTGTCCGGGGTCAATTAGGTTAGGGTTGCATAACTAGTAGGTGAACGATGGAGCGTGCGGTGCCCGAGAACTTGTCCACGGTCGAGCGATCCCGGCTCGCGGACGAATGGGCCGATGGGGTCGAACTGTACGACCTGCCGTCCGTCGCGAGCCTCATCGAGAGCGGACGCCGCGTGCCGTCCGTGCGCACCGCGATCCGCTGCGGTGGCCACATCCTCACCTATGCCGAGCTCTACGCCCGCCTGGACGGCGCTCGCATCGGCACCGCCGGACCGACCCTCGACGATCTGGCCCGCCTGCTCAGCGATATCGCCGCGGCCGCGCAGACCGGCGCGCTGCTGGCCGAGCTGGGACCGGCCGGGACCGGACTGACCCCCGGCGCGGTGGCCGCCGCAGCCGACGACCGCCGGGCGGTGGCCGCCGATCTGCGCTCCCCCTGCCGCGTCGATCGCGCGTACGGCTCGCCCGACGTGCGACTGCTTGCCACCCACTGGGATACCACCGACGCCTCGGTCGAACTGCTGGCCGCGCTCGCGGACGGCGCGACCCTGGTGCTCTCCACCGCCGCGCAGCGCGGTGACATCGCCACCCTGGCCGATCTGATCGCCACCAGCGCCGCCACCCACGTGGTGGCCACCGCCGACACCCTCGCCGCCTTCGCGGACCTTTCCGCACAGCCGGAACTGCCGACCGTGCGCCGCTGGGACGTGCTGGGAACCGGTTGCCCCGCGGTGCTTCCCGGATTGCTGCGGGAACTGGCACCGGGCTCGTGCGCCGGATTCGCCTTCACCACATCCGATTACGCGGGCGTCGCCGCGCGCGGTCCGCTCGACGGGTCCGGCCGGGTCCGGCCGATTCCGGGAGCACGCCTGCTGGTCCTGGACGACACGCTCGCACTCGTCGGGCCCGGTGCGGCCGGGGACGTGTATCTCGGCGGCGCGGCGCTGGCGATCGAACTCGCCGATACCGCATCGGATTTCGGCTCGGATTTCAGCACGGACAGCATCGCCGATCCGTTCCGTCCTGTCGGGCGCCTCGCGCGGACCGGTGCGCGGGGCCACTGGACGGCCGACGGCTGGCTGGTCTTCGACATGGCCGAATCCATCGACGCGGCAGTGCGTTCCGGCGCGGCCGACCTGATCAGCCTGGCCGATGTGGCGCCCGGCACCGGCGACGACCTCGATTACGCGGCGGCCTGACTCTCCCACGCAAGTCCACGGCGCGAGAAAGATTCCGCCGGACGGTGATTCACCTGCACGAACGTCGGAGCTCGCATTCGTCGGGCACCGAAGGACCGCACACACTCGCGTGCGCCGGACTTTGTCCGAAGAAACCTCGGAACATCATCGATCCGACCGGTTCGCGTGTTCTTCGGCGATATCGTGGAACTCACCCGAATGGCCGCCGAGCGCGATGACGCGTCTCGGGGTGCAATCGACAGGGACTCACCATCGGCGCTGGAGTCGCCCGAGGCGCATGTGAACGCGCCCGGTCCGAGTCGAGTGCACCGGTCGGCGTGATGATCTTCAGACGTTCAACCCGAGAGCGTGCTGGCGGACCTTCCTCGCGCGGCACTCTGCTCCGGACACACCTGCACGGGTCCGGGCCGCGCCGGTCCATTGCGGCACAGCCGTTTTCGATCCTCGCCTGCCCTGGCCCACATAGAACGACGTCCGAGGCGGAGACCCCGGGCGGCGTCAGTGGTTGTGTTCCTGGAAGGAAGAACTCATGAGCGCGGAATCTTCGGCGCCCGGCGCGACCTCGGTCGCATACGAATTCCCTGCGGCCGATCGCGGCAAACTACGAATCGCGATGGTCGTACCACCGTATTTCGATATTCCGCCCAAAGCCTATGGCGGGGTGGAAGCGGTGGTCGCGGACCTCGTGGACGCGCTGGCCGATCGTGGTCACGACGTGACGCTGATCGGGGCGGGCGAGAACGGCACCAAGGGCAGGATGATCTCGGTGTGGGATGCCGCGCAATCCGATCGGCTGGGTGATCCGTTCCCGGAGATCGTGCACGCCTTGAAGGTTCGGCGCGTGCTGGAGCGGCTCGCGGTGACCGACGGGCTGGACCTGGTGCACGATCACACCTTCGCCGGACCGTTGAACATGCCGGTCTACCGTGAACTCGGCCTGCCGATGGTGGTCACCGTGCACGGACCGGTGAACGGCGACCCCTTCGTCTACTACAGCGAACTCGGCCAGGATGCCCACCTGGTGGCGATCAGCGACCGGCAGCGCAGCCTCGCTCCCGGCCTGCATTGGGCCGGGCGCGTACACAATGCGCTGAAGGTCCCGGATTGGCCCTTCCAGCCGGAGAAGGAGGACTACGCGCTTTTCCTGGGCCGGTTCACCGCGGAGAAGGCGCCCCACCTGGCGCTGGAGGCCGCGCACATCGCGGGTCTTCCGCTGATCCTCGCGGGCAAGTGCGCCGAGCCGCCCGAGATCGCGTATTTCGACAGCGCGGTGCGGCCGTTGCTCACCGAGCACGATCACATGTTCGGAATGGCGGACACCGCGGCCAAGCGGAAACTGCTCGCCGGAGCGCGCTGCCTGCTGTTCCCGGTGCGCTGGGAGGAGCCCTTCGGCATGGTGATGATCGAGGCGATGGTGTGCGGCACACCGGTGGTGGCGTTGCGCGGAGGCGCGGTATCGGAGGTGATCGTGGACGGCGTCACCGGACGGATCTGCGACGATCCGGATGAACTGCCCTCGGCCATCAAGGAAGTGCAGACCTACGATCCTCGGGCCATCCGCGATCATGTGGTCGAGCACTTCGGATCGGACACGCTCGGACGTGGATACGAGGAGATCTATCGCCGCGTCCTGCGCACGCACCCGCCGCGTCGCGCGGGACGGGTGGGTACGCGCTCGTGGGCGAATACGACGGGGTATCAATCGATCCCGCAACCGGTGCGCGCCGCGGGCAGCGGTCCGGGCCGAGCACCCGCGGTCCACTCGCCCGGCAGGCAGGTCGACCACCGGCGGCCACCCGCAGGTCCGCTGGATTCGGTGTCCGATCTCGTCGTCGATCCAGTCCTCTTGACCGGAAGCGCTCCGGCTCCGGGCCGTAAAACGGTGCCCGGCAAAGCGAATCACGCAGGATCCGCGCCCATCGTCGACCTCGGTGACACACCGGAGGCGGGCGCGCCGGAGGAAGGAACGTATGAACGGTGAGGCCCCGAACGCCCTGAACGCCGGTGAACCGTCCAATCTGGGCGGTGGCGGGGGCCCGGTGACGCTGGTGGAGGGCAGCACGTTCTGCCTGTCGGACCGCCGCGGCGATGTCGAGCCCGGAACGCCGTACGGACTGTTCTACCGGGACGCGCGCGTACTTTCCCGCTGGGAGCTGCGATTGGACGGACAGCGGCCCGAACCGCTGTCGATATTGAGCCCGGAGGCCTTCACCGCCCGGTTCATACTGCGCCGGCCGCCCCGGGCCGGCGCAGCGGACAGCACGGTGATGATCATGCGAGAGCGATTGGTAGCGGACGGTTTACGAGAGACCATCACGGTGGAGAATCTCGGGCGCGAGACCACCGCAATGGACCTGACCCTGCTGGTGGACGCGGATTTCGTGGATCTGTTCGCGGTCAAGGAGGGTCGTGGCGGCAGTGCCCGCGCGGAGGTCGTGGTCGCCGATGTGGAGCTGCTGCTGAACGACAGGTCCGATAGGACCAGGGGTTTGGCGGT
Source organism: Nocardia jejuensis NBRC 103114 (assembly GCF_001613145.1). Classification (GTDB taxonomy): domain Bacteria; phylum Actinomycetota; class Actinomycetes; order Mycobacteriales; family Mycobacteriaceae; genus Nocardia; species Nocardia jejuensis. The sequence goes on from NZ_BDBU01000023.1 coordinate 143,548, forward strand.
GTCCTCCTCGGAAACGCCTGTGGTGCTTCCCGGTTCGCTGGCTTGGCGAGTGGTGGTTCCGGCGGGCGGGATCTGGCAGACAGATATCGTGGCGCAGCCGAGCATGGGCAGCCAGCCCATCCACTCCCCGCTGCGTCCCGGTGAGCACTACGACTTCAGCGAGCCGAGCCGCAAGATCGCGGCCTGGCGCGACACCGCCACCAATATCACCGCGACCGACCCACTGCTGGCCGCGGTGCTGCAGCGCACCGAAAGTGATCTGGGCGCCTTGCAGATTCACGACGATTCCCGAGGCGGGCGCACCTTCGTGGCCGCCGGCGCGCCCTGGTTCATGACGCTGTTCGGCCGCGACAGCCTGCTCACCGCGTGGATGGCGCTGCCGCTGGATGTCGGGCTGGCGGTCGGCACCATGCAGCAGCTGGCCGAGATGCAGGGTCAGCGGGTGGATCCGATGAACGAGGAGGAACCCGGCCGCATCATGCACGAGATGCGACGCGGCCCGGCCAGTGGCCAGGTACTCGGTGGGGAGACGTACTACGGAACAGTCGACGCCACACCGCTTTTCGTGATGCTGCTGGCGCAGGCCCGGCGGTGGGGCGCGGACGCGGACGCGGTGCAGGCGCTGCTGCCCGCCGCCGACGCGGCACTGGCCTGGCTGACGGACTACGGCGATCGCGACGGTGACGGGTTCGTCGAGTACCGGCGTGCCACCGACCGCGGTCTGATCAATCAGGGCTGGAAGGACAGTTTCGACGGCATCAACGACGCTGCCGGGCATATCCCGGAGGCTCCCATCGCCCTGTGTGAGGTACAGGGTTACGCGTACGCCGCACTGATCGCCCGCGCCGATCTGGCCGAGGAGTTCGGTGATTCGACGACCGCCGGACATCTGCGGGATCGGGCCGCCGAGTTGCGCACCAAGTTCATCGAGGCGTTCTGGCTGCCCGAAAAAGGCTGGTTCGCAGTGGCTCTGGACGGCGGCAAGCGCAAAATGGACGCGCTGACCAGCAATATGGGGCACTGCCTGTGGTCGGGGATCGTCACCGACGAGCATGCCGGACAGATCATCGCCGCACTCTCGTCCGAGGAGATGGATACCGGATTCGGTTTGCGCACACTGGCTTCGGGCATGGGCGCGTACAACCCGATGAGTTATCACAACGGTTCGGTGTGGCCGCACGACACGGCCATCGCCGTCGCGGGACTGCTGCGGTACCGGCACCTGCCCGGAGCGATCGAACTGGCCACCCGGCTGGCCGAGGGACTGCTGGACGCGGCGGGGGCGTTCGGCGGGCGACTGCCCGAATTGTTCTGCGGTTTCCCGCGTTCCAAGTTCGCGGCGCCGGTCCCCTACCCCACGTCGTGTTCGCCGCAGGCGTGGGCGAGCGCGGCGCCGCTGCTGCTGGTGCGCTCGTTCCTCGGACTGGACCCGGATGTCCCGCGCCGCACCCTCACCGTGCTGCCGCATCTGCCCGCGCGCTGGGGGCGGGTGGAGCTCACCGATCTGCGGCTCGGTGGGCATGTAATCGATCTGGTCATCGAGGGCGATCGGGTCACCGCCTCCAATCTGCCCGCGGATTGGCGGCTGGTGACGCACTGAGAGCGCCGATCCTCCTCGCGCCCCGCACCGCCGGACGGGCGCGGGGCGCGAGGGGATCAGCTTTCGGCGGCTGCCCGGTATCCGCGCACCGCGAAGACACCGAATCCGGCCGCCAATCCCACGGACCAGGCGATGGTCTGCAGGAGCGGGGTGGCGACGGGGCCGCCGAGAATGAAGCCGCGCATCGCCTCGATGGCACAGCTCATGGGCTGGGCGCGGACGATCGGCTGGATCAGGTCCGGATAGTTCTGCACCGGAACGAAACCCGAATTGAAGAACATGCCGATCAGCACCACGATGGAGAACAGCTGCACCACCTTGTCGCCGATCTTGCTCACGCCGACCATGATGACGATCGGGGTGAAACCGGCGATCACGATCACCGGGACCGCCAGTGCGCCGAAGAATCCCGGCCAGCCCTGCTCGAAACGCAGGCCGAGGATCAGACCGAGCACGATGACCACCAGCGCCACGGCGGCGGCGCGGACGCATTCGGCGAGCAGGCGGCCCAGCAATCCGGCCGAACGGTGGATGGGCAGCACCCAGAAGCGGCGCAGCAGACCGCTCTCACGCTCGCCGTACAGCGACAGGCCGGTGCCCATCGCGCCGTACATGGCTCCGGCGATGGCGATCATGGGGACGAAGCCGTAGATCGGGTCGGCGTCGGAGGAGATGCCCAGTGACCGATTCAGGACCAGATCGAACATGAGCAGCAACAGGACCGGCAGGATCAGGGTGCTGCTCATCACCTCCTGCTGACGGGACCAGCGGCGCAGCAGGCGGCCGGTCTCGATCAGGGTCTGCCCGGCCAGGGAGCCGGTGGGGTGCGAGAGAGGCTGGGCGACCGCCGGATTCGGGATCGCCGCCGGGGTGGTCGCCGTGGGGTCGATGCTCATGCCCGCCGTCCTTCCGCTCGAATCGCCAGTACCGCGCCGACCGCGAGCAGGCCCGCGATCCACAGTGCGGCCACACCCAGTTCGGCGGGGTACTCGCCCTCGGCCAGGCCGCGCAGCGCGGCGGTCAGCTGCGAGACCGGCTGATTGCGGGCCCACGGCTGGATCCAGCCCGGAAAGCCCTCGGCCGGAACGAATCCCGTCGAGGTCATGACCAGCAGCAGCTGCGGGACGAACAACACGGTCGCACCGAGTTCCGGATTGCGGGTCGCGGTGCCGAGCGCGTCCGCGCCGATCACCACGGCCGCGCCGAAGGCCAGCGAAACCAGGACGAAGACCGCGGCGGTGACCGAATCGTGGAAGCGGAACCCGAACAGCGAGCCCACCACGAGCGCGCCGAGCAGAGCCGCGCACCCGCGCACCAGGTTCGCCGACATGCGCGCGGCCACCGGAACCCAGGAGCGCACCGGCAGCGAGCGCAGCCGGGTGGCCATGCCGCCGGCCACCTCTCGACCGGCGCGGTCACCGGCGAACATGGCGGTGAAGAACATGGCGTACACCGCGATCAGCGGGAGCAGGTACTGGGCGAAGTCGATGCCCGCGGCGGACATCGACTTGCGCAGCGGAATGTAGAAGCAGATGTAGAAGGCCACCGGCGCACCGATCGCCAGAATGACATCACCCTCGCGGAACGCGGCGCGAATTCCGCGCTCGCTCAGCGCCGTCCATTGCATTCCTGCCGGAACACGAATGGGGGCGGGCTGATTCATACCGACGGGGGCCGCCTGATTCACGCGGTCACCTCCGTCGCCGCGGGCTTGGTGAGTTCGATGAACACCTCGTCCAGCGACGGACGGCGCAGCGCGATATCGATGAGTTCGATACCGCTGCCGGTGATCCGGTGCAGCGCCTCGGTGAGGGTGGCCGCGCCGCCGGGGGCGGGCAGCGAGACCCGGTCCGCGGAGTCGGCGACGGTGATCTCGCCGAGTCCCGACAGGGCCTGGACCAGGCGCGGCACGTCGGCGGCGTCCACCGGAACCACCTCGCAGTAGCTCGAGCCCGAGCGGGCCTTGAGCTGATCCGCGGTGCCCTCGGCGATCACGGTGCCCTTGTCGACCACGATGATGTTGTCGCTGAGCGCATCCGCCTCTTCGAGGTACTGCGTCGTGAGCAGGACGGTGACGCCCTGGCTCTTGAGCTCGCGCACCAACGCCCACAGGCTCTGGCGGCTCACCGGGTCCAGGCCGGTGGTCGGCTCGTCCAGGAACACCACTCGGGGTGCGCGCACCAGGCCGCAGGCGATGTCGATGCGGCGGCGCATACCGCCGGAGTACTGACCGACCCGGCGATCGGCGGCCTCGGTGAGCCCGAAGCGATCGAGCAGTTCCTCCGCGCGGACCTGGGCCTGCTTGCGGCGCAGGCCCATCAGCCGGCCGAAGAGCACCAGATTCTCGCGACCGGTGAGCACCTCGTCCAGCGCGGCGTACTGACCGGTGAGCATGATCGAGGCACGCACCTCGTCGGGCTGGCGGACCACGTCGTAACCGGCCACCGTCGCCCGGCCCGCATCGGGGCGGACCAGGGTGGACAGCACCGAGACGGTGGTGGTCTTGCCGGCGCCGTTCGGGCCGAGCACCCCCAGCACACTGCCCGTCGGGGCGGTGAAGCTGATGCCCCGCAGGGCCTTCACCTCCCCGAAAGATTTCTCCACGGACTCGACGACGATCGCGTCATCCCGTTCCGGCACCGTGTTCTCCGTCCTCATGATTCGGTAATTCCCCCTGCTCCGTTGATATGTCGATGGGCGCCGCCTAACCGAGCAGCGACACCACGTCGTCCAGTGAGGCCCCGCCGAGAATGGCGGTGACGGGCAGATCTCGCTTCAGGTCGGCCTCGATGCGCTTGCGCAGATCCAGGGCCTGAAGCGAATCCAGGCCGAGGGCTACGAGCGGCATGGCGCCGTCGATGGTTTCGTCGTCGTCCAGGCCCATGACGAAGCGCAGGGCATCGCGGACCTGGTCTGCGACATCGGGGACCGGGTCGGTGGTGGGTGCGGGGATGACGGCCGCTGCGCTCGTGTCGATCTCGGCGGTGGTTCCGACCGGTGTGGCGGTGGTTGCCGCCGCGGGGACACCTGCCTGGACCGGCGCGTCGGGAATCTCGGCGAAGAGCGGGTCCAGGCCGAAGAGGGCGAAGATCGTTCGGAGGGTAAACCATTCGGCGGCCACGACGACGCGGTTGCCCGGGGCGGCGAAGCCGGTGGACACGGCGGCGACCGGATCCATGGGGAGCAGGCCGGTGCCGCTGATCTTGGCGATGGCCTCGGCATTGTCCGCGCCGACCGCGCGCCACAGGCCCCACTGCACCGAGGTGGCCCCGATGCCGTTGTGGCGGTAGCGGATCGCGGCCACGTCGAGCATGCGGTTGATCGCGGCGTAGACGGCGTGGCCACGGCCGCCGATGGTGGCCGAGAGCGAGGAGCAGGCCAGCACACGTGCGGCGGGAGCCAACGGGAGCAGCCGGACCAGGCGGTCGAAGGCGACCAGCTTGGATTCCGCTGCGGTGACCACGGTGTCGGGCGTGATGTCGGCCGCCGCGGCATCGTAGTCGACCGCGGCGTGCACGAGCAGGGTGAGGGGAGCGGGCAGTGCCGCGGCGAGGGCGGCGACTGCGGCCTCGTCGGTGACATCGGCACGGCGGATCTCGATGGTCGTGCCCGAATTCGACAGTTCGCGCACTCTGTCGAGCGCCTCGGCCGAACCACCGGAGCGACCGACCAGGGTGATGCGGTGGGCCCCGGCGCGTACGAACTCCGCACAGAAATCGAGGCCGAGTTTGCCTGTGCCGCCCACGATCACGACCTCCGCCAGGTCCCCGGCGGTGAGGGGCTGATCCTCGGCGGTCTCGTCGAGCAGCAGTCGCTTGGCGTACACCTTGCCCTCGCGGACGGCCAATTCCGGCTCACCGGCGGTGTGCACCGCCCCGATCAGCGCCTTGGCCGCGGCCGGAAGCGGCTGTCCGGCTTGCAGATCCACATGCCGGAACGCGGTCCCGAGATGCTCGGATGCCAGGCACCGGAACGCCGCCTGCGCGGCCGCGTGCACCGGATCCGGCAGCTCCGCGGCAAGCACCGGCTCTCCCCCGGTCGTCACCAGCCACACATCCCGAACCCCGGCCAACTCCGGCAACCACGCCCGATCCCCCACGAACGCGGCGGTTTCCGCGACGATCGTCGCGACATCGGCACCGAGCCCGGATGCCTGTACCGCAGCTGCCGTGGCGGTCCGGTCCTGGCCAGCGGTGGATGACGGTACCGCTGTGCGGATCTCGGATCCAGGCGGTGGGAGGAGTATGACCGCGGTGTCGAAGGACGCGCCGCTGTCCGCGCCGACCACGGCCGCACCGTGGCGGGAGGCGGCGTGTTCGATGGCCTCGGCGAAGTCCGCGCAGCGACCGGTGTGGTCCAGCACCGCGAGGGTGCGGGGCGGGACGAGCTTGCGCTTCTCCAGGCGGACCCAGCGTTCAGCCAGGCGCTGCGGCTGGAAGGCGGATTCGGCTGCCGCGGTATAGGATTCGGCTCCCTGGGGAACGGAGTGCGAACCGGTGGTCACAGCGGCTCCCGCGCCGGAGGGCGTCCACGCCCCACTGTTGGCATTCGCTCCCGTCACGGATCCGTGTAGGGCGGTGCCGATTCCGGCCGACTGACCGTGCGCGGCGAACTGTCCGCCTGCGGCCGCGTGTGCGTTCACCGCGCCGAGGCCGTTCGCGGCCGACTGTCGGTTCGCGGCGAGTGGTCCGTTCGCGGTGAGTGGGAGGTTGGCGGCGGGAGCCCCGTCGGCAACGGCTTGGGCGTAACCCGCTGCGAAGGAGGCGGATTCGGCGGCCTGGCCGCGGGCGGTGGCCTCGGCGTAACCGGCGGCGAAGGCGGCGTTCTCGGCCGCGGTGATCTCGGCGGGTTCGGGGCGGTAGTCGAAGGGAGCCCAGAGTTTTTTGGGGGTGGTCTGGGAGTTGGGGAAGTCCAGGAGCGGGAGGCGGCGGGGTGCGGTGTCCTCGCGGAGGGCGGTCCAGGTGAAACCGGTGCTCAGGACGGCGATCTGGGCGAGGTTGCGGGTGAATTCGCGCAGGTCCTCGGCGGTGCGGCGGGAGGTTCCGATGGTGCGGAAATCGCGGGCCGGGGTGACGCCACTCAGGGTTTCCTGCATGGAGAGCATGAGGGCGGGGTGGTCGGCGATCTCGAGGAAGATGTCGATGCCGCGGGCGGCTCCGGCGGCGATGGCCAGATCGAAGCGGACGCGGTTACGCAGGTTCCAGTACCAGTATTCCGCGGGCGGCAGTTCCGGGGTGACCGGTTCGCCCAGGGTCGCTCCGAGGCATTCGATCTCGGTCGGCAGGAAGGCCTGGTTGTCGAGAGTGTCGCGCAGGGTGTCTTCGAGGTTCTCCCGGAATTTGGACACGAAGGAGGTGTGCGCCGGGTACTCGACGCGAATCTCCTTGGCGAACTTGCCCTGTGCGGTGAGGGTGGCGACCAGTTCGGAGACGGCCGGGCGTTCACCCGAGACCGCGAGCACGTGCGCGGAGTTGACCACCGCGAGCTCGGCCCAGCCGGAGTTGCGGGCCAGCAGCGCCTCGCATTCGTCCCGATCGACGCCGAGCACGGCCATGGCCCACTGACCGGTCCAGTCGTTCTCACGCTCGAGCGATCCGACCAGCTGCGCGCGCAGGGTGACCACCCGGATGCCGTCGGCCAGGGAGATGATGCCCGAGACCACCGCGGCGGCGATCTCGCCCTGACTGTGGCCGATCGTCACGTCCGGTTCGACGCCGACCGCACGCCACATGGCGGCCAGGCCGAGCATCTGCATGAACAGCGCGGGCTGCACGATCTCGACGCCCTCGTCGGCCTCGCCCTCCTCGTGCAGCAGGTAGGCGAGCGGCGAGATGCCGTGCTGCTCCTGGAATTTCGCGTCGCACTCCCGCACGGTGGTGCGGAAGACCTCGGAATTGCGGTAGTACAGCAGGCCCATGCCGGGACGCTGGCTGCCCTGTCCGGGGAACACGTAGGCGATGCGGCGGGCCGAGGCCGCGCTGTCACCGGTGATCACAGCCTGATTCGGCCGCCCGGCGGCGATGGCGTCGAGCGCGGTGAGCAGTTGCTCCCGGTCCCGCACCATGGCCAGCGCGCGATGGCGACGCCCGCCGCGGGTGCGCAGCAGCATGTCCGCGACCTCGTCCGGCGTCACCCGCGGGCGCTCGAGCAGATAGGCCGCCAGCGCCGCGGCTTCCCGGGCGAGGGCGTCCGGGGTGTCGGCGGACAGCGGAATCGGGATGCTGCCGTCGGGAAGTCGGTAGTCAGGCATGAGTGTTTCCTTCAGCAGAGCTTTCGGCAGCGCCACCGGACGTCGCACCCGCGAGAGCGGGCTCCTGCAGCACCGGCATGGCGAGTACGGCGTGCGCATTGGTGCCGCTGACGCCGAAGGACGAGACGGCGGCGTAGCGCACGCCGTCGCGCGGCGCCCAGTCGCGCAGTTCGGAGGCCAGTCGCAGACCGGACGCGTTCCAGTCGACGCGGGTGGTGGGATTGGCGGCGTGGCGGGTCGGCGCGATCTGCCCGTGCACTCCGCTGAGCAGCACCTTGATCAGGCCGAGCAGGCCGGCGGCGGCCTGCGCGTGGCCCAGGTTGGATTTCACCGAGCCGAGCAGCGGGCCGCTGCCGTCGGGCCGGGGTCCGCCGTAAACCTGTTGCAGCGCGGTCAGTTCCAGTGGATCACCGACGGCGGTTCCGGTCCCGTGGCCCTCGATCATGTCGATCAGTTCGGGGGCGACGCCCGATGCGGCGACGGTCGCGCGCATGAGCCGCTCCTGCGCCTCGGTGCTGGGCACCGCGATGGGCGCGCCCTTGCCGTTGTGGTTGATCCGCGAGCCGAGCAGGCGGCCGTAGATCCGGTGACCGAGCTCGCGGGCACGTGATTCACGTTCCAGCACGAGCACACCCACGCCCTCGCCCCAGAGCGTGCCCTGCGCGTCCTCGGCGTAGGGCTTGCACTGCCCGTCCGCGGCGAGCGCGTTGTTCTTGGAGAATTCGAAGAACGCGCCGGGCGAGCCGATCACGCAGGCCGCACCGGCCAGTGCCCAGTCGCACTCCCCGTTGCGGATGGCGGAGGCGGCCATGTGCACCGCGGCCAGCGAGGACGCGCACGCCACATCGACGACCACCGAGGGCCCGTTCAGGCCCAGGACGTTGGAGAGTCGACCGGCCACCGCGCCGAGGGCCGCGCCACCGGCGCGATAGCCGGTGTAGTCGTTGACCTCCGCGCCGTGCGGACCGTACTCGGTGTTGGAAGCGCCCATGTAGCAACCGATCTCGTCGTCACCGAGATCGGAGGGATTGATGCCGGCGTTCTCGAGCGCGCGCCAGGCCACCCGCAGCGCGACGCGCTGCTGCGGATCCATCGCGACCGCTTCGCGCGGGGTGATGCCGAAGAACTGCGGATCGAAATCGGCCGCGCCGTCCAGGAATCCGCCGGAGTCGCGCACCATGCCCCAGCCCTCGGTCTCCGAGAGCGAGAGCAACCGCTCGAGCGGCCAGCCGCGATCTCGGGGGAAAGGTCCCAGCAGATCCCGCGATTCGGCCAGCGCCGCCCAGTAGTCCGCGAGGGTTTCCACACCGCCGGGAGCCTCCACGGCCATCCCGGTGATGACGATCGGGTCGTCGTTGTTCGTGCTCATCGTGCCACCGGCTCCCGGATCGGTTCCGCCGCCAGGGTTTCCGCGATGGCCGCGACATGGTCGTGCAGATAGAAGTGGCCGCCCTCGAACATGGTGACCTGGAGTTCGTGCGGGGTGTGCGCCTGCCAGCCGTACAGGTCGCCCATGGTCACGAACTCGTCGTCCTCCCCGCCCATGGCGTGCAGCGGGACGTCGAGCAGCACATCCTTCTCGCAGGTGTAGGCATCGAACGCGGCATAGTCGGCCTTGAGGGCCGGCAGCGCCATGCGCATCAGTTCACGATTGCCCAGTACGTCCGCACCGGTGCCCTGGAGCCCGCCGACATGATCGAGCAGCTGCTCGTCCTGGGTCGGATGCGGCGGCATGTCCGCCACCCGCCACGGCGCGACCGCGCCGGAGACGCCGAGCATCCGCACCGGAATACCGGCGGATTCGGCCAGGCGGGTGAATTCGAACGCGACGACCGAGCCCATGCTGTGCCCGTAGACCGTCACGGGCGCACCGTTGTTCGCCGGTGAGCGCACGAATTCGGCGAACGCGCCCGCCGCGATCTCGGGCACGCTGCGCAGCGCCTCCTCGCGGGCGCGATCCTGACGGCCCGGGTACTGGAAGATCGACACGTCGAACTGCTCGCTGAGCGCCTTGGAGAAGGGGCGATAGGTCGATGCGCCGCCGCCCGCGTGCGGGCAGATCACCAGAGGCAGGTTGCCTGCGGTACGGGGCCGATGGAATTTCCGGATCCATCCGAGTGCGTTGCTCATCGGTTGTCTGCTCCTGTTTTCGGCGCTCGGTGGGCGGCGCTCACTGCTGGAATCGGGGTGTTCGGCCGAATGCTCACTGCCACATCCGCCGCATCACCAGGAGGCCGTGGTCCTCGTCGTTCACCACGGCGGTCTCGGCGGTCGGCCGATCGGGGTCGAAGGCGATGGCGCGCAACGTGTCGTGGAAAGCGGCCTCGATGATCTCGGCCTCGGTGGGATCGAAGGAGTCCTCCGCGTAGAAGACCACCGCCTGCACGCCGTCGGCGGGCAGCAGCGAGTTGGCCGGGAAGATCATCACCAGTAGCGCGTTGTCCGTCGCGCCGCCGCCTTCGAAGGTGACCAGCTCCAGATTCGCCTGTGCCAGCAGGCTTTCCAGCTCCTCGCGACCGGGCGGGTAGGACTGGAAGACGAACATGGAGTCGAACAGCTTGCGAACGCCGGTGGCCTTGATGGCCGAGGTCATCCGATACTGGTGGAACTCCATGAGTTCCATGCGACGACGCTGCACCTCGGTGAGCAGTTCGCGCCAGCTCGCGTCCGGGCGCAGCCCGACCGCGACCGGGATGGTGTTGGCGAAGCAGCCGACGGCATTGTCCACCTCGTCGAGATCGGCCGGGCGACCGGAGACGACCTCACCGAAAACGGCTGTGTCCGAGCCGGTCACGTAGTGCAGCACATTGGCCCAGGCCAGCTGGCAGACCACGCTGAAGGTGGTGCCGAGCTCGGCGGCCAGCGCGGTGAGCCGGTCCACCACCTCCGTGTCGATCGGGGCGGAGCGGCCGGTCGGCACGCCGCCGCCCTCGGGCACCCGGTTGGGGGCGACCAGGCACGGCTGCACGCCGTCCAGGTAGCCGGACCAGGCCGCCTCGGTGGCGGCTTCGCGATCCTGGGTCAGGCGCAGGAAGTCCGCGAAGGTGTTCGGATCGCCCAGCGGTGCGGCGGCGCCGTCGCTGAGGTACGCGCCGAAGATCTCCTGTGGCAGCAGCTGTCCGGACCAGCCGTCGGTGAGCAGGTGGTGCGAGGTGAGCACCAGCATGTGCACCGCATCGGGCAGATGCACCACGGTGGCACGGGTCAGCGGTCCGCGCGAGAGGTCGAACTGTTCGCCCTGATCCGAGAGCAGGAACTCGCGCAGGCTCTGATCGGCGTCGGGGTGATCGGCGAAGTCGACCACGCGAACCGGGACGTCCACGTGCTCGGTGACGATGGCGAACGGCTCACCGGCGTGCGAGACCGAAATCGCCACGCGCAGATTGGGATAGCGGTTCACCACGGTGTCGAGCGCGGACGTCAGCCGGGGCAGGTCCAGTGCGCCGCGCACGGCGATCATGGTCTGCACGTTGTAGAAGTCCTTGCCACCGGACCCGAGGGCGGTGAAGTACAGCCCGGCCTGCATGGGCGCGAGCGGGTGCACGTCGGCGAACGCGCCGTAGAGCCTCTGCCAGCGATCCAGATCCAGCTGGGTGACCGAGCGGGCCAGCACATCACTGGGGGTGAAGCGGCGAACCGGGTTGTCCCGCACCGTCTTCGCGAAATCGCGCAGTCCATTGGCGAACAGGTCCGCCAGTTCGTGCACCTCGGCGTCGCTGAGCACGCCGCCGGGGAAGCGGAACGAGGCCCGCAGGGTGGCGCTGTCGCCGTCGGTGACGGTCACGGTGTTCACGTCCAGCACCGCCGCCACCGGCATGGCGGGGTCGGCGTGGCCACCGAGGTAACCGAACTCCGGTGCGGCCTCCCAGGTTTCGGCCGCGGCCGCCACGGCGAAGCGGCCCATGTAGTTGAAGCTGAGCTGCGGCACCGGCCGGTCGCCGAGTACCTCGCGGGTCTCGGGGTTCAGCCAGCGCAGCAGGCCCCAGCCGATTCCGGCGTCGGGGACTGCGAGCAGCTGCTCCTTGACCGCCTTCACCGCGTCCACCACCTCGGCCTCCCCGCCCCTCAAAACGGAGAGAGCGACCGGGTAGGCACTGGTGAACCAGCCGACGGTATTGGCCAGATCCGCTCCCGCGAAAAGGGATTCGGCGCGGCCGTGCCGCTCCATGGTGAGCGAGACGGTCTTCGTGTCGTTGTCGCGGGAGCGCCGGAAGCGGTGCACGGCCACGGCCAGCGCGGCCACCTGGATGTCCAGGAAGTCACAGCCGAACGCCTGTGCGCCGGTGGTCATCAGGAAGCGGGTGTCCTCGGAGTCCAGCTCGGTGGTCACCTCGTGCAGGGTCGCGATGGTGTCCACGGCCGGATCGAAGGCGCGGTTGCCCAGCAGCGGGTCCTCGCTCGCGGCGACGCCCTGCCAGTGCGGGAGCTCCGCGGCCAGTTCCTCGCCGCCCGCATAGCGGACCAGGTTGGTGTTCCAGGTCTTCACCGAGGTGCCGGTCTCCGGCTCCAGCGCGCCGTCCCGCCAGAACTGGCGCAGATCGTCGTGCAGGATGCGCCAGGAGACGCCGTCCACCACCAGGTGGTGCACGACCAGCAGCAGGCGGCCGGTGGAGCGGTCCGGAGTGCGCGCCCACACCGCGCCGACCATGCGCCCCGAAGCGGGATCGAGACCGGCGCCGGTGGCGTGCAACTGCTCCTGCAGGAGTTCCGGTGTGACCGAATCCCATTCGGCGGCATCGATCACGACCTCGGTGACCGGTACCGCCACCTGCGGTTCGTCCAGGGCCGGAACGTAGTACGCGAGAGCGCCTTCGGGATCGACGCCGATCCGGGCGCGCAGCAGCGCGTGCCGGTCCAACAGGCCGCGCACGGCGGCGGTGAGCCGCTCGACGGTGGCGTCGGCGGGCGTGACCACGGCGGTGGCCTGGCTGTATCCGGTGTATTCGCCGACCTTTTCGACGAGCATGGCGGCGATCGGATTGAGCGGAATCCAGCCGGTCGCCGCGCCCGCGTCGATCAGGGCCGGTGCGCCGATGTCGGTGATCGGCTCGGTGGCCGCGGCGATGGCCGCGATGGTGCGGGCCTCGAACAGGGCGCTCGTGGTGATGGCCAGCCCGCGCTTCTTGAGTGCGGAGGCCATCCGGATGGCGGTGATGGAATCGCCGCCGAGGGCGAGGAAATCGTCGTCGGCCGCGAGGTCGACATCCTCGCTCAGGCCCAGAACCTGACGGGTCACCTCGGCGACGATCGTCTCCGCGCCGTTGGCGAGCTCACGACCGCGACCGGAGCTGCCGCCCAGATCCGGCTCCGGCAGCGCCCGGCGATCCAGCTTGCCGTTGGCGGTCAGCGGCAGAGCGGGCAGGCGAACCAGAGCGGCGGGAATCATGTAGTCGGGCAGGCGTTCTGCCAGGTAGGCGCGGATCCGGCCGGCCACGGCGGATTCGGGCTCGAGGGCGGACTCGGTGGCCGGCTCGGCCACGTAGTAGCCGACCAGCACCGCGTCGTTGCCGCGCGGGAGCGCCACGGCGGCGGCCGAGCCGATCCCCGGCATGCGGCGCAGGGTGGTGCCGATCTCGCCGAGTTCGATGCGATGCCCGCGAATCTTCACCTGGTCGTCGACCCGGCCCAGGTACTCGAGCCGGCCGCGCGAGTTCCAGCGCACGATATCGCCGGTGCGGTACATGCGGGCGCTGGGCTCACCGGCGAACGGGCAGGCCACGAAGGTGGCCGCGCTCAATCCGGGACGGTGGTGATAACCCTGGGCAAGTTGGACGCCGCCCAGATAGAGCTCGCCGGTGACACCGGGAGATACCTGGCGCAGCTGCTCGTCGAGCACATAGACCGACGAATTCGATTCGGGAACGCCGATGAGGGCGGAACGGATCTCGTCGCCGCCGCTGGTGCCCGCGAAGTCTTCATGGGTGAGGTCCATGGCGGCCTCGGTCGGGCCGTACAGACCCAGCACCGTGCCGCCGAAGACCCGGCTCGCCTCCTCGACCAGGGCGGGGGGCACCGATTCGCCGCCGAGGTAGACATAGCGCATCGATTGCAGCCGGGCCGGATCGGGACCGGCGTCGAGGAAGGCGCGGGTCACGCTGGGCACCAGCGACAGCTGAGTCACCCTGTGCCGCTCGATGATTCCGGCCAGCGCCTCGACATCGGCCTGCCACCACTGTGGATGCGGCAGCACCGTGGCCGAGCCGGTGCACAGCGCGTTGACCAGTTCGAACACCGACACGTCGAAGCCGATCGGGGCCTTCTGCAGGATGCGCTCCACCCCGAAGCCGAGGTAGTCGCGCATCCACTGCACGTGGTTGGCGACGGCCCGGTGGTGGACCACCACGCCCTTGGGGCGGCCGGTGGTGCCGGAGGTGTAGAGCAGGTAGGCCGCGTCCAGGGGATGGATCGGGCGGGCCAGCTCGTCGGCGCGGATCGGGGTGCGCTCGGCGGCGGCCAGTTCGGCGCGCACCGCCTCGTCCGCGAGATCCAGGACCGGGATGGAGATTTCGGCGGCGAGCCGGCGTTCCGGGGACACCGCGGTGACCATCAGGCGCTGTTCGGAGTCCCCGAGCATGTATTCGATGCGATCGAGGGGGTAGCTGGGATCGGCGGGCACGTAGACCGCGCCCGCGCGCAGCACGGCGGCGAAGATCACCGGCAGCCATTCGCTGCGCTCGGCGTAGACGCCGACTCGATCACCGTTGCGCACACCGCGTTCCAGCAGCATGCGGGTGAGTCCGTTGACCCGGGAATCGAATTCGGCGTAGTCGAGCTCGGTGTCCTCGAACACCACGGCCACCCGCTCGGGATGATCCCGCGCCGAGGTGCGGATCATGGCGTCGACGGTCTCGGGGGTGATGGCGGGGCGGTCACCGTGGGACCAGTCGTCCAGGCGGGCGCGATCGGACGCCGACAGCGTCTCGAGCGACTCCAGGCTCGCACCGGGAGTCGCGGCGGCCAGCACCTGATCGATGTACTCGTGCAGGCGCTCGATGGTGCCTTGGTCGAAAAGGTCGGTGCGGTAGGTGATCTGGACATCGGTGCGGTCGTGGTGCATGAAGGTCTCGACCACCAGCGGCAGCAGCGCGCCGCCGTTGTCGATCAGCTCCCAGCTGGTGACCACGCCGGGCAACTGGGGGCCGTCGATCTTCTGGTGCAGGAACAGCACCATGGTGTCGAACAGCTTGGAGCCGACGTGGCCGGTCGCGCGGTTCGCCGCGCGGATGATGCGCTCCTGCGGAAAGTGCTTGTGCCGGAACGCCTCGGTGGTGGTGCCACGCACCTGCTCGACCAGTTCGGCGAAGCTGCCCGCGCCCGCGCCGGTGAAGCGCAGCGGAATCATGTTGGACAGGTTGCCGATCAGCAGTTCCTGACCGGACTCCTCGCGGTTGGCGACCGTGGTGCCGACCACGATGTCGCGCTGACCGGTGGTCTGGCGCAGGGCGAGGTAGTAGGCGGCCAGGAACACCGAGAACGGCGTGCTGTGCAGGTCCGCGGCGAGGCGGCGCAGATTCGCGTCGGCCCGCGCGCCCAGCAGCCGGTCGAAGCGTTCGCCGCGCTCGCTGACGGTGACCGGCCGGCGGTCGTAGGGCAGCTGCAGTTCGGGCACCTCGCCGTCGAACTGGTTCTCCCAGAAGGCGGTATCGGCGCTGTGGTCACCGTCGCGGAAGCGGTCCTGCTCCCATTCGGCGAAATCCGCGACCTGCAGGCGCAGCGGCTCCACCGTGATGTCGCCGCTGCGCGCCTGCCGGTAGTAGTTCTCCACATCGCGGGACAGGGCCGGCAGGGTCATGCCGTCCCAGGCGATGTGCTGGATCACCAGGATCGCGACCAGCCGGTCCGGCCGGGTGCGGGCGAAGGTGATGCGCAGCGAGGACTCGGCGGTGAGGTCGAAGGTCTCGTACGCGGCGGCGCGGGCCAGCTCACGCAGCCGGACATCGACCTCGGCGGCATCACCGCCGGTCAGGTCGGCGTCGGTCAGGCGCGGGGGCAGCTCGTCGTGGATGAGCTGATAGGGATCCCCGGATTCGTCGGTGTGATAGGTGGTTCGCAGCACCTCGTGCCGCCGCACCAGGGCCACGAACGCGCGGCGCAGCGCGTCGCCGTCCACCTCGCCGTCGAAGGTCAGGGCCAGGCACAGGTTGTAGGCGGCGCTGTCGGGCGAGATCTGCTGATGCGCCCAGACATTGCGCTGCCCGAAGGACAGCGGCGCACGGGTGGGATCACGGCGAGCCGGAACCGCAGGAGTGGTGGACAGGCCTTCTCGCGCCAACCGGGCGAGCATGGCTTCCTGTAGGTCTTCCAGTGATCTCATCTGATGTCGAACCAATCCTTGTTCTCGATAATCCCTTGCACCGCAGCGTGTTCCGCCCGAACCCGCGGTCCCGGCGGCGATGCTCAGTGCACGGCCACCGGTTCGGGCAGGGCGACCTCGGCGAGTTCGAGCAGAATGCGGGCCACCTGATCCAGGCGGCCGGGTTCGCTCTCCCCGGCCGACAGCGCCGCGCAGATGCCGCGCACGGTGCGGCCCTCCAGCACGCCGGTGACGCCGAAGCCCTCCACCGCGAGCAGGCCTCGCAGCTTGGCGGTGAGCGTGGTGGCCAGGATCGAGTTGCCGCCGACATCGAAGAAATCGGTTGTCGCGCCGAGCTTCTCGATACCGAGCACCTGGGCCGCGATGTATTCCACGGCCGCTTCGAGCGGGGTCTCGGGTGCGGAGTAGGTGTCGCGGGCGGCCTCGTCGCCGGCGGCGACCATGCGGCGAATGGCGGCGCGGTCCAGTTTGCCGTTGCCGGTCAGCGGGATCGCGGGCACCAGTTCCAGGATCTCGGGAATCATGTGCGCGGGCAGCAGATCCCGCAGTGCGGTGCTCACCTCGTCGGCGCGCACCTCGGCTCCGGCGGCGGCGACCGCGGCCAGGCGGCCCGAATCGGTCACCAGCGCAACGGCTTCGCCGATGCCCGGCTGTTCGGCGAGCGCGGATTCCACCTCGCCCAGCTCCACGCGGAAGCCGCGGACCTTCACCTGGTGGTCCGCGCGGCCCAGGAAGTCCAGGGACCCGTCGGGCAGGTAGCGGGCCATATCACCGGTGCGGTACCAGCGGATGCCCTCGACCGTGACGAAGCGGTCCGCGGTGCGCTCGGCATCGCCGCGGTAGCCGTCGGCCACGCTGACGCCGCCGATCCAGAGTTCACCCGGGACGAAGTCCGGGCAGTCCTCCCCGCGCGTATTGACCACGCGGCAGCGCACATTGGCCATCGGAGTGCCGTAGGGCACGTTGGCCCAGTCGGCCGGATAGTCGTCGGTCATCTCGCAGATGGTGGAGTGGATGGCCGTCTCGGTGGTGCCGCCGAGACCCGCGAAGCGCACGGCCGGGACGAGTTCCCGGAAGCGATGGCCCTGCTGGGATTTCACGCGGTCACCGCCGGTGATCACCACGCGCACGGTGCGCAGCTGCTGGGCCGAGGCGGTGTCCAGCAGCATGGTGATCAGACCGGGGGCGCAGTTCACCACGGTCACACCGGTTTCCGCGATCAGCTCGGACCAGGCCACGGCGTCGCGTTCGATGCTCGCCTCGATCGCGACCACCGCGCCGCCCAGCGACAGCGGAGCGAAGATGTCGAAGACCGAGAGATCGAACTCCAGCGCGGACAGGCCGATGGTGTGATCGTCCGAGCCGAGGCCGAAGTGGGTGATGATGGCGTCGATGGTGTTGGCCGCGGCGCGGTGGCTCACCTCGACACCCTTGGGCTCACCGGTGGAGCCGGAGGTGAACAGCACGTAGGCGATCGAGTCGGCGGGCGCGATCACGGCGGAGTCCATACGCTCGCCCGCGACGGCGTCGGCCAGCAGCAGCGGGGTGACCCGCGCGGGCAGCTCCACGGGAGCCTCCAGCAGCACCACGCGAGCGCCACCGCGCTCCAGGATGCGGTCGCGACGGGCCCGCGGCTGCTCGGTGCTGATCGGCAGGTAGGTCGCACCCGCGGCCAGCACGCCGAGTACGGCCGGAATCTGCCTGTGCCCCTTGGGAATCATCACCGCGACGGTGTCGCCGGGACGCACCCCCGCCTCGGCCAGCGCGTGGCCGACGGCCAGCGCCTGGCCGGCCAGTTCCGCGTAGGTGCTCGCCGCGCCCTGCCGGCGCAGCGCGGGGCGGTCCGGATGCCGTTGCGCCAGCGCGAAGAACGCCTCGTGCAGGGTGCGCGGGCCGCCGAGTTCTATATCGGTGGCGTTGACCGAGTCGCGGATCGCGCGCTGGGCGGACGGGAGGGCGATGGCCAGTTCCGCGTTCCAGTCCGCGCCGGGCGCGACGAGACCCTCCAGCAGGGAACGGAATTCGGCGAACATGGCCTCGGCCACGCCCTCGGGCAGCGCGTCGCGGCGGATGTCCCAGTTCACCAGGATGCCGCCGTTGAGCTCGACGACCTGTGCGTCGAGGTCCACCTGCGGGCCCTGCGAGATGATCCACACCGGCTCACCGAACGTGCGCAGCACTCGCTCGGAGAACAGTTCGCCCAGGTCCAGGCCGGAGGTGAACACCACCGACGGCGTGACCGGGGCGCCCCGCAGACGGCCGAGGTCACGCAGCACGTCCAGACCCTCGTAGACCGAATGTGCTGCGCAGGTGTGCAATTCGCGCTGCAGGCGCTTGGCGCGCGAGACCGTGGACTCGCGTTCGCTCGCGTCCACGTCGATCAGCACGGAGTTGGTGAAGTCGCCGACCACCTGTTCGACGTCGTCGTGCAGTGGCTCGCGGTTGAACAGCGGGACGTTCAGCAGGAAGCGCTGCCGGGCCGACCAGCGAGCGATGGCCTCGGAGAACACGGTGGCCAGGGTGACCGCGGGGGTCACGCCGTGGCCGTGCGCGGCCTTGTGCAGCAGAGCCTTGGCCTCGGCGTCGAACCAGTGGTGTAGGCGCACGCTGGCGCTGGGATCGCGACGCTCGGCCTCGGGCAGCACCGGCAGCGCCGGGATGTCGGGAAGATCGCCCAGGCGCTCGGCCCACCAGCGACGGTCGGCCGAATTGTCGGGCGCGGCCTGGTCTTTCGCCGAGAGGTAGTCGCGGAAGGAGTAGCCGAGCGGGGCGAGGGTGTCCTCGTCCGACTCGTACAGGGTGGCCAGATCCTCGAGGATGCGGCGGTAGCTCTGCGCGTCGGCGGCGAGCATGTCCACGTCCACGTGCAGACGGTGCCGGCCGCCCGGCAGCGAGGACAGGGTGATGTCGATGACCTGACCGGCGTCCACGTCCATGCGCTGATGACTCTTGGCCTGACGCAGGCGCTCGAGCTCGGAGATCTCGGATTCGGCGGTGAGGGTGACCGATTCGAAGACCGGGCGCCGCGGCTCGGGCAGGGTGCGCTGTGTGCCGCTGTCGGTGAACTGGGCGCGCAGCTGCTCGTGCCGGCGCACCAGGCGGGTGACGGCGCGGCGCAGGCGGTCGGGTTCCAGACCGGCGCCGTCGAATTCGACGTAGAGGTGAGCGGCGACCCCACCCAGGGCCTGATCCTGGCGGCGGCCCATCCAGTAGGCGTGCTGCATGGTGGCGAGGGCGAATTCCTCGCCGGGCGTACCCGGTGCGGCGGCGGGCTGTGCGGGCGCCTCGGGGGTTTCGGGGGCCGCGGGGGCCTCGGGGGCCTCGACCCGGCCCGCGCCCAGCAGGGCGGCCCAGGCGGCGATGGTGGGTTCCAGCGCGAGTGCCGAGCTGCGGACCTCATAGCCCTGCTTGCGCCACTTGGCCGAAAGCTTCATGAGCATCATGGAGTGCATTCCCAGGCTCACGAGATCGTCGTCGTCCCCGATCGAGGCGGGCGCCACGTCCAGCGCCGTCGCCACGGTGTCGCGAACCTCAGCAATGTCGAGCATGGAACTCCCTCATCAGCTAACCGTCAGCCTTCGTCCAAATGCAGTAGGCAAGGCTTGCCTAACCTCAAAGGGATGGTAGCCCATGGCCACCCGCCGGGTACAGCGGTGTGGTTTGGCTAACCTAATGCGATGGTTTCACGCCTCTGACAAGCGAATACGCCGACGGGGCCGGTGTGGCTACCTGCCGCACCGGCCCCGAGGGCACCTCCGGGTCCGCGAGCGACCCGGTCCGGCGGCGACCGTGCCACCGGGAGGAATCGGGCCGCTCTGCGGTGCCGACTACCTGGCGAACTCCGTGTTCTCGATACTCGTGGAGGCTTCGGCGAACTCCGTCAGAGTGGAGGTCCACGCCTGCGCGCGGGCATCGACGAGGGAATCGCCGAGCACGGCCGCGTTCACGTCGAACTGGGTGACCAGGGACGGCCTGCCCTCGCGCGGGACGACCGCCGTGGTCACGTCGACCGTGAAGCGCAGCGGCAGGGACGGGTGCGCGGCGACGCCGAACTCGCTGGTGAACTCGGCCAGCGGGAGCGGCGACCATGGGCCGGTGCCGAATTGGAGCACGTCGAAGCGGCCGAGGTGGTTGACGCGCAACTGGCCTCGGGCCTCGAAGGTGCGGTCCGACAGATCCGGCGTGCCGGACTCGAGACCGCGAGCGATCGCGGTGGGCGGGACCAGAACGGTCTCCTCGACGGTGAACCAGCCGACTCGACGGGTGTCGTCGTCACCGGGGCGGCCGTGCGATTCGCGGGTGACGGCGATCCGGCCCGCGTCGTCGGCGATATCGGGAAAGGTTCTGGCGCAGGCCAGGATCAGCGCTTCCTCGAGGGCGACGCCGGTGTCCGCGCAGTGCGCCAGCAGGCGTTCGGTCAGGTCGGGCCCCAGGTCGATAACGCGCTGCACCGTGGCGCCCGCCCGGTCCACGGCCGGATCGGTCAGACGGCCCGCCAAGGGCGCGCCCAGCACCTCGGTTCCGGAGGTGACCGTCACCGAATCGGTATCGCCGTACGGGGTTTCGTTCAGCGGCTGGCGATCCTGCGCCAGCATGCGCAGATCGTCCACCAGGATGAGCCAGGACACCACGTCCACCGCCAAGTGGTGGATCGAGAGCAGCAGACGCGGATCGGGGCCCTCCAGGATCGTGGCGGCCACCATGCGGCCGTCCTGTGGATCCAGGCGCGCCACGGACGCGGTCAGTTGTGCCGCGGCGGAATCGGTCTCAGGGGCGCTGTGCAGCCACTCGCCCGACTCCGGAAGATCACCGACCACCAGGGACGGGGCGCCGTCCGCGTCGATGGTCAGACGTGAGCGCAGGGTCGGGTGCGCGGTGGCGAGTGCGGTCAGGGTGGGCTCGACCGTTGCCCGTGTCGCCTCGGCGGGCAGCGAGATGACCTGGGACTGAGCGAGATAGCGGTAGTCGCCGTTGGCGATGATCTCGCGGGCCAGTGCGGTGAGCGGCAGGATCGTCCCGGCCGGAGTGACCGGTGCGAGCTCCTCCTCGCCGCCGTTCGCGGCCAGTTCGTCCAGACGGGTGGCCAGGTCGCGAAGATGACCGGCGCCCAGGATGTCTCGGGCCGCGACGCGGAAACCGGCTCCGCGCAAACGCGATACCAGGTCGATCACGCCGATGCTGTCGATACCCAGATCGACCAGGCTGTCGGTGATGCCCGGACCGGCGGTCGAGCTCAGGGCCGAGATGACCTCGAGCAGCGCCCGTTCGGTGTCGGTGGCGGGCTCCGCACCGCCCGAGCCCGCGACGGGCGCGGTCAGCAGGGCGGTCGCGGCGTGCACATCCAGTTTGTCGTTGCGGTTCAACGGAATCTCGTCGACCGGGATGATGGCCGTGGGCACCAGGAAGCGCGGCAGGCGCCGCGCCAGGCTCGCCCGCAACTGCGGAACCGGCACGGCGCTGACCACGAGCGCGCCCAGCCGGGTGCGGCCGTTGTCGGTGTAGGCCAGCACGGCGGCGTGCTCGACGCCGTCGAGTTCGCGCAGCACGACGGCCGCCTCGTCGGGTTCCACCCGATAGCCGTTGATCTTGACCTGGCTGTCGATGCGGCCCTCGTAGATCACGGTGCCATCGGTGGCGCGGCGCACCAGATCCCCGGTGCGGTAACGCCTTCCGGCCGCCCCCGCCACGAAGGTCGCCGCCGTGGTGGCGGGACGCCCCAGATAACCCAGAGCCAGCTGGGGGCCCGACAGGTACAGCTCGCCCAGACCGCCCGGCGGCACCGCACGCAGCCGG
Source organism: Nocardia jejuensis NBRC 103114 (assembly GCF_001613145.1). GTDB lineage: Bacteria > Actinomycetota > Actinomycetes > Mycobacteriales > Mycobacteriaceae > Nocardia > Nocardia jejuensis. The sequence continues at coordinate 165,505 of NZ_BDBU01000023.1, forward strand.
TGATCGAGGATCTCGGCGGTCATCCCGTCGAAGGTGTGGCCGATGGTGGGCGAAACATGGTCGCGCACATCGGCCATCAGTGCCTCGACCGTGGTTTCGGTGGGGCCGTAGAAATTGATGACGCGGGTTTCGGGCAGGCCCTGCAGACGCTTCCAGGTGTCCGGGTCGATGGCCTCGCCGCCCAGCGCGAGCACCGCGAGCGGGCAGTGCTCCACGCCGTCGCGCTCGGTGAACAGCCCGAATGCGATGAGGCGCGGCAACATCGAGGGCGAGGTGTCGAAGATGTCGATGCCGTGGTGCGTGATGGCCGCCGCGATCTGCTCGGCATCGGTGCGCTCGTGCTCCCCCAGCATGACCACGGTGTGGCCGCTGAGCAGGGCCACGGTCGGCTGCCAGGCGGCATCGAAACCGGTGGACCAGCCGTGGCCGATCCGCAACTGCCTGCCGGTCCGCGCGGCGGCGGGGGCGAAGATCCGGCGTTCGTGGTTGGCCCAGTGGTTGAGCAGCGCGCGATGGGGCACCACGACGCCTTTCGGGCGTCCCGTGGTGCCGGAGGTGAAGATCACGTAGAACGGCGTGTCCGGGGTGGTGATCACCGGGCTCCGGTCGCTGTCGGTCGCGACACCACCGATCCCGAGCGCGGCGGCAGGGCTGAGGGTGGCGGAGACCGCGTCGGCGAGATCCGTTGCTCCGGTGTGCAACCCGTCAACCGAGCCGATGAGGCGCAGCGAGCCGTCGCCGCCGGTCACCCCGTGCACGCAGTCCACGCCCTGGGCGCGAACCTGCACCAGCACGTCCACCAGCGAGTCGGCGCCCAGGACCAGGCGCGCGCCCGAGGTCTCCAGCAGGTAGGCGATGCGGTCGGCCGGGGTGCCGGGATCGACGTGCACGGTCAGACCGCCCGCGTGCGCGATGGCGAAGGGCGCGTGCAGAACTCGGCGATCACGCGGGAGCACCACGGCCACGGCCTCGCCGGGCCTCAGACCGCTCGCGCGCAGGTTCGCGGCCAGAGTCAGCACGGCAGCGCCGAATTCGGCGAAGGTCTGATCGCCCTCCCCGTCCACGACGGCGACCGTGTCACCCGCGCGCGCGGCGGCGGCGAGCAGAACTTCGGACACCGGCCCGCCACCGACAGTGACCGCGGCGGAATCGGCAATGCGGCCAACGTGTTCCGCTCCGGTCACGGTGACGTCGGCGCCGGTCGCTGTCGCCACCGCGGCACCCGCATCGGAGACCGCTGAGGTGCCCCGCGACGCCTGGTGCGCGGGAGAGAGGTGCGCTCCGCCCACCGCAGCGGGGGAAGTCGTGTGCGGCGATGCGGCATCCGAGGCTCCGGCCTCGAGATGGGCCCGCGTATCGGGCACGGCACTCGCATCGATGGAAGTCGCTTGCCCCGCAGGGGAAGTGAGGGTCGCGGGCTCGGTGTCGAGCAGGAGGCTGACGTCGCTGGCGCGGGTGGCGTCGGCGATGCGGCTGACGACCGCGAGCATGCGGCGGGCGAGGCTGTCGGGGTCGAAGCGTGCGGTGAGGTCGGGACGGATCTCGACGCGGGTGATCAACTCGCCCTGTTCGACCACCGGGACCACCGCGATCGGGTAGTGGCTCGGGGAATCCACCCGGCGGGGCATCAGGCGCGCGCCGTGGCCCATGGGCATGTCGGCGGTGACGCCGCCCAGCGGGGTGTTCTCGAAGACCAGGAGGGTGTCGAAGAGCTGGCTGCCGCCGCAGGCACGGGTGATCTCGGCGATGCCGAGGTATTCGTGGGCGCGCAGTTGCGCGACCTGACGCTGCAGGGCCGCGCCGATCTCGGCGGGGGCGCGCTCGTCGGGGCGGACCCGGACCGGGATGGTGGTGACGAGGGCGCCCACCAGTCGTTCGGCATCCGGCAGGGAGGCGTCGCGGCCGGAGGTGGTCTGGCCGAAGACCACGTCGTCCCGGCCGGTCAGCCCGGAAAGGATTCGGCCCCAGGCCATTTGCAGGACGGTGTTGAGGGTGAGGCCGTGGCTGCGAGCCCAGGCGGTGACCCGGTCGGTCTCGGCGCGATCGAAGCGGGCCTCGCCCAGCACGGGGATGTCCGCGGGCGCGGGCGCGGCCAGCATGGACATCGGCGCGAGGCCGTCCAGTGCGTCGGACCACGCGCGGGTCGAGGCGGCCGTATCGCGGGAGGCCAGCCAGGCGGCGTGCGCGCGCAACGGCGGCGCGGGCGGCAGTGCGACCGCCGGATCGGTGTGCAGCGCGATGAGATCCGCGAACAACAGCGGGATCGACCAGCCGTCGATGATGATGTGGTGCGCGGTGCAGATCAGCTCGTAGTCGTGCTCGCCGACGCGCGCGGCCACCACCCGGAACAGCGGACCGTTGTCCAGATCGATGCGGCGGCGGCCCTCGTCCCAGTACAGTTTGCGCGCGGCCTCGGCCGGATCCACGGCCGAGCGCAGATCCATCTCACGCCAGCCGATCCGGCCGCCGGTGGTGATCACCAGCACCGGATGCGGAAGACCGTCGGTCACCACCGAGCCGCCCAGATGCGGATAGCGCTGCAGCACACCGTCGAACGCCGCACGCAGCTTCGAAATGTCGGTCAGGCCCTCGATCCGCACCGCGAAGGTGACCAGGTACGGGTCCACCGCCCCGGACATGGTGCTGACCGAGTACAGGCCGCGCTGCAGCGGAGACAGCGCGACCACATCGAGAATCTCCACGCTCACCGGCCGGCGAGCTTTCCGGCCAGGGCCGCGAGCGCACCCGCGTCGAGGCCGGAGGCGGCCAGCGGGGCGACCTCGGCGACCGGCTCGGCGGGCGTGGCCGCCGCGTCCGCGCCGCCGATATTGGCGGCCATCTCGTGCACCGTCGGGAACTCGAAAACCTGCTGCACATCGAGTATGTGGCCGTGCTCGGCCAGCACGGTCACGAAGCGCAGCGCGGCCACGCTGTCCCCGCCGAGTGCGAAGAAGTTGTCCTTACGACCGACCTCGTCGTCCTCGTCCAACTCCAGGATCTCGCGCAGCGCGTCCGCGACGGCCTGCTCGTTCGGGGTCTGCGGCGGGCCGCCGAGCCCGGAGATGGCCAGGGGATCCAGTGCCAGATCATCGTCGTCGGCCTCGAACCAGCCGCACGGCCGCACCGGGACATCGGTGCCGAGCGCGGAATCCGGTGCGGCCGACCACGACTCGATGGTCTCGAGCAGGGCGAGCGAGAAGTCCTGTGCCGAATACCGGCGCGAGAGCTCCTCGGCGAGATCGACGGTGAGGATCCAGCCGTCCTCGCCGGTGATCGCGTCCACGATCAGATCGACGCCGTGCGGGCGGGCCGCGGCGCGCGCGATCTCGCGCACCGAACCACCCGGCAGGTCCAGGCCGAGGACCGCCGGACGCACCGAGGCCAGCACCTGGAACAGACCGCCCTTGGCGGCTCCGCCGGGACCGCGCAACTGATGGGTGAGCCGCTCGATGCGGGTGCCCGCGTGCTCACGCGCCTCGTCCAGCAGCCGGGCGGTGTCGGCGATCAGGCGTGCCGGGGCATCCGCTCGCGGCGAATCCACCCGCAGCACCAGGTAGTTGGCGAAATTTCCGAGCACCCGCTCCGCGCCGTCGGGGCGGGCCGGGGCGGCGATGCCGATCGGCACATCGGCCACGGCGCCGAGTTCCCGCAGCGCGTCCGCGATCAGCGCGGTGAGCACGGCGTCGGGTTCGAAGGGCAGGGCGGCCAGCGTCGCGGCCGGAATCCGCACCTCGGCGCGGGCGCTGCGCGGCGTCCGCGGGCGCTCACGCATCGGCAGGGTCTGCTCGGGCAGTCCGGCCAATCGCTGCTTCCAGTAGGCCAGCGAATCATCCTCGGCGGCCAGCAGTTTCATCTGCACGGCGGCGAAATCCCGGTATTGCGCGGCGGGTTCGCCCGCGGAGTCCTCGAACAGCTCCGACACCAGCAGATCCAGGGTTCGGTCATCGGCCGCGACCGGATGCGCCGCGACCGACAGCACCGCGTGGTCGGCGAGGCGGTACAACCGCATCCGAATCGGCAGCTCCCGCACCAGGTCGAAGCGATGACCGGCGTCGGTCATGAGTGCGACGGGCAGCGCCGCCGCATCCAGCTCGAGCACCTCGACGGCCACGGCCGGAGCGGCCTCGACCCGCTGGTACGGCACCCGGCGATCATCCGGATAGATCGTGCGCAGGATCTCGTTGTCGCCCAGCAGCGCCGCGGCCCGCTCGACCACACCGTCCGCGAGTCCCGACGAGATCTCCAGGGCCACGAACACATTGGCGGCGGCGGTGCGGGCCAGCCTTTCCGGCAGCAGCGCGGCCTGCTGGGCCGGCGACAGCGGCACACCGCGATCGGCGGACCGGGCCGGGGCGGCGGGCACGGCGTGGGTATCGAGCGACATGACGAGAGAGTCCTTCCTGCGACCGGCGACTAGCTGCCGGCGACGTTCGCGAACGTCGAATCCAGCTTTTCCAGCACGTACGGCACCGAGAGCGGCGTCGGCTGGTTGATGGCGTTGATGGTGACCACGTCGACGAAAGCGATTCCGTTGTGGCGCACCGCGGGCAGATCGCCGTAACCCGGCAGTTCCTTGAACTTGGCCTCCAGCGCCGGCATCGCGCCGCACACCAGCAGATCCGCGGTGAGATCGCTCAGGCGCTCCGGGGACAGTGCGAGCCGCCCGCCGGTGGGGGCCTCGGCGACGATCTTCGCCGGCATGGTCAGGCCCAGGCGTTCGAACAGCTCGGCCGAGCCGTCCTTGGGATCGGCCAGCACCATCAGTTGGGCCGGACCGGTCAGCATGCAGGTCAGGAAGGTCTTGCCCTTCAGACCCGGGTACTTGGCGAGAACCGCGTCGGACTTGCCGTTGACGTCCGAGACGACCTTGGCCGCCTCGTCCTGTTTGCCGAGCACCTTGCCCAGCGTGGTCACCTGGTCCTGCCAGGAGTCGATCTGGGCGGAGGAGAGCGAATCGATGGTCGGCGCGAGCTTGGACAGCTTCTCGTAGACGTTCTTGTCCGCCATGAAGGCCGGGGCCACGATGAGATCCGGTTCCAGCGCGGCGATCTGCTCGCTGTAGTCACCGCCCATGTTGATGACCTTGGCCGACTCCGGGATCTTGGGCTCCCACGGCACCGTGGTGCCCGCGGTCAGACCGGGCACCGCGTAACCGACGGGGGTGACCCCCAGCGAGAGCACGGCGTCGAACCACTGCGGACCCAGGGTCACGATGCGCTTGGGAGTGCCCTTGATGGAGGTCTCCCCCATCACGTGCTTGACCGTGATCTCACCGCCCCCGTTGTCACCGTCACCGGAACCGCAAGCGGCAGTGCCGATCACGAGTCCCGCGGCCAGCACCCCGAGTCCGGCGCGGCGCATCAGTCCCCGCAGTCGACCTGTTCTCATCGTGTTCGCTCCTCGAATCCGTTGGACGAGGACCTCGCGGTCCCCTGCGTTGCTCTACCGCCCGACGGTAGTTCGGTGGGGCGCGACAGCGACTCGCGCACGGGCACGGCGGCGGAGACCGCCGAGGCCTCCAGCACGGCTGCCAGACCGCAGACCGACGGGGTGTCGAACACCACCCGCACATCGATCTCGAAGTCGAACTCGGCGTGGATGCGCGCCACCAGTTGATTGGCCAGCAGCGAGTGCCCGCCTAGCTCGAAGAACGAATCGTCCGCACCGACCACGGCGTGCCCGAGCAGCTGCCCGTAGAGCGCCGCGAGCCGAATCTCGGTGCCGGTCACCGGTTCCCGGTACGGCAGGGCCGCCAGGCGGACCGGCTCGGGTAGGGCGCGGCGGTCCAGCTTGCCGTGCTCGGTCAGCGGGATCGCCTCGATCAGGGCGAACGCGGTGGGCACCATGAACTCCGGCAGCGAGCGCGCCGCGTGCGCGCGCACCGACTCCACCCGCAGCGCGTCCGAGCTCGGCACCAGGTAGGCGGCCAGCACCGGGCCCAGGGCCGCGTCACCGGCTATGGTCACCACGCAGTCGCGCACCTCGGGATGCGTGACCAGCGCGGCCTGCACCTCGCCGAGTTCCACCCGATAGCCGCGCACCTTCACCTGTTCGTCCGCACGGCCGACGAATTCGAGCTCACCGTCGAGGTTGCGGCGGGCCAGGTCCCCGGTCCGGTACAGACGCGCTCCCGCGGCGAACGGGTCGGCCACGAAACGTTCCGCGGTCGCCGCCGAGCGGTCCTGGTAGCCGCGCGCCAATTGCGCACCGCCCAGGTAGATCTCACCGATCACACCGGCCGGGACCAGGCGCATGCGCTCGTCCAGCAGGTACAGATCCACATTGCGGTTCGGTCCGCCGATCGGCACGATACGGCCCCCCTGCGGGCCCCGCACCGGCATGTGGGTGGCGCTGACCACCGCCTCGGTCGGGCCGTAGTGATTGCGCAACTCCGCGTCCAGCACACCCGCGAAGCGATCGGCGACCTCGCCCAGCAGCGCCTCACCGCCCACCGGCACGAAACGCAGTGTGCGCCAGTCGCTCACCTGTGGGAGCGAGAGGAAGGTGCGCAGCAGGGACGGCACCATGTGCAGCACCGTCACGCCGTAGCGCGGCATCAGGCCCGCGATGTAGGCCAGGTCCGAGAAGCCGCCCGCACGCGGAATGATCAGGCGCGCACCGAGAGTCAGCGTCACGAAGACGTCGAGCAGCGAGGCGTCGAAGCTCACCGAGGACGCCTGCAGCAGGCGGTCCCGCGAAGTCATCCCCCACTGGCCGATGAAACCGACCAGATGATCGGCGATCGCGGCATGGCTGACCGGAACACCCTTGGGGCGGCCGGTGGAACCGGAGGTGTAGATGACATAGGCCAGATTGCCCGGCCGCAGCGGCCGCAGCCGGTCGGCGTCGGACGGATCGTGTTCCGCCGCACCGGAGGCCTGCTCCTCGGCCGCGTCCAACTCCACCCGGCCCAGCACCAGGCGGGGCTTCGCGTCCTCGATCAGGAAGTCGATCCGCTCGTCCGGATAGGCCGGATCGATCGGCAGATAGGCCGCACCGGACTTGAGCACCGCCAGCACCGCCACCACGAACTCCACCGAGTTCGACAGCCGCAGCGCGACGACGTCCTCCGTGCCGACGCCCTCGCCGATCAGCCAGTGCGCCAGGCGATTCGCGCGCCGATTCAGCTCGCCGTAGGTCAGCTCGAGATCCGCGCCCGCGCGGGGTGCGCTGCCGAGGCCCACACTCGAACCGCGAGCACCTGCCGACGCTCCGCCGACACCCGAGGTACCGGCGGCACGGCCGCTGGGCGACGTCGTCGACGCGGCCGGGTTCGCCCGCGACGACGTCGTGCCCGCCCCGTCGGGGGCCACGAGAGCGATGGACCCGGCGCAGAGGTGAGCGCGCTCCTCGAACAGGGCCACCAGCGTCGTCGGGGGCAGCGGCGACTGGTCGCCGTGCGAGATCGTCAGCAGCTCAGCGCGTTCGGCGTCGCCGAGCATGTCGAGTGCGCCGAGGGTGCGATCGGGATTGGTCACACCGTCGGCGAGCAGGCTCACGTAGTGGGTGAGCAGCTGATCGATCAGGGCGGGGGCGAAGCGGCCGGTGCGGTACTCCGCCTCCAGGTACGCGCCCTCGCCGTCACGAACGACGGTGAGCCGCAGGGGCACTCGCGGCGCGGGGCTGCCCAGGTCCAGGCGGGCGGCCGCGACGCCGTCCAGCGCCGGGCCGGTCGGAGCATCGCGCAGGCCGAAGCCGAGCCACACCAGGTTGTCCAGGCCGTCGCGATCACCAGTGCGTTCGGGATTGACCGCGTGCACCACGCGGTCGATGCCGACGTGCCGGTGCTCCTGCGCGCGCTCCCACGAAGCGCTCACACCGGCCGCGAAATCCGCGAAGGTGACGCCTGATTCCAGGACCGAGCGCAGCAGCACGGTATTGCCGAAGTAACCGACGGGCGCGGAGTCCAGAGCGGGATCGGACCGCGCGTCACGCGTGGTGACCGGCACCGAGACCAGGAAATCCGAGGATCCCGTATAGCGCTGCGCGAGCACGTCGAACGCGGCCAGCAGTACCGGCAGCGGCGTGGTCCCGCGCTCGCGGGCGAAATCGTCGACCCGCGTGAGCAACTCACGCGGCAGTTCTCGCGCCGAGCGCTGCGACAGCTCCGGCCCGGGAGCTGCCCGGCCGGGCAGCTCCAGCGGCTCGGGCAGCGGAGTCAGCGAGGTCCGCCAGAATTCGAGCCCGGCCGCATCGCCGTCGACTGTCGCGGCCGAGGTGTCAGGGCGATCGGGAGCATCGCGCACCGTGCTCGGATCGTCCGGGTTCCCCAGTGCCGCAGCATCATCGGCCGGGCGGCGCGAATCGGATCCGTTCGAGGCGGCCTCGGCATCGCTCGTGCGGGAAGCGTCCCGGCGCACGTCGGCGGGGGCATGCGCGGCGGTGCGGCCGTTCGAGACGTGCTCGAAGTCGGCTGTGCCGACGCCGCTCTCGGTGAGAGCGAGGGCGGTGTAGGAGCTCGCGGGAGCGGTGGGGAGTTTGCCGTTGTAGGCGGCGGTGAGGTCACGGGCGAAGATTTCCCAGGATTCGTCGTCCCAGCACAGGGCGTGGGCGACCAGGACGAAGGCGTATTCGTCGGCGCCGGTGCGGTAGAGGGCGAAGCGAACGGGCGCGGCGGCGACGGGGTCGAAGGGTTCGCCGCAGACCCGGCGGATCAGCACCTCGGCGCGACGGGATCGGCGCAGCGGTTCGAGCTCGGACAGGTCCTCGGCTCGCCACGCGGGCTCCGCCTCGGGCGATACCACCTGGTAGGGCTCCCCGTCCGGCCCGACACCGTAGGTGGTGCGCAGGATGTCGTGCCGGGCGATCACCTCGCCGACCGCCGCGCGCAGCAGCGCGGCGTCCAGCGCACCGGTCAGGCGATAGGTGACCGCGACGTTCAGACTGGTGTCCGCGGGCTCCCGGGCCTGCAGGTACCAGGCCCGACGCTGTCCGGGGGCGAGTGCGCGGCGCATATCCCGGGCCCTCTCATCGGCGGTGATCGACATGACGCCGTGCCTCATTCCGGGGCATCGGTGAGATAGCCGCCGCGCACGAAGAATTCGGCTCCGTCGTGCTCGGCGCCGTCGGCAGTGCGGACCTTGGTGATCACCAGGCCGCGGTTGTGGCCGTATCGCGGGTTCGGGCCGCACACGACCGCGCCGCCGCCCTCCTGCACGATGACGCGCCCGGCGGTGCCGCCGTAGCAGGCCTCGGAGATGTGCGCCGCCAGCACCTGCACGCGCTCACCCCGGTAGTACGAGAACGCGGGCGGGTACGGATCGGCCAGCGCACGCACGAAACGCTCCAGATCGACCGTGTCCCACGACCAGTCGATGCGGCTGTCGCGGTCCGAGCGCTTGTGGAAGTAGGTGCGCTCGGCCTTGTTCTGCGGTGTCCACCGCGCGGTGCCGTCGACCAGCGCGGCCAGCGCCTCGTGCACCGCGCCCGGAATCAATTCCATTCCGGCGCGGACCAATCCGGGGCCGGTGGCATCGGCGGGGATGGGCAGGCGGTGCTGCACCAGGATGTCGCCGGTGTCCAGCTGCTCGTCCATGCGATGCACGGTGAGCCCGAATTCCTCGGCGCCGCTGATCAGCGCCCACAGCACGGGCGAGAAGCCGGTGAACTTGGGCAGCAGCGAATCGTGCAGGTTCAGGGTGCCGAACGGCGGCAGCTTGTACAGCTCCGGCGGCATCCAGGTATACCAGCTGTTCACCACGATCACATCGGGTTCCGCGCGCTTGACCAGATCGATGGTCTCGGCGTCGGCCCGCTCGGTGAGATGCACCGGGATGCCGTGCTCGCGTGCCAGTTCCTCGACCGAGTCATTGAAGATGGCCTTGTAGGAGGACTCGGCGGCCGGATGGGTGACCGCGAGCACCACCTCGTGCTCCGAATCGATCAGAGCCTGAAGGGTTTTCCGGCCCCAGGTCTGGAAACCGAACGACACGATACGCATGAACCGAACCTCATCTCCTATAAGTAAGGCAAGCCTAGCCTACTATCTGACCCGAACTCGTTCCGCCCCCGCGGCCGCCTCACGACGTGCCGATTCCCCCGCGTCACCCGCCGCGCGCAGCACGCGATCCGAGAGTTCGCCCAGGCAGCTGAGATTCGGGAAGCCCGGCCCCTGGGTCAGCGCGGCCATGTTCGGCAGGAACAATTTCGACTCCAGACCCGTCACCGCGAGGTCGTAGCCGATGGTCGCCTCGATCCGGGCCATCGTCAGCGGACCGCCCACGGCCAGCTCGAGCAGATCCGCGGCATCGGCGTCGAACATCTCCAGGAACCACAGCGGGTGCCCACCGGTCGCGTCCACCACCAGATCGAAGGTGTGCACCTGATCCGGTCGCGGCGAATTGCGCAGCGTCAGAGCCACACCCGAGCCCTCGTCGGCCACCCGGGTCACCCGGCCCTGCAGATGATGCACGCGGTCGTCGCCCAGCAGGCTCTCCTGCACGCGGACCGAGAACACACCGCGATCGGTGCGGCGGATGACATCGCGGCGCTGCTCGACGCTCAATCCGGCCCACTTGACCGGATCGCTGTAGAGCGAGTTCTCGAAGAAGCTCTCACCGCGGGTGTACAGCGTGGCCATCGGCGAGATGACCGACACCGTCAGCATTTCGTGGCGGACCAGTTCGTCCAGGGCCGAACCCGCGGTCTCACCACCGCCGATCACCGCGACACGGGAGGAAACGGGCAGCTCACGACGGCCCGCGAGCTCCCAGAACGCCGAGATGGACAGGACTTTCGGATGATCGGCCAGTGCGCGAGTGCTGCGGCCGGGTCCGGTGATCATGAGCTCGTCGGTGTCGAGCTGGGTCACCGCGCCGTCCGCGTCGGTGACCGAGACCAGCCAGCCGTCGGCCGCGGGTGAGATGGAACTCACCCGGCCCTGGATCAGTTCCAGGTCGATCCGATGGCCGACCCACTGCAGGTACTTCGCCCAGACGTGATGCTGCGGGCTGGGTCGGCCGCGGTCGATCCATTCCGAATAACCGCCCTGGTCCACCAGGAACGAGGTCCAGCTGAAAGCCTGCATCCCCTCGTTGATCTCGCGATTGCGGCCGCGCGCCATGGTGGAGTGGTACGGGAAGCCCACATCTTTCTCGGGACTGGTGCCGAGCCGATGCCGGCCGTCGGTCCAGCCGCCACTGGGCAGCCAATTGCCGCCGACGGCATGTGCTTCGACCACGACGACACGCGGGGCGGGAAGGCCCAATTCGCGCAGGACGTGCGCTTTCGCGGCTACCGCAAGGGCTTTCGGCCCAGCGCCGATGACCAGCAGGGTCTTCATCGGTACACACTCACTCTCTCTCGCGCGCACTCGCACTTTCACTGGTGACAAGTGATGCTCGCGGCACAGCTAACCGGGTCCCTCCCATGTTTGCATAGGCTTACCTTATATTGCTTGTAGTGAGGGAGCACCGTACGCGGGCTCACAGATCCAACAGATGGGACGAACCGATGATCAGCACCACCCGAAAGAAGCTGGGAGCAGCGCTTATCGCTGCCACCGCCGTGTTCGGCGGCCTCCAGGTCGCCGCGATCGCGCCGGCTCAGGCCGCGCCGATCGTCTCCCCGCTGCGCACCGCGCAGCCGGGCCTGGGCGACCTGCAGTCCAAGCTGCGGCTGGCGCTGAACACCGGCGCCGATCGCGGAGCGCGCGCCAACGAGCTCGAGGCCGGCGACGCCGGCCTGGCGATTCTGGACCAGGTCGGTGGCGTCATGAACAGCGTCCCGAGCCTGCGCTGGGCGCTGGCCGGACCGGTCAACCAGAACGGTGACACCCTCACCGCCAACCTGCAGGTGACCGTCGACGGCTACGGCACCTTCCCGAACATCGAGCTGTCCTGGCGCGAGATCGACGGCACCTGGAAGCTCACCCGCGAGGCCGAGTGCTCCGTGGCGTACTACGCCGGTCTGGGCTGCAGCCTCTGATCCGAGGTCGCCGACGGCTCCGGATACGGTGCCGCTGAAGGTGATCGGACGCGCGTGGTAACTCACAGCGTCACCCAGGCCCCGGGAACATGCTCGCCTCCCGGGGCCTTCGGCGTACCCGCGGGAGGGTGCGACACGGTCGCCCCCAAACACGGTCGCCCCCAAACACGGTCGCCCCCAAACACAGTGGCCCCGCCCTTCGGATCGAAGGTCGGGGCCACTGCCGCTTCGCGATTCGTCAGACGGGCGCGGATTCCAGGCGCCAGCCCGAGGCCCGGGTGCGCTCGTTCCAGAAGGCGGCGTAGCGGCCCTCGAGGGCGAGCAGCTGAGTGTGCGTGCCGCGCTCGATGATTCGACCGGCCTCCATGAACAGGATCTGCTCGGCGTGCGCGATGGTGGCCAGGCGATGCGCCACCACGATGACCGTGCGATCGCGGGTCAGCTCGTGCACGCCGCGGACCACGACGGCCTCGTTCTGCGGATCCAGGGCGCTGGTGGCCTCGTCCAGCAGGACCACGGGCGCGTCCTTGAGCAGTGCGCGCGCGATCGACACCCGTTGGCGCTCACCGCCGGACAGCGACGCGCCGCCCTCGCCGACCGTGGTGTCCCAGCCCTCGGGCAGGCGTTCGGCGATCTCGTCCACCCGGGCCGCGGCCGCCGCACCGCGCACCTCGTCGTCGGTGGCGCCCGGACGACCGGCGCGGATGTTCTCCAGCACCGAACGGTTGAACAGGTACACGTTCTGGAAGACCAGCGACAGCTGACCGAGCAGCTGATGGGACGGCTGGCTCCGGACATCGTTGCCGCTCACCAGGACTCGGCCCGAGCCGACATCGTGGAAGCGGGCGGCCAGGCGCAGCACCGTGGACTTGCCCGCGCCGCTGGGACCGACGATCGCGGTGGTGGTGCCCGCGGGGACGGTGAAGGACACCCCGGACAGCACCTCGTCGCCGGTGCGGTAGCCGAAGCTCACGTTCTCGAAGACCACCTCGGGCGCACCCAGGGTCGCCTCCGATTCCACCTGCGGCAGAGTCGGTTCGGCCAGCAGGGCCGAGACTCGGTCGGCGGCCGAGGTCGCCATGCGCAGCGCGCCGCCGAGCGTGGCGGCCTGGGTCAGCGGCTCGATGAAGCGGGCCGACACCGCGATCAACGCGATCGCCGCCGCGGCCGAGATGGCTCCGCCGGTGACCCGGCCGACCACCAGGTACACCAGCACCAGGAACACCGCCTGCACGCACAGCGCGAAGACGATCAGACCCGGCACGCTCGCGAACAGCAAGCCCGCCACCGCTTTACGCTGGCGCACCAGGGCCGCGTCCAGCGCCTTGTTGCCCGCGCCCACCGCGCCGAAGGAACGCAGCACCGGCTGCGCCTGGGAGAACTCGAGCACCCGGGCATTGGCCTCGGCCGAGGCCTCGTGCATCTGCTCGTCGGCGGCGCTGTAGGAGCGGCTCGCCCACAGATTCACCAGATACAGTGCGGGCGCGGCGATGAACATGGCCACCGAGATCCGCCAGTCGATGAACAGCACGCCGACCGCGACACCCAGCGGCACGACCACGCCTGCCACGATCGGGCTGATCAGATAGGCGATCAGCCGCTGCACCTCGCGGACGTTGTCCACCGTCAGGCGGGACAGCTCACCGGCATTGCGGGTCTCGAACCAGCCCAGCGGCAGGGCGTTGAGGTGATCCCCGAGCCGGGTCTGCAGACCCTGCTGCATGCCGACGCCTACGCGCAGACCCAATACCGCCTGGGCGTAACCGAATCCGATGACACCAGCCACCGCCAGGGCCAGCGCACCGGCCCAGCGCCATGCCTGCGTGGTGTCGCCGTCGAACAAAGCCTCCAGGACCGGAACCAGCAGCACGTAGGCGGCCGCCTGGCACAGCGCCTGCAAGACGATCGCGATCAGCAATCGCGGGATCAGCGGCGCGAATTCGCGCGGCACCAACCCGAAAACCTTGCGAATCATCGAGTTCCCTCCAACACCACGTTCAGCGCGTCCTCATTGATGTCCCACAGGCGGCGGTACAGACCACCGGCCGCACGCAGGGTTTCGTGATCGCCCTGCTCGACCAGAACGCCGTTCTCCAGCACCAGGATTCGATCCACTCCGACGATGGTGTGCAGTCGGTGCGCGATCACCAGCACGGTGCGGCCCGCCACCAGCGCGGCGAGCGCGTCCTGTACGGCGGCCTCGGATTCGGGGTCGGCGAACGCGGTCGCCTCGTCCAGCACCAGCACCGGGGTGTCGGCCAGCAGCGTGCGAGCGATCGAAAGCCGCTGCGCCTCACCACCGGACAGCGTGGCGTCGACGCCGATCTCGGAGTCGTAGCCGCGCGGCAGCGCCAGAATGCGATCGTGGATCTGGGCGGCGCGGGCCGCCCGCTCCAGTGCCGCGTCATCCGCGTCCGGGCGCGCCAGCAGCAGATTCTCGCGAACGCTGCCACGAATCAGGCGCACGTCCTGGAAGACGAAGCCCACCGTGCGATACAGCTCCGAGGTCGCGAAATCACGAATGTCCCGGCCGCCGATGGTGATCCGGCCCGCGTTCACGTCGTAGAAGCGCGGCAGCAGCTTGGCCAGCGTCGACTTGCCCGAGCCGCTCGGGCCGACCAGGGCGGTGATGGTGCCCGGCGCGAGTTCCAGGTCCACTCCACGCAGCACCGCGTGATCCGCGCGGTAGCCGAAGGAAACGCCCTCGAACCGCACCAGTCCGGCGGCGACATCCGCGGCGCCGGATTCCACGGCGGCCGTCGCATCGGATGTCGGTGCTGCGGTGGGCAGTTCGGGGGTCTGCATCAGTTCGGCGAGGCGCAGGGCGGCGTCACCGGCGGTACGCAGGGCCTGACCGGCGTAGCCGAGGCCCATGAGGGAACTGCCCAGGCCCAGGCCGACCAGCAGGAACGGCAGGACATCGATCGGGGCGATCCAGTCGGCGCCGACGCCGATCAGACCCGCGAGCACCACCAGCAGCATGACGAACACCGGCGAGAGCGCCGCGTCGGACACCGACTGCACGGTGATGTAGGGCATCTTGAAGCGTCGCAGGCTCTCGGTCTGATGATCGACCGCGTCCTGGAACTCCCTGTGCGCCTTGCCTGCCCGGCCGAAGGCGCGCACGACCTGGATGCCGTCGACGAACTCGACGGTGGCCTCGCGGGTGCGCTGCTCGGACTCGTTGTAGGCCAGGATCCGAGCGCGACCGGCCTCGTCCATCATCGTGCGCATGCACACCGCGTAGATGACCAGCGGCACCAGCAGCACCAGGGCCAGGCGCCAGTCGACGGTGAACAGATAGACCAGCGTCACCAGCGGGATCGTCACGCCGCCGACGAAGTCGAGGCGGGCGTGCGCGACCAGATAGTGCAGCGCGTCCACATCGTCGTGCAGATACTTCTTCACGTCCGAGGAGGTGCGCTCGCCGAACCAGCCCAGCGGGACGCGGGTGAGCTTGTCCGCCAGCAGTCGCCGCAGGGTCAGCTGATAACCGGCATCGACGGTGTGCGACCAGGTCAGCGCCGCCGCCTGCAGCAGCGCCCGGACCGCGAGCACGATCACCGCGATGAGCAGCAGGCGCCACACCCGATCGGTGTCGACCGAGTCGTTCAGCAGTTCCCGGGCGGCAGACACGATCAGCAGGAACGGCACCACCGCGCAGATCGAGGCGATCGCCACGATCAGACTCGCCAGACTCAGGGGGCCGTTGACAGGCGCCAGAATCTCCTTGCGCGCCTGGGCTTCTCGCTGCTTGCGTGCCTTCACCGCAGCCTTGTCCGGCTGTGCGTCCGCTGTCGCGGCGGCCCCCGCCTCGGGTTCGGTCGCCTGGGGCGACGCCACCTCCACCGTCATGAATCCTGCCTCTCGACCTTGGTCAGTACGCCCGATCCGCCTCCGGAGTCGTCGAAAGATAGGTTAGGCTAACTTCTACGGGCTGCCTACCGGGCGGTCGAAATTCATCCACACCGCCCGGAATCGCCCTGCCGTCCGGCGCGCACCGGATCGCGGCCCACAGCACTCCCGAATGCCCGCGCGGCGTCAGGTCCGGACCCGCCGAGCGGGGAGCGGCGCCGGCCGCCCACTAGGGTCTTTCCGGTGAGACGCAGGCAGAAGCCGCCGCTACCCAAGCGGCACGGGCTGGACCCGGCCCGGTTGCGACTGCCCGACGAGGGTGAGTGGGCGACCATTCGGGACCATCTCGTGGAGCGGCTTCCCCGTGTTCCCGCCGCGCGCATCGACGAGTTGCTCGGCGAGGGCGGCATCGTGGACATGGACGGGCCGATCGCGCCCGATGCTCCGTATGTACCGGGCGGCGCGATCTGGTTCCACCGCGATCTGCCTGTCGAGACGACCGTGCCATTCGATATCGGGATCGTCTATCGGGACGACACCATCCTGGTCGCGGACAAACCACACTTCCTCTCGACGATCCCGCGTGGGCAGCACATTCTGCAGACCGCGCTGGTGCGACTGCGGCGCGAGCTCGACCTGCCGGATCTGGTTCCGGCGCATCGGCTCGATCGAGGGACCGCCGGGCTGGTGCTGTTCATCGTCGATCCGGCCCGTCGCGGCGCGTATCAGACCATGTTCCACAACCGTGTGGTGCGCAAGGAGTACGAGGCGATCGCACGGTTCGATCCGGAACTCGAGCTGCCCCGCACGCTGATCAGCCGGATCGTGAAGGAACGACAGGTGCTGCGCGCCTACGAGGAGCCCGGCGAGCCCAATGCCGAGACCCATATCGAACTGCTGGAGCGGCGCGACGGGCTCGGACGGTACCGACTGAAGCCGCGCACCGGGCGCACCCATCAGATCCGCCTGCATATGAACAGCATCGGCATTCCGATCCTGGGCGACGATTTCTATCCGGAGCTGACCGACAAGCCCGTCGACGATTTCACCCGCCCGCTGCAGTTGCTCGCCTCTGCGCTGGAATTCACAGACCCGTTGACACGCGAGCCGCGCCGCTTCGAAACCACTCGCAGCCTGCGGGCCTGGCATGATCCCGACGGCTGGGCCACGGGCGCACCGGTGCGGGAATCGCTGGATTGACCACATTCGAAGCGCGTTCCAAGTTTCCGTACGTACACTGGCCGGGATGTCTCGAAACGATAACGGAGCGGTCGCCGTACTCCCGGACACGTCCGCCCCGACCGGCCATAAGATGCACGCCTACATCGACGTGGCTGTCGTTGTCATAGTTCTGACCGGCACGAACCTCATCGCGCACTTCACCACGGTATGGGCCAGCATCTTCACTGTCCCGATTGCCGCGGTTGTGCTGGTCGGCATGGTTCGCCGCCGCGGATTGGGCTGGGCCGAACTCGGTCTCGCCCCGAGCCATTGGCGACGCGGCTCGGTCTGGGCACTGGCCGCGGTCGCCATAGTGCTGACCGCCGTCGCCATCGGCGCACTCCTACCCATGACCCGGCCGTTCTTCCTGGCCGATCGCTACGCCACCATCTCCGGCGCGCTGATCGCCTCGATGATCGTCATTCCTTTGCAGACGGCCATTCCGGAGGAATTGGCTTTCCGCGGCGTCCTGCACGGCACCCTCGATCGAGTCGTGGGCGCGCGCGGGTTGTTCGCGGCCGGATCCATGCTTTTCGGACTCTGGCACATCGCGTCGTCGTTCGGGCTGACGAGCGGAAACAAGGGACTGAGCGGATTCCTCGGCAGCGGAGTCGCGGGACAGATCCTCGGCATCGGGCTCGCGGTCGTGGCGACCGCGGCCGCCGGTGCGGTCTTCACCTGGTTGCGCCGCCGAAGCGGAAGCCTGATCGCGCCCATCGCACTGCACTGGTCGGTGAACGGTGCGGGCGCGCTGGCCGCCGCCGTGGTCTGGCATACGACCCTGCGCTGAGGCTCCCCGCGACCGACCCCCGGCGGCGATGTCTCGTCCGCGAGAGAGGGGTGGGCCGGCTGACCTGGGAACAGAGGATGGTGGCCAGCCGGCCCGGGACGGTTCGGGACGGCGTGACCGCCCCGAGCCGAGTCTTTCCGGTGACCGGGCTTTACGAGCCCAGGAAACCCAGCGGCCCGGCGCCACAGGTGGCGCTGCCGGTGATCGTGGGCTGCAGCACGTTGACCTTGAGCTCCCACGCCGAACCCTGCAGGGTCGAAATGGTATGCGTCCCCGCACCCTTCGGAGTCCACTGAATGGTGGCCTTGCCGTTGACCGGCTTGATCGGGCTGCCCTTGATGATGCCGCCGTTGTCGTAGAACCAGGCCTCCAACCAGTGGTCGTAGGTCGCGGTGATCTCGTAGGTGCAGGCCGCGTAGATGTTGCGGGCGTTCACCTCCAGACCCGTGGGGACCGCCGACGCGTAGGGCGCGGTCAGCGCCGCCGAGCAGGCCATCGCCGCCAGGGCGGTGACGCCGAGGCCGGCCCGCCGGGCGATCCGCTTGTCCACGGACATGGTCATCTCGAAACTCCTTGGTGCCACCCGCATCGTGTGCGGTCGGGCCGAACCATATCGGTTGTCCAGTTCAATTCGGGGCACTTTCGGGAAATAACTGAAACACGTTTCTGTCAGATAATTCGACCGAGGGCTCGACCAGCACGAAGGCCCGCCTCCCGACGTGGGAAGCGGGCCCTGCACGCATCGAGCTACCGAGGATTCCTCAGCGCGGGCCGACCTCGTCGAGGTGCGGTCGCGCGGTCGGCGACGGCGTCAACTCCCGCGCCCGAGAATCGCCGCCGTGACCCGGCCACCAGGCCACCTTTCCGATCAGCGCGGTGACCGCGGGAGTGAAGAACATCGCCATGACGAAGGCCGCGATGGCGATGCCCAGCGAGATCGCGAAACCCATCTCCGCGACAACGGTGTTGCCCGCCAGCATCATCGAGGCGAACGACCCCGCCAGAATGAGACCGGCAGCGGCCACGGTCGGACCCGTGTGCTTCACCGCCAGCGCCGCCGCGGTGCGCGGATCGTTGCCCTCGCGGGCCTCCTCACGCAATCGGGCCACCATGAGGATGTTGTAGTCGGTGCCCAGCGCGACCACGAACAGATACATGATCAGCGGCAGCGTGAAGATCAGACCCGAATGCCCCTGGATCCGCTGGAACACCAGCACCGCCGAACCGAGCGTGGCGGCGAAGCCGAGGAACACCGAGGCCATCAGGTACCAGGGCGCGACGAGACTGCGCAGCAGCAACGCCAATACGAGCATGATCAGCACGGCGGCCACCGGGAACACCACCGTGTAGTCACGGTTCATGGCGTGCTTGAAGTCCACGAACACCGAGGTCATACCGCCCACCTCGGCCGTGGTTCCGGGCGGCGCGGAGGAGTGCGCGGTATCGCGCAGCGGGCCGCTGACCGTATCGAGCGCGGCATCCGATTCCGGTGCGTCCGACAGCGTCACCTGATATTCGGCGGTCGACTTGTCCTTCGAGAGCGCGGGCACCGACACCTCGCCCACGCCGGCGACGCCCCTGAGCGCACCCTGGTATGTCATCAATTGACCGGCGTTCAACTCCCCGCCGTTGTCACTGTGCAGGTAGACCTGCGAGGGCTGAGTGGTTCCCGCGGGCATGCCCTTGAGCATCACCTTGCTGTAGACCACCGATTCCGAGGCGTTCGAGGTCGAGTTCGAGCCCAGATCGAAGGTCGGATTGAAGCCGAACACGAACGCGCCCAACACGATGAGCAGACCACCCGAAGCGGCGGCGAACACCGCCGGGCGACGTCCGAGCGACTTGCCGATGGCATCGAAACGCGCGCCCGCCGGCTCGTGCTGCCAGGCCTTGGAGGGCCAGAACACCTTGGTGCCCAACAGCGAGACGATCGCGGGGACCAGCGTCAGCCCCGCCAGCAGCGCGACCGCCACCGCGATGGCCAGGGCCGGGCCCATGGCGCGGAACATGCCGAGGGTGGAGAGCGTCAGCGCGCCGAAGGCGATGATCACCGCGGCGGCCGCGGACGTGATGGCCTCGCCGACCCGGGCGACCGCGCCGATCATGGCGTCCTTGGCATCGTCGCCCGCACGCAGTCGCTCCCGGAATCGGAACATCAGGAACAGGATGTAGTCGGTGCCGACGCCGAAAAGCACTACCGACAGCAAGGATTGGATCGAACTGTCGATCTTCAGGTCGAAGGCGTGCGCCACCATGGCGATCAAACCGTTGACGATCATGGATACGCCGACGATCACCACGATCGGCAGGAACGCGACCACGGGGCTGCGGAAGATGACCAGCAGCAGCACGATGATCAGCAGGATCGTCACCACCAGAATGATGAACAGGGCCTTGTTGCCCGACTCCTGCTGATCCAATTGCGACGCCGCCGAACCGGTGATGCCGGCCTTCAGATCGGTGCCGTTCACCTGCTCGGGCAGGGCATCACGCAGCGCCTCGACCGCATCGGTCTGCCGGGTGTCGCTCTGGCTGGTCACCTTGGTCATGCCGACGGCCACGATCTCGACCAGCCGGTTCTCCGACGGGGGCGCCGCCTGAATTCCGTTGATATCCGGTATTTTTCGCTCGGCGAGCTTGGTGGCGGCGGCCGCGACCACCGCCTGATCGCTCTCGCTCAGCGGCGCCCCGTCGGCGCGCTCGAAGACGATGAGCGCGGCCGGGGTGGCGCTGTCGGGAAAGGCCTTCTGCTGCAGTTCCATCGCCTGAATGGACTCGTAATGCGAAGGCAGGAAGTCGGATTGGTCGGTGGTGGCGGTGAGGGTCGGGGCGGTGAGCACCACCGCCGCGATCGCGATCACCCAGGCGCCGATCACCTGCCACGGGTACCGGACGACGAAGCGTCCCAGTCGGGAGAACATGCGGGAGAAGTCCTTTCGGGGTTCGGCCGCGTAATTCAGATATCGAGAACTTGCGCCGACGGGTTCTCCATCACATCGGCGACAATTCGGTAGACCTTCGCCGGAACTCGGTCGGTCAACTCCCCGGGCGACTCCACGATCTCGAGTGTGTAGTCGCCGTACCCATCGTCGCCGATACCGAGCAGTTCACGCCAGTTCTTGAAACCTTTGGCCCAGTTGGTGATTGCGGAAAAATCCGACTGGTCGGAGGCCTTTCGGGCGGTGACGAACTCCTGCTTCTTCTCGTGATAGGCATGCTTGGTCGCCGTGCTGAAGTCCGACCACTCGAGGTAGTGACGGTGCACCACCAACTTGCCCTTGCGGCTCAGATAGACCCGAACGGCTTCGCTGCCGACCTTGTTGACCTGCTGCGATTCGGCGAGCAGGCGACCGGTGAAGCGCTGGGTGCGACCACCTCCGGGGCCGACGCGCAGCACGATTTCGCGCATGCTGTCGGCGTCGCGAATGTCGAGGACGGCGGGGAGATTCGTGGCGGTCACACCCTGCGGGGGAACCGCCTCGCCGGTGTCGCCTGATTCGTTCTTGTGCATATCGGTGGCCATTGTTTCGCTCCAATTCAACAGTGAATGCGCATATAGGCATGCTTCTACTACATGGCACCCCGGGGTTGAAATCCGTTGTGCCACATAATTTTCGAGCCTGCTCGAGCGGTTCCCATCCGCCTGCAATCACTATAAGTAGACGTATACGTATAGCGCAACCCTGACTTCACCCTGAGATTTCCCCCGCCCCTCCCCCGATACGCGAAAAGGCCCGTCTCCCTACGGAGACGGGCCTCGGGCGAACTGTGTCAGCGCCCTCGACGCTTACCAGGCTTCGGCGCACCCTGCTTGCCCTTGGCCGCGCCCGCGGGCTTCTTGCCGCCGGCCTTCGCACCGGACTGCTTCGCGCCCGCGTGCTTCACGGACTTCGCACCGGACGAGCGCGCGGCCCCCTTGCGCTGCTTGTCATTACTCTGGCCCGACGGCGACCGGGTGGTGCGCTCCGAACGGCCGCGCACGACGCCGACGAACTCCTCGATCAGCTCCGTCGTCGCCTCGGTCGGCCAGGCCAGCACGATCTCGGTATCGGGCACCCCGGTCATGGTCAGATAGACCAGATCCTTGCGATGGTGCAGACGCGCGATCGAATGCGGCACGATGGCCGCGCCACTGACCGCCGCGACCATTTCCATGGTCATCTCGGCGTCGTCCAGATCCGAGGCGTCCTGCATCCGCTCGTCGGCGAGCTCGGCCATGCCGACCTGATCGAACACCGAGAGCGGATGATCCTTCGGCACCACCACCACCGGGACCTCGCGATAGAGCGGGATGATGCTCAGACCCGCACGCTCGATCGGCAGGCGCACGAAGCACATGTCCACGCCGCCCTCGCGCAGTGCGCTCTCCTGCTCCCTCATCGGGATCGGCACGAGTTCGAGCCGGATATCGGGATACCGGGCCGCCCAGATGCGCTCCCACTTGGTGACCGTCACGCCGGGGACGAAGCCGACCCGCAACCGGTCACCGTCCTGAGCCGAGACCCCGGTGTCCGCGTCGGCAGCCGCGGCGACGATCTCCCTGGCGGCTTCCAGCAGCTCGAGGCCCTGGTCGCTGAGCTGGGTCGGCTGGGCGCCGGGCACGAACAGCTTCGTCCCGAGTTCCTCCTCCAGATCGATCACCGCGCGGCTCAGGCGCTGCCGCGCGATTCCGAGGCTCTGGGCGGCACGCGCGAAGTGCAATTGTTCCGCAACCGCGACGAACCAGCGCAGTACCGTGACATCGAGCTCGTCGAACCGGCTCGCGTCCAGCCCGTCCGGCCGATGCGAGGCCCGCTCGTGGTCGTCCTCTGCTGCCGCCTCCGGGCCGTGACCGCTCATGCCGTCCAGGTTATTGCACCGCAAGGTGGGCGCCCTCGGCCGCGCCCGATACCCTTGACCAGTGAGCCCGGACAAGAACCCTCAGACCATGAAGCCGCTGACCGCTGCCGCCAAGCTCGGCATCTACCTCCCGGCAACCCCTGAGGAATTCCGGAACTCCACCATCACCCGCGCACAGCTCGAAGAGCTGCGCGGCAACCCGCCCGAGTGGCTGACCGAACTGCGTCGCACCGGGCCCTTCCCGCGCGACGAGGTGGCCCGCAAACTCGGCATCTCCAACTCCGGACTCTCCCGTGCGGGCGTCTCGGACGCGCTGACCGCCGACGAGATCGCGGCCCTGCTCGCCGAGCAGCCGGACTGGCTGGTCAAGGAGCGCGAGAACCTCGTCACCGTGCGCAAGGAAGCCGACCGCGTCAAGGAGAAGGCGGCCGAGCGCCGCGCCGCCTCCAACCGCCCGGCCAAGAACCTCTTCGGCGAAAAGTAGACATCGGGTAGCGCCTGGAACGGTTTCGGGCGACCTGGTTTATCGATGGGAAAGGCCCGTCCCCCGTTGTGGGAGCGGGCCTTTCACGTGCGTTGCCGCGATCCGCGCGAGAAGTACGGCGCTACACGCGATTCGAGGCACGCGAAGCTGTGTTCAGCGCCCCCGGCAACGGCAGTGCTCAGGCGAGATACAGGGTTCCGATTCCCGCGACGACCGCGACAGTGGCGGCCACCCGGGCAGTACCGAACCGTTCACCGAAGACGAAGGTGCCGATCAGCGCGCCCACGATGATGCTCGATTCGCGCAGGGCGGCGATATCGGCCAGCGCGCCACGGGTTTGCGCCCACAGGATCAGGCCGTAGGCCACGAAGCTGAGCACGCCGCCGATGAGGCCGATATGCCATACCGGGCGCAGATCGGACCACAGTCGACCGCGACGACGACCCAGCGCGTACAGCGGCACGGCCAAGCCCTCGAGCAGCATCAGCCAGCCGATATAGCCCAGCACACTGCCGGATTCGCGCACACCGATGCCGTCCACCGTGGTGTACGCGGCGATCATGACACCGGTCACGACGGCCGCGCCGATCGCCGACGGGCGACTCGGATTCTTGCGCTGACCCCAGAACACCAAGCAGGCCAAGCCGATCGAGATGAGCAGCACCCCGGCGATCTGCCCGCCGCGCGGTGTCTCGCTGAACAGCAGGGCCGCCGCCACGGTCACCACCAGCGGCGAGGTTCCGCGCGCCAGCGGATAGGTCTGGCTCAGATCGCCGAGTCGATACGACGCCATCAGCAGCACGTTGTAGGCGATATGCAGGATCACCGACGCGCCGAGGTAGATCCAGGACCGCGTATCGGGCGGCGCCGCCCACAGCACCAGGGGAATCGCGCACAGTGACCCACCCGCGTTCACCAGCGTGATCGACACCAGCTTGTCGGGCACCCAGTGCGCGATCGCGTTCCACACCGCGTGCCCGCACGCCGCGATCAGCGTCACGATCAGGACCACGGCGGGCACGCGCGGGGAAAAACTCAGCGCGGCAACGGTATCGGTCGAGGAAAGCAGGACATCAGCAGCCATCGGTCAGCACTCTCTGTCATCAGCCCCGTGGTGCGGGCATGGTGAGTAGAAGTACTCCAGGCTTTTGTCCCTTGATATGGCGGCGCGATCCAGGCGGATCCCCCCGTGGCGTCGCTCGGACCAGCCCTCGCAGACCTGATTGTGGGCACTGACTGACGGCCTGCTCGCGGAACCCTAGACGCTTTCACGTTCCCCCAGACCCTAACACCGGCAGCGTCCGGCCCCAGCCGCCTACCCGAGGGCCGTGGCCGGCTGCACCATTCGGCATCTGCCTTGTACCTCAACTCCTACGCCGCTGCCGGTATGCTGCCCTGGCCTCCGGCGTACCAACCGGAGTGTCGCGCAACACTTTCGGGGAGATTCAGCAGTGTCCGAACAACTCGGCCGGATATCGATCGCGACCAACGGAAACGGCGTCTACTGCCGCGACTGTGGCGCGACACCGGCCGCACCCATTCAGATCCGCGGGCACCGGGGGCTGATCGTCTACATGAAGTTCCTGACCGCCCACGGCCCGTTCTGTCGCGACTGCGGGCTGGCGACCTACCGTCGAATGACCGTCGAGAACGTCTGGTTGGGCTGGTGGGGGGCTTTTTCCATGGCGATCAACCCGATCACCATCATGATCAATCTGACTGCCCACCAGACACTTCAGCAATTGCCGCCACCCATTCCGGGTAGCCCGGGGCAACCGGCGGATCCTGGCAAACCATTGCTGCGCAGGCGCTCGTTCATCGCTTTTCTCGCGCTGTTCGCGCTGTTCTGCAGCATCTCTCCCATCCTGAGCATCCTCACCCTCATCAAGGGCGACCGCCCGGAACCGCACCCCACCCCCATGGCCGGACAGTGCGTGCGTGGTGAGGGCAGCCGTGGGGTCAGCGATCTGTCGGCAGACCTGGCCATTGTCCGATGCGACGACTCTCGAGCCGAGGCGAAGGTTCTCGCTCGGGCGAGCACGAACCCGGGCCCCTCCGCGTGTGCCGCCTACTCACGCACCGACCTCGCCCGCACCAGCCTCGCCGATCAACAGGGACCGATGCTGTGCCTGCTGTTGCTCGGCTCCGGGTAGCGCCGGCCAGGTGCACGAAATTCGCGGGCCCGCTTCCCGAATGGGAAGCGGGCCCGCGGGTTTCATCGTCGGGGCGTCAGCAGTACTCGCAGACTCCGTTGGCGGGGAGCTGGATGAAGCACTGGGAGCAGACCGGGGCGCGGACGGGCTCGGGCTTGGCTTCGGGGACGGGAACGAAGGTGGTGGCGCGGCGGGTGGCGGCGACCTTCGGGGTGAGGGGCGGGATGCCGAAGTCGGCGGGGACGTCCGCGCCGAAGGCGACGTAGCACTGCCAGCGCGCGTAGGCGGCGTGCAGTTCGAGATCGGCGGGAACGGGGAGGGCCGCCAGTTCCAGGACGTATTTGTAACTGTCGCTGACCTTGTGGTTCTGCTTGACGCAGAGTGCGGGCAGGGGCGGTTCGCCCGCCGAATGACAGCGGCGCGCCACCTTGCGCAGGATGGCGTCCATCCAGGTGCGGGTGGGGGCGTCGGTGTGCACACCCGACATTTCCTGCACTCGCTCGGCCAATTCGTTGACCGTCACGAAATGGCCGTAGCCACCGGCGGTTTCGGCGAGCACCTCATGGGCGGCAAGCGCCCAAGCCACAGCGGCCTCGCGGAATGTCACCGCCTCGTTGTCGTCCGCCCGCCAAGCACCCGAAGTCGTTGTCGCTGCATCCCTCATAGCCCTATAAAGGTAACGTCTCGAGCGACCGACACGCTAATACCGCGCCGCTACCGGTGAGATCCAGCCGACACGAACCGCGCGGTATGGCTGAAAACCGCCGGGGCACAAACGAAACGAAGGCCCGCTTCCCAATCGGGAAGCGGGCCTTCATGTTTCACAGCGACTGAATCAGTCCCGGGAGCAGCCTTACTTGGCGCGCTCCAGGACCTCGACCAGACGCCACCGCTTGGTGGCGGACAGCGGACGGGTCTCCATCAGCTGCACGAGGTCGCCGACATTGGCGGTCTCGTTCTCGTCGTGCGCCTTGACCTTCGAGGTGGTGCGGATGATCTTCCCGTAAAGCTTGTGCTTCACGCGATTCTCCAGCTCGACCACGATGGTCTTGGTCATCTTGTCCGAGACAACGTAACCCTTGCGGATCTTGCGCTGTCCACGCTCTTCTACAGTGGCCGGCGTCTTGGCCGGGCCCTTTACGTCGCTCATGCGGCGTCTCCCTTGCCTTCAGGACCGGAGGCCAGGCCGAGCTCGCGCTCACGCATGACCGTGTAGAGGCGCGCGATCTCGTGACGGACCACACGCAGGCGCCGGTTGTTCTGCAACTGGCCGGTCGCCATCTGGAAGCGCAGGTTGAACAGCTCTTCCTTGAATTCACGCAGTTTGGCGACGAGTTCCTCTTCGGAAAGCTCGCGCAGCTCTGCAGCCGGTGTTCCGGTAGCCATCAGAACTGCTCCTCCCTGGTCACGATCCTGCACTTCATGGGGAGCTTGTGCATCGCGCGGCGCAGGGCCTCACGAGCGGTCTCCTCGTTGGGGTAAGACATCTCGAACATGACCCGACCGGGCTTCACGTTCGCGATCCACCACTCCGGCGAACCCTTACCGGAACCCATGCGGGTTTCGGCCGGCTTCTTGGTGAGCGGGCGATCGGGGTAGATGTTGATCCAGATCTTGCCGCCACGCTTGATGTGGCGGGTCATCGCGATACGCGCCGACTCGATCTGACGGTTGGTCACGTAAGCCGGCTCCAGAGCCTGGATTCCGAACTCGCCGAACGACACCGAGGTGCCGCCCTTCGCCATACCGGAACGTCCCGGGTGGTGCTGCTTACGGTGCTTGACCTTGCGAGGCATCAACATAGGTCAGCCCTCCTGGGTCGTCTCTGCCGGTGCCTCCGCGACGGCAGTCGCGGCGCGTCCGGCTTCAGTGCTGGTCGCCGTGGTGCCCTGGGCACCGGAACGACGCGGGCGGCTCGGCCGCTCACGACGATCGCGACGGTCGCCGGACGGAGCGGCGGTCGCAGTGACCTCACGCTTGCCACCGACGATGTCGCCCTTGTAGATCCAGACCTTCACGCCGATGCGACCGAAAGTGGTGCGCGCCTCGTACAGGCCGTAGTCGATGTCCGCACGCAGGGTGTGCAGCGGAACGCGACCCTCACGGTAGAACTCCGAGCGCGACATCTCGGCGCCACCGAGGCGGCCCGAGCACTGCACGCGGATGCCCTTGACGTTCGGCGAACGCATGGCCGACTGGATGGCCTTGCGCATCGCGCGGCGGAACGCCACACGGTTCGACAGCTGCTCGGCAACACCCTGAGCAACGAGCTGCGCATCCGACTCGGGGTTCTTGACCTCGAGGATGTTCAGCTGCACCTGCTTCTTGGTGAGCTTCTCCAGCGCCGCACGGATGCGATCGGCCTCGGCGCCGCGGCGACCGATGACGATGCCCGGACGGGCGGTGTAGATGTCGACCCGCACGCGATCACGGGTGCGCTCGATCTCGACCTTCGAGATTCCCGCGCGCTCCATGCCGGTGGCGAGGAGCTTGCGGATCTGAACGTCTTCCTTCACGTATTCCGCGTACTGCTTGTCCGCGTACCAACGCGACTTCCAGTCGGTGGTGATACCGAGGCGGAAGCCATGGGGATTGATTTTCTGTCCCATTTACTTTTCCCCTCCCTTCCGGCGGTTGCGAGGGGCGTTGGAAAGCGAAGGCACGCTCTCGACCTCGATGGTGATGTGGCTGGTGCGCTTGCGAATCCGGAACGCACGGCCCTGGGCCCGCGGCTGGAAACGCTTCATGGTCGCGCCCTCGTCGACGAAAGCGGTCGAGATGACCAGCGTCGCCGGGTTCAGGCCGAGGTTGTTCTCGGCGTTGGCCGCGGCCGAGGCCACAACCTTCGCGACCGGCTCACTGGCAGCCTGCGGAGCGAACCGCAGGATGTTCAGCGCGTCTTCGACTCGCTTGCCGCGAACCAAATCCACGACCCGGCGCGCCTTCATGGGCGTCACACGGACGTGCTTGGCGGTTGCGCGCGCGGTCGGGTTCTGAGTTTCAGTGCTCATCGCCGCTTGCTCTTCCGATCGTCCTTGACGTGGCTACGGAAGGTCCGGGTCGGCGCGAATTCACCGAGCTTGTGACCAACCATGTTGTCCGACACGAACACCGGAACGTGCTTACGGCCGTCGTGCACCGAGAACGTGTGACCGATGAAGTCGGGAATGATGGTGGAACGACGCGACCAGGTCTTGATGACCTGCTTCGTGCCCTTTTCGTTCTGAACGTCCACCTTCTTGAGGAGGTGGCCGTCGACGAACGGACCCTTTTTCAGGCTACGTGGCATGTCTAACCTCCTCCTTAACGCTTCTTGCCGCGGCGGCGGACGATGAGCTTGTCGCTCGGACGGTTGGGCTTACGGGTGCGGCCCTCGGGCTTGCCCCACGGGGAGACCGGGTGGCGACCACCGGAGGTCTTACCCTCACCACCACCGTGCGGGTGGTCGACCGGGTTCATGACCACACCACGCACGGTCGGGCGAACGCCCTTCCAGCGCATGCGGCCGGCCTTGCCCCAGTTGATGTTCGACTGCTCGGCGTTGCCGACCTCGCCGATGGTGGCGCGGCAGCGCACATCGACGCGACGGATCTCGCCGGAGGGCATACGCAGGACGGCGTAGGCGCCTTCCTTACCCAGCAGCTGGATCGACATACCGGCCGAGCGGGCCAGCTTGGCGCCGCCGCCCGGACGCAGCTCCACCGCGTGGATGGTGGTACCGGTCGGGATCGAGCGCATCGGCAGGTTGTTGCCCGGCTTGATGTCGGCGCCCGTGCCGGACTCGATCTTCGTGCCCTGGGCGATGCCCTTGGGCGCGATGATGTAGCGCTTCTCGCCATCCGCGAAGTGCAGCAGGGCGATGTTCGCGGTCCGGTTGGGGTCGTACTCGATGTGAGCGACCTTGGCCGGGATGCCGTCCTTGTCCGCACGACGGAAGTCGATCAGACGGTAGGCGCGCTTGTGGCCACCACCCTTGTGACGAGTGGTGATGCGGCCCTGCGCGTTACGGCCACCGGTCTTCGACAGGGGACGCAGCAGCGACTTCTCGGGGGTCGCGCGGGTGATCTCGGCGAAGTCCGAGACCGATGCGCCACGACGACCGGGGGTTGTCGGCTTGTATTTACGGATTGCCATGAGTCTTCTCTACTTTCTGGATTCCCAGGCGCTTACGCGACCGGGCCCCCGAAGATCTCGATGGGCTTGCTATCGGCCGAGAGGGTCACGAGTGCGCGCTTGGTGCTCTTGCGCGTTCCGTAACCGAATTTGGTCCGCTTGCGCTTGCCCTGACGGTTGGCGGTGTTGACGCTGGTCACCTTGACGCCGAAAACCTTCTCGACAGCAATCTTGATCTGCGTCTTGTTGGAATCCGGGTGCACGATGAACGTGTAGGTGCCCTCTTCGATCAGCCCGTAGGACTTCTCCGAGATGACCGGCGCCAGCAGAATGTCGCGGGGGTCGGCGATGGTGGTCACTTGCTCTCCTCCTGTGCAGCTTCGGCGGGGCCGTGCACGAAGGCGTTGAGCGCCTCGACGGAGAAGATGACCTCATCGGCCTTCAGCACGTCGTAGGTGTTCAGCTGATCGGGAGCGATCGGGTGCACGTTCTGCAGGTTCGCCACACTCTTCCAAGTGGTGACGTCCTCGCGGCCCACCACCACCAGAATCTGCTTGCGGGTGGACAGCTCGGCCAGGAAGCTCTTGGCAACCTTGGTCGAGGGGGTCTGACCCGTAACCAGTTCGGTGATGACGTGGATGCGCTCGTTGCGAGCACGATCCGACAGGGCGCCACGCAGTGCGGCGACCTTCATCTTCTTGGGCAGGCGCTGGCTGTAGTCACGCGGCTGCGGGCCGTGGACGGTGCCACCACCGGCGAACTGCGGCGCACGAGTCGAACCCTGACGGGCGCGGCCGGTGCCCTTCTGCCGGTACGGCTTCTTGCCACCACCGCGGACTTCACCGCGGGTCTTGGTGGAATGCGTACCCTGACGAGCGGCTGCACGCTGGGCCACGACGACCTGGTGCATCAGCGAGATGTTGGCGGTCACGTCGAAGATCTCCGCGGGGAGCTCGACGGTGCCTTCGGTCTTGCCGCCCGGCGCCTTGACCGGAAGCGTGAGGCTGGACTTGGTCGCAGCATCTTTCTTAGTGCTCACAGCGCTCATGCCCGGGCACCACCCTTCACTGCACTCTTGACGATCACGACGTGGCCGCGACGGCCCGGGATCGCACCCTTGATCAGCAGCAGACCGTTCTCGGCATCCACCTTGTGGACCGTGAGGTTCTGCGTGGTCACGCGGTCGCTACCCATACGGCCCGACATGCGCATGCCCTTGAACACGCGACCCGGGGTGGAGCAACCACCGATGGAACCCGGACGACGGTGCACAGCCTGCGCACCGTGCGAGGCGCCCTGGCCCTTGAAGCCGTGACGCTTCATGGTGCCGGCGAAGCCCTTGCCCTTGGAGGTGCCGGTGACATCGACGAAGCCGCCTTCGGCGAAGGCATCGGCGTTGATCTCCTGGCCGACCTCGAAGGAGGCGGCGTCGGCAACGCGGATCTCCGCGATGTGGCGACGGGGAGTCACGCCGGCCTTGGTGAACTGGCCGGAAACCGGCTTGTTCACCTTGCGCGGGTCGATGGCGCCGTAAGCGACCTGGACGGCCGAGTAGCCGTCGCGCTCCACGGTGCGAATCTGGGTAACGACGTTCGGGCCCGCCTTGACGACGGTCACGGGAACGACGCGGTTCTTGTCGTCGAAGACCTGCGTCATACCGAGCTTGGTGCCCAGGATGCCGGCGGCCGGACGAGTCTTGTTGTCAGTCATAGTCGAAGTCCCCGTCACTGGATATTGACGTCGACGGAAGCCGGAAGGTCGATACGCATGAGCGCGTCAACGGTCTTCGGCGTCGGGTCGAGGATGTCGATAAGCCGCTTGTGGGTGCGCATCTCGAAGTGCTCGCGCGAATCCTTGTACTTATGCGGCGAACGGATGACGCAGTAGATGTTCTTCTCGGTGGGCAACGGCACCGGACCGACGACGCGTGCGCCGGTGCGAGTCACCGTCTCGACGATCTTCCGCGCAGACGCGTCGATCGCCTCATGGTCGTAGGCCTTGAGCCTGATGCGGATCTTCTGTCCCGCCACGCTGAGTGTCCTTTTCTCCGCTTACGTCGTGATCCCTGAGCTTTCGCTCCTGAATCACCCTCATTTGCCAGCCCGAACACACGAAGACGCATCAGCCACCACACGACCGGCCCACCTGGGCCGTATCCATCGCCGCTGTTCATCTGTCATGGTTCTATCCGGTCCACGCGGTCGGGCGTGTCGCTTAACGACTCATTCCTCGGCCCTGGATGAAACTTCCATCTGGCCTCGGAACCGGTGTTCCGGACGCACCCGCGCCGTATTCAGCCGGGTACAAAATTGGGTCTCACTTACCCACTACCTGCGACGATTCATGGAATCGGCACAACACGGTCTGGGCAACCCGAACAGTATGCCTCGAGCGTGGGCGGTAGTTCAAATCGCCCCCCACTTACCCTCACGGGCCGATGGCGCTGGTCACACGTACCGGTCGGTGTGACCCGGGCGAGCCGTCCGCCGAGCCCCTCAACCAGCCTGTCACACCCGGCCGAACCGCTGTTCACCGTGAACGAGTCCACCATGGCCGGCGTCGACCGCGCCCTGCGCAGACTTCTCGACCTGCAGTAGGACCGGCGCTTCCGAAGAACTTACTTCTGAGTAAGATACGGATATGACGAACGAGACCGCCACCTACCGCGGCTGGAAGAAGCTCCCCGACAACCGCCTCGGCCACACCCTGTTCTCCCTGGGCATGGTGGCCCGCGTGCCGTACTTCGGCACCGTCCTTCCGACCGTCGTGCGGCTGGAGCCCGGCCTCTGCGAGGTCACCGCCCCCAAGTGGTTCGGCATCCACAACCACCTGAGCACCTTCCACGCCATCGCCGCCTGCAACCTCGCCGAGGTGGCCATGGGCATGCTGTCCGAGGCGACGGTCCCCGGCACCCACCGCTGGATCCCCAAGGCCATGAACGTCCAGTACCTCGCCAAGGCCAACTCCAGCCTCCGCGCCGTGGCGAAGCTTGCCGAGATCCCCGACTTCGCCGCGATCACCGAAGGTCGGGAACTCATCGTTCCCATCTCGATCTTCGACAAGTCCGGCCTCGAGGTCGTGCACGCGGACATCACCACCTGGGTGACGCCGAAGTAGTAGGAACACGGCAAGTCTGTTGCGGCGCAACAGACTTGCCACCGTGTCCCGCGAATCTCAGACCACGGTGATCTCGGACGGATCGGGATCGAGGGGTTCGAGCGCCGATTCCGGGACACAGGGCGAGCTGCCGGTGATGCTCAAGGACCCGTCACCTTTGTCGGCATCCTGCAGCTGAAGCCCGAACCCATCTCCGGTCCGAACAACCCACACCCACTCGCTTGTGTTCTCTTCGCTCCATCCTTGGTCCGACCAGACCTTCTTGATCCGATCGAAGTAGTCACGAGTCGCCCCGGCCGGCACACCGATCACCCAGTAGGCCGTGCGCAGATAGTGCGGCCCTTCGGTGCGAACATTGCCTTCCCAGCACGGAACAGTGAGCGGATACGGCTTGTCGAACTTTCCGAGCAGCGGGCTGCCAGGCGTCTTGGACAACCCAGCACCCACGGGCAATCCACGCAACGTGTCTTTCATGAGTTCGTAGATCCGCTGCTGGGCGCGCTGAGCGGTCAGCGAGTCATCCACGTTGGATCCTTTCGAGCTACATCCGGTGGCTGCAGTCAGTACAACCGCGAGTAGGACAGTGAAACGGGCAATGCTCATTCGTAATTCACCTTCTCGAGGTTGCCGACGATGATGTGCCCCATGTTGATCAGGGATTTCGAATCGAAAGCCCAGTATTCGCTGTGCGCGCTCGGGCTGTAGCCAGGCACGTCGGCCAACTGTGGAAGTACCCCCCACACCGGCGACGGGGTCCCCGGGTCCGAGGTGAAAACCTGAGCCCCGAACCTCGTTCCCGTCGGATCGGGTCCGAAGCTGTCGGTACCCGGCACACCCGAGACAAGCGAGTAGAGCGGCACAGGGTCATTGGCGGCCTTGGTCGCGAACACGTGCAGATACTCCTGACCGTCCGGCACGTCTGTCAGGGTGAAATCCACTGCATGGTCGAGGGTTGTACCGGGACTTGCGACCAACACAACCGCATCGGCGTTCAAAGTCCGTCCGTGTCCGGCGGCGTCACCGACGACCGTTGTGCCATAGCTGTGCCCGAGGACGGTGTTCCGGGATGGATCACCCTCGTGCGTGACGCGCAAGCCCTCCTGAAATCGGTCCAACCCGAGTGCGGCCGCATCGGCGTATTTCCGATCGGTCGCGTCGGTGAGCGCCGGTGGGGAGTCGTACCCGAGCCAGGCGATGGTCACCGGTGTGCGAGCACCCGCAGCCTTCGCCTGAGAGCTCATCGCGTCGACGCGTTCCATATCCGGACCCATCTTGGCGGGCCGTGATCCCGTGCCGGGGACATACGTCGTGACATGTGTCGCCGCGTCAGGGTTGCCGTCTGCGACGACCGTGTGCACCCGCTCCCCCGTCTGACTGTCGAGGCTCAGCAGCATCCGCCCCGGATGCTTCCCGTCATGGACGATCTCGTCGATCCTGCTCAGATCGTCGTAGGACTTCGCGCGGCGCTGGGCGTCGTCGAGACGGGTTTTCCACTCGACGTAGCCGGGTCGGGTGGCCAGCCAGGAGTCGGCTTCCCGGCTGGTGCCGGTGTACTTCGCCCAGTCCGAGTGCTGTGCGGTCAGCTGTGCGACCTCGTTGTGAGCCGCGGTGGCCCGGGTCATCTCCTCGTCGAGTGTCAGGCGGTTGTAGTGGTCGCGGTCCAGGGCGGGCATGCCGTCGTGGTTGCCGAGGTATCGGTCGTGTTGCCAGAGCGCGTTCTTGTCCTCGTCGCCGAGGGTGACCCAGTAGTCGTGAAACGCGCGGGGGTCGGCGGGGAGTGTGGATTTGCCGTCGATGACGTCCTGGACCTGCCGGCTGCGTTCGCCGAGTGACACCGGCTGGGTGGTCGCGAGCGCCTTCGTGTCACCGATGCCGTCGAAGGCCCGATCGATATCGGCGGCGGTGTCCTCGAGGACCTGACCCAGGCCCACGAGAGCCTGCTTGATCGGCGGCTCGTAGACGTGTTTCGCGCGGTAGTCCAGTGCCGCTTGGGCTTTCGTGATGTCGTCGGCGGTGGCCTCACCCGGCAGCGACAGCGTGGCGTCGGGCGCGGTGACCGTCCCGTCCTCGGCGACCTCGAACTTCTGCCGCCGGGTGAGGTCGATGGCGGCGATGGCGACTCGCCGCGCGCTCGCGATCTTCGCCTGACCGGCAGTGGCGGCCGCGATAGCGGCGGTCAGCGCATCGGCGACCATGCCACCCGCGCCGGCGATGTCGGCGGAGCAGGTGCGGGCACGATCGCCCGCGGCGCCGACCCAGTAGCAGTCCGAGGCGGCGTAGTCGCGGACAACTCGATCCAGGTGGAGGTGGACCGCGTCGCGGGTGATCGTCCACTCGGCGATCTGCGGGGTGAGGGTTTCGGGAGCGATCGCGTAGGCCTGGGACGTCGTGGCGGGGACCGTCATGAGACCGGCAGCCGCGTGATGGCGTTCACGATGTTCACGCGGGCGCCGAAGTCGGTGTGGTGGAACGCGTCCACGCACTGGACGGTGTTGCCGCCGAGCGTGTCCAGGGCACTGCCGAGGATGCCCAACGCCGTCCTGGCGTCCTCCGACCGGGCGGCGCACACGGCGCCCACTCGAAAACCCGCGAAACCCGCTGTCACACCGGCGGCGGCCGTCCCTGCGGGTAGATCGGTCAGGGCTCGGCCATGCGCGCGGGCGGCATCGGCCAGAGCGAGGGCGTCGGCCTGGTCGATGCTCAGGGAGTCGGCGAGCCCGCTGGTCACGAGCTCACCGGCCGGGACCGCGGCGGTTCGCGGACCGGTTGGTCGATGGCGGACGCGGCCCGCGCGGTCGACTCGCTGATCCTCGGGTCGGCACGGAAATCCGCGAGGGCGGTGCGCGCCTGGGCGCGGGCGGCGGTCAGGGCCTGGGCGGCCAGGGCGGTGAGGCGGCGGCTCAATTCGTGGGCGCTCAGGACGCGGGCCCGGTCGTCGAGGTGGATGGTGAGTTCGCCGTCGGCACAGGCGTCCACGCGGAGCAGGCCGTCGGCGGACTCGGCCCGGGATCGGGCGGTGGTCAGGGCCTCGGTCAGCTGTTCGGTTTTCCGCTGCAGCGGATCGCTGTCGTTCTTCATCGAAACAACCTTTGGACTGGACAGTTGCTCAGAAGTTGCGTGATATCGAAATCGTATGACTCCAGATACCCGACGTTCGACCACGACCGCAGCGTTATCGCAGGTTGGCACCAGTGGCGCCACTCTCCTGCCCTCGATTCACGGGCGATTATCCGAATTCGGAAAGTGACGGACGGGCGGGGCGGGGTGTGGCCGGGGTGGGTGGGGGGCTGTTTGAATGCGGGTATGAGTGGCCGGGAGGTCGGCGGTGCGGCCGATGTGTGCGTGGTGGGGCTCGGGCCTACGGGGCGGGGGCTGGCACATCGGGCGATGACGGCGGGGCTCACGGTGGTCGCGGTGGATCCGCGACCCGAACGACTGTGGGCGCCGACCTATTCGTGCTGGGTGGACGAGTTGCCGGAGTGGGTGCCGGAGAAGGCGATCGCCAGTCGGATCGAACGGCCCGCGGTGTGGACCTCGCGGGAATTGCGGATCGATCGGGCCTACTGCGTGCTGTCCAAGCGCGGACTGTTCGAATCGCTGCCACTGGATGACGCGACCGTGGTGCGGGGACGGGCCCGGACGGTCGAGCCGCATCGGGTGGAGTTGGCGGACGGGACCGAGGTGCGGGCCGCGGTCGTGTTCGACACCCGGGGGCAGTCCTCGCCGGGCACCCGGCGAAGCGCCAGTGCGCACGGGATTTTCCTCGACGAGGAGACGGCCGCGCCGATGGTGACGCCCGGTGAGGGCCTGATGCTGGACTGGCGGCCGGAGAACGGAGCGGGCCCGGAGGAGCCACCGTCGTTCCTGTACGCGGTGCCGCTCGGGGACGGCACCGTCATCTTCGAGGAGACCAGCCTGGGTCTGCGCGGCGGCATGCCGCAGCACGAGCTACGCAAACGGACCCTGAATCGGCTTGCCGCACACGGGATTCAACTCAGAGGCGACGAGCCCACCGAGGCCGCGCACTATCCGCTGGACGAGACGCCGCCGAAAGCCGGTCGCGGACAGGTCGTTCCGTACGGCTCGCGCGGCGGGCTGATGCATCCGATCACGGGATACTGCGTCGCGGACTCACTCTCGCAGGTGGACAAGGCCATCGACGCGGTGCAACGCGGTGAGGATCCGATCGAGGCGGTGTGGTCGCGGGAGGCGCGGCTGGTCCACTGGATGCGCATGCGGGGCGTGTACGGACTGGGCCGGCTCACCACCGAGCAGTCGGTCGCCATGTTCGAGGCGTTCTTCACCCGGCCGCCCCGTCAGCAGCGAGCCCTGTTGTCCGCGCACGACGACTACTCCGCGCTGAGTGCGGCACTGTTCATGACGGTCGCGACCACCTGGCCGTTCAACTGGCGCTACGACCTGGTCGGCTGGCGTAACCGAAACCGCTGGGTGGGTTGGGATTACGGCCGCCCGGGGACGAACGACCCGCTCCCCCACCACGAGGACACCCCGGCCACCTGAGGAATATCCCCCTCAGACCCAGTTCTCGATCCAGTACTTCCAGATGATCGGCGCGTAGCCCTCCAGCGGCGGAACCTTGATATCGGTCCCCACCAGCGCCGCGGCGGTGTGCCTGCAATCGAAGTGGCATCCGAATTCGCTGTGCTCGATGACGTCCATGGGCACGCCGACCTGACGCAGCGCCCAGCCCATTCCGGGTACGCGCATGGTCAGGTCCAGGGTCTGCTTGGGCATGACCTCGACCAGGTGGGGTGCGCCCGCCTCGTCGGCGAAGAGGTTGAACACCTCGGCCACGCTCTGCTGCCGTGGATCGACCAGGTGGAAGGTGCCGCCGTCAGCGCCGTCCCGGTGCGCGATGTGGTCCAGCGACCGCGCCACGAAATCGACCGGCACCATATTGGTTTCACCGAGTTCGGGAGCCACCACCGGCAGTATGCGCGGCAGTTGCGCGGCCATCTTCAGCAGCCGGAAGAAGTAGTAGGGCCCGCCGATCCGGTCGATCTCCCCGGTGCGCGAGTCCCCGATGACGATGGACGGCCGGTAGATCCGCCACGGCACCGCGCTCTGTTCGCGCACCGCCTGCTCACCCTTCAGCATGGCGCGCTGATACGGCGAGGACAGCAACTGCCCGACGTCGAACATCTCCTCGGTGAACATGCCCTCCCAGGACCCGGCCACCTGCGCGGTCGAAACATGGTGCAGCCGTCCCGCTTCCAGCGCCTCGGCGAGTTCGAGGACGCGACGGGTGCCGCCGCCGGGCGCGACGGCGTCGTAACCGGCGGCGAGATGGAAGACGTGGTCGATCGAACCGCGATGGGCCGCAATCCAGTCCGAGGAGATGCCCAGCCCGGGCGCGCTGAGATCGCCGCGGACCGGCCGGATCCGGCTGCCCGCGTCCCAGGCGCGTGTGCACCGGTTGTAGCGCAGCACGGAGTCCTCGCCGGGACGCACCAGCACATGGATGTCCGCGCCGCGTTTCAGGAGTTCGGGAACCAGAAATCGACCGATGAACCCAGTCGCCCCGGTTACCAGGTAAGCCATGCGCACACCTTAACGTGACGCGCGACACACCTTGTCCGCGGCTCCGCAAAGGTCCCAAACCTGGCACGTCGGGCGCACTTTCGCGGGCCGCGGACGACGCTGTGAACCCCGTGCCACGGCCGCACCGTGAGACACCCGCCGAACGACGAGGGGCGGCACCCGAATCCGGGTACCGCCCCTGTCGCAGTCGATGCCGCCTGCCCTCAGCGACCCGTCTCGGCCGCGCGCCGATAGCCGCGCACGGCGGGGTACGCGAAGACGACGATCATGCCGACCGTCCACGCGACCGTCTTGAGCAGCGGGGTGAGGATCGGCCCGTCGTAGGCCAGCCCGCGCATGGCGTCGATGGCGGTACTCATGGGCTGGTTCTCCACGGTGGTCTGCAACCAGCGCGGGTACGCGAAGACCGGGACGAATCCGGAATTGAAGAACATCAGCAGGTTGGTGATGATGCTGACGATGTGCACCAGCATGACGCCCTCGGACAGGGTCGCCAACGCGGTCACCAGCACCGCGAAGCCGATGCCGAACAGCACCGGGATCAGGATCACCGCGAGGGAGGCCCCGGGCC
This sequence comes from Nocardia jejuensis NBRC 103114, assembly GCF_001613145.1. Taxonomy (GTDB): domain Bacteria; phylum Actinomycetota; class Actinomycetes; order Mycobacteriales; family Mycobacteriaceae; genus Nocardia; species Nocardia jejuensis. Next base: position 204,135 of record NZ_BDBU01000023.1, read on the forward strand.
CGAACCAGAATCGGAACCCGATGGCGATGCCGACGCCGATCACGATCAGCGTGGTGAGGAAGACGCGAATGGCCTCGGCCATCAGTCGTCCGGTGAGCCCGGCGGCCCGGTGGATCGGCATCGTATGGAATCTGCCGAGGAGTCCGGTGGCCTTCTCACCCTTGAATCCGAGTGCGCTGACGATGGAACCGCTCATCGCAGCCACCAGTGTCACCATCGGCACGGTGCCGTAGATGGAGGGTTCCCCGGTGGCCAGGGTGATCGAATCACCCAGCACCACACGGAACATGAGCAGGGTGGCGGCCGGGTACAGCACCGTCTGCACGGTGGTGGAGGGGTCGCGCGCCCAGCCCAGCAGCAGTCGCTTGCACTGGATGGCGCTCTGCTGCGCCCAGACGGTGAGCGCTCGTTCCGAGCGCGGCTTCACCGCGGGCAGCGGCTCGTGCCCGGCCCAGGATTCGGCTTTCACGAGTTCGGTGGTCGAATCCACGTCGATGACGGAACTGCTCATGATCGCCTCACACTCGCCCAGATCGCCAGCGGCGTGAAGATCACCGCGGTGCCGACCAGCCATACCAGCGGCACCCAGAACACATCCCAGGTGACGCCGCCCGCCGCCATGTCGCGCAGCGCGAAGGACAGCTGCGAGATCGGCTGATTGCGCACGAAGGGCCGAATCCACATGGGGAAGCCCGATTCCGGCACGAAGCCGCAGGACAGCATGCCGAAGATCAGCGTCGGCAGCGTCAGGGCCTGGCTCAGCGCCTCCGGACTCTTGGTCATCGATCCCATCCAGTCGCCCGCGATGGCGAGCGCGGTGCCGACCGCGAGCGCGAACGCGCAGAACTGCGCGGCCTGCCCGACGCCGCTGAATCGGAAGCCGATCATGTAGCCCCAGCCGATGGCCGCGGCGAGCGCGACGACCGAGCGGACCAGGCCCGCGCTGATCCGCGAGGCGAACGGCACGATCGAGCCGATCGGCATGGTCTGCATGCGCATGTTCAGACCGGTGAGCGCCTCGAACGCGGCCAGCTGCGCGTTCGACATCATGGTGAACGACATGGTCTGCAGCACGATGATCGGCATGACGAACTGCGCGTAGTCGATACCGCGGAACTGCATGACGTACTTGAGCGGCAGGTAGAAGCCGAGCGTGAACACCAGCGGCGTGATCACCGCGACGACGAGTTCGCCCTTGGTGGCCATGGTCCGCACGATGCGGGCGGTCAGCGCCCACCACTGCCGGAAGCTGTTCGGCTTGGATTCCGGGAGTCCGGCGAACAGGTCGGTGGATCGCTCGAGGGCGGGCGCGCTCACGGTTGCCCCCCGGCATGTCCGGTGAGCGAGAGGAACACATCGTCCAGCGAGGGCCGGCGCAACCCGATGTCGGCGAGCTTGATCCCGGCGCTGTCGAGCCGCCGCAGCGCCTCGGACAGGGTGCCCGCCCCGTCCGGCGCCGCGATGGAGAGCCGGTCCGCGCCCGCGAGTTCCGCGCGCAGCGACTGCGGCACCAGATCGCCGAGCGCATCCGCGGCGGCCTGGACCTGGGTCGGATCCAGCGGCACGACCTCGCAGTAGCTGCCGCCGGTCTTCTCCTTGAGGGCGTCCGCGGTGCCCTCGGCGATGACGGTGCCCTTGTCGATCACGATGATGTTGTCGCTGAGCACGTCGGCCTCTTCGAGGTACTGCGTGGTCAGCAGGATGGTGATGCCCTGGTTCTTGAGCGCGGTGACCAGCTCCCACACGCCCTGGCGGCTGCGCGGGTCGAGGCCGGTGGTGGGCTCGTCGAGGAACACCACCTCGGGGCGCACGACGAGACCGCAGGCGATGTCGACGCGGCGGCGCATGCCGCCGGAGTAGTTGCGCACCGCGCGGCGACCGGCGCTGGTGAGGTCGAACTCCTCGAGCAGGGTGTCCGCGCGGTGGCGGGCGTCCTTGCGGCCCAGGCCCATGAGGCGGCCGAACAGTTCGAGGTTCTCGCGGCCGGACAGGTTCTCGTCCAGGGCGGCGTACTGACCGGTCATCATGACCGAGCGCCGGACCGCGGCCGGGTCCTTGCGCACATCGTGTCCCGCGACCCGGGCGATGCCGGAGTCGGGGCGCAGCAGTGTGGACAGGATCTTGACCGTGGTGGTCTTGCCGGCGCCGTTGGGGCCGAGGATGCCGAGGACCTGTCCGCGCTCGGCGGTGAAGCTGACACCTCGCAGCGCTTCCACGTCGCCGAACGACTTTCGGACGTCTTCGACGTATACAGCCGGTTCGCCGCCGGTCACGGGCGCAGCGACGCTGCTCGTATCGGGCGTGTCGACCACGTGCGAATCCGGTTTGTCCAAGCTGGGCATCAACTCTCCACTATCGGCTGGGCGGGCAATACAGTTCGCCCCATGTCGGCGGGTCCCCACATCCCTTCCGGGATGATCCACTCCGCCTGGCGTGATGTTACCGGCGCGACAGATTCGAGGTCTTTGCTTCGTCAAAGCAGTTATGGCCCGCTGTGTGCTTGGTCACAAACCGGCGAGTTCCTGAATAGCCGCTGATCCAGGCACAGACCGGCTGGTCTGCGGTGATTTCGCTACCTTGTCGCATCTGCGCCCCGAACCATAGTCTGACGTGACGGGGGAGAGCGTTTCATGGGCCACGAGAGGGTAATCATGGCCGAGTCGGCGCAGCCGCGAGCTGCCGGAGAAGAACCGCCGCGAGCGGCGCGCACCGGGGCGGGGCGACCCAAGGTTCTGACGTCCTACGATCCCCGCACCGGGGAGGTCGTCGGCGATTTCGCCATCATGGGCGCGAGCGAGCTGACGCGCACCGTGCGTTCCGCGCGCACCGCCGAACAATGGTGGGGCACAATGGGATTCGACAGCCGCAAGCGCTGGATGCTGGATTGGAAGCGCATCATCGCGCGCGGCACCCGGGAACTGGTGGAGTTGGTCAGCAGTGAGACCGGCAAACCGCGCATGGACGCCGCCATCGAGGTGACCCTGGCGGTGGAACAGCTGGATTGGGCTGCGCGTCATGCCGAAAGAACATTGAGCCGATCGGGCGGACTGGCCGGCAGGTTCCGGCGTCACCGGTCCGGAACGGTCGGACACCTGCCGCTGGGCGTGGTCGGCGTGCTCGGGCCCTGGCACAATCCCGTTCTCACACCGATGAATTCGATCGCCAACGCCATGGCCGCGGGCAATGTCGTGGTGTTCAAACCGAGCGAGATGACCCCGGGCGTCGGTGCGTGGCTGGCCGACTCCTGGAGCCGGGTGGCCCCGAATCAGCCTGTGCTGCAAGTCGTTACCGGCGACAGCACGACCGCGGCCGCACTGTGCCGGACCCGTCTGGACACGATCGCGTACGCGGGCTCGCCCGCCGGGGCGCGCGAGGTGCGGGCCCTGTGCGCGCAGACCGCCACTCCCCTGCTGCTCGAGCCCGGCGGGCGCGGCTCCATGATCGTGCAGGTGGACGCGCGGCTGGACACCGCCGCGGCCGCCGCGGTGTACGGGGCCATGGCCAATGCCGGACAGCAGCCGACCGGCGTGCACACCGTCTACGTGGCGGACTCGGTGTACGAGCCGTTCCTGGAACTGGTAGCCGATCAGGCTCGGCGCTTGCGACCGGGCGGCGATCGCCGCGCCTCCTACGGCCCGATGACCGTCGAGACACAGATCGAGGTGGTCCGCCGCCAGGTGCGCGACGCCATCACGCGCGGCGGACGGCCGGTGGTCGGCAGCCTGGAATCGGTGCGCGAGCCGTACATCGAGCCCATCGTGCTGACCGAGGTGCCCCAGGTGAGCGTCGCGGTCACCGGTGATGCCGTCGGGCCGGTGCTGATCGTGAACCGGGTGGCCACCATGGACGAGGCCGTCGAGCACGTGAACGCCGCCGAAAGACCTTTGCCCGTCTCGATTTTCACGCGCGACGTGCGCAACGTGCCGGAATTCGCGCAGCGGCTGCGCACGAATCTGGTCACGGTGAACGCGACCCCGGTCTACGGCGTCAACGGCCCCGGCCGCATTCGCGATCCGCAGTCACTGCGCGCATTCGCCCGGCCCCTGACCATCGCCGAACAGCGCCGCCGCGACCCGGTCCTCGGCACGTTCGACAGCAGCCCCCGCCGCCTGCGAATGGCTCGCGCTCTGTTCCGCATGCGGCACCGGGTGTGACCGAGACCGGCCTCGGATTCAGTCCTGTGCCGCGACCGCGTCCGGGCCGAGCAGGACCGCGCTCATGAGCGCGCTGACCCGGGCCAGCGTGGCGGCGCGGGTGTCGAAGCGCAGGCGGCGGCCCACGTCGACGACCTGGCCGATGGCCGCGTGCACCCGGAAGCGGGCCTCGACCTGATCGCCCTCGAGCAGGTTGGCCCACTCCAGCACGTTCTGACGCTGGATGGAGCGCAGCCGATGCTGTTCGGAGGCAGGCAGATTCGAGAACTCGGCGAAGTAGACGGGCAGGATCTCCGGCATGGTGAAGGTCATGCGGGCGAAGCGGTCGGCGATCCGCACGGCCGCGTCGGAGCGGCTGGTCGCCTCGGACAGCGCCTCGGCGTTGGCGATCGCCACCCGTTCACCGGTGCGGTGGAACGCGGCGGCGAGCAGGTCGGCCTTGCTGCTGAAATAGCGGTACACGCTCGAGGCGTTGATCCCCGCGGCCGCGCCGATCTCCTCGATGCTGGCCTCGTGGTACCCCTGCCGCCCGAAGATGCGAATGGCCTCGGTGAGCAACTGCTCGCGCTTGGAGATGACCGGCAGCCCGCGCACGACCGGATCACCGGGGGCCGGGGCCGGGACCGGCGGCAGCTCGGAGCGCAGCAGGTCCCAGCTGATGTCGTTGATCAGGTTCGCCAGTCGCGTGGTGGACAGGGCGGTGCGGTGCGCGGTGATGCTGCCGATGGCGCTCAGCACGGCGGCGGCGCGCAACTGCACATCGGCCGGGTCGGCATCCGGGTACAGCTCGGCGATCGGTGCGGCGACGGTTTCGTGCAGTTCGGTGTAGACGACGCGAATCCGGGCGCGGTCCTCGGGCTCGAGATAGCGGCGTTCCCAGCGGTACAGCCCGCCTTCGCGGCGGACGTCGATGGTGTATTCGGCGATGCCCCGGATCAGCGCGGTGAGTCGCGATTCCGGTTCGAGGTCCGGATTGTCCGAGCTCTGGGCGGCGTCCAGCAATTGCTGCGCGCCCATCTCCGCGGCGGCCACCAGCAGCGCGTACTTGTTGGTGAAGTGCCGGTACAGCGCGGGGCCGGAGATGCCGACCTCGGCCGCGATCTCGTCCACACCGACCGGGTGGTATCCCCGCTCGGCGAACGCGCGAGCCGCGACACGCACGATTTGCGCTTTGCGATTCTTGGGCCGACGTCGCGGACCCGCGTCGCCCTCGGGCCGGGCGGGCGAGGTGCGGGCGGGCGTGGCCGCGCTCTGCGCGACAGGGCCCCCGGCCTGCGCGGCAGTGCTCTCGACGTGCACGGACGTGCTCCGAGGCCGCGCGGAAGCGAGTCCCGCCTCGCTGCGATCGGCGACCATGCACTTTCTCCTTCTCCGTGACACCGGCGGTTGACAGTGCCGGGCGAGCAGACCTAAGTTAACCACAATTCGCACAGTTGAACACATCGCGCGGGTTGTTTGCCGCACACGGAGCAGGAGCACTCATGACCGACACTGCGACGACCCCGGGCTACTCCGCCGTTCTGGACGGGCGTGTCCTGCGCCTCACCATCACGAACCCCAAGCGCAAGAATGCCCTCGATTACGACACCATGGTCGGCCTCGGGGAAACCGTGCTGGCCGCCCACACCGATCCCGCGATCCGGGTGATCGTGCTGACCGGCGAGGGCGGCGATTTCTGCACCGGCGCGGATCTGTCCGCGACCGCCGCGGAGAACGCCCGCGGCATCACCCCCGATATGACGATGGTCGCGGCCAACCGCCTGATCAAGGCGATCGTGGAGGCACCGTTCCCGGTCATCGCCCGGGTGCGCGGCGCGGCCGCCGGCATCGGCGTCGCCTTCGCGCTGGCCGCCGATCTGACCTATGCCTCCGAGGACGCCTATCTCCTGCTGGCCTTCATCAATATCGGCCTGATGCCCGACGGCGGCGCGGCGGCCATGGTCGCGGCGGCCGCGGGTCGCCCGCTGGCGGCGGAGATGGCATTGCTGGGCGGTCGCCTGCCGATGGCGGACGCGGTGACGCGCGGGCTGATCGCCGGTGTCCACTCCGACAGTGAACTCGACGAGAAGGTCGAAGCCGCCGCCGCGAAGCTCGCCCACGGCCCCCGCCGCGCCCTCGAACTCACCAAGCGCGCCCTCAACAACGCCACCCTGGCCGCCCTGGACGCCGCCTTGGCCGCCGAACGCGTCGGCCAGGTGGAACTGCTGGGATCCCCCGATTTCGCCGAGGGCGCGGCCGCCATGCTCGGCAAGCGCAAGGCAGTGTTCGCCGAATAGCCTCGGGCGCACCGCGATACGCGTCTGCCCCGTTCCGCGCGGGGAACGGGGCAGACGTGAGTAGCCGCGAGCTGAGTCTCGACGGCTACTTGCCGGTGACGGTCAAATAGATGAGTGCCACGTTCAGCGCCGAGATGATCGCGGCGACCAGCCAGGCCAGCGCGGTGGTGATCCGCCGGTTGACGTCGTCGCCCATGAGCACGCGGTCCGCGGTGAAGCGGACCAGCGGGATGAGCGCGAACGGAATGCCGAAGGACAGCACCACCTGCGAGATGATGAGCGCCCGAGTGGGATCGATGCCGACCCCGAGCACGATCAGCGCGGGAATGAGCGTGATCACGCGGCGCACGACGAGTGGGACATGCCGGTGCAGCAGGCCCTGCATGATCATGGCTCCGGCGTACGCGCCGACCGAGGTGGACGCCAGGCCCGAGGCCAGCAGGCCGACCGCCAGCAGCAGACCCGCGACCGGTCCGAGCGTGTCCCGCACTGCGGCATGGGCACTTTCGAGCGAATCGACATCGTCCCGGCCGCGCAGCGTGCTGGCCGCCATGAGCAGCATGGCGAGGTTCACGGTGCCCGCCAGCAGCATGGCGATGCCGACGTCGTAGCGCGTGATGCGCAGCAGGCGTTTGCGTTCCGGCCCGGCCTCGGGCTGACCGTGCCGGTCCCTCGAGAGTGCCGAGTGCAGGTACACCGCGTGCGGCATGACTGTCGCGCCGATCATGGCGGCGGCCAGCAGCACGCTCTCGGTGCCGTCGAAACGGGGGGCGAGTCCGCCGAGGGTGCCCGATGCCGAAGGCGGTGAAATGAACACCGAGGCAAGGAATCCGATGGCGATGACCGCCAGCATTCCGATGATGATGCGCTCGAACGGCTGCTGCCCGCGGCGGTTCTGCACCATCAGCAGACCCAGCGACACGATGCCGGTGATCACGCCGCCGAGCAGCAGCGGCAGCCCGAACAGCAGGTTCAGCGCGATCGCGCCGCCGACGACCTCGGCGAGATCGGTGGCCATGGCGACGGTTTCGGCCTGGGCCCAGTAGGCCAGGCGCACGGGCCGGCTGGCCTTGTCCCGCACCGCTTCCGGCAGCGACTGGCCGGTGACGAGTCCGAGCTTCGCGGACAGGAACTGGACCAGGCCGGCCATGACGTTCGCCATGACGATGACCCACACCAGCAGGTAGCCGAACTGCGCGCCGGCACTGATATTGGACGCGACATTGCCCGGATCGACGTACGCGATGGCGGCGACGAAGGCGGGGCCGAGCAGGACCGAGGCCGACCTCGCTCGCTGAAACGTGGTGCGGGGTTCATCAGCCAGGGTGCTCACAACAATAGTTTACGGCTAACCGAACTTTTTGTTGAGTGCTACCCGGAAAAAGAGAAGGGCAGGCTGATCCCCAGGTGACAGTGATGGCCCCCGGCGTACTGCGCCGGGGGCCATCACTCGGTAAAGGTGCGGGTAGCGAACCCGCGGTCAGCGGGTCACAGACCCAGACCACGCTCCAGCACCGGCCACGAGGTCTTGAACTCGTCGTTCCAGTAGCCCCACGAGTGGGTGCCGGTCGGGCGGAAGTTGTAGGTGGCCGGGATGTTCAGCTCGTTCAGCTTGTTCTGCAGGTTGTGGGTGCAGACATTGGTGCCGGCCTCGATGACGCCGCCGATGATCAGCTGGTTGGCCAGGCCGTACGCGCCGGGCAGGGCGTACTGGCCGTTGAGGGTGTCGTACTGGCCGGGCAGGCCGCTGCCGGAGGAGATGTACAGCTCGGTGCCGCGCAGCTTGTCCGCGTTCAGAACCGGATCGTTGGCGGCCCAGGCCGGGGAGTCCTCGGGGCCGTGCATGTTCTCCATCTTGCCGCCGCCCCAGGTCTCGACGGTGAGGCGCATGAACTCGCGGCCCATCGGATCGGCGAACTGCGCGCAGCCGCTGTAGGCGGCCGCGGCCTTGTACAGACCGGGCTTGGCCTCGGGCAGCGACAGCACGGTGGTACCGGAGGTGGAGATGCCCGCGATGGCGTTGACGCCGTTGGTGCCGAGCGCGCCGTCGATCAGCGGCGGGAGTTCCTCGGTGAAGAACGTCTGCCACTTGTTGCGGCCGAGCACGTCGTCGTCCTGCTGCCAGTCCTGGTAGTAGGACCACTTACCGCCGATGGGCTGCACGACATTCAGGTTCTTGTCGCCGAGGAAGCCGTTGACGATATCGGTCTTCTTGACCCAGGAGGCGTCGTCCTGTCCGCCGCCCGCGCCGTTGAGCAGGTACAGCACCGGCCGCGGCGCGGAGGCGTCGGCGGGACGCTGCACATCGACGGGGTAGGTGGCGTCCATGGCCGCGGAGTAGACGTACAGCCGGATGTTCCGGCCGTCCTTCATCTCGGCCTTGGTGATCTTCGACCCGTCGGGTGCGACCGGATCCGCGAGCAGCTTCTTGCTGTCGATGATCGGGTCGGCGGAGGCGGTGGTGCCGCTGACGCCGGCCACCAGACCGGTGAGCACCGCGGTGGCGGCGAGGAACGCCGCTGCCCGTGCACCGCGCCTACGACCTGCGACCCCGTTCCGGACATGTCGACGAATCAATGTTTCGCACCTTCATCTCGTGTCGATTTGCTGGTCAGCACTCCGCTGCCGGGTTCTCCGGGCAGTAGCTGATTCCTCGACAGACCATACGGCTTATCGCACCGGTGTGACAGCCGTCAATATTACGGAGTGGTCGCGCGACCGTGTTCGGCGAGTCCGCTCAATGCCAGCACCCACCCTTCCACGAGTCGCTTCACCTGCTCCAGATCCAATACCACACCGGCGAAGTCGAAGCGCGCCACCAATCCGTCCTGACTGGTGTCGACCGTGACGTCGAGGTAGAGATCGTCCGCGACAGGTTCCGGATACACCCGGGCGGGTCGCAGATCGCGATACCGGAAGCCGATGCGGCCGGCGGGCAGCGCGGCGATATCGGCGACGGTGGCCGGGTTCAGGTGCCGCAGCAGCCCGAAACCCACACCGTGTGAGGGCACTTCGCGATAGGCGTCGCGAATCTGCTCGATCACCGACCCGGCCGCCGGACCGCCCTGGCGGACCTCGGCGAAGTCCACCCCGTCCAGTTTCAGCGCGAACGGATGCGAGGTGCTGAACGCGCCCACGGTGCGCTGTCCGGCCGGATCACCGGCCACCCGGCCGTCGGCGATCAACCGCACCACCGAACCGGTTGTCCGGCGCGCCAATTCACCGCCGTCGTCCAGCAGCGAGACCGCGAGCGCGGCGAGCAGCACCTCGTCGATGGTCGCGTGATAGCGCCGAGCCGCCGCGTCCACCGCGGCCGCGCCCTCACCGGTGATGGACACCGAGACCCGGCCCCGCCCGGTGGGACGCCCGTCCACGGGCACCTCCTCCGGGGAGATGCCCGGCGTCGCGGAGGCCAATGCCCGGCGCCACCACTCCAATTCGCCGACCGTTCGCGGCTCGGCCGCCAGGTCCGCGAGATCGCGGGCGATGCCGACCGGATGCGCGTCCGCACTGGGCGGCGTCGCGTGTCCACCGGACCAGGAGGCACTCAGATCCTCGATGATCGTGCGCCACGAGGTGTCGTCCACGACCAGGCCGTTGGCGACCACGACCAGGATGGCCGCGGGCTGATCCTGCGGATCGATCTCCGGATCGATATCCACGTTCTCCAGCAGCACGAACCGGATGTGATGCCCCTTCTCGGGGTTCAATTCCGCCGCGGCGGCATGGATCACGGCCTCGATGGGGTCCCCGACCGCCTCGACCGACGGATCCAGCTGCCACACCACGGCCGCACCGCGCGGCTGCTGACCGGGAATGTCCAGCAGCACCGACTCGCCGTTGCGCCGCAGCCGCGCCCAGAGGGCGGGATGCCGGTCGAGCAGCGTGGCGACCGAGCGACGCACCCGGGTTCCGGAGATCCCGGCCGCGATGTCGAGGGTGATCGCCCGGACCCACAGGCCCGACGGCTCGATCTCCAGCAGTCCGACCGCACCGGCGGGCAGCGGCGAGACATCGCCCACGGTGCTCAGGCGCGAGCCCCTGGGTGCGGGTTCGTCCTGCGCGGAGTCTGCCGGGGCAGCGCTCTCACCGGAGTCACGATCCTCTCGCGGGACCGGTGTCGAATCCGGCACGGCGGCACCGTAGTCCGCGGAGTCGTGCCGATCGGCAGCCGAATCCCGCTCCCCCACTCCGAGATTCGCCGTGGCGGCGCCGAACACGTCGGCCGCCGGGCTGTAGTCGCTCGTGCGGTCCCGTCGCGAGGCGGGCCCGGCCACCGGGTCCTCGTCCGAACTGTCGTCGAACTCGGCGTCATCCGAGTCGTACTCGTCGCGGAGGCCGAATTCCTCGGACGCCGCGCGCCCGTCCGGTGTTCCGGATTCATCCACAGGTGTACCGGGGTGTTCGTCGGCGGCCGCGTGCTCGGAGTCATCCGCGGCGCCGCCGCCACCGTCATGGCTCGAGGCCTCGCCGCTCTCCACGGGACCGGAGGCCCGCAGCTTCACCCCCGGCGGCGGGCTGTCCATCGAGATGATGGGAAGCACGGCGGTGGTCGCCCAATCGACGGAATCGGTCTCGCCCGAGGCGGACGATGGATCCGGTCCGGTGAGTTTCGCGGTCCGCTCCTTCGCGGCGGAAGCGGCTCCGTCATCGGAGATCCGCTCGTCCGCGCGGGAGGCACCCTGACCGGCGTCGAGAGTCTCGCCAGCTCCGAAAGCACTGTCTCCCAGCGAGAATGCCTTGTCGTGCGCCGAGGAGTCAGCGCCCGAGGCCGGATACGCCGTGTCCCGGGCAGGTACCGACTGCCCCGCGTACCCAGTGCTCGGCAGGGAATCGCCGGTGTCCGGATCGGCCGGGTGGTCCAGCTCCCATTCGGCCCGGTCCAGCAGTTCGGCCAGCTTCGGACCGATCACGGCGAAACCGTCGGGTCCGGTCAGCGCCGGATGCTCGACCGCCACCTCGACCACGTCGATCGTCTCGGTGGTGAAGGGCCGCCAGTCCGCGACCGACCGCTGCTCACCGTCGACGGTGGCCTTGAAGAAGTGGACGGGACCGTCGAAGACGTCCGGCCGGTACTCGAATCCGAGCCGGGCCGAATGCAGTGCGCCCCGGTAGATCCGCCGCAGCCGATCCATGGTGAGCACCGCGAGCTCCGGCGGGATGGCGGCGTGCAGGGCCGCGAGCGCCTCGTCGCCGAGGTCCCGCATATCGGCCGGAAGCAGATCCGGGGAGACGCCCAGCTGCGAGAACTCCTCGCGCAGTGAGGACTGGAAGTCGGCGAAGTCCAGGCTCGGGTAGGCGTCGAGAATGCCGAGCAGATCGACCTCGTCGCCGTCGTCCTGCAGTTCGGTGGCGATGGCGTGGGCCACCACACCGCCGAGCGAGAAGCCGATCACCCGGTAGGGGCCCTCCGGCTGCACCTTGCGCATCTCGTCGACGTAGCGGCGCGCCACCTCGGTGAGCGTGGCGGGTGCGTAGTGGTCCTCGGTGAGGGCCGGTGACTGCAGGCCGATGATCGGCTGCTCGGCGGGCAGGAAACCCGCCAATCCGGCGAAGCTCCACGCCATTCCGCCCAGCGGCGGTGCGCAGAACAGCGGCCGGCGCGAGCCCTGATCGCGAATCGGCAGCAGCACCTGCAACGCGGCTTCGGAACCGGAGTCGTAGTCGTGCTGGTTCTCCAGCGCCGCGACCAGCTGCCGGCTGATGCCCTCGACGGTCGGGTAGGTGAAGAACCAGGCGACCATGACCGGTGCGCCGGTGCGGGCGCGCAGGCGGGTGACCATCTGGGTGGCGAGCAGCGAATTGCCGCCGAGCGCGAAGAAATCGTCGTCGAGACCGACCCGGTCCACGCCGAGCACCTCGGCGAAGGCGTCGGCGACCGACTTCTCCAGACGAGTGGACGGCGCGCGGTATTCGCGTTGTGCCAGTACCGGTTCCGGCAGCGCCTTGCGATCGAGCTTGCCGACCGGGGTCAGCGGCACCTCGTCGAGCACCGTGATCGAGGACGGCACCATATGCGGCGGCAGGATGCGCGCGGCGTAGGCGGTCAGCGCCTCGGACTCGATCTCCCGGCCCGGGATGCGCCGCACGTAGGAGACCAGAGCCGTTGTCCCCGAGGGCGTCTTGTGCCCGAGGGTGATGGCGAAGTCGATGTCCTCGTGCGCGGCGAGCACGGTGTCGATCTCGCCGAGTTCGATGCGGAAGCCGCGGATCTTGACCTGGAAGTCGGTGCGGCCGACGTAGTCCAGCTCCCACTCGACCTCGGACGCGGCGTGATTGCCCGCGCGCAACCCCGGTTCGGCGTACCAGCGCACGACGTCGCCGGTGCGGTACATCCGCGCACCGGGTTCGCCGAAGGGATTGGCCACGAAGCGATCCGAGGTGAGTCCCGGCCGGTTGCGGTAGCCGCGCGCCAGCGCGCCGCCCGCAAGGTACAGCTCGCCCGCGACGCCCGGCGGCACCGGGTTCATCCGGGCGTCCAGCACCAGTGCCGACATGCCGCTGACCGGCTTGCCGATGGTGATGTGCCGGCCCGGGACCAGTTGCGCGAAGGTCGAGATGATCGTGGTCTCGGTCGGCCCGTACGCATTGTGATACGAGCGGCCGGGCTGCCATTTGGCGACCAGTTCCGGCGTGCTGACGTCACCGCCGATGGACACCGACTCCAGTTGCTCGAGGCCCTCGGTGTCGATGGTGCCCAGCACGGCCGGGGTGAAGATGGCGTGCGTGACCTCCTCGGCGCGCAGGAACTCGTTGAGCTCCGGGCCGCCCAGGATCTCGGACGGGACGATGACGAGGGTCGCGCCGATGTAGAAGGCGATCACCCACTCCAGCACCGACGGATCGAAGCTCGGCGAGCAGATGTGCAGCATTCGGTTCTCGGGACCGAGCTGGTACAGACCGATGGCGTAATCCGCGAGCCCGCCCACGCCGGAGTGAGTGACGGTGACGCCCTTGGGCATTCCGGTGGAGCCGGAGGTGTAGATGACGTACGCCGGGTGGTGCAGGAGCAGCGGGGAGAGGCGATCGGCATCGGTGACCGGGGCCGCGGAACGGCCCGAGATCTGCCTGTCGGTGCTCGCGTCGTCGAGCACCAGCCATTCCACGTCGTCGGGCAGGTCCCCGACGTACGCCGATCCGGTGATGCCGATGACCGCGCCGGAGTCGTTCACCATGTGCCGCACCCGATCCGCCGGGTACTTCGGGTCGATCGGCACGTGCGCGCCGCCGGCCTTGGCCACGGCCAGGACCGCCGCGACCATCTCGAACGATCGCGGGAAGGCAACGGCCACCAGCTGTTCGGGTCCGACGCCACGTTCGATCAGCACCCGCGCCAGCTGCGAGGAGTAGTCGTCGAGTTCGCCGTAGCCGATGGAGTGACCCCGGTAGCGGACCGCGACGCGATCACGGCCGAGCCCGACGCCGACGGTGAGCAGATCAGGCAGCAGCATGCCGGTGACCATGACGTCGTCACCCTGCACCCGGGTGAGCAGATCGTGCTCACCGGTGTCCAGCAGTGACAGGTCACCGACGGGAAGCTGTGGCCGCGCGGCGATCTCGCCCAGCAGGCGCACGAATCGCTGTGCGAAGACCTCGACGGTGGCGTCGTCGAACAGGTCGCGCGCGAAGGTGAAGATCGCGCTCATGCCGTGGTCGCCGGCTTCCCGGATGGCCAGGGACAGATCGAATTGCGAGGTCTCGATCTCGAAATCGACTGCCGCGACCCGCAATCCGGGCAGCTCGAACGCCGCGTCCGGGAGGTTCTGGAAGGCCAGCATGACCTGGAACAGCGGATTGCGCGCGGTGGAGCGCTCCGGGTTGAGCACCTCGACCAGGCGCTCGAACGGAATGTCCGCGTGCGCGAACGCCTTCAGGTCCGCGTCCTTGGCCTCGGCCAGCAACTCGGCGAAGCTCGACTGGCCGTCGACCTTCGTGCGCAACACCAGCGTGTTGACGAACATGCCGATCACGTCGTCGACTTCGGATTCGCCACGACCCGCGATCGGGGTGCCGATGGCGATATCGGCCGAACCCGACAGGCGCGCCAGGAATACCGCGAGGGCCGCGTGCACGACCATGAACATTGTCGCGTTCTGCTCCCGCGCGATACGACGCAGTCCGCCTTGCAGTTCCGCGTCGATCGAGAACTCGACCGTACCGCCGCGCAGCGACTGGGTGATCGGGCGCGGGCGGTCCGCGGGCAGGTTCAGCTCATCCGGCAGATCCGCCAGCGCGGTGCGCCAGTAGTCGGTCTGCGCGGCGATCAGGCTGGCCGGATCGTCCTCGGCGCCGAGCACCTCGCGCTGCCAGATCGAGTAGTCCGCGTACTGCACCGGCAGCGGCGCCCAGCCCGGCTCCGAACCCGACGCGTGTGCGGCGTAGGCGATCATGACGTCGCGGGTCAGCGGGCCCATGGACCAGCCGTCCGCGCTGATGTGGTGCGCCACGAACACCAGGACGTGCTCGTCGCTGCCCTCGACCCGGAACAGGCTGGCGCGCAACGGCACTTCGCCGGTCACGTCGAACCCGGTCGAGACCAGCTCGGTGATCCGATCGCGGATCTCCCCCGCGGTCACCGTGATCGGGGTCAGATCCGGCACCGCCTGCGCGGCGGTCACGATCACCTGGGTGGCCGCGCCCTCGACCTGCGGATAGACCGTGCGCAGCGTCTCGTGGCGGGCGACAACGTCGGCCACCGCGCGCTGCAGCGCGCTCACGTCCAGCTCGCCGGTGAGGCGGACCGCGACGGGCACGTTGTAGGCCGCGGAGGTGGTGTCGAACTGGTTGAGGAACCACATGCGCTGCTGCGCGAGCGACAGCGGGATCGCGGCCGGGCGCGGCTTCGCGACGAGCGGCGTCCGATCACCCTGTCCGGCATGCTGTTCCACCTTGGCGGCGAGGCCGGTGACGGTGGAGGACTCGAACAGCGCGCGCACCGGGACCCGGGCGTCCAGGGCCTTGCCGATGCGAGCGGCCACCTGGGTGGCCAGCAGCGAGTTGCCGCCCAGGGCGAAGAAGTCGTCGTCCGCGCCGACGCGTTCCGCGCCGAGCACGTCACCGAACACGCCGGCGACGATCTCCTCGATCGGAGTGGACGGGGCGCGGAAGGCGGTCGCCTCGAATTCCGGTTCCGGCAGCGCCTTTCGGTCCAGCTTGCCGTTCACGTTCAGCGGCAGCGCGGCGAGCGTCACGAACGCCGCGGGCACCATGTACGACGGCAGCACCGCCGAGAGCGCCGACTTCACCTGCGGCACATCGATATCCGCACCGGTGGGCACCAGATAGGCAACCAGCCGGTCGCCGGTCCGCGGATCGGCCTTGGCCAGGACCGCGACCTGCGCGATCTGCGGCAGCGCCAGCAGCGCGGCCTCGATCTCGCCGAGTTCGATGCGGAAGCCGCGGATCTTCACCTGGAAGTCGGTGCGGCCCCGGTACTCCAGCTCCCCGGAGTGGTTCCAGGCCACCAGATCACCGGTGCGGTACATGCGCTCACCGGCGCCGAACGGGTCGGCCACGAAACGGTCGGCGGTCAGATCGGCGCGGCCGAAGTAGCCGCGGGCGAGCTGCGCACCGGCCAGGTAGAGCTCACCGGAGACCCCGGCGGGCACCGGATGCAGGCGAGCGTCGAGCACATAGACCCGGCTGTTCCACTCGGGCGCGCCGATCGGCACCGAGACCTTGTCCGCGTCGGTCACGCGGTGGCTGGTGATGGACACCGCCGCCTCGGTCGGGCCGTACAGGTTGAACAGCGACACCTGCGGGTAGGTCGCGCGCAGGCGCTGGGCCAGCGCGCCCGGCAGGGCCTCGCCGATGGCGAGCACCCGGCGCAGGATCGCCAGTCCGGGCGTCGAATCCGGCCCGGCCGCACGGGCATCGGCCAGCAGCGCGTCGAGCATGGACGGCACCACGTGCAGGGTGGTGACTCGCTCGCGGGACATGAGTTCGTTCAGGTAGGCCGGATCGCGGTGCCCGTCCGGGGTCGCGATCACCAGGCGGCCGCCCGCGACCGCGGCGGACCAGAATTCCCACACCGACAGGTCGAACGTGGCCGCGGTCTTGAGCAGCACCGCATCGTGGGGACCGAGCCCGAATTCCTCGGTCTTCCAGCGCAACTGGTTCACGATGGCCGCGTGCGGCAGCGCCACGCCCTTGGGGCGGCCGGTGGAACCGGAGGTGAAGATGACGTAGGCGGTGTTCGAACCCCGCAGTGGCGCAACACGTTCACGGTCCGACACCGGTGCGGAGTCGACACGGTTGAGGTCCAGCTCGTCGATGCGCACCAGCGGCGCGATATCGGTGGCGAAGCCCGCGTCGGCATCGGTGAGCACGCAGACCGGAGTCACCGAATCGAGGATGTAGTCGGTGCGTTCGGCGGCCTGATCGGGATCGACCGGCACGTACGCGCCACCGGCGACCGATACCGCGTACATGGCCACGACCAGGTCCACCGAGCGCCGCAGCGCCAGCGCGACCCGAGTCTCGGGGCCTACGCCCAGCGAGATCAGGTGCCGGGCAAGACGATTGACCCGTCGGCTCAGCTCGGCGTAGCGGACCACTTCGCGCGCCGGGCCGATCAGGGCCACCGCGGTCGGGTCGGCCGCGACCGTGGCATCGAGCAGCGAGGCCAGCGTCGCCGCCGGATCGATCTCCTGGGTGGTCGCGTTGCGCACCGCCAGCAGATCGGAGCGGTCCACCGGATCGAGCAGCTCGATATCGCCCACGGGCAGTGTCGCGTCCGCGACCACCGCGTCCAGCACCCGACCCAGCAGGCGAACGAATCCGGTGACGGTCTCGGCGTCGAAAAGGTCGGTGGCGTAGGTGAGGAAGCCGCCGATGCCCGAGGGCACCCCGGCCTCGTCGTACCCGTCGGACACGATCAGGTGCAGATCGAACTGGGACACTTCGAGTTCGGTGTCCACGCCCGCGACCTTGAGGCCCGGCAGCTGCAACTCCGAGCGCGCCATGTTCTGGAACGACAGCCCGGCCTGGAACAGCGGATGGTGCGCGGTCGTGCGCGGCGGGCTCAGCGCCTCCACCAGACGCTCGAACGGAATGTCCGCGTGCGAGAACGCCTGCAGGTCTGTTTCACGCTGGCGCGCAAGCAGATCGGTGAAGGCCGCGCCGCCGTCGATCCGCGATCGGAACACCACGGTATTGACGAACATGCCGATCAGATCGTCGAGCTCGCGTTCACCACGACCGGCGACCGGCGTGCCGATCGCGATATCGCCCGAGCCGGACAAGCGCGCCAGCAGCACCGCGAACGCGGTGTGCACGACCATGAACATGGTCGCGCCGTGCTCGCGCGCCAGCTTCACCAGTCCCGCATGGGTGTCGGCGCCGAACTCCACGTTCACCCGGGCGCCTGCCAGCGAGGCCACCGCCGGACGCGGGCGATCGGTCGGCAACTCCAGCAGATCGGGCAGTTCGGCGAGCTGTTCGCGCCAGTACGCGATCTGCTGCGCGGCAACCGATTCCGGATCGGCCTCGTCGCCCAGTACCGCGCGCTGCCACAGCGCGTAGTCCGCGTACTGCACCGTCAGCGGAGCCCAGCCGGGCTCCGCGCCGGCGGTGCGCGCGGCATAGGCGGTCATGATGTCGCGCACCAGCGGCCCCATGGAGGAGGCATCGGCGGCGATGTGATGCGCGACCACGGCGAGCACGTATTCGCGCATCGACCCGGGCGCGAGATCGTCGATCTCCAACAGGCGCACCCGGATCGGGACGTCCCGGGTCACGTCGAACGGCGTCATCGCCAGCGCGAACACCGCGCCCGGCACGTCCGCGGCGGCGATAGCGGTGGGCTCGAGGCGCATCGCCGAGTCCGCGCCCGCGGGCAGGATCACCTGCACCGCACCGTCCGCGGTCTCGGGGTACACGGTGCGCAGCACCTCGTGCCGGGTCACCACATCGTCCAGGGCCTGCCCGAGGGCGACCCAGTCCAGGCTGCCGGTCAGGCGCAGCGCGAAAGGCAGGTTGTAGGCGGCGGATCCGGCGCTCGCGGTGTCGTCCCCGCTGTCCTCGAAGCGGTTCAGGAACCACATGCGCTGCTGCGCCAGCGAGAGCGGCAGCTGCTCGGGCCGCTCGATCCCGCCGAGTTCGAACCCGCGGTCCTGACGGATTCGCGATTCGACGGCGGCGGCGAGGGCGGCCACGGTGGGCGTCTCGAACAGTGCGCGCACCGGCACCCGGTCCCCCACCGCGGCGCCGATGCGGGCCACCACCTGGGTGGCGACCAGCGAGTTGCCGCCGAGGGCGAAGAAGTCGTCGTCCGCGCCGACCCGGCCGACGCCGAGCACCTCGGCGTAGACCCCGGCCACGATCTCCTCGACCGGCGTTGCCGGAGCGCGGAATTCACGCCCCGAGAAGGTCGGTGCGGGCAGCGCCTTGCGATCCAGCTTGCCGCTGGTGTTGAGCGGGAAGGCGTCGAGGGTGAGGACCGCCGCCGGAATCATGTACGCGGGCAACGTGTCCGCGAGCCCCGTGCGCAGCTCGTCGGTGTCGATCTCACCGCCGGGAGCGGGAACCACGTACGCGACCAGCTGATCACCGAGTTCGGACGGCATGACCAGCGCGGCCGCCGCGGTGACCGAAGGCTGTGCCAGCAGCGCGGTCTCGATCTCACCGAGCTCGATGCGCTGACCACGGAACTTCACCTGGAAGTCGGTACGACCGATGTAATCCAGACGGTGTGGCCGATCGCCTTCACCCGCGCGCCACAGCACCAGGTCACCGGTGCGATACATGCGCGCACCCTTGCCGAAGGGATTGGCCACGAAGCGATCCGAGGTCAGATCCGGTCGGCGCACGTAGCCGCGCGCCAGTTGATCGCCCGCCAGATACAGCTCACCCGCGACACCGGCCGGGACCGGCCGCAGCCGCGCATCCAGCACGTACACCTCGGTGTTCCACTGCGGCAACCCGATCGGCACCGTCGGGCGCTCGTCGCCCCGCGCCTGCCAGTAGGTGACCGACACCGCCGCCTCGGTCGGGCCGTACAGGTTGTGCACACGCGCATCGGACACCGCGGCGAACGCGGCCACCGTCTCCGGCGGCAGCGCCTCACCGATCACGAACACCTCACGCAGCGTCGGCATCGACCCCGGCGCGGTGTGCGCGGCGAACACGCTCAGCATCGACGGCACGAAGTCCGTGACCGTGACACCATGGCGCGCAATCGCTTCCGCGACGTACTGCGGGTCGCGATGTCCGTCGTGCGTGGCCACGACCAGCGTCGCGCCCGTGCGCAGCGGCATGAAATAGCCCCACAGCGACACATCGAACGTGGTGGCCGTCTTCTGCAGGTACACGTCCCCCGGACCCATCGGATACTCCTCGAGCATCCAGGTGGTCTGGTTGTGGATCGCCGCGTGCGACACCGCGACGCCCTTGGGGCGGCCGGTGGAGCCCGAGGTGAAGATGACGTACGCCGGATGTTCCGGCAGCACAGCGCCGATCAGCTCCGCCGAGGACAGCGGCGCGGCATGGAACATGTCCAGATCGATGACGTCCAGGTACACGATGGAGGTGTCATCGGGCACCGCGACCTTGTCGGCGATGGTGGTCAGGACGCACGCGGGGCGCGCGGTGTCCAGGATGTGCGCGATGCGCTCGGCCGGATGATCGGGATCCAGCGGCACGTACGCACCGCCCGCCGCGATCACCGCGTACATGCCGATCACCAGCTCCGGCGACCGCCGAATAGCCAGTCCCACCAGCGATTCCGGCCCGACGCCGTACCCGACCAGCAGCCGGGCCAGCTTGTTCACCTTCGCGTCGAATTCGCGGTAGGTC
Source organism: Nocardia jejuensis NBRC 103114 (assembly GCF_001613145.1). Taxonomy (GTDB): domain Bacteria; phylum Actinomycetota; class Actinomycetes; order Mycobacteriales; family Mycobacteriaceae; genus Nocardia; species Nocardia jejuensis. Next base: position 224,359 of record NZ_BDBU01000023.1, read on the forward strand.
AGCTCGGTGCCCTCGTAGTGGATCGCCACCGCGTCCGGGTGCCGCGCCACCGCGCGCCGGTAATCGTCCAGCAGCAGCGCGGGCGCGATCGGATGCCGGGTGTCGTTCCAGCCGTGCAGAATCCGCGCGCGCTCCTCGCGCTCGAGCAGATCGATATCCCCGAGCGCCGCTCGAGGATCCGCCGTCACCGCACCCAGCAGTCGCACGAACCGCTCCGCGAACCGCGCCACACTCGGCTCGTCGAAAAGATCGGTGGCATAGGTGAACATCGCCGTCATACCGTCGGCGACGCCGTCCCGCTCCCGGGGCACCACCGACAATTGCAGATCGAACTTCGCCACCGCCCCGTCGAATTCGACGGCCTCGGCCGAGAGCCCCGGCAATTCCAGCCGCGGGGTCTCGATGTTGTGGAAGAACAACGCCACCTGGAACAGCGGATGATGCGCCTGGGACCGGATCGGGTCCAGCACCTCCACGAGCCGCTCGAACGGCAGCTCGGCGTGCGAGAACGCCGCCAGATCCGTCTCTTTCGCGTTCTCCAGCAGCTCGGCGAAGGACGCGCCGGCATCGACCCGGGTGCGCAGCACCAGGGTGTTGACGAACATGCCGATGAGATCGTCGAGTTCGCGCTCACCGCGGCCCGCGACGGGTGTGCCGATGACCACGTCGTCGGTGCCGGACAGGCGTGCCAGCAGCGCGGCCAGGGCGCCGTGCACGACCATGAACGGCGATGCGCCGCTGGAATGCGCCAGCTCGGTGAGTCCGCGGTGCAGGTCGGCGCCGATCTCGAACGAGTACACCGCGCCCCGCCCCGACGCGATCGACGGTCGCGGACGGTCCGCGGGCAGGTCGATCCGGTCCGGGATCCCGGTCAAAGTGGTGCGCCAGTAGTCGATCTGGCCGGCGGCGAGCGATTCGGAATCCTGCTCGTCGCCCAGCAGCGCGCGCTGCCACAGGGTGTAGTCGGCGTACTGCACCGGCAGCGGCGCCCAGGCCGGGCTCTCTCCACCGCGGCGAGCGAAGAAGGCCGCCAGCAGATCTCGCATGAACGGCCCGACGGAGGCGCCGTCCGCGGCGATGTGGTGCACGACCACGGCGATCACATGATCGTCGAGACCGATCTCGGCGAGCTCGATGCGCAGCGGCACCCGGCTCGACACGTCGAAGCCCTGCACCGCCAGGCCGGTCAGCCACTCGGCGATCCGCGCGGGCTCGACCACCTGCGTGTCGAGCGCCGGAATCGCCTGTTCCGCAGGCAGAATCACCTGATAGCCGGTGCCGTCCACGGCCGGGTACACGGTGCGCAGGGTCTCGTGCCGTTCGACCAGATCGCCGATCGCGGCCCGCAGCGCGGGGATGTCCAGCGCGCCGGTGAGCCGGATCGCGAAGGGAATGTTGTTGGCGGCCGAGGCGCTGTCGAACTGGCTCAGGAACCACATGCGCTGCTGGGCCAGGGACAGCGGAATGTGCTCGGGGCGTGGCTGTGCCGTGAGCGGCGGGCGACCGCCCGCGCCGACGAGCGGCTCCAACTGCGCGGCCAGTCCGGCCACGGTCGAGGTGGTGAAGATGACGCGGGCCGGTACCCGCGCGGAGATCTCCGCGCCCAGTCGTGCGGCGACGCGGGTGGCGATCAGCGAGTTGCCGCCGAGCTCGAAGAAGTCGTCGTCCGCGCCGATCGGGTCGGCGGGGTCAAGCAGGTCGGCGAAGACCGCCGCCACCATTTCCTCGAGCCTGCCCGACGGCGCGCGGAACTCCTTGGTGCGCAACTGCGGTGCGGGCAGGGCGCGGCGATCCAGTTTGCCGACCGGGGTCAGTGGGATGGCATCCAGCACCATGATGGTGGTGGGCACCATGTGCGCGGGCAGGCTCTGCTCCGCGAAGCCGGTCAGCTCATCCACATCCACGGTGGCGCCCGCGGCGGCGTGCACGTAGGCGGCGAGAATCGTCGCGCCGGTATCGAGTGTGTGCCCGACGGTGACGGCGAAGTCCACGCTGTCGTGCGAGCCCAGCACCGCGTCGATCTCACCGAGCTCGATCCGGAAGCCACGGATCTTGACCTGGAAATCGTTGCGGCCCATGTACTCGACGTCGCCGGTGGGAGTGCGGCGCACCAGGTCTCCGGTGCGGTAGAGGCGCGCACCGCCGGGGTCGTGGGGGTTGGCCACGAATCGCACGGCGGTGAGGCTCGGCCGCGCGTGGTATCCCCGAGCCACCTGCGCGCCGGAGATGTACAGCTCGCCCACCACGCCGTCGACGACCTGCGCGAGCCGGTCGTCGAGGATGAACTCGGTGATGCCGCGCACCGGCGGCCCGATGGTGACGATCTCGCCCGGAATCAGCGGGGCGCTGATATTGGTCATGATCGTGGTCTCGGTGGGCCCGTACCCGTTGTAGAACTCCCGGGTGCCCGCACCGGCGATGGGGAGTACCCAGCGCCGCACCAGATCCGGCGGGCAGGCTTCACCACCGGCGACCACCACGCGCAGATCATCGAGCCCGGCCGGATCCACCGAGGCGAGCGCGGCGGGGGTGATGAAGGCATGCGTCACGCGTTCGCGGCGTAGCAGTGCGGCGAGTTCGTCACCGCCGAGAACGTCCGGCGAAGCGACGACGAGCGTGCCCGCGCCACCCAGGGCCAGCAGCAACTCCAGCACCGACGCGTCGAACGACGGAGACGCGAAATGCAGGGCGCGCGAATCGGTTCCGGTCCGGTAGCGCTCGCGCTGCTCGTCACAGAAGCCGGACAGACCGGCCTGGGTGACCACCACGCCCTTGGGCAGACCGGTGGAACCGGAGGTGTAGATGACATAGGCCGGATGCTCCGCGCGCAGCGGACGCACCCGATCGGTGGAGGTGATGGCCTCGTCCGGATAGGCGGCGGCCTCGCGGACGAACTCGTCGCCGTCGATCGCCAGCCACTCGACCTCGTCGGCGAGGTCCTCGAGGACCGCGGTGACGGTCAGCCCGAGCACCGCGCGCGAGTCGGTGACCATGTGGGCGACCCGATCGGCCGGATAGTTCGGATCGACCGGCACATATCCCGCACCGGTCTTGGCGATGGCCCAGACCGCGACGACCGAATCGAGCGACCGAGGGATGCCGACGGCGACCAGATGCTCCGGCCCGATCCCCCGATCGATGAGCAGCCGGGCGATGCGGGTCGACCGCTCGTCGAGTTCGGCGTAGGCCAGGGTGCCGAGGGTCGAGGAGGCGTCGGCGTAGGCGATGGCGATCCCGCGCGGATTGGCCTCCACGGCCGAGGCCATGAGTTGCGGCAACGTCGTCACCCGCGGGCGGCGGGTGCGAGTCGGGCGCCGGCGTACCGATTCGGTCATGCCTGCTCTCCTCGGCGGGTCGTCTTCCACTGCTCCCCAGCCGCCCGAACCATGAAAATTTGCCTCATCCCTCGCCGTCGTACCTATGCGCCCTGAAAGCACATCCTGATTCATCGAATCGGGATACGCCAACCGTTACCGGTCAGGGCGTACGCCCGACACGGTACCGGCCGGACAGGACCGCTACCGCACCTCGCGGCGAAGGGGGATCAGCGGGCGGCTACTCGGAGAACCCGGCGATCTCGAACCCTTCCCGATCTCCACCGTAGTGCAATCGCACCCGCAGTCCCGGATGCTCCGCGAGCAGTTCGCGCACGGTCTCCCGCACCGCCCGCGGCGAGCAGTCCGGGGCGATATCGAGGGAGATGGCCCGCACCGTGATCCCGACCCGCTCGACGGCGAACAGGTCGTGCATCTCACTGCTCGGCAGCACGGTGCTCGGCGACACCGTGTCGGTCACCCCGTCCCGGGTGCCGGTACGGATATCGAGTGCCGTGAGCCGGTCCGCCAGAACGTCCCCGATCCTGGCGAGTGCGTCCGATTCCGTCATCCGGTCGTGAGTGGCCGGAATCGGATGGTCGTCGACCTCGCCGGACACGAAGGGCCGCCAGTCGGCGGGGTCGCGGCCCGCGACCGCATGGGACGCCTCCTCGGCCGCCCGGAAGAACCACAGCGTCCCGTCGAACACCTCCGGCTGAAAGCCGGACTCGAATTCGACTGTGCGCATGACCGTCTCGTACATTCGGCGGACTCGTTCCGGAGTCAGGCCGATCAGGTCCGGCGAGAGCGCCGCGGACAGCGCATCCAGCGCTGCGTCGCCGAGCACCGAGGGATCCGGCAGGCTGTCGACGTCGATCCCGAGCTCCGCGAGGCCGTCGCGCACCACGGCCTGGAATTCCTCATGATCCGCACCCGGGTAGCCGTCCAGCACGGCCAGCAGTTCGACCTGATCGCCCTGTGCCTGCATTCTGGTCGCCATCGCGTGCGCGAGCTTGCCGCCGAGCGACCAGCCGAGCAGCCGATACGGCCCCCGTGGCTGCACCAGGCGAACCTCGGCGACATAGCGGTCCACGATCTCCAGCAGGGAGGCCGGGGCGAAATCCGGTTCGGTCAGGGCGGGTGACTGGATTCCATAGAGGGGCTGATCTGCCGGGAGTGATCTGGCCAGACCCGAATAGGACCAGGCCAGGCCGGAGAGCGGATGGACACAGAACAGCGGCGCGCGGGTGCCCTCGGCGCGGAACGGCAGCATCACGCCCAGGTCGGCCGAGTACGCGCCGTCCGGGGTCTTCGACGAATCGGCGGCGTGCGCGACGTCGAGCGCATCGGCCAAGCCGGCGACGGTGGCATCGCCGAACACCACGGACATCGGGAGCCGGACACCGGTCCGCTCCTCGAGGCGGCTCACGACGCGGGTTGCCAGCAGCGAGTTGCCGCCCAGCTCGAAGAAGTCGTCGTCGGCCCCGACCAGCTCTCGGGCCAGTACCTCTGTATAGACCTCGGCCACGAGTCGCTCCCGCGGGGTGGACGGCTCCCGGTGGGCACGGGCCTCGAAGATCGGTTCCGGCAGCGCGGCCCGATCCAGTTTGCCGACCGGAGTCAACGGCAGCGCGTCGAGCACGACGATCGCGGACGGCACCATATAGGAGGGCAGATCGGCGGCGGCGATCCGAAGCAGCCGTTCGCGATCGATGACCTGTCCGGCCGCCGGAACCACATAGGAGACCAACGCGATCTGCCCGGCGGGGGTGGGCCGGCCCAGCGTCACCGCGTGCTCGACGGAGTCGACCGCGGCGAGCACCGTGTCGATCTCACCGAGTTCGATGCGGAAGCCTCGAATCTTGACTTGGAAATCGGAGCGACCGCCGTAGTCCAGCTCCCACCCGTGCGGGGATCCATCGTCCCGGGCCGCCGATGCTCCGGCATGCCGGCTCACGATGTCCCCCGTTCGGTACATCCGCGCTCCGGGCGGGCCCCACGGGTTGGCTACGAACCGCTCGGATGTCAGCCCGGGCCGGCCGTGATACCCGCGGGCCAGTGCCGCACCCGCCAGATACAGCTCGCCCGCCACTCCCGGTGGCACCGGATTGAGCCGGGTGTCCAGCACGAAAGCCGAGACCCCGGGAATCGGGCGACCGATAGAAATACGCTGTCCTGCAACGAGTGTTGTATATGTGGCGCCGATAGTCGCTTCGGTCGGCCCGTACCCGTTGAGGTATCGGCGGCCCGGCTGCCATTTGGCCACCAGTTCCGCCGTGGTGGCCTCGCCGCCGGTCGCCACCAGTTCCAGGTGATCCAGACCCGCGGGCTCGACCGTGCTCAGCTGAGCCGGGGTGATGATCATGTGCGTCACCCGCTCGGAGCGAAGCAGTCCGTGCAGGTCCGCCCCGCCCGCGACCTCAGAGGGTGCGATCACCAGGGTGGCACCGGCATGGAACGCGAGCAGCCACTCCTCGATCGACTGGTCGAAACTCGGTGAGCAGACGTGCAGCATCCGATGCGAGGGCGCGAGCCGGTACAGCTCGATGTCGGAGTCGACCAGGCCGCTCAATCCGGCATGCGTGACCGCGACGCCCTTCGGCGCACCGGTCGATCCGGAGGTGTAGATGAGGTATGCCAGCTGATCCGGGCGCAGGGGCCCGATCCGGTCGACGTCCCCGATCGGGTCGGCGGACCTGGAGGCGCACAGCCGATCGGTGAAGGGGGCGTCCAGAACGAGCCAATCCACCTCTTGCGGTAGGACATCGGTGAACTCGGATGTGGTGAGGCCGAGGACCACACCCGAATCCCGCACCATGTAGCGCACTCGATCCACCGGATAGGCGGGATCGACCGGCACGAACGCGGCACCGGATTTGGCGACCGCCCAGATCGCCATGATGCCCCACAGGGAACGCGGAAATGCCACTGCGACGAGCATGTCCGGTCCCACACCACGATCGATGAGCACCCGGGCGAGTCGAGAGGAATACTCGTCCAGCTCGCCGTAACTGGTGGACCGCTCGCCGAAGCGCACCGCCGTGCGGTCCACGCCGAAGCGCACGCCCCGGGTCAGCAGCTCGGGAAGCACCGCTCCCGGCGCGAGTTCCCTCGCACCGGCGGTGAGCAGCCGCGCCTCCTCCTCGCCGAGCAACGACAGGTCGCCCACGGGCGTATCCGGCCGCTCGGTGATCCGCGCCAGCAGACGCAGGAACCGTTCGGCCAGCACTCGGACCGTGCCCTCGTCGAAAAGGTCTGCCGCGAAGGAGAACTCGGCGTGCATACCGGACTCGGGCAGTTCGCTCACGGTCAGCGAGAGGTCGAACTGTTCGACCGTGAAGTCCAGGTCGAGGAGTTCGAATCGCAACTGCGGCAGCTCGAAAGACCCTTCGGGGAGTTTCCGGAACGAGAGCATCACCTGGAAGAGCGGGTGCCTCGCGGTGGACCGGACCGGGGCGAGAATCTCCACCAGCCGCTCGAACGGCACGTCCGCGTGCGCGAATGCGTGCAGATCAGCATCTCTCGCCCGAGCCAGCAGGGTCGTGAAGTCCTCCGCACCGCGCACCCGGGTGCGCAGCACCAGGGTGTTGACGAACATTCCGATCGCCTCGTCGAGTTCGGCTTCGCCGCGCCCGGCCACCGGGGTGCCGATGGCGATGTCGTCGGTGCCGCTGGATCGCGCCAGCAGCAGCGCCAGTGCGGCGTGCAAGGCCATGAACATGGTCGCGTTGCCCGCTCGGGCGATGTCTCGAAGCGCTTCGGTGGTGTCGCGATCGATCGTGAACCGCACTCGGCCGCCCGCGCCCGACGACACCGCCGGACGGGGACGATCCGAGGGCAGTTTCAGCTCGTCGGGCAGGTCCGCGAGCGCGGTCCGCCAGTACTCCGACTGGGTCGAAAGCACACTGCCGGGATCGTCTGCGCTGCCGAGCAACTCACGCTGCCAGCCGCTGTAATCGGCGTATTGCACCGGCAGCGGGGCCCAACCGGGAGCCGCACCGGACTGCCGCGCCGCGTAGGCGATCATCACCTCGCGGGTGAGCGGGGCCATGGACCAGCCGTCCGCGCTGATGTGGTGCGTGAGGAATGCCAGGACATACTCCGGGATCTCGGTGTCCTCGATCCGGAACAGCCTCGCCCGCAACGGCGGTTCGGTGGTCACATCGAATCCCGCCGAGAGGAACCCCGCCACCGATTCGCGAATGTCCGCGGATCGCAGCGGCACCTCCGACAGGTCCGGAACCGCCTGTGTCACCGGCAGAATCAGCTGCACCGGGTCTCCGTCGACCTCCGGGTAGACGGTCCGCAGGACTTCGTGCCGGTCGATCACGTCGGCGATTGCCGCACGCAGCGCGTCCACGTCGAGGGTGCCGGTGAGCCGGACCGCCACCGGAATGTTGTAGGCGGCCGACGTGCTGTCGAAACGGTTGAGGAACCACATGCGCTGCTGCGCCAGAGAAAGCGGAATGGAACTCGGCCGCCGGGCGCCACCGGCGTGCGCGGACAGCAGTGGTCGATCATCCACGCCCGCCTGCTGAACGCGTACGGACAGACCCGCCACGGTCGGCGACTCGAACAGGGCGCGCACCGGAATCCGCCGGCCCATGCCCGCTCCGATCCGCGCCGCCACCCGGGCCGCGGACAGCGAATTGCCACCGAGAGCGAAGAAGTCGTCATCCGCGCCCACCTGCTCGGAGCCCAGGACATCGGCGAAGACGCCCGCGACGATCTCCTCGATCGGAGTCGACGGCGCGCGGAACACCCCCGCCTCGAAGACCGGTTCCGGGAGGGCGGTGCGATCGAGTTTGCCGTTCGTGGTGAGCGGCAACTCGTCCAGTACCACGAAGGCGGAAGGCACCAGGTACGACGGCAGACGCGTCGAGAGGTTCGCTTTCACCTGCGGCACGTCGATATTCGCGCCGACCAGGTACGCGACCAGATGATCCCCGGTGCGATCGGATCGTGCCAGCACGGCGGCTCGCGCGACGGAGGGCAGCGCCGTCAGCGCGGCCTCGACCTCGCCCGGTTCGATCCGGAACCCTCGAATCTTGACCTGGAAATCGGTGCGACCCAGGTAATCGAGCTCGCCCTCGGCGTTCCAGGTCACCAGGTCGCCGGTCCGGTACATCCGGGAACCGCTGTCGCCGAAGGGATTCGCCACGAATCGATCGGCGGTCAGATCGGGCCGGCCCTGGTATCCGCGCGCCAGCTGCGCACCGGCCAGGTACAGCTCACCGGACACCCCGGCCGGAACGGGGCGCAACCGCGAATCCAGCACGTACACCTGACTGTTCCACTGCGGCAGTCCGATCGGCACCGCGACCAGATCGGCGTCGGTGACCTCGTGCACGGTGATCGATACGGCCGCTTCGGTCGGCCCGTACAGGTTGTACAGAACGGCGGTGGGGTGCGCGGTCCGCCACTGCCGCGCCGTCGCGGCGGGCAGGGCTTCCCCGATGGCCAGCACCCGGCGCAGCGAACCGGTGGCGGCGCCGCGGGATTCGGCCAGCAGCGCGTCCAGCATCGACGGCACCGCGTGCAGGGTGGTGATCGATTCGCGAACGATCAACTCGTTCAGATAGGCGGGGTCGCGATGCCCCTCGGCGGTCGCGAGCACCAGCCGCCCACCCGATACCGCCGCCGACCAGAACTCCCAGACCGAGAGGTCGAAGGTCGCGGCGGTCTTGAGCAACATCACATCCTGAGCGCTCAGCCCGAAATCCGCTGTCTTGTAGAGCAGTTGGTTCACGATCGCGGCGTGCGAGATCGTCACGCCCTTCGGCGTGCCGGTCGATCCCGAGGTGAAGATCACGTACGCGGTATGCGCGGCCAGCAGCGGCGAGATTCGCTCGGCATCTGTGATCGGCTCCACCGCAACCGATTCCGTCGCCAGGTCGTCCACCGACAGGATCGGCGCGCGCGTGGTGTCGAAGCGGGTCTCGGCATCGGTCAGCACCCACAGCGGCTCGGCCGTCGTCAGGACGGCGTCGGTCCGCTCGGCGGCGTGATCGGGGTCCACGGGCACATACGCACCGCCCGCGACGGCGACCGCGTACATGGCCACCACCAGGTTCACCGAACGACGCAGCGCCAAGGCCACCCGCGTCTCCGGGCCGACGCCCCGCGCGATCAACTGCCGGGCAAGCTGATTCACTCGCTCATCCAGCCGGCGATAGCTCAGCCGCTCGCCGTCCGGACCGACCAGGGCGATGGCCGCCGGATCCTTGTCGGCGGTGCCGCGCAACAGCGAGGCCAGGGTCGCCGGCTCGGCCCGGCGGCCGGTCGCGTTACGGGTGTGCAGCAGTTCGGTGCGCTCGTGAGCGGTGAGCAGTTCGATATCGCCGATCGGTACGGTCGGGTCGAGCGCCACCGAGTCGAGCACCCGGATCAGCCGTTCCACGATCAGCGCGGCGGTGCCTGCATCGAAGAGATCCGTTGCGTAGGTGAGATATCCGCCGATGCCGGTCGCGTCTCCGGCCTCGTCGTAACCGTCGGAGACGATCAGGTGCAGATCGAATTGCGACACCTCGACCGCCGCGTCGAGGGAGGCGATGCTCAGGCCCGGTAGCTCGAGCACCGAGCGCGCCAGGTTCTGGAACGAGAGCCCGACCTGGAACAGCGGGTGATAGGCCGTGGTCCGCGGCGGATCGAGCGCCTCCACGAGTCGTTCGAACGGCACATCGGCATGCGAGAACGCCCGCAGATCGCTCTCCCGCTGTCGAGTGAGCAGGTCCGAGAAGGATTCTGCGTCCATTACACGGCAGCGGAACACGACGGTGTTGACGAACATGCCCACCAGGTCGTCCAGTTCGCGCTCGCCGCGCCCGGCGACGGGCGTGCCGATCGCGATGTCGCCGGACCCGGAGTACCGCGCCAGCAGCGCCGCGAACGCGGCGTGCACGACCATGAACAGGGTCGCCTGATGATCCTTGGCCAGCTTCACAAGTCCCGCATGGGTTCGAGCGCCGATCCGGACCTCGACCCGGGCGCCGTTCGACGTCGCCACGGCCGGGCGAGGCCGATCGGCGGGCAATTCCAGCAGTGCGGGCAATCCCGCCAGTTCCCGCTGCCAGAAGGCGATCTGCTGTGCGGCGGTGCTTTCCGGGTCGGACTCGTCACCGAGCACGGCACGCTGCCACAGTGCGTAGTCGGCGTACTGCACTGCCAGTGGGGTCCACCCTGGTTCCGTTCCGGCGACCCGCGCGGCGTAGGCGTGCATGATGTCGCGCTCCAGCGGCCCCATCGACGAGGCGTCCGCGGCGATGTGATGAGCGACCACGGCGAGCACATAGTCGCGCGGTGTGCCCGGCGCGGGTTCGCCGATCTCCCAGAGCCGCACGCGGATCGGGACGTCCCGGGTCACGTCGAACGGCGTCATCGCCAGTTCGAAGACGGCCCCGCGAACCTCGTGGGCGGTGATTCTGCTCGGCGTCGGAGCCAGCACCGGGTCCGCCGCCATCGGCAGGACCACCTGCACCGGCCCCTCGTCCGTCTCGGGATACACGGTGCGCAGCACCTCGTGCCGGGCCACCACGTCATCCAGCGCCGCGCTCAAGGCCTGAGCGTCCAGGACGCCCGACAGGCGCAGCGCGAACGGCAGATTGTAGGCGGCCGACCCGGCGCTCACTCCGCCATCGCCAGTGTCCTCGAAGCGATTCAGGAACCACATGCGCTGCTGGGCCAGCGACAGCGGGAGCCGCTCGGGCCGTGCGATTGCACCCAGCTCCGCGCTCCGGCCACCGTGCGCGCGAGCGGCGGCGGCTCGGGCCAGCGCCGCGACAGTCGGCGCTTCGAACAGCATCCGAATCGGAATCCGATCCCCCAGCGCCGCCCCCAGGCGCGCCACCACCCGGGAGGCGATCAGCGAATTGCCGCCGAGAGCGAAGAAGTCGTCGTCCGCGCCGACCCGGCCGATACCCAGCACTTCCGCGAACACCCCTGCCGTCAGTTCCTCGACCGGCGTTGCCGGAGCACGGAATTCACGATGCACGAAGGTCGGCGCGGGCAGCGCCCTGCGATCCAGCTTGCCACTGGAGTTCAGCGGAAACTCCGCGAGAACGGTCAGCGCCGCAGGCACCATGTATCCCGGCAACCGCTCGGCCAGTTCGCCGAGGACCGATGTCCGGTCGATCACGCCCGCAGGTGCGGCGACCGCGTAGGCGACCAGCTGATCACCGAGTTCGGACGGCATGACCAGCGCTACGGCCTGGCTCACCGAGGGCTGCGCCAACAGTACGGTCTCGATCTCACCGAGTTCGATGCGCTGACCACGGAACTTCACCTGGAAGTCGGTACGACCGATGTAATCCAGACGCTGCGGCCGATCGCCCTCGCCCGCACGCCACACCACCAGGTCACCGGTGCGATACATGCGCGCACCGTCGGCGAACGGATTCGCGACGAAGCGATCCGAGGTCAGATCGGGGCGGCCCACATAACCGCGCGCCAGTTGATCGCCCGCCAAGTACAACTCACCCGCGACACCGGTCGGGACCGGCCGCAGCCGCGAATCCAGGACGAACACTTCGGTGTTCCACTGCGGCCGGCCGATCGGCACCGTCGGATGCTCGTCGCCCCGCGCCTGCCAGTAGGTGACCGACACCGCCGCCTCGGTCGGGCCGTACAGGTTGTGGACGCGGGCATCGGACACCGTGGCGAAGGCGGCCACGGTCTCCGGCGGCAGCGCCTCACCGATCACGAACACCTCACGCAGCGTCGGCATCGATCCCGGCGGGGTGTGCGCGGCGAACACGCTCAGCATCGACGGCACGAAGTCCGTGACCGTGACCCCTCGTCCGCCAATTGTTTCCGCGACATATCGCGGATCTCGGTGCCCGTCGTGCGTGGCCACGACCAGCGTCGCGCCGGTGCGCAGCGGCATGAAATAGCCCCACAGTGACACATCGAACGTGGTGGCCGTCTTCTGCAGATAGACATCTCCGGGCCCGAGCGGGTACTCCCGCAGCATCCACGCGAGCTGGTTGTGGATGGCCGCGTGCGATACCGCGACGCCCTTGGGGCGGCCGGTGGAGCCCGAGGTGAAGATGACATACGCCGGATGCTCGGGGCGGAGGAGACCGAGTAGATCGGCGGCGGTCAGCGGTGCACCGCTGTAGTCGCTCAGCCGGAGTGAATCCAGCCGCAGCACAGCGATATCCGTGGGAATCGACTGCGCGGCATCGGCCGTGGACAGTACGCAGACCGGGCGCGCGGTGTCCAGGATGTGCGCGATGCGCTCGGCCGGATGATCCGGATCCAGCGGCACGTACGCACCGCCGGCCGCGATCACCGCGTACATCCCGACCACCAGATCGAGTGATCGGCGAACAGCGAGCCCCACCAGCGATTCCGGGCCGACACCACGCGCGATCAACAGGCGAGCCAGGCGATTGACCCGCTCGTCGAATTCCCGATAGGTCAGCACCTCGCTCTCGTATCGCAACGCGACGACATCGGGATGTGCCTCGACCGCACGGCGATAGTCGTCGAGAAGCAGTCCGGCGGGCACCGCGTGCCGAGTGTCGTTCCAGCTCCGCAGGATTCGCTCACGCTCGACCGGCTCGAGCAGATCGATGTCCGCGAGCGGCCGCCCGGGCTCGGCGACCACCGCGGACAACAGCCGAAGGAACCGCTCCGCGAAGCGGGCCACGGTCGAATCATCGAAAAGGTCCGTGGCATAGGTGAACAGCGCACCGAAGTCATCGTGGTGCCCGTCGCGGCTGCGCGGCACGATCGAGAGTTGGAGGTCGAATTTTGCCACCGCGCCGCCGAATTCGACTTCGCTGACGCTCAATCCGGGCAGCTGTACGGCCGCCGCGTCGAGGTTCTGGAAGAACAGGGCCACCTGGAACAGCGGATGGTGCGACTGAGACCGGACCGGGTCCAGTACCTCCACCAGACGTTCGAACGGCAACTCGGCGTGCGCGAAGGCCGCGAGGTCGGTGTCCCTGGCACTTCTCAGCAGGTCGCCGAACGCGGCGGACGGGTCGATCCGGGTGCGCAGCGCCAGCGTGTTGACGAACATTCCGATCAAGCCGTCGAGTTCGGCCTCGCCACGGCCCGCCACGGGCGTCCCGATCACGATGTCGGCCAGACCCGACAGGCGAGCAAGCAGCGCCGCGAAAGCGCTGTGCAGCACCATGAACGGCGAGCCACCGATATCGTGTGCGAGCGCCTCGATTCCGGCGCGCAGTGCGCCGTCGATCTCGAAGCTGTGCATCGCGCCTCGGCCGGAGGCCACGGCCGGTCGCGGGCGATCGGCGGGCAGATCGATCCGATCGGGGATTCCGGCCAGTGCTTCGCGCCAGTAGCCGATTTGCCGGGCGGCGAGGGAATCGCCCTCCTGCTCGTCGCCCAGGAGCTCACGCTGCCACAGGGTGTAGTCGGTGTACTGCACCGGGAGCGGATTCCACCGCGGCCGCTCGCCATCGACCCGCGCGAGATATGCGGTCATCAGGTCGTGTGCGAACGGGCCCATCGACGCGCCGTCCGCGGCGATGTGGTGCACGACGACCGCGAGTACATGGTCCTCGGTCCCGATCCGGGCCAGGTCCACACGCAGCGGCACGTCGGCCGACACGTCGAATCCGGTTCCGGCCGAACGAGTCAGCCGATCGATCAGCGCACCCGGCTCCACCCACTGAGGTGTCAGTTCCGCGAACGCTCGCCCGACCGGGAGGATCTTCTGGTACCCCACGCCGTCGACGGCCGGATACACCGTGCGCAATGTCTCGTGCCGATCGACCAGATCCCCGAACGCCGCGCGCAGCGCCTGGACGTCCAGCGGTCCGACCAAGCGAAGCGCGAACGGAATATTGCCGGCCGCCGAGCCGGTGTCGAACTGATTCAGGAACCACATACGTCCCTGGGCAGGGGACAGCGGAATGCGCTCCGGGCGCACCGCGGGGACCAGCGGCACTCGGCCGCCCGCACCCTCGAGTTCGGCCAGCCGGGCGGCGAGTTCGGCAACCGTGGGCGCATTGAAGATCAGCCGGCCGGGAACCCGGGCCGAGATCAGTGCGCCCAGGCGGGCGGCGGCCCTGGTGGCCATCAGCGAGTTTCCGCCGAGCTCGAAGAAACTGTCCTCCGCGCCGATCGGGTCGGCCGGATTCAGCAGCTCGGCGTAGACATCCGCTACGACCCGCTCGAGACCGCCCTGCGGTGCGCGGAACTCGTTGCCGCGCAACCGCGGTATCGGAAGCGCCCGGCGATCGAGTTTTCCGGTGGGAGTCAGTGGGACGGAATCGAGCACCACGATCACCGCGGGCACCATGTGCGAGGCAAGGCTGCGCGCGGCGAACCGGATCAGCTCGCCCGGATCCGGCGCCGCCTCGGTCACGGAGTGCACATACGAGGCGAGAATCGTCGCACCGCTGGGCAATTCGTGGCCGATGGTGACCGCGAAATCGACCGTGTCGTGCGTGGCCAGCACCGCATCGATCTCGCCGAGTTCGATCCGGAAGCCGCGAATCTTCACCTGGAAATCGTTGCGTCCCAGATACTCCAGATCCGCGGAGTCGAGACGGCGAACCAGGTCTCCGGTCCGGTACATCCGGGATCCCGGCTCGCCGTACGGATTCGCGACGAATCGCTGGGCGGTGAGTCCCGCCCGATTGTGATAGCCGCGAGCCAATTGCGCTCCGGCCATGTACAACTCGCCTGTCACACTCACCGATCCCAGCGCGAGCCGATCGTCCAGCACATACTCGGCCAACCCCCGGAACGGCGTGCCGATCGTGACCGGCCGGTCAGGCGAGAGCTCCGTGGAATTGGCGAAGATGGTGGCTTCGGTGGGGCCGTACCCGTTCACCACGATCCTGGTACGGCCTTCGGCGATCGGAATCGCCCAGCGCCGCACCAGATCCGGTGGCACCGCCTCGCCACCGGCGACGACCACCCGTACGGTGTCCAGTCCGGCCGGATCGACGGAGTTCAGCACCGAGGGCGTGATCAGCATGTGCGTCACTCGCTCACGGCGAAGGAGCGCGGCCAGATCCTCGCCGCCGTAAATCGTCGGCGCGGCGATCACCAGGGTCGCGGCCGCGCCGATCGCGAGCAGCAGCTCACCGACCGAGATGTCGAACGAGGGTGAGACGAAGTGCAGCACACGGGAATCTGCCGCGGCCAGGAACCTCTCGCGTTGTTCGCCGCAGAACACGGAGACACCGGCCTGGCTGACCACCACGCCCTTGGGCTTACCGGTGGAACCCGAGGTGTAGATGACGTACGCCGGATGGCCGGCGCGCAGGGGTCGCACCCGGTCGGTGGAGGTGATCAGCTCGGCCGGATACGCGGCGAGCGTCGTCGACCCGTCGTAAGCGTCGATCGCCAGCCACTCCACCACCCCGGGAAGCGATTCGCGTACCGCGTCGACGGTGAGGCCCAGGACAGCTCCGGAATCGGTGACCATGTGCGCGACGCGATCGGCCGGATATCGAGGATCCACGGGGACGAATCCGGCGCCGGTCTTGGCGACGGCCCACACCGCGAGCACCGATTCGATCGAGCGCGCGATTCCCACCGCGACCAGGTCTTCGGGACCGACACCACGCTCGATCAGCAACCGCGCCAATCGATTCGAGCGCTCGTCGAGCTCCGCGTAGGTCAGCGAGCCCAAGGTGCGGTTCTCGTCACCGAAGACCAGGGCGGTCGCCAGCGGATCGGCCTCGACCGCCGCGGCCATGAACTGCGGCAGGGTCGTGACCCGCTGAGTGCGGGTTCGCGTGGGGCGGCGGCGGTCCCGCGCTGTCCCGATCACGGCGTCGCCTACGGCATTGTCCTCACCCCGGAGCATGCGACGCTCTTCCCCTCACCGTTCGACACAAAGAAAATCTGCGCCCTGGAGAGCGCAAGACAATCTAGGCCGAATGCGACATTTCGACAAGGGTTCATTTCAGAAGGTTGCCCGGCTTTTGCCGTGTGTTCACTCCCCGCGGTCCGATTGGACATCCGAAGGGTGGGCGCCTCACCGCGCCCACCGTCCGAACTGCGGTTATACCTCTACAGGCTCTCGAGTGATATCAGACTGCCGACCCATGGCACGCGACCAGAGGCCCCGTCCACAGACCCGCCGTCCAGGATCACCGCCCTCAGATCCTCGAGCGGCTCCGAACCCAGCCCGTCGACATCGGTCGCGAACAGGTGGGTCACCCATTCCTCGGACAGCACCTCGGTGAGTTCGCCGGTATCGACGGACGTGACGACCACCGACGCACCGCTCGCACCCGCCGCGAGCACCTCGACGGTGGCGGCGAGCGTCTCGGGCCGACCGGAACGCAGGGTGCGCGATTCGAAGGTGAGGTCGGAACGCGCGGTGACCCGGTTGACCAGCTCCGCGAGCTCGTCATAGCTCAGGACCTGCGTTCCGTTCACGAACGCGGTGTCGCCACCCTGCAGGGCTCGGGTGCGGTTGGCGTAGGTGACCGGGCGGGGTGAGGCGGCCGCGATCTCGGTGACCAGCGACGGATCGGCCAGCACCAACCAGTCGACGCCACCGGCCGAGGGGTCGGCAGCGGCCGTCAGACCGACCTTGATCACCAGATCCGCGGGGAGCGAATCATCCACACCGGCCACCGGCACCAGAGTGGCGCCCGCCTTGAGCACCGCCCAGGTCGTGACGACCGCGTCGATCCCGCGATCCAGACGAAGCGCGACACCTGTGCCCGGACCGCTGCCGCGGCCGATGAGCACTCGCGCCAGACGTGAGGAACGGGCATCGAGTTCCTGGTAGGACAGCGCGTCCTCGCCCCAGACCAGCGCCGGACCGTCGGGGTCGTCCTCGACCGCCGCGGTGAGCAACTGCGGCAAGGCGGTGCCGCGGGTGACCGCGGACGCCTCGGTGACCGGCGCCGCCACCGACTGCGGGCGATGCGGTGCGATGCCACCGAAGTCGATGGCCCCGACCAGCTGGGCGGGATCGGCGGCCACCGCGGTGAGCACCCGCTGCAACCGCTCCCCGAAGGTGCGGATGGTGGCCTCGTCGAAGATGTCCGCGGCGTAGGTGATCGCGCCGGCGAGTTCGCCGATGGTGCCGTCGGCCTCCCACTGCCGAGGATCGATGGTCACCTGCAGATCGAACTTGGCCGAAATCGCACCGGTGTCCAGGCCGGTGATGCTCAGACCGGGCAGCTCCAGTTCGGCCCGCTCGGTGTTCTGGAACGAGAGCACGACCTGGAACAGATCCTGCGCACCGGCCCGGTCGGGAGCCACGACCTCGACGACCCGCTCGAACGGGAGGTCCGCATTGCCGTACGCGGCCAGGTCGGCTTCGCGGGCGCGGTCGACGAGTTCGTCGAACGCCGCCGCCGAATCGACCGGGGTGCGCAGTGCCAGCGTGTTCACGAACATGCCGACCACGTCGTCCAGTACCCGCTCACCTCGACCGGCGATCGGGGTGCCGATCGTGACGTCCCGGCTGCCCGAGATCCGCGAGAGCAGCACCGCGAGCGCGGCGTGCACGACCATGAACAGCGACGCGCTGTGCTCGCGGGCGATCCGCTGCAGGCCCTCGTGCACCTCGGCCGGCAGCGTGAAAGTCGTTGCGCCGCCCTGCATCGTCCGCACGGCGGGGCGCGGCCGATCCAACGGCAGTGCCAGACTCCCGGCCGCACCGGCGAGCTGATCGCGCCAGTACGCCAATTGTCCTGCGGCGACCGAGTTCTCGTCGTCGTCGGTGCCGATGACCTCGCGCTGCCAGATGGCGAAGTCGGTGTACTGCACCGCGAGCGGAGCCCAGACCGGGGCGGCGCCCGCTGCCCGGGACACGTAGGCGGTCATCAGATCCCGAGCCAGCGGTGGCAGGGACGCCGCGTCGGTGGCGATGTGGTGTACGACAACCACCAGGTAGTGCTCGGTGCCCGCACTGCCGTCACTGCACAGCAGGGCGCGCAGCGGAACCGCGGCGGTGACGTCGAAACCGCTCGACAGCACCTCGATCATGCGGTGCTGCGCGTTGGCGAGCGGCTCGACCGCCAGACCGCCGGGCAGTGCGTCGGCGACGGTGAGGATGTCCTGGTAGGGCAGGCCGCCGGGGCCGTCGACCGGGTAGCGGGTGCGCAGGGCCTCGTGGCGTTCGACGACGTCCAGGACCGCGGCGCGCAGGGCCTCGATGTCGAGGGAGCCCGAAAGCCGCAGTGCCAGTGGGATGTTGTAGGCGGGCGAGTCCGGATCGATCTGGTTGATGACCCACATCCGCTGCTGTGCGAGCGAGAGCGGCGGACGGGCGGGACGCTCGGTTCGCACCAGCGGCGGGCGGTTGGCCGCCGCGCCGGTCACCACCTTGGCGGCCAGGGCCGCGACGGTGGAGGCCTCGAACAGTTCGCGCACAGCGAGATTCGCGCCGAGCGCCTCGTTGACGCGGGCCAGTGCGCGGGTCGCCAGCAGCGAGTTGCCGCCGAGCGCGAAGAAGTCGTCGTCCACTCCGACCTCGGCCGCGCCCAGCAGGGCGGCGAACTCGGCGGCGATGACGCGTTCGGCCTCGGTACGCGGGGCGCGGTACGCGGCGGATCCGCCGAACTCCGGTGCGGGCAGCGCCTTGCGGTCGAGCTTGCCGTTCGGGGTGAGCGGCAGCACGTCCAGCGCGACGATGGCGTCGGGAACCATGTAGGCGGTGAGGAATTCACCGAGGGCGGTCTTGGCGGCGGCGGGGTCGAAGGCCGAATCGCCTTCGGTCACCACGTATCCCACCAGTTGATCCACACCGTTGTCGGTGCGCACCAACACCACGGCCTGGCTCACGCCCGTCAGCTTCAACAGCGCGGTCTCGATCTCGCCGAGTTCGATGCGGAAGCCGCGCAGCTGCACCTGTTGATCGCTGCGCCCGGCGTATTCGAGGTTGGCCTCGCCGCCGAATCCGGCCCAGCGGCCCACGTCACCGGTTCGGTACACGCGAGAACCGGCCGGGCCGTAGGGATTCGCGACGAATCGGGTCGCGGTGAGCCCGGGGCGGCCGAGGTAGCCGCGCGAGAGCTGCGCGCCGTCGACGTAGATCTCACCCGCGACGCCGACCGGCGCCGGGTTCAGGCGCTGATCGAGCACGCGGGCGCTCAGGCCCGGCAGCGCCCGGCCGATGATGCTGCTGGGCTGCTCGGCCAGTTCCTCGTCCAGGGCCAGGAACGACACGTGCACCGTCGTCTCGGTGATGCCGTACATGTTGACCAGCGTCGGAGAGTTCGACGGATGCCGTTCGTACCAGCGGCGCAGCTGACGCAGATCCAGTGCCTCACCGCCGAATACGACGTACCGCAGCGCGTAGTCCCCCGGCTGCGCGGCGGCCGCGCGATCGGCCTCGGCGAGCTGGTAGAAGGCCGACGGGGTCTGGTTGAGCACCGTGACCCGTTCGCGGATCAGCAACTCGCGGAACTGTTCCGGCGAACGCGAGGTGAGGTGGTCGACCACCACGACAGCGCCGCCGTTGGCCAGGGCGCACCACAGTTCCCACACCGAGAAGTCGAAGGCGAAGGAGTGGAACAGCGTCCACACGTCGGTGTCGTCGAATTCGAAGTGCGCCTGGGTGTTCGCGAACAGCTCCACCACATTGCGGTGGGCCACTCCGACGCCCTTGGGCACACCGGTGGAACCGGAGGTGTAGATGACGTAGGCCAGGTGATCGGCGCGCAGCGGGGCGCGGCGATCGGCGTCGGTGACCGGGGCGTCGGACAGGCCGCGGGACTCTTCGAGCAGCACCACCGGAATGTCCCCGGCGGGCACCGCGTCTCGCTCGTCCGCCGTGGTGAGCACGCAGACCGGGCGGGAGTCGCCCAGCATGAACTCGAGTCGCTGCGCGGGGTACGCGGTGTCGATGGGCAGGTAGCCCGCACCGGAGATGAGCACCGCGAGCAGTGCCACCGGCAGGTCGGCGGTGCGCGGAACGGCAACCGCCACCAGCGATTCCGGACCCGCGCCCTGTGCGATCAGCGCCCGGGCGGCGGCATTGGCGCGGCGAACCAGATCACCGAAGGTGAGCGTGACCCCGTCGAAACGAATGGCGGTGCCGTCGGGTCGCTGCGCGGCCACGGCGGTGATCAGGTCGACCAGTGTCACCTCGGGCACGGGTGCGCCCGGCGTATTCCATTCGCGCAGCACCAGTTCGCGCTCACCCGGCGCGTAGATGGCGATATCGCCGACCACCGTGTCGGCATCGGCGGCCACCGCCAGCAGGATGCGGCCGAGCCGGTCCACGAAGTCCAGCACGGTGGGCTCGTCGAACAGATCGGTGGCGTAGGTGACGGTCAGCACGACGCCCTCGGCGTCGGCCGGTTCGGAGACGTCGAGCTGCAGATCGGCCAGCGCGATCGCGTTGCCCGAATCGTTCTGCCCGGCGGTGAGCAGCGCCTCGAACGGCGGATGCCCCGCCGCGGCGCGCACCAGGTCCAGCACATCGGCGAGCCGCTCGCCGGCGCCGCCGTCGCTTTCGCGCGCGTCGGCGTCGAGCCGCCGCACCGCGTCCAGGAGCGCGGAGAACGCGATGCCCGGATCCACCTCGGTCCGCAGCACGGTGGCCGAAACCGGGTGCACCGCGGCTGTTTCGGGCTCGAGCACGCCCATGGCGATCTCGCGGGTGCCGCCCGAGAGCCGGGCCAGCAGCACCGCGAAGGCCGCGTGCATCAGGGTGAACAGCGAGGAATCGCGCTGCCGTGCCACCTGTTCCAGTGCCGCGCGCACCTCGGCGGGCAGATCGAAACTCAGTTCACCGCCGCGACGCGACGGGGTGGCCGGGCGCGGCCGATCCGCGGGCAGTTCCAGCCCGGCGGGCAGCGCACCCGTGCGCCACCAGTTCGACTGCGCGGCAATCGGATTCGACGGCACAGCCACGAAACGGGAGATGAGCGTGCGCAGCACGTCGGCGAGCGCCCGCGCGGCCGGATCGCCGACGGTGTCGCGGCGATGCCACACCTTGAACCGCAGGCACGCACCGGATTCCACGACAACGGTGACGGGGTAGTGGGTGAAGGTCACCGACTGCACACCGGCGATCTCGAGCCCGTCGATGGAGCCACCCGCGGCCTTGAGGCCGTCGGCGTCCACCGGATAGGACTCGTAGGCCACCAGCGAGTCGAAGACACCGCCGGTGCCCGCGGCACTCTGGATCTCCGCCAGACCCAGGTAGTGATGTTCGAGCAGACCGGCCTGCTCGGACTGCACCGCGGTGAGCAGTTCTCGCACCGACCATTGCGCATCGAAGCGCACCCGTACCGGGATGGTGTTGACGAACAGGCCGATCATGTCGTCCACGCCGTCGAGCTGCGGCGGACGACCCGATACGACAGCTCCGAAGACGACGTCCTCGCGATCGGTGAGGGTGGCCAGCACCAGGGCCCACGCGGTCTGCACGACGGTGTTGACCGTGACCTCCGCGGCCGCCGCGAAGGCGGTGACGGCGGCGGTCTCGGTTTCGGAGAACTCGAATTCGATCTCGCCGTAACCGATTTCCGGCTGTGCGGGCTTCTCCAGCACCGTGGACAGTTTGGTGGGCTGCGCCCCGGCGAGGGTGCTCACCCACTTGTCCAGCGTCGCCTCGCGGTCCTGGCGCGAGAGCCACCGCAGGTAGTCGCGGTACGGCCGTGCCGGGGGCAGCATCGAGGAATCACCGTGCGTCGCATAGAGGATCAGCAGATCCTTCATCAGCAGCGGCAGCGACCAGCCGTCGAAGAGCAGGTGGTGCGTGGTCAGCACGAAGTGGGTGCGACCGGTTTCGGTGCGGTACACGGTGAACCGCATCAGGGGCGCGAGCGCGGGATCGAACCGGGTGCGCTGGTCCTGCGCCAGCAGCTCCGGAATGTCCTGGTCGGCAATGCCTTCCACGACCTGCCACGGGACCTCGACCGAATCCACCACGACCTGCACGGGGGTGCCGTCGGCGGCGGTGACGAACGCGGCGCGCAGTCCGGAGTGCCGTTCCAGGATGGCTTGGGAGGCGCGGTGCAACCGCTCCACATCGACCTGTCCCCCGAGTTCGAGCGCGAACTGGGTGACGTAGTCGTCGGTCGCGCCCTGGGTGAGCTGGGTGTGGAACAGCAGGCCCGCGCCCAGCGGCGAGAGCGGCAGCACGTCCGACAGGCCCGGGTAGGTGACGCGCCAGGTGTCGAGCTCGGGCTGCGCGACCCGGACCAGCGGCACGTCGGACGGCGTCAGACCGCCCGCGGCCGGATCCTGCACATGGCGTGCGACGGCGGTCAGCGCGGTGACCCAGTCCTGCGCCAGTTCGCGCACGGCGGCGTCGTCGAGGATCCGCGCGGCGTACTGCACGGACACCGACATGCGCGGACGACCGTCCGGTCCGTCGGTGACGATGGCGTTGAAATCCACCACCATCCCGGCGGGCATGCTCGGGTCCTGCTCGACCGACAGTTCGCCCAGGGCATCGGTCGGAATCCACGCGGCGTCGGCCAGTCCGGCCGGGACCTCGTCGGCCGAGACGCGGCCGAGGTAGTTGAATCCGATCTGCGCGAGCCGCCCGTCCAGCCGCTTCGCGGTCTCGGGGTTCAGATGCTTCAGCAGACCGAAGCCGATTCCCTTGTCCGGCAGCGCGATCAGCTGTTCCTTGATCGAGCGCAGCGCGGCCGCGGTGACCGAGCCGCCCTCGAGCGCGGCGGCGGTGTCGATGCCGGTCAGGTCCAGCGCGACGGGGTACACGCTGGTGAACCAGCCGATGGTGCGGGTGATGTCGGCGCCGGGCACGGCGCTCTCCTCGCGACCGTGGCCCTCCATGCGCACCCGGGTGACCGGTGCGTCCACACCGCGACGCGCCCGCCAGGTCTGCACGGCCAGCGCGAGCCCGGCCAGCAGGCCGTCGTTCACGCCGCCGCGGTACAGCGCGGGGACCTCGCTCAGCAGCGCCTCGGTGACATCCGAGGGCACCTGCACGGTGAACCGTTCGACGGTCGCGAAAGTATCCACGACGGAATCGAGTTCGCGGGCGCCCAGCAGCGGGTCGGCGGTCGCCAGCACATCGCGCCAGTACTCGACCTCGGCGACTCGGGACTCGCTCGCGGCGGCCTCGGCCAGCCCGTGCGCCCAGCGCCGGAACGAGGTGCCGATCGCGGGGAGCGAGGGTCGCTGTCCAGCCGCGCGCTGCGCCCAGGCCGCCACCAGATCGGAGATGAGGATGCGCCAGGAGACGCCGTCGATGACGAAGTGGTGCGCGGCCACCAGCAGCACGTCGCGGGCATCGGGGCGGCGCAGCCAGGTGAAGGCCAGCATGCGCCCGGCGGCGGGTTCCAGCGCGTCGAGGGTGGAATCCATTGCGGCGCTGCCGAGCCGGGCCAGCTCCTCGCCCTCGACGCCGGCCGGGAGTTCGACCTCGGCGATCAGCGAATCCGCGCTCGGCGCACCGGTTTCGGGCACCTCGAGCTGGAATCGCCCGTCCGCCCGCACGAGTCGCGCCCGCAGGATGTCGTGATGGGCGAGTACGTCGTTCAGCGTCTCGGCCAACCCCGCCCGGTCGATGCGGTCCGGCAGCGCCAGCACCATGCTCTGCGAGAAACGGTTGAACACACCGTCTTCGAGGTAATCGGCCAGCACCGGGGTCAGCGGAATGTCACCGACACCGCCGCCGGGCAGCTCCTCCAGCGTGACCGGAGCGTTCTCCGCCCCGACGATGGCGACCTTGGCCAGCCCGGCCACGGTGCGCTGCTCGAACACGTCCTGCGGCGTGAACACGATGCCGGCCGCGCGGGCCCGCGACACCAGCTGGATCGACATGATCGAATCGCCGCCGATGGCGAAGAACGAATCGTCCGCGCCCACCTCGTCCATGCGCAGCAGCTCGCCGAAGAGTTCCGCGATCTTCTCCTCGACCGGACCCGACGCGGGCCGGGTGGCCGTGGTCTCGAAGACCGGTTCCGGCAGGGCCTCGCGGTCCAGCTTGCCGTTCGGGGTGAGCGGGAGCTTGTCCAGCACCACGATCGCCGAGGGCACCATGTGCGCGGGCATGCCGCGCCCGACGAATTCGCTCAGCGCGGCCGGATCGGCGGCGTGACCGGGCTTGGCCAGCACATACGCGACCAGCGCGGTCGCGCCCGAGGGCAGTGTCTTGCCCATGGTGACCGCGAAGTCGATGTCCGGATGCGAGGTCAGCGCGTTGTCGATCTCGCCGAGCTCGATGCGCAGACCGCGGATCTTGACCTGGAAATCGGACCGGCCCAGGTATTCGATGACACCGTCCTCACGGCGTCGCACCAGGTCGCCGGTGCGGTACAGGCGCGCGCCCGGGCTGTCGGTGTCCGCGCCGAACGGGCTGGCGACGAACCGCTCGGAGGTCAGGCCGGGACGGGCGAGGTAGCCCTGCGCCAGCGCCGGACCCGAGAGATACAGCTCGCCGATGACGCCGGCGGGCACCGGCCGCAACCGGGAGTCGAGCACGAACGCGCCCACGCCCGCGATGGCCGGGCCGATGGTGATGGCCTCGCCGGGCAGCATGGCCGCGGTGCTGGTGGCCAGGATGGTGGCCTCGGTCGGCCCGTAGCCGTTGTAGAACGAGCGACCGGGCACGGCCCAGCGCGCCACGAGTTCGGGTCCGAACTTGTCGCCCGCGACCACGACGACCTTCAGCTCGTCCAGTCCGGCCGGATCCACCGATTCCAGGGCGGCGGGGGTGATGAGCATGTGCGAAACGCGTTCGCGGCGCAGCAGTTCGGCGAGATCGTCACCGCCGAACACCTTGGGCGGCGAAATCACCAGGGCCGCACCGGTGGAGAAGGTGAGCAGCAGTTCCAGCACCGAGACGTCGAAGTTCGGGGAGCAGACGTGCAGCACCCGCGAATCACCGGTTACCGCATAGTGTTCCCGCTCGGCCGCGACCAGACCCGCCAGACCGGTGTGGGTGACCACGACGCCCTTGGGCAGACCGGTCGAACCCGAGGTGTAGATGACGTACGCCGGATGCTGCTCGGTGAGCGGGCGAACCCGGTCGGCGTAGGAGATGGGGTGCGCGGGCCGCGCCTCGACGGAGGCCGTGACGTCCGCATCGTCCAGCGGCAGCCAGTCGACGGTGTCGCCGAGGGCCGCGCGATGCGCCGCGGTGGTCAGACCCAGGACCGCGCCGGAGTCCGAGAGCAGGTACTGGATGCGCTCGGCCGGATAGGAGGGATCGACGGGGACGTAGGCCGCGCCGGTCTTGGCGATGGCCCATACCGCCAGGACGGATTCGAGCGACCGTGAGATGCCGATGGCGACCACGTCACCCGGCCCGGCGCCGCGTTCGATGAGTTCGCGAGCGAGCTTCGAGGAGGCTTCGTCGAGTTCCCGATAGGTGAGCTCGCGGGCGTCCGCCGGAGCTCCGGTCGGGTTGAATCGGATGGCCACCGCATCGGCAGCGGATTCGACCGCGGCGGTCAACAACTGGGCGAACAGCGGGCTGCCCGACCGGCGGCGGCGGCTACCACGTGCGGAACGGCGGGCAGTATCCATTCGAACTCGTCACCTCTCGCAATCCATCAGGTCGCAAGTCCGAGCGAATTCGGTTCCCCACCCAACGGTCTGAAATTCTGGTCGTCGGAGGACTTGCGGTCCGAGCAATCCTATACGGGGTAGCTGTGCGGCCGAGACCGCCCGAGCTCCCTTGACCCATCGCCGCGGGGGTGCGCGGATGTTGCAGAGAACACCCTTTCAGGTGACGCACACCACACTTTCGTACTGGCCAGTATCTCAGAGCCAGCCGCGGCGAGTGGCCTGAACTCCGGCCTGAAAGCGCGTGCTGGCGCCGAGCCGCTCGAGCAGACTCGCGGTCCGTCGCACGACCGTGCGCCGGGACAGACCGAGGCGGCGGGCGATGGTGTCGTCGGTCGCGCCCATGCTCATCAGGGTCAGGATGGCCTTGTCCCGCTCGTCCAATGCCTCGGACGGGTTGACCGAGATCGGAGTGGCCATGGACCACAGCGAATCGAAGGTCTTGACCAGCAGATCCAGTGTGGGAGAAGGGCCGACGCGCACACCCATGGGATCGCCGCGGCGCTCGTCGGTGTGCAGCACCAGAACCGCGCGGCGATCGTCCGCCACGATCAGCTTCATGGGCGGATCGGGCAGGGTGCGCGCCTGGGCGCCGGCCGCGTTGGTGGCCAGCACGTGCCGCAGCCGTTCCGCGTCCTGGTAGATGGTCTCCTGATACAGCGTGCGGTAGTCGATGCCCGAGGTGATGCGCGAGCTCTTGAGCTCGAACATGCGCTCCTCGGTCTCCACATCCGACAGGAACGGTCCGCGTTCGACCACCTTCACGCAGCTGTGCGCGGTGTGCTGCAGATCCTCGAAGTCCGCCAGGAGTTGACGACGTTCGTAGACGGCCACCACCGCGCCGTCGGCGTCGGTGGTGCGCCGGACCGAACGGAAGGTCTCGCCCAGGCGCGCGGCAGCGGACTGCATGCGCACCAGATCGTGGTTGCGGCGTCGAGTCTCGGCCTCGGACAGGGCTTCCGGCGCGTGCGCGTCCCAGCGCACGATGCCGGTCGATTCGGTGAGCCGGACCGCGGCCTCGAGATGGCAGAGCATTTCCAGTGCGGCCTCGGCCACTCGTGGCGCGCTGCCCAGTCGCTCGGCCACTTCGACGGCGGTGGATCGCGGATGCGCGATCAGCACCGCGTACGCGCGGCCGTGTAGGGAGGTGGGGTCGAACAGGTCATCCAGCGTCGTCACCGCACCCACCGGCATGCGCCGATCCGGGAATCGCCCGTTCGAAGGTGCCGGTGAGCGCTCTACTGGTCCGGTCCCCACTGCTGCTGCATGAGGACGCCCTTGCTGGCCAGCCATGGCAATGGATCCATCTTGCTTCCGGCGGCGTCCCAGATCTCCAGGTGCAGGTGGGGACCTGTGGAATTGCCGCGATTTCCGACACTGGCGATCACATCGCCGGTATTGACGCGCTGGCCGGCGGTGACGTACATGTCGTTCACGTGGCCGTAGACAGCGGTGGTGCCATCGTCCTGCAGGACGCGGACCCAGAGTCCGAATCCGGACGCCGGGCCGGCCTCGACCACGGTGCCGCCCATGACCGAGTGGATCGGAGTGCCGATCGCGTCGGCGAAGTCGATGCCGTAGTGCATTGCGCCCCAGCGCATTCCGAAGGTGGAGCTGATGACCGCGTCCGAGACGGGGCGGACGGCGGCGGCGGGGGCGAACTGCTGCTGCAGGTCCTTGAGGGTCTTCTCGGCCTGTGCGAGCGGACCCGACACCTCGGGCGGCAGATTCTGCAGACCGAAGGGCGCGGGTGCGGCGGCGACCGGAGCGGCGCCGGCGACCGGAGCGGCCTGGGCCTCGGGGGCCGGAGCGGCGACCTCGGCGGCCTGCTTGAACGTCTGCGACGAATCCTGCAGGGCGACTTCGGAACCGATCGACTTCTCGTCGTGATTCGGCAGCAGCGGTGCGGCGTGCGCGAGCGCGGGAACCAGCTGCGACGCGGTGCCGATGAGCGCACCCGCGGCGACCGCGGCCGAGGCCACGACCTTCACGCGGTCGACGGCGCTCGATTCGGCCCGATGCCGTCTGCGCGAGGGGGTGCCAGCATTGCCGCCGGAATCACCGAGCAAATCCATAACCGAGACTGAGTTCGCGGTCTCTCTGTGGTGCGGCAAAGCTCGTCCTAGCGTTCGGTGGTTCCGGTAACGATTCGGCATCGCTGTGATGGAAACAGTACTCGCTCGTGACCATTCCGCAACCTTTTCTGACATAACACCAGGTCGCAAATATGAACCCTTGATCACGAAGGGTAACCCCGAGCGCACACTGATGGGCATGGTTCTGGATGAGCTGGGTACCCCCATTGTTCTAGCGCCCATGGCCGGCGGTCCGTCGACGCCGGAACTGGCCGCCGCCGTCTCCGACGCGGGCGGGCTGGGATTCATCGCCGCCGGATATCTGTCCGCGGCCGATCTCGGCGATCGCATCGAGCGCACCCGCGCCCTCACCTCCGCGCCGTTCGGCGTCAATCTCTTCTATCCGTCCGCGCCCAGCCCCACCGAGACGTTCGGCGCGTACGTCACCGATCTGGCGCGGGAGTTCCCGGTCGGCGAACCGCGCTACGACTCCGACGACTGGGACGCGAAGCTGGACCTGCTCACCGCCGCACCGGTTCCGGTGGTGTCGTGCACCTTCGGCTGCCCGTCCGCGCCCGAGATCACCCGGCTGCACGCGGCCGGTTCCGAGGTGTGGGTGACCGTCACCTCGGTGGCGGAGGCGAAATACGCGGTGGAGGCGGGAGCGGACGCGCTCATCGCCCAGGGCTCCGAGGCGGGCGGACATCGCGGCACCTTCGCCGACCGTCCCGCCGACGACCTCACCGACCCCCTGGGGCTGCTGGCCCTGGTACAGCTGCTGACCGCCGCGGTGCACACGCCCATCGTGGCGACCGGCGGCATCACCACGGGCGCGGGCCTGGCCGCGGCGCTGAGCGCGGGAGCCGCCGCGGCACAGATCGGCACGGCCTTCCTGCGCTGCCCGGAGGCCGGAACCGCGCCGCTGCTGCGCGATGCCATCACCCTGGACACCCCCACCATGCTCACCCGCGCCTTCACCGGCCGCCGGGCGCGCGGGCTGCGCAATCTCTTCATGCTCGAGCATCCGGACGCACCGGCCGCCTACCCGGAAATCCATTACGCCACCGGACCTTTGCGGGCCGCCGCGCGAACCGAGGGCAACGCCGACGCGGTGAATCTCTGGGCAGGTCAAGCGCATTCACTCGCCCCCGAGCTACCGGCAGGCGAGCTGGTCCGGCAACTGTCGGAATCCGCGAAAGATGCTCTGAAAAGGGCACTTTCGATTCGAATTCAGGGTTGTTGACAACGTTTTTCGTTTAGAATTCGGGCGTACATCATTCCGCCATCCCATGAGGAGAGCGATATGTCACTCGACGTACCCACCGCACTACTCGAGCGTGCCGAACGTGGTGAAGTCAGCGACGACGAGTTCGTCGAATGTGTCCGTAACTCATTGCCCTACGCGTATGAGGTAGTGGCCCGGGTGGCGGCCGACTTGCATTCCGGCACAGAGGAATACGCGGACAATCTGGTCCCGCCGCCGGACGAGACCGCGCGCGGGCAGCTGCTGCGCGCAATGGCGTCCGACTCCATTCGCGCCGGTCTGGAACGACATTTCGGCATCAAGATCGCCTTCCAGAACTGCCATCGCGTGGCGGCGTTCCCGCTCTCGGCCGTCGGCGGCGATACCTACAGCACCTTCATCTCCACCCGCGCTCAGCTGCTGAACCAGAGCCCCGAGCTCCGCAACTGCTGAAACCTGTTTCCTGAGCACGCCATCGGCGCGACCGTAACCCGGTCGCGCCGTTCGCGTTCGCGGCTGGACTACCGGCGCACGGCCTTGAATCGCTTGACCTCGCGGACGGTGTAGTAGACGCAGACCACGAAGGGTGAGGTGAACAGGAACGCAGCGGCCACCGTCGCGATGATGTCGCTCGCCGAGTTGTGGCGAGCGTTGAAGGTCTCGGTGACCGCGACCGCCGTCGTCATCCCGAACAGCAACAGGCCCAGCGCCAACAGGATCCACACCAGCGGTCGCCAGGGCTGGATGCGTGGCGCGACCTCCGGTTTGCGGTAGCCGGCGAAACTCATATCGATCGATCCGCTGCCACCCGGAGCCGGAGCACCGTTGCGTGGAATCGGGCCACTACCGCGCGGAGCCGGAATCGGACTACTACCGCGCGGAGCCGGAATCGGACTACTACCGTAAGGAGCCGGAACAGGTCCACCACCGTACGGCGACTGACCACCGTTGCGCGCAATCGGTCCGCTGTTCCTCGAGACCGGACCGCCATGCCCCGAGACCGGACCGCTGTGCGACGGACCGCCCGAATATCCGGGGGCCGCAGGCCGGGTGGACGTTGCCGCGCTGTGCATTCCGACCGGCGGCGGCGTCATCGGAATCGCGGGTTGCGACACCGGACCGGACCCGTAGGCCCGCACCGGCGTACCGTCCCGCCCGCTCGGCGGAGCCGCCCGATCGATCGGTGGTGGCGTATAGGCCGCCGAACCACCCCCGCGAAGCGCGGTGGCGGCGTCCGAGGCCAGCTCGCCCGCGCTGTTGTACCGGCGGCCCGGGTCTTTCGCCATTCCGCGCGCGATCACCGCGTCCAGCGCGGCGGGAACCAACCGGCTGTGATCGCTCGCGCGCGGCGGCGGGGCGGTGAGGTGCGCGGCCATCTGCTGCGCCGGATTGGTCTGCGCGAAGGGCCTTTTCCCGGTGAGGCATTCGAAAAGCAGGCAGGCCAGCGAGTAGACGTCCGAGCGCAGATCGTCCTCCACACCGGCGAAACGCTCGGGTGCCATGTAGGCGTAGGTCCCGACCGCGATCCCGGTGGAGGTCAGACTCGACTGGCCGATACCGCGGGCGATGCCGAAGTCGATCAGGTACGCGTAGCCGCTGGGCAGCGTCAAGACGTTGGAGGGCTTCACATCTCGATGAATGAGCCCGGCCTTGTGCGCCACGTCCAGCGCCTCGGCGATCTGCCCGAGCAGGTCGACGGCGCGGGCGGGGGTCAGCGCGCCCGTCCGGTCCAGGATCTTGCCCAGGTCCGACCCGTCCACCAGCTCCATATCGATGAAGAGCCGGCCGTCGAGTTCGCCGAACGAGTGGATCGGCACCACGTGCGGGCCGCGCAACCGGGCGGCAAGCCTGGCCTCGCGCTCGAAGCGCCGCCGGTAGTCCTGGTCCGAGGCCAGCTCGGACGGCAGCAGTTTGAGTGCGACCTCGCGCTCCAGAATGCTGTCCTCGGCCAGCCACACCTGCCCCATGCCGCCGCGCCCGAGCAGCTTCACGAGTCGATAGTGACCGAGTTCGCCGTCCCCCGGCACATGCCCTCCCAGATCCGATCCTCAGCATGCGAATTTCCGGCATGTGAGGTGCTCAGCATACGACGCGGGGTCCGACAACACACCAGGCCCGAACGCGTCCCGCCATACCTATCGGCCGGTCACGCCCGGGGTGTGCGACGAGAATTAATCAAGAATTCGCTGGCCACCGGCAGTGTCGGATTGCTTACGCAACCTGGGTGCAGCAACATCCGGGTGCATGCCGTCGAATCCGCTGAACCCCGCCGGAGACGTTCCGGACACCGGGATTCCCGCCCCGCTCGCCGCCGCGATGACCATGGCCGAGCAACACGAGTGGCATCGCGCGAACCTGCGCCGCCATCGGGTCTCGCGGCGCAATTTCCTGCGCGGGTCGGCAGCGGCGGCCGCCGTGGCCGCGGTGGGTGCGTCCCCCTTCGTCACCCGGGCCTACGCGGAGGACGCACAGCTGTCGGTGGCGGGCAGGCATGTGGGTTTCGGCGCGGATTCGACCAGCCAGCTCCGGTTCGCGGCTCAGCTCTCGCGCAACCCCAAGGACAATCGGGTGTTCCTGGATCACGGGCCGACACCCGCGCTGGGCGGCACCGCCGAGGCCGAGGTGCGCAATCTGGTCACCCAGATCCCCGACAGTGACGGCGGCATCCTGTCGGCCGAACAGTTTTACGCGCACGTGCCGGTGGACGGACTGCCCGCACGACTGCCGCACTTCTACCGATGGCGCACCTCCGACGGCTTCACCAGCGATATCCGCTCGGCCGCGCCCGCGATGGGGTCGGCGCGAAACGCGGTGCTGCCCTTCCGCTTCACCATGATGGGCGATCAGGGCACCGACGACACACCCGCCATGCCCGCCGGTCTCGCGCCCGGCGACTACGACGACCGCTATTACAAGCCGGACAACGATCCGACCGCGCCGCACGCCGCCAACGTGATGCGCCAGATCGCCGACAGCCGACCGGATTTCCATGTGCTGGCCGGCGACATCGCCTACGCCGACCCGTCCGGAGCGGGCAAGAACCCGCAGTTCGTCCCGTCCGGCGGCAAGCTCTCGGGCGGCTTCGACAAGTTCAATCCGTATGTGTGGGACGTGTATTTCGGCGCGATCGAATCCAGCGCCTCGGTCACGCCGTGGATGTTCGCCACCGGCAATCACGATATGGAAGCCGCCTACGGCACGCACGGTTACGGCGGACACCTTGCGCGCCTGGATCTTCCGGGCAACGGTCCGACGGGCTGCCCATCGGCGTACTCGTTCACCTACGGCAACGTGGCGGTGCTGTCGCTGGACGCCAACGACATCTCCTACGAGATCCGCGCCAACTTCGGCTACTCGGGCGATGCCCAAACCAGCTGGGTGGAGCGCACTCTCGCGGCCTACCGCGCCGACCCGAACATCGATTTCATCGTGTGCTTCTTCCACCACTGCGCGTACTCGACCACCGATTCGCATGCCAGTGACGGTGGCGTTCGCGAGGCCTGGTGCGCGCTGTTCGACCGCTATCAGGTGGATCTGGTGCTGCAGGGGCACAATCACATCTTCGAGCGCACCGATCCGATCCGCGGCGGTCAGGCAGCCAAACCGGCACTGGACAATTCGATCGTCTACCCGCGCACCGACGGGACCGTCTACTACACGGTCGGGGGCGGCGGACGGCCGCGCTACGGCTTCCAACCCGGATCGCCCGAGACCTATCGCGGCAATGTGGCTGCCGACACCACGGTTCCGAACAGCTATGTCTGGACGCGCGACGGATCCAAACAGGACGAGGCCGCGCCGTGGTCGCGGGTGCGCTTCCGCAACTACTCGTTCCTGCGAGTGGATGTGCGCCCCGGCTTCTTCTCCAGCGAGATGGATGTGGTGGCGGTGGACGAATACGGCCGCGAGTTCGACAAACTCACCTATCGCCGCGAAGTCCGCGCATAGTCGTATTCTGCTCGCATCACCACTTTTTCGCCGTATCGCTCAGGGGGACCCGTGACCGCCGAACAGCCCGCCGACACCTTCGCCCTCTGGGATCAGGACGGCGACGGCCTCATCTCCGCGCAGGACATCCTCGCCGGAATCACCGCCCTGGGTCTGGACATCGACTCCGAGGCGGTCGAACGCCTGGTGGCGGCCGCCGACACCGACGGCGACTGGCTCATCTCCCGCGCCGAGTTCGACGCCGCGCGCCTGGGCCGCGATCCCGAGATCAACGATCCCGACGCCGCTTTCGACACCTTCGACACCAACCGCAACGAGCTCATCGAACTCGACGAGCTCGAATCCCTGCTCCGCACCTGCCCCGACCTGTCCCACGAATCCGCGGCGGCCCTGCTCGTCACCGCCGACCTGGATGGCGACGGCTACCTCTCCCGAGCCGAATTCGCCGCGCTCCTGGCCACACTCGCGCCCTGAACCGTGCCCGTCGCCGCGCTGCGACGGGCAGCTCAGTAGCGGAAATGATAGTCGCGGCGGAGCGCCCCACCGGCCGCGCAGCGACGTCCCCTCCCCCGCAGTCGTCGGCTCACACGTCCTGGAGCTTGCGCTTGAGCACCTTCCCGGTGGGGTTACGGGGTAGCTCCCCGAGGAACACGACCTCGCGGGGCACCTTGTACCGCGCCAGGTTCGTCTTCACGAAGTCCTTGATCTCGCCCTCGGTGAGCGAGTGACCCTCGTGGATCACCACGAAAGCCTTGAGTCGCGCCCCGTATTTCTCGTCGTGGACCCCGAGAACCGCGGCCTCCCGCACCGAGACATGGGTGTACAGCAGCTCCTCGACCTCCACCGGAAAGACGTTCTCCCCGCCGGAGACGATCATGTCGTCGTCCCGGCCG
The DNA here is from genome assembly GCF_001613145.1 of Nocardia jejuensis NBRC 103114. GTDB lineage: Bacteria > Actinomycetota > Actinomycetes > Mycobacteriales > Mycobacteriaceae > Nocardia > Nocardia jejuensis. The sequence continues at coordinate 258,278 of NZ_BDBU01000023.1, forward strand.
TCGATGAAAAGCCTTCCGGCCGAGTCGAAATGACCGACGTCGCCGGAGGACATGAGACCGCGGATCACTTCCTTGTTCCCGCCGCCGGTGTAGCCCTCGAACTGGATCACATTGCCGACGAAGATTCGCCCGGTGGTCCCCACGGGAACCCGGCGGCCGTTCTCGTCCAGGATCGCGACCCGCGCACCCAGCACCGGACGACCCACGCAACCGGGCTCCACCGCCAGGTCCTCGGGCGTCGCGATGGTGGCGTAGGCGACCTCGGTCGAGCCGTAAAGGTTGTAGACGACCGGCCCGAAGGCGGCGGTCACCTCACGGCAGAGCTGTGCTCCCAGTTGCGAACCCGCGACGAACACGATGCGCAGCGCGGACAGGTCACGCCCGGTGAGCGCCCGGCCGCCGAGATCCATCATGCGGTTCAGCATCACCGGGACGACGATCATGGTGCTCGCGTGATGCCGGGCGGCGCTGTCGATGGCCTCTTGCGGATCGAACCGGCGGCGGATCACCAGCGTGGACCCGAACCCGAGGGTCAGCATGGACATCGCGAAGCCCAGCGTGTGGAACATCGGAGCGCAGCATTCGGTCACCTCGTTCACCCGGAACGGGACCTTGGACAGCAGACCGCCCAGTGCGGCAAGCGATTTCGGCTCCGCGCGCGGCGCACCCTTGGGTGTTCCGGTGGTGCCGCTGGTGAGCAGGATGATCTTGGGCTCGGCTCCCGGCGCGGGCGGCGAGGCCGGTGAGCCCTCGGCGATGAGGAATTCCAGACTGTCCTCGCCGGGGTCGTCGGTCCAGGCCCGATAGCTGCCGCGCCGTGGGGACACCTCCGAGAGCATGTCCGCGTACTCGTCGTCGTAGACCAGTAGGTCGGTGCCCTCACGGGTGGCGACATCGCGAATCTGCGGGCCCGCGAAATCGGTGTTGAGCAGGATGATCCGGGCCCCGCACTTGGCGGCGGCGAAGATCGAGTCCAGCAGGCCGCGGTGATTGCGGGCCAGAATCGCCACGCCCTCACGCGGTTTCAGCCCGCGTTCACGCCAGGAGTTGGCCAGCCGATTGGACCGTTCCTCGAGCTCGGCGAAGGTCAGCGTGCCCAATTCGTCGATCACGGCGGTCCGGTCCGGGTAGCGCGCCGAGGACAGTCGCAGTCCGGCCGACAGCGTTCCGTATCGCAGCATGGCGGTGCCCGCAGCCAGCAGCGCGGCCGGTGATTCGAGCCGGGCCAGACCGGCTTCGACGACCAGCCGCGCCGATTCCATTTCCGTGTAGGCCCGATCGCCCACCGTGCGGATCACTCCGAGTGTCATGCGCTCGCCCCCGCCGATTCCCACACCGATTCACCTTGCGCGCACGTCGATTCCACACGGACCTCCTCGTCGAGCCCCACCACTCCGGACGACCCCCGCGGGCATCCGCCTTCGAAACCAACGGTAGAGCCGGGAACCCCGGAGCGGAACCCTTGACCGAACCTCGCACCCCGGCACGCCGCCGGGATGCGAGGTTCGAACCCCTCAGGACAGCGTGGTGACCGTCAGCGCACCGTCGGCGTACTGCGCCCGGAGCCGCTTCTTGTCGAACTTGCCCACGCTGGTCTTGGGCACCTCGTCGATGAAGGCCCAGTGCTCGGGGAGCTGCCACTTGGCGAACTTGTCGGACAGGAAGTCGCGCAGTTCCTCCGGCTTGACCTCCGCGCCCTCGGCGAGCACGACCGCGACCAGCGGCCGCTCGTCCCACTTCTCGTCCGGCACGCCGATGACCGCGGCCTCGGCGACGCTCGGATGGCCCACGACCGCGTTCTCCAGATCCACCGAGGAGATCCACTCGCCGCCGGACTTGATGACGTCCTTGGACCGATCCACCAGCGTCAGATACCCGTTCGGGCTGATCTTGCCGACGTCACCCGTCCGCAGCCAGCCGTCGTCGAACTTGTCCGGATCGATCTGCGCACCGCTCGGGGAGTAGTACGAGCCGGTGATCCACGGTCCGCGAACCTCCAACTCGCCCAGGGCGACTCCGTCGTTCGGCAGCACCGCGCCGTCGTCGCCGACCAGCCGCGCCTGCACACCGGCAGGGAAGCGCCCCTGGGTGTAGCGGTAGGACCAGGCCTCGTCGCCCTCGCTGCCGGCGGGCGCGTGCGCCACCGATCCCAGCGGCGAGGTCTCGGTCATGCCCCACGCGTGCAGCAGTTTCACCCCGTGCTGCTCGTCGAAGGCCCGCATCATCGACGGCGGCACCGCCGCGCCGCCGACCACACAGGTGCGCAGATGCGAGATGTCCTGCGGCGCGGCCTGCAGGCCCGCCAGCACACCGCCCCAGATGGTCGGCACGGCCGCGGCGAAGGTCGGCTTGACCGCCGCCATCATCTCCAGCAGCGGCGCGGGCTGCAGGAACCGGTCCGGCATCAGCACGTTCGCGCCCGACATGAGCGCGGCGTACGGGATGCCCCAGGCATTGGCGTGGAACAGCGGCACGATGGCCAGCACGGTGTCCGCGGCGTCGAAGCCCATACCGTTGGGCGAGATCACCTGCATGGCGTGCAGCCAGTTGGAGCGGTGCGAGTAGACGACGCCCTTGGGATCGCCGGTGGTGCCGGAGGTGTAGCACATGCCCGCGGCCGAACGCTCGTCCACGACCGGGAAGTCGAAGGTGTCCGGCTGCGCGGCCAGCAGTTCGGCGTACGAGTGCACCTGCACGCCCTCGGGCGCGGTCAGCGAGGCGGCGTCGCCGTTGGCGACGATGACGTGCCGGACCGTCGTCAGGTTGGGCAGGTACTGCGCGAACATCGGCACCAGGGTGCCGTCCACGATGACGACCTGGTCCTCGGCGTGGTTGGCCACGAACACCAGCTGCTCCGGGAAGAGCCGGATGTTCAGCGCGTGCAGCACCGCGCCCATCGCGGGCACGGCGACGTAGGCGACCATGTGCTCGTTGTTGTTCCACATGAACGTGCCGACCCGGTCACCCTCGCCGATGCCCAGGTCACGCAGGGCATTGGCGAGCCGGGCCGCGTCCTGGCCGACCTCACGATAGGTCTGGGTGCGGACGCCGTCGCCGGTCCAGGTGGACACGGTGCTGTCGCCCTGGAAGGTGGCCGCGTACCGCAGCAGCGTCGCGAGTGACAGCTGCTCGTCCTGCATGGTGCTCAACATTTCCCAACCGCTCCTTGGATATACCTACTGGAGAGTGAACTGAGTCACTTGCTGGGCAGGATATCCGAAATCGGACATCCGCGGTCTGGCGGTTAGCTGACGGCGGGATGCGCCCAGCTCACCCGGCGGCGCGGTGTGGCGACGCACAGCCACCGCCCGCTCATTCGGACCGTGCCGGATCCCCCGCGCGAAGTATCGGCTGCGGGCGACGAACCCCACCTTCGCCGCCCGCAGCCTGCTGCCGACCCGCCGCCACCCAACATGGCGACCAGCCGACATCGAAGTCCTGATCACATCGACTCGCGACGACACCCCCTGCGGTGCCGCAGAATAGCCAATTGCTAACCAGGACAAGCAAATTGGAGTACTATCTTCCGTGAATATAGGGAAACCGACGCCCGAATGTCCAGTCGAGGACAGCGTCGCAGGTCAGATGGTGCTCACTGACCGAGACAGCTGTCCGTGAGGCCGTGCGCGAGCAATCGCCGGAATCCGGCTGCCCGGACCGTGGCCAGAATGGCCGAAAATATCGATTCGATGTCCGCGTATGTGTTCGCGACCAGCGGCGATACGTTTACCGTCGAGGGATGAAGCGAGAGCCGTCCATTCTCATCATCGGCGCCGGGTTCGCCGGACTCGGCATGGCGCTGGAATTGCAGCGCCGCGGGATGTCGAACTTCACCATTCTGGAGAAGGCCGCCGATCTGGGCGGTGTGTGGCGCGAGAACACCTACCCCGGCGCCGCCTGCGATGTGCCGTCACCGCTCTACTCGTGGTCGTTCGAGCCGAAACCCGATTGGCCGCGCCGGTTCTCGCAGCAGCGCGATATCCACGGATACATGCGCACGGTCGCCGAGAAGTATGACCTGCCAGCGAAAATAGAATTCGGAGCCGAGGTCACCGACGCCGAATTCGATGAGGGCGCGGGCATTTGGCGAGTCAACACCACCGACGGCGTCACCCATATCGCCGACATCCTGATCCCGGCCGTCGGTCAGCTCTCGCGCCCGGCGATGCCGAATCTGCCCGGCATCGACTCGTTCACCGGCGCGGCCTTCCACTCCGCCGAATGGGATCACTCGGTGGATCTGACCGGCAAACGCGTGGCATGCATCGGCACGGGAGCCAGTGCCATCCAATACATTCCGCGCATCCAGCCCGAGGCCGCGCACCTGACGCTGTTCCAGCGCTCGGCCGCCTGGGTGCTGCCCAAGTTCGACACCGAGTACAGCGCGCTGCATCACGCGCTGTTCGAACGCGTGCCCGTCACCCAGCTGGCCGAGCGCTTCGCCATCTGGTCGACGTTCGAATTCCTCGCGCTGGCCCTGACCGATATCCCCGGACTCAAGCACCCCGTGATCGCCCTGGCGAACCGGCATCTCGAGAAGCAGGTTCCCGATCTCGCGTTGCGCGCCAAGCTGACTCCCGATTATCCGGCGGGCTGCAAGCGCGGACTGTTCTCCAACGAGTACTTCCCCGCACTGGCCCAGCCCAACGTGAGCGTGGAGACCACCGCCATCGAAGCGGTGACCCCCAACGGGATTCGCACCGCCGACGGTGTCGAGCACGCGGTGGACGTGATCATCTACGGCACCGGCTTCAAGGGCACCGAGTTCCTCGCGCCGATGAACATCTACGGCCTGGGCGGTCGCAAGCTGGCCGACGTCTGGTCGGCCGAGGGCGCGCGCGCGTTCCTGGGCATCTCGGTGCCGGAATTCCCGAACCTGTTCATGATGTACGGCCCGAACACCAATGTCGGCTCGGGTTCGATCATCTACATGCTCGAGGCGCAGGCCCGCTACATCCGCCAGGTGGCGCAGTATCTGGCGCAGCGCCCGGCCACCTTCCTCTCGGTGCGCGCGGACGCCGAACAGTCCTGGGACGACTGGCTCCAACCCCGCCTGAAGGACACCCCCTGGAACTTCTGCTCCAGCTGGTACCGCAACGCCTCGGGCCGCATCACCAACAACTGGCCCGGCGCCACCTCCCTGTTCCGTTGGAAGACAAGGAAATTCACCCCCTCCGATTACGAGGAACGGCGCGCCGAGCGCAGGTGAACTCCCCGCCGGAATGCGGCGGCCCGGACTCCCCGACCCGACTGTCCGTGACTGTCTCCACTCGAACCGTGGATCGTCAGCTCTACAGGCCGCGTGGTCGGGGACAAACCGCTCCTCGGAGGACCCACATCCCGCCAACCACCGCCGAAACCCCTCCCACCCGTAACGGATGCGGCCCCCAGCCCCCCAACCAGGTAGACTCCCCGACGTCCCAGCTAGGCCGCACCCCAACCCAGCCGGTCCAGCCCTCGTAGCTCAGGGGATAGAGCACCGCTCTCCTAAAGCGGGTGTCGCAGGTTCGAATCCTGCCGAGGGCACAACAGGACCTTCATTCGCTAGGGTCATGTAATGGTTCTGGCGTCCGAGGTTGGTGCGCGTGAACGGCCGGCAGCGGCCACACTGGATTGCCCCGCTAGCACCCTCTAGTGCTGTGGCTGCATCCGCGAATCAGGTAGCCGGCACAACGAGAATTCCTGCTACCCAATGCCATCGCGCCGACGGTACCGCGCGGTCGCCGACCATGGCTCGGCTTCTGCGAATTCTCTGTGCTCGGCAAGCATTGGCGATGGCTCACGGCATTGGTTAAATCTCTACACGAGGTCGTTCGCTGATATCTCGGCCGAGCAGAACTCGAACATCAGCTTCAGGGAGTCCGGATCGACTGACAAAGTCCGTGAAGGAAAGACCGGTCGTTTCCATGAGTTCCACTGCACGGCCTAGAAGTACTGGTCCTTCCGGGTTCCCCAGCGGACCTGGCTCTACTTTCCGCCAACCTCGAACGGACAGGGCTTTCCATCCCTGGGCGTAGGTGTGTTCGTCCATGACGCCGAGGGTCTTAGCCCTGACCAGTAGGGCGGCGATCGAGACGTGCCATTTCGCCTTCAAGCGGAGAAATGTCGGCCAGTCAAGGCGATCCGGGAGCTCGGATCGTATGTCGTCGGCTGGCATGAGAAATGCGGCAGCGAACTCGTGGGCTTGGTTTTCGGTGACTTTGTCACCTACTGCTCCTGCAACGCCGTGCAAAACCAAATGGCCTAGTTCGTGGGCAACATCGAAACGGGAGCGGTCACGCAAGCCCTTGTCTGCCCCGAGAGCAACGACCGGCCTGTCAGGGAAATCGACGCAGAACGCATCGACCTTCTCGATGCCGACACGGAAACGGACGACAACAATGCCGTTCCCTTCCAGCAGTCGTACGACATCTTGAACAGGACCGCGTGGGACGTTCCAGTGGTGACGAACCTGGGCAGCTGCTTGTTCGATGTCTACGAGCTGAAGCGAATTTTCGTTGTCGATGGGCACGCGAGACAGGTTCAAAGGGGGCAACACTACATATTTCTCAAGCTCAAGCGCGAGTTCCCGTGCGAGGTGAACATAAGCCAGAGCTTGTTGCCGATCTCGGGGAGAGGTCGATCGAAGGCTTCGGAAGAACCCGTTGACCTGTTCGTGCGCCGGGGGGCGCGCTGGCGCGGCAAAAAAGGACGGCGGTACCCGTAGCGCGACCGCGAGGCGCCGGAGCGTTGATGCGGCAGGTTTGGTGTGGCCGTTCTCGAATTGACTGATTGAGCCTGCGGTGACGGAGCCGACTTCCCGGGCCAGCTGTACCTGGGTCAGGCCGCGGAGTTCGCGGGCCATCCGCAATCTGGCCCTGTCGAACAGGGCCGATATGTCGCCCGGCTCCAGTTTCAGTTGCGAGTCCTTCACGTCGCTCGTCTCCGTGCCAGTCGGTGTCCGCCTGTCAGCCGACGATCCTCGATCTTGTTAATTCCCTTCGCATCTTAAGCACACCTCGGTTACCACGCGGGTCAACCTCTCAGCACCACCAGGACAATTCCGATTGAAATGTGTCTGACTACACGTTGATTATGTCATGTAGTCTACCTTAGATCGAGAAAGTACTGTTCCAATCTGAGGTTACTCGCTGCCGGATGCGAGAGACGGAGTCACAAGGGATGAAGGTTCAAGAGTGTGTCCTGTCGGAGGATGTCATCGCTGCCGACTCGGCGGAGGCCGCTCTGTGGCACGCCATCGTGGTGCCGGAGGCAATCAAGGAGAGGCTGCGCAACCAGACCCTGTTGTCGCTGCTCGTGCGACCTGATTTGCCATTCGCGATGACGGCGTTGCACGGGTTGTGCACGCTATATGGGCCGCCGGGAACCGGCAAAACCACCCTGGCTCGGGGTCTCCCGGCACAGGTCGCGGGTTACGTCCCCGGTGGCGAGGTCCGCCGGATCGAGATCAACCCACATGGACTGATGAGTGCCGAGCACGGGCAGTCACAGCGGCGAGTCAGCGAGCTGCTCGGCGAGTATGTGCCAGGGCTCGCGGCAGACGGTATGCCGACCGTGGTAATCCTCGATGAGGTCGAGTCGATGGCCGTGGCCCGCTCGGCGGCGTCGTTGGCCGCCAACCCGGCCGACGTCCATCGTGCTACCGACGCAGTGCTCACCGCGTTGGATCTCAACGCCATCGAACACCCTCATCTGTTCTTCGTCGCAACCAGCAACTTCACCACTGCATTGGACGAGGCGTTTCTTTCCCGCTCCGACGCGGCCATCCTCATCCCGCTGCCCGAAATCGAGGCGCTGCGGGAGATCCTGGCCTCAACGCTGCTGGCCCTCGCCGACAAGTACCCGGCTTTGGAAGAGCTGGCACATTCTTCGGCGATGACTTTCATCGCCGAAGCAGCGCATGGGTTGGACGGCCGCCGCACGCGCAAGGTGGTCTTCGAAGCTCTTGCTCAGCGACTGAATACGGTGCTGGACCCCGGCTGTCTCACCCGGGAGGACTTGACGACTGCAGTACGAAACGCCGTCGCAGAGAACGGGCGTCTGGAGGTGTCGGATGCTGCGCATTAGGCAGGTGGCGGCCTCTCCTGTACGCAACGCGAGCGTGACATGGACGGTGATCGCGGACCTCGTGGCCGACACTGTGGCGCAGTCCTCCGCGCTGTCCCGTACGGAGGCGCTGCAGGCGATGTCGGCCGCCGAGGCGGTTGGACGGACGCTGATCGCGGGCGGGCACCTGCAAACGCAGGCCATCACACTGGTGGTCGGCAAGGTGCACTGCGAGATTACGACGGTGTCCGGCGCGGCGGCCTTGACGCTGGAGGAGAACCTCAACCCCATCCCCGGCGCGGCGGGTGCCGACGACTTCACGATCTATCTGCCGTCCCCGATGCCGTTCCGAGAATTGGTGAAAGCCGCGGCAGGCGGGCACGCTCGGCTGTCCGAGGCCGTCCCGCCCGCTCCGGAGGTGAACGCCGCCATCTCCGGTCCGCTGATCGACCGCGAGGTGCTGCGCCGGGCGGTGACTCAGCGATGACCTCTACCCATACCTACAGCTACACCCAGACGCACACCGCGACACACCTGACCGATGTCATCCTCGGCACCATCACCGAGATTCTCGCCGACCTCGGAGTCAACATGGATCGGCTATACCGCGATTGGGTGCAGACCGAGAATGCGATCAAAGCGTGGATCGAGGAGGGCTCACTGGCCGCAGTCGTCCTCGAATGTCACCAGCCCTCAGGCGGGGTGGTCGCGGTGATCGAGTTCCCGGTGTCCTATACCTCCTCCGGCGAAGGCGACACCGAGTTCACCGCGTCCCGCGCCCGGCTCTCCCGGTTCCGGGCCAAACTCGACCAAGTGCCCGCAGGCACTACTTACAAACTGCTCTGCACCCACAACAGGACCCCATCCGACCAACCGGGATGGGGGGCCGGCCACCGGTCGAACACTGTAGGCCTGCAAGGCATTACCTTCGGCACCCTCGGCTCAGCCCCACACGCTTCGACTGGCATGCGCTACTACTACTGAGACCATGGAGTTAGGTACACCCGCTATGGGATATATCGACGACGCCTTCGACAACCTCAGGCACAACCTGGAAATTACCCAGACTGAGCAGGATCTGGCCAAGGCACGACATACGGCCATCCGCGACTTCGTTAATTCACACTGGGACCTCGCGGACGACTTCCTTACCGGCAGCTACCGGCGCGACACGAAGACGAAGAAACTCAAGGACATCGACATCTTCGTCGTCCTCGATGCCGAAGGCTTCCAAGCCAGCTTCCGCGACCAGGCCCCGGTTCAAGTGATCAACGCCCTCGAGTCCCTTCTCCGACAGAAATGGAAGCATGCCGCCCGCGACGGCATGGCCGTCGTGATCCCCTATGGCCCCGATGACGATGTCATGTCCATCGACGTGGTCCCCGCGTTTAAGCGGGAGGATGGCGGCTACTACATCCCCAACCCCTCGGCAGGCGACTGGATCGCGACCGACCCCAAGCGCCACCACGAACTGAGTATCGCCAAGAATACCGAGTGCGACGGCAAGTATGTGCCCTTCGTCAAGATGGTCAAGGGCATCAACCGTGAAGTCGGCGAGCCCGTCTCGCCATCCTTCCTATTGGAAGTCATAGCGCTGTCATTGGTGAAGCCACCGATCGGACGCTTCCAGGACGAGATCGTGCTGTTCCTGGCCACCGCCACCGAACGCATCGACGACGAGTGGCCCGACCCCGCCGAACTCGGTGGCGACGTCAACGCCGTCATGAACGCCACTCAGAAACTCGCCGCGGCCAATGCGCTCGACCAAGCACGCGCCATCGCCGAACGAGCAGTCGACCTTGAAGACGACGGCCAGGACGAAGCCGCCTACAACGAGTGGAGAAAGCTCTTCGGAAACCGGATCACCAAGCCATGAACTTCTCCACCGACCCCACCGGTATTCGAGGGATTCCGCCCCGCGCCATCCACGAACGGCAACTCGACGACGACATGCTGCTTCTGCAACGCGCCGCGGCGGTAAGCCATCAACGCGGCCAACTCCTCGAGGCCGTGCGCGTCACCGCCGCTATCTCCCTCGCCGCCGTCGGCGTCCTGATAACGCTGAGCGGTTACGGCCGCACCCCCATCTCGATCGCCGGATTCTTCTGGTTCGTCGTCTCCGCGTTCTTACTCAAGGGTCTCGCCGGGAGCACCGCCCGACAAGGCGCTCTACTCCAAGAAAGATTTGACACTGCCCTTTTCCACCTGCCATGGCGTGCCACAGTCGCAGGCGACCCCATACCCGAACCAGACATTCGCCGCCTCGCACGCCAACTTCCCCAAGGAGGGAAAAAGGACAAGCGCATCACCGAGGGCTGGTACGACCCCACCAACGACGTCCACCACCCCTACGACGTCTTTATCGCCCAAGAACAGAACCTCGCTTGGGACGCTCGCCTCCGTCGCCGCTACAGCCACCTCATCGCCGCCGCTGCGATCCTGTGGACCTCTATCGGACTCGTCGTCGGTCTCGCGGTCTCGAACGCCACCTTCCTCGACACCCTCCTCACCTTTTTCGTCCCGTCACTGGCGGCCTACCAGATCGCTTACGAGATCTGGTCCGGCCAACGCAAGGTGGCCGACGAGCGCGACCGACTCACCAAGGTCGTCAACAGCGAACTCCACAACGCACGCCCCGGCGCCGTACCCGACTCCGAATGGCACCGCCTGCGCAGCGTGGCCCGCGATATACAGGACGGCATACTCCGAACCCGACTGGACACCACCCGAGTACCTGAATGGTTCTACAAACACTTCCGCGAAGGCGACGAACGCGACTTCGGCGATACCGCAGAAGACCACCGCATTCGCCTCGCCCAAGTCCAGACCCCACCCCCATAGTTCGTCGAGCGGGATACACCCGTGCCAAGACACGAGGCTCCCGGCATAATCATGAGAGCTCGGTGTCCGTGAGGCTGATCGGCTCTAAATCGATCTGTTCGAACATCACGGCCGTAATGGCGACCAGGGTCTCCTCTTCGAGGTCTTCCGGATCGATGGGCCAACCATCCGCACCAACCAGCGCCCATGAACCATCCGCGCGATGCAGGAATCCCATGCCGTCCGGTAGGGAGCGCGCCAACTTTCGGAGGTCTTCGTCATCGCGTCGTGTGGGTACATCCATGCCCGCCCCTTCGTTGGTCGGCGTGGTCCGCGCCCACCGCCGGGGACTGCGAGGGACCTTTCGAACACCCTGCGGTGGGGCTGAATTCGACGTTAGGCGTGCCGCATTCCGACCGGAACCGATACCGTGTTGACAGGTGTTTTCTATCCGGGAGCTGGGGTGATGGAGCCAGGGGTGATGCTGCGGACCGCCCGCGAAGCGGCGGGTATCGGGTTGCGCGAGATCGCTCGTCGCACGCACTATTCGGCGTCGTATCTGTCGCTGCTCGAATCAGGTAAACGAACCGTCCCCGCCGCTGCGGTGGCCGCGTATGAGGCTGCGTTGGGGTCGGATCTGGAACGACTGACCTCGGCCGCGAAAACACCTGCCAGCGTTGATCTCTCGGCACTCTCGGACGTCGCGGTCATGTTGTCGGCCACCCGCCGTATCGAGGACCGCACGGGCACGCTCGCGGTGCTGCCTGCGGTACGAGGAATGTCGGCCATGGCGGAGACCTTCGTCGACCAGGCGCGTAGCGGTACGGCAGCGCGGAAGGCTGCGGGCATCGCCTCCGAAATCGATCAGTACCGAGGCTGGTTGGAGCACGCATCCGGTGCGAACAGCGCATCGAATCGAAGCCTGCGCAAGGCGGTGGAGTTGGCCACCCAGTCCGGTGACTCGGACCGGCTCGTTCACGGCTTGTCCTTCACGGCGTATGTGGATTTGGCGCGTGGGGATCGTGCCGAGGCGGCCGGACTGTCGGACGCGGCACTGACCGTCCGCGACGTGGATCCGCTGATCAGGGTGTACGAGCATTTTCAGCGTGCACGTATCCATGCCGCCTCCGCGGAACCGCGCGACGCGCAACGCCTCCTGGTCCGCGCCGACCGGGCGATGGAAGCGACCGAGGGCCGTAAACCGCCTGAGGCCGGATATTGGTACACCCCAGGGTTTTTCGGGCTCCAGCGGGCTCGCGTACTACGGACCCTAGGGCAGGCCGACCGAGCGCAGGACGAAGTGCGGGCTGCGGTGGATGCGCTGCCGGAGGAGCATCGCCGTTCGGAATGGGCAGCGAAGTGGCGGCGTGCCGCCGACGGCCATACCGACGTTCCACACTGAGTGGGGAGAGCGTCGAGGGCACAGACGCTAACTCAGTGCCGCTCGCGCTCGAAGACGCTGACGCACAGGGCCGCGCATTCGGCGGCGAGGGCGTCGGCGTCCAGGGAGAGCGTGCCGTCGAGCCAGGCGTCTATCAGCTGGTTGACGCCGCCGGTGACGAACAGGGCCGCTCGGCGCAGGGCCTCGGGGGTGAGGTCGCCGGGGAAGGCGGCGGGGGCGTTCTGGACGACGAGGTCGGCGATGGTGGTCAGGACTTCGCGGCGGCGCTGGGCGAGGGCGGGGACGGTGTTGGTGTCGCTGGTCATGATGCGGTGAATGTGGCGATCACCGGCGACGATCTCCAGGAATGCGCGCAGGGCCGCGTGCAGTTTCGCCTCGGCCCCGCCGTCGGCGGTGACGCCGGAGACCACCAGCACGCCGAGAAGTTCTTCGCGCACCTCGTCGGCCACCGCCGCGAGGAGTTCGTCGCGGTTGGCGAAGTGCTCGTAGAAGTAGCGGTCGGTGAGGCCGGATTGTTTGCAGATTCCGCGCACGGTGACGGCGGAAAGGCCTGCCTCGCCCCAGGTTTCACGGGCGGCGGCCAGTAGCCGGGTGCGGCGTTCGGCCCGGCGGTCCTCGGCGCTCACGCCGCCGTAGCTGCGCGCGGTTGCTGGTCTGCCCATTGACAAGACTCTAGGCCCTCCCTACATTTGCAGACATACGTCATCAGATGACAGCTGTCATCAGATCGGTGATTCAAGGGAGAATCCGCGATGACCATCAGCCTCGCCGCCTATCGCGCCGCCACCGCCCCGCTGCTCGACGAGCGCGACTACACAGTCGACCAGATCGACGGGCGGCTCCCCCGGGATCTGACCGGAACCCTCTACCGCATCGGCCCGGGTAAGCACCAGGTCGGTAAATCCCTGCTGCACAACGTGTTCGACGGCGACGGCATGATCTCGCAGTTCGTTCTCGACGGTGCCACGGTGCGCTATCGCAACCGCTATGTCCGCACCCGCCACTTCGAACACGGGCAGCACTCGGACCGGATCCGCTATCGCGGTGTCGGCGGGCAGATCCCCGGCGGTCCGCTCGCCAATATCGGCCGCCTGCCCGCCAATGTGGCCAATACCAATATCGTCAACTACGCGGGCGGGCTGCTCGCACTGTGGGAGTTGGGCAATCCCCATCGCATCGATCCGGACTCGCTCGATACCCTGGGCCCCACCGATTTCGGCGGGCGACTCGGTTTCCTCGGCGCGTTCTCCGCCCATCCGAAATGGGATCCGGCCACGGGCGACATGTACAACTTCGGCCTCGATCTGCTGCCCACGCCCCGCATCCGCACCTATCGCATCGACCGCGCCGGACGACTGCACCGGCTGGCGACCATCCCGCTGCGGGATCTGCCCTGGAACCACGACTTCGCGCTGACCGGCGACTACATGGTGTTCGTCCTGGACCCGCTGCTGCCCGATATCCGCAAGATCGCCCTCGCCTCCGATTCGTTCATCGATTCGCTGGAATTCAAGCGGGCCAAGGGAACTCGATTCGTCCTCGTCCCGAAAGCCGGTGGCCGCCCCCGCATCGTCGAGCACGAGGCGCTGCTGCACGTGCACGTCACCAACGCCTATGACGACGGCGAGGACGTGGTGGTCGAATTGGTGCGGCTGGACGCCGAATGGGACAGTTTTCGCACCATGACCGGGATGGTCAACCGCGACACCCCCGACACCCCGCAGTTCCCCGACTCGCGACTCATGCGATACCGGATCACCCGCGGGGGCACCGTCATCGAGCACGAACTCTCCGACCGCGCGGGGGAATTCCCGCAGTACGACTGGCGCAGGTCCACCCGCGCTCATCGCTACAGCTATCTGGCCGGTGCGGGCGGCCCCGCGGGGCTGTTCAACGCGATCCTCAAGGTCGACCACCGCACCGGCGCCACCACGTTCTGCGACCTGGGCGCGAGTTCCATCGGCGAGCCCCTGTTCGTGCCCCGCACACCCGACGCCGACGAGGATGAGGGCTGGTTGTTGGCGCTCAACCACGACCTCACCGAAAACCGCTCACAACTCGTGGTTCTCGATGCCCGCGATCTCGAATCCGGCCCGCTCGCCACCGCCTGGCTCCGCCACCACATCCCCTGGGGGTTCCACGGCACCTTCACCCGCCGCCTCGCTCGACCGGAGACCCCGCAGCCGGTTCTCTGACCACGACGCCGCCACAGTCCACTCCCCGCCACCTGCTCGGAGCGCTCACCGGAGAACTCTTCCGGCGACAGGACTCGCGACGCGGCCCGGGCACCCCTTACCGGGTGCCCGGGCCGCGTCGTGTTGTCAGCGCGTGCCGGCGGCGGCTCGATCGCCGCGGCGGTGCATGGTTTCGAGGGCTTCGACGAGGATCTTGGGGTCGTGGCCGCCCTTGTAGACCGGTTTGGGCTGGGTATCGAGGCCGAGCAGGGTCGCCACGGCGACCTGGGCGGTGCGGACCGAGTACTCGACGGTGAAGACCACGTCGTCGGGGACCTCGGCGTACTGGCCGATGAAGGCGAGGTTGGTCGAGCCCGCGGGGACGACGTCGGGGCGGTCTCCGTGTGAGCGGACCAGGAACTGGCTGGTGATGTACGGCATGAGGGCCGGGATCACGATCGAGTTCTTCAGGATCTGCTCGCGGTTGTCGATCTTCAAGTGCGACAGCGCTTCCCGCAGGATCTCCTGACCGGTGCACTCCGCCATGGTCTTGGTGACCGTGTTGCCGGGCTTGTCCGGGAACAGGGCGTAGCCCCACCAGACGAAGGTGTCCGAGGGCTGCTCACGGAAGTGCGGCTGGTGGTTGAGCACGATCGTCATCAGCCAGTTGGAATCCTTGAACGTGATCAGGCCGCCCTTGCCCGCCTCGCTGCCGCTGAATTTCTCCATCTCGGCGAAGAAGGTCGGGTCCTTGGTGGTGACGGTGAACGACGCCCAGGTCGAATCCTTGATCGAGGAATCGAAGACCTCGGGATTGCCGAGCCCGGATCGCTTGGCCGCCAGGGTCCGCCACAGCTTCCACGCGCCGGAGGACCGCGAGGTGTCCAGCACCGCGGCGGTGTCGGTGGAGCCCAGCGTGGAGTCGGCCGTCATCGAGCCGTTGGTGATCAGCAGCAGGTCGTCCGGGCCGAGTGTGATCTCCTCGGTCTTGCCGTCGCTGATCACCGTGAGCGCCTCGGCGGTCAGGGCCTTGCCCTCCGCCAGGCGCACATCGGTCACACTCGCGCCGAGCCGGATGGTGACGCCCTGGTCGGTGAGCCACTTCAGCATCGGCCGCACGATCGAGTCGAACTGGTTGTACTTGGTGCGGTAGATCCCGGACATGGTGTCGAAGGTCTTGAACAGGTGCACGAATCGATTCAGGTAGCGCCGGAACTCGATCGCGGAATGCCACGGTTCGAAGGCGAAGGTGGTGCACCACATCCACCAGAAGTTGGTGGTGAAGAACTCCGGGCTGAAACAGTCGGTGATGCGCTTGCCGTTCAGCAGCTTCTCCGGCGTGCCGACGCATTTGATCAGTTCCAGCCGGTCGCGTTCGGTGAACCCCATCGTGTGCGCGTCGATCGGAACTCCGGTGTCGTCCACCAGCCGCGCGTGGTCGTTCCAGGCGAAGTCCTTGTGGAAGGCGAAGGTGTCGTCGGTGACCGACACGGTGGGATCGTCCATGGAGGGAATCGAGCGCAGCAGGTCGTAGGTGCAGTCGAAGTGAATCTCGAACATGCGCCCGCCGCGCATCGTGTAGCCGCTCTCGGGCGATCCGGCCGCGTCCAGGCTCCCGCCCTCGCGCCCCTGCTCCTCCAGCAGAACGATGTCGGAACCGGAGAACTTACCGTCCCGAATCAGAAAGGCCGCGGCCGATAACGCGGCGATTCCACTTCCCACCAGGTACGCCTTCGCCATGATTACCTCTTTCACGATATGTCTCGCGGTCAGGGTCGATTTCATGGAGCCGTGAACACCCGAGCGATAGCCGGATGTTTGCCACATTACGTGATGGTCGGTCGTCTCGTGCGGCCTCCAGGAACGCGAGAGATCCTTCCGGCCAGGAGCGGCCCGGCATTCGACCGGGCGCGGTCAGCGGCTGGGACGCGACCCCTGCAGCAACCGCGCCAGAAACGGGAACAGCAGCACCGTGGTCGCACCCGCGGCGACCAGCGTCGAGGCGAGCTCGGCGCGCAGCAGACCGGCGCCGGTCGCGACCTGTGTCACCGCGACGATGATCGGCAATCCGGTGGCCGCGTACAGGGCCAGTTCGGCACGCTCGCGACCGGAGGTCAGGTTCGCACCGTGCGGAACGAACCGTTCGCTCAACAGGACCGGAAGTCCGCGCGCCACCAGAATGATCACCACCAGCAGCACCCACAGCAGCGGATCGGCGGCGACGGCGTGGATATCGATCCCCATCCCGGAGACGACGAAGAACACCGGGATCAGCATGCCGAATCCGATTGTCTCCAGCGAGGATTCGACCTCCGGATGACCGGCCGCGATGAGCCTGCGCAGAATCAGACCGGCAGCGAACGCACCGAGTACGACGTCGAGGTCGAACACCTCGGCCACCATCATGAGAACCAGCAGAAGCAGCAGCACACCGCGGACCGGCAACTGGTCCGAGCCGCCGCCGGCCTTGTCGAGCATGCGACCGAAAGCGGGGACCCGGTCGAGCATCCGCTGCGGCACGAACCCGATCACGCCGGTGGCGATCGCGAACAGGGCCAGCACCACGATCGCACCGCCCACGCTTCGACTGGTGAGCAGGACCGACATGGCCACCACCGGTCCGAGTTCCCCGACCGCTCCGTGCGCGAGAACCGCACGCCCCAGCGGCTTGTCCAGTAGCCCATCGTGTTTCACGATCGGCAGCAGTGTGCCCAGTGCCGTGGAGGTGAGTGCGATGGCCACCGCGATGCGAGCGGTGAAGTCGGCGTCCGACGCCGCGAAGGTCACCAGCGCCAGCGCGAAGGCCAGACCCACCAGCCAGGTCAGCCACGCGACCCGCCCGGACCGCCCGCCCAGCAACCGAGGATCCAATTCGTAACCGGCCAGCAGGAACAGCATTCCGAGGCCGAGTTCGCTGAGCAGATCGACACCGCCGCCGGTACCCGCCCAGTCCAATGCGAACGGACCCAGCAGCACACCCGCCAGCAGCAGGAGCACCACACCCGGTATCGCACCGCGCAGCAACCGCGACAGAATCGGCGCGGCAACCCCTGCCGCCATGATCCAGCAGAGCGACACGATGGCTGACGGTCCAGCAGATGGCAACTCGTCAGCAAACAGAATCATCCGGCTATCGTGACACGGCGATCGGCGATTTCGGCCTCATGACCGGCGTCTTGGCGGCGGTTCTCCCAAGCTCCCGACCGATGGCATGCGGCCCGCACCCTCGGCGGCTCAGCGATCGGCCACCACGAGCAGTAGATCGCCGCCGTCGACCTGCTGGATCGCGCCGATGGCGATTCGGTCGATCACACCGGCGCGCGGCGCGGTGACGGCCGCCTCCATCTTCATGGCTTCGATGGTGGCCACGGTGTCCCCCGCGTCCACTCGGTCGCCGACCGCGACCGCGACGGTGATCACGCCCGAGAAGGGGGCGGCTACGTGGCCCGCATCGGTGGGATCGGCCTTCTCCGCAAGCGGAGTCGGGTCCGCGATCGATCGGTCCCGCACGACGACCTGCCGCAGCTGTCCGTTCAGCAGGCAGACGACGGTGCGCATACCGCGCTCGTCCGGCTCGGAGATCGCCTCCAGGCCGATGAGCAGGGTGACGCCCTTCCCGAGTTCCACGCGATGTTCCTCGTCGTGACGCAGCCCGTAGAAGAACTGATTCGCCGAGAGCCGGGAGGTATCCCCGTACTTCTCACGGTGCGTGAGGAATTCGCCCGTGGGTCCGGGAAACAGCAGCCGGTTGAGGGTGGCCCGGCGTTCGCTCGATGTTCCGTCCAGCCCTTCCTCGTCCGACGGGAGCAGTTCGATGTCGGGCTCGGCGAGACCACGACCGGCGAGCGCCCGGGTCCGGAACGGCTCGGGCCATCCACCGGCCGGAGTGCCGAGTTCACCACGCAGAAAACCGATTACCGAGTCGGGGATGTCGAAACGAGCGGGGTCGGCGGCGAAGTCCTCGACATCCACACCCTTCCCGACGAGGGTGAGCGCGAGGTCGCCGACGACCTTGGAGGACGGGGTGACCTTGACCAGACGGCCCAGAAGCCGGTCCGCCGCAGCGTATTTCGCCTCGACCTCCTCGAACTGGTCACCCAGCCCGAGAGCGATCGCCTGCTGACGCAGGTTCGAGAGCTGACCACCGGGAATCTCGTGGGTGTAGACCCGCCCCGTGGGCGACGGCAGCCCGGATTCGAAGGGGGCGTACACCTTCCGCAGCGCCTCCCAGTACGGCTCGAGATCGCAGACGGCCTGCAGGTTCAACCCGGTGTCGTACGGCGAATTCGCCGCTGCGGCAACGATTGCCGAGAGCGCGGGCTGGCTGGTGGTACCCGCCATCGGCGCGCTCGCACCGTCCACCGCGTCGGCACCGGCCATCCACGCGGACAGATAGGTCGCCAGCTGACCACCGGGAGTGTCGTGGGTGTGCACGTGCACCGGGAGATCGAAGTTGGTGCGCAAGGCCGTGACCAGGGTGTGCGCGGCGGGTGCGCGCAGCAGCCCCGCCATGTCCTTGATCGCGATCACGTGCGCGCCGGCCTCGACGATCTGCTCGGCGAGTTTCAGGTAGTAGTCGAGGGTGTAGAGGGTCTCGTTCGGGTTCGACAGGTCACCGGTGTAACTGAGCGCGACTTCGGCCAGGGCGGTGCCGGTTTCGCGCACGGCGTCGATGGCCGGGCGCATCTGATCGACATTGTTGAGCGCGTCGAAGATCCGGAAGATGTCGATACCGGTCGCGGTCGCCTCGGACACGAAACCGCGCGTGACTTTCTCCGGGTACGGGGTGTAGCCGACGGTGTTGCGTCCGCGCAGCAGCATCTGCAGGTTGATGTTCGGCACCGCCTCACGCAGCGCGGCCAGGCGCTCCCACGGATCCTCGTACAGGAACCGCAACGCCACGTCATAGGTTGCCCCGCCCCAGCATTCGATCGACAGCAACTCCGGCGTCATGCGTGCCACATGCCCGGCCACGGCGAGCAATCCACTGGTGCGCACGCGGGTGGCCAGCAGCGACTGGTGCGCGTCGCGGAAGGTGGTGTCGGTGACCGCCAACGCCTTCTGCTCGCGCAGCGCCCGCGCGAAACCCTCCGGTCCCAGCGCCAGCAGCCGCTGGCGGGAACCGTCCGGCGGCGCGGCCGAAAGGTCGACGGTGGGCAGCTTGTCGTGCGGGTAGACCGTCGTGGGCCGGGGCCCGTGCGGCTTGTTGACCGTCACGTCGGCCAGATAGTCGAGGATCTTGGAGGCGCGGTCGGCCGAGGTGTTCCGGGTCAGCAATTCGGGCCGCTCGTCGATGAACGAGGTGGTGATCAGCCCGGCTTGGAACGCGGGATCGTCCAGAACCGCCTGGAGGAAAGGGATATTCGTCGCGAGACCGCGAATGCGGAATTCGGTGACGGCCCGTCGCGCCCGGGCGATGGCTGTCGGGAAATCGCGGCCTCGGCAGGTGAGTTTCACCAACATCGAATCGAAGTACGCACCCACCTCCGCACCGACATTCGTGCCACCATCCAAACGCACACCCGCACCACCCGGAGACCGATACCCGGTAATACGACCCGTATCCGGCCGGAACCCGTTCGCCGGATCCTCCGTCGTGATCCGGCACTGCAACGCCGCACCACGAACACGAATCGCACCCTGACTCAAACCCAGATCATCCAGGCTCTCCCCCGCCGCGATCCGCATCTGCGACTGCACCAAATCCACATCGGTGATCTCCTCGGTCACCGTGTGCTCCACCTGAATCCGCGGATTCATCTCGATGAACACATGATTACCCCGCTCATCGAGCAGAAACTCCACCGTCCCCGCACAGCTGTACCCGATCTCCCGAGCGAACGCCACCGCATCCGCACAGATCCGATCCCGCAACACCGAATCCAGATTCGGAGCCGGAGCCAGCTCGATCACCTTCTGATGCCGCCGCTGCAACGAACAATCACGCTCGTACAGATGAATCACATTCCCGGCCTGATCAGCCAGGATCTGCACCTCGATATGACGAGGATTGATCACCGCCTGCTCCAGGAACACCGTCGCATCACCGAACGCCGACTCCGCCTCCCGCGCAGCAGCCTCGATCGACTCCCGCAACTGCGCCCGATCCGCCACCCGCCGCATACCCCGACCACCACCACCGGCCACCGCCTTGACGAACACCGGGAACTCCATCGCCTCCGACGCCGCGACCAACTCCTCCACATCCGCGGACGGCTCACTCGACGCCAACACCGGCAACCCCGCAGCCTTGGCCGCCGCGATCGCGCGCGCCTTGTTACCCGTCAACTCCAGCACATGCGCCGACGGCCCGACGAACGTGATCCCCTCACGCGCACACGCCGCCGCGAGATCCGGATTCTCCGAAAGAAACCCGTACCCGGGATACATCGCGTCCACACCGGATTGTCTTGCCGCAGCGATAATTTCGCTTACCGACAGATATGCCCGGACGGGATGTCCGACCTCGCCGATCTGATAGGACTCGTCCGCCTTGAGCCGATGCGGTGAATTGCGATCCTCGTGGGGAAACACCGCTACGGTGTGCGCGCCGAGTTCGTACGCGGCGCGGAACGCGCGAATGGCGATCTCACCGCGATTGGCCACCAGGACTTTCGAGAACATGGTCGGCTACCTCTTGCTTCGGTACTGCGGCGACCGGATACGCCGCCGAAAAGGAGAACGGCCCGCACCGGTGAGTGCGGGCCGTCGGGAAATGTCGCGCCGGGGCTGTCAGGCGACGACGGAACGCTGTGGCACGCCGACATATTCACTCAGCGGCCGGATCAGGGCATTGGATTCGCCCTGTTCGATGATGTGCGCGGTCCAGCCGGTGATGCGGCTCATCACGAAGATCGGGGTGAACGCCTCGATATCGAATCCGAGCAGGTAATAGGCTGGGCCGGTGGGAAAGTCGAGGTTCGGCTCGATGCCGGTCGCCTCGGTCATGGTGCGGTCCAGGATCTCGTACATCCGAACCCATTTGTCGCCGTCGGTGGCCGCGGCGATGTCCAGGAACGCCTGCTTCATGGTGGGGACCCGGGAATCACCGTTCTTGTAGACCCGGTGGCCGAAGCCCATCACCTTTTCCTTGTGCGCCAGCTTGTTTCGCATCCATGCCTCGGCCAGCGCGGGATCGCCGATCTCGATCATGTCGTGCATGACCGCCTCGTTGGCCCCGCCGTGCAGCGGACCCTTGAGCGCGCCGATGGCCGCGGTGACCGCGCTGTAGATGTCCGAGAGCGTGGAGGTGACCACGCGCGCGGCGAAGGTGGAGGCATTGAAGCTGTGCTCCGCGTACAGGATCAGCGAGACCTCGAACGCCTTCACCAGTTCCGGCGCGGGCACCTTGCCGAAGCACATGTTCAGGAAGTTCTCGGCGAACCCCAGATGCGAGTGCGGTGCGATCGGATCCAGTCCGTGGCGCCGGCGGTGGTCCGCGGCCACGATGGTCGGCAGCACCGCCATCATGCGAAGCGCCTTGGCGCGGTTGGCCCTCGGCGAGTTGTCGTCCTCGGCCGGATCTTCGGCGCCGAGGTAGCTGATGGCCGTGCGCACCACGTCCATCGGGTGGCAGTTCTCGGGCAGTTTGGTCACCAGCGACAGCAGCGAGCGATCGGCTCGCCGGGAGGCCCGTTCCTGCTGGCAGAACCGTTCCAGTTCCGCGACGCTGGGCAGCTCGCCGTACCAGAGCAGGTACGCGACCTGCTCGAAACTGCAGTTGGCCGCCAGATCCTGGACCGCGTAGCCGCGGTAGGTCAGCGAGTTGGTCTCCGGCACCACCTTGGAGATCGAGGTGGTGTCGACGACGACGCCTGCGAGACCCTTGTAGATGGTCTGTATCGCGCTCTCCGGTCCGTCCGCCGCCCGCGCCGAATCACTGCGCGATGCCGTAGTCATTGATCCCTCCCGAGAGTGAAATTGAATATGTCGGAATCGAATTCGTTGTAGCGCTCGTACCGCAGCAGTTCGTAGAGACGGCTCCGGTGCTGCATCCGATCCAGCAGCCCGGACTGGGTGCCGGTGGCCGCGATCTCCCGCAGCCCGGCCTCGGCGGCGAACATCGCCAGGCGCAGCGTGGTCACCGGATAGATCACCGCGTTGTAGCCGATCGACTCGAGCGTCCGCGCCGCGATCAGCTCGGACTTGCCGAACTCGGTCATGTTGGCCAGCAATGGAATCGAGACGGCGGCGCGGAACTTCTCGAAGTCGGCCTCGGTGTACAGCGCCTCGGTGAAGATCAGGTCCGCTCCGGCGTCGACATAGGCCTTGGCCCGCTCGATCGCCGAGTCGATGCCCTCGATGCCCGCGGCGTCGGTGCGCGCGCAGATCACGAAGTTCGGATCCCGGCGCGCCGCCACCGCGGCACGCAGGCGGCGCACCATGTCGGAGGTCGGCACCACCGCCTTGCCGTCGAGGTGCCCGCAGCGCTTGGGGTTGACCTGGTCCTCGAGGTGCAGCCCCGCGAGGCCGGCATCCTCCATGACCGTCACGGTCCGGGCCGCGCTCATCGGCTCACCGAATCCGGTGTCCGCGTCGATGAGCACCGGCAGATCCGTCACCCGGGCGATCTGCTGACCGCGCCCGGCCACCTCGGTCAGGGTGGTGAGCCCGATGTCGGGCAGTCCCAGATCCGCCGAGAGCACCGCGCCCGAGATGTAGACCCCCTCGAAGCCGATCTCTTGAATCAGCTTGGCCACCAACGGGTTGAACGCACCCGGGAAACGCTGAATCGTGCCGGAGGCCAGACCGGCCTTGAACGCCGCGCGCCTGTCGGCGGCGGAGGTGGCGGCGGCGAGCAGGCCGCTCATCAGAACAGGCCCTTCGGGGACCGCGGCGCACGGGCGAGCACGTCGGCCGAGACGGTGAAGTTCAGTTCGGGCAGCTCGTTCGCGGACAGCTCGCCCGCACGCTGAGCCACCTCGAGGAAACGGTCCTGTTCGGCGGACTCGACGACGCCCTCGGCGAGCGTGCGGAACTTCGCGATGTACTGCTCACGTGCGAAGGGCCGCGCGCCCAGCGGGTGCGCGTCGGCGATGGCCAGCTCGTCCACGATGACCTCACCGCTCTTCAGCGTGACCTCGGCGCGCGCACCGAAGGCCTTCTCGTTCGGATCGGTGGAGTGGTAGCGCCGCGTCCACTCGGCGTCCTCGGCGGTGGAGATCTTCTTCCACAGCTCGACGGTGTCCGGGCGCTGCGCGCGCTCGGGTGCGTAGGAACGCTCGTGATGCCAGGTGCCGTCCTGCAGCGCGACCGCGAAGATGTACATGACCGAGTGGTCCAGCGTTTCGCGAGAAGCCCTGGGGTCGAACTTCTGTGGATCGTTCGAGCCGGTGCCGATCACGTAGTGGGTGTGGTGGCTGGTGTGCAGCACGATGGTCGCGATCTGGTCCAGGTCGCCGATCCGATCGCGCATGCGGCGCGCCAGGTCGATGGGGGCCTGACTCTGGTACTCGGCCGAGTGCTCCTTGGTGTAGGTATCCAGAATGCCGCGCTTGGGCTCGCCCGGACCGGGAAGGGGCACAGCGTATTCCGCGTTCGGGCCGCCGAGCAGCCAGGCGATCACGCCGTCCTCGCCCTCCCAGATGGGCGAGGGCGCGCCCTCGCCGCGCATGGCGCGATCCACGGCCTCGACGGCCATCTTTCCGGCGAACGCCGGGGCGTAGGCCTTCCAGCTGGAGATCTCGCCCTTGCGGGACTGACGGGTGGCGGTGGTGGTGTGCAGCGCCTGGCCGATCCCCTGATAGATGGTCTCGGTGTCCAGGCCGAGCAGGGTGCCGATCCCCGCGGCGGCCGACGGTCCGAGGTGCGCGACGTGGTCGATCTTGTGCTCGTGCAGGCAGATCGCGCGCACCAGATCGACCTGGATCTCGTAACCCGTTGCCAGACCGCGGATCAGGTCCCGGCCCGAGCGCCCGGTGTGCTGCGCGACGGCGAGGATCGAGGGGATGTTGTCGCCCGGGTGCGAGTACTCCGCGGCCAGGAAGGTGTCGTGGAAGTCGAGTTCGCGCACCGCCACGCCGTTGGCCCAGGCGGCCCATTCGGGCGAGAAGCGGCCCCGCACACCGAAGACGGTGGCGCCGGGCTCGTACGGGTGGGTCAGCGCCTGGGCGCGGGCATTGGCGACGGGGCGGCGGGTGACCGAGGCCGCGGCGACGGCCGCGTTGTCGATGATCCGGTTGACGATCATCTCTTCGGTCTCCGGAGCAACCTCCACCGCGTCCGCCGCGACCTCGGCGATCCGCCACGCGAGATGCTCTTCGCGGGGGAAGTTCTCCGCGGAGCGGTGGGTGCGGACGAGATGATTCTTCACGGTCGGGGCCTCCCAAGGCAGCAGTTCCATCGGTGTATTTCGCACGCTACACAGCGAATAAAGCAGCGGAAATACCCCGCAAATGCCTATTTTTGTGGAAGCGGAGCTGTGAATTTGTAAAAGTTGTGAAACTCCGAGTTGCTAGATTGACGCCATGCAGAAGATGTACGCGGGCGCGCGGTTGCGCACGCTCCGGGAGCAACGGGGACTTTCGCAGTCGGCCATGGCCAAGGCCCTGGAGTTATCGGTGAGCTACGTCAACCAGCTCGAACACGATCAGCGCCCGCTGACCGTACCGGTGCTGCTGCGGCTCAATGCCCGCTTCGACCTCGACATGGGATTCTTCGCCGCCGACACCGACGCCCGGCTCATCGCCGATCTGCAGGACGTCTTCGCCGAGGACCCCGACGGCGCGAGCATCACCACCGCCGAGATGGACGACCTGGTCGCCCGGGTGCCGGCCGCCGCTCGGCTGCTGGTCGGGCTGCACCGGCGGCTGCGCGGCACGACCGAGCAGATGGAACGGGTGTCGGCCGGAATCGACGGCGACACCGGCGATTCCACCGCCGCCATGCCGTACGAGGACGTGCGCGACTACTTCTACGACCGCCGCAATCACATTCCGGTGCTGGACGCGGCGGCCGAGGAACTGTTCGCGCGCAACGGATTGAGCTTGGGCGGGCTCGACCTGCAATTGACCCAGCTGCTGCGCGAGCAGCACGGCATCACGGTCACCCTCCGCACCGACGATCCCGACGCTCCCGGCCCGAAGCGGTTCTACGATCCGGTGGACCGGGTGCTGACGCTGGCACGACGGCTCACCCCCGGGCAGCGGGCCTTCCAATTGGCCACGCAGCTGGCATTTCTCACCCAGGCCGCGCCGATCGCGGCATTGATCGAGGAGGCCGAATCCATGCCCGCGCATTCGCAGGGGCTGCTGCGCATCGGCTTGGCGAACTACTTCGCCGGCGCGCTCATCGCGCCCTACACCGAATTCTGGAATTCGGCCGAATCCCTGCGCTACGACATCGAATTGCTGGCCACCAAGTTCGAGGTCGGCTTCGAGACCGTGTGCCACCGGCTCTCCACTCTGCAGCGCCCGGGCAAGCGCGGGGTGCCGTTCTTCTTCGTGCGCACCGATCGTGCGGGCAATATCTCCAAACGTCAGTCAGCCACGGCTTTTCACTTCTCCAGGGTCGGCGGCAGCTGCCCGCTGTGGGTCGTGCACGAGGCGTTCTCCACCCCGGGCAGTATCCGCACCCAGATCGCGCGGATGCCCGACGGGCGCAACTACCTGTGGCTGGCGCGCACCACCGACGAGAAGACCCCCGGATACCTCTCCCCCAAGCGAGATTTCGCCATCGGGCTCGGCTGCGACCTGACCTATGCCGACAAACTCGTCTACTCGCACGGTCTGCCCATCGACGATCCGCGCACGGCGGTGCCGATCGGCGCGGGCTGCAAGGTGTGCGAACGCACGGACTGCGCGCAGCGCGCCTTTCCACAGCTGGGCCGTCCGATCCGAGTGGACGACAACAGTTCTCAGCACATCCCGTACGTGCCGAGCACTCAGGGCTGAGCCCGCGCACACCACCGCTGACGCACCGACCGGCATCGGTGCGTCAGCGCGGGGCGCACGGCGGGGGGTCGAAAAACGCCTCCTCAGAGGAGTTTCCAGTCCTCCAGGCCGTCGTACAGCGGAACCGAGCGAGCCAGCCTCACCACCCGCTCACGCAGGGCGGCGGTATCGGAGCCGCCCGCCAGCGCGGTCCCGATGATGTCGGCCACCTCGGTGAACTCCGCATCGCCGAATCCACGAGTCGCCAGCGCCGCGGTGCCGATGCGCAGGCCGGAGGTGACCATCGGCGGACGCGGGTCGAACGGAACGGCATTGCGGTTCACGGTGATTCCGATCTCGTGCAACAGGTCCTCCCCTTGCTGGCCGTCCAGCGCGGAATCGCGCAGGTCGACCAGGACCAGGTGCACATCGGTGCCGCCGGTGAGCACCGTGATGCCCTTACCCGCGACATCGGCGGCGGTGAGCCGCTCGGCGAGGATCTTCGCGCCCGACAGCGTGCGCACCTGACGATCCCGGAACTCCTCTCCCGCAGCGATTTTGAACGCCGCGGCCTTCGCCGCCACGACGTGCATCAGCGGTCCGCCCTGCTGTCCGGGGAAGACCGCCGAGTTCAGCCGCTTGGCGAACTCCCGCTTGGCCAGGATCAGCCCCGAGCGCGGACCGCCGAGGGTCTTGTGCACGGTCGAGGACACCACATCGGCGTACGGCACCGGCGACGGGTGCAGTCCGGCCGCGACCAGGCCCGCGAAATGCGCCATGTCCACCCACAGATAGGCGCCCACCTCGTCGGCGATCTCCCGGAAAGCGGCGAAATCCTGATGCCTCGGATACGCCGACCACCCCGCCACGATCACCCGGGGCGCGGTGTTGCGGGCGATTCTGCGCACCTCGTCCATATCGATCCGGTGGTCCTGCTTGCGGACGCCGTAGGACTGCACCGCGTACAGCTTGCCCGAGAAGTTCAGCCGCATACCGTGGGTGAGGTGGCCGCCGTGTGCCAGATCCAGACCTAGCAGGCGCTCGCCCGGGCTCATCAGAGCCATCAGGACGGCGGCGTTGGCCTGCGCCCCCGAATGTGGCTGCACGTTGGCGTATTCCGCGCCGAACAGTTCCACGGCCCGGTCCCTGGCGAGGGTTTCGACCACGTCGACGTGCTCGCACCCGCCGTAGTAGCGACGCCCGGGGTAGCCCTCGGCGTACTTGTTGGTCAGCACGCTGCCCTGGGCTTGCAGCACCGCACGCGGCACGAAGTTCTCCGAGGCGATCATCTCGAGGGTGTCGCGTTCGCGAGCGAGTTCACCGGCCATCGCCGCGGCCAGCTCGGGGTCGAGCTCGCTCAGCGATCGGGTATTGACCGAGGCGGTAGAGGTAGTGGAAGGAACCACAGGAACTCCGTTGGCTAGCAAGGGAACAGCCGACGCCCTACGGTGCGCATCCCGATGCGGCCGGATCCCGCGAAAGAGCGGGAACGGCCTGGTCGGCGCTGCGCCCACTCCACGAGGCGGCGACCGCCGGACGCGGCGCATCCGGCACAGCGGGCAGGTCTTCGGACTCACAGGCATCGATCCGCGATCGGATCGTCCTACCGGCCGTCGCTTCCCGGACCCGGGGGTCCAGTGCTCGTGACGACTTTCGTTCCTGCTCACCGCTGCGGGACAGTCCCGGATTCTCACCGGGTTCCCTCTTCACCCGTCGACGTCACCGCCGCGCCGGGCTTCGACGCCGGTGACCGCCGCGGAGTTTCCCTGTCCCGCGATCACCGGCGAACCAGCTGCGTAGGCAGCATACGACGCCCGCGCGCCAGGTCAGGCGCTCAGGGGTGCGGCCGTCACCTCGTAGCCCAGGTTGGTCAGCACCTCGCTGGTCGCCTTGGCGAAGTTCAGCGTGATGAAGTGCAGGCACGGCGCGCCCTCGTCGATGAGCCGCTGCGCCATCTCGGTGGCGATCTCGATGCCGGCCGCGCGCACGGCGGCGCGATTCTCCTGCGGGCCGTCACCCGCCGCCCGGAGCAGTCGAGTCATGATGGGCGCGGGCAGTTCCCGGCCCGAGAGCTCGACCGCGCGCTGCACGGTGCGCAGCGAGGTGATCGGCATCAGTTCGGGGATGATCGGCTTCGCGCCCTCGACCGGATCGTGGGCCAGGACCCGATCCCGCAGTCGCAGATAGTGTTCGACGTCGAAGAACATCTGGGTGATCGAATAGTCCGCTCCGGCACGGAGTTTCGCGGCCAGGAAGGCGGTGTCGGCCTCCAGGTCCGGGGAGCGGTGATGCCCCTGCGGGAACGACGCGACGCCGACATTGAAGTCGCCGAGATCGCGCACGATCCGCACCAGCTGCTCGGCGTACTCGACGCCCTCGGGATGCGGCTGCCAGGCGCCGAGCGGATCGCCGGGCGGATCGCCGCGCAGCACCAGGATGTCGCGAATGCCGCAGTCCGCGTAGGAGCCGACCAGCGCGCGCAACTCGGCGATGCTGTGCCCGACCGCAGTCAGATGCGCGACCGGTAGCAATGTTGTCTGTTGCGCCAGCTGCCCGGTGATGCGCGCGGTGCGGTCCTTGGTGGAACCGCCCGCCCCGTAGGTCATCGACACGAATGCCGGATGCATGCGCTCGAACTCGCGGACCGTGCGCCACAGCCGAGCCTCACCGGCGGCGTCGCGAGGTGGATTGAACTCCACCGAGAACGGCACCCGCGCCCTGGCATGGGTGCGCAGACTCTGCACGACGGATGGTCGCGGCGCGAAGCGGGCAGCGTGCCCGATCCGCGTACTTCCCTGTGCGGGAATGGAATACATGGTTGCCCCCTCGTTCGAGCAGTCGAAGGCCGCCACCCATACCGAACGCGCGCCGACGGAGCCCGTAAGCATCGATCCCGTGCCCGGTCCCACTCGGCGCGGCGCTCGATCCACGAGGCGCCGACCGCCGGATACGGCGTATCCGGCACAGCGGGCAGGTCTTCGGACTCATGGGCACCAACCCCGAAAGGGGCGACCCCGGCGCTCGAGGCCCGGGGCTGGTCCTACCGACCGTCGCTTCCCGGGCGGCATACGCGCCCAGTGCGGAATGACGGCTGTCGTTCCCACTCACCGCTGCGGGACAGTCCCGGATTCTCACCGGGTTCCCTCTTCACCCGGCGTAGTGACTACCACCGGGCTTCGACGCCTTCGGACGGATCAGGGGCTCCTCGACTCCGCCTCCGGCGAACCAGCTGCACAGAGAAATATAGCGTGCCCACCACCGCGGCCACACTCGCATCGCGGATCACCGCTGGTACGGCCGTGTTCCCGGTCACCCGGATCAGCGACCTGCCGCTGACGTCGGGTTTGCGAACCGCCGAGCCCACCGTGTGGTACAGCTGTATCGGAAGCCGTGCATCCAGGCACGAACGACCACGCCCGCGTAGTGGCCGCGGTCTTCCAGGACTAGTAGAGGGCAGATGCTGAATCCCCGGGCGAGCAATGACGACCTGACCGCCAAGGCGCGTATCCGCAACGCCGCCATGGACCTGTTCGCCCAGTTCGGCGAATCCCGGGTCTCGCTGCGGGCGATCGCGTCCGAGGCCGGCGTCACCCTCGGCCTGGTGCAGCACCACTTCAAGACCAAGGCGGGCCTGGTGGCGGCGGTCGACCAGCTCATCGTCGACTATTTCGACGCCGCGGTGTCCTCGGTCCCGCCCACCGGCACGCCCGGTGAGGTGGCGGCGCGACGCGATACCGCGGTGTACACGATGCTGCAGGACAATCCGGCGGTCGTGAACTACGTCCGGCGGGCGGTGCTCGAGCCGAGCGAAACCCAGACTCGGCTGCTGGAATCACTGGTCGAGCTCACTCGCCGCGAGGTCACCAATCTGCGCGGAGCGGGACTGGCCTCGACCACCCGCCGGGAGTCGACGCAGATCGTGGAGGTCCTGGTCCGGCAGTTCGGCGAACTCCTGCTCGCGCCGATGATCGACGCGACCTGGGAGCGCGTCGCCGAACCGGGTGACACCGACAAACCCAGGCTGTCGATCACCGTCAAGGAGTGAGCCCGGTTCACCCGCACGCCGTGGACGGTGGGCGAAAAGCATTGTGACGCTTCGCCCCTCGCACGGCGCGGCAGGCGGCTCACATCGGGTACAGCGGATGCTTGCGAGGGTTGAACTCCGGCTTGACCTTGGGCTTGTCACGCAGCAGCCGCAGCGCGTGGCGGATCTCCAGCCGGGTGCGCGAGGGTTCGATGACCGCGTCGATGTACCCGCGTTCGGCCGCGACCCACGGGGTGGCGATGGTCTCGTTGTACTGGTTGACCATGAATTCGCGTGCCGCCGCACGATGTTCCTCCGGGACGGCGGCCAACTGCCGCTTGCCCAGCAGGTCCACCGCGCTCTCCGCGCCGATCACCGCGATCCGGGCGGTCGGCCAGGCGAAGCTGAAATCCGCGCCCACCTGGCGGGCGCCCATCATGCCGTACGCGCCGCCGTAGGACTTGCGCACGACCAGGTTGATGATCGGCACCGTCGCCTCGATGATCGCGCGCGGCACCCGGCCGCCGCGAATGATCACGCCGCTGGCTTCCTCGGACAGGCCCGGCAGCACACCGGGCGTATCGGCGACGAACACCAGCGGAATGTTGAACGCGTCGCACAGCCGGATGAAATAGGTCGACTTGTCCGAGCAGGCGGCATCGATCGAACCACCCAGCACCAGTGGCTGATTGGCGATCACGCCGACCGGAAGACCGTCCACCCGAGCGAACCCGGTGATCAGGTTCGGGGCGAATGCCGCACGGATCTCGTGGAATTCACCGTCGTCGAAGAGCCGCAGCAGAATTTCGTGCATGTCGTATCCGGCGCGATCGGAATCCGGAATGATCGTGTCGAGTTCTCGATCGGACGCGGTGATCTCCGGCTCCAGACCGGGATTCACGATCGGCGGCTGCTCGACGCAGCTCGACGGCAGGTAGCTCAGGTAGTTGCGGGCCCATTCGTAGGCCTCCTGTTCGGTCTCCGCGACGTGATGCAGGGTGCCCCGTTCGGCCTGCACCTTCGCTCCGCCGAGTTCCTCGGCGGTGACGTCCTCGCCGTTGACCGCCTTGATCACATCCGGTCCGGTCACGAACATGTACGAGTCCTTGGTACCGATCAGCACATCGGTGTTGATCGGCCCGTACACCGATCCGGCCGCGCACTTGCCCAGGATGATCGACACCTGCGGCACGTACCCCGAGAGCTTCTCCAGCACCCGGGAGATATCGCCGAACGAGGCGATGGACCCCACCGCGTCCTGGATCCGAGCCCCACCCGAATCGTTGATCGTCACCACCGGGCACGCGTTGTCGAACGCGAATTTCAGTGCGCGCATGAACTTCTGGGCCGAGGTGACGCCCACCGACCCGCCGTACACGGTCTGATCGTGCGAGATCACCACCACCGGCCGCCCGCCGATCGCCCCCCGGCCGGTGACGAGCCCGTCGCCGTAGAGCGCGTCCGCCTGCCCCGGCTGACGCGCCAGCGCCCCCGTCTCGATGAACGTGCCGGGATCGAGCAGCATGTGCACTCGCTGCCGGACGCTCGGAATCCCCTTCTTCGCGCGCTTGGCGATACCGGCCTCCCCGGCCGGCTCCGCCGCGATCTCCAGGATCTTGGCCAACTCGTCGAGCTTCGCCCGTGTACCGATCACGCCTACTGCCGCCTTCCGAACCCAACCGTTGTGCACCCGCGAGGGTAGGCGTTGCCGACGGATAACGGTGGGCCACGTCGGATATCCGGGACTAATCACAATCGGGGTGGGCTCGCATCGTGGGCGCGGCACGAGCGGCCCGTCCGCCGATGTCGCCGGTGGCCGGACCTGTGGCCGGGAAAAGACTCCGACCAGGATCGATAGCGGGAACATCCATCGAATAGTTACCTCCGCCGCATAGTGCCAGTTCACGCACCGCTTCTCCGGACAACAGGCAGACCTCTGCCAGTTCATGACGTTTGTCCGCAAGAGACCCGGGTAGTTGCCACCATGTCGCTGGTTTCGCCGAGGCGAAGCCGGGCGGACAGGTCGATCGCATATTCACTCTCCTTCCGAGGACACCCCGCCATACGCGGGGCCATCGAATTCGAAGATCGAGGAGGAATCATGACCGGGTTGCTCGACGAGATCATCGGTAATTCCGTGTACGACCGAGGTGGCGACAAGATCGGCAAGGTGAAGCAGATCTACCTCGACAATGCTTCCGGCTCGCCGACGTGGGCGGCGGTGTCCACCGGCTTCTTCCACGACGACTCCCTCGTCCCGCTGGCCGGTGCGCGGCATCAGGCGGGGTCGGACCAGTTGCAGGTGCAGGTCGACAAGGAGGAGGTGAAGTCCGCGCCGCATATCGCCATGGACCACGACATCAGCGCCGACGAGGAGCAGCAGCTGTTCGTGCACTATCACGTCGACCCGCAGCGGGCCGGGTGGGACGCGTTCGCCGACTCGGCAGGGCAGCAGGGCGATTCGGACGAGCAGCGGCGCGGAGTTCGCGGTGCCGACGAGGGACTGGTGCGCTCGGAGGAGCACCTCGAGGTCGCCAAGCAGCGCGCCGAGAGCGGCCGGGCCCGATTGCGCAAGTACGTGGTGACCGAGGAGCAGACCATCAAGGTGCCGACCTCGCACGAGGAAGTTCACCTCGTACGGGAGCCGATCACCGATCCGAATGCGGTCGGGACCATGGACTTCGGCGAACAGGAGACCGAGGTGGTCCTGCACGAGGATCGGGTCACGGTGACCACCGAGGCGGTGCCGGTCGAGCGGGTCCGTCTCGCGGTCGACGAGGTGCAGGACAGCCAGACGGTGTCCGGCACCGTGCGCAAGGAACGCTTCGAGACCGAGGGCATCGACGAGGACCCGAAGCGTAAGGGATAGATCATCGGCAGCGCCGGGCTCCGGAGCCAGGGAAGGCTCCGGAACCCGGGGCACCTGCGGGACCACCCGGCCCCGCACGGATGCGATGCTTGGCGGATGGCGTCGGAACAGTCGGAACCGCAGGGTGGGCGGTGGGGAGAGCACAATCTCGAGCGGCGGCGCGCCATCATGGAGGCGCTGATCGCGCTCATCGACGAATCCGAACCCGGGACCGATGTTCCGTTGCAGTCGATCGCCGAGCGCGCCGGGATCCGGCGGTCGGTGATCTACCGTCACTTCACCGATCGCAAGGATCTCGACGCGAAGACCCGAGAGTTCGCGGTCGAGTCCAATGTCGACCGTCTGATGCCGACCTTGGATATGTCGGACAGCCTGTACGACACGGTCTTTCGGATCATCGACCCCTATGTGGCGCTGGTCGCGGACCGGCCGCGCCTGCACGAGTGGGTGGAACAGGGGCCCGGCAGTCAGGATCCCGCCGGGCGCGCCGTGGTGGTCGGTACGAAATCCGCTATCGCCGAACGCATTTCCGCGCTGTTCTCGATGTCGATGGCACTGCTCGGCATCGAGGAGCCGGGCGTGGAGATCGCGGCCTACTCGGTGGTGTCGATGGTCGACGGCGCGGTGACGCACTGGGTGCGCAGCGATCCGCGCGAGATGGCCGCCGCTGACGTGTCCCGGCTCCTGACCGACTCGGTCTGCTTCATGGTCGACGGCCATGCCCGCACGCACGGCATCACGATCGATCCGCATCTCCCCCTACACGATCTGCTCGCCCAGACGACGGCCGACCTCTGATCCGCACCCTCACCGACC
Organism: Nocardia jejuensis NBRC 103114; assembly: GCF_001613145.1. Classification (GTDB taxonomy): domain Bacteria; phylum Actinomycetota; class Actinomycetes; order Mycobacteriales; family Mycobacteriaceae; genus Nocardia; species Nocardia jejuensis. The sequence continues at coordinate 292,299 of NZ_BDBU01000023.1, forward strand.
GCGGAGCCACGCGGTAGCGGCGAGCGAAATCTGATTGCGACACAATGTCGCGATCACCCTTGTCCATGCCGACACTCCCGGGGTACCGTCGTGTCACGTCGTGATCGCGACATCGTGTCACGTTCATTTGATCAGGAGTGGTGGGCATGGAATCCACAACGCATATCGCGTCGGCACACACCGACGAGGACTACACCGAAACCCTCGCGACCCTGTCCTACGGATCGGTCCACAAGCGGTTCGATCCGTACATCGACATCGCCTGGAGCGACCCCGCGTTCGCGGTCCGCACCGACGACGAGCGCTGGATCCTGCCGCCCGCGGATCCGTTCGGCGCACACCCCTGGTATCGCGCCCTGCCGAAGGATCGCCAGATCCACATCGGCATGTGGCGTCAGGCCAATGTCGCCAAAGTCGGCCTGCAGTTCGAGAACATTCTCATCCGCGGGCTCATGCAGTACGTCTTCTCGCTGCCCAACGGCTCTCCCGAATTCCGTTACTGCACACACGAATCCATCGAAGAGTGCAACCACACCATGATGTTCCAGGAGGTGGTGAACCGGATCGGGATGAATGTCGGCGGCATGCGCACCTGGGTGCGCTTCGTCGGGCCGCTGGTGCCGTTCCTGGCCTCGGCCTTTCCGGAGTGGTTCTTCGTCATGGTGCTGGCCGGCGAGGAACCGATCGACCACGCCCAGAAGACGCTACTGCGGGCGGGCGGGGACACCCATCCCATGATCGAGCGGGTGATGTCGATCCACGTGGCCGAGGAAGCCCGGCACATCAGTTTCGCGCACAACTACCTCGAACAGGCTGTGCCCAGGATGGGCAGGCTGAAGAAGTTCACGCTGTCCGTGCTTTTCGCGCCGACCATGCGCATCATCTGCGATCTCATCGCGGTGCCCACCCGAAAGTTCCGCCGGGACTGCGACGTTCCGCGCCACGTGGTGAACGAGGTTTTCTGGAGCAGCCCGGAGTCACGAAAAGTACTGCGCGACTTCTTCGCTGATGTCCGCATGCTGGCCAACGACCTCGGCCTGATGAACCCGCTCGCCCGCCTGCTGTGGAAGATCTGCCGGATCGACGGCGACGTCTCGCGCTACCGCAGCGAACCCGCCCGCACCGCGCACTGAGCCGCGCCCGTGCCGCACATCGTCACCCAGTCCTGCTGCAACGACGCCTCGTGCGTCTACGCGTGCCCCGTCAACTGCATTCATCCGACCCCGGACGAACCCGACTTCGGATCGTGAACGCGCGGCCATCCCGCACCGCGGCGGGCGGGTGATCGATCCCGCCACCGGCGACCCCGTCCCCGGCACCTATGCCGCCGGCTGGATCAAGCGGGGGCCCAGCGGATTTCTCGGCACCAACAAATCCTGCTCGCGCGAAACGGTCGAGGCACTGCTCGCCGATGTCGAGCACACCCGGCCCGTCCTGCGGGACGACGCGGCCCTGCACGAACTCCTCATCAGCCGCATCCCCGGATTCCCGAGCATCGGCACCTCACCACTGCCCGTAAGAACGCTGTGGCACAAGGCTCTTCGCCGCCCGCCCGCCACGGTCTGATCTCGACGAAGAGAGTCCTCACGTGAACACCAACTATCGCTCGTCCTGGCTGGACGATGACCTCGACGCGTTGCGCGAACTGGCGCGCTCCTTCTGCGAGAAGGAGATCGCACCGCATATGGAGCGGTTCATCGAGCAGCACCATGTGGACCGCGACCTGTGGCGGACGGCGGGTTCGCTCGGCCTGCTGTGCATGTCCATTCCGGAGGAGTACGGGGGCGGCGGTGGCACTTTCGCGCACGAGGCGGTCCTGATCGAGGAGCAGGCCCGGATCGGGGATTCCTCGTGGGGGGCCGCGCTGCACAGCGGGATCGTGGCGCATTATCTGCTCGCCTACGGGACCGAGGAGCAGAAGCGGTTGTGGCTGCCGCGCCTGGCCTCCGGCGAGGTGGTCGGCGCGATCGCGATGACCGAGCCCGGCACCGGGTCGGATCTGCAGAACGTGAAGACGCGGGCCGTGCGCGACGGGAACGAGTACGTCGTCGGGGGTTCGAAGACGTTCATCACCAATGGCGGTCAGGCCGACCTGATCATCGTGGTGGCCAAGACCGGCGGTGACGGGGCAGCGGGCATTTCGCTGATTCTCGTCGAGGGCGATCGCGCGGGCTTCCGACGCGGACGCGTGCTGGACAAGATCGGCCAGCGCGGCCAGGACACCTCGGAGCTGTTCTTCGACGAGGTCCGGGTGCCGGTGTCGAACCTGCTGGGCGCCGAGGAGGGGCAGGGTTTCATCCAGCTCATGCAGCAGTTGCCGCAGGAGCGGCTGATTCTGGCGGTGGGCTCCACCGTGGCGGTGGAAACCGCTCTCGCCCAGACCCTCTCGTACACCCGGGAGCGTGAGGCCTTCGGCAAACCTGTCTTCGCGTTCCAGAACACCAAATTCACCCTCGCCGAGGTCGCCACGGAGGCCCGCGTCATGCGCGTGTTCACCGACGACTGCATCGCCCGGCACATTCGCGGTGAACTCGACATCACCACCGTGGCCATGGCCAAATGGTGGACCACCGAACGGGCCATGGCCAATATCGACGAGTGCCTGCAGCTGCACGGCGGCTACGGCTACATGACCGAATACCCGATCTCTCGGCTGTGGGTCGACAACCGGGTACAGAAGATCTACGCGGGCACCAACGAGATCATGAAGGAGATCATCGCCCGCTCATTGTGAGCATTGCGGCGCCACAGCATGTCTCGTCCCCGAGGTCCGGAGTCAGTACCCCGTGGGCACTCCACCGGTGAACAGGGCGAGCACCAGCGGCAGCGAGACCAGCAGCAGGCAGGCGACGACATTGGTCCACTTGTAGGCGACCAGGATCGCGATGAATTCGCGCAGGATGGCGCTCGGGAGGTAGTAGAACGCCGTGCGAGCGCCGGTCACCTCCGCGTCGAGTTTCAGCCGACGGGCCAGGATCGCCGTGCGCAGCACGTGAAAGTTGCTGGTGACCAGCACCATTCGGGTGGAGACGCCACGCTCGCCCAGCAGTCGCTTGATGAAGAGCAGGTTCTCGCGGGTGGTGGTCGACTGCTCCTCGCGGGCCACGCTCTCGGGCGGGATGCCGCGGGCGATGAGGTAGTCGGCCATCGCGGAGGCTTCCGACACCGCCTCGTCGTCGCCCTTGCCGCCGGAGGTGATGATCACCGGATGTCGATCGGCGGCAACCTCCTCCCAGTAGATGTGAATCGCTCGATTCAAGCGGCTGGCGAGCAGCGGCGGCACGCGCGCACCCATGAGGCCGCAACCGGGCACGACGATGGCATCCATTCCGGGCTGGTACGGCATCGAGCCGTAAATCAGTGCATACAGAACGAAACTGGCGAATACGAATCCGAAATAGCCCACCGCCATCAGCACGGAGGCCAGTGCCACGGACCTGAGATTTCCAGTTACCGCCGCGAGACCGAGCAGTCCATACGGGAGCAGCAGGACAATTCCCGGCCCGAACGACATCAGATTCCCGGCTCGAAAGCCTTCATTGCGCACCATTTCCCGGCCGTTACCGATCAGCAGACCGGCCAGCACCAGCACCACCAACGGCGAAAGCACGATCAACAGTCGCACCAGCACGCGGGCCAGGTCGACATCGTCACCCGATCCGACCGCCCAGACTCCGGTACACATCAGCGCCAGCATCAGATAGACGCCATTGCTCACTCGCCGCCGGTCCAGATGGAACCGCAAAGCGAATACTCCCAAAAGAACCAGCCCGCCGATGAGCAGAATCACGGGGTCACCCTAGAGCCCCGGGAAAACGGCCCTCGAAACGGGTACCGCTGAACGCCATGCCAATTCATACAGCCGGACAAATCACACGCCCGTTCTCATCGACAATCCACTATCCATGGGGACGCCGCCGTCTCCCGCGCTCGCCTATTCTCCGGCTATCCGTCCTCGGCGATGAACTCCTCGATGATGTCGGTCAGCGCGGCCGGATCCTGGAGCATGGGCAGGTGCCCGGCCGGGAGTTCGCGGTGGAAGGTGCCGCCCAGTTCAGCGCGGTACTTCTCCTGTGCGGCAGGGAGAAACTCTCGGTCCTGCGTTGTGCGGACATATCCGCGATGAGTGGGAAAGGCACGTGGGGAGACGCGATCGCGGTAGAGGCGCTGGGATTCGGGATCGAATTCCGCGACGATCCGATCGATATCGGCGGCCGCGAGACCGGTGCCGAGCCCGGAGCGGATCATGCTCGCGGGCGGTCGAGTTCCCGACAGCCGCATGACGAGTCCGACGATGTAGCGCTCGGGAATCGGGAGCGCGCCCAGGAACGAGGTTCCGGGGGTGGGGAACGATGCCGCGACGCCCAGCAGGGCGTCGACGCGGTCGGGCGCCACCGCGACGATCTCGCTCGCCACCACCCCGCCGACGGAATGCGCGACGATCGTGAACGAGCGATCCGGGGCCTGTTCGAGGACTGCCTCGGCGTAGTGCCGCAGGGTGGCGCCGGAGGTCCTGGGATACGACGCGACGACCGATTTGGCGGTCAACTCCGCGCGCACGTCCTCCCAGATCCATTCGGGAAGACCCGCACCGCCGAGAAAAAGGATGGGCGAGGGCTGGGGCCTCGGTGCAACCATTGGAGCGATTCCGTTCTCATGTTCGTCTGGGTATCAGGGGAAATCATCACCGGGCAGACCTGCCGGATCGGGCCGTGGCCTGCCCCGGGTCCACACCATCCGGGGCGCGCGTCAGACCTGACCTGGGCGGTCGGCTTCTGCCTGTGAGCGGAGGCGTCAGAGCGCCGCGCGTAGACCGGTGAACAGCGCGTTGATCGGTTCGGCGACCGGGGCGGGGACCTCGGGACCGAGCGCGGGCATGGCGTCGAGTGCCCCGCGCAGGGACGAGACCGCGTTCGCGCCCACCGGACCGCAGGCGGCGACCGTGTCCACCGCCGCCGAGATCTGCTGCGCCGCAATCGATGCCGCGGGCTCCGATCGCACCGCCTCGGTGTTCGGGATCGACGCGGAAACCTCGGCCACCGGCGGTGTGCCGGGAGCCGGGACGTCGACGCCCGCACCCAGTGCGCCACCGGCCGCGCCACCGATGATCGCGCCCGGGATCAGCCCGAACGCGTCGGACGGAATGAACGCGAGCAGGCCGCCGATGGTGCACCCGGCCAGACCGCCGACCACCGCGCCGAGCGGCGCGCCCACACCGACCGTCGGCGCACCGCCGATGACGGCGCCCGCGATACCGCCCACCGCCATCCCCAGCGCGCATCCCGCCAGCCCCAGCGGGGCGGCGAGCAGCACCTTGCCGACATATGCGCCCGCGACCCCACCCAGGATCGTCGAGGCGGTGCGGCGATCGGCCGAGTTGGCGGGGAAACCCAGATTGTCGTACGTGGTGGCGATCTGCCATTGCGCGGTGTCGATGCCGGCCTGGGCTTGATCACGCACGCCGGAGTCGACGAAGTCGGGCAGCTGCACGATGTCGGCGCCGACCCGCAATGCATGCGGATTCGACTGCGCGGCGGCAGGATCGGCCGCGGTGTCGGGTAGCACGGTCGACTCCGGTTGCGCCGGTTCGGCCGCGGCAAGGCCCTGGCCGGCGACCAGAAGCGTCGGAAGTACGGACAGGGCAGCGAATTTCCGCATGACGGCCATCGACGCATCCTCGATCCGACGAATCACCGTCGAGCCTCCCGGGAGCGGACCCGAAACTACGGTGACCACGCTGGGCGCTGATCTTACCCCGAATCCTTTGCACCACAACCGGATCGATCAGGGTCCAGCGATGAACGCCTCCACCCCGGCTCCTCCCACCTGATTCCAGGCGTGCCGACGACCGGCGGTGATGAGCAGCAGCGCGGCGATCGGGCCGCTGATGGGCTCACCTTCACCCTGCGTCAGGTCTGCGTACGGAGGTATGCGATTCCGCGTGGGGAGAGGCGGTAGCCGATGTCGAGGCTGTAGGTCAGGCCGAGGTTCTTGAGCTTTCGGACATCTACCTTGAATTTGGCTGTGTCACGGCCGGCCCGTGCCGCCAGATCCGGTGCGCGGGTGGCCGGGAACCGCTCGATGAGACGCAGGGTGGGTAGGGTCCACGGCCCGACCGGGCTGGTGGTGTCCATGCGGGTGAGTTTCGCTGTGAGGGTGGCGATGTCGCCGTCGGTGAGCTGGTCCGAGGCGGCCAGCTCCGCGCGCGGATCGGCGTCCTGGGCCATGCGGATGCGGAGCAGGTGGATCGGGTCGGAGTCCTCGCCGCGCAGATCCGCCAGGACCGCCGCGACCGAGTCGTAGCCGGCGGCCCGGGCGTCGCGGAGTCGAATCCGGCCGGGCCGCACGATCTCCTGGGCCTCCACGACGATTCGGCCCGCACCGGTTCGATAGGTCTGCCCGGCCGTGGTCTGCGGTGTGCGCCAGCGGCGGAACAGTACGGTCACCGAGCCGTCCTGGATTCCCGCCCAGCGTTTCTTCTCGAGCAGCATGCGAACCCCTCACCAGCGCGGATACCGGTCACTGCCATTCAAGCATTCGGCGCCGGGTGTGGCTCACAGCTCGCGCAGCGCCGTCGCGACGATCTGCTCGGGGGTTTCGGTGACGTCCACGATCACCCCGGCCTCATCGTCCGACAGCGGCTCCAGCGCCTCGAACTGGGAGTCGAGCAGTGATTCCGGCATGAAATGCCCGGAGCGACCGGCCAACCGGGCGGCGATGACCTCACGGCTTCCGTTCAAATGGAGAAATCGCACGTCACCGGCGGCGCGCAGCACATCGCGATAGCGACGCTTCAGCGCCGAGGAGGACACCACTCCCCCGTGACCGGCCCGCGCCCGGATCCACTCCGCGATCGCGGCCAGCCAGGGTGCGCGATCCTCGTCGTTCAGCGGGACGCCCGAGGCCATCTTGTCGATGTTCGCCTGCGGGTGGAAGGCATCGGCCTCGGCGTATTCGACTCCCAGCCGCTCGGCCAGCAGCGCCCCCACCGTGGTTTTCCCCGACCCGGACACACCCATCACGACAACGACCACATTCGCCAGATCCCGGGACATGAGTGGTCACGGTAGCCGATCCGGATACCCGCGCGGTAGCACCGCCGCCGCCGAGCGGACCTGGTCAGCGGCCTGTGGGATCGACATCTCGCGGCTGGAGGCGGACATGCGCAAGATCGGTCAAGCGCGGGTCTGTGGGCACGGGCCAGACTGAAACGCGTGACTGGTGGACGGGACCGACTGCGGGAGATGCTCGACGCAGTCCTCGATGAGGACAACGCGACATTGGGCGATATGGCGGCAGGCGCTTATGCCTCACCCTTTCATTTCACCCGGCAGTTCTCACGGCGGACGGGTGAGCCACCGGTGGCCATGCGGCGGCGGGTTCTGTTGGAGCGGGCCTGCTGGCAATTGAGCACGGGGGCGGCCGTCACGGATGTGGCGTTCGCGGCGGGCTACGAGTCGGTCGAAGGATTCAGCCGGGCCTTCAGCCGGGCGTTCGGACATCCGCCGAGCGCGACTCCCCGTGGGCAGGTGCGCAATTGGCTCACCGCGGCCAACGGAATCCATTTTCATCCACCGATGTCACTGTGGGTGGAGAGCGACCCGAAGGGCAGATCCGATATGGACCCGACGGCAATGCTGCTGCATCACGATCTGGACGACACCCGTGAACTGCTCAGGCTCGCAGCAGGTCTCGACGACGAGCGGTATCGGCTGGTGCGCAACGACACCGCGGCCCTGGACTGGGACGGCGCCGATGATTCGATCGCGTCCACCCTGGATCACCTGATCCGCTCGAAAGAGGTGTGGCTCGCGGCGATCGAGGGCACCGAGCATCCGGCTCGCGGATCCGATGACATCGACGCGTTGAGCGTGCGGCTGGACGATGTCTCGGCGCGCTGGACGGCCGTCGTACGCGATATCGATCGCCGTGGCGGCTGGGGCGACACCCTCATCGACGCACTCTGCGATCCGCCGGAGAGTTTCGTCCTCGGCAGCGTTCTCGCTCACGTCCTCACCTACTCCGCATACCGCCGCCAATTGATCCGCCAGTGGCTGCGCACCGAATTCCGCGACAGCACAACGGAAATAGACAGCGGAGACCCGATTCTCTGGCTACGCAACAGGAGCTGACCCATGACCCACACCGTCTTCTACACCGCCACCACGCTGGACGGCTTCATCGCCACCCCGGACCACTCCCTCGAATGGCTGCTGTCGCGAAAGTCGGACGCGGACGGCCCCATGGGGTACAACACCTTCCTCCCGACCATCGGCGCGATCGCCATGGGCGCCAGCACCTACCAGTGGCTCCTGGACAACTCGCCCGCCGGGGAACCGTGGCCCTACACCGTCCCGACCTGGATCTTCACCCACCGCACCTTTCCCGCCCGCACCGACGCCGTCGACGTCCGCTTCACCCACGACCCGATCCCCGAGGTCCACGAGCGGATGTCGGAAGCCGCGGGCGACAAACACATCTGGATAGTCGGCGGCGGTGACCTGGCCGGCCAGTTCGCCGACCACACGCTCCTGGACGAAATCATCGTCTCCATCGCCCCCGTCACCCTCGGCTCCGGTCAACCCCTCCTCCCGCGCCTGCTCGAACTGAAAACCACCGAGGTGGCCCACAACGGCGAGTTCGCCGCCATCCGGTACGAGGTGCTCCACCCCTGACCCGTCAGCCGGGGGCGCGCACCGACTCCGCGATCCAGTCCAGTGATTGCCCGTGCGCGCCCGCGTAAGCGAGCGGCTCCCCATCGAGGCTGAGCACGAAGCTTCCGCGAGACATATTGGGGGGCAGCGGAAGTCGTGCGGCGACCGACTCGATCACCCCCACGCCCTCGTTGGCGATCCAGCGGCATCGAAGGTCCCGCACCAGCGCCTCGAACGCACGACGGGAGGCGGGATCGAGATAGCCGAGCACCGCGCTGCCGAAGACCACCACGGTGGTATCGGCCGCAGCCGCGTCGACGAGATCCGCGACCGAATCGAGGAGATCACCGGTAACCAGGTGGGGTGGCTCCGCGCGAGCGACACCGGCCGCGGCGCGCAATCGCCGTAGCCGGTGCTGCTGTTCGGGCCAGATCAGGCATTCGAGCCAGCGCATCTCGTCGACGTCGCCGACGTCGAGGGGATTCAGATCCACCCCGGCGCGTGACAGCACTCGCGGAAGAGTCGCGGGCAGCGGCGGATTGCCCGTCGTCTCGCAGGTCAGCACCACCGGCGAGGGACCGTCGGCGGGATCGATGACCACCCGGCCGTCGAAGTTGTAGCTGTACCTGTCGGGATACAGGCACAGTCCGGCCGAGGCTCCCACCTCGATCAACGACAGCGGTCCCGGAATGCTCGCCAGCGCCGGAAGCAGAACGGCCGCCCGGCCCGCCTCATTGGTCTGGGTACGCCGGACCGACGCCACCCCGGCAACCTGTGCCCAGTGCCGGATCAGCCAGGTTCTGAACGCGGAATACCTCGACGGCTCGGCACCGAGGTACCGGCATGCGCCCAGGACGAGATTGGGCTGTCGCTTGTCCGGTGGGAGTTGGTCGATCAACTCGAGAACGTCTTCATCACAAGCGATTTCACGACACCATAGTTCGTAGCACGGCGAATTCCCTCGCGCCTCGTTCTCGGCGAAGAGTTCATAGCGGCGGGAAGTATCCACGCGCCCCTCCAATTCCCCCGACCGGGTCCCCGCGACCTGGCCGCCGCTCCCGACGCTACCAACACCCCGCTGTATCGCACGCGCTCGCTCCGCGGCGAACCTCGCGGCCACGGGGTCGATTCGGCCGGAATCCCGAATGCGCGGGTATGCGAACAGTCTTGTTCTTAAATGATATCGTTTAACTCGCGAGGGGTTGTCGAGTGACGGTCGATCGCGATCCCTCGAAAGGATTTGAGTACATGCGTTCTCTTGTCGGTGCTGTCGCGATGACGCTCGGATGTGTGGCATTGCTGAGCGGGATGACCGCACCCGTGGCCGGTGCGGAATCCGATCCGGGTCAGGCGAATTCCGGGAAGTCACTGGTCGTGATGGGCGATTCGAATACCGCCAATGCGACCTGGGCGACAATGCAGGCACAGCCCACCGGCGTGGCTTGTCCACATCTGTCCACATCCTGGCCGACGCAGTTGGCACAGCGAATGGGACTGTGGGAGAACGGCGACATCGAAGACGTGTCCTGCGTCGGGGCGTACATGTATCGGCACGGCGAGGATCCCTACTGGACCGCCCTCACCGAAGCGCGCCAGGCCGCGGCGGCGGGCGCGTTCGGAACCCGCACTCGCGCAGTACTTCTCCAGTTCGGACTGAACGACGCCTGGGGAGCGAATCACGAGGCGCAGTCCGCCCTGCTCCCCTGCCTGTTGAACGTCCTGCACGGTTGCAGTACCGCCGACGCGGCCTCGGACGGTTATCCACCGACCCTGCTGACCGGTCAGGACTACGTCGAGCACCTGCGCGACATCGTCACCTACATCCGCTACTACGCCCCCAACGCGCGAATCGTGCTGGTCGGCTACCAGGAACTGCACACCCCCGGCGACGACGCGATCTGCATGGACGTCCTGGGGATCCCACTCACCCTCCCGCACGCCGGCGCCGTCACCGACGTCTTCGACAGCCTCCGCCGAGCCCCGCGCGACGCGGCCGCGCTCCTGGGCATCGAATACTTCGACGCCGCGGCGGTGACCGCGGGGCACGGCCTGTGCGCACCCGACCCGTGGCTGAACGGCATCTTCACCCCCGGCCCCGACCTCTTCGGCCAGCCCGGCCACCCGACCGTGCAGGGCGACAGCGCGGTAGCCCAGGCCCTGCACCACTTCCTGACCGACCCCGCCGGCTGAGGACACCGCTCTTCCCCTGCACCCGGTCATCGAACTGCCCGGTTCCTCACCAGAGATTGCCAGGTTCCCGTAACCCCGGCGGCTTACGCTCTCACCCATGACGCCACTGCAGCGGTACATCGCAGAGGAAATCGCCACCGATCACGCCGAGGGCCTAGTCGGCCGGCGGGAGGCGTTGCGCAGGCTGGGGCTGCTGGGGCTGGCCGCGCCCGCGGCGATCGCGCTGCT
>NZ_BDBU01000024.1 GCF_001613145.1 Nocardia jejuensis NBRC 103114
CCCACCGGCGACAGGCGCGGCGGGCTGAGCCGGAGCCGAAGGCGCTGGGGCCGAACCGGATTGGGTGGACGCGGCGCCGGGGGCGGCAGACGGGAGCGGACCGCTCGCCACTCGGCGCTCGAGGGTTTCGAGGCGCTGCAGCGTGGCGGTCTCGGCGTCGGAGACGGCGGGCAGGAGCATGCGGGCGGCGATGACCTCGAGCAGGAGGCGGGGCGCCGTCGCACCGCGCATATCGCCGAGGCCCTCGTGCAGGAGTTCGGCGTGCCGGGCCAGGGTGGCGGGGCCGAGGCGGGCGGCTTGGTCGCGCATCCGGTCGAGGATGTCGCCGGGGCCGGTGACCAGATTGCGTTCGACCGCATCGGGAACGGCGCGCATGAGGATCAGATCGCGCAGCCGTTCGAGCAGATCGGTGGCGAAACGACGCGGGTCGTGCCCGGCCTCCACGACGCGGTCGATGGTGCCGAACAGGGCCGCGCCGTCGGAGGCCGCGAGGGCATCGACGGCGTCGTCGATCAGGGCCACATCGGTGACCCCGAGCAGCGAGACCGCGCGGGGGTAGGTGACACCCTCGTCGCCCGCACCCGCGAGCAGCTGGTCCAGCACGCTGAGGCTGTCACGAGGCGAGCCGCCACCCGCGCGAATGACCAGCGGGTACACCGATTCCTCGACCGCGACGTGCTCCTGCTCGCAGATCTTGCCGAGCAGCCCGCGCATGGTGGCGGGCGGCAGCAGCCGGAACGGGTAGTGATGCGTGCGGGAGCGGATGGTCGGCAGGACCTTCTCCGGTTCCGTGGTGGCGAACACGAAGATCAGGTGAGCGGGCGGCTCCTCCACGATCTTCAGCAGGGCATTGAAGCCCGCGGTCGTCACCATGTGCGCCTCGTCGACGATGAAGATGCGATAGCGGGACTCGGCGGGGGCGTAGAAGGCGCGGTCGCGTAGTTCGCGGGTGTCGTCGACGCCACCGTGGCTCGCGGCGTCGAGTTCGATGACGTCGAGGTTGCCGGACCCGCCGGGGCCGAGAGCGACACACGACGAGCAGACCCCGCACGGCGTGGAGGTCGGGCCCTCGACGCAGTTCAGCGAGCGCGCGAGAATCCGCGCGGAGGAGGTCTTGCCGCATCCGCGCGGGCCGGAGAACAGGTACGCGTGATTGATCCGCCCGGTGTCGAGAGCGATGCTCAGGGGATCGGTGACGTGCTCCTGCCCCACCACTTCAGCGAACGTTGCCGGTCGGTACTTCCGGTACAGAGCCACGGCAGAAGGGTACCGGGACTGCCCGACATCCCTGCGCGCCTCCTCCGACCGGGCCGCGTCCCGACGCCCCGAAGTCATATGTGAGCCAAGTCACATACAAACCGTTCGCCCTCCGGCTCGGCGCAGCGCGGAACCGGGGTGGGCGAAGGAGGCCGAGCAAATTCTCAGCGCGGGATAGGGTCCGACATTGCCGGATGCCACGTCTACGCACGATCCCCATTTGCTGATGCGCGTTCGGTTTCAACTGCGCAGACCGGACATAACGATCCAGTCAAGCGATGCGGCAAGATCGCAATCGTTTGGCTACCGTGGACATCGGCAACTTCGGTAGCCAAACCTTCATCAGGTTGGTGGCCCCGGCCGGTCCCTCATCCCGACCGGGGCACAACCAACCCAATCTCCCTTAGGACGCCCAAGTGCCGTCGTATGACGACATCGCCGCAGCCTGGCTCATGAGCACGGAGTTCGCCGGCGATTCCGCCGCAGTCGGATTGCTCAGTCGCGCCATCAATCCGCAGGACTACGACATCAAGCGAGATTCGCTACCGGTGTCAGCCGCTGCCGACCCCGCCACCGCTGCCGCGATCCTGGAATTGCTGCAGCGCGGTCAGGTGCCGACCCTGGCAGCCATCGAAACCCTCATCGTGCAGAACGACATGCGCGCCGAGGCCGAACGCATCGAACGCCTGGGCCGCCGCGCCCAGCGCAGCGTCGAGGATTTCGGCCGGGTCCTGGCCCAGCAGACCGATATGTACTGGTCGGCGCACGGCACCGGGCCCACACGCCGCGACATTCTGCTCTCCGAACCCGTCATCGCGCTGATCCGCGATCGCGTCGGCGACATCCCGCCGTCCGCGATCAAGCATCTGTGGTTGATCGAGAGGGCGCAGCGCGCCGGCTGGATCGCCTACAACGCGACTCCCCGATCCCTGTGTGCCGGAAGGCGTTTCCATGCCGCACGGTACGGAAACCGGGTGTCGCTGCGTCCGGTGAACACGCTGGGCGTACTGGTCACGGCATACCTGCGCGATCAACTGGCCGAGCACGGGCGTCCGCCGCGCTGGTCGGTGATGGCGTTCGAGCTGCGCGACGACCGCGGCCGCCGAGTGTTCAACGACACAGCCGACGCCCGGGCGCAGCAGCAGTGGCTCAGCACCGCCGAATGGACGGCCACCGAGGACGGCCTGCCGATGCCCGGTCCGCGCGGCTTGCGCGCTCTGACCCGTAAAAACCGAACCGCCCGCGCCTGACGTGCCGCGCTCATCCGCTCCCCGAGCGGGGTAAGCGCAGGTCTGCGCTGTTACAGACACGTATCCAAGTCCTCATTTTTGTAACAGCGCCGAAACGTGAGGATTCGGTAACTTCCACGCAACGCGAATTAGTCATCAGACTTCTGCGCGCGGAAGGAGTTACCGATGAATCCGACCATCGACCCGGCCGCCACGGCCTGGCTGCTCGCGGCCACGGCCATGGTGCTGCTCATGACGCCGGGCTTGGCGATCTTCTACGGCGGCATGGTCCGCTCCAGCGGCGTGCTGAACATGCTGATGATGAGCTTCATCTCGATTCCGCTGGTGACGGTGGCCTGGGTGGTCTTCGGCTACAGCCTCGCCTTCGGCGATGACGCGGGCGGCGGCATCATCGGCAATCTCGGGCATATCGGCCTGTCGGGCATCGATCCGACGACCGTGCACGTGACCGACACGGCCGCCAACACCGGTGTGCCGGAGCTGCTGTACATCACCTTCCAGCTGACCTTCGCGATCCTGACCGTGGCCCTGGTGTCCGGCGCCATCGCCGATCGCGCCAAGTTCTCGGCGTGGATGATCTTCGTTCCGGTGTGGGCGCTGCTGGTGTACGCACCGATCGCGCACTGGGTGTGGACGCCGGACGGCTGGCTGGCCGGTTTCGGCACACTGGATTACGCGGGTGGCCTGGTCGTCGAGATCGCCTCGGGCGCTTCGGCACTGGCGCTGGCGCTGGTGCTCGGTCCGCGCGTCGGATTCAAGGTGGACGCCATGCGTCCGCACAATCTTCCGTTCGTGCTGCTCGGCGCGGGTCTGCTGTGGTTCGGCTGGTTCGGATTCAATGCCGGCTCGGCGCTGAAGGCGGACGGAATCGCCTCCGCGGTCTTCCTGAACACACTGATCGCGGGCTGCCTGGGCATGCTGGGCTGGCTCGTCGTCGAGCAGATCCGCGACGGCCGCCCCACCACCTTCGGCGCGGCCTCGGGCGCGGTGGCCGGTCTGGTCGCGATCACGCCCTCCTGCGGTTCGGTGACCACCCTCGGCGCGCTGGTCGTGGGTCTGGTTGCGGGCGTGGTGTGTTCGTTCGCCGTGAGCTGGAAGTTCAAGGGCGGCTTCGACGATTCGCTCGACGTCGTCGGCGTGCACTTCATGGGCGGCATCGTGGGCACGCTGCTGATCGGACTGCTCGCCAGCGAGGTCATGACCGGTGGCGCGCGGGGCCTGTTCTTCGGCGGCGGGCCGAGTCAGCTGGGCAAGCAGGCGGTGGGCGTGCTCGCGGTGGCGGCCTTCGCGTTCGTCGTGTCGTTCCTGCTGGGCAAGCTGATCGACGCGCTGATCGGATTCCGGATCAGCCGTGAGGAAGAGGTCGGCGGCATCGACTTCGCGCTGCACGCGGAGACCGCGTACGCCGAAGGCGTGAGCGGACATTCGCCGCACAACAAGTCGCCCTTCAAGCACTGAGTTACCCGGCTCTTCGGAGTCATCAGCAGAGGTCATCCGCAGGGGTCATCCGCACGAAAAGCCATCAGGCCCGGGGCAATCCGCCCCGGTCCTGATGCTTTTCGAGAATGTCGCGGACCCACGGCATGGCAGCGGGGGCGGGTCAGCTGACCTGTTTGCCCGAGGCCGAGAAGGTATTGCACTGGGCCGTGCGGTTCTTGTCGAAACCGAGTTCGAACCAGGCTCCGCCGTTCTGAGAGGTGCCGTGGTCGCGCATGTCGCCCGCCGAGTCGCCGCGATGATAGGAATCGGTGCGCGCGACGCCGATCTGAGCGGTGGTGAGCGCACCGCCGCCCTTGGAGGAAGCCAGGTACATGCCGTCGAAACAGTTGGCCTGCAGCTCGGTTCGGCGCGAGAGTTCCAGGCCGGTGTCCGAGCGGGTGCCCGCGTCCCGGCGCTGCTGGTGCACCTTGCCGAGGATGCCGGACTGGGCCTGGACGTGGTGCCCGTACTCGTGCGCGAACACCGACAGGTAGACGACCCAGTCGTTCTTGAACAGGTCCGTCTGCAGCTGGCTGATCGGCATGTAGATGGTCTGGTCCGCGGAGCAGTAGAACGCGGCGAAGTTCGAGCTGTTGCCGGTGCACAGGGTGGTGATGCCGTTGGTGTCGGCGGAGACGTTCACCTTGGGCGCCTCGAACGGCAGGTTGATCTCGTCGAAGACCGGCTTCCACGCGTTCGAGAGACACGTGGCGGCGGTCTCGAAGAATGTGCGGGCGGTGCCGACCTCGGTGCTCCACGGCGTGTACTTGCAGTTCGCGGGCACCAGGGTGAGGTCTTCACCCGCCAGGAGCGGATTGTCCACGGTCGCAGCGACTCCCGCGCTCTCGCCACCGGGTGTGGGCGCGTAGGTGGTCTGCACCGAATCACCGGAACCGAAGGCGTTCAAGCCGGTTCGGACCGCGGCGCGCACCAGGAACGTGGAGATCACCAGGATGAGGATGACCAGGATCGAGGCCCAGCGGCCCCGGCGCGGCGGCGCCGGGCGCACCGGCGGTGGCGCGCCTGCCTGCGCGTACGCGGGCGGCGGCGGCATGGGCGGGCGGTAGGCCGGTTGCCGCGGAACCTGGCCGGAGGCACGGTATCCGGGCTGCTGGCCGTAGGCGGGCGGCGGGAAACCCTGGCGCGGCGCCTGTCCCGGCTGCTGCGGATATCCGGACGGCTGGCCGTATCCGGGCGGACGGCCGTAACCGGGAGCCGGTTGCCGACCGGGTTGTTGCTGGGGGTATCCGGATTGGCCGGGTCCGGGCTGCTGCGGATATCCGGGGCGCTGGCCGTATCCGGGTGGTGGCGGCGGGACCGGCCGCTGACCCGGATGGGGCGGGCGTCCGCCCGGGGGAATCGGTCCGTTTCCGGACGGTGGGCGAGTCATCCCCCGCACCCCCTCGTTCCTTAGCGTTTGCCGACAGCCGCTGAGGAAGAATAGCAAGCTGTCTAAAGTAGCCTTCCATGCAGATTTTTCGGGGGGGCGCCCTCGTGGCGCTGCTACTCGCCTTGGCGGGTGTAGCCGCGCCGGCAGCACACGCACAGTCCGAGGGTGTGCGGATCACCGCGGATGTGAATCTCGGCGACGACGGTCTGCTGCGAGTCGTGGAAACCGTGGAAGTGCCTGCGGGGAGCCAATTCCGGCAGGTGCTGCCCCTTCGCGTCCAGGTTTCCGAGGGCGTGGAGCGAAACTTCCGGGTCAGCGACGTGAAGGCAACCGGTGACGGTGACGCGACAATCTCCGATGACCTGTTCACCGTCGACGCCCGGGAGGGCGTGGCGACCTTCGAGTACACGGTGCACAACACCGTCACCGATGCGAGCGGAGCGCAGGTCTTCCACTGGACCGGCGTCTTGAACACCGATGTGGCCTCCATCGACGTCAATGTGACGAGTCCCGATTTCCGGATGGGCGTGACCAAGTGCACCATCGGGCCGCCCGGAAAGCCGCAGGACTGCGCGGATATCCGGGTCGAGCCCGACGGCATCGCGCACCTGGCCAAGACCGATCTGCGCAAGGGTGACGTCATCGACGTGACGCTGCAGGTGCCGCCGGGCACGGTGAAATCCAATGCCGACATCCTGGACGACAACGCGCCGGGCGCCTTCTCGATCACCGGAACTGTGCTGGCGGCCTTCGGGATCCTGCTGGCGGGCTTGATCGCGGCGGCGGCGTACGTGTTCTGGGGCCGCCGCACCGCGCCCGAGAGTTCCGAGGTGCTCGATCCGATCGTCCCCGACGGGAACCGGGTGCACTTCACCTCGCCGGACGGCATCCTGCCCGGTACCGCCGGGCTGCTGCTCGACGGCTACGTGGATCCCAACGATCTGGCCGCCACGGTGGTGGATCTGGCTGTGCGCAGCTACATCTGGGTGACCGTCGTGGACGGATCGGACTGGCGGATCTCACCGGTCAACCCCCCGGACGAGCATCTGACCGCCTACGAGCGAGCGGTGTACGCGGCGATCCTGCCCGAGGGCAAGGAGTCGGTGCTGCTGTCCGAGCTGCGCGGCCGGGTGCCCGCGAGCGCGGTGCGCAAGGCGCTGATCGACGATTCCGTCGAGCACGGCACCTTCGTCGACCGCACCCGGCGGGGTTACGAGTTCTGGCTGGGTGTGGCGCTCATCGTGATCGGCGGCGGCGTGCTGGCGGGCCTGGCCTTCGGCGCGCAGCGCCATGCCCTGGTCGGGGTGGCGATCGCGCTCGGTGGTGTCGCGGCGCTGTTCCTGCCGCGCTATCTGCCGTCCCGCACCGCACTCGGCCGCGAACTGACCGGACGGATCCAGGCGATGCAGCGCGGTTTGGACGCGGTGGTGCCGCAGCGACTTCCGGCTCCGGATCAGGAGATGGTGTTCTCCCGGGGCCTCCCGTTCATGGTGGCGGGCCGCAAGACCGATCAGTGGGTCCGCACCTTCCGCGACCTGGATCCCACCGACGACGGCCAGCCGGGGGTCTACTGGTTCGGCGGCTTCGACGGCGACCGCAACCTGCACCGCTTCGCCGCCCACTTCCCCTACTTCATCACCGCGCTGGAAGGCTTGTTCACGACCTCGAACTGATCGGTGACACGGGGGCCGACGTTCCCACACGGCCGCACCTCGAACAGCGCTGAGCGGCAATGGCTTACCGAAGGCAATGCACCGAACAGCGGCGGCCGCCGGGACGTGCCCAGCGCCCACACCGACCGGCAGGTGTGGCGCCCAGCCGACCCGGCCGCACGGATGATCAGGCTCCGGCGTGGACCGCCAGGCCGCGGCGGGCGTAGGCGCGCACGTCGGCATCGGAGTCGTCCAGGGCCGATTGCAGGGCTCGGCGCGCGGATTCGGATTCGGGCCAGGTGCTCAGGGTCAGGACCGCGGCCTTGCGAATGTCCGGATGGACATCGGCCAGGGCGGTGGTCAGCGGTTCGGCGGCCAGGTCCGGACCCACCGCGGGCAGCCCGCGCGCCGCGCCCTCGCGGATCTGCCAGGCCGAATCCTTCAGCGCGGCGGCCAGTGTCGCCACATCGTCGGGGGTGCCGAGTCGGGCGAGGGCGGTGAGGGCGGCGGCGCGCACCAGCGGGTCACGGTCGGCGGTGAGGGTGCGCACGGCGTCCACCCCGCCGAGACCGATGGTGGCCAGGCCGCGCGCGGCGGCGATGCGAACCTCGCGGTTGTCGTCGTGCGCCGAGACGGTGAGCGTGGCCCACTCATCCAGGGACACCAGTGCGCTCACGGCCTCGATGCGGACCCGGTGATCGGAATCGAGGGCCGCCCTGGTGAACAGTTCGGAGGTGCCCGTGCGCAGCGCGCGCAACAGGTCGACGACCGCGGCGCGCACGACCGGGTCCGGTGAGTCCGCGTGCGCCGCGAGACCGTTCGCGGCGGGCAGGATTTCGACCAGCTCACGCAGTCCGCTCACCGCGGCGGCCCGCACCTCGATGGCGGCGTCCCCGAGCGCGGCGATCAGGCTGTCGTCGAAACCGTCGGGGGTGCCCTCGGTGAGCACGGCGATCGCGGTCGCCCTGACCTGGGGATCGGGATCCTCCAGGAACGAGGCGAGTTCGTCGGCGCCGGGCGAATCCAGGCTCAGCAGCAGCGCGATGCGCGGGGCGACAGTCTGTTTCGGTGTGGCGTCCACCGTCGTGACACCGTGGGACTGCACGTCCCCGCCCAGGTTCGGCGGGGTGCCGACCAGCGCGGGCTGCTGGACCGGAATGACGGTGTCATCGGCCGAGGGCAGATCGTCGAGTCCGGGCACCGGCACGAAATACGGCGCGACGGGGCGCTTGAGGAACTCCATCTCCCCGGCCTCGCCCTTGCGCAGGTTCAGGTGGTAGCGCCATTCGACGTCGTCGCGCTCGGGCAGATCGGCGCGCTCGTGGTAGAGCCCCCAGCGGGATTCGGTGCGGGTGAGCGAGGAGCGCGAGGCCATTTCGGCGCAGTCGCGAATGAAGGTGACCTCGGCGCAGCGCATGAGTTCGTGCGGGGTGAGCGCGCCCATACCGGCGATCTCCTCGGCCATCCGGTCGAAGGTCTCGATGGCGAGGGACAGCTTGGTGGCCGTCTTGGGCGGCGCCACATAGTCGTTCACGAAGCGGCGGAGTTTGTATTCGACCTGCTGCTGCGGCGGGCCGTCCGGATTGCGCAGCGGGCGGTAGATCAGTTCGTGTGCGTCGGCCAGCTGATCGGCGGGCAGCTCGGCCGGAGCCGGGACGTCCGCGAGGGTGCCGGCGGCGTGCGCACCGGCCAGGTCGCCGTAGACGAACGCGCCGATCATGTAGTTGTGCGGCACGCAGGCCAGGTCACCGGCGGCGTACAGGCCGGGGACGGTGGTGCGGGCGTTCTCGTCCACCCAGACGCCGGACGCGGAATGTCCGCTGCACAAACCGATTTCGGAGATGTGCATCTCGATGTCGTGGCTGCGGTAGTCGTGACCGCGATTGGCGTGGAAGGTGCCTCGTGTGGGGCGCTCGGTGGTGTGCAGAATGCCCTCGAGCGCGTCGAGGGTCTCGGTCGGCAGGTGTGAGACCTTGAGATAGATGGGGCCGCGCGCGGATTCGATCTCCCGCTTCACCTCCGACATCATCGCGCCGGACCAGTAGTCGGAGTCGACGAAGCGCTCACCGAGCGCGTTGACCTGATAGCCGCCGAACGGATTGGCGACATAGGCGCAGGCCGGACCGTTGTAATCCTTGATGAGCGGGTTGATCTGGAAGCATTCGATGCCCGAGAGTTCCGCCCCCGCGTGGTACGCCATGGCGTACCCGTCGCCCGCGTTGGTGGGATTCTCGTAGGTGCCGTACAGATATCCGGACGCGGGCAATCCGAGCCGCCCGGCCGGGCCGGTCGCCAGAATCACGGCCTTGGCCGCGACGGCGACGAATTCGCCTGTGCGCGTGTTCAATGCGGCGGCCCCCACGGCGCGGCCGTTCTCGGTGAGCACCCGCACCGGCATCAACCGGTTCTCGATCCGGATGCGCTCGCGCATGGTGCGCTGGCGCAGGACGCGATAGAGCGCCTTCTTGACGTCCTTGCCCTCGGGCATGGGCAGCACGTACGAGCCGGAGCGGTGCACGCGCCGCACGGCGTACTCACCGTACGCGTCCTTCTCGAACTTCACGCCGTAGCGCTCGAGCCGCTGCACCATGGCGAAGCCGCGGGTGGCGGTCTGATAGATGGTGCGCTGGTTGACGATTCCGTCGTTGGCGCGGGTGATCTCGGCGACGTAGTCCTCGGGCTCGGCCTTGCCGGGAATGACGGCGTTGTTCACACCGTCCATGCCCATGGCCAGCGCGCCGGAGTGCCGCACGTGCGCCTTCTCCATCAGGATCACGTTCGCGCCCTGCTCGGCGGCGGTGAGCGCGGCCATGGTGCCCGCGGTGCCACCGCCGATGACCAGCACGTCGCAGTCGAGACGGGTGGTCTCGGCCAGATCGGGAATCTCCATCAGCACACCAACATTCGGTCTAGAAGTTCACTGGGGACGGGCTCCGGGGCGCGGCGGCAGGGCTTCGCACGCCGCTGGAGCGACAGGGCGGACGGCGCGGGCCGCCCGGGGCGGCGCACTCGCTACAGGGTGGCGAGATCGCCCGAATGATCCAGGGCCGTGATGATCTCGGCCCGCAGTGCGGAACGCTCCACACCCACCTCGCGCGGCTGCGCCACGTCGAGCAGGGCTCGCAATGGTTCGCCCGCCCGGCCGAGCACGGCGACCCGATCCCCGAGCAGCAGCGCCTCGTCCACATCGTGGGTGACGAACACGACGGTGGTGGGATGGGTTCGCCAGGTCTCGATGAGCAGGCGCTGCATGGTGTTGCGCGTCTGGGTGTCCAGCGCGCCGAACGGCTCGTCCATCAGGACCGCGCGGGGTGCGCCCGCCAGTCCGCGCGCCAGCTGCACGCGCTGTCGCATGCCGCCCGAGAGGCTCTTGGGTAGGTAGTCGCCGAAACCGGTGAGGCCGATCTCCTCGATCCACCGCTCGGCCACCTGGCGTCGGCCGGACCGAGGTTCACCTCGCAGCTTCAGCGCCAGTTCGATGTTCGAGCGCACGGTACGCCACGGCAGCAGCGCGTTGTCCTGGAAGACGACCGCGCGGTCCCGGTTCGTCCCGGTCACCGCCGTGTCGTCGGCCAGTACGCTCCCCCCGTCCGGCCTCAGCAGTCCGGCCAGGGCGCGCAGCACGGTGGACTTGCCGCACCCGGACGGTCCGGTCAGCACCAGGATCTCGCCGGGCCGCACGGTCAGCGACAGATCGGCGATCACCGGCGCGCCGCCGTAGGAGAGGTGGATGTCGTTCAGCGCCAGACTCATTCCGGTACCGGTCATTTCACGACCTCCTGCACTCGCGGCAGCCAGTGGGTGACCCGGCGGCCGATCAGTTCGACGGCGGCCGAGGTGAGGTAGCCGAGCACGCCGATGGTGATGATGCCGACGAAGACGCCGGGGTAGTCCACGATCGTGTACGCCTGCCAGGTGCGATAGCCGACACCGAGCCGGCCGGAGATCATCTCGGCGGAGATGACGCAGATCCAGGCCACACCGATGCCGACCGACAATCCGCTGAACACGCCGGGCAGGCTGCCCGGCAGCACCACCTGGCGCAGCACGTCCCAGCGGCTGCCGCCGAGGGTGCGCACCGAATCCTCCCAGATGGTCGGCAGCGCCTTGACCGCATGGCGCGTGGACACCATGACCGGGAAGAACGCGGCCACGAAGGTGATGAACACGATCCCGGCCTCGTCATCGGGGAACATCAGGATCGCCACCGGCACGATGGCGATGGCCGGAACCGGCCGCGCCAGCTCGGTGAGCGGGCCCAGGATGTCGGAGAACCAGCGTGAACGTCCCAGCGCCACACCGATACTCACGCCGAACACCGCCGCCAGGCCGAAACCGGTGAGGATCCGGATCAGCGACTGTCCGAGGTCCAGGTAGAACGCGTCGGTGCCGAGCTGATGCCGGAACGCTCGCACGATCTCGGTCACGGTCGGCAGCGTGTCGAATCGCACCCACAGCCGAATATTGTTGGCGGTCAAGAACTGCCAGGCCCCGATCGCCGCGAGTACCGAGGCCGTGCGGATCACTCGGGAGCGCCACACCACGAGCCGGGCTCGCGAGCCCCGGGCCTTCGCCACGGTCTGCTCGGCCGGGCGATCGACGATGTCGGCCGATCGAATCACGGCGGTGGTACTCATCTTCCGGCTCCCCGGGGGCTCTGTGCGCGCTCCCTCGCCGATCGCGCGCTCACTGCCGGACCTCGCTGACGGCCTGCTCGTACGAGACGTTCACGCCGGACGGGTGTCCGGCGAGGTAGCGCTGCGCGGCCGCGGAGGTCGTGAAGGGCAGGTAGGTCTCGCCGTCCCGGACCCACAGGGCCTTGTCGGCGAACCAGCGGGTGCCCAGTTCGGCGTCCGGGACGTACGCGACCCGGACCGTCTTGCCTTGCGCGCGAGCCTGTTTGATCGCGCGCAGCAGGCTGGTGGGGTCGGCGGCGGCCTGGGTGGCATCCTGACCCGCGAACCAGATCTCGCTCGCCAGCGCCGGATTGTTCACCGGCTGGTTGGTGAGGGCGTCGGTGCCGGTGAGCGGCGCGGGGTTCGCGGCGTTCGCCGACTCGGCGTCATAGTTCAGGCCGCGGTCCCGGTAGACCTGCTTCAGCACGGTCGGGTCGACGAACTTGTCGATATCGAGATCCGCGAAGTCGCCGATCGACTTCAGGTACGCCACATCGTCTTTGAACGCGGAGATCAGGCTCGGCTTCAGAGTGGCGTCGAAGGAGGTGCCGCCCGGCCCGTTGTACAGGTACACGACCTCCTGGGCCAGCCCGGAGTTGTCCGCGACGATCTTTGCCGCTTCCAAGGGCTGCTTGTGGATGAAATCGGTCGCGTCGAGCTGGGCTTGCACAAAGGCATTCAGCACCTCCGGATGCTGCTTCGCGTAGTCACGCCGCGCTACCACTCCGTGGAAGGTCGGAACGTTCAGTTCCGCACCGTCGTACAGCAGCTTGGCCTTGTTCTGGAACACCAGCAGTCCGGGCCAGGCCACGAACTGCGACAGCGCGGCCACCTGACCCGATTCCAAAGCAGAGGAACCGATCTGAGGCTGCTGATTGAGCACCTCGACACCGGACTTGGGATCGATCCCGGCCCGGGTCAGCGCCTGCACCAGCGTACCGTGCCCGGCCGACCCTACGCTCGCCGAGACCTTCTGTCCCGCAAGGTCCTTGATGGACTGCGCCGGGGAATTCGGCGCGACCACGACCATGTTCAGCGCGCCCTTGGGGTTGTACCCGGTGATGGAGACCAGTTCGGTCTGCGAGCGCTCGTTGGCCTGGGTGCGGGAGCCGTTGATGAGCAGCGGGTAATCGCCCATCGAACCGATGTCGATCTTCTCCGCCACCATCTGCGCGGTGATCGGCGCGCCGGTGTCGTAGTCCTGCCACTCCACCTGGTACTTGGTGCCGCCGTTCTTGCTCAGGGCGTCCAGGCGCTGTTCGAGGAATCCCTTGGCCTTCAACAGGGTTCCGGCCGTGACGGTGTTGATGGTCTTGGACTGGTAGCCGATGACGACCTTGACGGTGTCACCGCTCGCGGTGCTCTCCAGCGAGCAGGAGGACACGGTCAGGGCGAGCGCGGCGGCGACGGCCGTCGCCGCGACCCGCACGATACGAGTGGTGACCCGGCTTCCGCGCGGGGCGCTGGAGCCACGGCGCGGGGCGCTGGAGCCACGGCGCGGAGCGCTGCGGGCATGGCGGTACTTCATCAGAATCCTCGAGTTTCGAGCCGAGCGGCCCGTGCAGTCGTGCGTGGAGACAGGGGTGCGACGAAACGTGCGTTGCGGAGAACGGTTTTCAGCGGAGCAGGAACGGCATGTTGACCGTGACCGCACCGGTGGGGCAGCGGGCGGCGCAGGGCCCGCAGTACCAGCACTCGTCCACGTGCATGAACGCCTTGCCGTTCTCGGGGTTGATCGCCAGCGAGTCGAGCGGGCAGATCTCCACGCACAGCGTGCAGCCTTGGATACAGAGTGATTCGTCGATGGTTACCGGCACATCGGTGCGCTGATTGACCAGGGCCATTCAGATCAGCCTCCAATCGGTGTTCTCCGGCGGCCTGGTGAGGCTGCCGCGCATGGTGATCCGGTCGCCGCGCATCCGGATGTATTCGAGGTCGACCGGGCGGCCGTCCTCGAGCTTGGTGAGTCGTTCGAGCAGCAGTAGTGCGCCGCCCTCGGGCATGAGCAGGGTCGCGGCCGAATGGGCGTCGGCGGTGATCGCCTCCAGGGCGAGATCGGCCGAGCCGAGCGGGCCGCCGCTGATCTGCTCGATGAGGGCGAACACATCGTTGGATTCCAGATCCCGGGTGATCACCTGCTCGCCGATGTCCGGTACCAGGTAGGTCAGGTCCAGGCTCAGCGGGAGATCGCCGAAGTAGCGCAGCCGCTCGATGTAGACGGCCTGCTGCCCGGGTTCCAGGCGCAGCTTGCGCGCGACGGCCGGCGGCGGGACGACCCACGTCGCGGCCCGCACCTCGTTGTGTACCTCGCCGTGCCCGCGCAGGGTCTCCTTCAGCCCGAGCAGGGCGTCCAGGCCGTGGTCGTATTTGCGGCGGGCCACATGGGTGCCGACCTTGGGGGCGCGTTCGATCAGCCCCTCGTCCTTCAGGAGCGCGAGGGCGTCGCGAACCGTGTTCCGCGACACACTGAAGTCGGCGGACAGTTCCTGTTCCGACGGCAGCGACCCCTCGAATGCCTCGGCGTGAATCTGCTGGCGCAATACATCCGCCACCTGGCGGGCTCGATCGGCCCGGCGAATCGGGGTGCGCGGCGGTATCGGTTCCGGCGTCATCTCATCTCCTTTCCGCCATTGACCTGCGGCTTCACAATGTAGTTCGGCGGCCGATACCAGGTCCGAGCTCACCCGCGCCCGGGACCGGGCGGTGAGGATATGCGCCGGTCCCCCGATCACACGGCCTGCCGATATGGCGTGGTTCCGGGCTATTGCGCCACCCGGGCCGCTCACCTGGGCCTTGAAATCACGCTGATCGGAATGCGTGTGCTCGGCCAGGTCCAGGAGTGGTGTGGAACGCGGCGAACTTTTCTCGAGATGTGGGAGGAAGTCGTGGCGTCGATCACTTTCGGCCGGACCGCGGGGACGCATCCGACGATCGGCAATTCCTTACCGGCACAAAAGATTCGGCCTGGAGGGAGGCTGTGCGTAGGGTTTGGGGTGAGAGCGCCTCCGGACCCGTACAAGACCGGTGCGGTCGTTCGCGCCTTCCGTTCAGGGCGAGCGGAATGCTAATTTGATCCCATGTCTTCCAGTCGCCCCTCCGCCCCGCGAGTCACATACGTGACCGTCGCGCTGGGTGTGCGGCTGCCGCGTCAGAGGGAACTGTGTTGTCCCTCCCGTCGCGCAGCCGGGTACTGATCTCCGAATCGCTGATTTCGTCGCTGACGAAAATCGCCGGGGCCACCTCGCTGCATCGCTGAAATCTTCGTGTAGGCATTTGTCCCCCCTGTGATCAGGCGGGACGGCAGCAAGGATCTCTGAATGTCCAGTCCCACGCTCGAGCGTTCCTTTACCACCGGCTCGGTTGCCACCGCACGTCTGGCTCCGGCTCGCCCCGCGGTACCGCCGGAGCTGCGGATCACCGACAACCCCGCCGCCGCTGTACTGCGGTCCGCCACCCGCGGCCCGATCTTCCGCGATGTCGCCGCCCAGACCACCGGTCTGAGCATCGCGACCGTGAATCGCCAAGTGTCCTCGCTACTTTCGGCGGGGCTGCTGCGTGAGCGCGCCGACCTGACCGCGTCCGGCGCGGTCGGACGGCCGCGTGTGCCGTTCGAGGTGGACACCGACTCGTACGTCACCGTCGGCGTGCACATCGGCTTCACCGTCACCCGCATCGTGGCCGCGGATCTGTCCGGCCGGATTCTCGGCGGGCTCGAAATCGCCACTCCGCAAACGGGTTCCGAGGCGGCGCTGACCATAGTGGCCCGCAGCGCCAAGGCGTTCCTGGATCGCCTGCCGCGCCGCAAGCCGCTGTGGACCGGCGTCGCGCTGGCCGGCCGGGTGGATCCGGCGGGCGGCGTCGTGGACCATCCGCGCCTGGATTGGCAGGCCGCTCCGGTGGCCGCCATCTTCAGCAGCATTCTCGATCTGCCGGTCTCGGTCTCCGCGCACGTGGAGGCGATGGCCGCGGCCGAGCTGCTGCTCGCGGGCCGCGATCCGGGCGAGGAGACTCGTCCGGGCAGCAGCCTCTACATCTACGCTCGCGAAACCGCCGGTGTGGCAGTGACTCTGCACGATCGGGTGCACACTCCCGCCAACGGCCCGGGCTCCATCGCGCACCTGCCCAC
The DNA here is from genome assembly GCF_001613145.1 of Nocardia jejuensis NBRC 103114. Taxonomy (GTDB): domain Bacteria; phylum Actinomycetota; class Actinomycetes; order Mycobacteriales; family Mycobacteriaceae; genus Nocardia; species Nocardia jejuensis. The sequence continues at coordinate 15,831 of NZ_BDBU01000024.1, forward strand.
CGGCTCGGATGTGGATTGCTCCTGCGGCCGGCGTGGCTGCTTGGAGGCCACCATCGGTGAGCGCTCGCTGCTGGAACGCGCTGTGCGCAAGGGCATTCTGCCCAAGCCGGAGGCCCCGCGCCGTCCGGTGATCGCGGACCTGTACCGGCTCGCCGACTCCGGCAACGACCCGGCCCGCGAACTGCTCCTCGAGCGCGCCGAGATCCTGGGCCGCACCGCGGCGCTGGTGCGTGACATGTTCAACCCGGATCGCGTAGTACTCGGAGGACAGGCGTTCACCGGCTACCGGCCCGGAATGGAGCGGGTGGCAAAGGCTTTCGCCGAAAGCACCACGCTGCCGGCGGCAGATCTGCGGATCAGCCGGTTCGGCGGACGGGTACAGGAATTCGCCGCGGCGGTCACCTCGCTCAGCGTGTTCTACGCCGATCCGCTCTCGGCCATGCGCCGCGCGATTCGCACGCGCTAGGCAGGAGCGGGGTCCGGTGAGGAGACCCCGACGCCTCGAGTCCCCGCCGGAAGTAACCGGCGGGGACTTCTCGATTCGCGGGAGAGTTCCGGCTCGGGCGCTGCTCTCGGTTCGGGACTGGTGCGGTTCGGGGCTGGTGCAGTTCGGGACACTGCGCGGCTCGGGACCGATCTCGATTCGAAGACCGATCGCGAAACCCGTTGGCGCTCAGGACTCCGGGCGATACAGCGCGTGCACGATCACCGGATGCTTGTTCAAGATGTCCGAGCGCAGCACGGTGAATCCCAGCCGCAGGGCCACCCGCTTGGAACGCAGATTGTCGGGGTGGATCATGGCCGCGATGTACGGCACGGGCAGGGTCCGGAAGCCCCACTCCAGGAAGCCTTTCGCGGCCTCGGTGGCGTAACCGTTCCCCCAGGCCTCACGGCGGAAGGTCCACGCGGCCTCCACCTCGTCGAACTGCGGCCAGTAGTTGAGGCCCGCACGACCCAGGAACCGGCCGTCCGCCCGGGATTCGACCACGAACTGCCCGTGTCCACGGGTGGTCCAGAGCTTCTCCATCGCGGTGAGACGTTCCACGGTGGACTCCCAGTTGTACGAACCCAGGAACTCGGTCACCTCGGAGTCCGTATGCAACCCCATCCACAGTGCGATATCCGATTCGCTGGCGGTCCAAGGGCGTAGCCGGAGTCGCTCGGTCTCGAGAACTGTCACCGTATCGACGCTACGCGTGACGGGGAGCTCGCAGGCCGATACCGCTGGGTCGGCATGGAGCGGGCCGGGCCCGGACAGGTCCACGTGTCCGGGCCCGGCCCTGATCCGCACGCGCGCGAGGCCCTGCGCGCGGTGCGGTTCCCACATCACCCCGCCGTACGGAGTCCCCGTTCCACGGCGTGGCGATGCGAGTTCTGGACCGTCCACCGGGGCATCACCACCCGGCGGACGGTCTGTTCAGGCGGCGCGCACGTGGGACAGCCCCCACTCGCGGGCCAGCAGGCGGTGCGAGTTCAGCCGATCCTCGTGCTTGTGCGTGACGCTGGTGATCACCAATTCGTCTGCGCCCGTGAGCTGCTGGAGCGCGTGCAGGTGTTCGGTCACGGTGGCGGCGGATCCGACGAACTGGGTGTTCACCCGATCGTCGACGAGTCGGCGCTGCCGATCGGCCAGCGGCGGAGCGGTATCGGGGTCGAGGTATTCCGCCGCGCCCGCACCGCTGCGGATGCTGTAGACCCAGTGCCCGTAGGTGGAGGCCAGGTGCTGCGCGGTCGCGTCGTCGTCGGCGACCACCACATCGGCCGACACCACCAGATAGGGACGCGCGAAGCGCTCCGAGGGCCGGAAGGCCGCGCGATACGCCTCGACGGTCTCCACGATGGTGCCGGGCGAGACGTGATAGTTCGCCGCGAACGGCAGCCCCAGTTTCCCTGCGAGCGTCGCGCTTTCGCCTCCGCTGCTGCCGAACAGCCAGACCTGGATGTCCGCGCCCTCACCGGGCACCGCATGCAGGTCGACACCGTCACCGACCGTGAAGGTGCCCGCGAGCAGCGCCTGGATCTGCGCCACCTGTTCGGTGTACGGCAGCGATTGCGCGCCCGGCAGTTGCAGCGTCTCCAAACCCGCTGCGAGACGGGTGGTGTCGAGGTACTGGCCCGGAATGAACGGCGGCGGGATGACCACGCCGTCACGCACGACAGTGGGGCGTTCCTTCGTGGGCACCGGCGGTACACCGGCGGACCGGAAGGCATTGCCGCGATGTCCCGAGCGCCCGAGACCCAGATCCAGCCGGCCCGGGTAGAGCGCGTCGACCGTGCCGAACGCCTCCACCACGGCCGCGGAGGTGTGATGGCCCAACTGCACTGCGGCCGTGCCGATCCGAATGGAGTCGGTGGCCGCCGCGATCAGCCCGATCAGCGTGGTCGATGCCGAGCTGGCGACCTTCACGAAGTGGTGCTCGGCGATCCAGAACCGGCGATAGCCCAGGCGCTCGGCCTGCTGCGCCAGATCGATGGTGTTGCGCAGCGCCTGCCTGGCGGTGGACCCCGCGCTGATCGGGGACAGGTCCAGCACCGAGAGTGGAATGGTCATGCCGTGTGCTCCTGCCGAGGATCCTTCTCGCCCGCTTCGACGCTGATGCCGAGGCGATTTCGGGGTGGCGCGACCGGGCAGGTCGCGTAGTCGCTGAAGGCGCACGGCAGGTTCACCGCGCGGTTGAAGTCCAGGACCACGGTGCCGTCGGCGGCGGGCCGGGTCAGATCCAGGCGGCGAGCGCCACCGTAGGTGGTGATGCCGCTGGTGCCGTCGGTGAACAGCACGTGCTGACCAAGCAGGTGAGAACCGAACACCACGAGCTCGTGTTCGACGCCGTCGAACTCGAAGGTCACCGTGCCACCGGCGGTGTGGTGATGACTCAGCCCGTCGACCACCGCACCGGTGGTGACGACCTGGGCGACCTCGTACGGCGTGAAGCGGCCGGTGACCACCCACTCCGGATCGGGCCGGTAGACGGGAATCTCGGTGAACGCGGCCAGCGCCGGGGCGGCCGGATCGTGAATCCGGAGCGCGAATCGACCACTGCGCCGGATGACTTCGATCAACCGCTCGCCGGTCCGCAGCTCCAGGCCGGGCTTGCCCTCACCGGGGGTCAATTCCACCGCGCCGGAAAGCAATTCACCCTCGAGTCGCAACTCCTGCCCGGAATCGACGGTCAGATGGACGTTCTCGGCGTCGGCACGCCAGCTGCCGGGCACCCCGTCGAAGGTTTCCGCGTCCACGCCGAGCCAGTGCAGGCCGGTGAGGCTCAGCCAGCCCAGCGGCTGCCTCGCCCAGGCGGCGCGTTCGGCGCGGAAGGTGGACCACTGCTGGTCGAATTCGGTGACTGTGGCGGTCATGATGCGCGAACTCCTTCGGTGCTGTGGTGCGGATTGCGCAGACCGAGGTGGTCGCGCAGGGTCGAGCCGGTGTACTCGGTGCGGAAACTGCCCAGGTCCTGGAGTTCCGGAACCACCTTCTCGACGAATTCGTCGAAGCCGGCGGGTGTGAGGTGTGGGACGAGCACGAAACCGTCCGACGCGTCGGTCTGCACGTGCCGGTCGATATCGGCGGCGACCTGACGCGGGGTGCCGATGAACTGGGGCCGCGCGGTGGTCTCGATGATGAGTTCGCGTATGGAGAGGTTCTCGGCCTCGGACTTCGCCCGCCAGGCTTCGGCGATGGCGCGCGGATCCTTGGCGTGCCGGACCCGGCCGCGGGTGATGTTCACGTTCTCGACCGGATCGATCTCCGGCAGCGGTCCGTCCGGGTCGTAAGCAGAAAGGTCACGGCCCCACACCTGTTCAAGGAACGCGATGGCGGTCTGCGGACTCACCTGCTGCCGCCGGATGCGCTGGGCGTTCGCTCGCGCCTCCTCGGGTGTATCGCCGAGCACGAAACCGGCGGCGGGCAGAATCTTGAGATCCTCGCGGGAGCGTCCGTACTTGGCGAGACGATCCTTGACGTCGGCGTAGAAGCGCCTGCCGTCCTCGAGTTCACCGTGCGCGCTGAAGATGACATCGGCCTTGGCCGCGGCGAATTCGCGGCCCTCGTCGGAGTCCCCGGCTTGGATCTGCACCGGGTACCCCTGCGGGCTGCCCGGCAGGACGAACTCGCCCTCGATCTCGAATTGCTCACTGGAGAAACGCACTTCGCGCGCGGGCTGCGCGAAGACGCCGTTCTCGCGGTCCACGACCAGCGCGTCGGCGGGCCAGCTGTCCCACAGCGCGCGGGTCGCGTCCACCACCTCAGCGGCCCGGGTGTAGCGCTTGGTGTGCTCCAGATACCCACCGCGACGGAAGTTCTCGCCGGTGAAGGCGTCCGAGGAGGTGACCGCGTTCCACGCCGCGCGGCCGCCGGAGAGGTGATCGAGCGAGGCGAACTGCTTGGCCAGCTCGAAGGGCTCGTTGTAGGTGGTGTTGATGGTCCCGGCCAAGCCGAGGTGGGTGGTCACGGCGGCGAGGGCGTTGAGCACGGTGAAGGTGTCCGGGCGGCCCACCACGTCCAGATCGTGCACCCGGCCCAGATGCTCGCGCAGCCGCAGCCCCTCGGCCAGGAAGAAGAAGTCGAAGAGTCCGCGTTCGGCGGTCCGCGCCAGATGTACGAAGGAGTCGAAATCGATCTGACTGCCGGACTCCGGGTCCGTCCACACGGTGTGGTGGTTGACGCCCGGGAAGTGGGCGGCGAGGTGAATCTGCTTGCGTATCCGCTGTTCAGGCATGCTTCTCCTCAGGCGTGGACGTGACGATTGGCGGGGCGCGGGAGACCGAGACGCTCGCGAAGGGTGGGCGCGGAGCCCTCCGGTGCGGCCTCGGACCGTCCGGTCGCGGCGGGGGCCAATTCGGTCAGATAGGGAAGGACGGCGGTGAGTGCGAGCGGCCGGAGCACCACGCCGTCCGCGACGCCGCCGGTGTGGATCTGCGCGAGAATGCCGCGCAGTTCGTCGGCGGTGCCGATGTGGAATACCGTGCGCGGGGCCTCGGTCGCGATCCATTCCTCGAGCTGCGCCACCTCGGCGGCGGCCTGGTCGACAGTGGCGGCCAGGTGCACATCGATGTCCAGCAGCACCCGAACCTGATCCGGGTCCCGGCCCGCCGTCGTGATCGCGGCCCGCAGCTCACGCCGGACGGCGGCGGCCGTGGTCAGATCCGGTGCGACGATCCGGATCAGGTCGGCGCGCTGCACCGCTGTCCGCGCGCTGTGCGTCTCGGCGGCACGCACGCTCACCAGCGGCTGGCCCTGCGGGGAGCGCGGGGTGATGGACGGGCCCTTCACCGCGAAGTTGTCGCCGGTGAAGTCGATGTAGTGCAGCTTCTCGCGGTCGACGAAGCGTCCGGTCGCGGTATCCCTGATCTCGGCGTCGTCCTCCCAGCTGTCCCAGAGCCGGGTCACCACCTCGATCGCCTCGTCGGCCTCGAACCAGCGGGAATGACTGTCCTGCTCCGCTTTCCGGCCGAACAGCTTCGCCTCAGCGGCGGAGACCCCGACCTCCCAGCCCGCCCGGCCCGCACTCGCGAAATCGAGGCTGGCGATCGCCTTGGACAGGTGGAACGGCTCGGTGTGCGTCACGGTCGCCTGTGGAATCAGTCCGATCCGGCGGGTGAGCGCGGCGACGCGGGCGGTCACGGCCACCGCGTCGAGCCGTCCCCGCGCGCCGACCGGCTGCAGCGCGAAGGAATCGGGCACGAAGGCCAGATCGATGCCCGCGCGGTCCGCGGCCCCCAGCGCGTCCACCCAGTAGTCGGGGCTGAAGAGTTCCTCGGCCCGGGAGTCGGCGCGACGCCAGGACGCCGGGTGCGCCCCGGTGCCGGACAGTTCCAGACCCAGCAGCAGGGGTGTGTTCTTCGCCATCACGCGGTCCTTTCCAGAGGGGCGGATCCGTCGGCGTCCTGCCGACCGGAACTCGCGTCACGAATGCGCGGAGCGGGCACGGCGGACAGGAGATCGCGCGTGTATTCGTTCTGTGGATTCGCGAACAGGTCCGCGGTGCGGGCGGTTTCGACGATCACGCCCTCCCGCATGACGGCGACCCGATCGGCCAGGCGTCGCACGACCGCGAGGTCATGTGAGATGAACAGGTAGGCCAGGTTCAACTCCGAGCGCAATCGCTCGAGCAGTTCGAGGATCTGCGCCTGCACCGAGACGTCCAGCGCGGAGACCGGTTCGTCGAGCACCACCAGTTCCGGCCGCAGGGCGAGCGCACGCGCGATGGCCACCCGCTGCCGCTGTCCGCCGGACAGTTCGGCGGGACGCCGCTGCGCGTACTCGCGCGGCAGGGCGACCTGTTCGAGCAGTTCCCCGACCGACTCCCGGCGCGAGCGCCGATCACCGATCCCGAACGCCTCCAACGGTTCCGAGACGATCCTGCCCACGGTCAGCTTCGGATTCAGCGAGACGTACGGGTTCTGATAGACGACCTGGATCCGCCGCCGCAGCTCCCGCAATCCCGCTCCGCGCAACCGCGTGATGTCCCGGCCGTCGAAGGTGATCGTGCCCGCATCCGGCTCCGCGAGCCGCGCGAGAATCCGTGCCGTGGTCGACTTCCCCGACCCCGACTCCCCCACGACTGCGAGCGTCTCACCCCGCCCCACGCTGAGCGATACCTCGTTCACCGCCGTCAGCGTCACCCCGCGCGCGATGTGAAAGGTCTTGCGCAGACCGGTTACCGACAGCAGCGGATCACCGTCCGATCGCGCCGCCTGCCCCTCGACGTTCCGCGCCCCGACCGCCCGCGAACCTGTGTGGGATGCTGCGGCCTGTGGGGCTGTCGTCTGTGGGACGACCTCCTGCGACACCGCGTCCTGCGGCGCCGAGTCCTGTGCAACCGCAACCCCTGACACCGCGTCCTGCGGAGCCGAGTCCTGGGTGACCGCAACGTGTGATGCTGCGCCCTCCAGGGCCGAATCCTGTGCAACCGCAGCCTGTGACACACCGGCCTGCGGAGTCGAGCCCTGGGCCGCGGCCCGCGAAGCCAGTCCCTCGGAACCTTGGACCACGGACCGAGCCGGTGAACCGTTGTGGCCCTGAGTCTCTCGGCCCGCGTGCGCACGGGCGGCGGCGCCCTCCGCTGCGCGGGGGCGCAACGCGTCGTCGAGGCTCGGGGCCGCCTGAACCAGGCGCCGGGTGTACTCGTGCTGGGGCCGGCCCAGTACCTCTGCGGCCGTTCCGGTTTCGACTATGCGGCCGTGCTGCATGACGACGATGCGGTCGGCGCGCTCGGCGGCGACGGCCAGGTCGTGGGTGATGAGCAGGACCGCGGCGTCCGATTCGCGGGTCCGCTGTTCCAGGTGGTCCAGAATGCGCCGCTGCACGGTGACATCCAGGGCGCTGGTGGGCTCGTCGGCGATCACCAGTTCCGGCCCGCAGGCCAGGGCGATGCCGATCAGCACGCGTTGACGCTGGCCGCCGGACAGGTCCTGGGGATACTGGCGCGCGCGCAGCTCGGGGCGATCGAGTCCGGCCTCCTCGAGGATCCGCACGGCCTCGATGCGCGCGGTGCGCCGATCGGCGCGACCGTGGATGCGCAGCACCTCCGCGACCTGATCCCCGATGCGCAGCACCGGATTCAGCGAGGTTCCGGGGTCCTGAGGCACCAAACCGATACGCGCGCCGCGTATTCCGCGCAGCACCCGCTGCGAGGCGCGCTCGATCCGATCCCCGGCGAAGGTGATCTCACCGCCGGTGATCGCGCCGCCGTTGAGAAGTCCGATCACCGCGTGCGCGAGAGTGGACTTCCCCGAACCGGATTCACCCACCAGCGCGACCGTTTCGCCCCGCCGCACCTGCAGTGACGCCCCGGTCACCGCCGCGGTGATCCCGGTGCTCCCCTGGTACTCGACCCGGAGGTCCTCGATGCTCAGCAGCGCCGCGCCGGCGCTCTCGGGACGCGGCCGCACCGCGCGTTCGGTCCCGTTCTCGATTGTCCGGCTGCTCATCGGGCACCGTCCTTGTTCACCGCACGCGCGATCCGCTGCGTAGCCAGCACGAGCGCGACGATCACCAGACCGGGCAGGGTGGTCAGCCACCACGCCGTGGCCAGGAAGTTCCGGCCCTCGGAAATGAGCGTCCCCCACTCCGGGGTAGGCGGGACCGCGCCGTAGCCGAGGAAGCTCAGCGAGGCGACCGCGAGCACCGAGACACCGAAATCCACCACGACCAGCGCCGCGACCGGACCGTAGGCATTGCGCAGCACATGCCGGAACAGCACCGTGTGCCAGCGCACTCCGGAGGCGAACGCGGCTTCCACGTAGGGCGCCTGCCGCACGCGCAGCACCTCACCGCGCATGACCCGGGCGAACCGCGCGATGAGCGCCAGGCCCACCGCGATGGCCACATTGCGCGTGCCCACTCCGAGCACGGTGATGGTGGCCAGCGACAGCAACAGCTCCGGAATCGAGAGCAGCGTATCCACGATGCGGCTGATCACCGCGTCAACGACGCCCCCGGACATTCCGGAGATCAGGCCGATGAGCGCACCGAAGACCAGACCCAGCAGGACCGCGAACACCGTCGCGGTCAGTGACAGCGCCGCGCCGTGCACCACCCGGGTGTAGAGATCGCGCCCCAGATTGTCGGTGCCGAACCAGTGCTCGGCACTGGGTCCCCGCAGCTTCTGCGCCGGAACACCGACCAGCGGATCCCTGCTCGCGAACAGTGAAGGCGCCAGGCCCCACCCGAGCACGAGCAGCAGCACCGCACCGGCGGCCACCAGAGCGATATTGCTCCGCAACCATTTCCAGCCCGTCCGCCACGCGATCGAGGGCAGCGCGGTGGATTCACGCAGCGCCACTGCCTCAGACATTCGAACTCTCCTCAGGCATCGGAGGACTCCTCATCGGCGTACCAGTAGGCGATACCGGGATCGACGAGCGCATGCGACAGGAACATCACCTTGCGCTGCGACCGGAACTCGCTGCGCCACAGTCCACGCTCGCCGCCGTGCAGCTGGTCCTCGAAGTAGCCGAACACGTCGTCGCCGTATGCCGGGCCGCCGCGGTGGCCCGGGTTCTCCGCAAGGTCATGGCTCCCCGCGAAACCGGCGTCGCCCAACCGGTGCGCGAGAGCCTGTACGCGGCGAATCATGCGCTGCGGCAGCGACAGCGCGGCCCGCGGCGACAACCCGTCAGTCATGGCGGTGCTCCTTTCGAGGGGAGGTGACAACGTGGTCAGGCATGAGCTCGCTCCCTGCCGGTGGAAGCGCGCGCCACGCGCGGGTCCAGGACCGGCTGGACCAGGTCGATCAGCAGGTTCACCGTCACGAACACCAGGGCGGCGAAGGTCACGATGCCCTGCACGACCGGAATGTCCTGGCGCAGCACCGCTTCCTGCGTGAGGCGGCCGATGCCGCCGCGCGAGAACACGGTCTCCACCACGACCGATCCGGCCAGCACGGTGCCCACCCAGAGTCCCGTCACCGTCAGCGCCGCACCGGAAGCCGGACGCAGTACGTGACGCAGCTGCACCCACCAGCGTGACGCGCCCTTGGCGAAGGCGACCTCCACGAACGGCTGTCGCCAGGTATTGGCGAGGCTGGCGTACAGCACCTGCGCGATGACCGCGCCCACCGGTATGGCGAGGGTGACGGCCGGAAGCACGGTGGCGCTGAAACTGGTGCCGCCGAACGCGGGAACCAGCTTCAGCCGGAACGAGAACACCTGCAGCAGAATCAGTCCCACCCAGAAGGTGGGCATGGCCGCGCCGACCGACGGCAGCGCGGTGAGCACCCCGCGCAGCCACGGGCGTTCGGTGTATGCGGCGATCAGGGCCAGCGCCGACCCGCCGAGCACGGCCAGGGTCAGCGCCAGCGAGGCCAGCGCCAGGGTCGAGGGCAGAGCGTCACCGAGCGCGCCGGTGACGGATTGGCCGGTACCGATGGAGTGGCCCAGATCGCCGCGCACCGCATGGGACAGCGCGTTCCAGTACTGCACCCAGATCGGTTGATCGAAACCGTATCTGGCGCGCAGTTCCGCGACGGCCGCCGCGTCCACCGGGGTCCCGGGGGCGGAGTCCGCGGCGATGGCCACCGGATCCGAGGGCAGCGCGAAGAGCACCAGGAACGACAGGGTGAAAGCCGCCCACAGCACTCCCGCCGCCTGCAGGATCCGTCCGATCACGTACCGGCGCACGGGATTACCGCCTGACCCAGGTGTCGTGGAACTGCAGGCGCGCCGAGGCGTCGAAACTCACTCCGGCGACGCCCTTGGCCACGCCGATGGCCTGCGAGAGTTCGATGGTCGGGATCCACAGGCCCTCGTCGAGCACCACGCCCTGGGTGTCGTTGATGATGCGGGTGCGCGCGGCGGCGTCGGTGGTCGCCAGCTCCTGGGTCAGCAGCGTGTCCAGCTTCTCCGACGGGCCGCGGGCATTGAGGTTTCGCCCGTCCACCGCGAAGGTACGCAGGATGTCGCCGTCGGCGCGGCTGGTGTTGTAGTAGATGAAATCGAAGTCCTTGCTGTTCTGCCGGGCGGTGTTCTCCGCCTGCGAGACCGGCTCCAGCTTCAGTTCGAAGCCGAGCGGGCGCAGCTGCTGCTGAATCAATTCGAGGATCGCCTGATTGCCCGCGAACACCGCCGAGAAGACCACATTCGCGGACAGTCGCTGCCCGTCCTTGACGCGGATGCCGTCGCTACCGGGCACCCAGCCGGCATCGTCCAGGATCTTCTTCGAAGCGCTCTGGTCGAACTTCAGGCGCGAGGACAGGTCCACGTACCCGGGGGTGCGCGAGGCCAGCACGCTGGTGGCGGTCTTGAACTGCGGGCCGAGGACGGTGTCCACCAGTTCCTGGCGGTTGATCGCGGTCAGCAGGGCCGCCCGGACCGCGGAATCGCGCAGCGGGCCGCGAGTCACGTTGGGCTGCAGGCCGAACGGGATACCCGGGTTGGCGGTGAACTGCACCTTGCCGCCACCGCCCTCGATCTGCGGGACATCCTGCGGCAGTGCGTCACTGATGGCGTCGAGCTGCCCGGAGGAGAGACTGCCGGTGCGCACGCCCGATTCCGGGACGACCGTGAAGACGATCTTGTCCAGGTAGGCGTCGCCCTTGTTGGCGAACACCGAAGAGCCCCACGTGTATCCGGTGCGCTTGGCCAGCGTGGCGGAGGTGTTCTGCTTCCACTCCGCGTAGGTGAACGGGCCGGTGCCGATGTTGGTGCCGAGGCAGCGGTCATCGGCCGACTTGGTGACGGTGGCCGCGGACTGGATGCCCAGCTGCGGAGTCGAGACCGCCTGCAGGAACTGCGCGTTCGGCGACTTGAAGTCCACCCGCACGGTGCGCGCGTCCACCGCGGTAGCACCGGCGTACCCCGCGAGGTAGGTGGCGCCGTACGGCGACTTCACACTGCCGAGCGCGACGACCGAGTCGAAGTTCTGGCGCACCACGTCCGGGGTGAGCGGGGTGCCGTCACTGAAGGTGACGTTCTCCTTGAGGTGGAAGCTGAAGGACTTCGCGTCCGCGCTGACGAACCAGCTGTCGGCCAGCCACGGCTTCAGCGCCCCGGTCTCCGGATCCTGATCCAGCAGCGAGTCCACCACCTGGCGCACCACGTAGATGGTCTGATTCGCGGTGGACTGCGCCGGGTCCGAGCAGGTCGCGGGCAGCGACAGCCCGTAGCGCAGGGTGCCGCCGGACTGCGGCGGACCGGCGTCGTCGGCACTGCCGCCACTGTCCCCGCCGCACGCGGCGAGGGTGAGGGTGGCGGCCAGCGCACCGGCGATCGCGATGGGGCGCTTGGCGGCCTGGACGATGGAACGATTCACGTGAGATCTCCGGAGGGGTAACGATCGGCTCCGAGCGAACGGCTCGGAATGCGGCGGCGCAGCTCTGGTGCGACCTGGGCCTGGAACAGTTCGAGGCTTTCGCGGTGCTGTTTCTCGGTGCGACCGTCACCGTCGGCGCTGAAGTGGACCACCTCGTGACCGAGCCGCTCGTGGTAGCGGGACAGCTTGTCCAGCACCTGCTGCGGACTGCCGATCAGCGCGGAGGAGCGCGCCACGAAATCCTCCACCGACTCGAACACGATGGGCTGGTTGAACTTTCGCGCCACCGCCTGTCTGGCCTCGAAGATCGGGCGGTAGGCGTCCACCGCGGTCTGCGAATCGGGGGTGATCAGGAAGCCCGCGGTGCCCGCGCCGACCAGCGCCTCGGCCGGATCGTGCCCGTAGGCCGCCCATCGCTCGCGGTAGTGGTCGACCAGTTCCGCGTACGAGTCGATCGGATAGGTGACGTTCGCCGAGAACAGCGGATCACCGTGCTGCGCGGCGTAATCCGCGGATTCGCGGCTGGTGGCGCTGCCGTGCCAGATGCGCAGGCGCGGCTGATGCGGGCGCGGCAGGGCTTTGGCCTCGGTCAGCGACGGCCGGAAACGACCGCTCCAGGTGACGTTCTCGCTGTCCCAGAGCTTGCGGAACAGCTCGTACCCTTCGCGATTGCGGTCCCACTGGTCATCGGTGGTGACGTGGAACAGCTGCGCCTGCGCCGCACCGTTGCCCTTGCCGATGATGAGCTCGAGCCTGCCGTCCGAGAGATTGTCGAGCGTGGAGTAATCCTCGAAGGCCCGCACCGGGTCCAGCAGGCTCAGCGTGGTGACGCCGGTGAACAGCGCGATCCGCTGGGTGAGGGCCGCGATGTGGCTCAGCACCACCGGCGGAGCCGCCGAGATGAACGGATCCTCGTGCCGCTCCCCCACCGCGAACCCGTCGTAGCCGAGTTCCTCTGCCAGACAGGCACTCTCGACCGCACGGCGCAGCCGCTGACGCGCTGTCTCGGTCACGCCGGTGACCGGATCCGGAGTGTGTGTGATCAGCGTGAGCTGGAGAAACTTCACGCCGCTAGCCCTTCCGCTTGGGTAGGCCGGGCGGATTGATCCGGGACTGGGCGACGGTCTCGTCGTTCAGACCCCAGCGCTCGATGACCTGCTGATAGGTGCCGTGATCGATGGCGTACTGAATCGCCTGCTGTACCGCGCCGATCAGGCCGTTGTCCTTCTTGGTCAGGACGCCGATCTCGGCCTGCAGGGCATCGCCCGCACCGGAGATATTGCCGACCACCTTGGTCTGACCGGCGGTGGCCGAGTGGTACTGCGCGGACGGGTTCGGCCCCAGGTAGGCGTCGAGGCGCCCGGAGGACAGGCCGAGGTAGTAGTCGGTGACCTGCTGGAAGTAGACGATGTCGACCTTGGGCAGGCCCTCGGCGACGTTGTCCTGGTCCCACTTCACCAGCAGCTGTTCCTGATTCGTGCCCGCGCTGACGCCGATTCGCTTCCCCGCCAGCACCTTCCGGTCGCCGGTGAAGGTCCAGTTCGCGTCCTTGGGCACCTCGAAGGCGAGATTGTCCAGGCGGTAGGTGGCGAAGTCGAACTTCTCCTTGCGCTCCTCGGTGACCGTCACGTTCGAGATGAACGCGTCCACCTCGCCGGAATCGACCTTCACCGAGTTCTGCGCCCAATCCGCGGTTCGCAGATCGACTTTCAAGCCGAGGATGTCGGCGAACAGGTTCGCGAAGTCCACCTCGGAGCCCACCACGGTGCGATCGTCGGTGGCGTAGGAGCGCAGCGGCGGCGACGATTGCGCCGCACCCGTGACGATGAGCGTCCCGCGATCGCGGATGGCGGCCGGGACCTGCGCCGCGATCGAGTCGACCTTGGCGGCGTGAATACGGCCGGGCTGCTCCGGCGACAGATCATAGGTGTGCCCGTTCGCGGTGCGCACGGTGTCGCCGCCACCGTCGCCATTGCCGCAAGCACTGGCGAACAGGCCGATCACGGCGAGCGCCGCCAGGGCGGTGATCCGTCTACGACGGCTCGACAAAGACATTGGATTTCCTAACTTGGTGTTCGAACGCGTCAGAGCACGTGTGCGAGAAAGGCTTTGGTGCGCGGGTGCTCGGGGGCATCCAGGACCTGCCGCGGCGGGCCCTGCTCGACGATGCGGCCGGCGTCCAGCAGCACCACGGTGTCGGCGACCTCGCGGGCGAAACCGACCTCGTGGGTGACGATGACCAGGGTCGCGCCACCGCTCGCCAGATCGCGGATGACGTCCAGCACCTCGCCGACCAGTTCCGGATCCAGCGCCGAGGTGGGTTCGTCGAACAGCACCACCTCGGGTCGCAGCGCCAGGGCGCGGGCGATCGCGACGCGCTGCTGCTGACCGCCCGAGAGGCGGCGCGGGTACTCGTCGGCCTTGTCCGCCAAGCCCACTCGGGTCAGCAGCTCCAGGGCCTCGGCCTGCGCTTCGGCCTTGGGCCGATGCTGCGACGCGATCGGCGCGAGGGCCACGTTCTCCCGGACCGTGAGATGCGGGAAGAGATTGAAGTTCTGGAACACGAAGCCGATGCGCGAACGCTGCCGCAGGATCTCGCGTTCGGGCAGCTCGTGCAGGCGATCGCCCTTACGGCGGTAGCCGACCAGCTCGCCGCCCACCCGGACCGTGCCCGCATCCACCTTCTCCAGGTGATTGATGGTGCGCAGCAGGGTCGACTTACCGGAGCCGGACGGGCCCAGGATCACGGTGACCTCGCCGGAGCGGACCGAAAGATCCACTCCGCCCAGCACCTCCTGCGCGCCGAAAGACTTTCTGATGCCACGCAATTCGACCGCGTACTCGCTCATCGTGCGGCCGCCTTCCGCTGAATTCCGGCGAAGGACGCGCGCACCCGTTGCCACGGGGTGAGCGGCAGTTCGCGCACGCTGCCCTTCGCGTAGTGCCGTTCGATGTAGTACTGCACGATGCTCAGCGCGGTGGTGAGCACGATGTACCAGACCGTCGCGACCATGAGCAGCGGCACCACCCGGCCGTTGCGGCCGAAGATCACCTGCACCTGGTAGAACAACTCCGCGATCGCCATCGTCGAGACGATCGAGGTGCCCTTGAACAGGCTGATCACCTCGTTCGCGGCGTTCGGCAGGATGCCGCGCATGGCCTGGGGCGCGATGATCGTGAAGAACTGGCGACGCCACGGCAGACCGAGCGATTTGGCCGCCTCCCACTGCCCCTGATCCACCGAGATGATGCCGGCGCGAATGATTTCCGCCGAGTACGCGGCCTGATGCAGCGCCAGGCCGATGACGGCGGCGGTGAAGCCGCTCAGCACATTGTTCGTGTCGAAGTGCACGAACTCCGGGCCGAACGGAATGCCCAGGGACACCGTCTTGTACAGGTACGCCAGGTTGAACCAGAACAGCAGCTGCACGATCAGCGGGATCGATCGGAACGCCCAGATGTAGATCCAGGAAATGACCTGCAGCACAGGGTTCTTGGACAGACGGCCGATGGCGAGCCAGATGCCGATGAAGAAGCCCAGCAGAGTTCCCCACAGGGTCAGCTCCAGGGTCACCTTCAGCGCGGCCAGCACCGAGGAGGCCGTGATGTACTGCCCGAAGGTGGACCAGTCCCAGCCCGGATTGGTGATCAGGCCGTGCGCGAACTGTGCGACCAGGATCAGCGCGATCGCGCCCGTCACCCACCGCCACGGGTGGCGGGTGCGGGCGACCGGCAATGCGGAGTCGTCGTCTTCGGGCTCGGTCGCCGCCGATCGCTCGGGCGGTTCCGCCCGAGTACCGGTGGATGCGGCCAGGGTGCTCATGGATTCTTCCTCCATCGGTCCTGGCGGGAAGCACCCGACACCTACGTTCAGGGGGTTGCTGCGACGTCTGCGAGCCAGGTCTCTCGATCGCTCTGGATGGTGAAGACGACGATACGAAGCGGCGTGGTCCGTGTCGCCGGTCATGCTCATCGTGAATTCAATTGCGGTGTGCGGGAATACGCAGGGCCCCGGGTATACGACGAACCCGCCCGGAAGCGGCGGACCGGGCGGGTTCGAGGTGTCCCCCGGCGAGCCGGGCGTTCAAGGGATCAGCGCGGCTGATCAGCTGGCGATATGGCGGGAGTCCGGAGCCCCGAAAGCCCGGAACGCACTGCGATGGAACACGAGCGGTTCGGTATCGGGATGGGTGCTCAACCGATGCACGCGCAGCAGCACCACCGCGTGATCGCCGGCCGGAACCTGCTCGTACACGGACGCTTCCAACCACGCCGAGGCCCCGCCGATGAACGCCGCGTTCCCGTCACCGGTGTGCAGATCCACGTTCCGGAACCGATCCCCGCTACGGGAACTCAGGTTCCGCGCGGCCTCCTCCTGCTCGCTCCCGAGCAGACTCAGCCCGATCAAACTCGCCTGCTCCAGCCGCGGCCACGTCTCCGAGGAGTACTGCACGCAGATCGACACCAGCGGTGGATCCAGCGACACCGGAACGAACGTGCTCACCACCAGCCCGTGCGGCTTTCCGCCGATCTGCGCGCACACCGCCACCACTCCGGACGGAAAGTGGCCGAACGTCTTGCGCAAATCGTGCCCGTCCACAGACTCCAGCGCCGTCGCCGCGCCGCGGATCACCGTGAGCTCACCCATAACAGCCCCTTCCGATCCCCGGCACCGACACCGGGCTCCTTCCAGGACAACACTCGCGCCCCTCCCACAACAGATTTCGACTCACCCTGAGCCTTAACACCCCTGCCGAAGCCGCAGACGACGAAACCCGCCCGGTGGGACTACCGGGCGGGTTCGTGAGGTTCGGGCCGAGGCTACTTGGCCGGGGCCACGAAGGGCTGGTTGATGGTGGTGAAGTACTGAACGGCGGCCAGAATGGCTACGGGGGCGGTGACGAAGATCTGGCCCGCGAGGGTGCCGAGGAATCCGACGGCCGCAGCGCCACCGAGGCAGCCGACGATCGGGCCGGCGCCGAACAGGGCAGCCAGCGGAGCGGTCGCGACGCCCGCGAGGCCGAAGCCGATGACGCAACCGACTGCCGCGCCGCCGATGCCGCCGACCACGGTGCCGATGGTGGCGCCCAGGGCGACGGTGTCCTTCAGGCGGTTCCAGGCGGCCTGTTCACGGTCGTACTCGCTCTTCCAGGGGGCCTGGTTCTCGTACGGCAGGGCAACCGGCTTGTAGGTCGCGTGCGCCTCGTCGATCTGCGGGGTCAGGGTCGCGGTGCGATCGGAGATCTCCGCCGCGATCGGGAAGACGAAATCGTCGACCCGGAGACTCAATTCGGTGCCCGCGACCGTGGTGCCGTCGGCGGCCTTCACCTTGAATACACCGTCCTCGACCACCATGGAACCGGCATCGGTTCGAATGATCGCCTGGGTCTCGGTGTTCTCGGCGGTGTAATTGATAACGCCCGCATCGGAATTCGGGGCCGCGTTCACGGTCCCGGCGGTAACTCCGAGCGTGGCGGAAACCAGTGCCGCTACAGCGGCGAACTTCTTCATCTTCACTTCGACTGCTCCCTCATCTCTCATGCAGTGCGGCCGCAATAATCGAGCAAAAGGGAAGCAGGCGGGAGTCTTGAAATCCGGCTGATTTCAACAAGTGACAGCGAGGACCCCCGTCCGGCGCATGGCGGACGGAGGTCGCTGTTCCGCGAATATCGCGGTATTTACTTGGCAGCCACGAAAGGCTGGTTGATCGTGATGAAGTAGTTCGCCGCGGCCATGATCGCGACCGGGGCCGTGATGAAAAGCTGGCCCGCGAGGGTGCCCAGGAAACCGACCGCCGCGATACCCGCGACGCAACCGGCGATTCCGCCCGGCAGAGCGCCGAACATCAGCGACAGCGCGCCGGTCAGTGTCGCGCCGAGGGCAGCGCCCGCGACACATCCCAGAGCCGCACCGGACAGACCGCCCACCAGGGTCGCGACGGTGGCGCCCATCGAGATGGTGTCCACCATGCGCTTCCAGGCGGCCTGTTCGCGGTCGTACTCCGACTTGAACGGCGCAACGTTCTCGAACGGCAGGTTGACCGGCTTGTAGACGGCCTTGTTCATGTCCAGCTCGGGGGTCAGGATCGCGGTGTGATCCTTGATCTCGGCCGCGATCGGGAAGACGAAATCGTCGACCTGAACCTTGAGCTCGGTGCCGGCAACGGTGGTGCCGTTGGCGGCCTTGATCTTGAAGATTCCATCCTCGACGACCATCGAACCGGCATCGGTGTTGATGATGGTGTTGGTCGGGGTGTTGGTGGAGGTGTAGTTGATCACGCCGGCGTCGGCGGCCTCGGGAGCCGCTCCCGCGGTTCCGGACGCGACACCAAGGGCAGCGATCAACAGTGCCGCGGTCGCGGCGAATTTCTTCGACAGCATCGTGTTCAGATTCCTCATCAGGTTCTTCCGCAGGGTGGAACCCGAGAATCGAATCCTGACCGCACGAACGAAAGGTGGCCCGCGGGCGCCTCGCCGATGAACATCTGCGAGGGCTCCGCGGGCCACCTTCGAATTCGTGGTGCGCCTGGAATTACTTGGCCGGCTGGATCGACGGCTGGTTGATCGTGGAGAAGTACTGCACAGCGGCGAGGATCGCGACCGGAGCGGTCACGAAGACCTGGCCCGCCACGGTGCCGAGGAAACCGACCGCCGCCGCGCCACCGAGGCATCCGGCGATCGGACCGGCGCCGAACAGCGCGGCCAGCGGAGCGGTCGCGACACCCGCGAGACCGAAGCCGATGACGCAGCCCAGGGCCGCGCCGCCGATACCACCGACCAGGGTGCCGATGGTCGCACCCGCGGAGATGGTGCTGGTCAGACGGGACCAGGCCGCGACCTCACGGTCGTAGTCGTTCTTCCAGGGAGCCTGGTTCTCGTAAGGCAGCGCCACCGGCTTGTAGACCGCGTGCGCCTCGTCGAACTGCGGGGTCAGGATCGCGGTGTGATCGGAGATCTCCGCCGCGATCGGGAAGACGAAATCGTCCAGCCGGAAGTTCAATTCGGTGCCCGCGACAGTGGTGCCGTTGGCCGCCTTGACCTTGAACACACCGTCCTCGACCACCAGCGAACCCGCATCGGTAGTGACGATGGCGTTCTTCTCGGTAATGGTGTTGGTGTAGTTGATGACTCCGTCATCAGCTGTGACCGGAGCGGCGTTGACTGTGCCCGTCGCCGCGCCGAGCGCCGTGATCACCAGTGCCGCAACCCCGGCGAACTTCCTCATCTTCATTTGGTACTGCTTCCTCGCCGCTGTAGAACAAACCCGAACGCGGCAAAGCATTAAGCAAATCCACAGCTTGTTGGAGGTTAAAAACCAGCTTGATCCGATAGGGGCCCGTTCGGGGGGGTCACTTGGATTTGGCCGCGGCCTTTGCCTGCTTCTTGAATTCCCTTACCTGAGCGAGGGATTCGGCGTCCGTCACGTCGGCCACCGAGCGGCGGGAATCGACTTCGCCGTAGGCGCCGGCCGCCTCGCGCCAGCCTTTCGCCTCGATGCCCTCCTGTTTGCCCAGCAGCGCCAGAAAGATCCGGGCCTTCTGATCACCGAAGCCGGGCAGGGCCTTGAGACGCTTCAGGAGTTCCTTGCCGTCGGGGTCGCCGGAGGTCCACAGGGCGGAGGTGTCGCCGTCGTAATTATCGATGATGAAGTGGGCGAGTTCCTGCACCCGGCGTCCCATGGAACGTCCGTAACGGTGGATGGCCGGCGGAGTGGCCGCCAGCTCTTCGAATTCCTGGGGATCCGCGGCCGCGATCTTGCGGATATCGAACCCGCCCATGCGGTCGGCGATCTTCTGCGGCCCTCGGAACGCATGCTCCATCGGGAACTGCTGATCCAGGGCCATGCCGACCAGCAGGGCGAAATCGTCCGTGGAAAGGAGCGCGTCGGCGTCGGGATCCTGCGCAATACACACTGTGCGGCTCACCATGGACAGATCATCCCATCCGCCCCTGTCCCAGGTGACGCGGGTCACGCGGCGGCGCGCAAAAGACTAGGCTCGGCCGCATGCCCGACATCATGGCTAATTCTTCAGTGGGATCTTCGCCGCAATCCGGCGTCTCTTCGCGGGAGCGCAGCGCAGGCGCATCGGACAGCGCCGGACTGCGACCGGACCGTTTCGACCGCGACGGCCAGGACCAACTGGTCGACGTGCACGATCTGCAGGCGGCGCTACCCGGAATCCGCAGGCTCCGCACCTGGGCGCACGACGCGCTCGCGGTGCGACCCGGCGAGAGCGCCGTCGACATCGGCTCCGGAACCGGCTCGGAGGCACTGGTCTTCGCCGACGCCGTGGGACCGAGCGGCACCGCGGTCGGCGTCGAACCCGACCCCGGTCTGCTGGCCGCCGCGGAACGTCGCGCCCAGCAGCACCACTCCACCGCGAAATTCGTCTCCGGCGACGCCTACGGGCTGCCGTTCGGCAGCGACACCTTCGACGCGGCGCTGTGCGAGCGCGTCTTCCAGCATCTGACCGGTCCCGCCCGCGCGGCCGGGGAGATCGCACGCGTACTCAAGCCGGGCGGCCGGGTGGTCGTCATGGACAGCGACTGGGGCACCGCCATCGTGCATCCGGGCGATCGGCACGTCGTGCACGAGGTCATCGAGACCATGATCGCCGGAACCACCAACCCCTTCGCCGGACGACGCCTCGCCGGACAGCTGACGGCCGCCGGGCTGGTCGTGGACGACATCGGCTCGCACGCGCTGGTACAGGACACCGGCGTGGGCGCGGGAGCGCTCGTGACCCGCATCGCGGAGATGGCGGTGGCACGCGGGGCGATCACCGAGCAGCAGCGCGATCAGTTGCTCGCCGATCTGGCCGCCGGTGCCGCGAGCGGTGACGCGCACCTGTCGGTGACCATCTTCGCCGTCTCCGCGCACAAGCCCGCCTGATACTCGAAACGAAAAGGCGCGCACCGTGATCCGGTGCGCGCCTTCATCGTTCGAGACGACCTACGACTGGGTCTCCAGCACCTTCTCGGTGGCGGCCAGCAGCACGCACGTCGCCACCCCGTCCATCGACTTCTCCAGATCCGACAGCGACGGGAAGCTCGGCGCGATGCGAATGTTCTTGTCCTCCACGTCTTTCCCGTACGGGTAGGACGAACCGGCCGGAGTGAGGGCGATACCCGCCTCCTTGGCCAGAGCCACCACCCGGGCAGCGGTGCCCTCCAGCACATCCAGGCTGATGAAGTACCCGCCCTTGGGTTCGGTCCAGGACGCCACCTTCGAGGCGCCCAGGCGATCCTCGAGGATCTTCAGCACCAGCTTGAACTTGGGCTCCAGGATTTCGCGATGCTTCTGCATGTGTGCGCGCACGCCCGCGGCGTCCTTGAAGAAGCGCAGGTGCCGCAGCTGGTTCACCTTGTCCGGGCCGATGCTCTTCTTGCCCGCATGGCTCAGGTACCACTCCAGGTTGGCGGTGGAGCCGCCGAAGAAGCTCACCCCCGAACCCGCGAAGGTGATCTTCGAGGTGGAGGCGAAAACGTAGGGGCGGTTGGGGTTTCCGGCCGCCGCGGCCATGCCCAGCACGTCCAGGACCGGATCCGCGTCGTCGACCAGGGGGTGCACCGCGTAGGCGTTGTCCCAGAAGAGCCGGAAGTCCGGCGCCGCCGTCGGCATCGAAACCAGTTCGCGCGTAACGGCTTCGGAGAAGGTGACGCCGGTCGGGTTGGAGTAGTTGGGCACCGCCCACAGACCCTTGATCGCCGGATCCGAGGCCACCAGTTCGGCGATGGCGTGCACGTCCGGGCCGTCGTGGCCCATGGGGATCGGGATCATCTCGAAGCCGAGGGCCTGCGTGATCGCGAAGTGACGGTCGTAACCCGGTGCGGGACAGAGGAACTTGAGCACCGGCTCGTCCACCCAGCGGCGCTCGGAATCGGGGTTCCCGTACAGCATGGAGAACACGATCACGTCGTGCATCAGCTCCAGGCTGGCATTGTTGCCGGCCAGCAGGTTCGAGACCGGGATGCCGAGCAGTTCACCGAAGATGGCGCGCAACTCCGGAAGACCGTGCAGGCCGCCGTAATTGCGGGTGTCGGTGCCGTTGGCATCGCGATAGTCGTCATTGCCCGGCAGCGACAGCAGCTCCAGCGACAGGTCCAGCTGCTCGGGCGCGGGCTTACCGCGCGTGATGTCCAGCGTGAGCTTCTCGGTCTTGAGCTTCGCGTAGTTCGCGGTCTGCGTTTCGTGTTCCGACACGAGCTCCGCATGGCTCATCAAACCGATCTGCGTTTGCCGAGGCATCCTGACAGCCTTTCCAGGGCGAGGGGAATCTGGTGCGGACCGCGCGTACGCGGCCCGACCGCCCACGTTACTAGGGGGCTGAGCTGAATTGTCAGGTATATACGGGACCGAACCCCCGTGAAATTGAAGGGGACCCAGCGCACCCGGCAGAGCCCGTTGACCCTTGCTGCCTTCCGGCCCTGGGGGAGTTCACAGGATGCGCGCCGCGCTGGATCCGTCGGCCAGTGTAGCGGCTCACGGATGCTCGCGTCGCGCCGGGTCGTTACGATCTGTCCGGACTGCGGGGGAACCCGCTCAGTACGGAGGGGAAAACCACAAGTGACGAGCGCGAATCCAGGATCGGGCGGCCAACAGGATCCCGAACAGCATCAGGAAACCGCACAGTGGTGGGCCACCGCGCCGACCGGCGGCGAGCCCTCGGCGCCGCTCACCGGCACCGACCCGACCATGATGAACTACGGCGCGGCCACGACGCCGCCGTACCAGCCTCCCGCACAGCCCATTCCGCCCGCACCGCAGCAGTACTCCGCACCGCAGCAGCAGTATTCCGCGCCGCAGCAGCAGTACTCGGCGCCGCAGCAGCAGTACTCCGGGCCCCAACCGCAGTACTCCGCGCCGCAGCAACAGCAGTTCTCCGCACCGCAGCCGCAGTTCGCCCCGCAGCAGCAGTTCGCCACTCCCCCGCCCAACGGCGGCGGCTACGGCTATCCGACTCCGCCGCCGCCCGGAGGCGGCGGCAGCAAGACCGGCTGGATCGTGGGCGGCGCGATCGGCCTCGTCGTACTGGTCGGCATCGGCATCGGCGTGCTCGCACTGACCGGCAAGGACAAGTCGGTCAACCCGTTCGGTGACGACAAGAAGAACAGCGCCGACGGCAAGTACTCGATGAGCGGCATCACGAACGCGTGCAGCATCGTCGATCCCACGGTGCTGACCAAGTGGGCCACCAACTCCAAGGGCACCCCGGAGCACTCCGAGACCCAGCCCACCGACTATTCGGGTGGCCGGATGGATTGCAAGGCCGGCTACGAAAAGCAGAGTCCGACCGACAAATACACCACCGACACCGCCGACCTCACCCTCGACGTCGACTTCCTGAGCGGCTCCTCCAGCGCCTACAACCGCCCCAGCTACGACACCTGGAAGCAGTTCGACACCGGCACCACCGGCAGCGGCCGCGCCTCCGGAGACGTCGCTGGACTCGGCACCGAGGCGTACTGGGCCTCGCAGACCGACAACTACACCTACTGGACCACGATCGACTACACCGTCGCCGCCAAGGACGACAACGCCTCGGTCAAGGTGAACCTGCGCATCCGCCTCGGCCAGGGCGAGAACCTGAGCAAGGACGAGGTCGCCCAGGTCGCCAAGCAGCAGGCCCAGCAGGCACTCGACGGGCTGAAGAAGAAGTAGCGGACGGGCCTAGGAAGAAGTAGCGCAAATCCCCCAGAACCGTCCTCCGACCACCCCGTTTGGTGAGTTCGGGGGGTCAGCCGGTATATTGCTCCACGGAGGATTCGCCTAGTGGCCTATGGCGCTCGCCTGGAACGCGGGTTGGGTTAACGCCCTCAGGGGTTCAAATCCCCTATCCTCCGCTCACGAAGGCCCCGGCCGGACTCAGTCCGAGCCGGGGCCTTCGTCATTCCCGCATCCGGGCATCAGCCGTGACGCACTCGACAATCCGCGCCCGGTCGTGACCGATGTCGAATACGCGCGCGCACGTGATGTTCGCGACCTCCACCGCTGCTCGACCGATCGGGCTCTCGGTCAATCGGGCGAGCCGGACCGCAGCGCGACGGCGACCTCTCCAACGGCCTCCTCCAGCAGTGCGGCATAGGCGTCGAGGTCCGGGAGGGTGGCCGGGTCGGCGTGCAGGGAGAGGGTGATGGTGTCGCCCAGGCCGTGGATGCCGTGCGTGAGATGCATGACCGCGCCCAGGGCGGGGAAGCCCGCGGTGAAGCGGACCGGGCCGCCGCCGAAGCTCAGGTCGGCGGGGCCGCGGTGCACGCTGGAGACCACGGTGTGGCCCGAGAGTTGTTCGGGGAGGGCGTGCACGGGGAAGTGGGTGACGTCGCGGTGCAGGATCGGGGCGGGGATGGCATCGGTGGCGCGGGACTGGGCGCGCTGAAGCGGGTGTTGTGCGCGCGTGCGGGCCGAGGCCAGGGCGGCTGCGATCGCGGCGGCCCGATCGGGGATGGACGGTATGTCGGCGGACAGGTCGATGGAGAGGTCGCGGTAGGTGTTGCGCTCGGGGCCCGGCGCGGTGGCGGCCATGGGGACCTGGGCGCGCAGCGAGTCGGCGGGGGCGTCGTGGCGGGCCAGATAGCGTTGCAGGGCAAGGGAAATCGCGGTCAGGGCCGTCGTCGTGACGGTGTGGCCGGGGGTGCGCAGGCGGTCCGCGTCGCAGACGATCATGCGAACGGCGTGGGTGGACGGGTCCGATCCGTCGCCGTTCAGGAGGTTGGGCGGCACGCCCGGAGCGGGCGGCGGCAGCTCCCCCGCCTGCGTCAGCGCCGCCAGTTCGCGGCGGGCTCGTTCGGCGTTCAGGCCGCGTATGACGGTGCGGGCCATGGCGATCGGGAATCGCAGAAGTGCGTTCGCAACAGCTGTGAGGACGACGGCATCTTCGCCACGTTTCTCGCGCCCAGCACCGTCGAGGACGTAATCGGTTGTGCCCGAACCGAAGAGCGCTCGGGCGAGGGCCGAGGCGCGGCGGCCGTCGGCGAGGGCGTGCGAGAGCTGCAGGACCGCGATGAGAGCGGGCTCGCCGGAGGCGAATCCCGGTGCGTCGCGAACGTCGCGGAATACGTGCAGTCGCCACGGGCGCTCGTTCGCGCGGACGCCGGTGGCGAGCAGCGCACCCAGGGCGTCCCGCACGGCGGACCAGGTCGGATCGGGAAGCGAATGGACGACGAACTGGGTGTCGGCGAATTCGCAAGGCACCCATATCGGATACGCAATGTTTGCAGGGGTGTCCAGCACGCGCGTCAGCAAATCCGGAATTCCGGCGACCCGGGTGTGAACGACTCGGCGCAACGCGGCATCGGACTCACCGGCATCGGCGAAGGCGTAGAGCAGGAAGAGATCGTTGCGGGTTCGCGCGGACAACCAGTACATGGTGGCGTCCCGCGGCGCCAGAGAATTCACCGGACGACCATAGCGAAACGCTGTACTGACCGGTCACTCCGGGTGCTACCGTGTGTAGTAGAAGCCTTTCAGAACTCTCCCGGGGGCGGGGTGACAGCAATGGCAACTCCACACCGAACTGCCGGACGTCTGGCAGTACAGGCCGATTCGGCGGATGAGCGGTATCGCGCGGCGCCATTCCTCAAAAGATCCATCAACAAGGTGTTTCCGACGCACTGGTCTTTCCTGCTCGGAGAAATCGCGCTCTACAGCTTCATCATTCTGCTGCTGTCCGGCGTGTATTTGACCTTGTTCTTCGACCCGTCGATGACCGAAGTCCGCTACAACGGGTCCTTTCAACCACTTCGCGGCGTGACCATGTCCCGCGCCTACGAAAGCGCGCTCGACATCTCCTTCGACGTGCGCGGCGGCCTCTTCGTGCGCCAGGTGCACCACTGGGCCGCACTCTTGTTCTCCGCGTCCATGATCATCCATCTGTGCCGCGTCTTCTTCACCGGAGCGTTCCGCAAACCACGCGAGGCCAACTGGGTGATCGGCGCGATCCTGTTGATACTGGCCATGTTCGAGGGATTCTTCGGCTACTCGCTGCCGGACGATCTGCTCTCGGGCACCGGGCTGCGGGCCGCGTTCTCCGGAATCACCATGGGCTCCCCCATCATCGGGACGTGGCTGAACTGGCTGATGTTCGGCGGGGACTTCCCCGGGACCATCATCATTCCGCGGCTGTACATCGCGCATGTGCTGCTGATACCCGGAATCATGCTGGCGCTCATCGGCGCTCACATCGCGCTGGTCTGGTACCAGAAGCACACCCAGTACCCCGGCCCCGGCCGAACCGAACGCAATGTGGTCGGCACCCGCATCGTGCCGGTGTTCTCGCTGGATCAGGGCGCGTTCTTCGCCTTCACGCTCGGCATCCTGGCGATCATGGGCGGCCTGCTGCAGATCAATCCGATCTGGAACCTGGGTCCCTACAACCCCTCTCAGGTCTCCGCGGGCACCCAGCCGGACTTCTACATGATGTGGACCGACGGCTTCCTGCGCCTGTTCCCGGCCTGGGAGATCTACATCTTCGGGCACACCATTCCCGGATCGTTCTCCGTCGCATTGATGATGCCGCTGATATTCACACTGCTCATCGCGTACCCGTGGATCGAGAAGCGGCTGACCGGCGACCGCGAGGTCAGGCACAACCTGCTGCAGCGACCACGAGATGTGCCGGTGCGCACCGCGATCGGGGCCATGGCGCTGAGCTTCTACCTGGTGCTCACCCTGGCCTGTGTCAACGACATCATCGCGCTGCAATTCCACATCTCGCTCAACGCGACGACCTGGATATTCCGGATAGGACTGCTCCTGCTGCCGCCGCTGGCCTACTTCATCGCCTACCGGCTGTGTCTGGGCCTGCAACGCGGCGACCGCGCGATCCTCGAGCACGGGATCGAAACCGGTGTGGTCAGACGGCTTCCACACGGTGAGTACATCGAAATCCATCAGCCGCTCGGGCCCGTCGACGAGCACGGGCACCCGATTCCGCTGGAGTATCAGGGCGCTCGGGTGCCACGCAAGATGAACGAGCTGGGCATCGCCGGCCGACCCGGCAGCGGGAGTTTCTTCCGCGCCGATCCACCGGCCGAGATCGAGACGAACCGGGTCAACGACCACGCGGCGGAGCATCAGCAGCTGGCCGTGCTGCGACGGGTGCAGGAGGTCGAGTCCGGGAACGGGCATCACAGGTAGAAGATCGCCGCGCTCTGCACGGCGCTGCGCCTAGAACAGCGAAAAGCCCCGAGTCCTCTGCGACCCGGGGCTCCTGTTCCCTGTTCAGACTGAGCCGTGCTCAGGCCCTCCTGAACTCCCCGTCGGATACGCCCGAGAGGAACGCATCCCACTCACCCGGGGTGAAAGCCAAAGCCGGTCCACGGCCGTCGTCCTTACTGTCGCGAACGCCTACGTTTCCGTCTCCGAGAAACGCGACCTCCACGCAGTTGCCGTTGGGGCCGCTGTGTTTGCTCTTGCGCCAAACGGCGCTGGACCAATCCACCTTCACGGTTCTAGCTCCTTTGCTGCGTCAAGCACGAAACATTGCTGGCATCGATCTTGGCGACTCTGAGATCCTGCGGATTCGCAGAGCCACTTGTGCTCCTACGGCTGCACGCAACCTCCCCGTACAACCCTCTTTCTGCACTTCACGATGGGAATGCACCCCCGATGGCGTTTCCCGCGCTCGAGAGTAGCAGGGTTCGTCATTAGGAGATCGCATTCTTTCGTTTTCAACCAGCAAATTTAGGGCAAGGTTAGCCAGCAAATCATTTGCAGAAAAATAGCGGAGGACTTAATAACACTCGAACTGAAAGTCGCAAAATTGTTGTCGGTGCATTAGCGGACCTTCGGGCAAACTGCCGATTCGGGGCCCGCGAGCGCGTCCGGGATCATGGACCCATGGCCGATGACGCGCAGGACAACCCCGAACGCGACCGCGACGATGTCGGACGTGCCCGAAATGCCCGACCGCGTGACCGTTTCGGGCGACCTCTTCCGGCGGGTAGTACCGGCATCCCACGGATACCGGACGACCTCGAGCTTTCCGCTCCCGAGACGCTCGAGTACGCCCAACGCCTGCTCGACGAGGGTCTCGCGTTCAACGCACACGAGGTGCTCGAGGCCGCGTGGAAGAACGGCCCATTCGCGGAGAAGTCGCTGTGGCAGGGCCTCGCACAGTACGCCGTTGGCCTGACCCACATTCAACGTGGAAATCCGAAGGGCGCTCGCACGCTTCTCACGCGCGCGACGCTGCGTCTCACCGAGTACGGCCCGCCGCCGCACCACATCGATTCCGCCGGTTTGGTGAGTCGCGCCGAAGCGCTGCTCACCGCGATCGACCAGGGGAAATCCATCGCCGAGGAGGAACTTCGGCCCCGACTCACAACTTCACACTGACCGCGCAGACGCACTGTCCGCGCACACGCACGATGCGAAGCGACGCAATCGCAACAACGCACGACACCCTGCGAAGGGTGCGAACACGCGCGGAGAGCCGGGCCTGCGACTCGCCGCCTAGCATGGGCTGACGTGTCCCCCGGCAAACTTCGCACCTCCCCCGCGGCGCCGACGGTCGCGACCGCCGCCGAACCGTCCCCGGCCGCGCGAGCGAGTGGATACGGGCGCTTCGCGCCCAGCCCGTCCGGAGATCTGCACCTGGGGAATCTGCGCACCGCGCTGCTCGCCTGGTTGTTCGCGCGATCGACCGGCCGCGGTTTCCTCATGCGGATCGAGGACCTCGATCGCGTCAAGGCCGGATCGGCCGAACGCCAGCTGGAGGACCTCGCGGCCATCGGACTGAACTGGGATCCGCCGGTGGTCCGCCAATCCGAGCGTTCGCCGCTGTACGAAGCCGCCATCGACCGGCTGACCGCCGCCGGACTCACCTATGAATGCTTCTGCACGCGAAAGGAAATTCAACAGGCGGTGACCGCGCCGCACGGACCGATGGGCGCGTACCCCGGAACCTGCCGCGATCTCACCGACACCGAGCGGGCCCAGCGGCGGACCCAGGGCCGGCCCGCAGCGCTGCGCCTGCGCGCGGGCGTCACCGAATTCGAGATCACCGACGAGCTGCACGGCCTCTACCGGGGCGCGGTCGACGATCTGGTGCTGCGCCGCGGCGACGGTACCCCCGCATACAACCTGGCAGTGGTCGTGGACGACGCCGATCAGCACATCGATCAGGTGGTACGCGGCGACGACCTGCTCTCTTCCACACCGCGCCAGGCGTATCTGGCAACTCTGCTCGGCGTCGCGGTGCCGAATTACGCGCACGTACCGCTGGTGCTCAATACCGCCGGTCAACGCCTGGCAAAACGTGACGGCGCGGTCACCCTGCGCGATCGACTGGCACTCGGGGAAACTCGAGAAGACGTGGTGGGGCTGCTTGCCGCATCATTGGGTTATCGAGGCGCAAACTCGAGCAGTGGGTTACTCGAGCAATTCCAACCGGAAAACCTTCCCCGAGAACCCTGGACACTCGACCCGAACGGCTTGAGGCAACCCAGTACGTGTCCGTAACGTACGCACTCGACCAGAGACCCGAACCAGAATTCTAACGAGGACGGCGACACAATGACGAGCGGTGGGTACGACCCCAACCAGTATCCGCAGGGCGGGCAGCCGTACGGTCAGCAGCCGTACCCGCAGGGCCAACCGTACGGGCAGCAGCCGCAGCAGCCCTACGGTCAGTCCGACCCCTACGGCCAGCAGCCGCAGCAGCCGTACGGCCAGCAGCCCGATCCCTACGGGCAGCAGCAGCCGGGCTACGGCCAGCAGCAGCCCTCCGATCCTTACGGCCAGCAGCCGCAGTTCGGGCAGCAGTCCGACCCGTACGGCCAGCAGCAGCCGTACGGCCAGCAGCCGGGCTACGGGCAGCAGCCCTACGGCCAGCAGCCGCAGTTCCCGGGCCAGCAGGGTTACGGCGCACCGGGATTCGGTGGTGCGGTACCGGGTGATCTGTGGATCCGCTTCGCGGCCCGCATCATCGACGGGCTGATCATCGGCATCCCCGGCGGCATCATCTACGCGCTGCTGCCCGGCAAGCTCGGCTGGGTCTGGGAAGTCCTGCTGCCGGTCATCATGTTCGGATACTTCATCCTGATGGAGACGTCTCAGGGCACGACCTTCGGTAAGAAGCTGCTCGGCCTGCGCGTCCTCGCGCCCGGCGGTGCCCCGAGCATCGACCCGGCCACATCGGCCAAGCGCAATCTGTTCGTGATCATCCAGCTGATCCCGTGCCTCGGCTGGCTGATCGGCATCGGCGCGCAGATCTACATCGCGGTCACCATCGAGCAGGACCCGAACAAGCAGGGTTGGCACGACAAGTTCGCGGGCGGCACGCAGGTCGTCAAGGGCTGAAAGCCTTCGACCGGCGAATGTGATCCGCCGGGCAAGAACACAGCGGGTGCGCATCCATTCGGATGCGCACCCGCTTGTTCGTTTCGCGTCGGGTTCGACTCAGAAGTCGGAGCTGCCCAGGAAGGCCGCGCCGATGAAGATCCACATCAGCACGCCCAGCGCCAAACCGGCCGCACCGACCCAGATACCGCCCTGCGCGAGGCCGCGGCCTTCCTGACCACTGGTCTTCACCTGATTGTTCGCGATCACGCCGAGCACCAGGCCGACCAGCGAACCGATCGGAAGGAAGCAGAAGAACAGGGTGGTCAAGCCCAGGATCGACACGATCAGCGAGGCGATGGCCATGCCGTTGGTGCCCGTCGACGGCTGCTGATAGCCGTAGGGCTGGTAACCCGGATAGCCGTAGCCCGGAGCCGGAGCGCCCGGCTGCTGATATCCACCGCCCGGCTGCGGGTACCCGCCGGCGGGCTGCTGCGCGAAGCCGCCCGAAGGCTGCCCGAAACCGCCCGAGGGCTGCTGCGGATATCCGCCCGGCGCGGACTGCTGGTATCCGCCCGGGGCCTGCTGCGGGTATCCGCCCGATGGATTCGCCTGCGGCGGAGGGTAACTCGGATACGGCGACTGCGGCGGCGGTGTCATCGCCGACTTGTCGAGATTCGGAGCGGAGGAATAGCCGGCCGGAGGCGGCACCGGTTGCTGCGGCGTCGAGGGTGTGGCGTCGGGCGACACGCCCTCACCGCCGTACTGCTTCCACCACTCGTCGGAACCGCCGGAATTCGTCATTCGCTCAGCCTAGGGCACCCCACCAGCCCATAACCATCCATGACTCCGGGGATACTTTTCGGGTGAGCGATACGAAAACGGTCGATTCGGACCGATCTGGACACCCCGCGCCCGAGCACGCAGCATTCGCTACGGCCGCGGGGGGCTACTACACACCGGTCGTGGCACTGTTCACGGCAGTACTGATCATCTCGAACATCTGCGCCACCAAGGGCGTCCAATTCTTCGGCGACCAGTCCTTCAAGCTGGGGCCGCTGGAACTGCTGCCGATCACCACCGACGGCGCCTGGTTCCTGTTCCCCCTGGCCTACATCATCGGCGACGTGCTCAGCGAGGTGTACGGCTTCAAGGCCGCCCGCCGGGCCATCTACATGGGCTTCGCCATCCTGCTGCTGATGACCGGCTGTTTCGCCATCGCCATCGGCCTGCCCGCCGCCGGGTTCTACGAGAACCAGGAGGCGTTCCACACCGTCCTGGGTTCCACCCCGCAGCTGGTGCTGGCCGGACTGTGCGGCTACTTCGTCGGCGAGATGCTGAACTCCGCGACCCTGGTCGCCATCAAGGAGCGCACCCGGGAGAAGCACCTGTGGGCGCGGCTCATCGGCTCCACCGTGGTCGGCGAATTCGGTGACACGCTGATCTTCTGCTCGATCGCGGCCACCGCCATCGGCATCGACTCGTGGGGTCAGTTCATCAACTATGTGATCGTGGGCTTCGTCTGGAAGACGCTGGCCGAGATCATCGTGCTGCCGATCACCTATCGCGTGATCGCCTTCCTGAAGAAGCACGAACCGAGCTACCAGCCGCTGGGCGTTCCGGCGCTCGAGAGTTGAGATCAGTTGGCAGGGGCCTTGATTCGCCCCTGCCACTGACCGAGGAACTCGGTCTTGTACGCCTGGAAATCGCCCGAGTCGATGCTCTCGCGAATCCGGTCCACCAGGCGGATGGTGAATCGTTCGTTGTGGATCGTGCAGAGCGTCGCGGCGAGGATCTCCTTCGCCTTGAACAGGTGGTGCAGGTAGGCGCGGGTGTAGTTCGCGCAGGTGTAGCAGTCACAGGTGTCGTCGATGGGCGTGAAGTCGCGCTTGAAGCGGGCGGTGTTGATGTTGAACCGGCCCGCGTCGACGTAGATGGCCGCATTGCGCGCCACCCGTGAGGGATTCACGCAGTCGAAGGTGTCCGCGCCGTTCTCCACCGCGACGAAAACGTCCTCCGGCTCGCTGATTCCGAGCATGTGACGCGGCTTGCGCTCGGGAAGCTCGTCGCAGCACCAGCCCACGATGGTGCCGAGATTGTGCTTCTCGAGCGCGCCGCCGATGCCGTATCCGTCGAATTCCGTTCCGCCGGAACCACGCAGCGCCTCCAGATCGCGAGATGCCTTGCGGCGCAGGTCTTCGTATTGCGCGCCCTGAAGCACACCGAAAAGGGCCTGATACGGGCGATGCGAGCGAACCGCCGTGAGGCGCTCGTGCTCGTCGAGGCAGCGCTGCGCCCAGCGGCGGGTGCGCTCGAGTGATTCCTCCTGGTAGCCACGGGTATTCATCAGCGTGGTCAGCTCGTCGAAGGCGAACATGATGTCCGCGCCGAGCTGATGCTGGATACCCATCGACACCTCGGGGGTGAAACGATGCTTCGACCCGTCCAGATGCGAGCGGAAGGTGACGCCGTCCTCGTCGACGTGCGCGAGCCGCTCCTTGCCCTTGGCGATCACATCGTCGTTCTGCACGCCGACCGACTCCATGGCCAGCACCTTCTTGAAGCCCACGCCCAGCGACATGACCTGGAAGCCGCCGCTGTCGGTGAATGTCGGCCCGGGCCAATTCATGAACTTCGACAGGCCGCCCGCCTCGTCCACGACGTCCGAACCCGGTTGCAGATACAGGTGGTAGGCGTTGGACAGCAGCGCCTGCGAACCGATTTCCTTCATGGTCTCCGGTAGCACCGCTTTGACGGTGGCCTTGGTACCGACCGGGATGAACGCCGGCGTGGCGATGTCCCCGTGCGGCGTGCTGATCAGGCCGGATCGGCCGTGATGACCGTCCAGCCGGGTACCGACCTTGAAGGAGAACTCGGAAGCAGACACGCCCCCATACTCGCAGCCGGAACGACTCGGCCCGCACCGTGGGGTGCGGGCCGAGTCGGTGCCGGGCGTGGTGACCGGTCAGTTCTTGCCGAGTGAGACGGCGTCCTCGTCGAACTCGATGCCCTCGCCCTCGCCGTCGGTGATGGCGGCGGCGAACTGGGCGTTGTAGAGGCGGAAGTAGGACCCTCGCGCACGCAGCAGGGTCTCGTGGGTGCCCTGCTCGACGATCTTGCCCTTCTCCATCACCACGATGGTGTCGGCATCGCGGATCGTCGAAAGACGGTGTGCGATGACGAAACTGGTGCGGTCGCGGCGCAGCGCCGCCATCGCCTGCTGGACCAGGAGTTCGGTGCGGGTGTCGACCGAGCTGGTGGCCTCGTCCAGGATCAGGATGGACGGCTTGGCCAGGAAGGCGCGCGCGATGGTGATGAGCTGCTTCTCACCGGCGCTGACGCCGGAGCCCTCCTCGTCGATGACCGTCTCGTAGCCCATCGGCAGCGCGTGCACGAAGCGGTCCACGTACGCGGCGCGGGCGGCGGCGAGGATCTGCTCCGGAGTCGCGTTCGGGTCGCCGTACGCGATGTTCTCGCGAATGGTGCCGCCGAACAGCCAGGTGTCCTGCAGCACCATGCCCATCCGCGAGCGCAGGCGGTCGCGGGTGATCCGGGTGATGTCGACGTCGTCGATGGTGATCGCGCCGGAATCGACCTCGTAGAAGCGCATGAGCAGGTTCACCAGCGTGGTCTTGCCCGCACCGGTCGGTCCGACGATGGCGACCACGTGCCCCGGCTCCGCGACCAGCGAGAGCTCCTCGATGACCGGCGTCTCGGGCTCGTAGCGGAAGGAGACGTTCTCGAAGGCGACCCGGCCGCGTTCCACCGGGCGGGTGTCCTCGTCCTCGGGATCGGGGATCTGCTCCTTCGCGTCCAGGATCTCGAAGATGCGCTCGGCCGATGCCACGCCGGACTGCAGCAGGTTGATCATCGAACCGATCTGGGTGAGCGGCTGGGTGAAACCACGCGAGTACTGGATGAACGCCTGCACCTCACCGAGGGACAGCTGACCCGAGGCCACCCGCAGACCGCCGACCACGGCGATCAGCACGTAGTTCAGGTTCCCGAGGAACATGATGGCGGGCATGATCAGGCCGGAGATGAACTGCGACTTGAAGGACGCGTCGTAGAGCTTCTCGTTGGTCTCGTCGAATTTCTCGCCGACCTCCCGGACGCGACCGAACGCGCTGACCACCTCGTGGCCGGTGAAGGCCTCTTCGATCTGCGCGTTGGCCTCGCCGGTGAGCTTCCACTGATCCACGAAGTGCGGCTTGGACCGCTTCGCGATCTGCGCGGTCACCACGACCGCCAGCGGCACGGTGGCCAGGGCGATCAGCGCCAGCAGCGGCGAGATCCAGAACATCATGCCGAGGATGCCGAACACCGACAGCACCGACACGATCAGCTGACTCATGGTCTGCTGCAACGACTGTGCGACATTGTCGACGTCATTGGTGACGCGTGAGAGTACGTCGCCGCGCGGCATGGAATCGAAGTAGCTCAGCGGCAGTCGGTGGATCTTGTCCTCGATCTCGCCGCGCATCCGCTTGACCGTGCGGTTCAGGACGATATTGAGCAGATACGCCTGCAACCAGCCGAACACCGACGCGCCGATGTACAGCGCCAGCACCCAGGCCAAGACGTGACCGACGGCCGAGAAGTCCACTCCCACACCGGGAATGACGTTCATGCTGCCCAGCATGTCGGCGAAGGTGTCGTTGCCCGAGGCGCGCAGCCCGTCGACGGCCTGCTGCTTGGTGGTGCCCGGCGGCAGGCCCTGGCCCAACTGCTTGCCGACCACACCGTCGAAGATGAGATTGGTTGCCTTGCCCAGGATCTGGGGACCCAGGGTGTTGAGCACCACCGAGGCCACGGCCAGCGCCATGACCACCGAGAGATAGAACCGCTCGGGCGCCAGGTTACGGAGCAGGCGCTTGAGCGAGGGGCCGAAGGACTTCGCCTTCGCGTCCGGCGCACCGGGACTGGGGGCACCGGGCCTCATCGGACCTCCTCCGCGCTGAACTGGGATTCCACGATCTCCCTGTACTCCGAACAGTCCCGCATCAGTTGGTCGTGGGTGCCGATCCCGGCCATCGCGCCGTCTTCGAGCACCACGATCTGGTCGGCATCGCGAATGGTCGAAATACGTTGTGCCACGGTGATGACCGCGGACTTGCCGACAACCGGCTTCAGGGCGTCGCGCACGCGCACGTCGGTCGAGACGTCCAGCGCGGAGAAGCAGTCGTCGAACAGGTAGATGTTCGGGCGGCGGACCAGCGCGCGAGCGATCGCGAGTCGCTGCCGCTGACCACCCGACACCGTCGTACCACCCTGTGCCACAGGCGTTTGCAAGCCCTGCCCCATCTCGCGCACGAAGTCGGCGGCCT
The DNA here is from genome assembly GCF_001613145.1 of Nocardia jejuensis NBRC 103114. Classification (GTDB taxonomy): domain Bacteria; phylum Actinomycetota; class Actinomycetes; order Mycobacteriales; family Mycobacteriaceae; genus Nocardia; species Nocardia jejuensis. The sequence continues at coordinate 51,186 of NZ_BDBU01000024.1, forward strand.
GCGCGATCTCCAGCGCCTCCCACAGTTCCTCGTCGGTGGCGTCCGGTTTGCCGTAGCGCAGATTGGAGGCGATGGTGCCGGAGAACAGGTACGCCTTCTGCGGCACCAGGCCGATCCGGCTGCGCAGCAGTTCCAGATCGAGCTGGCGCACGTCCATGCCGCCCACGTAGACCGCACCGTCGGTGACGTCGATGAGCCGGGGAATCAGATTGATCAGGGTCGTCTTGCCCGAACCGGTCGCGCCCACGATCGCGGTGGTCGTTCCCGGCCGCACTTGGAACGAGATATCGCGCAGCACAGCCTTTTCCGCGCCGGGGAACTTGAACTCGGCGGTGGAGAAACTCACCGAACCCGGATCGCCCTGAAACGTCTGCGGCAGTCGCGGCGGGGCCACCGAGGAGTCGGTGTCCAGCACCGCGCTGATGCGCTCACCGGAGACGGCCGCGCGAGGCGCCATCATCGCCAGGAAGGAGGCCATCATGACCGCCGTCAGGATCTGCATGATGTAGGACAGCATCGCGGTGAGCGAGCCGATCTGCAGGGTGCCGTCGTCGACGGAGTGACCGCCGAACCAGATCACGCCGACCGCGGTCAGATTGGAGATCAACATGACCAGCGGGAACATCAGCGCCATATAGCGGCCGACGTACAGCGCCTGATCGGTCAGCTCGTTGTTGGCGACGCCGAATCGCCAGGTCTCCTGCCGTTCGCGCACGAACGCGCGGACCACGCGGATACCCGTGATCTGTTCGCGCAGAACGCGGTTCACCGCGTCGATGCGATCCTGCATGCGCCGGAAACCGGGCACCATGCGCACGATGATGAAGGCCATCGACAGGCCGAGCGCCGGTACCGCGATCAGCAGCAGCCACGACAGGCTCAGGCTCTCGCGCAGCGCCATGATGATGCCGCCGACGCACATGATCGGGGCCATCACCAGGATTGTCGCGCTCATCAGCACCAGCAGCTGTACCTGCTGCACATCGTTGGTATTGCGGGTGATCAGCGAGGGAGCGCCGAACACGCCGACCTCGCGGGCGGAGAAGGTGCCGACCCGGTGCAGCAGCGCGGCGCGCATGTCGCGGCCCGCGCGCATGGCCGCCTGCGCGCCCAGATAGACCGAGAAGGACTGGGCGATGATCTGCACGCCGGTCACCAGCAGCATCATCAAGCCGGTGCTCCAGATATAGCCGATATCGCCCTTGGTGACGCCGCCGTCGATGATGTCGGCATTCAGGCTCGGCAGATAGAGCATGGCGATGACCGAGATCAGCTGAAGCACCACGACCCCTGCCAGCTGGGTGCGATACGGCGCCAGGAAGGTGCGCAGAAGTCTGATCAACATGATGCTTCGCAGGTTACCGCCTGTACCCGGGAGACCGCGCGAAGATTTTGGTCAGATGTCTGGTCGGTCCAGATCGAGCCATTCGGCGTTGCCACCGCGGTCGACCGGACGCCGATTCCAGGCGTCCGGATCGTGGAGTAATTCGTCCAGGAAGGACGGCAGCAGGTCGTGCGCGATATCGGCGATGGTGACGCGCTCGAGCACCGCGCGAATGTTCACCCGCAGTCCGATCCAGACCCGCTGCAGCGGTTCGGCCGCGCCCGCGTAGTTGACGTCCTCCGGTCGCGCGCCGCGCACCGAGGCGAGTGGACCCTCCACGGCGCGGATCACGTCGGCGATGCTGATCCCGGTGGCCGGGCGGGCCAGCCGGTAGCCGCCGTCCGGACCGCGGCGACTGGTGACCAGAGCTCCGCGACGCAGATCCGCGACGACCGATTCGAGCACCTTCGGCGGGATGTCCTGCGCGGCGACGATGGCGTCCGCCTTCACCGAATCCGGTTGTGCCTTGGCGATTTCGACGAGTGTGCGCACCGCGTAATCGACCTTCGCGGTGATGTGCACTGTGCCGCCTCTCCGGAATCAGTTGTGCCCTTTTTTATCATTTCCGGTTCAGCACACTCAGCGCCGCCTCCAGCAGCACTCGCTCGACGCCGTCCAGACTCATATCCGGCACGCCCTCCTTCGACATGAACGCCGCCCCGAGAACCTGCATGGCCGCGGCCGAACGCAGGATCGTCTCCTGGTCGGCGTCCGGGCCGGCCAGCCATTCGCACATGGTGCGGTGGTTTTCCATCATGTCCGGATGGCGTTTGCCCAGGGCGTTGACGATGGCGACGGTGTCGCGCATGCACAGCACGCCGATGGTGCGGTGCGCGAGCATCGCGCGCAGATGCGAGGTGAGCACGTCACGGACCGTGTCCGGCGAATGCTCGAGGCCGGCGAGGGCGTCCACGCGAACCTGCATGTCCTCGAACATCGGCTCGATGATGGCGTCGAGCAGATCGACCTTGGAGGCGTAGTGATAGTAGAGGGAGGCTTTTGTGATTCCCACCGCATCCGCGACCTCGCGCAGGCTCGATTGCTCGAATCCTTTACTCGAGAATAGCCGGATCGCCGCGTCGCGGATCGCGTCTTTAGTGCTTCTACCTGCGACAACCGGCTCGGATACAGCCTGGACAACCATACTCTCATCCTCTCACTCCGGGCAGTTGTGCGAGCTAGACCACAAAAAACCGAGGTTGTTCCTCCGCTTACCGACTCGGTAGTCTACCTACCGCACGGTAGGCAGAAACGTCCGTGGAGGCGGAGTGCTGCAGGGCACCCGCAAGCAGTGCTGTCTACGCGCCCATTCTCAGCATGCTCCACCCACAAACGCAGGAGACTTCTCGTGTCCGTATACCTCTATCGGTGGGGCAAGTTCGCCTTCCGCCGAAAGTGGATCGTTTTACCCGCGTGGCTGGTCTTGTTCCTGATTCTCGGTGGCCTGGGCGCGCAGCTCAAGCAGCCGATGAGCAATGACTTCAGCATGCCCGAGTTGCCGTCCGCTCGCGCCAACGAGATCCTCGACAAGCACTTCCCCGGAGCGTCCGACGCCTTCAAGTTCGAGGCCGTCACCGGCACCTACGTGATCGCCGCGCCGCAGGGGCAGAAGCTCACCGATCCGGCCAATCGCGCCGCGATCGACGGCCTGATCACCAAGCTCGACCAGCTCGGCATCGTCGACCACGGCAAGCCGCTGACCAACCCGGTCGCCAAGGCGGACAAGATGGGCTGCCTGGTCGACAAGCCCGACCAGTCCGCCTGCACCGCCGCGCCGCTGAACGTGCTGAGCGACACCGAGCGGGACGCGGTCGCTGTCCTGAATGTGCCGTTCACCATCGCCAAGTTCAACGACATCAAGGACGAGGACCGCGACGCCGCCTACAAGGTGGCCGAGGAAGCCCGCAACGCCGGTCTTACCGTCGAGGTCAGCGGCTCCATCGCGATGAAGCAGGAGCAGCCGAGCGGCCAGTCCGAGATGATCGGCATGGCCGTGGCGCTCGTGGTCATGATGGTCGCGTTCGGTGCGATCGTCGCCGCCTTCGTGCCGATCTTCACCGCCATCATCGGCCTGGGCGCGGCCACCTCGGTGATCTTCCTGGGCACCTCGATCATCGAGGTACCCAGCTTCACCACGTTCCTCGCCTCGATGATCGGCATCGCGCTGTCGATCGACTACGCGCTGTTCATCGTCTCGCGATACAAACACGAACTCGCAGTGCAGGATTCGCCGGAGGAAGCAGCGGGCGTCGCGCTCGGCACCGCCGGTTCCGCGGTCGTGTTCGCGGGTCTGACCGTGATCATCGCGCTGGGTGGCCTGACCATCGTCGGCGTCGAGTTCATGACCTTCATGGGCCTGGGCGGCGCGATCGCCGCGGTGTTCGCGGTGCTGACCGCCATCACCCTGATGCCCGCTCTGATGGGCGCCTTCGGCAAGTGGCTGTTCAAGCCGAAGCTGCCGGTGGTCGCTCAGCACGATCCCGAGGACGAGCATTCGGTCACCAACGGCCAGCGCTTCGCTCGCCTGCTCGGCAAGTACCCGGCCGCCGCGCTGGCGCTGAGCGTCGTGGTGCTGGGTCTGCTCGCCGCACCGGCCGCGGGCCTGAACCTCGGCCTGCCCGGTGACGACAGTCTGCCCACGCACTCGACCGTGCGTAAGGCCTACGACCTGCGCACCGCCGGATTCGGCGAGGGCAGCAACGGCACCCTGATGGTCGTCGCCGACCTGAGCAACGTGCCGGAGAACCAGCGCAAGGACGCGGCCGCCGAGCTGCGCACCACGCTGGAGTCCTACGACGGCATGAAGTACGTGACCGCGCCGGAATTCAGCAAGGACGAGCAGGGCGCGATGCTCAGCGCGGTCCCGAAGTCCGGACCGAACAACCAGGCCACCAAGGATCTGGTGAGCACGGCGCGGGACGCCGAAGGCACGCTCAAGGCCAAGTACGGCATGGAATACGGCATCACCGGCACCACCGCCATCTACGCGGACGTCGACCATGTGCTGCTCAGCAAGATCGTGCCCTACCTGGCGATCGTGGCCGGCGCGGCATTCGTGCTGCTGATCCTGGTGTTCCGCTCGATCCTGGTTCCGCTCACCGCGGCCCTGGGCTTCCTGCTGTCCATCGCGGCCACCTTCGGCGCGACGGTGCTGATCTTCCAGGAGGGCAAGCTGGGCCTCATCGCGGATCCGCATCCGCTGGTCAGCTTCCTGCCGATCATGTTGATCGGCTTGGTATTCGGCCTGGCCATGGACTACCAGGTGTTCCTGGTGACCCGCATGCGCGAGGAGTTTGTGCACGGCAAGTCACCCAAGGAGGCCATGGTCTCGGGCTACCACCACGGGGCCCGCGTGGTCGCCTCGGCCGCGATCATCATGATCTCGGTGTTCGGTTCCTTCATCCTGGAATCGGACGCGACCGCCAAGTCCTTCGGATTCGCCCTTGCCGCAGGCGTTCTGCTCGATGCGTTCATCGTGCGCATGGTGCTGATCCCGGCGCTGCTGGTTCTGATGGGCAAGTGGTCGTGGTGGATTCCGAAGTGGCTGGATCGGGTTCTCCCCGATATCGACGTCGAGGGCACCAAGCTGCGCGAGCTGCAGCAGCGCGACCGCGAGGCCACCAGCCTGAAGAAGGAGCCCGCCCCCGTCGGCTGATCCTTCCGCGCAAGACACTCGCCCCCGACCGGAATCCGGTTGGGGGCGAGTTGTTTTCGGAGGACCTGGACCGTCGCCGGCTCCCCCGCTCCGGGCCGATAACATCACGGCCGTGCGTCCGCGGCAGTCGGCCCGGCGGAGCACACGGGGAGGAAGTTCGTGATGAACATCAAACACGCCACAGCGACAGTGTTCTTGACCGCTGCGGCGACATTGGCGACGGCGGGATTCGCGCACGGCGCGCCGGATCCGAGTGCGCAACCGGAAGCCGTCGTGACCGGTCTGGACGGCGGAATCGATTACACCGTAACCAAATCCGACGATGGAGTCACCGCGACTCTCGTGGACGGCACCTTCGCGGTGGTCGACGACGCGATCGTCGCGATCAGCCGAACGGGTGCCCGGATCGCGCACCTCCCGCTGAATATCGACGTGGACGATCACGGTGTGCGACTGCTGCCCACCATCGATTCGACCGGCAAGCAGCTGGTGCTGAAAACGGTCGGCTGGGAGATGATCTCGCCGAAACAGGAGAACATCAATGTGACCACCGAGATGGGCGGCGCGATCGGCGCGGTCATCGGCGCACTCATCGGGCTGATCGGAATCATCGGAGTCGTACTGGTATTCGTGACCCTGCCGATCGGTGCGCTCGCCGGCTGGGCCATCGGCTCGGCGATCGGCAATGCGGTCGCCCAGGGCACGCCCGGCGACGATACCCCGCGCCTGCGCTGGATGTACCGCGACTGCGCGGACAAGGGCCTGCACTACAGCGATGTGCCGATCGAGACGTACTGCCGCTACCGCTGAGGCGCGGCACCGCGACCGGAGGTTCCGCCGTCTCCGGGCGGCGGTCTCTTCCCGGTCGTCGTGCGGCTCGAGGATCCCCTGCGCCGACCGGATCTCAACGGCCGAATCGCGTTGACACCGTCGGTGTCCGATCGCACACTGACCGAACCGCATGTTCTCGGGGAAGCCGGGTGGTCGTGCATGTCCGATGATGATCACACGATGGTCGGTCGCGTCGTCGCGATCACCGACGCGGTCGCGGCCGCGTCGGGGGCGATGTCGCTCGCGGCACTCACTCGCGAGACCGGGCTGCCCAAGGCGACTGTCCGGCGAATCGCCAAAGATCTTGTGCGCCACAATGTTCTGGAATTCGATCCGCGGGGTTACCGGCTCGGTACGCGGCTGGCCTACTACGGATTCCGCGCGGTGATCGAGGAGGGGCTCTCCGTGGTCGCGCCGCCGCATCTGCGGGATCTGTCCCTGCGCACACACGGCGAAGTCAGCTGGTGCGGGGAGTTCTTCCAGGGCGAAGTGGTCTTTCGCCAATTGGTTTTCGGGCACGAGTACCGCGAGGCGGTCAAGGAATCTGTCTGGCCGACGAATTCCCGGCTCGGTGCGAGCATCGCGCTCACCGCGGCCGGGCGGTTGCAGACGGCGTTCGACGCCGAACTCAGCGAGCGGATCATTCGCACAGGATGCGAACCGCTGACACGACACTCGGCGACCTCGCCCCGTGAGCTACGACTGCTGATAGAACAGGCCCGCGCGACGGGGCTCGCCTATGAGCGCGAACAGGTTTCACCCGGCTGGAGTTGTGTGGCAGCGGCCATCCTCGATGCCGACGAGCAGCCGGTCGGAGTCATCGGCATCACCGGCCGAAGCTCGGCGGCCGCTCAGCGATCCACGCAGCGCGCCCTGATCGCCGCCGCCGACGCCATCGGCCGCGAAATGCGTTCGATCACCCCGGTACCGGCCATCCCCACCCCATCGGGTCATCCACCGGCCCGGCCCTGATCCCGGCGTCGCACCGTCCGTGTCACTGAGTGATACGGGCGCACGACCCGACCTGCGAAAACGCGCCGGAAAAAACATCGGGGGAACACATCCGGTTATCAGGTACAGCACGAAAGTTCGTGCACCACCACCTGATCCAGGAGTCTCCATGTTCCCTCGGTTGAAACGATTACTGTGCGCAGGACTCTTCGTACTCGGCACCACTGCCGCCCTCACCGTCTCCGGGACGGTCACCGCACCGGCGCTCCCGCCCGGAACGATCATCCTGCTGACCGGCTGGGACGTGAATCAGCGCCCGTCCGGCACCACCGATGACCCACTCGGATTTCACGTCCTGGTCACACCGGACGCCGGTGGCACGACCTTCTCCGGAACCGCCCGCACCCTGACCCAGCGCGGCGACATCACGAACGGAGTCATTCAAGGCAAGAGCATCAGCTTCACCATCGAATGGCGAAATGACGGGAAAGTTGGCCTCTACCAGGGAAGCTGGTTCGACGACGGCTACCTCCGCGGCCACGCGCAGGAGCAGGATTCGAGCCGAACCGCCGAATGGTGGACCCGATACAACGACTGGAACATTTCCTGACCGATTGGGCGAAATATCAAGCTCCGCATCGGGTTTCCTGATGCGGAGCTCGTCGGCAGCGAACTCGATCGTCTATCTGGTCACCGGAACTGACGTTGCTCCCGGGGGCCGGCGACCCTCGATCGAACAGTCGAATGCACGAGTCCTCCTGAGCATGGCATCTGGCTCGAACCGAACTCGAACTGGAGCTGAGCACGCTTTACCGGCTAGTCAGCAACCGAGCTCGGCGCATGGTCCGCTCGGAAGCAGTCGTTTGCTGTTGCGGGAAGACTGCTGGACGATTCGGCGAAACAGCCCAGCGCGGGTGCTCCCATGTCCCGCTGCTCGACCACTGACAAAATGTGCAAACTTTTCGCAACTCATGGGCGTGTGATCATTTGTCGCGGTAGCGTCCCGCGGATCACATCGAGGGGAGCCGATCATGAAAGTTCTTGCTGCTCTGGCTATCGTGGGTGCTGTGGGGTTGTCGGCGGGGTGCGGGGCCGATACCTCGAAGGATGCGGCACCTGTCGGGGGTGCTGCGCCGGTCGACCAAGGACCGGCACCGTCGGGGGAAAGTTGCTCACCGCCCAAGGGGGTCACCGATGTCGACCTCGGGGCGTTCCTGTCCACGCTGCCACTGCCGGACAACGTTCGGATCGTGACCGGAGGAGTCAGCCAGGACAAGACCGAGCCCGGGCTGGTGGGCGTGGCTATCGGGCTGTGCGTCAAGGGATCCAGCAGCGCGGACGCGCTGCGGCCGATCGCGACCACGATCGCGACGGCCCTGAAATCCACCGAACTCGGCGAACGCACCTACGCACTGTTCGTCTCCGATCTGTCCGACGCGTATCGGGACCAGGCGAAGATCAAGGACGCGGACTACCAGGAACACCAGTGGAACGGAAAGCCCTCGGCGACAGCCGAACAGGCCCGCTGGCAAGTCGTCTCCGGCTGATCCGGCGCCGGGATCTACAGATCCGGAGAGACAGTTCGATGAGCAGTGCCGCCGGCGCTTCCGGTGCACGGTCGCCCGAGTCAGAGGCGCACGCCCTGTGTTCCGCCGGTGAAGACTCTTGCGGTGCAAAAAGCCCCTCACCTGCCGTAACAGGTGAGGGGCGTGAGCGGTGGCGGAGGGATTTGAACCCTCGGAGGGGGGTTACCCCTCACACGCTTTCGAGGCGTGCTCCTTAGGCCGCTCGGACACGCCACCGGTGGTGACTTTACCGGAGAGAGCCTCGGAAACTGAAATCGGCTCCGGGAGGGGGTCAGGGGCGGTGGGATTGGAAGAAGGAGTCGAGCAGAGCGGCGCATTCGGATTCGAGGACGCCGGCTCGGACTTCGGGGCGGTGGTTGAGACGTCGGTCACGTACAACGTCCCAGAGGGAGCCCACGGCACCGGTTTTGGGCTCCCACGCTCCGAAGACGAGTTTGCCCACCCGGGACAGGGTGATCGCGCCGGCGCACATGGTGCACGGCTCGAGGGTGACCGCGAGGGTCGCGCCCTCGAGTCGCCAGCCGTCGCCGGCGACGAGGGCCGCGGCGCGCAGGGCCAGGACTTCGGCGTGGGCGGTGGGGTCGCCGAGTGCCTCTCGGGCATTCGCGGCCCGGGCCAGTTCGCGGCCGTCGGCATCGAAGACGACGGCGCCGACGGGGACGTCGCGGGGGTCGGCCAGCGCGGCGGCGTCGATGGCCGCGCGGATCATCGCCTCATCGGCGGCCAGCGCACTGCCGGGACCGAGCGCCGACGAAAGGGCGCTGCCACCGAACCGGGGGTTCGGGACAGCGCCGGGGGGTTGGGGGGCCGAGGTCATCCGCTCAGCGCGGGAGCTTGTCCAGTGCGGACGAGTACTCGTCGGCGAAGCCGAGGCTGCGGGCGATCATGCCGAGCTGCTCGTCGGGGTAGAGATCGGTTTCGGCGAGGATGACGGCCAGCACCGGCTCGGGCAGGCCGAGATCGGACAGGACGCCGAGGTCGCCCTCCTCCCACGGCTCGATGTCGTCGAGCTCGTCCGGGTCGATGTCCGGAATCTCGACGTTCAACTGCTCGAGGACGTCCGCGGCGATGTCGTAGTCGATTGCGGCGGTCGCGTCCGACAGCAGGATGCGGCTACCAGTCGGACCCGGGCGCAGAATGATGAAGAACTCGTCGTCGATGTCGAGCAGGCCGAATACCGCGCCGGAGCTCCGCAGATCACGCAGCTCGTGCTCGGCCGCGGACAGACTGTTCAGTGCCGCCGCGCTCAGCGGGGTCACCTTCCAGTTGGCTTCTTCGCGGACAACGGCCACTGCGAACCCTTCCACGTCGTCGAACTCATCCGACGTCGCGCTGTTCGTGCTCGAGCGCTGTGCTGCCATGGGCGCAACGGTAGTCCGCTTCGGGGGAAATGTTGAAGTCGTATGCGAATCTGATCGAATGACGGGCCATCCGAAAGCAGCTGTGTGTGTCCTGGGTACCGGGTTGATCGGCGGATCGGTGCTGCGCGCCGCCGCGGCGGCCGGGTACGAGGCGTGGGGCTACAACCGCTCGGCGGCGGGATCGAAGAGCGCGCGCGCCGATGGATTCGACGTCACCAGTGATGTGGAGGCTGTGCTGCGCCGGGCCGCCGAACGCGACGCGATCATCGTGATCGGCGTGCCGATGCCCGCCCTGGACACCGTGCTGTCGGATGTGAAGTCCTTCGCACCCGACTGTGTGCTCACCGACGTGGTGAGCGTGAAGGCGCCGGTCGCCGAGGCCGTGCACCGGCACGAGCTGGGCGCGCACTTCGTGGGCGGTCATCCGATGGCGGGGACCAGCGAATCCGGCTGGGCCGCATCGGCTCCCGACCTGTTCGAGGATGCCGCGTGGGCACTGAGCGTGGATGCGGGCGTGCGCGCCGAGCCGTGGACGCGGGTCGCGCGGCTGGCTCTGGACTGCGGGGCCGTGGTGGTTCCGGTGCTGTCGGACGAGCACGATCGCGCGGTCGCGCGGATCTCGCATCTGCCGCATGTGCTCGCCGAGGCGCTCGCGATTCAGGGTGCGGCCGGGGGCAATCTCGCGCTCGGGCTCGCGGCCGGATCCTTCCGCGACGGCACGCGCGTGGCGGCGACCGCACCGGAGTTGGTTCGGGCGATCTGCGAACCCAATGCCGCCGCGCTGCTCGAGGTGCTGCAGGACACCCTGCGCGTACTCGGCGCGGCCAGGGACACCCTTCGCGACAGCGGCGATATCGCCGATCTCACAGCGGCCGGGCATTCCGCACGCGTCGACTACGACGACAACCAGCGGTGGGCCATCACCGGAATCCGGCCGGGCGACCACGACTGGCTCGACCAGCTCGCCGATGCCGGACGGCGCGGTGGGGTGTTGAAGACCCTCGACTGAGCCGTAGGACTCGACGTCCGGGCTCCGGCGGGCACCCGGCTCAGATCCGTTCGGCCAGCCCCGGGTAGTCCAGCAGGAACCCGTCGTCGTCGGTGGTGACGGTGGCGCTCGAGACCGGTGACAGCACGTGGATGCCGTCCGCACCGCTGCTGTAGGTGACGCTGGCCTCCTGGACCAGCAGATCCGGCAACCGGACGTATACGACCGGGACCTGCACGTCCTCGCTCGCGTGCGCGAGACCGTAGCGCCGGATGGGGAGCGTATTGAAGAACGGGCTCAGCACCACGTCCACGTCGAGTGCGCCGCCGAAGGTGGAGCGCACATGCGTGCCGCCGGCGTCGATCAGCCAGTAGTTCTCCTCGTCGCGGGCGATCGAGGCGTGCCGTTCACCGGTGGCCAGGGTGCTGCGGAGTGAGAGACGCCTGGTCACACCGTTCTCGTCGGTGACCAGATCGTAGGAGGCGCTGAAGGCCGGATGGTCCTCGCACGCACCGGCGATGATGCGCCCGGCCGCGCGAATCCGATTGCCGTTGAGCACTACTCGCGCCGATTCCATGCGCGACCCGTTGTGAGCCCGCCAGGTCAGGATCGACGGCCATCTCGCCGCCTCGGGCTTCGAGTCCTCACTCCCACTCTCCGTCACCCTCTCACCGTAGTGCCAGCATGGGCCCGCCCTCGCGACCACGCGGCCAGCTCACACCCATCGACCGAAATTCATGATTCGGACAAGCGCGATCCCGATCGAATCCGGCTGATCGGGATGCGGTGGTGTGGGTCCCCTCATGATCCGCACCCGCACCACCGCACCCCCGGTGCGAATACCCGTCCTGTCCACGGACGACACGCCGGCTTTCGAGATCTGCGCCACCTCCGATCGGCGCCCCGATATCCACTCCGAGGTATCTCGCCGGACCCCACCGCCACGACGGTCAGCTCATCGGTCGCCACGACATGCGACACCGACGCGGCACGACGGAGTACCTCCGCGTGGGATGTTTGCGGCTTTGGCGAATATTTACAGGCCGACCAGTTCTGACACGCCGGAGTTCGAGGGAGCCGGGCACTCCGACCCGGCGGGTGATATTGCGCGGCGTCGAAGCAGGTGAGAAGAGGTTTGCGCGGGGTCCGCACCCGGGCGCGGGCGATAGGCGCCACTCGACTCGAGTAACGTCTCCTGCGGCATTGGGGATCCGGGGCGAAAGGTACTGCTGTGACGGGCGCGCGGATGGTCGGCCTGTTCGCCGGCATCGGCGGACTCGAACTCGGACTTTCGGAGTACGGCTGGCGCAGCGAATTGCTGTGCGAGATCGACGCGGGCGCACAGGGGGTACTGGCGGCCCACTTCCCGGGCGTGCCACTGGTTTCGGACGTGACGCGTTTGCGTTCACTGCCCGACGGGACCGATCTGGTGGCCGCGGGTTTCCCGTGCCAGGACCTGTCCCAGGCCGGGCGCACCGCCGGAATCACCGGTGCGCGTTCGGGTTTGGTGGACGAGGTGTTCCGCCTGGTGAAGCGCAAGCGCGGTCCGCGCTGGCTGCTCATCGAGAACGTGCCGTTCATGCTGCAGCTCGGCGGCGGCGCGGCCATGCGCCACATCACCGACGCGCTCACCGAACTCGGATACACCTGGGCCTATCGCGTGGTCGACGCGCGAGCCTTCGGGCTGCCGCAGCGTCGCGAGCGGGTGTTGATGCTGGCCTCGCGCACCGAGGATCCGCGGCCGATCCTGTTCGGCGCGGACGCCGGACCCCGGACGGTCGGCGATCCGGCGAACGATCCGTGCGGGTTCTACTGGACCGAGGGCACCCGCGGCCTGGGCTGGGCGGTGAACGCGGTGCCGACACTCAAGGGTGGATCCGGTCTGGGGATCGCGAGTCCCCCGGCGGTGCGACTACCTTCCGGCGAGATCGTCACACCGGGCATCACCGACGTCGAGCGCCTGCAGGGCTTCGACCGCGAGTGGACCGCACCGGCTCTCGACATTCCCGGCGTGCGCAAGGGCCACCGCTGGAAACTGGTCGGCAATGCGGTCAGCGTGCGCATGGCCTCCTGGATCGGCGAGCGCCTGGCGAACCCCGCCGACGATCCGGTTCCGGCCGGTGAACCGCACACTCGCCGCAGCTGGCCGTCGGCCGCCTGGGGACACAATGGAGTCGTCGGGCGAGTTCCGGTGTCCACCTGGCCCGTTCACGCGCCGTACGAGGATCTGCGCTGGTTCCTCGACGATTCCCGGCTGCTCTCGGCGCGCGCCACCGCGGGCTTCCTGCGCCGCGCCGGAATGGGCTCGCTGCGCTTTCCCCCCGGATTCATCGAGGATATGGAGAACCACCTCGATCGGATGGGAGGATTCCCCCGCGAGGCCGCCTGAGGTGCGAGCTCCTCGGTGGGATGTCGTACCAGCAGGGAGCCCGGATGAGCCATCGCGCAACCGAAGCGGAACACACACCGGCGAGCGGACGCGTCGGAGCACCGGAACCGCGACGCCGGGCCGCGAGCCCGGGACGCCGGATCGCGAGGTCCCGGGATCGGATCGCGAGACTGCGGGATGTGCCCGTGAACCCGCGCCGCCGGAGCGCACAGCGGCTCGATCCGATCGCGAGGCAGCGGTGACCGAACGCACGCCCGCGAAATCCACCCCGAAGGCGAAGCCGACGACCGACGCGGCGACCAGTGCGCGCATGGCCAAGCAGCGGCGGGTGGGGACGAAGCCGGAAATCGCGCTGCGCCGGGAATTGCATCGGCGGGGTGCGAGGTTCTTCGTGGACAAGCCCCCGCTGCCCGGTCTGCGGCGGCGGGCCGATCTCGTGTTCCCGCGTCGGAAGGTGGCCGTGTACGTGGATGGATGCTTCTGGCACAGCTGCCCCGAGCACGCGACATTCCCGAAGAACAATGCGCAATGGTGGTCCGAGAAGCTGGCCGGGAACGTGGCCCGCGATCGGGACACCGATACCCGGCTGGCGGCGGCCGGATGGACCGTGGTCCGGGTGTGGGAGCACGAGAGCGCGAATACCGCCGCCGACCTGGTCCTGCGGGAACTGGCGCGCACGCCGTGAGGACCCGGCTCGCGGATGGGTGACAATGGAGGAAGACCGGACCGTCCGACCAGTCCGGGGAGAACAGTGTGCAGGCAGGTATCGGTCGCGGGCTTCGGCCCCGCGGCGGTGAGCAGGGCAGGGCGCGAGAGTGAGTTGAGCCAGCGAAAGCGAGCACGGCGATGACGCCAACCGAGCAGAAACAGGCGACCGCGGCCCCGAGCGAGTCTCCTCCGATTCAGCGATGGCGGCGGGTCCTGAGGTGGATCATCGCGATCCTGATCGGCATCGCCGGCATCGGCTACTCGTCGTGGGTGCTCGAGTTCATGCTCCCGATCCCCAGCGATCCCACCAACACCTTCCTGAGCCAGCTCGCCGAGAAGGGCGCGCCGTTCCGCTGGGTGTTCACCACGGGTGACACCGTGTCGGGCGCGCTACTGCTGGTGGCGGGCATCGGTGGGCTGCTGCTGTTCTCGCGGCGGCTGTACTCGAACATCGGCTGGATCGCGCTGGCCTGCTTCGGCGCCTCCACCATCATGGACGCGCAGATGCCGTTGCAACCCGACGATCCGACCGTGCCCAAGCGCTACGTCGATACCGGACTGTTCCCGCAGCTGCATCAGATTCACGCGCTCACCAGCACGCTGGCGGTGTTCTCGATCTACATCGCGATGATCGCGTTCAGCGTCGCGGCGTTCAAGTACAAGCGCTGGCCGATCCTGCGGCACACCGGCCTGTGGATTCTGATCGTCGGCTCGGCGGTGACGGCCTGGATGCTGATCGCCGACAATCTGCCCGGCAATTACGGCCTCGGCATCGCCCAGCGGATCCAGGTCGGGGCGATGTCGCTGTGGCTGATCGCGCTGGCCGTGCAAATCCTTGTGGCCGAACGCGATTCCAGCTCCCATAGGTAGGGTCGGGGTGTGACGAGCGACGCACCGGAAATCACCGATATCTCCACACGGCTGGACACCGTCGCCGCCGCGACCACGCGCCTGCTCGGCGCGGTGTCGGGCCTGCACGATGTCGACGTCGTGGAACCGTCGCCGCTACCCGGCTGGACCCGCGGGCACGTGCTCGCGCATCTGTCCCGCAACGCGGACAGTCTGGTCAACCTGCTGCTGTGGGCCCGCACCGGCATCGAAACCCCGCAGTACGCAAGCACATTCCTGCGCGAGGCCGATATCGAGGCGGGCGCACCCCGACCACTGCGCGAACAGCTCGAGGATCTGACCGCCGCCTCCGAACGCTGGCTGGCACTGGCCCGGGTGATGCCGCCCGAGCGCTGGGAGAGCACGGTCCGCAACCGCAAGGGCGGCGAGATCACGGCCACCCAGGTCGTGTGGATGCGCCTGCTGGAGATCGAGATCCACCACGTGGACCTGAACGTCGGCTACGCCCCCGCCGACTGGCCGGCGGACTTCGTGGCGCGCCTGCTCCCCCAGGCCGTGGCCGACACCGTCGCCGCCGAGGGCGCGGGCTTCACCCTCACCGCCACCGACACCGGCTACACGGGCACCGTGGGCGCCCCGTCCACCACCATCACCGGCCCGGCCGCGTCCCTGGCCGCCTGGCTCATCGGCCGCTCCCCCGGCACCGACCTCACCGGCGACCTGCCGAACCTGTCCGCCTGGAAGTGAGCGGACGCGCTGCGCTGTCGCTGTGAAGCTCGGCACAGCGCCGGCGAATCATCCGAGCGGGCGGTTCGCGCCCGCGTGAATCATGGTGAGCCGAAACGGAAAACGGTCCCGCACCAGATGTGCGGGACCGTTACTGTGCGCCCGAAGGGATTCGAACCCCTAACCTCTTGATCCGTAGTCAAGTGCTCTATCCGTTGAGCTACGGGCGCATGCTTATTCAGTTGGTACTGCGGTACTGCGACCCGGAAAAACCGGGCTTGGCGGAGGCGAGAGGATTTGAACCTCCGGTCCCCGTGAAGGGACAACTCATTAGCAGTGAGTCCCATTCGGCCGCTCTGGCACGCCTCCTGGAGCCTTCTCTTACGAGGGCGCCGGTCCTTTCGAACCGCCGGGCAAAAGATTACACATCGCCCGACCAAGACTCCAAATCAGCTGGTCAGCGGGGATAAATGAGCATGATCATCAACGTAGATGGCTGTCGAACCATTCGAAAATTCTGGTTTGCGCGTCGATGACGAAGTCGTCGTCGCGGGCGGCGGGGTCGAAGCCGGGGTGATCGGGGCGGTGATGCAGGCCGGGGTAGGTGATCACGAGGGTGGCGACGTCGGCGCGGCCGGCGGCATCGCGCAGGCGGGCCACCTCCTCGGGCGGGGTGAGCGGGTCGTCGTCGCCGAACAGGCCGAGCCACGGCGCTTGCAGACCGGGCGTCGCGGTGACGAGCGCCGGCGCGTGCGGATGCAGCGCGTTGTCGATGCCGGGAGCCGCGACGCTGACCGCCGCACCGAGCCGCCGGTTGGCGGCGACCAGGGCGGCCGCGGTGCCCGCGGAGTCGAATCCGAGGACGCCGATGCAGTCGCGGTACACCCCGTGTCCGGTGAGCCAGTCGAAACAGGCGTCGAAATCGTCGAACAGGTCGGCGCCGAACACTCGCTCGGGCACGGTGCCGTTGTCCCGATGGAAAAGGTCGGGAGCCAGGACCGTCCAGCCGTCCGCGGCGAGCGAGCGCATGAGTTCGAGCAATTGCTCGGTGAATTCTCGTGATTCGTGCAGAACGACGATCCCGCCACGCGCGTGACCATCGGGTTCGATCACGGTGAGAGGGACTCCGGTGGTGTCGTCCGCGGGTGCTCGATCTCGGTAAAGGCCCGACATATCGTCAGCGTAGTTGCGCTAGGTAAATTCGGGATAAAGGTTCTCGACGGTGTGCGGACCCCGGAGAATTTCCGGATTCGCCGACCGCGCAGGGACTCCGACCGGGCACCTCCGGCAACAGCCTCGACACCACCGGCATCCGCTCCGCGAGCGCGACATAGGGTGGAGGGGTGAGCGCGCACATTCGCCCGGACCTCGATGCCATTCCGGCGTACGTCGCCGGCCGCAGCCAGCCCGGTGTGGTGAAGCTGGCCAGTAACGAGACCACCTTGGGGCCGCTGCCGTCGGTCGCCAAGGCGATCGCGGAGGCCGCGGAGACGGTGAACCGGTATCCGGACAATGCCTCCCTCGAATTGCGTGCCGCCATCGCGGAGTTCAACGGCGTCGCGGTCGAGAACGTGGCGGCCGGTTGCGGCAGCGTGGCCATCTGCCAGGAACTGGTGCAGATCACCTGTCTGGAGCCGACCGACGAGGTGCTGTTCGCCTGGCGCTCGTTCGAGGCGTATCCGATCGTCACCCGGGTGGCGGGCGCGAAGGCCGTGCAGGTTCCGCTCGACAGCGAATTCACCCACGACCTGGACGCGCTCGCGGCCGCGATCACCCCGAACACCCGGGTCGTGTTCGTGTGCAACCCGAACAATCCGACCGGTACGGCGCACGGCCGTGCGGCGATCGAACGCTTCGTGGACTCGGTGCCCGCGGATGTGCTGGTGGTGCTGGACGAGGCCTACTTCGAGTACCTGCGCATCGGCGGCGACGAGGCCCCCAATGGCGTGGATGTGGGCCGCACCCGGCCGAATGTGCTTGTCCTGCGCACCTTCTCGAAAGCGTACGGCCTGGCGGGGCTGCGCGTCGGCTACGCGGTCGGCGACCCGAAGGTCATCACCGCGCTGATGAAGGTGCACATCCCGTTCAGTCTCAACCGGGTCGCGCAGGCCGCGGCCATCGCCTCTCTCGAGGCTCGCCACGAACTGCTCGAGCGCACCGATGCCGTTGTCGCCGAACGTGACCGGATGCGCGACGCCCTGATCGCGGTCGGCTACCGCGTCCCCCGCAGCGAGGCCAACTTCATCTGGCTGCCCCTGGGCGACCGCAGCGCCGAATACGGCGAAGCCAGCGCCGAGGCCGGAGTCCTGGTGCGCCCCTACGGCACCGACGGCGTCCGCGTCACCGCGGGCGACCCGCACGAGAACGATCTGTTCCTGGCCTTCGCCACGGCACCGGAGACCCTCGCGCGCTTCATCGGCTGACCTCGTAGCGGGCTTCCAGAGGCCTGTCAGCCGAGTCCCAGACCCGCGGCCAGGGTCGGCCAGGAGCGTGGCAGTTCGTCCGCCCAGTAGGGCCAGGAGTGGGTTCCGGTGGGGCGCATGTTGACTGTGGCGGGGATGCCCAGTTGGGCCAGGCGCGCGGCCAGCTGGGCGGTGCACATGGAGGCGCCGGCTTCGATGGGCCCGCCGAACAGAATCGCCTGGCGCAGATCGGGATTGCCGGTGACGTCGTGTTCGCCGGGCAGGCCGCTGCCCGACGACAGGTAGATCGCGTCGCCGCGCAGCGCTCCCGCGTGGGAGACGACATCGTGCGCCGCCCACTGCGGGTCGTCCGACGGGCCGAACATATTGTCCGGATCTCCGCCGAAGGTGCCGACCACGGCACGCGCCTGGGCCTGACCGAACTCGGAACTCATTGCGTAGCAGCCGCTGTGGGCCGCCACGGCGCGATACAGCCCCGGATTGCGGGTCGCCAGCATCATGGCCGCCTCCGCGCCCATGGAGACGCCCGAGACCGCGTTGACGCCGTTGCCCTCGAAGCGGGCGTCGATGAGGGGCGGCAGTTCTCGGGTGAGGAAGGTTTCCCAGCGATTGGTGCCGAGCTTGGGGTCCGCGTGCAGCCAGTCGGTGTAGTAGCTGGCCGGGCCGCCGAGGGTGAACACCACGTTCACCGGTTTGTCGGCGAAGAACTGCCCCGCACCGCCCTTGTCGGTCCAGTTGTTGACCTCGACCGCCGCGCTGCGGCCGTCGAGCATGTAGACCGTCGGTCGCGGGGCGTCGCGATGCTCGGGCAGCAGCACCTGGACGTCGACGGTGCGGCCCATGGCCGGGGACGCGACCGACACGGTGAGCCAGCGGTCGGTGATGGGCTGAACGTCGCGCACGGTGGCGTACAGCGGGTGCACCGGGTCCACCGAGGGCGGTGCCTCCTCGTTGGAGCCGGAATCGACGGGTGGATCAGCGATCGAGAGCGGAGCTTCGAAGGTCACCACACCGACCAGCAGTGCGGCGCTGACAAGGGCGCCGGCCAAGCGACGCCGTACGCGACGGCGGCTAACCACCCGACCATCTGTACCAGAAAACCGTCAGTCGGCGGCGAGATCCCGCTCCCAGCGCGTTTCCACGTCGGTGAACCGCCAGACCGCGAGGGCGACGACCCATGTGAGCAGGAACAAACCGACGATAATGAAACCGAGGTCACCGAGATCCAGCCTGCCGATCCAGGCGATCAATCCCGATGTGACGTTCAGCTTCTCGACGAAGATCGAGATGATCTCCTGCACGCCGATGAGCAGCGCCACCGCCACCGACAGCCCGGTGATCACCAGGTTGTAGTAGATCTTGCGGACCGGCCGGGCGAAGGCCCAGTCGTAGGCGTAGCTCATGAAGGAACCGTCGAGCGAGTCGAACAGCGCCATGCCCGCCGAGAACAGCACGGGCAGTACGAGAATCGAGTACCAGGGCAACCCGGTGGCGGCCGCGCCGCCCGCGATCACCAGCAGGCCGACCTCGGTGACGGTGTCGAAACCGAGGCCGAAGAGCAGCCCGACCGGGTACATCTGCCAGGGTTTGCGCACCAGCTTCACGACCGGCCCGAGGACTCGGTTGAGCAGGCCGCGCTCCTCGAGCGCCTGCTCGAGTCGCTCCTCGTCGAATTCGCCGGTGCGCATGCGCCGGAACACTTTCCAGATGCCGATCAGGGCCGCGAGGTTCAACAGGCCGATCGCGATCAGGAAGCTTCCCGAGATGCTGGTGCCCCACAGTCCGGTCCACCGGTGCAGCGAGGACCCCTCGTCCTGCAACGGACCAGCCAGCGCCCGCACGCCCAATGCGAGCAGCGCGACCATGATGAACACGATGCTGGAGTGCCCGAGCGCGAACCAGAACCCGACGGTGTGGGTCTTGGCTCTGCCGTTCTCCGCCACCAGCTTTCGGGTGGTGTTGTCGATGGCGGCGATGTGGTCCGCGTCGAACGCGTGGCGCATGCCGAGGGTGTAGGCGGTGACGCCGAGCCCGACTCCGAAGACCGAGCCCTGCACCACGTGGTGCCCGGGCACCACGAACAGCAGCAGTGTGCCCCAGCCGATGACGTGCAACGCGAGGACCGCGAGGCCCATACCGATCCAACCGCGCATGAAGCACACCCTCATCGTTCGAGATTTGCGGAAGCAGAGGGATTTGAACCCCCGGTCGCTTTCGCGACGCTCGCTTTCAAGGCGAGTGCATTCGGCCGCTCTGCCATGCTTCCAGGCGTCCGATGTTAGCAGCGCCCCCGGAGGAATCTGACCTACGCGTCGGACCGCGACGCGGAGCGCTGGTCGGCAGCCTGGTCGACCAGGTCCAGGGCGGAGGCGACCGCGGCCAGCTGCTGCTGGGTGAGCAGATCGACGAAATAGCGGCGGACCGCGGCCACATGTCCGGGGGCCGCGGCTCGCAACCGCCGCATGCCCTTGTCGGTGAGCTGGGCCAGCACGCCGCGACCGTCGTCCTCGCAGGCGATGCGGCGCACCATCCGCTCCTTCTCCATCCGCCGCACCTGATGGGTGAGCCGGCTGCGGGAGGAGATCACCCCGTCGGCCAGGTCGCTCATGCGCAGTGCACGATTCGGCGCTTCGGAGAGTTTGACCAGGATGCGGTAGTCGGCGAAGGACAGATCGCTGTCGCGCTGCAACTGCCGATTGAGGTCGGCCAGCAGACGCTGGCTGCCGTCCATGTACGCCCGCCAGGCTCGCTGCTGTTCCGGGGTGAGCCATCTCGGCTGGGCCCCGGGTTCGACCGCCACCGGGTCAGTGTATCCAAGCCGGCACGCGAGATGCCCTGCCGAGCGGGGAATATCGCTCACCGATAGGAGGAGAGCATGGTGCGGCTCAGGTCGCTCACGCCGGTGCAGCCCGAAAGTCCCATGGCCGCATCGAAATCCGCGAGAATGCAGCGCAGCGCGTGCCGGACGCCGTCGGCTCCGGCGAGACCGAGTCCGTAGGCCCAGGGGCGGCCGTACAGGACCGCTTTCGCGCCGAGCGAGAGCGCGATCATCACATCGGAGCCGGTGCGGATTCCGGAGTCGAAGAGCACGTCCGCGCGATCGCCGACGGTGGCGACGATGGTGGGCAGCGCGTCCAGCGCGGCGACCGAACCGTCGACCTGACGGCCGCCGTGATTGCTGACGATGACCGCGTCCGCCCCGGCGTCCACGCACTGACGGGCATCGTCCGGATGCAGCACGCCCTTCACCGCGATCGGCAGTTCGGTCCAGTCCCGCAGCCGATGGATGTCGGCCGGGCGCAGGCCGTGATTGCCGAAGGTGCCGACCCAGGTGAGGATGGCCGCGCGCATGGCGTCCTCGCTCTCCTCGGGCGGCGCGGCGAGCTTGGCCCGGAAGACCGGATCGGAGAGATAGTTCGCGATGCCCTGGCCGTGCAGGAACGGTAGATGCCCGAGTTCCAGATCACGCGGCCGCCAGCCCAGGGCGGGCGTGTCCACGGTGACGACAATGGCCTTGGCTCCGGACTTTTCGGCGCGTTCGACGAAGGAGCGCGCCAGTTCCATGTCGTTGGGCCAGTACAGCTGATACCACCAGTCCCCCGCGCGCTCGCCGACCTCCTCGATGGTGGAGGAGGCCGCGGTGGACAGCACCATGCCGATGCCGAGTTCCCGGGTCACGTCCGCGACGACGGTTTCGCCGCGCTCGTGCAGCAGGCCGAGCACGCCGATGGGTGCGGTCAGAATCGGAGCGGCGAGATGGGTGCCGAGCACGTCGACCGACAGGTCCCGGGCTCCGGGAGCGCTCGCGCCGCGCAGCATGCGGGGCAGCAGCCGATACTTCTCGAAGGCGACGAGATTCGAGTGCGCGGTGCGCTCGGCGGAGGCGCTGCCCGCGACGTAGTTGAAGGCCGCCGGTTCCAGGACTTCCCGAGCGCGCTCCTGCAGGCCGGCCGCCGTGATCGGCAGCGATGGCACTTTACCGGCGAGGCCCGAAAGATAGATCTCGTTCTGGAAATCGACGAAACTGCTCATTCTCGGAACGCTAGTACCTTCAACCCCACGGTGGGGGGTGTCGGAAATTCTTTCCTGGAGCGTAACTTCCGGAAAGGTTCCGGCCGGAAACAGTCCATCCGGCGGATGTCCGAACGGTCAGCGACGGCGTACCCGAACCAGCTCTCGGGAGGATTCCTGGGCGACGAAACCGGAAATGGCCATTGCGGTGAGAACGATCAGTGCGCCGAGGGTGGTGAACATCGCGATCATGGAATCTCCTGGTTCGTTGTGTCGATTCCACTGTGCCGGGAAAAGCTGACAGGATCCTGTGCTCCCGCCGAAGATGGCCTGACAGTAATCGCTGAGCCCGCGCCGTACCCTCGGTTTCATGTATGCGGTGACGCTCGATGGTTTCGGTGGTCCCGAAGTGATGACGTGGGCCCAGGTTCCCGATCTGCCCGCGCCCGGTCCGGGCGAGGTGTCGATCGATGTGGTGGCCGCGGGGGTGAACCGCGCGGACCTGATGCAACGGCAGGGTTTCTATCCGCCGCCGCCCGGCGCGAGCGAGACGCTCGGCCTGGAGTGTTCCGGCGTGATCGCGGAAATCGGTCCCGGAGTACAGGATTGGCGTCCCGGCGATCGGGTGTGCGCGCTACTGTCCGGCGGCGGCTACGCCGAGCGGGTGCTCGTGCCCGCGACCCAGGTGCTGCCGGTCCCCGAGGACTGGGACCTGCCCGCCGCGGCGGCGCTGCCGGAGGTGGCCGCCACGGTGTGGTCGAACCTGGTCATGACCGCGGGCCTGCGTTCGGGCCAGTTACTGCTGATTCACGGTGGCGGCAGCGGGATCGGCACGCACGCCATTCAGGTGGCGCGGAGCCTGGGCGCGCGGGTGGCGGTGACCGCGGGGTCGAAGTTCAAACTCGATAGCTGTCAGGAATTGGGTGCGAGCATCCTGATCAATTACCGCGAAGAGGATTTCGTGGAGGTGCTGAAATCCGAAAGTGACGGTGCCGACGTGATTCTCGACAATATGGGCGCGAAGTACCTGGCCCGCAATGTGGACGCGCTCGCCGAGGACGGCCGGTTGGTGATCATCGGCATGCAGGGCGGGGTCACCGCGGAATTGAATCTCGCGGTGTTGCTGGGAAAGCGCGGCAGCGTGCACGCCACCAATCTGCGCCGCCGGGCCGCGACCGGACGCGGGAGCAAGGCCGAGATCGTCGCGGAGCTGCGGCGGCGGGTATGGCCCCTGGTCGCGGAGGGCTCGGTCGTGCCGGTGATCTCGGCCGAACTGCCGGTGGCCGACGCCGCCGAGGCGCACCGCCTGCTGGACTCGGACGACACGGTCGGCAAGGTGATCCTGCGCGTGCGCGAAGACTGAGTCCGCTCAGGTGTCGAGGGCGGTGAGGGCGCGGCCGAGCTGGTCGATCTCGAATTTGGTCGTGTACGGCGCGAGCCCGATGGTGACCGCGCCGCCCTCGTCGTTCACACCGAGCGCGTCCAGCAGGCGGCTGCCGCCGTGCGATCCGCTCAGCGTGCCGATCCGGGCGTCGGCGAGCTTGGCCGAGACCTTCTCCGCCTGCATCCCCGCGATGGTGAAGCTGACCGTCGGAATGCGGGTCGAGGCGCGGCCGATGACGGTCAGGTTGGGGATCTGATCCAGGGTCGTCATCAGGTGCTCGAAGAGCTGATCGTGGTAGTCCTGCAGCGAGGTGATCGAGATCTCGAGGCGCTCCCGGCGGGTTCCGGTCGCGCGCTCGTCCATTCCGGCCAGGTAGTCGATGGAGGTGGTGAGGCCCGCCAGTAGCGCGTACTGGTGGTGACCGACCTCGAGCCGCTCCGAACCCTTGGCGTACGGGTTCAGGGACATGGAGGGAATGCGGTCCAGGAAGGCGGGATCGCGGAAGACCAGCGCGCCGACCTGCGGTCCGCCCCACGCCGGTGCGCTCAGCGCGATGACGTCGGCATTGAGTTCGTCGATGTCGATGAGCGCGTAGGGGGCCGCGCCGAAGCAGTCCGCGACCAGCAGGCCGCCCACCTCGTGCACGCGATCGGCGGCCACCCGCACCGACGGCGCGGAGCCGACGATCGGGGAGGCGGCGGTCAACGCGACCAGCCGGGCGGTGGGACCGATGAGCTCCTCGAACTGCCAGGCGGGCATTTCGCAGGTCTCGATTTCCACTTCGGCCCAGCGCACATGTGCGCCATAGCGATTGGCGATCCGAAGCCACGGCGCGACATTGGCTTCGTCATCCAGGCGCGACAGCACGATCCCGGTGCCCAGGCCCAGGCGGGAGCTCAGCGATTCGGCCAGCCAGGCCAGGAGTACCGCTCGGTCGGGACCCAGCACCACGCCCGCGGGATCGCCGCCCACCAGATCCGCGACCGCCTCGCGAGCGGCCTCGAGGATCGCGGCGCTGCGCTTGGCGGCGCCGTGCCGATTGGTATGGGAGAAGGCGGAGGTTCGGAAACCCGTTGATACGGCGCGTGATACCGAATCCGGAACCAGCATGCCCGCTTGCGGGTCCAGATGGATCCAGCCGTCGCCCAGGGACGGTATGAGGCCCCGCACCCTTGCGACGTCGTAAGTCATGGTGGCCACTCTAAGGGGAGAGAGCTTGCGAGCGTAACGGTAGCCTCACGACCACTCGTCACCGAACCGGACGAGCTGGGCGGAACACACAAAGCAGACAGGGACGGATCGGACACCCCCTTAGCGCGTTCGCCGGAGTCACGGAATGATGGGGGCATGACGCAGTCGGACGGTGCACCCGAATCCATTGTCGTGATCGGTCCCGAGGGCAAACCCGTGGCCATTCCGGCGAACATGCTGCCCGGTGGTGATCCGCTCACCGGACAGGTTGTCGGCGAGGGCAATTCCGATGAATCTCGCGAAAAGGAAGAATCGCTCGCCGATATGGTCGAGCAGCCGGCAAAGGTCATGCGCATCGGCACCATGATCAAACAGCTGCTCGAAGAGGTCCGGCACGCGCCGCTGGACGATGCCAGTCGCACCCGGCTGCGCGAGATCCACCGCTCCTCCATCCTCGAACTCGAACAGGGCCTCGCCCCGGAACTGCGCGAGGAACTCGAGCGCCTGGCTCTCCCGTTCAGTGAGGACGCCGTTCCGTCGGACGCCGAACTCCGCATCGCCCAAGCACAATTGGTGGGCTGGCTCGAAGGTCTGTTCCACGGAATCCAGACCGCGCTGTTCGCACAGCAGATGGCCGCGCGCGCTCAGCTCGAGCAGATGCGCCAGCTGCCGCCCGGCGCGACCACCATCGATCCCCGTCAATCCGGCGGCGCGACCGGCACCGGTCAGTACCTGTGAACGTGACGAGCGCGACCCCGTCGGCTCGGCAAGTCGCGGTCGCAGGCAGGTTCCCGACGCAAATCGAAGGCTATTAGATAGGGTCGGGTGCTGTGCCTGCTGCTGCTCCCCCCGACTCGGCCACGGCCGAAGCGCGTCCGGACGAACCCCCGGTGACGCTGGTATCGGACTCCCAGTCCTTCGCCCGCGCCTTCAAGGACTTCCGGGACGGCTTCTCCCAGCGAGAGTTGTGGCTGGCGTTGGGCTGGCAGGACATCAAACAGCGCTATCGGCGCTCGGTGCTCGGCCCGTTCTGGATCACCATCGCGACCGGCCTGCAGGCCGCCGCGATGGGTGTCCTCTACGCCACGTTGTTCGGGCAGACGCTGAGTTCGTACCTGCCGTACGTGACCGTCGGGCTGATCGTCTGGAACGTGATCAACGCCAGCATCATCGAGGGCTCGGACGTCTTCATCGCCAACGAGGGGCTGATCAAACAGCTGCCCTCGGCACTGAGCGTGCACGTATATCGCCTGGTGTGGCGCCAATTCCTGTTCTTCGCACACAACCTGATCATCTATGTGGTGATGGTGCTCGCGTTCAGCATCTGGCGGCATCTGCACTGGTCCGCGCTGCTGGCGATTCCCGGTCTGCTGCTGGTCTTCCTCAACGCGCTCTGGGTGACGATCGTGTTCGGCATCTTCAGCACCCGCTACCGCGATCTGGCACCGATCCTGGGCAGCACCACCCTCATGCTCTTCGTGCTCACCCCGGTGATGTGGAAGCCGACGGCGCTGACCGGCACCGCGAGCGATCGCGCCAAGCTGGCCGAGCTCGTGCCGACCTACCATTACCTGGAGATCGTGCGCGCGCCGCTGCTCGGCGATCCGATCCACCTGCGCAGCTGGATCGTGGTGCTGAGCATCACCGTCCTCGGCGGCATCGTCGCGATACTGGCCATGAAGAAGTTCCGTTCCCGAGTCCCCTACTGGGTGTGAAGGCTCAATGACCGACCATGTGAGTATCGAAACCCAGAACGCGTGGGTGGAGTTCCCGATCTTCGACGCGAAGTCTCGTTCGCTGAAGAAGGCCGTGCTGGGCTCGGCCGGTGGCGCCATCGGGCGCAACCAATCCGATGTGGTGGTCGTGGAAGCGTTGCGCGACATCAACCTCTCGCTCAAGGAGGGCGACCGGATCGGTTTGGTCGGGCACAACGGCGCGGGCAAATCCACACTGCTGCGGCTGCTTTCGGGCATCTACGAACCCACCCGCGGCAGCGCGCGGATTCGCGGACGCGTGGCGCCGGTCTTCGATCTCGGCGTCGGCATGGATCCGGAGGTCTCCGGATACGACAACATCATCATTCGCGGACTGTTCCTCGGGCAGACCCGCAAGCAGATGCTGGCCAAGATCGACGAGATCGCCG
Source organism: Nocardia jejuensis NBRC 103114 (assembly GCF_001613145.1). Taxonomy (GTDB): domain Bacteria; phylum Actinomycetota; class Actinomycetes; order Mycobacteriales; family Mycobacteriaceae; genus Nocardia; species Nocardia jejuensis. Next base: position 77,766 of record NZ_BDBU01000024.1, read on the forward strand.
ACTTCACCGAACTCGGCGACTACCTGGCGATGCCGCTGCGCACCTACTCCACCGGTATGCGCGTGCGCCTGGCGATGGGCGTGGTCACCTCCATCGATCCGGAGATCCTGCTGCTGGACGAGGGCATCGGCGCGGTCGACGCCGATTTCATGAAGAAAGCGCGAATCCGGTTGCAGGAATTGGTCTCCCGCTCCGGAATCCTGGTCTTCGCCAGTCACTCCAACGAATTCCTGGCTCAGCTCTGCGATTCGGCTATGTGGATCGACCACGGACAGGTCAGACTGCACGGCGGTATCGAAGAAGTCGTTCGTGCCTACGAAGGCCCCGAGGCGGGCGATCACGTGGCGACGGTGCTGCGGGATCTGGAACGTGAAGCCGAACGGAATCCCGCATGAGCGAGCAGCCCACCCCCTATTTCGCGGACGATGCGCGCATCGTCGCGATCGTCGTCACCCATAAACGCAAAGAGATGCTCGCGGAATCGCTGAAGGTGCTCAGCAGCCAGTCGCGGCCGATCGACCATCTCATCGTGGTGGACAACGGCAACGAGGCCGAGGTGGGCGAGCTCGTGCGCGAGCAGCCGATCGAGACCACATACCTGGGGTCCGAGCACAATCTCGGCGGTGCGGGCGGTTTCGCGCTCGGCATGCTGCACGCGCTGACCCTGGGCGCGGACTGGGTCTGGCTGGCCGACGACGACGGCCGGCCCGACGGGCCGGATGTGCTTGCCACGCTGTTCGATTGCGCGCAGCGGCATCGGCTGGTCGAGGTCTCGCCCGTGGTCTGCGATATCGACGATCCGGACCAGCTGGCGTTCCCGCTGCGCCGCGGCGTGGTGTGGCGGCGACTGCGGTCCGAGCTCGGCGACGACGACTTCCTGCCCGGCATCGCCTCGCTGTTCAACGGCGCGCTCGTCTCGGCGGAGGCCGTGGACGTGATCGGCGTGCCGGATCTGCGGTTGTTCGTGCGCGGTGACGAGGTCGAGGTGCATCGGCGGCTGGTCCGCTCGGGGCTGCCTTTCGGCACCTGTCTGCAGACGGCGTATCTGCATCCGAACGGTTCGGCGGAGTTCAAGCCGATCCTGGGCGGCAGGATGCACACGCAGTATCCGGACGATCCGGTGAAGCGGCACTACACCTACCGCAACCGGGGTTACCTGATGGCTCAGCCCGGTATGCGCAAACTGCTGCCGCAGGAGCTTGCTCGATTCGGGTGGTTCTTCCTGGTTCAGCAGAAGGATCCGGCGGGGCTGATGGAGTGGCTGCGACTGCAGCGGCTCGGCCGCCGCGAGCAGTTCCACAAGCCCAAGTCCTGAGTTCCCCGAGGGTTGTGCACAGCGCCCATGCCTGTGCATAACTACCCTCGTTCTGTGGATAAGCAGCACCCGGACCAGGGTCGAACGCATGTTCGATCCTGTGGATAACCATGTGCACAAGTGAGCCTGTGCAGGACTGTGTATAAATCGGTTGCGGTGTTTTCGCGCGCCTGAGAAGGTTGTGCTCGTTCTGGTCGACGGTGTTCGCCGCTGCGAATGCCCTGGGAGAGATGAGGAGGTGGATTCACGTGAGGACGACAGTGCGGATTGTCGTGCCCCGGCGACGTATCGCGGCTCGTGCCGTGACCGCTGTGCACGTATCCACCTCGAATTTCTTGCGCTGAGTCCGTTCGGGCTCGGCCCGACGAAGGACTCCCCCGCATGTCTTCGGACAATCTCGACCTGCTCTCCCCCTATGGCTGGAACGCGGACCTCGCCTCGCGCTATCTGCCGATACTCGGTGACTCCCTGATTCCCGCTCGCGTCCTGCGCATGGAACGCAGCGAATGCGATGTCGCCGCACCGCTGCCCACCTCCGACTACCAGAGCCGTTTCACCGCCGCCGTCGTCCGGGCCCGCCTGCCGCGTCCGGATTCCGATATCAGCGGACTGTGCACCGGCGACTGGGTCGGCCTCGACGCCGATCGTGAAGTGCGGCAGCTGCTGCCACGCCACACCGCCATCGTGCGGGCCGCGGTCTCGGGTCACTCCGATTCGCGGGCTCGCTCCGCGGATCAGGTGCTGGCCGCGAACGTGGACACCGTGCTGGTGTGCCTGCCGGGCGACGACGTCGACCTCGGGCGCATCGAGCGCCTGCTGGCACTGGCGTGGGAATCGGGCGCACAGCCCGTCGTGGTGCTGACCAAAGCCGATCTGGCCGAGGATCTTTCGCTCGACGAGGTGCGGGCGACCGCGCCGGGCGCGACCGTGCTGTCGGTGAGCGCCTCCTCCGGGCTCGGCATGGACGTGCTGTCGGCCGTCATGAGCGGCACGGTCGCCCTGATCGGGCCGTCCGGTGCGGGCAAGTCGACCCTCGCCAATGCCCTGCTGGGCTCGGACGTGTTCGCCACCAACGCGGTTCGCGACGGCGACAAGCGCGGCCGGCACACCACGGTGCATCGCGAATTGCGCCCGCTCCCCGGCGGCGGCACCCTGATCGACACCCCGGGCCTGCGCTCGGTGGGTCTGTGGGACGCCTCCGAAGGCATCGGACGCACCTTCAGCGATATCGAATCCCTCTCCGAGGCTTGCCGTTTCGCCGATTGCTCGCATACCGGCGAACCGGGGTGCGCGGTGCTCGCGGCGATCGAATCCGGGGCCCTGCCCCAGCGTCGCCTGGACAGCTACCGCAAGCTGATCCGGGAGAACGAATGGATGGCCTCCCGCACCGATCACCGGCTGCGCACCGAGCGCACCAAGGTGTGGAAGGGCATCGTCAAGCAGCAGCGCCGCACCTACCGGGAGCGCGGCGGCGGGCGGCGATGAAGCCCGCGGTCGATCATCACGTTTGAGATGGTCGATCCGGTGGAAAACGAGGACGGGGGTGGCCAGTCCGGCGGCCACCCCCACCTTCGACCTCGGCTCCCGAGCGCACCGGGTGTCAGGCGGCCAGCCAGGCGTGGCCGCCGGTGGAGAGTCGCCACGGGGTGAGGCGGAGAACGGTGATGTTCGGGTCGAGGTGATCGGTTCCGCCGAGGATGGTCGGGTCGTAGCCGAGTGGTTCCGGAGTCGTCGCGAACAGCTCCCACAGGTCCTTTCGCGACTGCGGATCGTCCTGGAAGTCGGCTCGGCATTCGGCGACGGCGACCTCGTGCCGGGGATCCCAGTACGAGCAGGACACGTGCGGGGTCGCGGTCAGGTGGGCGAGTTTGAGTGGAGTCGGGCGGGTGAACAGCCGCCCGACCACGCCGTCCGGTGTCTGTTCCCAGATCGGATGGACGACTCGGGAGCGGGGCCGGCCGCGGCGATCGACGGTGGCCAGGGTGCACCACACGATTCGGTGCGCGACACGGATGAAGTCCTCGGCCAACTCCGGCGGCACTCTGCTAGATTTCACAACCATGGTTGTGCATCCTACGCCCGACACCCTGGATCTGTCTCTCACCTCCTTGTTCGCCGGGTGGGCGATGACCGACGAGATCCAGCGGCGCCTGGGCGAACAGGGCTTCGGCGAACTGCGCTTCAACGACGGCGTGGTGATCCAGCACGTGGTGGCCGCGCCCCTGTCGATCACGGCTCTCGCCGAGCGCATGGGCGTCACCCAGCAGGCCGCCTCCAAGACGGTCGCCGATCTGGAACGCCGCGATCTGCTGCGGCGCGAACCGGACCCCGCCGACGCGCGCACCCGCCTCCTGCATCTGACCGACCACGCGCTCGCGGCCGTCGAGGCGACTCGTCGCCTGCGCCGCGAACTCCACGACGAACTCACCGCCGAATTCGGTTCCGCCCGAATGGAAGACGGCCGAGCACTGCTCGCCGCGATCATCGCCCGCCTCGGCGAACCCGAGGCCATTCGCAACCGCCGCGTCCGCCCACCCCACTGACCGCGTCCCGGTTGGGCCGCTGCGGGCATGTCGCGGTGACGGTTTCGTCCGGCTGGTCCTGCGGCGTGGAGTCCAGCGGACCCCAGCCGAAGCGACGGCCCGTCCGCAGTCGCTTCCGGAGGGGTGCGCGCTCGTCGCGGGGCGGGGTCGACTCACGGGTCGGCGGGAACCCCGGGGCGGGGGCGGCCGATAGTGTGGTGGCGTGTATCGCGCTGAGGTATTGCCGCAGGTGGCCGAGGGGTTGTCGTCCGGGTGTCCGGTGGGGATGACGGCGCTGGGCGCGGGTGTGGGGAGATGACCCTACTGCGGTGGGCCGGGCGGCGGTTGCGGGAGTTGCCCGGGGCGGTCTGGTATTTGGCGGTGGGGGCTGTGACCGGAGCGCTGGCATTGGTCGCGCTGGTCGTGCTGTTCCTGGTCGGGGCGCTGAGTTTGGGGATCGTGGGGATTCCGGCGATACCGGAGACGATTCGGCTGCTGCGGCCGTTGACGGGGTTGGAGCGGCTGCGCGCGGGCGGGCGGCTGGGCGAACCGATTCCGGGGGTCTATCAGACGCTGGACGGGCCGTTGCGGCGGCAGTTGGCGACGGTGTTCCGGGACGTGGCCAATATGCGGGACATCGGATGGGTGGCCCTGCACGCGGTGCTGGGGGTGCCGATCGGGCTCTTCGCGGTGGCGCTGCCGCTCGCGCTGATCAATCAGCTCGCTATTCCGGCGTACTGGCGGTTCGCGCCGGAGAACACCGTCGACAACTTCGGGATACCCGTCGACTCGTGGGGTCCGGCCTGGTTGAGCGCGCTGCTCGCGATTCCGCTCGCGGTGCTGGTGCTGCAGATTCCGGTGGTCGCTCGGTGGCAGGCGCTGACCGCACGGGCGGCGCTCGGACCGTCGGAAAGTGCGCTCGCGGCGCGGGTCACCGAACTGACCGAGACCCGGGCGGCCGCGCTGGACGCGCACGGAGCGGAACTGCGGCGCATCGAGCGCGATCTGCACGATGGGGCGCAGGCGCGCATCGCCGCGGTGATCATGCAGCTCGGACTGGCCGACCAACTGCGGCAACAGGATCCCGAACGCGCCGCCGATCTCGTGCGCAGGGCCCAGGACACCGCCACCGACGCCCTGGCCGAACTGCGCGACGTGGTTCGCAGCGTCTATCCCCCGGTCCTCGCGGATCGCGGTCTGCCCAGCGCGGTGTCGGCCCTGGCCGCCCGCAGCCCCATCCCGTGCACCGTCGACATCGACTGGCTCGGCGAGAGCGGACGCCTCGGTGCGCGGGAACCGCTCGATGCGGACGAGAGCCCGCGGCCGGTCGGATCGGACGACGGTTACACCCCGGGTGGCGATATCGATCTGGGCAGCACACGCGTTGGCGCCGAGATCGACGAGCAGGAGATACGCGAGACGGCTCGCAGACCGGCGGCCGTGGAAGCCGCTGCCTACTTCGTGATCGCCGAGGCGCTGACCAATGCGACCAAACACTCCGGGGCCGAGCAGGTTTCGGTAACGCTGGGTGGTGCGGCCGAGACGCTGACCGTCGAGGTCCGGGACGATGGACTCGGGAACGCGCGGGAGCGAGAGGGCGGCGGGTTGGCGGGAATCCGGCGGCGGGCCGAGGCGCTCGACGGGCGGATGCTGCTGAGCAGCCCCGAGGGCGGGCCCACCGTGGTGCGCGTGGAGTTGCCGTGCGGATCGTGAGCAGCGGTGCTGTGCGCGGCGCGCACCGCACAGCACCGCTGGGCGCGGGCGATCCGGACGCGCGGATCGTCGGCAATGCCGCTGTGCGACTGGCGGATAGCGACGGGCCGGGAGTGCGGAACGAGGACACCGTGGTGTGGAGGGAGTCGCTGTGCGGGTGGTGATCGCGGAGGACGACGCGCTGCTGCGCGAGGGATTGGTCCTGCTGTTGAGCAGCGCCGGGATCGAGGTGGTTGCGGCGCTGGACAACGCGGATGATTTCTTGGCGGTGGTGAGCGCCGATCGGCCCGACGCGGTGGTGGTGGATGTGCGGATGCCGCCGACCTTCACCGATGACGGGCTGCGGGCGGCGGTGCAGGCGCGCAGGATTCATCCCGGGCTGCCGGTGCTGGTGCTCTCGGGGTGGGTCGAGGACAGTTACGCCGCCGAACTGCTCGGGGACGGGGCGGGCGGGGTCGGGTATCTGCTCAAGGAGCGTGTCGGGAAGGTCGACCGGTTCCTCGATACGCTGCGCCGGGTGGCGGACGGGGGCACCGCCATGGATCCCGAGGTGATCTCGCAACTCCTGGTGCGGCGCAAGGCAGATGACCCGCTGTCCGCGCTCACCGCGCGCGAGCGAGAGGTGCTGGCGCTGATGGCGGAGGGGCTGGACAACAGCACCATCGCCGGGCGGCTCGTGGTGTCCGAAGGGGCTGTGCTCAAACATATTCGGAGCATCTTCGCCAAGCTCGGATTGCACGCCGACGAGGTCGGCCACCGACGGGTGCTCGCGGTCCTGGCCTACCTCAACGCCTGATGCCGCCCTCGGCGGCGGGCAATAGTGCTGCGCCGCCGAGGAACCCGATCGGGGCTCAGCCCGCCGATTGATCCACAGGCATCAACAGTCTATGCATATATGTGCATATCCGGAGACAGCGGGAGTTCCCCGACCGGCCGGAGGGGGAACTCCCGATTCAGCCACGGAATTGTCAGCTGTCGTTCCGGCAGGTGAAATCGCTTGCGGGGAGCGTGCCTTCGCCGAAGTAGGTGTTGACCGCGGCATAGACGCAGGCGTTCGGGTACCGGCCGAAGATGTAGTGGATCGCGACATCCTCGAGCGTGACGAGGCGGGATGCGTCGAGCGCCCTGTGCATACCGAGGGCGTTCCCGTACGTGGTGCGGGTGTCGCCGGTGGATTGCACGATCAGGGTGGGCACCGAATTGTTCACGACCGTGGTGGGTTCCACGGGCGGAGCCCAGAACGCGCACGGCGTGATGTTGTTCGCGAACGCGCCGAACACCGGCAGCGTGGCCCGCGAGGCCTCGATATTGCGCCAGTACCAGGTCGGGTCCCGCTCGACGGCGGCGTCGCCACACATGATCGCCATCTGCACGGAGTTCTCCACGGGCTCGGCGCGCAGCATGAACTTCAGGCTGTCGGCCAGTCCCGGATCCACCTGCACCGCTGTGCCTTCGGCGGCATCGGCCAGCTGCCGCAGCTGCGAGGCCACCTTCGGGTAGTTCCGGGGATCGTCGAGTCCCGCGAACAGGATCATCGGAATCCAGTGATCGTCGACTTCGTAGCCGTCCAGGTCGATCGGCCGATCGGCCGCGCGCCGGATCATGTCGAGAACGCTGGTGCGCACTTGATCTCGGGTCGTGCCGAAGTGGAATTCGCCGTCCCGTTCCGCGGTCCACCCCGCCCACGTCTCGAAGACGGCCTCGTTGGCGGGGCCCATGTCCTGCACCATCCGCACGGCCCCGTACCGCGCCGGATCCACGGCGCTGTCCAGCACGATCCGATCGCTGCGCTCGGGGAACATCTGGGTGAAGACCGACCCGAGGTAGGTGCCGTACGAGGTGCCGAAGAAACTGATCCGCTCCTCACCCAGGATGCCGCGAACGACATCCATATCGCGAGCGGTATTGCGAGTGGTGATGTGCCGCAACCGATCACCCTCGTTCGTCGCGCACTTCAGCGCCAGATCCGCTTGGAAGGCAACGGATTCGGCGTAGCTCTTCGCATCGACTCCCGCCGATTGCAGACCGAAGCCGGTCCGCCAGCCACAGCGCACGGGAGTGGAGAGCCCGACGCCGCGCGGATCCATGCCGATCAGGTCGTACTGTGCGCGCACCTCGGGGGTCATGGCCGCACCGAAGGCGATCGGGAAATCCAGGCCTTCGCCGCCCGGGCCGCCAGGATTGGACAGCATGATGCCGCGCCGCTTCGACGGATCCGGGGACGGGTAGCGCGAGATGGCCACGGTCATCGTCGCGCCTTGCGCATCGGCGTAGTTCACCGGGACCGTGACATCGGCGCACTGCGCGCCTGCCTTGTCGATCTCCGGATCGGCGCAGGTCTTCCAGGTCAGCTGCTGGCCGTAGTAGCGACTCAGGTCGGCTGCCGGGGCGCGATCGGCGGCGGCGTGGGGAACCAGCACCGCGGCTGTCGCCGCGGCGACGGCCGCGGACGCGGTCGCGATCAGGACCCGCACTCCGCGGCCGGAGGTCTTCGGGTTACGCACGGTTTTTCCTCTCTGTCCCATTGTCCGCTCCGCTCACTCGCACAGTGCGGCGTCCAGGACCGCGGCGACGACCTTGTCGGTCTCGGCGCTGTCGGGAAGCTGGTTCACGATCACGGTGACCGCACGACCGTCCGAGGCCACGCCGTTGCGGGTCTCGTAGCCGGGGATGCTGCCGCCGTGGCCCCACACCCGCTTACCGCAGGAGACGGGCTGATCGATCAGCCCGAGTCCGTAGCCGGAACCCGGCATCCGATCGAACGGCACGGTCTTGCGCATCTGCTCCAATTGCGCTGCGGGCAGCAGTTTTCCGTCGAGTAGCGCGGTGAAGAATCGGTTCACGTCCGAGCCCGTGGCGACCATGTCACCGGCGGTCGACGCCCAGGCCGGGTTCAGATCGGTGAAGTCGGCGCGCTTCCCGTCGATGGTCTGATATCCGACCGGGTGCGGTCCGCGAATGACGGTTTCGCCGGCGGCGGGGGTGTAGGTGTCGCGCAGACCGAGGGGTTCCAGGATGCGGGTGCGGACCGCCTCGGCGGCCGGTCGGCCGGTGAGCTGCTCGACGAGCTGTCCGAGCAGGATGTAGTTGGTGTTCGTGTACACCTGACGCGTACCGGGTTCGAACTGCGGCGGCTGCGACATGGCGATGCGAACCAGTTCGGCCGGTGCGTACTGCCGCCATCGCGCCTCGTCCGACAGCGCGTTCACCAGCACCGGATTCGGGGCGGTCATCGCTTCGGGGTTGCCGGCGCCGACGTAGTCGGGCAGGCCGCTGGTGTGCTGCATCAGCTGACGCACGGTGACGCGATTGCCGTCGTTCCCGTTGCCCCGCACCACTCCCGGGAGATAGCGCTCGATGGGGGCGTCGAGGTCGAGCGTGCCCTCGGCGGCGAGTTGCAGCAGCACGGTGGCGACGAAAGTCTTGGTATTGCTGCCGATTCGGACCTGTGCGTTCTCCGGGAACGGCGCGCCGGTGGCGAGATCGCCGACACCGGCACTGACCGTGCGGTGCCCGTCCGGTCCGTCACTCACGACCTGAACTCCGGGAAATCCTTTGCGCACCACATCATCCAGCGCCCGGGTCAGTGCGTGCGAGCGCTCCGCGTCGCCGGGCGCGGATTCCGATTCCGCCGTCCCGCAGGCCTGCGTGGCGAGTACGGCGACAATGCCGAGCCCGGCCAGCGCGATCCGGCTGCGCGGCCGCCGAAGTGTCGTCATGTAGGCGTTCCTCCTGTTCTAGCCGGGTTCTCCGGCTGCTTCGAGCCTAGGAATCGGGCCCCGCGTTTCCGATGCCGCGCGCACCCGAGTCGCGGGTGGTCCGGGCGCCCGGCGCGCGGTAGTGCCCGCACTACCTCTATGCAACTAGTTGCATAGACGCGGAATGAGGCCTACTGTCCGAATCGGAGGGCTTTCGCCCCGCGCACTCGCAGACGCGCGGATGATCGATGTCGGGGCGAAACAGGACTGAACAGGAGCTGACCATGACGGAAGCACTGAAGCCACTGGCGGGCCGGACCATGATCATGTCGGGCGGGAGTCGCGGAATCGGATTGGAGATCGCGAAGCGGGCGGCCGCGGACGGGGCGAACATCACCCTCATCGCCAAGACCGACACCCCGCATCCCAAACTCCCGGGCACCATCCACACCGCTGCCGCCGAACTGCAGGAGGCCGGTGGCACGGTGCTGAAATACCTCGGTGACGTGCGCGACGACGGTGCGGTCTCCGACGCGGTGCAGCGCACGATTCAGGAGTTCGGCGGGATCGACATGGTGGTGAACAATGCCTCCGCCATCGACCTGTCCCCCACCGAGTTGCTGCCCATGAAGAAGTACGACCTGATGCAGGACATCAACTGCCGCGGCAGTTTCCTGCTGTCCAAGCTGAGCATTCCGGCCCTGAAGGATTCGGCGCAGGCGGGCCGCAACCCGCACATCCTCACCCTGTCCCCGCCACTGAACCTGGATCCCAAATGGGCGGGCATGGCGCTGGGCTACACCATCGCCAAGTACGGAATGTCGCTCACCACACTGGGTTTGGCCGAAGAGCTGCGCAAGTACGGCATCGGCGTGAACTCGCTGTGGCCGCGCACCACCATCGCCACCGCCGCGGTCGAGAATCTGCTCGGCGGCGCGGAGATGATCTCCACCTCCCGCACCCCCGCCATCTACGCCGATGCCGCCTATCTGGTCCTCACCTCGCCCGCCAAGGACACCACCGGCAACTTCTTCATCGACGACGATGTCCTCGCCGCGCACGGCATCACAGACCTGGACAAGTACCGGGTGGTCCCCGGCGACGGCGAGCTCAGCACCGACCTGTTCCTCTGACCCGAAACCGAATCGGTAGCGAATGAAACGTTTTCCCGTCCCCGACCGGTAGACCAACCGGAGCGAGCCGGGCCGGTCCGAGCAGAAACCGCCGTCCTTGCAGCCGGACGGCAGTTGGAAGACCGAACCGCCGGTCTGGGAGCCGGGTTCGCTGGTCCCCAGCCGTCCGAGCTCGATCGACTACCGGAAAGCGGTCGTGGACAACGATCCACCGGCCCCGGCGAGCGGCTCGTTCGGCTGAGCGCTCCGCTACCCGGGCGCGGAAGCGGCCTCGCGCTCGGCGAGATCGCGCAGCGTCAGTAACTGTTTGCGCATCATGACGAAGTCGCCGAGCAGGAGCGGGGCGATCATCCAGGACCGGCCACGGAAGCGGGCTCGAACGTGCAGGCGGGCGCCCTCCCCTGCCTGGTCCGGGCGGACGGCGTAGGTGACCGCTACGCCCTTGGCGCGCAAGGTGATCTGCGCGCCGGGGGTGTGGTCGATGAGTTCGAACAGGGTCATGAAGCGCTGGCCCTGGGCAAGTTCGGTGAGGTGGGGGTCGCGGTCGCGGGGGCTGGGTCGACCCCAGTTGTCGAACAGGTCGTAGCTGTAGGGGGCAACGCGCAGCTGGCAGAGCCACGCGTAGACGAGATGCGGCGGGGCCGCGATCGATACGGCCCGGTCGCAGACGACGACCGGGTCGGAAAGATGTCGGTCGCAGGGCATTTTCGCGATTCGCTCGGCTGCGGTGGATCCCCAGGAGCGGCCGGGGATCCATCGGTCCCGGCAGCGAGCCCCGGCTCGATCGTGCGGCCGGACGCCACCGTCGGCGGGATCGAGACCCTCGCCGCCGCGGGTCATGACGCGGTTCCGGCCGCGCGGGCGATGCGGCGCAACAGGTCTCGCACCACCAGCGTGTGAGCACCGCTGCCGATCACCAGGGCCCGGTAGACGCGGCCGTGAATACCGGGGAAGGCTGCCCGCGTTTCGGCGGTGACGCGCGTCCGGCCCGGGGACTCCTCCTCGAGGGTGAAGGTCAAGGCGTAGCGGGAGAACCAGTGCCTGCCCTTGGCGGCCAGTCGTTGCGGCGGGTCGGCCTCGTCGAGCACGAATCCGCGCGGAAGTGAGGTTAGATCGTCGGGGTTCTTGCAGGTCGTACGCAGGAGGGCGGTCCACGTCCGGGTACGGTCCGCGGCGATCGACCTGGAATACTCATCGATATAAGGCAAACGCTCCATATAGAAGGAACGTACTAGTACATGGCGCCACCCCGCAAGCACGACACCGACGTGATCCTCGACGCAGCGCGCACGCTGGTCCTACGCGACGGCCCCCGGGCCGCCGGCGTCGCGGCCATCGCGGACGCCAGCGGTGCACCCGTGGGCACCCTGTATCACCGTTTCGGCAACCGCAACGGCGTCCTGACGGCCGCCTGGATCCGGGCCCTGGAACGCTTCCAGTCCGGGGTGCTCGCCGCCGCCGCGACCGAGGATCCGGTCGAGGCCGCCGTCGCCATGAGCGCCGCCGCGGTCGCCTTCGGCCGCGAATCCCGCGACGACGCCAAGCTGCTGCTCAACCTGCGCCCCAGCGATCTCCTCGACGGCGCGCCCGACACCGAGTTCCGCGACCGGCTCGCGGGCATGAACGAACCCCTGATCGCCGCACTCCGGCGCATAGCTCTGGCCGTCTACGGCGCCGACGGTCCCCGCGAGATCGACGCCGTCAGCCGCGCCGTCGTGGACCTCCCCTACGCCGCCCTGCGCCGCCATGCCCACGCCGACACCCTCCCCGACTGGCTCGACGACGACCTGGCGGCAGCGACCCGCGCCCTCCTGACCGTGGACTGATCCGACCTCCCTGGCCGGCCGACAGCTCCGGATGCGGCCGAGCACACCGGGTGACGACATCACAGGACGACCTCTGGTGCCCTACAACCGAATTCCCAGCGCCCAGTCCTGCCGGCACCCGAACCCCAGCACGCGCGGTGTCGGCACCACGATTCGCACGCCTCGGAGGCGGCCGTGGTGCCGAGACAGCGAAGCGGCCGTACCCGATCGGGTACGGCCGCTTCGCAGCTCGATGCAGGTTACTTCTTCGGCTCGATGCCGTAGAGGCGTTCCCAGTTCTCGCGGCTGGTCAGCTCCGGCATGGCGGCGCGCCAACTCTGCTGCAGGGCGGGGAGTTCCTCGCGCAGCTTCTTCAGCGTGCGGTAGGCGCGGATCAGCAGGCGGCGCGCGGTTTCCTTGTCGCGCTTGCGGATCCGGACGCCGGACTGGGAGGCATCGGTGACCACGACGTGGTCGTAGAGCCCGACGTGCCACCAGTGCGCGTCCTCGCGGGTGACCCCGACCAGGCCGGGGACGGTGCGGCCGGTCCACTGACTGAGCGCGCGCTTGAACAGGATCAGCAACGGGCGGCTGGGTTCGCCGCCGGCCCGGGACACGTTCACGTGCGAACTCGGAATGGGAGCGGTCGCGGCGGGATGCTTGATCGTCTCCGGATAGTCGCCACGCGAGCCGCGCGCGGCGGCCAGGGCGGCGATTCCGCCGTCCCGCAACGCATCCGGACCACGCAGGTAGTCCTCGATGCCCTGCAATGTGGTGTGCGCCAAGCCGTACTGCATGCCGACCAGGTACTCACCGATCTCGCGGAGCAGCTGGCGGGTGATCGCCTTCGGGTCCAGATCGTGGTGCAGCGAGGACACGATGAGCGAGTTGCGCGAGGAGAAGTAGCGCGCCCAGTCGTCGAAGTCCTTCCAGTAGAAGTCCGCGTGCCAGACGGCGGCATTGGGCAGGGTGACGGTGCGGAAACCGTGTTCCCGTGCGCGCAGGCCGTATTCGACGTCGTCCCACTGGAAGAAGATCGGGACCGGCAGGCCGATCTTCTTGACCACCTCGGCGGGAATGAGGCAGGTCCACCAGGCCTGGTAGCCGGCGTCCACACGGCGTTCCTGATGCTTCTTGAGCATGCTGGTGTTGCGCAGCGCCTTGGCCACCTTCTGGCCGTGCCGCAGCGTGGCCAGATTCGTCTCTTCCGCACCGACATTGAGGTAGTCGGGATTGAACAGGAACAGCATCTGCGCGCCCACCAGGGTGGGCTCCACGGTCATGTTCGCGAAAGCGTTGAGCCGCAACACCGTTTCCGGCTCGCACAGGATGTCGTCGTCCATCAGGATGACGTCGGCGTGCTCGTTGGCGGCCGACACCTCGTACAGCCCGCGTGTGAAACCGCCCGCGCCACCGAGATTCGGCTGCCGGATGTAGACCAGCTTGTTGCCGAACTTGGGCTGGGTCTCGGTGAACAGCACCTGATCCTGCACCAGGTCAGTGCCCTGGTCCACCACGTACACCGCGTCGATGGCGGCCAGCACGGTCGCGTCCGACGCCAGCGCGGCCACCGTGGTGGCGCAGTCCGCGGCGCGATTGAAGGTGCAGATGGCGATGGCCACCGGGCGCACGTGATCGGGTGCGGCAGTGGTCCATTCCAGGTCGCGCACGGTGACCTCGCCGCCGATGGCGTCGATCTCGAGCCACAGCGCGCCGCCGTCGATGAACATGTCCAGGGGCGCGCTCAGCACCACGCGGCCGCTCTCACGCGTCTGCGCGGTGGCGACGATGCGCCGGTGCCCGGCGATGTCCGAGGCCGCCAGGCGGACGTTCGTCTTGCCCGCCACCTCGAGGGTCATCGCGACCTCGACCTCGGTGACGTGCGTCCAGCGCTGCCAGTAGCTGGCGGCGAAACGACCGAAGTAGGTGTTGGTGTGCGCGGTCGCACCCTTGTCCAGTCGCAGGCTGAACCGTTCGCGGGTGGCCTTGCCGCCCTTCACGACCGCGTATAGATCGTCGTTGATCTTCGGCGCGGGGCCGGAGAAGAGACCGCGCGCGAGCACCAGGCGTTCGGGCGCCTTGTGATCCGAACGCAGGGCCGCGGGGGCTCCGGCGGTCTCATTGATTTCGGTCACGGCTTGTCCAGCCGACGCATCCATGAATCCCTCGACATCCCTCGAATAAACAGATACCGGCACATCCGACGTGTGGACGCACACCCACTGTCACGCTCGGCGGGCAGAGGATATCAGTTGCCGGGGCTCGGCAATGGGTTCGAGCCGGTCGGGCCGGAACCGTTACCGCCATCATCCTCGCGTGCGCCGGTGAACACGAATTTGTCGTAAGCCCAGTATCGGAACGCCACGGCCACCATCTGGCCGATCAATGTTCCGGAGATGTTGTCCGCCAACGGCGTCGACAGGTGCAGCACATAGCGGGAGAACCCGAGGCACGCCAGTTGCAGTCCGATGGCGATGACATTGAACAGCGCGTAGAAGAGGTATTCGCGCGCCGCGCTGCCGCCCTTCTTGTGCGAGAAGGTCCACCATTTGTTGCCGAAATAGGTGACGACGGTGGCGACGAGGATAGCGATGATCTTGGCGAGCAGCGGCTGATGGAACAGCGGGCCCTCCCCGCCCGCGAACACCAGCAGGTTGTAGGTGCCCGCATCGACCACGAAGCCGATTCCACCCACCACCAGGAAGGCGCTGCCCTGCCGCAATGCGGTCTTGACCTTGGTGACGAACGATTCCGGCGCGGTCTCGCCCACTACCGCCGATTCCCTGCTGGACACCGGGGAACGGTACCCCGACACGCCGGGGTTGGAACCCGGGGTGGCCGGGAATACTCGAAAAAGCGAGGGTGAACGGGCACGTCGACCCGACTACCCGGTACCCTGCCCCGTGTTCGTTCGTATTCGCCTTCCGATCAGATCAGAGGATTGACCGGGTGGACTCCACCGAGCTTCGCATTGCCGCGATCGTGCCGTGCTACAACGAGGAAGCAGCTGTTGCGAAGGTCGTCACCGACCTGCTGGCTGCGGTCCCCGGCATTGTCGTCTACGTGTACGACAACAACAGCTCCGACGCGACCTCGGAACGCGCCCGCGAGGCCGGGGCGATCGTGCGCCGAGAGCACCGCAAGGGCAAGGGCAATGTGGTGCGCCGCGCATTCGCCGATATCGATGCCGACGTCTATCTGATGATCGACGGTGACGACACCTACGACGCGTCCGCGGCTCCGCGGATGATCGAGGAATTGTTGTCCGGGCCGTACGACCATGTTCTCGGAGTGCGCCGCGAACTCGACGGCATGTCCGCGTACCGGGCGGGCCACGAGACCGGCAACAAGGTGCTCAACGGCGTGGTCGCGCAGGTGTTCGGCGAGAATGTCGAGGACATGCTCAGCGGATACCGGGTGTTCTCGCGCCGCTTCGTCAAGAGCTTCCCGGCCGTCTCCAAGGAATTCGAGATCGAAACCGAGCTGACCGTGCATTCGCTGCATCTGCGCGTGCCGCAGTCGGCCGTCGCGGTCGGATTCAAGGATCGCGCCGAGGGCAGTGAATCCAAGCTGCGCACCTATCACGACGGCTTCAAGATTCTGCGGCTGATCATCGGCCTGGCCAGGCACGAGCGGCCGGTGGCCTTCTACGGTCTGTTCGGCACGCTCGCCTGGCTGATCTCGATCATCCTGATCACGCCGATAGTGATCGAGTTCTACCGGATCCACGAGGTTCCGCGCTTCCCGACGCTCTTCCTCGGCTTCACGCTGCTGCTGCTGGGCAGCCTGGCCTGGACCGCCGGTTTGATCCTGGACGGCATCCGCCGCTCGCGGCACGAGGCCGCACGCCTGGTGTATCTGAACTATTCGGCGGTCGGCGCCGACGAGCCCGCGACCGAGCCCTCGGGCGGTTCGCGGCGATGACGATCCGGACCGAGCCGGACGCTGCTACGCCCGACAAAGATCCGGCCTCGCCCGGTGCGGGAACACCCGGGGATCCCGCAGGTGCACAATCTGAAACCGTGACCGAAGCAAACGACACGATCGCCGAACCCGCGCAGTCGGAGACGGCGCAGGCCGAAGCGCCGAAGTCCGAGGCCCCGAAGCTCGAGGCCCCGAAGCTCGAGGCCGCCGCGTCCGCCTCGCGATCGCGTGATCTGCGCGGCGTGTTCGAGCGGATCGAGCGCCGGTTCGGCTCGGCCGCTGTGGCTTTCGTGCTGATCGCCGGAGTCTTCGGCGCGGTGTTCTCGGTGCTGACGCCGCCGTTCTGGGGCCACGACGAGATCACCCAGTTCGGGCGCGCCTATCAGGTGTCCCAGGGCGGGATCACGCCCCAGAAGATCCACGACGATCGCGGTCCCGCATGGGGCGGCGACATCCCGGTGAGCATCGACGCCCTGATGGGCTACGCGTTCGACGACTACCGCAACAATCCGGACGAGCCGGATCCGATGGTCGCCGATTCGGAGGTCTACGACCTGCTCGGCTCGGCCCCGGTCTCCGACGCCACCAAGCCGGTCTGGTTCACCAATACCGCCGCGTACTCCCCCGTCCCGTATCTGCCTGCCGCGGCGGGCATCCGGGTGGCGCAGGCCCTGGACTTCAGCGTCGGCGGCATGGTGCTGGCCACCCGCTGGGCCGGGCTGCTCGCCTACCTGGTGATCGTCGGCTTCGCGCTGCGGGCGCTGCGCGGACATCGGGTGCAGTGGCTGGCGCTGACGGTGGCGGTGCTGCCGATCGCCGTCTTCCAGGCGGGCACGGTCACCGCCGATACGGTGACCAACGCACTGGCCCTGCTGATTTCGGCGCTGATCGTGAAGGCGCTGTTCCTGGGTCAGCGACTGACCAGGCCCGAGACGGTGCTCGCCATCGTGTCCGCCATCGCGCTGCCGGTCTGCAAGCCCACCTACGTGCTGCTGGCGATGCTCATCGTGCTGATTCCGGCGGAGCGCTTCGGTTTCGGCGGCACCGACCGGATCGCACCGTGGCAGCGCGTATTGCCGTGGGCGAGCGCGGCTCTGGGCGGCGCGGCCTTCGCGGTGTGGATGAAGATCGCGGCACCGACCGGCGACGGCATGAGCCTGATGCGCTCGCAGGAGCAGTGGGGTTCGGTGCGCCCGGGCGATCAGCTGCACGAGATCCTCGGCGACCCCGGGCATTTCCTGAGCGTCTTCGGCGACAGCATCGCCCGCCGCGATCAGCGCTGGTTCACCCAGTTCTTCGGCGAGCTCGGCTTCGCGTACATCGACGTGCCCGCGCTGACCATCGTGGCGAGCCTGCTGGCCTTCGCGGTGAGTATCGGTGTGGCGGACCGCATGACGGGCGCGCAGGGCGCGAACCGGCTGCGCACCTGGCTGGTCCTGCTGACCATGCTGGCGAGTGTCGCCATGATCTACGTGACGCTGTACATGTCCTTCACCCCGGTCGGGTATTTCATGATCGACGGTGTGCAGGGCCGCTACTTCGTGCCGCTCGCGCTGCTCACCCTGGCGGTGCTGCTGCGCTGGATGCCGTTGCGGCTCAGCGATGCCCGAGGCTCGATTCCCACGCGCGGTCCGGCCATCACGGTGGTCGCGGCGACATCGGTCGCCCTGATCGCCGCGATCGTCAAATACAGCACCATCGTGTGGGGCTGAGGCTTCGCTGGCTTCTCTCCCCAGGAACTCGAACGGGCCCGCCGGATTATCCGGCGGGCCCGTTTTCGGCAGTGCTCCAGGCGGGTTCGGCGATATCGCGAACGCCGGTCGGTGGCGCCTCGGGTCAGAGGACTTTCTCCCCGGCGCTGACGTAGGCCCGCTCGGTGGCGTCCTTCTGTGGGCGCCACCAGGATTCGTTGTCGCGGTACCACTCGATGGTGGCGTCCAGGCCCTTGCGGAAGTCGCGGTATTCGGGTTCCCAGCCGAGTTCGGTGCGCAGCAGCGTCGAATCGATGGCGTAGCGCAGATCGTGGCCGGGGCGATCGGTGACGTGATCGAAGTCGTCCCGATCGCGGCCGAACGCCTCCAGGATGAACTGCACGACGGATTTGTTGTCGCGTTCACCGTCGGCCCCGATGAGATACGTCTGGCCGATACGACCGCGGTCCAGGATTTCCCACACCGCGCTGTTGTGGTCGTCCACGTGGATCCAGTCGCGCACCTGATGTCCGGCGCCGTACAGACGCGGTCGCACATCGTCGATCAGATTGGTGATCTGTCGCGGGATGAATTTCTCCACATGCTGAAACGGGCCATAGTTGTTGGAGCAGTTGGAGAGTGTGGCCCGCACTCCGAAAGAGCGCACCCAGGACCGCACCAGCATGTCGCTGGACGCCTTGGACGCCGAGTAGGGGCTGGACGGGTTGTAGGGCGTGACCTCGCTGAATGCCGTCGGATCGTCCAGCGCCAGATCGCCGTACACCTCGTCGGTCGAGATGTGGTGGTAGCGCACCTGATGCCGGCGCACCGCCTGTAGCAGCGAATACGTTCCGACGATATTGGTCTGGATGAACGGCCACGGATCGGCGAGGGAATTGTCGTTGTGTGATTCGGCGGCGAAATGCACGACCGCGTCCACACCTCCGACCAGTCGATCGACCAGTGCGGTGTCGGCGATGTCGCCGTGCACGAACTCGATGCGGTCGGCGATCGAGGCCAGTGAGGCGCGGTTGCCCGCGTAGGTGAGTTTGTCGAGCACGGTGACTTGCACACCGGGTCGACGAGTCACGGTCTGATGAACGAAGTTCGCGCCGATGAACCCGGCGCCACCGGTTACGAGCAGTCGCACGAGAGAAACACTACGTCGCTTCGCGGCGGGGGCGCCGGACGGCCCGGAAGTGTTGCGCGCTTTACACCTTCGAGCCGTTCCTCAGGAGCGGAATCGGACACGAGAACGAAACAAAATTTCGACATCGAATGGACGGCGGGATCCTTAATGTCGCAATTTCTCGACGCGGCCGGTCATTTCGGATCGAAAACACCGCGCACTTTCCCCCATTGCGTGTGACCTTAATCACTAACAGACCGTTTGGTAACGAACCGGTGGATCAGATCCGACTATCAAAACCGTACTTACGCAGCACATTTCCGGAAGTTCTCCGCGCGCATGATCCGCTCGGTGAACGGAATTTGAACGAACGGTCACGGCTGGTTCACCGCTCGTTAGCTGATCTCCATTTCGATTCCTCATGTCCCCCCGAGCTCTTTGATGAGGTTTGCACCAAATGCTGATGAGGAAATTCGCCGCCACGTCGGCGCTGCTGATCGCCGCCATGGGCGTCGCCGCCGGTACCGTCAACGCCGCGCCGGCCGCCAATGAGGCCGACGTGATCAACTACACGGCCACCAACTCCCCGACCAACACCATCATCAACACCGATGGTGGCTCGATGGTCGTCGAAGACGGCATCTTCAAGGTCAAGGCCGCCAACGGCACCACCGTTGCCGGTGCCGAGCTGAACCTGCGCGTCGACGACTTCGTCTTCCCGATCGCCGCGGAGATCAAGGATCACACCGCGACCCTGACCCCCGAGCTCACCATGGAGAAGGCCGTCTACAAGCCGGTCTCCCTGCCTTACGAGAACCAGGCCCCCTGGAAGAGCGATTACGACCGCGAGCAGGCCGCCTGGAACCGCATGAAGGACACCATCGCCCTGGGCGCCACCGTCGCGACCCTGGTCGGCGGCATCGGCGGCGCGGCCCTCGGCTGTGTCGCGGGCGCGGCCCTCGGCCTGGTCGCCACCGGCGCGCTGGCCACCCTGTTCGGCCTCGGCCCGCTGGGCGGCTGCGTCGCGGGCGCCGCGGCTGTCGGCTTCCTCGGCACCATCGCCGGCCAGGTGTTCATCACCGCCCCGGTCGCCATCCTGGCCGCCGTGCAGTACTTCACCACGATCAACCAGCCGTCGATCGCGGCCCCGGCCAAGTAATCGCGGCCCCGGCCGAGTAATACGGCTCGAGTCGTCTTACGACACGAATCACGGCAGAAGCCCCGTCCGGACCACCCGGGCGGGGCTTCTCGCTATATCGGGGACTCTTCCGAATCTCGGCCCCGCCACTCTCACGCCGTGCGGGCGATCTCCCCGGCCTCGAGCCTGGCCCGCACGAACTGCGCGACATGCGCCAGCGCCGCCCGGCTCTCGGGCATGCTCGGGAAGATGGCCATGAAGGCGTGCACCTGGCCGCGCCAGATCTCCAGCGTCGCGGGCACTCCCGCACCGGCCAGCCGCTGCGCCATGATCTCGCTGTCGCGCCGCAGCACCTCGTCCTCCGCGACGATGAGCAGTGCGGGCGGCAGTCCGGCCAGGACCGCGTTCACCGGCGACATCTCCGGATCCAGTCGCCCGTCGACCTCGGCGCCGAGCTTCACCACCGATTCCAGCGCGGACAGCGGGATCAGGACGTCACGGTGGTAGTTCGGATGCGCCCGCTTCTCGGTGCAGTCCAGATCCAGTGCGGGACACAGGCCGACGAGTCCGGCGGGCACCGGCAGTCCGGCGTCGCGCGCCCGCAGGGCGGTCGCGAAGGTCATGTAGCCGCCCGCGGAATCGCCCGCGAACACGATGCGCGAGGGATCCGCGCCGTGGCTCAGCAGCCACTGGTACGCGGTCAGGCAGTCGGCCACCGATCCGGCGATGTCGGTCACGGGCAGCTGCCGGTATTCGACGCTGACGACCGGCAGTCCGGTGCGGCGGGCGATGGAGGCCACCACGGGTCGATGGGTCTCGAGGCCGCAGAGGAAGAAGCCGCCGCCGTGCATGTACATCACCGCGCCGTCGCGCAGCGAGCTGCGGGCACCGGCCGGGCGCACGATCTCGATGCGGAATCCGTTGAGCCGCACTTCCTCCCGCTCGACTCCGCGCGGGGTGGGGCGCAGTTTGGCCAGGTTGTTGATGACGCCGCTGACCACCGGCATGGAGGCCTCGGTCACCGTGGCCATCTCGCCCATGGGGCGGATCATGGTCCGGCAGGCGAGGGTGAGCGCCCGGGCGTAGGCGCTGATTCCATGGGGGTTGGCCACCGGCTGGTCGTTGCCGGTCGACGAGTGTGTGTTGCGGGTGTTGTTGCTGGCCATGGACATCGCGCACCTACCTCATTGTTGGCGCGCCGAACCGGTCGACCAGAGACCGAGCGGTTCGGTAACCGGCGCGGGAGAGTCGGCGCTGACATCTCACAAAGCGTCGTTTCAGAACACCATGAGAACGTGACCTACGCAACAGTTATCGACCATTTGGTATGCCCGGTAAACGTGCGTGATCGATTCGCCGTCCACTCGGAACCTGACCGGCCTTCCCCGCGACCGAACTGGCAGACTGTCGTGACATGCGCGGAATCATCCTGGCGGGCGGCACGGGGTCACGGCTGCACCCCATTACGCGCGGGGTGAGCAAACAGCTGGTCCCGGTGTACGACAAGCCGATGGTCTACTACCCCCTGTCCACGCTCATGCTCGCGGGGATCAGGGACATCCTGGTCATCACCACCCCCGAGGACAGCGCCGCCTTCACGCGGCTGCTCGGCGACGGCAGCCGGTTCGGCATCTCCATCACCTATGTGGTGCAGCCCGAACCCGACGGCCTCGCCCGCGCCTTCGTCCTGGGCGCGGACCACATCGGCGGCGAGAGCGCCGCACTCGTGCTGGGCGACAACATCTTCCACGGTCCCGGACTCGGCACCAAGCTGAACCGGTTCGACAACCTCGACGGCGGCGCGGTCTTCGCCTACCGGGTCTCGGACCCGACCTCCTACGGCGTGGTCGAATTCGCGGACGGCAGGGCCATTTCCATCGAGGAGAAGCCGCAGCGGCCGCGATCGAACTACGCGATCCCCGGGCTCTACTTCTACGACAACGACGTCATCGAGATCGCGCGCGAGCTGAAGCCGTCCGATCGCGGCGAATACGAGATCACCGACATCAATCGGGCATACCTGGAACAGGGACGCCTGCACGTGGAGGTGCTCGCGCGCGGTACCGCCTGGCTGGACACCGGCACCTTCGATTCGCTGCTGGACGCCGCCAACTACGTGCGCACGGTCGAGGAGCGACAGGGCCTCAAGATCGGCGTTCCGGAAGAGGTGGCCTGGCGACTGGGCTTCATCGACGATGCCCAGCTGGCCGCGCTGGCCGAACCACTGGTGCGCTCCGGATACGGCACATACCTGATGGGCCTGCTGGAGCACGGGCGAGCGTGGGAGTAGACGAGATGCGAATTCGAGAACTGTCCGTGCCGGGGGCGTGGGAATTCACGCCGCGGCTGCACGGGGACGAGCGCGGGGTCTTCACCGAGGCGTTCAAGGCCTCGGAGTTCGAGAAGGCGGTCGGCCGCCCCTTCGAACTGCTGCAGGTCAACATCTCCACCTCGGCGGCCGGGGTGCTGCGCGGCATCCACTACACCGAGGATCCGCCGGGACAGGCCAAATACGTGACCTGCGTTCGGGGTTCGTTCCTGGACGTGGTGGTGGACCTGCGCCCGGCCTCGCCGACCTTCGGCACCTGGGACGCGGTGATCATCGACGACGTGGAGCGCAAGTCGGTGTTCCTGTCCGAGGGGCTGGGACACGCGCTGCTCTCGCTCGAGGACGATTCCACCGTCAATTACCTGTGCTCGCTGGAGTACTCGCCCGAATTCGACCGGGATCTGGACGCCTTCGATCCGGATCTGGCGATCGAGTGGCCGAGCGTGAACCGCAGGGGCGAGCCGCTGACCTTCGTGCGCTCCCCCAAGGACGCCGCGGCCCCGCGCCTGGCGGACCTGAAACTTCCGCACTGACCCTCCCGCACGTCCGGCGGCGGCACCGCTCGCTTCCGATGAACGAACGCTGGGGCGCACCACAGTCGTGGTGCGCCCCAGCGTTTTTCGTGTCCCCCGTCCGGCCCGTGTGAGCGGCGGGCTCGGCGGGCTCGTCCGTCAGCCGACCAGTTCGACCTCCGGTTCACGCGCGGCCGCGACGGCAGCGGCTTCGTTGCGCCGCGCCCGCACCTTCGGGAGGAAGGCGGAGAAGGCGACCAGCGCGCCGACGATGGCGACTCCGGCGGCGAACTGCAGACCCGGGCGGTAGGTGTCGAGCATGGCGCCGGGGCTGGCGTCGGCGCTGTGGCTCGAGGTGACGATGGCGGTGGTCACCGCGAGCACGATGGCCGCGCCGACCTGCATGGCTGTCTGCAGCACGCCGGCCGCGAGGCCCTGCTCGTCGTCCTCGATACCGCTGGTGGCCTGAATGTTGATGGCGGGGAAGCCAACCCAGCCGATACCGATCAGCAGGACCGCGGGCAGCAGCACCGTGAGGTAGTCCGGCGCGGTGTCCAGGCGCAGGTACATCAGGTAGCCGACGGCCATGACCGCGAGGGTGATCGCGATGATCGGACCGGTGCCGAAGCGATCGACCAGCTTGTCCGAGACGAAGGCCGAGGCGACCACGAGCACGCCGACGGGCAGCAGCGCCAGGGCCAGGTGCAGCGGCGTCCAGCCGAGGGTGTCCTGCAGGTACAGCGTGGTGATGAACTGCCAGCTGAAGTACGAGCCGCCGACCGCGATGATGGCCACGCTGGCCCGCCACAGGGTGGGCTTGCGCAGGATGCCGAGGCGCACCAGCGGGTACCGGACGCGCTTCTCGACCCCGACGAAGGCGGCGAACAGGGCGATGACCGCCACGAACGAGCCGAGGGTGCGCACCGAGGTCCAGCCCGCTTCGGGCGCGGAGACGACGGTGTAGACCAGCAGCAGCATGCCCGCCGTGGACAGCAGCGCGCCGAACAGGTCGTGACCGCCTTCTTCGGCGGGCTTGTCCTTCGGGACCAGGTAGGCCGCGGCGGCCAGGGCGGCCAGCGCGATCGGGACCGGCAGCAGGAACGTCCAGCGCCAGCCGAGGCCGGTCATCAGGCCGCCGAACAGCAGGCCCATGGAGTAGCCGCCGGCGCCGAAGACGGTGTAGATGGACAGCGCCTTGTTGCGGGCCGGGCCCTCGGCGAAGTTGGTGGTGATGATCGACAGACCGGTCGGCGCGGTGAACGCGGCGGCCAGGCCCTTCACGAATCGGGTGAGGATGAGCAGCGCGGGCGAGCTGACCAGCGCACCGGCCAGCGAGGCCAGGGCGAAGACCGCGAGCGCGATCAGGAAGACCTTGCGGCGGCCGAGCAGGTCCGCGGTGCGGCCGCCCAGCAGCAGCAGGCCGCCGTAGCCGAGGACGTAACCGCTGACCAGCCACTGCAGGGTGGAGGTTTCGAGGTGGAGTTCGGAGCCGATGGACGGCAGCGATACGCCGATCATCGACACGTCGAGGCCGTCGAGGAACAGCACGATGCACAGGGTGATGAGCATGCCCCAGAGCCGGGCGGTCCACTGCGTGGAGTCGGCCGCGTTGCTCACTGCGGGGCGGGTCTCGGTGGAAGTCACGAGAACGGACAGTACATGCGTGTGCATCAAATGCACAAGCATTTAATGCGGTTGCATGAGACTGCGCCGAGGTCTAAGATCTGGGCATGCCGAAGCCGACAACGTCAGTCGAGCTGCCCCCGACCGCGTCGGTCGAGTCACCGACCGAAACGACTGGTCTGGTAGCCGAATGGCGTGATCTGCTGACCCGGCACGCGACGACCTCGTGCGCTCTCGAGAAGGAGCTGCAGGGCCGCCACCACATCGGGCTCAGCGAATTCGAAACCCTGGACCGGCTCATCGAGGCCGGCGGCGAGAGCTACAAGATGAGCGATCTCGCCAACGACATCTACCTCAGCCAGAGCGCCCTCTCGCGGGCCGTCGCCCGGCTCGAGCGCGATGGACTGGTCGGCCGCACGCTGTGTACCGAGGACCGCCGGGCGATCTTCGTGTGCCTCACCGACAAGGGTCGTGAGGTGCACGCGCAGGCCGCGCCGACGCATCGGGGCGTGCTCGAGCAGGAACTGAGCTGATCCCGGCCCGCCCCGCGGCGGGCCCGGTTCTCAGATCGTGTCGCGAATGGTGTCGATCATCGGGAGCGCGTCCACGGCCAGCGCCGTGGCCGAGGCGAACGCCTCGCGGTAACGCTCCACATCCGGCTCCTTGTCCAGATACGAAGCGCCCGTGAGGGACTCGACGTACACCACCGGCGGTTCGGTGGCCTCGTTCGGCGCGGTCGGGAACTCCAGCAGGACGAAGCGCCCGCCGTCCATCCCGTGGTGATAGCCGCAGTCCGCGGGCGCCAGGCGCAGCCGGACATTGGGGAGTTCACCGAGTTTGCGCAGCTGATCGAGCTGACCGAGGGTCACCTCGTCGCCGCCGATGCGATGCCACAGCACCGCCTCGGAGATCACCACGTCCAGCTGCAGCGGTGAATCGGCGCGGGTCAGCAGTGCCTGGCGGGCGGTGCGGACCCGGACGCGCCGGTCCATCTGCTCCGCCGAGATGCCCGGATAGCCCGCGGCCAGCACGGCCCGCAGATAGCCCTCGGTCTGCAACAGGCCCGGGACCAGCTCGTTCTCATAGGTGGTCAGCCGGGCGGCGGCCTCTTCCAGACCGATGTAGACCTCGTACCCCTCGTCGATCACATCGCTGAATTCGGTCCACCAGCCGCGCGCCTTGGTTTCCCGGGCGAGCGTGGTGAGCGGTTCGATCGCCTCTTCCGGGGCGCCGTAGATCCGGCACATGGCCTCGACATCGAGGCTGCGCAACGAGGTCTGACCGGTCTCGATCCGCCAGATCTTGGCCTCGGACCATTCCAGTCGCTGTGCGGCCACCCGGGTCGTCATGCGGGCGCGATTTCGCAGGTCGCGCAGCTGACGCCCGAGTTGTCGCCGAGGCATGGTCGATCCGGTAATCCCCTGCGGTAGCGCCATCAATCCCCCTGAAAACGTGTGCGATCGCATTGTTGCACAGGAAAACTCACCGATCCATGGATGAACGGCCCGGTCCGGTGGCCACGATCGCGGTTTTCAGCGGGTTATTTGCGTGCCGAACGCTTCCGATAGCGCCAGAACTGCACCGCACGCATGTCTTCCGAGAGTTGATTGACAGGTTCCGCCACATCCGAGAGCGCTTGGAACAGATCGTCGGCGAGCACCGAGATGTGCTCGACCCGGCTCGCCAGACGCGAGGCGTTGAGCACGAACTCCAGCAGCAGGCGCACCACCGCGGCGATGGTGAGCCCCAACGGAATTGCGAAGACCAGCCCGAAGACCACGCCGAGCCACGCCGAGACCCGCCACAGTCCGATCGTGCCCACGATCGGGATGGCGAACGCGCTCGCCAAGCCGAGTACATAGGCCAGCGGCAGCAGGGTGCGGGTGGCGGAACGATGGAACTGCACGTCCAGCAGCGCTCGCGCGGCCTCGACCGCCCAGGAGCCGAAAGCGCTTGGGCTGGCGAAGGGTTCGACCGGCTGCTCCCCCTCGGCGACCTCATCCGCGGCGCGGCGGGACATCCGGCGGGCGGCCGTTTCCTTCAAGGCGGCCCAGCGCCCTTCCGCCTCGATCTCCTCCAGATCCTCGAGGTCACCGAATTCCGGTCCGGTCCCGCCTGATTGGTCGGTCATGCCGACGTTCCCCTCTCCCGCAGACCTTTTCGACACTCGACGGCCGCAGCACGGCGTCGCGCCCCGACAGCATTCCAGGGTCGGGGCCGCTCGAAGAAAGTCTCATCGCTCGCACGGCCGCGATGTAGACCGCCACGGTGTGTTCTAGAACACGTATCGGGTAGATGTTCACGAATCCGCCCCCGCGAGCGATATCGCCCTTGACGCCGTTGTTGCAGGCAGCGCCCCCCGGGGGCCGTCTGTCGCAAAAGCGACACTGTCCGGATCTGGACCAAACAGACCGGAGGTTGTCGTTTCAAGGTCAACAACCGGACTCGCGTCACACAGAATGTGTAACGCTCCGAACCTCTTGTGCCGATACCAGGCACAGAGCAGGTTCTAGATCTACCGGGGAATGGAGAATCCAGTGCGTAAGACGTTTTCGTCTGCCGTCGAGGAATCCGCGCAGGAATGCATCCAGCGCGGCTGGACGGTCGCCGAGACGGCCAACGGCCTTTGCTTGATCACCGATGACCAGATTTCGGGCATCGAGATCACCGGCGAAACCGCCGCTTTCGTGCGCCGCTACCTGCGCGCCAACGACCTGACCGGGCCGGTCATCGAGATCCCGGGCACCGAGCGCCGCGAGATCCACCTGGTCACGGGCATCCGTAAGGCCACCATGGCGATCGAGGCGCTGCGCGCGGCCGGGGTGATCGTCCACACCGACGGTGCCGGCATCCCGTTGCCGCCGACCCAGATCGCCACCGGCTCCACCTGCTGGGCCGTCGCCCCGGGCGAGGCCCGCTGGGTCCCGCCGGTGGTCGCGGTGGCCGCCGCGGTGCGCGCCGCCGCCGCCAAGGGAGTCAAGCCCGGAGTCGCGCGTATCGCCTCCTGAGGTTCCAGATAAGTCCGTCGCGAAACCCGCGAGTGCACCCCGGCACTCGCGGGTTTCGCTGTATCCGGGGGAAAACGTTGCGAAATGATCGATGCTCGGTATCAGGCCGGGTAGACGGCCGAAACCGGCCGACCTCTCGGTCAGGGAGTCCCGGCGGAAAACTCTGAGATCACCTATGCGCTGAGCGATACCCGCTAGGCGCTGTGCAAAACCCGCACGCGAGTCGAATCCCCATGTGACAGAGCGGTCCTGGGCCGCCCGACATGCGAGGTCCGCTGTGGAACCGGCTGGTTCAGGGCGAGGGCGCGGGCCGCTCGGCGATTGGTGACACCCAGTTTGCGCAGCACAGCGGAGACGTGATGGTCGACGGTCCGGACCGACAACACCAGGTATTCGGCCATCTCGACATTCGTCAGACCCGCGCAGAGCAGATCCAGAACGTCCTGCTGGCGGCCGGTGAGCCGGGGGACTCCGGGGCCCGGCGGTTCCGGGACCGTCTCCGGAGCGCGCACGACCAGTCCCCGCTCCCCGTCGACCGACACCTCGGCCACCGTGCCACGACCGGCGGCGACTTCCTCCCAGGCCCGGCTCAGGGCTTCGAGGGCTTCTGTTCGCTCCAAGAACCGCATGTCAGCCAGCTTCGCCCGCGCTGCGGCGCCGGTCTGTTCGCGTCCACACGCTGCGTGTGTCAATTCGCCGACACAAGCGGGGACGACCGAGTTGATGCGCAAGTGTTTCGCCTTCGGCCTTCCCGCGCGATCATTGGTTATGACCCATGTCACGGACAGTCATCGGACACTGCTGCGCACCTGCCCACTCTGCGAGGCCGTGTGCGGCCTCGAGCTCACGGTGGACAGTGCCGACCACATCACTTCCGTACGCGGTGACCATGCCGATCCGTTCAGTCGCGGGTTCATCTGCCCCAAGGGCGCGACCCTCGGCCATCTCGACGAGGACCCGGACCGGCTCACCGCGCCGATGATCCGGGACCGGGCCACCGACCGCTGGCGGACCGCGAGCTGGGACGAGGCGTTCGGGATCATCCGAGAGCGGCTGCCGCAGATCACCGCCGAGCACGGCAATCAGTCGGCCGGGCTGTATCTGGGCAATCCCAACGCGCACACCGTCGCGGGCGCGTTGTACGTGCCGCTGCTGATTCGCGCGCTGGCCACCCGGAACTTCTTCTCCGCCAGCACCGCCGACCAGATGCCCAAGCAGGTGTCGAGCGGGCTCATGTTCGGTGATCCGCTGACCGTCGCCGTGCCGGACCTGGATCGCACCGACTATCTGCTCATGCTGGGCGCGAATCCGCTGGAGTCCAACGGATCACTCTGCACCGCACCGGATTTCCCGGGGCGGCTGCGGGCGTTGAAGAAGCGCGGCGGCCGGCTCGTCGTGGTCGATCCGCGCCGCACCCGCACCGCCAAACTGGCCGACGAGCACCTGTTCGTGCGCCCCGGCAGTGACGCCTACCTGCTGTTCGGGATCGTGAACACGCTGTTCGCGGAGAATCTCACCGCGGTGCGCGTCGAGGTCGAGGGACTGGACGACGTGCGCGCCGCCGCCGCGCCTTTCACTCCGGATCAGGTCGCCGAGCGCTGTGGCGTCCCGGCCGAGACCGTGGTGCGGCTGGCCCGCGAGCTGGCCGCCGCGCCGACCGCGGCCGTCTACGCGCGAATCGGCACGTGCACAGCCGAATTCGGCACCCTCACGCAGTGGCTGGTGGATGTGGTGAACGTGCTGACCGGCAATCTGGATTCGCCCGGCGGGGCCATGTTCGCGAACGGCGCGGCGCTGGGCATCGTGCGCAGCCGCCCGTTCCGGCTCGGCCGCTGGGGCAGCCGGGTGCGCGGGCTCCCCGAGGCCATGGGCGAGCTGCCGGTCGCCACGCTCGCCGATGAGATCCTCACACCGGGCGAGGGCCGGATCCGCACGATGGTGACCGTGGCCGGGAACCCGGTCCGCTCCGCACCCAGCAGCACCCGTCTGGACGACGCCTTCGCGAGCCTCGAGTTCATGGTCAGCGTGGATCGCTATCTCAACGAGACCACCCGGCACGCCGACGTGATCCTCCCGCCGCCGCGCATCCTGCAGTCCCCGCACTACGACTTCGCGCTGTTGCAGTTCGCCGTGCACAACTACGCCCGCTACTCGCGACCGCTGATTCCGCTGCGCACGACCGGCACCGGCACCGAGCCCGAGCAGCTCTCCGAGGCCGAGGTCATGGCGCGGCTCGCGCTGGCGGTCAGCGGCCAGGACCCCCAGCCCGGTCTGGACCCGCTCACCGTCGTCGACGAGATCGTCATCGCGGGCACCCTGCACAAAGCCGGCATGGCGGAGCGCCGCCACGAACTCCTGGGCGAGAACACCACCGAGCACCGCATCGACATGATGCTCAAACTCGGACCGTACGGCGAATGGAACCCGGCGGCGAACCGGGCCGCCCGAGACGCTGCCGACCGGACCCGCCCCGGCGACGGTGCGCCCGAAGCCCCCGCGGACCGCGTCCCGAGCGCCGGTGGTGCGGGCGATGCCACGGCGCAGGCTCTCGGCGCCTCCCCCGGCGACGATGCGAGCACGGCGGCGGGAAGTGCGGCCGGTGTCCCGGTGCACGACGTCGCAGCACCCGGTGCGCCCGCGGGCTCCGCGGGAGGTGGCGAATCCGAGGCCCGGGTGTACTCGAGCGGGCTGAACCTGCAGGTATTGCTGGACAACCCGCACGGGATCGATCTGGGACCGTTGCGGCCCCGCCTGCCGGGCGCACTGCGAACAGCGTCACGAAAGGTGGAGCTCGCGCCCCGGGAGCTGTTGGATGATGTCGTGCGATTGCGGGGACGGTTGCGGGATGCCCCGCCGGAGATGGTGCTGGTCGGGCGGCGGCAGCTGCGATCCAACAACAGCTGGCTGCACAATGTCGCGCCGCTGGTGGGCGGCTCCAATCGGTGCACGCTGCACATCCATCCGGACGACGCCACGCGGCTGGGTCTGGACGGGCACGCCGTGGTGAAGTCGGCGGCAGGCTCGGTGACCGTGGAGCTCGAACAGACGCCGGACATCATGCCCGGGGTGGTGAGCCTGCCGCACGGGTGGGGACATCAGGACAGCAACCAGCAGGTCGCACGCGAGCACGCCGGAGTGAACGCCAATGCGCTGACCGATGATTCGCTCGTGGACGCGCCGTCCGGGAACGCCGTGTTCAACGGCGTACCGGTGACGCTCACCAGGGCCTGACACCGGAAAAGAGAATGTCGCCGATTCGAATACTGCTGTGGGCAGTACATGTCGCGCTGCCCGCCGCCGGGTTGTGGCTGCTGATCAGCCGCCCGGAGCTGGATCACATGTACATGCACCAGGGCGTGCACTTCTGGCTGATCCTCGGGGCCGCGGTGCTGTCGCTGGCGCTGGGCGTGCTGCTGCTGCGGGCCGCGCGGGCACACCGGGACATGCGCCTGGTGCTGGTTTCGCTGGTGTTCCAGTTGAATTCGGGATTTCTGGGCCTGCACGCGCTGGCCACGCCGGGGGTGATCCTGTCGTCCGCGAACGTGGGCTTCACGGTCGCCGTTCCGGTGGGTATGGTGCTGGGCGGGCTGGCGGCACTGGGCTCGGTGGTGGAGTATCGGCCCACCGCGCGGGTTCACCGAATCACCGAAATCCTTGCCGTCCTGCCCCTTTCATTGATGGCGGTGTGGGCGCTGCTCTCGCTCACCCGGGTCCCGCCCTTCGACACCCCGCCCGATCACTCCGAGGCGCAGGGGCCGCTGGTGGCGCTGGCCTTCGTCGGTGCGGCCTGCTATCTGATCGCGGCGGGCGCGTACGCGGTGCTGTACCTGCGCACTCGCGGGACCATCCTGCTCAGTGTGCTCACGGCGTTCATCCTGCTGGCCGAGGCGCTGTTCGCGGTCGGCTTCGGCCGCAGCTGGCGGGTGTCGTGGTGGGAGTGGCACGTGCTGCTGGGGGCGGCCTTCGCGCTCATCGCGATCAGCGCGCACCGCTCCTTCCGCAAGGAGGGATCCGCGCGCGGATTGTTCGACAGCGTCACCCAGCGCAGCACCATCGTCGCCATCCAGCGCGACTACGACCACGCCCTGGAGGAGATGGTCGCCGCGCTGGAAACCCGTGCCAGCGGCGGTGTTCCGGCCACGGAACCGCTGGGTGCGGTCGGTCAGCAGCTGGCCCGGCGTTTCGGACTGACCGAACGCCAGATCGCGGTGCTGCAGCAGGGCGCGCAGGCGCTGGGCAACGAGCGCGAGCAGGTGCGGCGGCTCGGCGCGCTGGTGGCGGTCGGTGAGCGCTCCAGCGTGATTCGCGGTGAGACGCAGCTGCTGGCCGAGATCCAGCGGCTGGCCGGATCCGCCTTCGACCGCGACGTGGTGCGGATCGGCCTGCTGCGGCGCGGCCGGCTGGTCTTCGCCGACGGCGGCCCACCCAATCCGGCTTCCTTCGGATTCCCGTTGCACGTCAAGGGGATTCAGGCCGGAGTGCTGGAACTGACCCGCCCGGCCACGGGCACGATTGCACCGGCGGCGATCGAGGACACCGGCCCGGCGTACGGGCTTGCCGAAGCCGGCAGCGCGGGCGGCGCTTCGAGACGTGCGGCCGATCCGGGCGCGGGCGGAGTCGGCGATCGCGGACCACACTCGGTAGGTACCCGGGCCCGAGCGATTCCCGTTGCTACGGCACCGGACTCGGCCGATCCGGCAACCGGTGCGCTCCCTGCCGAATCGGGGATCGATCGGCCGGTCGGCGACGAGGCGTCGGATGCCGAACTCACCGTGCCCGCGCCCGGCTCACGCGTGCGCGGCCGGACTCGCGGATTCGGCTGGCGGCCCGCGGTTCCGACATCCCGAACCGGCACGCGGGCGCCGGCCGCGCCGCTGCCGTACGCCGATCCGGCGGCGGGCGCCGGGCTCGGTCCGGCCGAGCACGCGGTGGCGCGGTCGTTCGCGGCGCAGACCTCGGTGGTGCTCGAAAACGCCCGGCTCTACCAGCAATTGGACGGATTGTTCCGGTCGTACATGTCACCGCAGGTGGCGAACGCGCTGCTGGCGGACCCCTCGCAGGCCGGGCTGGGCGGTGAGATCCACGAGGTCAGCGTGCTGATGGCGGATCTGCGCGGCTACACCCCGTTCGCCGAGCAGGCCGGGCCGGAACAGGTCATGCGCATGCTGAACACCTACTACGGGGCGATCGTGCCGGAGATCCTGGCCGAGGGCGGCACCGTGGTGCAGTTCGTCGGCGACGCGGTGATGGCGATCTTCAATGCGCCGGTGCGGCAACGTGATCACGCGCTGCGGGCGGCGCGGGCCGGGCTGGCGCTGCAGCGGGCCACGGCCGCGGTGCGCGAGCGCGGGAACGGCGCGCACGGCGAGTGGCCCATGTTCCGGGTCGGGGTGAACACCGGTCCCGCCATCGTCGGGAACGTCGGCGCGCGCGAGATGCGGAACTTCACCGCCATCGGGGACACCACCAATCTGGCCGCGCGCCTGGAGGGTTTGGCCGAACCGGGCACCGTGGCGGTCGGCCCGCTGACCCGCGAACGGCTCGGTGACCGGGCCGAGGTGACGTGCCTGGGCGATTTCGACATCAAGGGGAAGAGTCTGCCGGTGACCGTGTACGAACTGGTGGCGCTGCGATGACGGAATTCGAACTGCTGGAAGGACTCTCGCCGCAGGAGCGGCGCGAGTTCATCGCGGCCTGCACGCCCCGGAGGTTCCAGCGTCGCGACATCGTCTGCCACGAGGGCGATCCCGGCGACTGCGTGCATCTGATCACGGCGGGCCGGCTGGTGGTGCGGGTGACCACGCCGCTCGGGCACACCGCGACGCTGACCATCCTGGGCCCCGGCGACATGTTCGGCGAGCAGGCCCTGCTGAGCCCGGATGCCCGGCGCACCGCGACCATCGTGGCCGTCACCGACGCGCAGACGCTGACCCTGAATCGGCGGCAGCTCGAACGACTGCGCGCGGAGCATCCGCAGGTGGAGCGGTTCCTCACGACATCGCTTGCGGCACAGGTGCGTCGGCTCTCGGCCGCGGTGCTGGAGGCGCTGTACCTCCCGGTGGAGACGCGGGTGCTGCGGCGGCTGGCGCATCTGGCGCGGGTGTACGGGGACGGGGACGATCGGCCCTCGACAGTGCGGCTCACCCAGGAGGATCTGGCGTCCATGGCCGGGACCACGCGCGCCACCGCCAACAAGGTGTTGCGGGAGTTGGAAGATCAGGGCGTGGTGCGGCTCGGCCGCGGATCGGTGCTGGTCGTGGATCGGGCGGGGCTGGAGCGCAAGGCGCGGTGATTCCCGCACCCCTCCGCG
Source organism: Nocardia jejuensis NBRC 103114 (assembly GCF_001613145.1). Taxonomy (GTDB): domain Bacteria; phylum Actinomycetota; class Actinomycetes; order Mycobacteriales; family Mycobacteriaceae; genus Nocardia; species Nocardia jejuensis. The sequence continues at coordinate 111,616 of NZ_BDBU01000024.1, forward strand.
CCACCGGATCCGTTGCGCAAGGGGGGATGACGCCCGAAGGAAGCCGGACATATCCGAGCAAAAGGGATTAACCACTACCGCGAAATCCCAGCCCGCGCCGGGTAACTCGATATTTCGATAGCCGAAGCAAGGTCAGCATCATCGCAGCTAAGCGACGAAGGTCCCTTGCCGAAGCTTCCATACGGGAGGATCCTCGCCCGAGAAGGTGTGACCAGCATCCCTCGACCCCGCCCCAACAGGCCTTTTCGCCGGTTCACCCATTCGCCACACCAAAATGGTTAGACCGGATAGGATTTCATACGGCCTAGTTTCGTGGCCGAGCCTCTTCTATCCGGTATTCAGCTACCAAAGGGGGCGCACGATGCCCGGTAACAGAATCGGCAGCGACGGCGAGCGAGAACTCCAGGAACGCTACGGAACCCAGGATCGGGCAGAGCGTTTCTACGAGGATCAAGTCCGGAATCAGCTCAACCGCCACATGATCGAATTCATCGCCCGGATGGAAATGGCGTTCATCGCCACCGCGGACAAACACGGTGAGTGCGACAACAGCTTCCGGGCGGGCAGACCCGGCTTCCTGCACGTCATCGACGAACGAACCGTCACCTACCCGGAGTATCGCGGCAACGGCGTCCTGGCGAGCCTCGGAAACATGCTGGAGAACCCGCACATCGGGATCCTCATGGTCGACTTCGTGCAGGACCTGATCGGGCTGCACATCAACGGGACGGCCCGGGTCGTCGACGACACCCTCATGCGCCGCTGCGTCCCCGACCTGCCCGACAGCGAACGCGGCCGCCAGCCCGAGCGCTGGGTGGTGGTGGACATAGAAGAGGCGTACATCCACTGCCGCAAGCACATCCCGCACCTGGTGCCCGCCCAGCGCGAAAATCGCGAGTGGGGCACCGACAATATGCGCGCCAAGGGCGGCGACTACTTCCACGTCAAAGAAGAAGCACGAGACCTGGTCGAGTCCTGAGGCCGGCAGAACAAAGGCGTCCTGGAAAGAACCTCGAGAGAACTAAGGCCCCCGCCGGTCGGCGGGGGCCTTGTTCATCCTGGATGATCCGTCAGTGGATCTTGAAGATGACCGCGCGCTGCACGATGAAGTTGATCACCGTGGCGGTTCCCTGGGCGACGCAGAAGGCGAGCCAGATCCGCCACCATTCGTCCGGCAGCGCGTAGTAGCAGACCTGGTTGATGCCGACCTGGATGGCGAAGGTCACCGCGTACAGGATCACCACCGCGATGAAGCGCTTGCGGCTCGGCTCGGCCTTGAAGGTCCAGCGCCGGTTGATCAGGTACGCGGTCGTGGTCCCGGCGATGAAACTGATGGCCTTGGCCACCGGCAGCGGCAGCCCGAACACCTTGAACATCAGCGTGTAGAGGCCGAAGTCGACGATGGCCGACAGGCCGCCGGTCGCCGCGAATCGGATGATCTGAGTCTTCAGATCAACGTCCGTACCACCCGGTTCGTCGACGACGGGCAGCTCGGGCGGCAGGGGCAGATGGGGTTCCGCGGTCACAGCGCACGAGAGTACCTCCAGCGGCCTGCTCGCAGGTCGCTCGAGACAGTACCGCCGGGGAGATAGGACACAAGCCTCGATCCGGTTATGCCTGTAGCCTCTATCCCGATGTCCACGAAAGCTCAGACCACCACGGCCGCCGCCGATATCTCGGCGAGCGACGGTGCGGACACAGCGTCGAACGGCGGCTCGTTCGCCCTTCCGACGCGGACTCGCACTCTGACCGGTTGGGGTCGCACCGCACCCACCACCGCCGAAGTTCTCTCGACCAGTGACCCGGAGCTCATCGCCCGTGCGGTCGCCATGGTCGCGGAGGACAACGACTCGAAGCCCGCGCATCTGCGACGCGGCGTCATCGCGCGCGGCCTCGGCCGCTCCTACGGTGACCACGCGCAGAACTCCGGCGGGCTCGTCGTCGACATGACCGCGCTGAACCGCGTCCACCGCATCGACCGCGACTCGCGCATGGTCGACGTGGACGGCGGCGTCAGCCTGGATCAGCTGATGAAGGCGGCGCTGCCGTTCGGGCTGTGGGTTCCGGTGCTACCCGGGACGCGTCAGGTCACCATCGGCGGCGCCATCGCCTCCGATATTCACGGCAAGAACCATCACAGCGAGGGTTCTTTCGGTAATCACGTCCGGTCCGTCGATCTGCTCACCGCGGACGGCAAGGTGCAGACCATCGGGCCGAAGAAGAACGCCAAGCTGTTCTGGGCGACCGTCGGCGGCAACGGGCTGACCGGCATCATCCTGCGCGCGACCATCGAGATGATCCCGACGGAGTCCGCGTACTTCATCAACGACGGCGTGAAGACCACCACGCTGGACGAGACCATCGCGGCGCACAGCGACGGCAGCGAGGCGAACTACACGTACTCGAGCGCGTGGTTCGACGTGATGAACCCGCAGCCGAAGCTGGGGCGCGCGTGCATCACTCGCGGCCGGCTGGCGAAGGTCGACGAGCTGCCGGCGAAGAAGCAGAAGAATCCGCTGAAGTTCGATGCGCCGCAACTGCTCACGGTGCCGAACATCTTCCCGAGCTTCACCGCGAACCGGCTCACCCTGGGCGCGGTCGGCGAGGCGTACTACGCCATGGGCGGTAACTACACCGGCAAGGTGCAGAACCTGACGCAGTTCTACCACCCGCTCGACATGATCTCGGAGTGGAATCGCGCCTACGGTCCGGCCGGATTCCTGCAGTACCAGTTCGTGGTGCCGACCGAAGCGGTCGAGGAATTCAAGAAGATCATCATCGACATTCAGGCATCCGGGCACATTTCGGCGCTGAACGTCTTCAAGCTGTTCGGCCAGGGCAATGCGGCGCCGCTGAGCTTCCCGATGCCCGGCTGGAACATCTGCGTAGACTTCCCGATTCGTGCGGGGCTCAACGAGCTCGTCTCCGATCTCGACAAGCGGGTCCTGGAATTCGGCGGCCGGCTGTACACCGCGAAGGATTCCCGCACCACCGCGGAGTCCTTCCACAAGATGTATCCCCGCATCGACGAGTGGATCAAGATTCGCCGATCCGTGGACCCCACAGGCGTTTTCATGTCCGATATGGCGCGAAGGCTGGAGCTTCAGTGATCAATGCGGTAGGGAATCCGCAGTCCATTCTGCTTCTCGGCGGTACCTCGGAGATCGGTCTGGCGATCGTCTCGGAGTACCTGAAGAAGGGGCCCGCCCGTATCATCCTGGCGGCGCTGCCCGGCGACCCGCTGCGCGAGGACGCCGAGCGCCAGATGAAGGACGCCGGCGCGAGCGAGGTGCAGGTCATCGACTTCGACGCGCTCGACACCGACAGTCACCCGGCCGTCATCGACACCGCGTGGGCGAGCGGTGACGTCGACGTGGCCGTGGTCGCGTTCGGCATCGACGGCGACGGCGAGGTGTTCTGGCAGGACCAGCGCAAGGCCGTCACCATGGTCCAGATCAACTACACCGCCGCGGTGTCCGTCGGCGTGCTGCTGGGCGCGAAGATGAAGGCGCAGGGCTTCGGCCGCATTCTGGCCATGTCCTCGGTCGCCGGTGAGCGTGTGCGGCGCTTCAACTTCGTGTACGGCTCCACCAAGGCCGGACTCGACGGCTTCTACCTGGGCCTCGGCGAGGCGCTGGCCAAGTTCGGCCCGCGCGTCACCGTCATCCGCCCCGGCATGGTGCGCACCAAGCTCTCGGCGCACGCCAAGGAGAACGGGCTCACCGTGAACAAGGAGGACGTGGCCGTCCTCGCGGTGGCCGCCTCGCAGAAGGGCAAGGAAATCGTCTGGGCCCCGGGCACTTTCCGGTACGTCATGATGATCCTGCGCCACGTCCCGCGCCCCATCTTCCGCAAGCTGCCCATCTAGGGTCTGCCCGCGAACTCGGAACTGCCGCACCCGCATTCGCAGGTGCGGCAGTTCCATTTGTGTGCGCTCATCAACCGTCTTACGCGATCTCGTCAACCGTTCGAGCGAACTCGCCGACCATCTTGCGTGAGCATTCACCAACCGTCGTTCCGGCATGCTTTCAGCCGCGACCCACCCTGTTCGTCGAGCGGCCGCGGTGTGGATCCCGGCCGAAAGCGCGCCGCGATGACGGGGCTACGTCACACCGGGACCAAGTTGCGCGCCAGGATGACAGGGCGACATCGAACCGGCATGACGTGACGACGTCGAACCGGAATGACGGGCGACATCGCACGGGGATGACGTGGCGACATCGCACATACAACGTAAGTAGGCTGACGCGCGGCGTCCAGTGGGGCGCCGGGCACGGTGACCGAGAATCCGGAGGCGGAGTGCGAAACATCGAGCAGCTGGCTGCATACGGCGTGGACGCGCCGGATGTGAACGGGGCGGGCCGATGAGCAGCACCGCACCGGAGACGGCCCCGGCGAATCCCGCGCCCGCCCCGAACCCCGCACCCGACTCGCCGGGCCGCGTCGCGAGACTCGCCCGGCCGGCGGGCAGTGCCCTCGGCGAAGCGATCCTGGCGGCCGTCGTCGCATCCGGGGTGGCCGGGGTGGGCCTGCTCGCCTTCGCGCGGGTGCAGTGGCCGGCGTTCAACTCCTCGAATGTGACCCGCGCGCTGACCACCGCCGGGCAGGTGGCCGCGATCGCCGTGCTGGTGATCGCCATCGTGCTGATTCGCGCACACCGCCGCCCGCTGCTGGCCAAAGTGCTGTCCTGGGCCGGACTTTCGGCCTTCGTCACCGTCACGCTCGGCATGCCGCTGGCCGCCACCAAGCTGTATCTGTTCGGGCTCTCGGTGGATCAGGAGTTCCGCACGCAGTACCTGACGCGGCTGACCGACAGTGCGGCACTGCGGGATATGAACTACGCCGAGATTCCGCCGTTCTATCCGGGCGGCTGGTTCTGGCTCGGCGGACGCTTCGCCAACCTCACCGGGATGGCCGGGTGGGAGGCGTTCAAGCCGTTCGCCATCATCGGGCTCGCGGTGGCCGCGGTCATCGCACTCGTGTTGTGGTCCAGGCTGGTTCGCGCCGAATGGGCGGTCGCGGTGACCGCGGCCACCACGGCGGTGGTGCTCGCCTACGGCTCGCCCGAGGCGTACAGCGCGCCGCTCGTACTGCTGCTCGGCCCGGCCCTGCTGCTGGCCTGGGGCGCGCTGTACCGGCCCGCCGAGCCGGACCCGTCGACCGCCGGCGGCTGGGGTGCGGTGATCGGCGCGGGCCTGTTCCTGGGCCTGGCGGCCACGTTCTACACGCTGTACTTCGCCGTCGTCGTCTTCACCGTCTGCGTGATGGCCGTGATCGCGCTCGGGTTGGCACTGCGCGGCCGCAGTGCGGCTCGCCGCGCACGCGAGTCGGTCCCGACCGTGTGGCGAGCGGTATGGCCGATTCTGGTTCGGCTGATCGCCATGGGCGCGGTCGCGGGCCTGCTGGCGCTGACCGTGTGGCTGCCCTTCCTGCTGAAGTTCGTGAGCGGGAAGGCGAACTTCGCGTCCGGGAGCGCGTTCCACTACCTGCCCGAATCCGGTTCGCGACTGCCGCTGCCCATGCTCGATTTCGATCCGCTCGGCATGTTCTGCCTGCTCGGGACGATCTGGCTGGTGGTGCGGGCGGGCAGTTCGCGGCGGGCGCAGGCGCTCGGCATCGGCGTGCTGGCGGTCTACCTGTGGTGCCTGCTGTCGATGCTGGCCACGGCGGCCGGGACCACGCTGCTCTCGTTCCGGCTCGACCCGATCCTGCTCGCGCTGCTGGCGGCGGCCGGATCCTTCGGCTTCGTGGAGGGTGCACGGGCGATCTATCAGGCGCTCGGCGAACCTGACCGATTCCGCCCCGCCGCCGCCGTGGTCGCGGTGCTGGGCGCGGTGGCCTTCAGCCAGCAGATTCCGCACGTGCTGGCCTCGGAGATCACCACCGCGTACACCGACACCGACGGCAGCGGCGTTCGCGCGGACAAGCGCCCGCCCTCGGCGGTCTCGCACTACGCCGCGATCGACGCGGCCCTGCTGGAGCAGACCGGCCGTCGGCGCGACGAGAGCGTGGTGCTGACCGCGGACATGAGTTTCCTGTCCATCTACCCGTACTTCGGATTCCAGGCCCTCACTTCGCATTACGCCAATCCGCTCGCGGATTTCCCGGCACGCGCCGCCGAGATCAAGCGCTGGTCACAGCTGAAGTCGCCACAGGAATTGCAGGACGCACTGAATCACTGCGTGTGGCGGGCCCCCGACGCGTTCCTGTTCCGCCGCTCCGGAAACGAATACACGCTGCGCCTGGCGGAGGATGTCTACCCGAACGATCCGAATGTGAAGCGGTACACGGTGAGTTTCCCGGCAGCACTGTTCGAGAGCGAACACTTCCGGGTTACCGATTTCGGGCCGTTCACCCTTGTGGTGCGCCGCTGATCCGTTGTGTCCCAGGTCACATACAAATCGCCTCGCCGGAAATCGTTATCGGAGAACGAGACAAGGGTCACTTTATCCCCGAAAAAGCCGCCGATTCCGGGGATAAATCGGCGTTTCCGTGGATAGCTCTCGCACTTGCCAGCGCACTCTCAGTCCTTACCGGTAGCGTGAGCGCCTGATTGTGAAGGCAGGAGTTTGCGCGTGGCACTGGGGTGGGCAACCAACCGGACAAACGAAGACGGATCGGCGGTCGCGGTTCTCGACCGCACCGCACCGGCTGTGGACTCCGGAACGTCCGCTCCCCCCACGCCGACCCGCCCCGCGCGGGTCGCCCGGCGCATCCGCCTGGCTCGCGCCGACCTGCTCGTCGCGACCGGGTATCTGTCGCTCGCGGTGCTGGTGCTGTCCGGGCAATGGCTGCACACCGATCGGGGCTACCTGATCAAGAGCGGCCAGGACCAGACCATGTGGGAGTGGTTCTTCGCCGTCACCGCGCACCGGATCGCGAACCTGCAGAATCCGCTGGGCACCGTGCTGCAGAACTATCCCGACGGCGTGAACATGATGGCCAATACCGCCATGTTCGGCGTCGGCGTACCGCTCACACCGGTCACGCTGCTGTTCGGACCCACCGTCACCTTCGTGCTGGTGCTCACGCTCGGCCTGTTCGGCACCGCCTTCGCCTGGTACTGGCTGTTCTCCCGGGAACTGGTGACCTCCAAAACCGCTGCGGCCGTGGGCGGATTGTTCTGCGGCTTCGCACCGGCGATGATCTCGCACGCCAACGCGCACCCGAATTTCGTCGTACTGGCCCTGCTTCCGCTGATCGCGCTGCAGATCATCAAGCTGGCCCGGCGCGCGAACGCCCCGGCCGAGGCCCGCAAGGCCCGCCGGCTGCGGGACGCGTTCGTGCTGGGCCTGCTGGTGGCGCTGCAGATCGCGCTGGGCGAGGAGCCGCTCCTCATCTTCGCGCTCGCCTTCGGCGTCTTCGCGCTCGTCTACTACCTGCACTCCCCGCGCGCCGGTGTGCGCGCCCTGCGCGCCATCACCCCGACCGTGCTGCTGGCGGCGCTGATCACGGTGGCGCTCACCGAGATTCCGCTCTGGTGGCAGTTCTTCGGCCCGCAGTCCTACCGCTCCATCGATCACGGTCCGATGGGCAACGACTTCAAATCGCTGTACCAGTTCCCGTCCGAATCGCTCGGCGGCGTGTTCTCGCATCAGCAGAACGTGAGCATCAATGCCACCGAGGAGAATTCGTACTTCGGCTGGCCGCTGCTGATCCTGCTCACCGTCACTGCCGTACTCATGTGGCGCGAGCGCGTGGTGCGGGCCGCGGTGACCGTCATCGTGGGATTCACCGTGCTGTCGCTGGGCGCGACGCTCATGTTCGGCCGCCACGACAGCGGTTTCGCGCTGCCGTGGAAGTGGTTCGAGCAGGTACCGCTGCTCAATTCGGTGCTGGAATCGCGTTTCACGATGGCCGCCATTCCGGCCATCGGCGTCATGCTCGCGGTGGCAACCCAACGCGCCCTCGAGTATTGGCGTGAATCGGCGACCGACTGGCGGCCGCTGGCCTGGTTCGGCGCGCTGATCCTGGCCCTGCTGCCGCTCACCCCCACCATCCTGCCGGTGGTGCAGCGCGCCCCCACACCCGCTTTCTTCGCGGACGGCACTGTGCGCCAGTACGTTTCGGACGGCTCCGTGGTGATCGCGCCGCCGCCGTCTCCGCCCGACGCGCGCGCCCTGCGCTGGCAGGCCGACGCCGACTTCGACTTCCCGCTCGCCGGAGGCTATTTCGTCGGCCCCACCGGTACCGAGAAGAAGGGCCGCTACGGTCCCGACGACCGCCCCACCGCCAGCCTCCTGATCCGCGCCCAGCAGTCCAACCGGGTGCCGGTCGTCGACGAGGCCGCCCGCGCCCAGGCCCTCGAGGATCTGCGCTACTGGCGGGCCGATGTGGTCGTGCTGCCGCCCACCGACAATGCCGACGTCCTGCGCCTCACCATGGATCAACTCCTGGGCATCGAGGCCAAGCAGGTGGACGGCGTCTGGCTGTGGGACGTCCGCGCCCTCGTCTGACCCAGGACCACCGGGAACCGCCGGCGCGGCCGCGGACATGGTCGCGGAGAACGCTCCCGTGCGGGCGAACCGATCCGGACGGTCTATAGCATCGGTGCTCGTGCGCGAAGACACCCGAGCGTTCCCTCGTATCCGACTCGTCGCCCTGATCTCCGGGATTCTCGGAATCCTGCTGGCGGTGCTGACTCCTGTTCTGCCCGTGCGGCAGGACCGGCCGACGCTGAGTTGGCCGCAGGGGGATTCCGCCAATGTCGAGGCACCACTGGTGTCCTACGTCCCGTTGAACCTCGATGTGAACCTGCCGTACGAGCTGCTGCGTGACGCTCCGGACGGCACCTTGTTCTCGACCGTCCCGGTGGCTTCGGGGCAGGCGGCGAACAAGGGCCTGGTGATCAAGGTCAGCGAGGAACCGGAGCTGGGCAGGACGGTGTCGGTGCTGCTGCGGCTGATTCCGCTGCTGTCCGTACCGATCTCGGAGATCCGGGACGGCGGATCGCTGAGCCTGCACTCCGACGCCACCGCGACGAACGTCGAGATCACCGGCGCCGCGCGCAAGGACGGGACGCCGTTCGCGAACAAGGTCGGCGGTGACACCCGGCCGCAGGTGGTCGGGATGTTCACCGATCTGACGCGGGAGCAGTTGCGCGGCGCGGTCGCGGTCGCGGACATCGACGCGCGCTTCACCTCGAGCCCGAGCTGGATGAAGCAGGCCGCCATCATCGGCGCGGTGGTGTTCACGCTGATCGCGTTGTACGCCCTGCATCTGCTCGACACCGGCGACCGCCGCCGGGCCCGGCGCTTCCTGCCCGCGCACTGGTGGCGATTCAGCCTGGCCGACGTCACCGTGCTGGGCACGCTGGTCCTCTGGCATTTCATCGGCGCGAACACCTCCGACGACGGCTACATCCTCAATATGGCCCGGGCCTCCAAGGAATCCGGGTACATGGCCAACTACTACCGCTGGTTCGGTGTGGCCGAGGCCCCGTTCGGCTGGCCGTACGAGGTCCTGGTCTGGATGACCCGGATCAGCGATGCCAGCCCGTGGATGCGTCTGCCGTCCCTGCTGGCGGGCATCGTGTGCTGGCTGGTGATCAGTCGCGAGGTGCTGCCGCGGCTCGGCGCTCGGGTGCGGCGCGACAAGGTGGCCGTCTGGACCGCGGGCCTGGTGTTCCTGGCCGCGTGGATGCCGTACGACAACGGCCTGCGCCCGGAACCGATCATCGCCGCGGGCGCGTTGCTGACCTGGTGCTCCATCGAACGCGCCATTGCCACAAGGCGTTTGCTGCCCGCGGCCGTCGCGGTGCTGATCGCGGGCTTCTCGCTGGCGGCCGGCCCGACCGGCCTGATCTGCATCGCCGCGCTGATCGCCGGATCGCGACCGGTGGTCCTGGCCATCCTCGAGCGCGGCAGGGGCGATGGGTCCCGGGGCTCGGCGCTGCTGCGGTACGGCGCGCTCCTGGCACCCGGCATCGCGGCCGGAACCCTGGTCCTGGTGGTCGTTTTCGCCGATCAGACCATCGCCTCGGTGCTGGAGGCCACCCGGGTTCGCACGCTCATCGGCCCGAACGTGGCCTGGTTCGACGAGCGCACCCGCTGGGACTCGCTGCTCATGCTCTCCCCCGACGGGTCGCTCGCGCGCCGGTTCGGCATCCTGGCCATGCTGCTGTGCCTGGCCGTCTGCTTCGCGGTGATGCTGCGCAAGAACGGCCGCATTCCGGGCACCTCACGCGGGCCGTCGGCCCGGATTCTGGGCATCATCTTCATGTCGCTGTTCCTGATGATGTTCACGCCCACCAAGTGGACGCATCACTTCGGCGTGTACGCCGGACTGGCCGGATCGGTGGCGGCGCTGGCCGCGGTCGCGGTGGGCGCGAAGGGAATTCGCTCCCCCCGCAATCGCACCCTGTTCACCGCGGCCGTGTTCTTCCTGCTCGCGATGACCTTCACCGGGTCCAACGGCTGGTGGTACGTGTCCTCCTACGGCGTGCCGTGGTTCGACAAGGCTCCCCTGGTCGCCGGAAAGGGTTTCTCCACACTGTTCCTGGGCCTGGCGATCCTGAGCCTGCTCTTCGCGCTGTGGCAGCACTACCGGGAGCCCTATCGCAAGCCCGAGACCCGCAAGTTCGACAAATTCGCGACCATGCCGCTCACCATCGCGGCGGCGGTGCTGGTGTTGTTCGAGGTGCTCTCGCTCGCCAAGGCGGCGGTCACCCAGTACCCGGCCTACTCCATCGCGGCGTCGAACCTGCGCTCGCTGACCGGTGATTCGTGCGCGCTCGCCAATGACGTACTGGTGGAGACGAATACGAAGGGATCGCTGCTGCACCCGTGGAGCGGCTCGGACGCGGACGGATTGGCCGCGCAGAACACCGGATTCACCCCCGACGGCGTCGCCACCGACCTCACCGCGGACGCGGAGGAGACCGTCACCGGCGGTGCGAACTCGGTCACCAAGGATTCCGACAACAAGACCACCAACACCACCGGAGCGGGCACCGGCGGCGGCACCCGCGATGCCACCGGAATCAACGGCAGCACCGTCGCGCTGCCGTTCGGCCTGGACCCGGCCGCCACCCCCATCCTGGGCAGCTACAGCTCCGGGGAGCAGAAGGTCTCCACCCTCACCACCGAGTGGTACCGCTTCGACTCCGCGGTGCGCACGGATTCGGCCTACAAGGTGCTGGTGGTGACCGCCGCCGGACGCATTCGCTCCTTCACCAAGGACGGCGTGGAGACCTACGGCCAGGATCTGTTCCTGGAGTACGGCACCCGCGACGCCGACGGCAAGGTCGCCGACGACAGCGTCGGACGCATCCGGCCCATCGATATCGGCCCGAATCCGTCGTGGCGCAATCTGCGTGTGCCGCTGGACCAGATTCCGGTGGGGGCCAACGCCGTTCGCCTGGTCGCCAATGACGCCGACATCACGCCCAAGCAGTGGCTGGCGGTCACCCCGCCCCGCGTGCCGAAGCTGCAGTCACTCGATTCCCTTGTCGGACATACCGATCCGGTCCTGGAGGACTGGCATGTCGGGCTGGCCTTCCCGTGCCAGCGCCCGTTCGATCACCACGACGGCGTCGCCGAGGTACCGATGTGGCGCATCCTGCCGGACCGCGTCGGCGCGGACGCCTCCAATGCCTGGCAGGACGATATCGGCGGCGGACCGCTCGGCTGGACCGGACTGCTGCTGAAGTCCGCCACCATCCCGTCCTATCTGAACCACGACTGGGCGCGGGACTGGGGCTCGCTCGAGCAGTTCACTCCGTATGCGCCCGATGCGAAACCGGCCGAGTTGAGCGTCACCGTCGACACTCGTTCGGGGCTGGCGAAGGACGCTCCGATTCGCGCCCGATGAATGCTGCACGCGTGTCGCATCGGCGCGTCCGCGCGAGTGTGACACGCGTGTCTTCGGCCCGAGAGGGGACAACCTGTCTCGCACGAGAGTGAACAGGGCCACTATCGGTCCGGGAAGCTACGATCAGCAACCGTGCCCGACGCCTCCGCTGTCCTGACCAAGCCGAATCCACCGGCCACCGACCCGGCCACGCCGGGCGATTATCGAGTCGCGAAGCTGATAGCGATCGTCGCTGGTCTGCTCGGTGCGCTGTTCGCGCTGACGACGCCGTTCCTTCCGGTGGAGCAGACCACCGCGGTGGTCAACTGGCCGCAGGACGGGACGCTCGGCAATGTGCAGGCGCCGCTGATGTCCCAGGTGCCACTGGATCTGAGCATCAGCATTCCGTGTACGGCGGTGGAGCAACTGGACCCGCGCGGGGGCATCCTGCTGGCAACCGCGCCGCCGCGCGGCAAGGGCGCGGACCTCGAATCCATGTTCGTTCGCGTGTCGGGCGAGAACGTAGACGTCCTGGATCGCAACGCGGTGGTGGCCACGGCCGCGCGGTCGGAGATGAGCCAGTGCTCGGCCATCGTGATCACCTCCGACATCGACAAGACCTCCGCCACCTTCGAGGGTCTGACCCGCACCGTCGAGCGCACGCGGGCCGACGGCGGCAAGGAAACCGTCGTGGTGCCGGTCGACGGCAAGCTCGACGGCGATCTGCGCCCGCAGGTGGTCGGCGTCTTCACCGATATGAAAGGTGAGGTGCCGCAGGGTCTCTCGTTCCACATGACGGTGGATTCGCGATTCTCCTCCTCGCCCTCGGTCTACAAGATGGTGGCGATCGTCGCCGCGGTGCTGCTGACCCTGCTGGCCATGGGCGCGCTCGCCACGCTCGACACCAGCGACGGACGCGGGCACCGGCGCATCTTCCCGGCGCACTGGCTGAAGCCGACCTGGACCGACGGCGGCGTCATCGGCGCACTGGTGCTGTGGCACTTCATCGGCGCGAACACCTCCGACGACGGCTACATCATGAGCATGGTGCGGGTCGCCCCGCACGCCGGCTACATGGCCAACTATTTCCGATGGTTCGGCGTCCCGGAGGCGCCGTTCGGCTGGTACTACTACGTCATCCAGGCCTTCGCGGAGATCTCCACCGCGAGCCCGTGGGTGCGAATTCCCGCGCTGCTCTGCGGAATTCTGTGCTGGATGGTGATCAGCCGAGAGGTGGTGCCCCGGCTCGGACGCGGTGTGGCGACCTCCAAGGTCGCGCTGATCACCGGCGGTCTGGTGTTCCTCGCGTTCTGGATGCCCTACAACAACGGCCTGCGCTCGGAGCCGATCGTCGCGCTCGGCGCGCTGCTGACCTGGGTGTCGATCGAAAGGGCCATCGCCACTTCACGATTGCTGCCCGCCGCCGTCGCGGTCCTGGTCGCGGCGTTCACGCTGGCCGCCGCGCCCACCGGTCTGATGTGTGTGGCGGCGCTGCTCGCCGGAATCCGGCCGCTGGTCGCGATCGTGGTGCGTCGGCGCAAGCAGTTCGGTGACCTCGCACTCCTGGCGCCGATAGCCGCGGCCGGATTCCTGGTGCTGGTGGTCGTTTTCGGTGATCAGACCTTCGCCGGGATCATGGAGGCCAACCGGGTGCGCCAGGCCGTCGGCCCGAACCTGGCCTGGTACGAGGACTACCTGCGCTACTACTACCTGTTCGTGGAGACCGTGGACGGCTCGCTCGCGCGCCGCTTCGCCTTCCTGCTGATGATCCTGTGCCTGATCACCACCCTGCTGGTGCTGCTGCGCAGGCGGCGGGTGCCGGGCATCGCCTCGGGCCCGACGTGGCGGCTGATGGGCGTGGTCTTCGGAACCATCTTCTTCATGATGTTCAACCCGACCAAGTGGACGCACCACTTCGGCGCTTACGCCGGTATCGCGGGTGCGCTGGCGGCGGTCACCGCGGTCGCGGTGTCGGCGACGGCGCTGCGCTCGCGCAAGAACCGCTCGGTGTTCCTGGCCGGACTGCTGTTCCTGCTGGCGCTCTCGTTCTCGGGCATCAACGGCTACTGGTACGTGTCCAGCTACGGTGTGCCCTGGTACGACAAGCGGGTCTCGCTGCACGGCTACCAGTCCAACACCCTGATGCTGGTCCTGTTCGGGCTGGCGCTGGCGGTGGTCGCCTGGCAGTCGCTGCGCGAGGGCTATGCCAAGCCGATGGAGAACGGGAAGACCCAGCGCGGCAAGCGGATTCGCAAGTTCGCGGCCATCCCGCTGACCGTGATCGCGGCCTTCATGGTGCTGTTCGAGGTGCTGTCGCTGGCCAAGGGCGCGGCGACGCAGTACCCGGCGTACTCGCTGGCCCGCTCCAATTTCGACGCGCTGGGCGGCAATTCGTGCGGCCTGGCCAATGACGTTCTCGTGGAGGCGAATCCGAACGGCGGCAACCTGAGGCCGATCATCGATCCGGCCAACCCGCCCAAGAACGACGACCCGCTCGCGGGCGGCGGACCGATCGGCTTCTCCCCCAACGGAGTTCCCGACAAACTGGACGCGGACAGCGTCGAGGTGAAGCCGGGCACCGGCAACACCTCCACCCAGACCGTCGGCCCGGCCTTCGAGAAGGGCCAGAGCGCGGGCACCGGCGGCGGGCAGGGCGCCGAGGGCGTCAACGGCAGCACCGTCGCGCTGCCGTTCGGCCTCGACCCGGCCACCACCCCGATCATGGGCAGCTACCAGGACGGCGTGCAGCAGCCCGCCAACCTGACCTCCAGCTGGTACGCCCTGCCGGCCCGCTCGGACGATTCGCCGCTCATCGTGATCTCGGCGGCCGGACGCGTCATGTCGCACGACGACACCGGCAATATGACCTACGGCCAGTCGCTGCTGGTGCAGTACGGCCATCAGAACCCGGACGGCTCCGTCACCGAACTGAAGTCGTTCTACGAACCGCGCGACGTCGGCCCGGCCCCGTCGTGGCGAAACCTGCGGGTGCCGATGGACGCGGTCCCCTCGGACGTGAACGCGGTGCGCATCGTGGCCAACGATCCGATCCTGATCGGTGATCAGTGGCTGGCGTTCACCCCGCCGCGGGTGCCGAAGCTGCAGACGATCAACACCTTCCTGGGGTCCGAACAGCCGATCCTCGAGGACTGGGCCGTGGGCCTGCAGTTCCCGTGCCAGCGGCCGTTCGACCACCGCTACGGCGTGGCCGAGGTGCCGAACTACCGCATCCTGCCGGACCGTCCGCTGGCCATCAGCTCCACCAACACCTGGCAGGCGGGCGAGAACGGCGGACCGCTCGGATTCACCGAGATGCTCGCCGAGTCCAAGACCATCCCGACCTACCTGAAGGACGACTGGGCGCGGGACTGGGGCTCGCTGGAGCAGTACGAGCAGTACTACCCGGCCAAGGCGGCCGAGATCCAGACCGGCACCGAGACCCGCTCGGGGTTCTGGTCACCGGGCAAGCTGCGGGTGTTCTGATCCGCCGACCGCGCTGATCGATTCACCCGAGGAGCTGATCGATTTCCTCGACGAACAGCCGCCCGGATCGCGTCTCCGAACGCGATCCGGGCGGCTGTTCCCGTATCCGGGTCGCGGGTGATTCACCGCGACCGGGCACCCGTTGTGAGATCGCCGGGCCACGACCGGGAGAATGGGGCCATGGCAAACGTTCAGCTCGGCGATGTGGCTACCTGGTACGACGTACACGGTGACGGCGAATCAGTGGTGTTGCTGCACGGCGGACTGGTCGATTCCCGGATGTTCGCACCCGCGATGGAGACCCTGGTCGGGCGGTTCCGGCTGTACCGCACGGATCGCCGCGGGCACGGGCACACCCCCGATGTGGAAGGTCCGCTGTCGTACGAGGACATGGCGCAGGACACCATCGCGTTCCTGGAGAAGGTGGTCGGCGAGCCCGCGCACCTGGTCGGGCACAGCGACGGCGCGAACGTGGCGCTGCTGGTCGCGCTGAAGCGCCCTGATCTGGTGCGCCGAATCGTCATGATCAGCGGCAACTTTCATCACGACGGCGTGCTGCCGAGCATCCTGGACGAGCTCACCGCCGAGGACACCATTCGCTACCTGGGCGCACGCCACGGCGAGGTGTCGCCGGACGGGGAGGAGCACTTCCCGGTGCTCGCGCGGAAGGTGGCCGACATGGGCCGCACTCAGCCGAGTCTCACCGAGTCGGAGCTGCGCGCGGTCCGCGCGCGCACGCTCGTCATGTCCGGGGACGACGACGCGGTGACGCTGGAGCACACGATCGCGCTCTATCGCGCCGTTCCCGACTCCGAGCTGGCCGTCGTGCCCGGCACGTCACATCTTCTGGTCATGGAGAAGCCCAGCGAGGTCTACGGCCTGGTCTCGGACTTCCTCAGCAAGGATCCGGTGCCGACGCGACAGCCCATCCGCCGCGCCGCACCGGCCTGATCACGCGTCTACGTGGGAGACCCACTCGTAGACCGGAAGGCTGCCCTCCGGGGTGTCCTCCCAGCGTGGTGTCACCTTGAACCTCTCGTAGCCGCCCCCGAACGCCACCCGCAGCTCTATGCCGGGCGGGGTGATCGTCACGATCCGCTGCTTCAGCTCGTCGGGACCGCCTTCGAGTAATGCCTTCGGTGAGCTACTCATAGCTGAAGGCTCTCACATCGGGACCGGACGACCGATCGATTCGACGTAATCGGGGGTGTCGCGCCGACCCGCTCTGACGTGGCCGTCGTGCAGCAGAAGGCGGTGGTGAGCGCGGGATGCTTCGGCGTCGTCATGGGTCGCCTGCACGACGGTGACCCCGGTGTCGGCGAGCTCAACGAGCAGCTCGGAGATGTCCCGCCGAGCGTCGGCGTCGAGACCGGAGGCGGGCTCGTCCAGCAGCAGGAGATCAGACTCCTGGGCCAGGGCCTGAGCCAGCAGGGCGCGTTGGCGCTGGCCGCCCGAGAGCGCGCCCAGACGCCGGTCCGCGAGCTCGGCGATGCCCAACCGGTCCAGGCAGATCCGCACGACCAGGCGGTCGTGCCGGGTCAGCCGCCGCCAGGGACCGCGCTGTGACCACCGGCCCATCGCCACCGTCTGGCGAACGGTGATCGGCAGGGTGAGCGGGACCGCGCTGTGCTGCACGACCAGGGCCGGGCGGCATCGGCTCGCCCGCTCGATCGTGCCCGACACGGGTGCGAGCACGCCCGCGAGCACGCTCAGCAGCGTCGATTTGCCCGATCCGTTGGGCCCGACGACGGCGGTGATCCGGCCGCTCGGGATCTCGGCCGAGACTCCTTGTAGCACAGTCCTTCCGGGGTAGCCGGCGGACAGCGCGTCGATTCGGATCGCCGGGGCGTCTGGATTGTGCACTACATCACCTTACTTGAAGTGAAAATCATTTTCACTATACCGTCACGCCTCATGGATTGGCTGATCACCCCGTTCGAGGTGTCGTTCGTACAGCGCGCACTGTGGGGTGGACTGCTCGTGTCCTGCGTGTGCGCACTGGCCGGCACGTGGATCGTTGTGCGCGGCATGGCATTTCTCGGTGACGCCATGGCGCACGGGATGTTGCCGGGTGTCGCGGTGGCGTCGCTGCTCGGCGGAAATCTGCTGCTCGGCGCGGCGGTGAGCGCGGCCGCCATGGCGGCAGGGGTGAGCGTGCTCGGGAGAAACCCGCGCTTCACCCCCGATATCGCGATCGGACTGCTTTTCGCCGGAATGCTCTCGGCGGGTGTGATCATCGTGTCGAGATCCCAATCCTTCGCGGTGGAGGTGACCTCGTTCCTGTTCGGGGATGTGCTGGCCATCCGCGACCCGGACATCGCGTATCTCGTTGCGGCACTGGGCATCGCCGCAACGATCACGATCCTCGGTCACCGGGCCTTCGTGGCCCTGACCTTCGATCCGCGCAAGGCCGCGACCCTCGGACTCCGCCCCCGAGTCGCCCACGCGGCCCTGCTCACCCTCGTCACCCTGGCGATCGTCTCCTCGTTCCATGTCGTCGGCACCCTGCTGGTCTTCGGTCTGCTCATCGCACCACCGGCGGCAGCCACCTACTGGAGCAACCGAATTCCGGTGATCATGCTGCTGGCCGCGCTGTCGGGCGGGCTCGCGACCGTTGCCGGGCTGACCATCTCCTGGCATGCCGGAACAGCGGCGGGAGCCACCATCGCCGGAGTCGCCGTCGCGTCGTTCTTCGTGTCGGCAGTGGCGGCGCAGGTCCGAGATCGGCTGCGCGCCCGGCGAACCGGCGGTGGTGGCGGGACGCCTCCGGGTCCGGTGGTTCACGCGCTGCCGCTCGGCTCTGCCCGAGTACCGCGCGGCGGGCAGCGTGGGAGAACCTTCGTGCTGACCGCCATCGCGACGATGGCGCTGCCTGTGGCCGGGTGCGGTGCGGATCGCGGCGCGGAGAGCGCGGACGAACGACCGCACGGGTACATCGCCGGGGCCGAGGAGACCGCCGAGGAACAGCCACGGCTGGTGGTGGCGGACCGCGAGAGTGGAGCGATCCGGATCGTCGATCTGACGAACGGGCAGGTCGCCGAGGCCGGATCGGCGGACGCTCGGCAGAACGATGCGCGGCGAGTGGAGCGTCTGCTGGGAGACGGACGGTTCGCGTACTCGGTCAGCGGCGGGACGGTCCGGGTCATCGACGGCGGATCGTGGATCGTGGATCACGGCGACCACGTGCACTACTACCGAGCCGGCGCGCGTGAGGTCGGTCGAATCGAACCGGCCCGGATCGCGGCGGTGCCCGGAGGTTCGGCACCGTCACCCGATCGCTCGGCCCGGTCCCCCGGCGGCTCGGGCGCGCCGCCGGACAGTTCGCCCCCGTCACACCGCGAATCGGTACCGGCGCTCGGCGGTTCGGAGTCCGGTGGCAATTCGGAGTCCGGGCGGAGTCCTTCGGCCACCGGCGAAAGCGGCTCGGCGCGCGCCCTGGTCACGATGGTGCACAGCGATGCCGCGGTGGCGGCTGTCGGGTCGGTGGCGAAAACCGTACTGCTCGATCGAACGGCACTCGGGGCGGGCGAGATCGTCGCGCTGGGGACTGTCGAGGGGATGGCGGTGCCATACGGGGAGCGGCTAGTCGTAACGTTGCCCGGAAGTGGGCGAATGGAGATTCGCGCACGGGACGGGTCGCTGATCAGCGAGTTGAGCGAGAGTTGTCCCGCGCCCAGCGGGCAGGCGGTGACGCGGCGCGGGGCCGTATTCGGTTGTGCCGATGGGGCCGTGGTGGTGAAGCAGGCCGACGGCGCCTTCACGGCGTCGAAAATCGCTTATCCACAGCCGGTTTCGGAGAGCGATCGGGCGACTGAGTTCACCCATCGACCCGGGAGTTCGACGCTCGTGGCAAAGTCCGGTGAGCGCGGGGTGTGGGTGCTCGACGTGGCGCGCAAGGCCTGGACGTTCGTCGCCGCCGGGCCGGTCGTGGCGGCGAACTCCGCCGGGGACACGGCTCCGCTGTTGACGCTCACCGCAGACGGGACGCTGCGCGCATTCGACATCGCGTCCGGATCGGAAATCGCTCGGGCACGGCCGATCACCGCACTGCCTGCCGCGGGCGTCGCACCGGTGATCACGGTGGACTCGAACCGGGCGTATATCACTGACGAGGCCGGGCGGGCGATCTACGAGATCGACTACCGCGACGACCTCCGACTCGCTCGGACCTTTCCCCTCGACATCACACCGTCGTACCTCGTGGAGACCGGGCTGTGAAGGTTTCGCGCGCGACGGGCAGCCACTCACCGCGGGTGCGCACGCGGGTCGAACCACTCGGCGGAAAGCAGGTCGCGGTCGGTTCGACCCGCGTGCGCGGCAGCGACCGCCGTGGGAGCGCTTCTACCGGGGCGCACGATGAGGACCGAGGTCCGGGGACTCCGAACGGGTTGCTCGGCCCTCGGCTCGTCGCGATCTCGATCCGAGTGTGGCTCGTGGCTGCGCTGCTCGCGGCGATAGCGAGTTGTTCCACCGGCGAAGGTCGCGAGCGCGAAATCATCGTCACCACAAACATTCTCGGCGATATCACGCGCAGTATCGTGGGTGACGCGGCGCGGGTCAGCGTGCTGATGGCCCCGAACGCCGATCCGCATCAGTTCGCGTTGTCGGCGCGGCAGGCCGCCCAGCTGGAGGCGGCGGCGCTCATCGTGCACAACGGGCTCGGCCTCGAGACCGGCGTGCGGAGCAATGTGGAGAGCGCCGAGCAGCAGGGGGTGGCGACCCTGGCGGTCGGGTCCGCGGTCGATCCGATTCGATACCGCGACAACGATTCTCCCGATCCGCACTTCTGGACTGATCCGGTGCGGGTGCGGCGGGCGGTCGAGGTGATCCGCGACCGGGTGATCGAGCAGGTGTCCGGGATCGACGCGACGGCGGTGCGGGGCAATGCCGATCGCTACCTCACCGAACTCGACACCCTCACCGGATGGATGCGCGAGCGGTTCGCCGCCCTCGCACCCGAGCAGCGCAAGCTGGTCACCAACCATCACGTGTTCGGCTATCTGGCAGAGCGTTTCGGGTTCGAGGTGATCGGGGCGGTGATCCCCGGTGGCACCACGCTGGCCTCCCCCAGCGCGTCGGATCTGGCCGGGCTGGCGGACACCGTGCGCGCCGCCGGAGTCCGCGCGATCTTCGCCGACTCCTCCCGTTCCGATCGTCTGGCCCAGGTGCTGGCCGAACACGCGGGCCTGCGGGTCCGCGTGATCCCGCTGTACTCCGAGTCGCTGACCGAGCCCGGCGGCGGAGCGCCCACCTATCTCGCCATGATGCGCGCCAACACCGACGCCATCGTCACCGGGCTCACCGCGTGAATCGGCCCCGGCGCGAACGATCCCGTGCGCATCCCTCCCCCCGATATCGGCACCCGCATCGCCACTGAGCAGCCATGGACGCCTCGGGCTTCCCGAATCGTCGCTGCGCGGTCTTCCACAGTCATCCCCAGGTAGTCGTCCCCAGATCTCACGAAAGATGGAGTCACCCATGCGGTTACGCACAGCACAGTCCTCCGAACGGCACGCTCGGCCCGCGGCCCCGCGCAGGCCCGCCTCGCGCACCCGCAAGGCCGTCGCGCTGTCCGGCCTCACCGCCACCGTCTTCGCCCTCGGTGCGTGCGGAGCGGACGACAAGTCCGAGTCCCACTCCGACCGTGCACCGATCACCGATCCGCTCGCGGTCACCTACGACGGCGGTGTCTACCTCCTGGACGGCAACACCCTCCAGGTGGCGAGCGAGGTGAAACTCGACGGCTACAACCGGGTCAACCCGGCGGGCGACGACCACCACGTCGTGGTCTCCACCGCCGACGGCTTCCGCATCCTGGACGCGGTGCACGCCGAACTCACCGATATCGAATTCCCCGGCCCGAAGCCCGGACACGTTGTGCGCCATGCGAATCACACCGTGTTGTTCACCGACGGCACCGGCGAGGTCCGCATCTTCGACCCGAGCCAGCTCGAAGGCGGCACGCCGAAGGTCGACACCTACCGGGCCGCCGCTCCGCACCACGGGGTCGCCATCGAACTCGCCAACGGGAACCTGGTCCTCACCCTCGGCACCGAGGAGAAGCGCACCGGCATGGTGGTTCTGGACAAGAACCGCACAGAGATCGCCCGCAGCGAAGACTGCCCCGGCGTGCACGGCGAAGCGACCGCCCAGGGCGAAGCCGTCGTGATCGGTTGCCAGAACGGAGTTCTCGTCTACCGCGACGGCAAGATCACCAAGGTCGCGAGCCCCACCCCGTACGGCCGCATCGGCAATCAGTCCGGCACCGACACCTCACCCGTCGTGCTGGGCGACTACAAGCAGGACCCGGACGCCGAACTCGAACGCCCCCACCAGGTTTCCCTCATCGACACCCGGACCGACACTCTTCGCCTGGTGGATCTCGGCACCAGCTACACCTTCCGCTCCTTCGCCCGAGGCCCGAAGGGCGAGGCGCTGATCCTGGGCACCGACGGTCGAATCCACGTCCTGGACCCCGAATCCGGCACCGTCACCCGCACCATCCCGGTCCTGCCCGCCTGGGAGGAACCCCTGAAGTGGCAGTCCCCCCGCCCGAACCTGTTCGTCCGTGGTGACGACACCTACGTCTCCGACCCCGCGACCAAGACCATTCGCCGCATCGACCTGACCACCGGCGAAATCACCGCCACCGCGACGCTCTCCGCGACGCCCAACGAACTGTCCGGTACCAGCGCCCACTGACCGCGCGTCGCCGCGGCCTTGTTCCCCGGGGCAGTCCACGGCAACGAGTCCGGCCCCGGTTCGCCGCCGGCCTGAGCCCTCGATCGGCTTCCTCGGATCGGCTCCTCGATCGAGAAGGCCGATCCCGCACGCGATCTCGAATCCGGGGGGCGCACCCCTGCGCGCACCCCGAACGATTCGTCTCAGGCGGCGGGCTTCTCGCTGGTGGCGACCGTGGTGACCGGGGCCTCGGTGGTTGCCGGCGGGGTGGTCTTCGGAGCTTCCGTGGTGGTCGGGGCAACCGTGGTCGTGGCCGCCGTACTGGTGGTCGCCGCGCTGGTGGCCGGGGACGTGGTGGCCGAGACCGGGGCGGGGCAGTCGCCGCCGTTCTGTTCGCCCAGGAGATTGATCTCCGCGTTGGAGCGTGGATCACCGGCATAGTTGATCTTGTCGGTGCACTTCACGTAGTGATCCACGCCCAGATGTTCCGGCGGCGGCCCCTCGCCGCCGATCTCGGCGACAGTAGCCTGCCCGCCTCCGCCCGGTCGCGCGGCCGGAACTCCGCCGGAATTGCCCGGTGCACCCTGGCCACCGCCCGCGCCACCCGGATTCGCCTGCGGCGCAGCGGTCGTACCGGTGGCGCTACCCTTCGGGCTGGTCGTCACGGTGACGGTTCCCGAGCCCTTGACCACGGTCGGTGAGGAATCACCAGGATCGGAGCACCCCGCGAGCCCCAATCCTGCCGCCGCCACCAGAACCGCACAACCCAGCCCCGCACGCCCGCGTAAACCCTTGCGCACAACCCTCATCCGACCCGTCCTCCTACTGATCCCCGACCCACACTCGTCCGGAATGTCCGTGAAGCGCCTGCGCCCATTACGCTTTCGCCCCGCCCTCAATTCCACCGCCCCTGTTTCCAGGGGCGTCGGACCCGACGGCGACGGCACGCCGAGGCATGACGAATCCCGCGATAACGGTAAAGAGAAAAAGTTCGGCCCGGTATCGGGCAAATGCCCTAATTGCCCGCGACTACGCTGCTACAGCGAAAGTTGTACGGCGAGAACACCTGCCGCGAGACCCTACCGCCCACCCCGCCGCGACGTCAGCGAATCGAGATCGATCGTCAGCGCAAAAGGCATGTCCACCTTCGCTACCCCGGTTACCCGCTGGGAGATGCGGTACTGGCCTGTCTCGTCCAGGGTGTAGACGGTGAGGCCGACCGGTTCCCCCTCCAGGATGTCGATCACCCAGTAGTGGGCGATGCCGTTCGCGGCGTACTCGCCGGCCTTGATCGAGTAATCGCGAACCGCGGAATTCTCGGTGGAAGCGACCTCGACCGCGAGCACGATCTGCTCGCTGCGCACCCGGACCTGTTCATCGACGTCGACCGGAACCACCACGACATCGGGGACACGACGTGGCGATCGGCCGACTAGTTCGACCTCCAACTCCGCGAACGCCTCCCATTCCGGCGGCAGTTGCTCATTGAGTTGACCGATCAGACGGATGATGGCACGACTGTGAGGCGGCGCGGGGCGAGCGTTCACGAGCAAGAGTCCATTCTCGATCTCGTAACGATGGCTGGTGTCCACTGGCAGAGCGTCGAATTCTGCCACGCTGATCGGACGCCCGTGCGGGGTTGGCACAGCCTCGGCCGTCATCGTCCGCCTCCAGGTACTCGCCACGCGCACAGTGGCCCGAATTGTGGGCGTGGCACGCGGGTTGGGTCGTGCGTTCGAGCACCATTGTCGCATCCGCCGCCGGGGCCGGTGGGCTCGTCTCCTCCGAGGGGCAACACGTCCGAGCCGATCAGAGCGGGAGGAGGTGGTGTTTGCGGGGGTTTCGGGGGAGGCGCTTGTCGCGGAGAAGGTGGAGGGCTCGGCGAATTTCGAGGCGGGTGGTGGCGGGATCGATCACCGAGTCGATGTAGCCGCGTTCGGCCGCCACCCAGGGGGTGGCGATGGTGGCGTTGTAGAAGTCGATCATCTGCTGGCGCATGGCGGCGCGCTGGTCCTCGGGGGCGGCCTCGATGGACTTGCCGCCGATGAGGGTGACCGCGGATTCCGCGCCCATGACGGCGATCCGAGCGGTGGGCCAGGCCAGGTTGACGTCGGCGCCGAGCTGTTTGGAGCCCATGACGGCGTAGCCGCCGCCGTAGGACTTGCGGATCACGACGGTGACCTTGGGAACGGTGGCCTCGACGAAGGAGAAGATGAAGCGGCCGCCGCGCTTGATGACGCCGATCTTCTCCTGCTCCACGCCCGGCAGGAAGCCGGGGGTGTCGACCACGAAGACCAGCGGAATCTCGAAGGCGTCGCAGAGGCGCACGAAGTGCGCGGCCTTGTCCGAGGCGCGCGCGTCGAGGGCTCCGGCGTAGACCATCGGCTGATTGGCGACCACGCCGACCGTGCGGCCGTCCACCCGGGTGAAGCCGCAGATGACGTTCTTGCCCGCGGATTCACCGAATTCGTGGAAGGCGCCGTCATCGAAGATGCGCAGCAGGATCTCGTGCATGTCGTACGCCGCATTGTCGGCGTCGGGGACGATGCCGCGCAGCTCCAGATCCGAATCGGTGATCTCCGGCTCCAGACCCGGATTCACGATCGGCGCGAGCTCCTGGCAGCTGGAGGGCAGATAGCCGAGGTATTCGCGGACCCAGTCGAACGCCGCCGCTTCGTCTTTCGCGACGTGGTGGATATTGCCGTACTCGGCCTGGCTGCGCGCGCCGCCGAGTTCCTCGAGGCTGACGTCCTCGCCGGTGACCTCGCGAATCACCTTGGGGCCGGTGACGAACATGTAGGCGGCCTCGGTCGCCACCACCACATCGGTATTGATCGGCGCGTAGACCGCGCCGCCCGCACAACTGCCCAGGATCATCGAAATCTGCGGCACCAGACCGGAAAGCGGCTCCTGGCGACGGCCCAGCTCGGCGTACCAGGCCAGCGACGTCACCGCCTCCTGCACGCGCGCGCCGCCGGAATCGTTGATGCCGACCACCGGGCAGCCGACCCTGGCCGCGAATTCCATGATCCCGGCGACCTTGCGGCCGAACATCTCTCCGACCGAACCGCCGTACACGGTCTGATCATGGGAGAAGACCGCCACCGGGCGCCCCTCCACCAGTCCGTGACCGGTGACGACGCCGTCGCCGTAGAGCGCCTTGGGGTCGCCCGGATTGCGCACCAGCGCACCGATTTCCACGAAGGTGCCCGGATCGAGCAGCATTTTGATCCGGTCTCGTGCCGAAGGGATGCCCTTTCGGGCCCGCTTGGCGACTCCCGCTTCTCCCGCCGGCTCTTTGGCGACATCCAGCTTGAGTCGCAGATCGGCGAGTTTCTCGGCGGTAGTGCTCAACGGGGGCTCCCTTCGGCAGAAAACCTACTTTCGCAGAACCTTTTTCGCGGTGGGGCTATTTCGTGCGCGTGCGCGTGTCGATCTCCACGAGCTTCTCGGACAGATCGGCGCCGATGGTCGAGATTCGCGGCTCGTCGATGATCTGGAGGTGATCACCCGGGATGTGGATGATCTCCAGATCCGCGATGTGCTCGCTCCAGCCACCGTTCGGCAGGCGCTCACCGAAACGCGGTTCCAGCTCGATGATTCCATCGTGGTAGCGATCCGCGAGGTAGAGAACCACGTGACCGTCGTACCGCGAGGGTGTCACGGCTTGCAGCGCACGGCCTTCGATCCACGAGGTGCGCTGGTGTTCGAGCACGCCACCGGGAATGTCGACCCCGGCGAACTTCACGAGCTCGATGATGATTTCCATCTGCTCCGAGTCCGACGCTGCGGCAAGCTCTTCCAGCTGCTCCTCGTCGAGCTCACCGTTGAAGCCGTAGGTCTTCTGTGCGAACCTCTGGAAGCGCTTGATCCGCTCCAGTCGCTCCTCGGGCGTATTGCGCTCGGGCTCACTCGGAATCGCGAGATCGATCAGCCCGACCTCACGCACGTCCGCACCCTCGGCGCGCATGAGCTGCGCGACAGTCAGCGCGAACACCGCACCCAGCGACCATCCGTAGAACACGTACGGCCCCTCGGGCTGACGCTTGCGGATCTCCGGAATGTACTGACGCGCACGCTCTTCGATGGAACCGTCGACCCGCTCGAAACCGAACATGGGCGTTTCGGCCGGGATCCGCTTCAGCAGCGGCTCGTAGACCAGGGTGTTGCCGCCCGAGGGGTGGAACACGAAGACCGGTGTAGCGGTCGAACCGGCTTGTTTCGCGCGCAGCGTGCGGACGAAGCCCTCGACGTCGTCGCCGTGCTCCTGGTACGTGGCGACCACGTCGGCGATCTTCTCGATCGTGGTGCACGCCTTGATCTCGGCGGGATCGATCTGCGCCTTGGCTCGCTCGGACAGCCGCGCGAGGAGTTTGTCGAAGGTGGCGTCGTCGACGGCGGGCAGGGTGTTGAAGATGCCGCCGGCCGACTTGCCGGTCACCAGCGCCCAGGTCGCGAAGACCAGACGCTCGGGGGCGTTGCGCGGCGGGACGTTGTCCTTGTCGGTCTCGGCCACCGGCGGAGCGCCGTCGAAATCGGCGGCGGAACTCCCGTCGGCGACGGCGACCTCCGGCACGATCTCGGTGGCTTCCCGCTTGCCCGCCACCGCCGACGGCAGCGCCGTCAGCGGATCCTCGCCCGCGGCGATGGCGGCACGGGCCGCCGAGACCAGATCCTCGCCGACCGAGATGTCCTCACCGGCGGCCTGGCGGGCCGCGATGTCGTTCAGCTGATCGCGATGCTCGATGGCGTAGCGCAGCACCTTGCCGACCTCCGACAGGCTGGCGTCACGCACGGCGGCGATCTGCAGCTGCGGGATGTCGAACTCGTACTCGACGCGGTTCTTGATGCGCATGGCCATCAGCGAGTCCAGACCCAGCTCCATGAGCGGGATCTCCATCGGCAGATCCTCGACGGCGTAGCCCATGGATTCGGCGGCGATGATCGCCAGCCGCGCCTCGATGGTCTGCGTGCCGTTCGGATCCCAGCGATCACCGGTGGACTCGGCGAGCTGAACCTGCGCGGACGGATTCACCGCGGGAGCGGCCGAGACCGACTGCGGCACAGCCGATTCCGGCAGCGGTGCACCGGAGGTGACGACGGCGTCGAAGACCGGGCGGAACTCACCGCCGTCCCTGGCGTGCACCTGCACCGACGCGCCGCCGGGATGCGGGGTGAGGGTGGTGGTCAGCGTGCCGAGCGTCGGAATCGCCGCGTGCGCGACGAAGGCGCCCAGGCTGACATCCGAGAGCACCTGCGCCGCAGCGGCATTCACCAGGGCACCGAGATCGGTGACGGCACCGGCCTGGATCTCCCACACGTGACGGCCGTCCGGCAGCGCCACGTGCGAGCCGGGGATCCGGCCACTGCCCGAGCCACCGAATCCCGCTGTGCGGGGCCAGTATTCCTTGCGCAGGAACGCGGTGCGCGGCACGTCGGCGTAGCCGCCCGCGGGCAGCATCGAGGCCAGGTCCACCTTGTGGCCGTGCACGTACAGCTGCGCCAGCGCGGAGACGATGCCGCCGGCCTCGTCCTCCTTGCGCTTGAGCGTGGGGATCAGCGCGGCGTTGTGCACACCCATGGCGTAGGTGGTGCCCATGACCTGCATGAGCGCGACCGAATGCGGCGCGAGCTCCAGATAGGTGGTGATGCCCGCGTCCACGGCCTGACGAATGGCATTGGTGAAGTAGACCGACCCGCGCATGTTCGTGCACCAGTAGTCCACGTCGTGCACCGGGTCGTGGCCAGCGCGGTAGACGGTGTCCTTGTGGACGGTCGAGTACAGATCGCGCTTGAGCTTGGTCGGTTCGATGCCCGCCAGTTCGGCGGCCAGTTCGCCCAGCAGCATGTCCATCTGCGAGGTGTGCCCGGCGCCGCGGGTGGGCAGCACGCGGGCGAACTTGCCCTCGGCCTCCGCACGCGCCACGATCGCCTGAACCTGGTCCGGCACACCGCCGATCACCGTGTTGGTGGGCGCGGCGTAGATCGCGACCTCGATGTCGGGGAACTCGACGCGCAGCCGCTCGATGTCCTCGGTGCTGTACTCGAGCAGCGCCATATTGCGGACCTGATCGTCGGTCAGCATGGCCTCGCCCTCGGCCATCAGCCGCGAGCGCGCGCAGATGACCCGCACCGCGTCCTCGAGCGGCAGACCGCCCGAGATGTACGCGCCCGCGACCTCACCCTGGGAATGTCCGACGATGCCTTCGGCTTCCGCGCCGTGCGCCCGCAGCACCGAGGCCAGACCGACCTGGATGGTGAAGGTGCCGACCTGGCCGGTGCCGATGTCGTAGTCCTGCGAGTCGTCCAGGATCATCTCGACGATCGAGTACCCGGCCTCGTCCACGACCAGCTCGTCGACCTGGTCGACGGCCTTACGGAAGATCGAGTTCTCGGTGTAGAGCTGCTTGCCCATCTTGCGGTGCTGCGCACCGAAACCGGCCATCACCCACAGCGCGCCGCGCGCGGACGGGGCATCGGCGGTGAACACGCCCGCTCCCGGCTTGCCCGCCTCGATGGCGCGCAGACCGGCGATCGCCTCCTCGCGCGTCGTGGCCACGACCACGCCGCGCGAACGGCCGTGGTTGCGCTTGGCCAGCGAACGAGCCACGTCCTCGAGCGGAGTCGCCTGTCCCGCTTCCGATTCCAGCCAGTCGGCCAGATCCTTGGCGGCGCGCTTGCGGCGCGAGGGCAGGTACGCCGAGACCGGGATGATCAGCGGCAGCGGCTCTTCGCGGTTGCTCCACTCCGGTTCCGGTGCGGCGGATTCGACGATTCGCTCGGCTTCGGTCACCGGATCGGTGGCCACGAGGTCGAGATCGGCGCTCGCCTCCTCGACCGGCTCCGGCACCACCGGCTCGGCGGCGGCGGCGCGCACGTACTCCTGGATCACCACGTGCGCGTTGGTGCCACCGAAACCGAAGCCCGAGACACCGATGGTGGCCGTGCCGCTGTAGCGC
Source organism: Nocardia jejuensis NBRC 103114 (assembly GCF_001613145.1). Lineage (GTDB taxonomy): Bacteria > Actinomycetota > Actinomycetes > Mycobacteriales > Mycobacteriaceae > Nocardia > Nocardia jejuensis. Next base: position 140,529 of record NZ_BDBU01000024.1, read on the forward strand.
GGGAATTCGGTGGGCTCGGCGACGACCTTCAGGTTCGCCTGATCCCACGGGATGTACGGGTTGGGGCCCGCGAAGTTGATGCTCGGCGGAATCACGTTGTGCTGCAGGCCCATGATGACCTTGGCGAGACTGGCCGCGCCCGCGCCCGACTCCAGGTGACCGAAGTTGGACTTGGCCGAACCCAGCAGCGCCGGCTTGTCCGCATCACGGCCGCGGCCGATGACGCGACCGAGCGCGTCCGCCTCGATGGGGTCGCCCAGCAGTGTTCCGGTGCCGTGCGCCTCGACGTAATCGACTGTGGAGGGGGCGATTCCGGCATCGCGGTAGGCGCGGCGCAGCACATCGGCCTGGGCGTCCGGGTTCGGCGCCAGCAGGCCGTTGGAGCGGCCGTCGTTGTTGACCGCACTGCCTTTGATGACGGCGTAGATGGTGTCGCCGTCCTGCTCGGCGTCGGCCAGGCGCTTGAGCACGACCATGCCCGCGCCCTCCGAGCGGACGAAACCGTCCGCGTCCGAGGAGAACGCCTTGAGGTTGCCGTCCTTGGCGATCGCGCCGTTGATGTCGAAGCCGAGGCTCGCCACCGGTGCCAGCACCATGTTCACGCCGCCCGCGAGGGCCACGTCGGAATCGCCCAGGCGCAGCGAGCGCACCGCCTCGTGCACCGCGACCAGGGTGGACGAGCACGCGGTGTCGATCGCGACCGACGGACCGCGGAAGTCGTAGAAGTAGGACACGCGGTTGGGAATGATCGCCGTGGACGCACCCATCAGGGCGTAGGCCTCGGCGGACAGCGGCGTGTTCGGATCCTTCGGCGCGCCGAGGCTGGCGGCCGCGATCAGCATGAAGTCGTTGGTGGAGCTGCCGACGAACACGCCGACCGGCTCACCCTTGAGGGTGTTCGCCGGAATCCTGGCGTGCTCCAACGCTTCCCAGGTCAGCTCCATCATGAGGCGCTGCTGCGGATCGACCCGCTCCACCTCGACGGGCGACATGGCGAAGAACTCGGCGTCGAAGCTCTTGACGACTTCCTGATCCAGGTAGCCGCCCTTGGTGTTGGCGTTCTCGATGGCCGCGCGCATCTGCGGATCACCGAGGAATTCGGACCAGCGACCCTCGGGTAGGTCTCGAATCGCGTTACCGCGGTTGATCAGGAAGTCCCAGGTCGATTCCGGGGTGTCCCCCGCGCCCGGCAACCGGGTGGACAATCCGACGATCGCGATGTCGTGCGCCGCGCCGGGCTGATAACCGGCGGTGTAGAACGAATCGTCGGAGGCCTCGGCGGGAACGTCGGGCTCTCCGTTGACGATTCGCTCGGCCAGCGACGCGATGGTCGGATGCTGATAGACGATGGTCGCGTTGAGCACGACCCCGGTGAACTCCTCGATATCGCCACCGAGCGCGAGGGCATCGCGCGAGGCCAGGCCGAACTCCTCCATCGGTCGATCGACAGTGATGTTGTCGATCGGCTGCCCGGTCGCGTCGGCGACCCAGCGGCGCAGCCACTCCCGAAGCTCGCCCACCGATATGTCCGCGGCGGCGGCCTTCGGCGCGGTGTCGCTGTCGGACACCGTCGGAGCAGTATCGGTCGTCTGGGTGGGGGTCATGCCCTCGTTCTCAGCCATCAGTTCCTCAAGCTACCTGTCTGCGTACGGTGCGCGGCAGTGAATCGGCAGTGATCAAGCGTCATGAGCGATCAAGCGTCATGCATGAATGGCGCGGACCAAATTTCGGCCCGCGCCACTCCACGTTAGATGCTCCGCCTCACTCCTCGTCGGGAGCATCGGGGAAGGCCTGCTGCGTGTAACCACCACGCAGCGTCCCTTCCAGGTAGGCGGCCTTGCACGCGCGGCGCGCGATCTTGCCGCTGGAGGTACGCGGAATCGAACCGGCCGGTACGAGCAGGATGTCGCGCGCGGTGACACCGTGCCGCGACGAGATCGCGCCGCGCACGGCGTCCGCGATCGGGCCCGGATCGGCCTTGCCCGCGCCCGGGCCGCGCTCGGCCACGATGACCAGCTGCTCGGAGGCATCGTCGACGTCGTAGCTCAGACCCGAATGGCTGTCCTGCGCAAAGACTTCCGCCGGAAGCTGGTTGGCCGGAACGGCGAACGCGGCGACGAAGCCGGGACGCAGCGCCTTGGAGGACTCCTGTGCGGAGAACTCGATGTCCTGCGGGTAGTGATTGCGGCCGTCCACGATGACCAGGTCCTTGACGCGACCGGTGATGTAGAGCTCGCCGTCGACGTAGACGCCGTAGTCACCGGTGCGCAGCCAGTTGCCGTCGGCCGGAACACCCTCGGCGTGGCTGCCGGCCTCGACCCGGTTGACCAGCCGGTTACGGAAGGTGTTCTGGGTTTCCTCGGCGCGACCCCAGTAGCCGATGCCCATGTTGTTGCCGTGCAGCCAGATCTCGCCGACCCGGCCCTCGGGCAGCTCGACCGCGCCGTCGGGACTGTCGATCGACTCCTGGTCCACGATCGCGGCCCACTGCGAGAGCGCCACGTACCCGCAGGAGACCTGCGCGATGGCGTTCTCGTGTCCCTGCTCGACCTTCACCATGCGACCGGCGTTGAGCTCGTAGCGGTCGACGTAGATGTGCTTGGCCTCGTCCTCGTGCCGGGTGGCCGAGACGAACAGGGTGGCCTCGGCCATGCCGTAGCAGGGCTTGATGGCCGTCTTGGGCAGACCGTACGGCGCGAACGCCTCGTTGAACTTCTTCATCGAGGAGGTGGTCACCGGCTCGGAGCCGTTGATCAGGCCGATGACGTTCGACAGATCGAGCGTCTCGTCCTTCTTGGGCAGGCCGCGCGCGGCGGCGTGCTCGAACGCGAAGTTCGGTGCGGCGGCGAAGGTTCCGGCGCCGTCGGACACGGCGGCCAGCTCGTTGATCCACCGCGAGGGGCGGCGCACGAACGAGGCCGGCGACATGATGGTGATGTACTTGCCGCCCACGGCGGGCAGGATCACCGTCAGCAGACCCATGTCGTGGTACAGCGGCAGCCAGGTCACGCCACGCGAATTCCAGTTCAGATCCAGCGCGTTGACCATCTGCAGGACGTTCGTTCCGACCGCGCGATGGGTGATCTCGACGCCCGCCGGGACGCGTGTCGAACCGGAGGTGTACTGCAGGTACGCGATATCGTCGACCGCGATATCGGGGCGGATCCACGACTCGCCCACGCTGTCCGGAATGGCATCCACCGCGATGATGCGGGGACGCTGCGCCGCGGGCAGCGACCGGAAGAACTGGCGGACACCGGCCGCGGATGAGCTGGCCGTGAGGATCGCCGAGGGCGTGCAGTCACCGAGCACGGCGTGCAGACGATCGGTGTGACCCGGCTCGTCCGGATCGAACAGCGGCACGGCGATGGTGCCCGCGTAGATGGCAGCGAAGAAGGAGATGACGTAATCCAGGCCCTGAGGAGCCAGGATCGCGACACGGTCACCCCGCTTGGTGACCTGCTGAAGTCTGGCGGCCACCGCGCGCAGCCGAGTGCCGAACTGGCTCCAGGTCAGGTCTTGATACTCACCGTCGCGCTCACGTGAGTAGTCGATGTAGCGGTACGCCAGATCATCTGCGTCGTTACCGTGGGTGTGCGTCTCGACGTAGTCGACGAGGGTTCGCCCCTCGGGAATCGTGATGTTCCCCGTTTCGTCGAGGTAATCGTCGAAAGTCTCGTCCATTCCTTCTTCTCCTCCGAGGCACACGCGGCATGCGGCAATGGCCGCTGATACCTGTGAGGCCCCGACTCTCTTCGCCCGCGGGAGCTCCATGCGAGAGCCAACCTGCAGAAATGTGTTGCGGTCTGCGCGGTGACCGTCTATTGGCTACATGTTCTCAAACCAGGGACATGTTACAGAGGAGCCGCCTGGCCATGCTCCGGAGCGGCCGAACATATCCCAGCTCACTCGACCCGCTTCACCGGGATCACCGGCGCGAATACCTCCTTGCGGACAGGGAATACCCCCGCCTCGGCACATGGATGTGAGTTGCCGCACGAGCCGGGTCCGATGGGCGAGGCCCATCGGTGTGCCGATAACCACGCGAGACGAGTACGCGGGGGTAGGACACACACCGGCCACCGGGTGCGGCGAAGTCGGGTGCGGAGTCCACGGCGCGGCCGGCGCACGGTGGCGGCGAAGGCTCGCCCGCACCGTTACGACTGCTGTCATGAACACCTGCTCCTGACTGTCCGGATGATGCTGCGGCACCGCCCCGGAAGGGGCCGGTGGCGCAATCTCGGAGCACTTTACAGCGTGACCCCGAAACTGGGGGGTCGGTCGTGACTCACGGGTAAGGAACGGCTCAGGAGTGGGCCGGATGCGGGGCTTTCTCGATCAGCCCGGCGGCCCAATCGACCGTCCACCGGGTGGCGGTGGTGCCGTTCTCGTCCACCTGGAAGGTGTTGTAGAGGCTGTGCACCGGATTGCCCGCGGCCTGCACCAGGGTGTTCACGCTGCCGAGGATGTTCAGCGGGTTGAGCGCCTGATTCGGGGAGTCGCAGACCATGTCGCCGGGCGCGCAGATGGTGAAGGTGCGATCGGCCAGCGGACCGAAGCCCGAACGCGGCCCGGTCATGCTGATGCCCGGCACGTTCAAGCCCTTGAGCGCGACCTCGGCGCCGACACCGGCGGGCGAAGGGCCGATTTCGGTGGCCTGGCCCGGTTGCGCCACATCGCGACGGCCGTCGGCGATGGTGACGACACCGAGCACCTTGGCCGCCGGGACCGGCCCCTTGCCCTCGCCGATCTGCGCGGCGATATCGCCCGCGATCACCGCGCCCTGCGAGAAACCCGCGAGAACGTATGTGGTGAGCGGACATTCGCGGAAGGTGGCGGCCAGCTTGTCGGTGCCCCGCTTGGTGCCCTCGGAACGGCTGTTGTTGTACGAAGCCTGACCGTCCGGCGGCAGCGCGATCGGATTGGAGAACTGCGCCACGTACGGAACCGTGTAGACCTCGAGCCGCTCGTTCGGGAACTGCGCCCGGATCGGGTTGCTGATGTTGAGCATGAGCGACGCCGGATTCGCGGTCGGGTTGTACGGATCGTCGTTGCTGTTCGACTCCCAGGTGCCCGGCACCGACATGAACAACACGTCGGGACAGGTCGCCGGCTGCGAGGTCGGCTCCTTGGGCGGCGGCGGCTTGGATCCGGGCAACTTCAGCCGGCCCGCCAGCAGGTACCACAGCAGCACCGCCACGATGATCGCGATCACGACCAGCGCGACGAGCAGCAGGCAACCCGCCGGCTTGGACCGGCTTCCGGAGCGGCGTCGGGTGGTCACTTGTTACAGAAACTCGAGGTCGCGACGTCGACGTAGACCTTGCCGGCCTGCTCGACCGACATCTTCGACTCGTCGAAGGACGGATCGGAACCGGCGATGGCGGTCACGTAGGTCAGGATCTGATCGTCGGAGGCGCCTTCGGCCTTGCCCTGGCACACCAGATTCGCCGCGGTGAGGGCGATATCCGAGGCGGCCGGGGTGATGCCCTTCTTCTTGAGCTCCTCGAGGAAGGTCTTGTCCCGGTCGGTGAGCGCGGGCGAACCACTCGGGGTGGTGATGAACTGGCTCGGTACCGGCGCCGGGCGCTCGGTCGCGCTGACCGACGGCACCGATTCCGACTGCGGTGCGGGCTGACCCGAGGACGGCGCGTCGCCACCCGGCGTGGCCGCCGCGCTGGTCTTGGTCGTGGTGGGAGTCAGCGTGGGCGTGCTCGTCGCGGTCGAGTCGTTGTTTCCACAGGCGGCGAGCAGTCCGGCGGCGGCGACGGCGGCCACCATGCCGAATACCTTTCCACGGGTCCGATGCATTTATTCGATTCCTTGATCTGTCTGCGGGCGCAAGGTCGCACCCAGGCTAGCGGCAAGCCGCGTCCCTGGGGTTCCCTCGCAAGCTAACCTCATGCACTTCTCAGACCGAATCAGTTCGGGCGGACATCCGGCCCGAGCGCCGGAATGGGCAGCGGCAGGCCCTCGACCGGCAGCGGAAGACCCTGAACCGCATCCGGTGTCGCGGCGGCCGCGGGCGCGGGTTCGGGCTTGGACACCTCGCCGGGCAGCGGGATCGGCCTGCCGTCGAGCGTCGCCACCAGGGTCCGGCCGTCACGCAGGGTGATCGAGCCGCCCTGGAACATCTGCTGGGTGCCGCCCGCGCCGGGGCCCTCGTCACCGATCGGATAGCCGAGTGCGCCGTTCTCGAATCCGAGCGCGCCCCACGCGTCCATGACCGGGCCGTTGCGCACGCCCCAGGCGCCCGAGAGCGGACTCCAGTAGATGCTGCCGCCCTCGAACCTGCTGTAGCGGCCCAGATCCTTCAGCGGCGCTTCCTCGGCCACCGGAAAACCGAAGGCGCTGTTCTCGAATCCGAGCTGCGAGTACTTGCCCAGGATCAGGCCCTGCACCAGATGCGCGCCGGTCGCGGAGCTGAAGTACATCGGCCCGTGCTCGAAGCCCTGGACCACGCCGTCCCGGTTGGGGGTCCGCAGCTCCTGGCTGTTCGGGTAGCCCGCCGCGCTCGCCTCGAACCCCTGCTTACCCCATTCGTCCAGGATCGCGCCGCGCACCATCTGCGCGCCGGTCTGGGGTGTCCAGTAGATGGATCCGCTCTGGAAACGCTGCCAGCGCCCGCGGCCGTCGGGCAGTTGCTGCTCGCCGCCGACCGGGAAGCCCAGGCCGCTGGCCGGGCCGCTGAGTCCCGCGTAACTGCCGCCGATCGCGCCCGCCACCGGCATCGCGCCGGTCGCCGGCGAGAAGTAGACCTGACCGCCGCGGAAGTCCTGCCCGACGCCGCCGGACACCGGATACTCACCGGTGAGGCAGTCGCCGAGCCAGGTGTTGCCCTGCACCAGCGGGCCGATGGCGCCCCCGGTGCGGCAGTCCGAGGCGGCGGTGTCCACCCCGAGCGCGGTGGCGGTCTGCGCCCAGGACTGGCGCATCTCGAAATCCCAGTACGGCCATGAATGTGTGCCGGACGGACGGTAATTCACCGAGACCGGAATGCTGAGCTTGTTCAGCTTGGCCACGAAGTTCTGGGAACTCAAGCGGGACAGCACCTCCAGGCCCATGCCCGCGTAATTGGTGCTGATGCCCGGGATGTCGGACTGCGCGTCGCTCGCGCCCGCGGTGCCGCTGCCGCTGGAGACGTACAGGCTCAGGCCCTTGAGCTTGTCGGCCAGCTCGTACGGATCGTGTTCCTTCCACGCCGGGCTGCCCGGCGGGCCGAACATGGCGTCGGAGTCGAAGCCGCCCGCGTCGTGCATCGCGAAATCGACCATCTGCGGCATGCCGAGCGTGGTGAGGGTGAGGAAGCCGGAGTAGGACGCGGCGTGCCGGACCCAGCCCGGATTGCGCGCGGCCAGCATCATCGCGGCCGTGCCGCCCATCGAGAGCCCGGACACCGCACGGGCATTGGTGGCTCGCCACTGGCTTTCCAGCAGCGGCGGAAGTTCCTTGGTGAGGAAGGTTTCCCACTTGTAGTTCTGGCCGTTGGCCGGTTGCAGCCAGTCGGTGTAGAAGCTGGACTGCCCGCCGATCGGCAACACCACGGTGAGGTTCTTGTCGGCGAAGAAGCCCGCCGCGCCCGCGTCCTTGGTCCAGCCGCTCTCGTCGTCGGTGGCCCGCAGGCCGTCGAGCATGAACATGACCGGGAACCTGGCATCGGGTTTGGCGTGCCAGTCGCGGGCGAGCAGCAACTGCACCTCGACCGGCGCTCCGGTCGCGGGCGAGTTCACCCACAGCGACACCCGGCGATCACTCAGCCACACCATCTTCTGGATGGACGCGGGCGCGGTCTCGGCCTCGGGTGCGGCCCCCGCCGGGGGTATACCCGTGAAGGTGCCCGCAGCCAGCGGAAACAGCACAGCTGCGGCGATCGCCGAACATAGTCGGCGCGCTCGTTTCGTCCCACCAACAACTCTGACCACATATGTGTTGTACCCCCGGAATGCCGAAACTCCGGGACGACGCGCGCAAACCAGCAAACGGTCAGCACATCGTCTCCGGAGCTTCGGCGATCGGCCCGGGGGCCCTCACGCGGGGAGAATCAGCGGTCACCTCCGCGAACGATGGACAGGTTCACGCGCCCAGGGCCGCCAGAATCTCGGGACGCGCGATTCCCAGCTGGTCCTGCCAGTAGCCCCACGAATGGGTCCCGCGCATCGGGAGGCTGTAGTGCGCCTTGATGCCGAGCTGATTGAGACGGGCCATGAACGAGACCGTGTTCACCATCGACAGCGCCTCGAGTGCGACGGCGTTGACGGTGTTGAAGGCGCTGCGGTTCTCGGTGTCGTCGTGCACGCCGAGAATTCCCCAGGACGCCGAGATGAACAGCGGCAGGTTGCGCAGCTGGGGTGCGAAGACGAACGGGTCCATCCGCAGCCAGGCCGGACTCCACGGCTCGGCCATCGAGTCCACGTTGAACCGGCCGGCATCGAGCATGGCGAGGCGGATCGCCTCGCGCATCCCGGGCGCGGAGATGTTCAGGTACCCCGAGAACGCGGACGCGTGCTTGAACTGATCGCGGTGATAGGCGGCCAGTGCGAGCGCGGCCGAACCGCCCATGGACAGACCGGCGATCGCGTTGTTGGTTCGCGAGACGCCGTAGCCCTCCAGGAACGCGGGCAACTCCTCGGTCAGGAAGGTCTCCCACTTGTAGGTGACCTTCTGGCCGTTGGTGCTCGAGGGCGAACGCCAGTCGGTGTAGAAACTGGACTGACCGCCGACCGGCATCACCAGGGTGACGTTGTCCTGGGCGAACTGCTGCAGCGCATTGGTCTCGAAAGTCCAGGCGTTGAAGTCTTCTCGCGCGCGCAGGCCGTCGAGCAGGTACAGCGCGCCGTTGCCGCCGTGCGCGGCCCACTGCACCTGCACCTTCACCGGTCCCATGCTGGAGGGGACCATCAACTCCTCGAAACCACCCTCGGGCGTGCGATGCAGCGGATGCACCGGCGCGGCGAGGGCGGGGGCCGCGAGGCCCGGCAACGCCGCCAACGCGGCGGCGAGCACGAGCACGCGCCGCCATCCACGAAATCTTTGCTGCCGCTTAACTATCCGAACCGTGCGTGGGCATGACTCGCCCTGTGCTGTCATGAGATTGGACTCCTGAACCGCAGGGGAACGCTTCAAACGTGACGGGCGTCACGGACGCGGAGCACTCTACCGGCGCAGCAGGGTTAACTGGCGAGTATCTGCGTTCAGCTGGCGTGTGTCTCGGCCTTTCCGTTGCCGAAGGTGATGTACCCGTGCTGGAAATTCTGCCGAGCCCCGCCCGGTATGGGAGTTTCGTCGCTTATCGGAAAGCCGAGCGCCCCAGCCGGTCCCGCCGCACCCTGGTACGCGCCGGCGATCATGCCGCCGACCGCGTGCGCGCCCGAGTCCGCCGACCACAGCACCCGCCCGCCCCGGAAGTCCTGGGCCACACCACCGGCCACCGGGAACTCACCGGTGAGGCAGTCGCCCAGCCATGATTTGCCCAGGGCCGCAGTCACAATCGCACCGGCCGCGGCACAGTCCGGCTTGGCGGCCTCCACCCCCAGGGCGGACGCCGCCTGCGGCCAGGACTGGCGCATCTCGAAATCCCAGTACGGCCATGAATGTGTGCCGGACGGACGGTAATTCACCTGGATCGGAATGCTGAGCTTGTTCAGCTTCGCCACGAACTGCTGCGACGAGAACCGCGAGAGCACCTCCAGCGCCATGCCGACCCAGTTGGTGCTCACGCCCGGAATGCCGCGCGGAATGTCTCTGGCTCCAGCCAGTCCACTCCCACTGGACACGTAGAGACTGACCCCCTTGAGCCGCTCGGCCAGTGCGTACGGATCGTGCGCGGCCCATTCCGCGTCGGTGGCCGAGCCGAACATGGCGTCCGAGTCGAACCCGCCGGCGTCGTTCACGGTGTACCGAACCGCCTGCGGCATACCGAGAGTGGTGAGGGTCAGCAGACCCGAGTAGGACGCCGCGTACCGCGCGAATCCGGGATTGCGCGCCGCCAGGCTCATGGCCGCGGTGCCGCCCATGGACAGCCCCGCCAGGCCGCGCACGGCGCTCGTGCGCCAGTCGTGCTCCAGCAGCGGCGGCAACTCCTTGGTGAGGAATGTCTCCCACCGGTAGGTCCGGCCGTTGTCCCCTCGCCGCCAGTCCGCGTAGAAACTCCCCGCCCCGCCGATCGGCAATACGACAGTGATGTTCTTGTCCGCGTAAAACGTTTCGGCCCCGGCGTTCTCGGTCCAGCCGCTCTGATCATCACCGGCATGCAGCCCGTCGAGCATGAACAGCGTCGGGAATCTACTGTCCGGCTTGCTGTTCCATTCCCTGGCCAAGAGCAGTTGCACCTGGATCTGAGTTCCCATGGCAGGCGAATCGACCCACAGCGCCACCCGTCTCTCGCTCAGCCACACCACATTTCGGATCGCCGGCGTGGATTTCACCGGCGCCGCACCAGGTTCGGCGAATGCCGTTCCCCCCGTCGCCCCTGTCAGAAGTACCGAAGTGGCCGCCGCGAGCGCCGCGATCCCGCGACGCCCCCGTCTCCCCCGTCTACCGATCGCCACACGTGTCACAGTCATTTTCTACCGCGCCGAGGGGGTTCATGGGGAGCCACAACGAAACCGGCCACCCCGTAGGGTGGCCGGTTTCGGTACTCCAGCAGCGCTTTTCGCGTCTGCGCCCTATCGAGGGCTCAGGAGTTCAGAGCGTTCAGAATGTACGGGCGAGCCTTCCACAGCTCGGCTTCCCAGTTCTTCCAGTTGTGCACACCGGCAGCCGGGTAGTCGTAGACCGCGTTGATGCCGAGCGAATTGAGCCGCTGCTGGAACAGGCGGGTGGTCACCATCGAGATGGCCTCGATGCCCATGGCGTTACCGGTGTTGAAGACACCGATCGCGGAGTTCGGCGCATCGGCCGCACCCGGCAGGCCGCTGGCCGAGGAGATGTACATCGGCAGGTTCTTCAGTTGCGGCGCGAAGACGGCGGGGTCCATGCGCAGCCACGCCGGGCTCCACGGGGCAGCCATCGAATCCACGTTGAAGCGACCGGAATCGAGCATCATGACGCGAATCGCTTCACGCATACCCGGCGCGTTCCAGTTCAGCGGACCCGAGAACGAGGACGCGTGCTTGAACTGATCGCGGTGGAACGCGGCCAGGCGAAGCGCGGCCGGGCCGCTCATCGACAGACCCACCACGGCGTTGTTGGTGCGCGAAACACCGTAGCCCGCAAGGAAATCCGGAAGTTCCTTGGTCAGGAAGGTTTCCCACTTGTAGGTGTACTTCTGACCGTTGGTGTTGCTCGCGGTCGCCCAGTCCGCGTACCAGCTGGACTGGCCGCCGACCGGCATCACCAGGGTGACATCGTCGTTCTCGAACTGCTGCTGCGCGTTCGTCTCGAACGACCAGGCGTTCTTGTCGTCGCGGGCCCGGAGGCCGTCGAGCAGATAGATGGCCTTGTTGCCGCCGTTGCGCGCCCACTGCACCTGGACCTTGACCGGTCCCATGCTGGAGGGAACCATCAACTCTTCGAAGCCGCCGGCGGGCGTGCGATGCACGGGACCGAAAGCGGGGGCGGCCATTGCGAGGGTGGGAGTCGCCACTGCTGCGGCGGTCGGGATTGCCAGTGCCGCGGCGCTAGCAGCCAGAAGTCGTGCGCCCCAGCCGCGGTGAGCTCTACGGCTTCCCTCCGGCATGACGGACCTGCCGAAACGCATGGATACTGCTCCTTCTCTAACTGCTGAAGTTTTTTAGTTGTATCGCGTTCGCACGCACAGTGAAGCCACTGCGCGCAGACACGATCCGCACTCACAGCGAATCCCGACGCTTCGATGCGAGTGCAGCGCTACCACGGTTGGTTACACATGCGCTCGCTGGAGGGTATTCGACCGTCCGAGCGGTTGGCAAGGTCACGCTAATGTGTGACTGATTTCCACCATCGCAACCGACCGTAATCGTGCGGTGACCTTATCGCGAATCGCTCGTGATGTCGCGGCAACGGCTGGAAAGCCTTACGCCCGACCGATGTTCGCGAACGAAAAAACCTGAGCGCGATCGACCATTGCGCTCAGGTGTTCGAACCGGATTCGTTCCGATTCAGCCGATGTTCGCACTCATGTCCGGGAGCATCTTGTAGACCTGATCGGCCCAGTACCCCCAGCTGTGCACGCCGGCCGGCGTGTAGTCGAACACGATATTGCTCGGCCCCAGCGAGTCCATGCGGGCCTGGAAGGCACGGGTATTGGCCAGCGCGACGGTCTCGAGTCCGGAGGCATTGGTCAGGTTGAACGCGTCCAGCGGCGAGTTCACCACATCGCGCGGTCCGGGAACGCCGTTTCCGCTGGAGATCCACAGCCGGGTTCCGTTCGCGCGCAGCATCGGCGCGAAGACGAAAGGATCGTTGCGCAACCACAATTCGCTCCACGGCGGGCCCCACATCGAGTCGATGTTGTAGCCGCCGGCATCGAGCAGCGCCAGGCGCAGCGCCTCGCGCATACCGGGCGCGGAGATATTGAGATAACCGGAATATGATGCGGCATAACGGAACTGATCCGGGTGATACGCTGCGAGCACCAGCGCGGCGCTACCGCCCATCGACAATCCGAGTACGCCGTTCCCATTGGGGTTGAATCCCAGCCGGGCAGCGAGCGCATCGCGCAGATCCCGGGTCAGGAAGGTCTCCCAGGCATAGGGCGACGGCTGGCCGTTCGTGTTACTGGCCGCCACCCAGTCCGAATAGAAGCTGGACTGGCCGCCCACCGGCATGACCACATTGATGTTCCAGGCCGTGAGCACGCGCTCGATGTCGGTGTCGATCTCCCAGCCGGACAGATCATTGCGGGCCCGGAGTCCGTCCAGCGCGTAGACCACACGCTGGGTATTGCCGTCGGCCGCACGGAAGACGCGCGACTTGATCGGCCCCATGCTCGAGTCGACCCAGAAGTCGAATCCGCCGGGGTCGAAGGACGCCGCGGCGGGCGCGGCGCCACCGCCGACGGCCACCGCCATGGGAACGACGGCCACCGCCATGGGTAATGCCAGAGCGAGGGCCAGCCCCGCCACCGAGCGGCGCAGCATGGTGCGCCCCACTCGTACCGCTCCCGAACCGACCACTCGAACAGACCGCATCGACTCGCCTTTCGTGATCATCGTTGACCACACCCGAATTGCCGGAAACGCTGCCGCTCTGAAGTTTCACTACAAGTCGTTATTCGGAGCGGATGTCCGGAGAACCACGCCGGGATGCGGAATCGTGATAAGTAAGGCCCCGCCTTTCGAGGCGGGGCCTTCCGACCAGCTATTACCCGATATTCGCCGACATGTCCGGAATCATCCGGTACGCCTCGTCCTGCCAGTTGGTCCAGGCGTGCAATCCCGCGGGCGGGAAGGACCACACCACGTTCTGCGCCCCGAGGAAATTCATCTGCGCCTGGAACGCTCTGGTATTGGCCAGCGCGAGCGTCTCCAGCGGCCCGCCACGAATCAATCGATCCGCGGCCGCGCCGAGCGGGATGTCCAGATCCTGTTGCATCGGCGTGCCGCTGCCCGCCGCGATCCACAGCCGGGTGTTGTTCGCGATCAGGGTGGGGGCGAACACGAATGGATCCATGTGCAGCCACTGTGGGCCCCACGGCGGGGCCATCGAGTCCACGTTGTAGCCGCCGGCGTCGATCATGGCCACGCGGATCAGCTCGCGCATGGACGGCGCGGAGATGTTCAGGTAGCCGGAGAACGAACCGGCGTAACTGAATTGGTCCGGGTGGTAGGCCGCCAGGGTCAGCGCGCCGGAGCCGCCCATGGACAGACCGAAGATGCCGTTGCGATTCGGGTTGAAGCCCAGCCGATCTCGCAGCGCCCAGCGCAGCTGGTTGCTCAGGAAGGTCTCCCAGTCGTACCGGTAGCTCTTGCCCGGTCCGGCGCTGAGCACCTCGGTCACGCCGGAGCCGGTCTGTGCGGAGGAGCCCGCGCCGCCCGGCACGCCGAAGAACGAGCTGGGGGCGTTCCAGTCGGCGTAGAAGCTGGACATGCCGCCGACCGGCATCACCACATTGATGTTCCAGCTGGTCAGTACCTGCGCGACATTGGTGTCGATCTCCCAGCCGCTCAGATTCTCCCCGGCTCGCTGGCCGTCGAGGGCGTAGACGACGCGGTTGGTGTTCCCGTCGGCCGCGCGGAAGATACGGGACTTGATCGGACCCATGACCGGGGAGTCGACCCAGAAGTCGAAACCGCTCGGATCGAATGCCGCTGTGGCGGTACCGGATCCGGTCACTGCGACGCCGAGCGGAAGCAGCAATGATGCCGCTACTCCCAGAACCACCCGTTTGAAACCACTACCCCGCATCTCTCCGACCCTCTCGTTGGAGCTGAAACCGATCTCGCAGACAGAGAAATCTTCGAACTGGCATGCCGTGACCGCCATCGGCCGATGGCACTGTTCACGCATCATCGCTGATCCTGCGCGCAGATCGAATGACCAACTCGCCGTGTCGGTCGTGTCCCGGCCGTCGAGTCCGTAAAGAGACCTACCAGTCGGTACCGATCGCCGACCCGCAGAACGCCGACAGGCCCCCGCCTCGAAAGGCGGGGGCCTGCGGTTGCCGATGATTCAGGCGAAGCCTGAGCTATTGAAAGGGCCGGGCGATCACCCGATGTTGTTGGACAGGTCCGGAATCATCCGGTAGACCTCGGACGCCCAGTTGTTCCAGTTGTGCACACCGGTCGCCGGGAAGTCGTAGTTGACGTTGTTGGCGCCGATCGAGGCCATCCGAACCTGGAAGGCACGAGTGTTGGCCAGTGCCAGGGCTTCCAGCGGCATGCCCTGGATGACCGACATGACCGAGGTGACGTCGCCCGCGCTGGGGATGGCGCTCGCCGCGGAGATCCACAGGCGAGTGTTGTTGTCCTTCAGGCGCGGCGCGAAGACGAACGGGTCCATGCGCAGCCACTGCGGGCCCCACGGCGGAGCCATCGAGTCCACGTTGTAGCCGCCGGCGTCGATCATGGCGAGGCGGATGGCCTCACGCATGCCGGGGGCGGAGATGTTCAGGTAGCCCGAGAACGAACCCGCGAAGCTGAACTGGTCCGGGTGGTAGGCCGCCAGGGTCAGCGCACCGGAACCGCCCATGGACAGACCGAAGATGCCGTTGTGGTTCGGGTTGAAGCCGAGACGACCGCTGAGCGCGTTGCGCAGGTCCTGGGTGATGAAGGTTTCCCAGGTGTAGCGGTAGCTCTTGCCGGGACCGCCGGAGAGCAGGTTGAACGCGCCCGAACCCGAGGAGGAGCCCGAGGCCGAACCCGAGGAGGACAGCGTGCCCGAACCGGACGCGGAGCCGCTGCCGTCACCGGAGCCGAGGATGCTGCTCGCGGCGTTCCAGTCGGCGTAGAAGCTGGACTGGCCGCCGATCGGCATGACCACGTTGATATTGGCCGCGGTGAGCGCACGCGCGACGTCGGTGTCGTTCTCCCAGCCGTTGAGGTCCTGGCGGGCACGCATGCCGTCCAGGGCGTACACGACGCGCGACGTATTGCCGTCGGCCGCGCGGAAGACTCGGGACTTGACCGGTCCCATGGACGCGGAATCGACCCAGAAGTCGAAACCGGAGGGATCGAAGGCCGCGTTCGCGGTGCCGCCCACCCCTGCCACCGAAACCCCGAGGGGCATCAGCATCGCCAGTGCGACCCCGACCACGGATTTCTTGAGCCAACCGCCGTGAGATCTCTGACGTCTATCGCCTCGCATGTATTTGTCCGGCCTTTCGTGTCATCGGCTTTTTCTGTCTGCCATGTGTTCGTGACCACGGCAGAGGTCTCGGGGAGCCTATCGTGGTTCGACTGACGGAGCGTTATCAGTTTGTGACGAAAGTGACCGGTACCACTGTTTACGAGGAATGTGGTCCAGACCAGCGCCTCGATAGAACGCAACAGACAAAATACGCCTCGCCGGACTCATTCGCCACAGCTATCACTCGAGACCACGCGAAAGGCCTTGCACACCATCAGCATCCACCGTCTCGAGAAGTGAGCGCGCTCATCCGATATGCGCCGACAGATCGGGGATCATCCGGGTCAGTTCGGCGTTCCAGTTGTTCCAGTTGTGCACACCCAGTGCTGGGAAGTCGTAGACCACATTGCCGCCGCCGAGACCGGCGTACCGGGTCTGGAAGGACTTGGTGCCGACCAGGGCGACCGCCTCGATGCCCATGGCATTGACGGTCGCGGCATTGATGCCGTCCACCGATTGCGGCAGGCCGCTGCCCGCCGAGATGTACAGGCGGGTGTTGTTCGCCTTCAGCTTGGGCGCGAACTGATACGGGTCCAGATGCTGCCATTTGCCGGTGTCCTTGGCCGCGGCCATCGCCTCGACATTGAAACCGCCGCAATCGAGCATGGCGACCCGGATGGCCTCACGCATGCCGGGCACCGAGAGGCTGAGCGCACCGGAGAACGAACCCGCATAGGCGAACTGATCGGGATGGAACGCCGCCATCATCAGCGCCGCGCCGCCGCTCATCGACAATCCGAAGATGCCGTTGCGAGTCACGCTGAAGCCCAATCGATCTCGCACGGCATTGCGCAGGTCGGTGGTGAGGAAGGTTTCCCACTTGTACGGGGTGGACTTGCCCGGCCCGCCGGAAAGCGCCTGCGTCGCACCGGAGCCGGTTCCGCCCGAGGTGCCCGCGGGCACGCCCAGGAAGGTGCTCGCGGAGGTCCAGTCCGCGTACCAGCTCGACTGGCCGCCGACCGGCATGACCACATTGATGTTCGCCGCGGTCAGCGCGCGAGCGGCATCGGTCTCGATCTCCCAGCCGTTGAGGTCGTCGCGGGCGCGCTGACCGTCCAGCGCGTAGACCACCCGGTCGGTATTGCCGTCGGCCGCACGGAAAATGCGCGATTTGATCGGGCCCATGCTCGAGTCGACCCAGAAATCGAACCCGGACGGATCGAACGCGGCGTGCGCGACGCCGGTTCCCGCCACCGTTCCACCGAGCGGCACCGTGGCCGCCAGCGCCAGGCTCAGCACGGTGCCGCGCAGCCATCTCCGTGGCCTCGAATTGTGCTGCCCCCGAACGAACATGCCCACGCCCCGCATCCTCATCAGGCCTTCCATCTGTGCGCGGGTCTCCCCCGCAAGAGCCCGTTAGTATTGCGACAACCGTTGCGGCACATGAATTGTGGGCCGTAGCGAGCGTCTTCGTGGAGCCTATCGTGAAACCCACTCCCCGGTGTTACCGAATCGAGATGGAACTCGAGATTCACAGCCCCGAAGCGTGATAATGGGGACAAATACCAACTTTCGGTTCTCGGGACTTCACCCCGCGCTATCGGCAAACCCGCCACGTAATCGACACCCGAATGCGAAAACCCCCGCGTCCATATTCGGACGCGGGGGTTGCTTGCTTTTGTGCTTATTTCGGCGGAGCCGTGGGATCCACGAGCCCGCACCGCTCGATCTCGTACTTGGGCACGCGATCGATGCGGTACTTCGAGAACTCCAGCGCCTGCTGCACATTGTGCCGCCACCGATCGAACGTCAGCGGCGAACGCGAGGAGGACAGCAGGTCCTGGGTCGCGGGGCAGCTCAGCGCGGTGCGCGCCTGAGTCACCCAGCGCTCGTCCATGTACCAGGGCAGCCACGGATGCTTGTCGACCATGCCGGCATCGACCACGACCCAGTCCGGGTAGAGGTTCTTGTCGTGCCCGATGCGACCGTCCGCGAGCCGTTCGGTATGCGCGGCAAGCGGATACGCCAGGCCCATCTGGTCCACGACGCGCACGCTCAGCGGAACGTTCATGCTCGTCATGCCCAGATTGAGGAAGAACACGGTGTGCTCCGGACCGGTCTCGGGGACCGGAGCCGGGGCGGGCGCGACGTACCACATCATGTAGGACGGGGAATTGAGCAGCAGGCCGCCCTCGGGGGTGTTCGCGATATCGCGAACCATGGCGCGCATGCGCGGGTAGTCCAGGTAGTCCTCGGCGCGGATCGGGTGATCGTGGCCGGTGTTGAGGACGTAGTAGACCCGCTCGTCCACGATGCCCGAGGAGCTGATCTTGGTGCCGGACTTGATGGCCGTGGTGTTCGCCGCGAAGAGCGCCCAGCCCGCGGTTCCGGCGAAAGCCGCCAGCACCGCCACGAAAGCCCAGTCGCGACCACGGATTCCGGCCACGCCGTTCGCCAGTGCCGCCGGAACGCGCACCGGGAGCACCGCCACCGGCAGCAGCAGCGAGAACAACTGCGGCAGCAGCATGCGGCCGTGCATGAAGTCACCGCCGACGCGGATCTCGTAGACGACGAGCAGCAGTCCGCTGCCGACCATGAGCGTGACCACGGCGGCCGGGGTGCGCAGCCAGAGGCTGAAGCGGTGGATCCGCCCGCGCAGGCTGGTGTCCTGAGCCTGATCGCCTGTTTCCGACCGGCGGTCCGCAGCACCGGGATCCCGGCGCGACCACATCGCCAGCGCCGCCGCGACCGCGAGCACCAGCAGTGGCACCCACAGCCAGTACGGCCCGACCAGATCCCACAGGTAGACGAACCCCTGCTTCCACTTCGCGCCGCCGGCGTCCTTGGCCACGGCCGTGTTCGGGTAGGGCAGGCCGTAGTAGCCCATCCGCCAGATCTGATAGCAGATCGGCACCAGACCCGCGACCGCCACCACCACGACCCGGAACACCCAGGGGCGCAGGCGAGTCTCGGGCAGCGGCGCGAGGAAGATCATCATCAGGGCCAGCGCGCCGACCAGTGTCATCTCCGGCCGGATCAGCGGGGACAGCCCGGCGAAGAACACCAGCCCGAAAAAGCTTCCCAGCCGGACCTTCTCGGCCTGACTCCAGCGAATCAGCCACCACCACAGCACCGCCAGCCAGCAGATGACCAGGCTGGACTCCAGGCCGGAGGTGGCGTAGTCGCGGGCCGGGGGCACCGCGATGTAGACGAGCATGCCCGCGGGCAGCAGCAGGCCCGAACCCGTTCCGCCCCACAGCCGCGCCGCCCCGAGCATGGCGAACACGACCGCCAGCACCGAGAGCGTGAGCGCGATGCCGAGCACCACGTACTCCAGGCGCAACTGGGTCAGCCAGCTGAAGAACCAGACCAGATAGGTCCAGGCCGTGCTGGTATTGGCTTCGACCCGCTCACCCGCGTTGAAGACCGGGCCGTTGCCCGCCAGCAGATTGCGGACGGTGCGCAGCACGATCAGGCCGTCGTCGGCGATCCAGCGCCGCTGCCAGCCGCCGGCCGCGAAAAGTGTCGCGGTCAGCAATATCCCACCGATGAAGACGCTGCGAGATAGTCGCGAGGAGCGCACGGCCGATTCGCCCGCACGCCGACGGACGCCACCGACCGGCAACTGTGCGGTCGGCGCGCCCCCCTCTCGCTCTTCTCCCACTTCCACGTCAGGTGAGATAGACAGCGACACCTACCGCTCCGATCCAGGCTATTGCGAGGAACTGGAGGATCCGGTCCCCCAGGGCGATCTCTTCGGGCTCACCGGCTTCGCCGCCGTCCACATCCACCGCGTAGCGCAGGATCGCGATGGTGAACGGGATCATCGAGATGGCGAACCAGACGTTGTTCGACCGCGGCGGCTCGAAGGCCCACAGGCCGTAGCACATGACGACGGTCGTGGCCGCCACCGTCCAGACGAAGCGCAGGTAGGTGGCGGTGTAGTACTCGAGCGACTTGCGAATCTTGGCGCCGGTGTCGAGCGCGATCTTCAACTCGGCGTAGCGCTTTCCGGCCGCCATGAACAGCGAGCCGAAGGCCATCACGAGCAGGAACCACTTGGACAGCGGGATCTCGGCGGCGGCGCCACCGGCGACCGCGCGCAGCAGGAAGCCGGAGGACACGATGCTGATGTCCAGCACGGCCTGATGCTTGAGGCCCAGGCAGTACGCCAGCTGGATGACGATGTAGATCGCCATCACCACGGCGAGATGCCAATTGGCCAGGAAGGAACCCAGAATCGACGCGGCCAGCAGCACCACCGACAGCGCGTAGGCCAGATTGACCGGCACCACACCGGCCGCGATCGGACGGTAGCGCTTGGTCGGATGCGCCCGGTCCGCCTCGACGTCGAGGGCGTCGTTGATCAGATAGATGCCCGAGGCCGCCAGGCAGAACACCACGAACGCGATGCCGACGTTGGCGAGCACGGTGACATCGGTGAGCACGATATCGCCGGCCGCGGTCTTGCCCGCTGCCAGCGGCGCCGCCAGCACGAGCACGTTCTTGACCCACTGGCGCGGGCGCATCGCCTTGATCAGGCCACCGCCCAGCGTCTTCGGCGGGCCCTTGACGACGCCTTCGTCCAGGTCTGTGGCGGTCGGCTCTTCGCTCATGTCGGCAAGGGCTCTTTCTTCCTGCGTGGTCACTTGGCGAGTCTCTTTTCGGCGGCGAGCACCACGGCTGCCGAAGCAGCGCCCAGTGCGGAACCGGCGAGCACGTCGGAGGGGTAGTGCACTCCGAGAACGACTCGGGAGAGCAGCATCGGCGGGACGAGCACCGCGGGCAAGGGTAACCCGGTGAGCCTGCCGAGCAACACAGCCGCTGCCGTGGTGGAGGTCGCATGCGAGGACGGGAAGCTGAGCTTGCCCGGAGTCGTCACGTTGACCTGCACAGATGAATCGTGCGGACGACGACGACGCACGACCCGCTTGATCACGACCGAGGCGGCGTGCGCCCCGAACGCACCGACGGCGACCCCGGCCCACTGCCGCCGGCGCGGCTTGTCCGCGAGGGCGCCGACGGCGGCGATGCCGATCCAGCCGAGCGAGTGATCACCGAAGTACGACATGCCGCGTGCGGCCTTGACCACGGCCGGGCTCCGGCCGATGGTCCCCTGCACCACATTGATGATCTTGACTTCGGCGGGCGAGGCCACCGGAGCCTGCGGTGCGTCCGGAACGACGTGCAGGCCGCGATCCGGGTCGGACGCCGGCTGGGGTGCGGTCATTTCGATTCGTCTCCTGAGTCGACGCCGAAGATGTTCTCCCACGCGGCCTTGCTCGTGAGATGCGAATGCGCGCGACGATACTGCTCGCGCACCTCGGGGAAGCGCTCGGCCAGTTCCTTGCGCAGGCGCATGGCCTCCTTGAACAGCTCCATGGCCTGACGCGGATCACGCTTGCGGTAGACCACGCCGCGGCCGTCGGCGGTGGTGACGGTGACGCCGTCGACCTGGGAGAGCAGGAACCAGCGCGCGTCCAGCGTGGGCACGTTCAGCTGCGGCGTCTCGTGATGCTTGGGGTCGGCCCTGCGGAAGTTGTGCAGCACACCCTTGCCGAGGCGGGCGATCTTGGCGAGCGGGTTGCCCGGTTCACCGACCGCGCCGACGCCGGAATGACTGGCGAACGGCAGCTCGGTCGAGGACGGCACCACGACCGCGTCCGGGAACTGCTTGCGCATGGCGTGGATCTTGCCCAGCGCGGTGGGCAGCAGGTCGAACAGCTTGTCCGGTCCGGCCAGGTAGTCGCGGATCGCCTCGTTCTGGATGGCGACCGTCGAATACTCCAGGCAGAGCAGGTGTTTCAGCGTCGCCTTGACGGTGTTGACCACCATCGGACGGCCGTCGTTGGGCAGGTGCAGCGAGGCGACCACCAGGCGGTTGCGCAGGTGGAAGTACGCCTGCCAGTCGATCGCGTCGTCCTTGTCGCTCCAGGCCATGTGCCACACCGCCGCACCCGGCAGGGTGACCGTCGGGTAGCCGTGATCCCTTGCCCGCAAGCCGTATTCGACGTCGTCCCACTTGAGGAACAGCGGCAGCGGCTGCCCGATCTGCTCGGCCACCTGGCGCGGGATGACACACGTCCACCAGCCGTTGAAGTCCACGTCGATGCGACGGTGCAGCAACTTGGAGTTGTCGCGGTCGCGCAGCGGGTACTTCGCGAAATCATGGTCGTACTCGACGGTCGCGGGCGCGGTCCACATGAAGATGGATCGGTCCACGATCTCGCCCATGGTGTGCAGGTGCGAGCGCTCCTGCAGGTTGAGCATCTGACCGCCGGTCAGGATGGGCGACTTGGCGAACCGCGAGAAGGCCAGGGCCCGCAGGATGCAGTCCGGCTCGATCTCGATGTCGTCGTCCATGTAGACGATGAACTCGGCGTCGGTGGTCTTGAGCGCCTCGTACATGACCCGGCTGTAACCGCCGGACCCGCCCAGGTTGGGCTGGTCGTGGATGGCCAGGCGACCGGCCAGCGGCTCGGCGGCCTCGGCGAAACCGGGCTCGTCCACCACCTTGCGGGTGCCCTGATCCGGGATGATGACGGCCTTGATCTTCTCCAGCACCAGCGGGTCCGAGCCCAGGGCCGCAATGGTTTTCACCGCGTCGGTGGGACGGTTGAAGGTCGGCATGCCGACCGCGATGCTGCCCTCGCCGGGCGCCTCGATCGGCGCGTACCAACCACCGCTGCGCAGATCGACCCGGCTGTCGGTGGTGATGTCGAACCAGATCCAGCCGCCGTCCTCGAACGGGCCGAGATCCACCTCGAACTCGACGAACTCGGCGGCGGCGACGGAATCGCCGGGTGTGCTGAACTCGTTGCCCTGCACGTGGATTCGCGAGCCGTCCGCCTTGGAGCGGTAGACGTCGACGCGGCCGTGGCCGGACAGTTCCAGTTGCAGCACCACCGAGTCCAGCACGCTCCAGCGCCGCCAGTAGCTGGCCGGGACCGCGTTGAAGTAGGTGCAGAACGACACCTCCGACTCCGCGCCGATCGACAGCGAGGTGCGCGAGGTGGCATGTGCGCGACGGGCATTGGTGTCGGATTCCTCGAGGTACAGCGTGCGTACGTCGAGGGGTTCGCCCGGGCGCGGCAGGATGACGCGCTGCAGCAGGGACTTGGCGCGGGTATCGGGGGTCATTTCTTCCAACATCGCTTCGGCGGTGGTCGTCATTCGGCTGCGTCCACCAGGGGTGCGCCGGTTTCCAGATGCGGCCGGAGCACGTTGTCGAACATGCTCAGCGCCGCTCCGATCGCCATGTGCATGTCCAGGTACTGGTAGGTGCCCAGGCGGCCACCGAAAAGCACCTTGTTCTCGGCGGTTTCCTTCTTGGCGCGCTCCCGGTAGGCCAGCACCTTGGCGCGGTCCTCGGGGGTGTTGATCGGGTAGTACGGTTCGTCGCCGGTCTGGGCGAAGCGCGAGAACTCGCGCATGATGACCGTCTTGTCGTTCGGGTACTCGCGCTCGGGGTGGAAGTGGCGCGGTTCGATGATGCGGGTGTACGGCACATCCGCATCGTTGTAGTTCATCACCGAGGTGCCCTGGTAGTCACCGGTTTCGAGCACTTCGGTCTCGAAATCGATGGTGCGCCAGCCGAGTTCGCCCTCGCTGTAATCGAAGTAGTGGTCCAGCGGGCCGGTGTAGACCACCGGGGCGTCCGGGTTCTCGGCGCGGATCTGATCGCGCACGTCGAACCAGTCGGTGTCCAGGCGGACCTCGATGAGGTCGTTCTCGGCCATCTTGGCGAGCCACGCGGTGTAGCCGTTCTTCGGCAGGCCCTCGTAGGCGTCGTTGAAGTAGCGGTTGTCGAAGGTGTAGCGCACCGGCAGCCGGGTGATGTTTCCGGCGGGCAGTTCCTTGGGGTCGGTCTGCCACTGCTTGGCGGTGTAGTCGCGGACGAACGCCTCGTAGAGGGGGCGGCCGATCAGGGAGATCGCCTTCTCCTCGAGGTTGGCGGCGTCCTTGGTGTCGATTTCTGCGGCCTGCTCACCGATCAGCGCGCGCGCTTCCGCGGGCGTGAAGTAGCGGCCGAAGAACTGGGAGATGAGTCCCAGACCCATCGGGAATTGGTAGGACTGGCCCTTGTGCATGGCGAACACGCGATGCTGGTAGCCCGTGAACTCGGTGAACTGGTTCACGTAATCCCACACCCGTTTGTTGGAGGTGTGGAAGAGGTGGGCTCCGTACTTGTGGATTTCGATGCCCGTTTCCGGGTCCGCCTCCGAGTAC
Organism: Nocardia jejuensis NBRC 103114; assembly: GCF_001613145.1. Classification (GTDB taxonomy): domain Bacteria; phylum Actinomycetota; class Actinomycetes; order Mycobacteriales; family Mycobacteriaceae; genus Nocardia; species Nocardia jejuensis. Next base: position 164,463 of record NZ_BDBU01000024.1, read on the forward strand.
GCGTTGCCGCCCAGGTGATAGCGGCGTTCGACGACCAGCACCCGCTTTCCCAGCAGGTTGGCAGTGCGTTCTGCGACGGTCAGTCCGAAGAAGCCGGAGCCGACAATGACGAGATCGAAGGGGGATGCGACGGTCACGGGTGCCCAGAGTACCGGCAGAAGCAATGGGCGCGCGTCGGCTCCGGTGGGAGGGGTTGACGGGAGGGCCGCGAGCCCGGATTTCGGCGTCCGAAGAGTACGGATTCACGGGACCAATCAGGCAGATCGGGCGGATATTCGCCGGATTCGCCGACCTCGGCGAGTGGGACAGCTTGTCGAGGATTTAGCTCAGAGTTCACCGAAGCATCGACCATCGCGTCACGCGGACTGTATTACATACCGAATCGAGCTGAACGTTTGTCCAGTTCATCGCCGAGAGCTGTACGCGGCAGTGCCTGCCCGCTCGATCCGGAAGACCCCGACACCATGCGCTTGCCTCGCCTCGCCCCGCCCCGCCCAGCTTGCCCCGTCTCGCTCCGCGAGGTGTGCCCCGCCTCGCCCCGCTCGTGAGCGCGCTCTCCCTCGCCGCCGTGCTCAGCACGGTCGCCCTGATTCCGGCCGCCGCGCCGGCCCGCGCCGAGTCCGAGACCCTGGCCGCCGTGCAGGTCGCCGACTCCGCCGGGGTCTGCGGCACCGGCACGGCCTCCTTCGACGACATCGTCACCGGTGCCGCGACCGCCGTGCGCACGGTTGTTCCCCCAGTTCAGCAAGCTGCTTTCGATCAGCAGGTCAACGATTTCCGGCAGACGATCGCCCAGGTCCGCGTGCACCGCCAGGGTCTGCCCGTGGACCCGGCCGGACCGGGCGGGCGACTGCAATTCCTGGACGATCCGATCGTCACCTACCTGGTGAACACCCTGGACTCGATCCGCACCGGGCAGATCGACAAGACGCTGTCGCTCTCGCGGGTGACGGTCGCCGACGTGATCGAGGTGTTCATTCTCGGCACCCGAATCGTGAAGATCCCCGCCCAGTTCGCGGCCAGTCTGGTGCCGACCGTCGGGTTCGTGCTCAAGCCCATCGTGGGCGCGCTCTTCAACGGCGTGAAGTCCCTCGCCCGCACGGTGCAGGCGTCGCTGGCTCGTAACTGCAACGGCCCCAACGCCTATGAGAAGCTCCAGCTCGAATTCCCCGACGAGCATGTCGAGATTCCACAGCCACTGCTGGATCTGGCGAACCAGCTCGCGCGCGCCGACGGCGCCTGCACCCCGATCGCCGAGTTGAAGACCTCCGACCTGGTCGAACGCACCCGCGATTTCCTGACCCGCACCGCGGGACTTCCGGTCGACCCGGCCGCCGTCGACGGCAATGCCGCTGCCCTGCAGGGGTTCCTGCGCGACAACCGGGTCGCGGAGATCGTCACGCTGCGACGGATCGAGGAACTCGGGCCGCTGGTCAACGCCATGGACTACGGCCCGCTCACCTTCCTGGCCAACCTCGGCTTCGACATCTACGAGGGCAAGGCGCTGAACACCGTCCCGCTCGGGGATGTGAAGGTGGAGAACGCCTTCGACCTGATCACGCTCACCCTGGACACCGCGAGCCTGCTGATGACGGTGGGCACGACCGTGGCCGGGTTCAGCGGCGTGGGACAGTCGGTGACCATCCCGCTGGGCATCGCCCAGACGCTCGCCTTCGCACCGACCACCTACGGCATGCCGATCCTGCGCGGAGTCATGCAGTCGATGTGCGCGGCCGCCTGATCACGGCGCCAGCGGGTAGGGCGCGTACTCCTGCGAGAACTCCGGCTTGCGACCGACCGCGATCCAGCGGCCGGTCGAAGGCAGGGCGGCCAGCAGTGCGGTGGGCACCGTGAAGAGCAGGCCGAGGGTGCCGCCGCCGTCCGGCGCCCCCACCAGGGACGAGACGATGAACAGGACCGCGAACAGCGACGACAGCGCGATCACGATCACCCGCCCGGAAGTCTTGCGATTGAACAGCAGAACGGCGCCGACGAACCCCACCAGCCCGACGACCCCGAGCCCGATTCCGACTCCGGTCATCACCGTGGTGAATCCCTCGGGGACGCTGTCGTATTCGTCGTAGAAGCTCGAGTCCTTCGACCAGGCCATGGCGGCCGCGGAGAAACCGCCGAGAACCATCAGGATGCTGAAAAGGGTGGCCAGCACCCCGGCCGTGATCGCGGTGCCGCCGCTCACCGGGTCCGGTGGATACGCGGGCGGATATCCCGGCAGCGGGATTCCGGGCATCGGATAGCCCGGAATCGAGCCGCCGGATTGTGGATAACCCTGCGGCTGTGGGTTTTCCGAGTCGGTGTGAACAGGTTGGTCATGCGGATACGACAAGGTTTTCTCCCCCGGGAGACACGGATTCAGTACTGGTACGGCGCGTACGCGTGAGCGGGCTGCTGGAAGGCCGGGTCCTTGGCGGCTATCCAGCGCCCGGTGGCGGGGACCGCCGCGAGCGTGAGAATCGTGATGCTGAAGATCAATCCGAGGATTCCGGAGCCGGTCCCGCTGCCGATGGTGATCAGATTGCCGATCATCGTGAGCGAGGACAGGATGATGAGCAGAACGCGACCGGTGGCCTTGCGCATGAACAGCAGCACCGCTCCGAGGACCCACAGCAGTCCCGCGACGGCCAGGACGAAGCCCAGCAGCAGCAGGCCCGAGCCGAGATCGTCATCGGTCCGATAGCTGCCGCTCCTGGACGGTTTGGACTTGTAGTCCGCGCCGACGAATACCATGATGAGGCCGCCGATTCCGGCGAGCAGCCCCGCGATCAGCGCGAGTACCGCAGCGGTGATGCCGGTGCCGCCACTCGGCGCGGGCGGCGGATACGCGGGCGGATATCCGTACATCGGATATCCGGGCTGCGGATAGGGGTATTCCGCGTTCTGCGGGTATCCCTGTGGATAACCAGCGGGCTGGGGATAACCGGATTGCTGGGGATAACCGGGCTGCTGTGGATAGCCCGGCTGGTTTTCCGCTCCGGGGTAGCCGGGCTGGTCGTACGGGTAAGTCATGGGTGTTCTCCCCCTCGTCACTTCGGCGCGCATAGTACCGCGCCGAATCACAGTCCGGCGAGGCCATATTCGGCGATGTGACGTGGTTTACCAGGCGTCACCGACACGCATATCCGGCCCGTGATTCCAAGCCCGGGAAAATGACGGCTCCCCCTGGCGAATACCGAAGGGGGAGCCGCATGTGAAAGGTGTGGACAAATCCCTACAGGCGCGCGTCGGCATACGCGCGCATCGCGTCCCGTACGTACACGGCGGTGCCCTCCCCGTGCTTGTCGTAGTTGATCGCGAATCGTGGGTCGGCGACGTACATTTCACCGAGTCCGACGAAGTACTCCGAGGTCGGGCACTTTCCCTGCCAGCCGGTCGTCACCCAGCGGAAGTGCCGCTCGACGATCGCCTGCACCTGCTCGCTCTCGACCGCGAGACCGGCCGCGCGGGCCCGCCCGTAGTCGGCGGCGATGTCGAGGTGGGTCTGCGAGTGCTCCTGTTTCTCGGTGTCCGACATGGCGTTCCACCAGGTGTTACCGCTCTCCCAGGCGTCCTTGCCCCAGCGTTCGGTGACTTCGTCCCGGTACTGGGAGTGGTCGAATCCGTCGAATACTTCCTTGGCCATGAGTGGCTCACCCGCTTCCGTTTTGCGCAATGTGGTGTGCACCGAGGCGATCTGACGCGCGATCCGGTCCTGCTCGTGTTTCAGCAATTCCAGATGCGCGCGCAGTGCGGCGGATGTATCGCGTTGTCCGGCGAGCACTTCGGCGATGGCCGGGAGAGCCAGTCCGAGTTCTCGCAGCAACAGAATCCGTTGCAGCCGTACGAGGGATTCCTGGTCGTAGAAGCGGTAACCGTTGGCGCCGATCCGACTGGGCGGCAGCAGGCCGATTTCACCGTAATGCCGCAGGGTGCGACTGGTGGTCCCGGCCGATCTGGCCAGTTCCTGAATGGACCATTCGGTTGCCACCGTGCGTCCTTTCCTCCTCGTATTCACCTCGACGAATCAAGGATGCAAGTTGACGTAGCGTCAAGGTCAAGGATATTCGACGCGCGAATGCGCGGCCCGGGCTTGGTTCGTGTCACACCCCCGTGTCACGATCCTCGAGCGCGCTGACGGTACCGGCTTCCGGCGCGCCGCTCGAACGCGTTTTTCCGGGGGATGAGGATTTCAATGTTCACAGCTGGCCGCGCCCGAATTCTGACCTGGGCGGCCGTAGTAGCAACCGCCCTGAGCTCCACCCTGCTGCTCGAAGGCACCGCGGACGCGGTCGCGCCGGTGCAGTTGGGCGGCGGATCGGGGATCTATGTCGAGCAACTCGACGACCCGACCTCCAGCGCTCAATGCACGCTGACCGCCATCGGCTTCGACAGCGAGAACCGCCTGGTCGGCATCACCGCCGGTCACTGCGGCGAGGTCGGCGCCCGGATCGCCGCCGAATACACCCGCAGCGGCGGGATCGGCATGATCGTGCAGAAGAGCGCGAACAACGACTGGGCCGTCATCCAGTTCGACCCGTCGCGCGTCGACCCGACCCGTCAGGTCGCGCAGTCCACCATCGCCGGCATCGGCGCACCGCCGAAGATCGGCGATATCGCCTGCAAGAACGGTCGCACCACCGGCTTCACCTGCGGCCCGGTCTGGGAGGCCACCGGGAACTGGTTCCGCAGCCAGGTCTGCGCGAACCACGGCGACTCGGGCGCACCGGTCCTGCTCGGTGACCGCCTCGTCGGAATGGTCGTCGCCGGAACCAATTTCGACGCCGGGCCGATCAGCATCGAGCTGCCCGCCTGCACGGGATCGGGCGACATCATTCACGAGCCGGAGCTCTCCACCACCATCGCCATGGTGCTCGCCGACATCAACCGCCACGGCGGCGTGGGCGCGGGATTCCGCGTCTTCTGAGAAGTTTGCTCACCAAAAGCGGTCACTGCCATAGCAATACGGTGTAGATCCAACACCGCACGCGTCCCTCCGGGGTGTGATAGACGGGACGCGTGCGGGGAACTCCATTCGGCAGATACGAACTACTAGGGCTGCTCGGCGAGGGCGGCATGGGGCGGGTCCATCGGGCGTACGACACCGGAACCGATCGGGTCGTCGCGCTGAAGGTGCTACCGGAGGCGTACGCGCACAACGCGATCTATCGCGAGCGGTTCCGGCGCGAGGCCCATGCCGCCGCCCGGCTGAGCGAGCCGCACATCATCCCGATCCACGACTACGGCGAGATCGACGGACAGCTGTTCCTCGACATGCGCCTGGTGCAGGGCACCGACCTGGATGCCCTGCTCGAGGGCGGGCCGATGCTCCCGGTGCGCGCGGTCGGCTACCTCGGCCAGATCGCGACGGCACTGGACGCGGCGCATCGCGCGGGTCTGGTGCATCGGGACGTGAAGCCCTCCAACATTCTGGTGACGCCGGAGGAATTCGCGTACCTCATCGACTTCGGCATCGCGGTCGGATACGACGACACCGGCCTCACCACCTCCGGCGCGACGATCGGCACGTTCGCCTACATGGCGCCCGAGCGGTTGTCGCACGAGGCGTACGACGGGCGCTCGGATGTGTACTCGCTCGCGTGTGTGCTGTACGAATGCCTGACCGGCTCCAAACCCTTTCCCGGGCACAGTGCCGAGCGGCAGATCATCGCCCATCTGACCGAACCGCCACCGCGGCCGTCGATGAGCACGGGCGGGCTGATCGAGTTCGATCAGGTGATCGCGCGGGGAATGGCGAAGGATCCCGAGGATCGGTATCCGTCCGCGGCGGCGCTGATGGCGGCGGCGCGAACGGTGCAGCATTCGACCGGCAGTCTGCCGGTGGTGTCCTCCCCTGTCGAATCTCGGCGCGTCTCCCCCGAAGTTGCGGTACGACAGTCGGTTTCACCGAGAGGATCCCGGACCGACTCGGAACACCGAGCGGGATCGGGAGTGGACCCGGACGGCCGCGAACAGCGGGGCGGATCGACTGCGGACTCGAATGGCCGCGAGCACCGGGCCGCGGCCGTGGATTCCGCACGCGCGTCCACCTCCTCGCGTGGACGCGCGCGACTGGTGGCGATCGCGATCACCCTGGCGCTCGCCATCGGACTCGCCGTGGGCTACACCGTCATTCGGTCCAACTACTACGTGGCAGCCGACAACGGGCGGGTGGTGATCGTGAGAGGGTCGGCCATGTCGATATTCGGCCTGCCGCTACACGGCGTCTACCGAATCGGATGCGTCAACGCCAACAACGAACTCAAACTCGTCGACCCCGACGCGCAACTCCCGGCGGACTGTCGCGAACTGCGACTCACCGACCTGCGGCCCGCCGCCCGGGACAGCGTGAACGAGGGCATGTCCTCCACTTCCCGCGCCCTGGCCCTCATCCGCATCCAGGCCCTGGTGACCCGAGACCTGTTGCCACCCTGCGGAACCCAGGTCGCACCCGCGAATGCCGCGATCGCCCAGCAGACCGCTGGGGCGTCGGTTCAGGGGGAGAACTGCCGGGTAACGGGCTGATCCTCGGACGATTCGCCGCGTCCGGAGTCTGCCGGACGACGATTCGTGGACCACGCGCCAGGCATGGTGCACGGCGCGGCAGGGATGGCTGCACGCTGGTGTAGCCACTCGGTCAGTACCCGGCGGTGAAGCGGGTGCGGTGGTGTTCGGGGGTTTCGGCTTCGTCCAGCAGGACGACGGCCAGGTCTTCCATGGAGATGGCGGAGTTGCCCTCGTCGTCGGTGATCAGGTGGTCGGTGCCGAGGCGGTAGGCGCCGGTGCGGGTGCCGGGTTCCAGGAGGGCGGCGGGGCTGAGGTAGGCCCAGTCGACGGGGCCGCCGTCGGATTGCACTGCGGCGGTGCGGAAGACGGCGAGTTGGCGGTTGCAGCCTTCGGCGATGGGGAGCAGTTCGGCGGGAAAATCGGGCTGTTCGCCGAGGGTCTTGCCGGTGCCGGGGACGGTGAGACTGGCGGCTCCGCCGACGACGAGTAGACGAGTTCCGTTGCGAGACAGACCTTCCACGAGTGCCGCGGCGACTTCCGGCAGTTCGTGTTCGCGACCGGGTTCGGGGCGGGTCGCGCTGATCACGACATCGCTGTCGGCACTGAGGCGGGCGACCTGATCGGGGTCCGAGACGTCTCCTGACCGCACGTCGACGCCCGCGGGCAGGTCGCTCAGGCGGCTCGCATCGCGGGAGACGGCCCGCACCCGATGGCCGCGGCTCAGAGCCTCGGCGACGACACGACTTCCGACTCCGCCGGATGCTCCGAAAACGGTGATCTGCATGATGTTTCAACTCCTCGTTCGGTCGTGCTCGTCGGTGGGTCAGGGATGCGCCGGTGATCGAAGGCAGCGTTTTCCACGGGTGCCAGTTCCGTCGGCCGGCTCGATACGGCGTCACCGGCGCGCTCGCCCGCACAGGACGTGCGAGCGAGCGCGCAGGGGCGAGAGGGGTCAGGCCGCCGAGCGGGCCAGGGCGGGTTCGACTGGGGCGGCGGGGATTACGGCCGGGGCGGGTCGCGGGGTGGTCTGACCGAGCAGGGTGCCGCCGAGCGCGATCGCCATGCCGAGCACCTGTAGCGGAGAAAGCGCCTGACCGAGAGCGATCCAGCCGATGACGGCGGCCGAGAGCGGGCTGAGCAGGCCGAGGAAGGCGACCGAGGTGGCGTTGGCGCGAGCCAGGCCGCGGAACCAGAGGCTGTAGGCCAGGGCGGTGCCGATCAGTCCGAGGAACAGGTAGCCGCCGATGGCGCGGGCGTCCAGCGCGGGCGGCCCGCCCTCGACGATCAGCGCGAGCGGGAGCAGCAGGATGCCGCCCGCGGTGAGCTGCCAGCCCGTCATGGCAAGGGGTGTAACGCCTTCCGGCCGTCCCCAGCGCTTGGTCATCACGGTGCCCACGGCCATCGAGGCCGCACCCGCGAGCCCCGCGATCAGGCCGATCGTGTCCAGTGCGGCGGTGGCGCGCAACACCACCAGTGACACACCGAGCATCCCGACCGCCCCGGCGGCCACCTTGCGGGTGGTCAGTTTGTCGTTGAGCGCGACGCTCGCCACCCCGAGCGCGATCAGCGGCGCGGCGGCTCCGAGGACGCCGGCGACACCACCCGGAAGCCGGTACGCGGCCAGGAACAGCAGCGGGAAGAACGCGCCGATATTCAGCACGCCGAGCACTCCGGCCTTCCATATCCACTGTCCGTGCGGCAGTTTCCGCGTCACCGCCAGCAACAGCAGCCCGGCGGGCAGCGCCCGCATGAGCGCGGTGAACAGCGGCCGATCCGGAGGCAGGAATTCGGTGGTGATCGCGTAGGTCGACCCCCACACGAGCGGGGCGAGTCCGGTCAGCGCGAGCGTGCCGGCGTATCCGGCGGCGCTGGTGCGGGTGCTGCTCATCTTCGGCTCCTCATTGATAATCTCAACGTTAAGATAAAAGCATCCAGGTACCTCAGCGTCAAGTATCTCAACGTTAAGAATATTTCCATCGAGAGGAGCCTCAGTGAGCGACGCCATCGACCTGATCACCACGGCCTGGCAGGAAGCACGTCCTGACGTGGACGTTTCCCCCATGGCGGTGATCGGTCGCATCACCCGCCTGTCCCGCATCTTCGACCGCGAGTTCACCGACTTCTTCCGCGGTCACGGCCTCGAGTTCTGGGAATTCGACGTCCTGGCCACCCTGCGCCGCTCCGGCGGCGACACCGGCCTCACCGCCGGCGCTCTCAACAAGGCCGCCATGATCACCTCCGGCGCCATCACCAACCGCATCGACCGCCTCGCCGCCAAGAACCTCGTCGAGCGCGTCCCCGACCCCAACGACCGGCGCGCGATCCGGGTCCGCCTCACCCCCACCGGCCGCACTCTCGTCGATGACCTCCTCCCCCTGCACGTAGCCAACGAACAACGCATGCTCGACGACCTCCCGGCATCGGACCGTGCACAGCTCGCGAATCTCCTTCGCGCCCTGGGAGAATCCCTCGGAGACACCGCACTGGGCTGACAGGCCACGCTCGCCTCCAGCCGATTCCCCGGCGAAGTCATCCGCGCCCCCACATCCAGCCCCGAATACGCAAAAGAGGCGGCACCCCCTTCCGGGAGTGCCGCCGTCTGCATTCGAATCAAGCTCACGCTTGTTCCACAACCCTTGTCCGCCAGCACAATTGGCGTCGATCTCCGCCGCTGATTCATCGGCAGCCGGTCAACGCGCAAATACTTCGCCGTGGATCGCAGGGCAGAAGGCCGGCAACGTCGCAGTCGAGGACGGCCGAGACGAGGATCAGTTCGGCGACCGTGAAGGTGCTCGGCGCGACGAGTCGCACCAGCAGCATCCCCTCGGCCATCCCGAGCTCCCGGGCCAGCCCGGACGCTCCGATCTCCGCTTCGGACATCGCCCGCCGCACCTTGTTGCCGACACATCTACCCATCCAGTCCACCGGACCGCCTTCCGCCCCTGAGCCGGGCTCCGCGACCCCCGCCTCTGCGAGTCGCAGCGCCAATCTGGCTATCGTTCGAACATATGTTCTAGTATCAAGATCGGGGCATGGCCGGTCAACGATCCACGCCCACACAGTTCGTACGTGGCCCGTGAATTCCGAATAGCGAAACGACCCGAATAGGCAGGTGAAAAGTGTTGTCCGGCAATCAATTCGGCGCATACTTACGTCAACGACGAAGGGATGCCGGCCTCACTCGCGAGCAACTCGCGCACCGGACGAACATCTCCGCCTCGCTGATCGAAAAGATCGAGCGCGGCGTCCGCCCAGCCACCCTCCCCACCCTCAGCACCCTGATGGACGGGCTGGACGTGCCGCCGTCCCACCGGCGCCACGTGCTGTCCCGGGCCCTCCCCGACGTCTTCGCTCACCCCAGCCCGCCGGCCCCGCCCCGCCCTACTCCCGAAGACCTCGCCGACCTGAACAGCCTCGACCACCCCGCCAGCTTCTACCTCATGCCGACATTCGAAGTCGTGGCGGTGAACCCCGCCTATGAGCGAGCCTTCCCCGGCGTCGCGGCCGGGACGAACTTCCTCGAGTGGATGTTCCTGAACCCGATCTCCCGCACCGTCATGGTCGACTGGCACCGAGACGCCCACCGCCTGGTCGACAGCCTCCGCACCTTCGCCCCCCTGACGCCCCACGACCCGAACGTCGCAGCCGTGATTGCGAATTGCCGCACCGCCCCCGACTGGCCGGTTCTGTGGAACAAGCGCCCACACCCGGACACACAGTTCGACGAACACCTCACCGTCCGCGATCCCGCCACCAGCCGAGTCCAACACCTGACCCCGCGCACCTACACCCCCGAACTACCGATGCGCCCGTGGTGGCTCTGCCGCCTGATCCCAACCACAAATGAGCTAGTTCCCGGAAATCAGCGATAGTCGTGCACATCAGCCGAAATCTATATAGTCCGACCAACTCGGATCGATCCACTGTCCTAGCTCACGCATTATCGACAACCGTTCACGGTCACGCGCAACCTGCGGAGAAACATCGTTGAACCATGAAGTTACCGATGACCAACATTTTTCGGCCGATTCACCTTCACTGATAATCCAGACAGGAGGATCCGACTTCATCAGATCCGCACCGTCGATCAGCACATAGTCGAGGGTCTAGATACCGGGATTCAAGCAGCGCCTCGTACTGATATCGGAGCCTCTCCAGAAAATCAGGATTCAGCTCAAGGAAATGTGGCACCTTCAGCTGATTCCTTGCAAATTCAGACCAATCGTAAATAAATTCAGGATGTATGGGCCCAACGATATATTTCAGCTCTTCATCCCTTGGAACCCTCTAGGAAGTATTTTCCGAGTTTTTAAAGTAGGTTTATAGAAATACTCGACAGAATGCAAGAAGGACGATTCTATGGACTCCGACGAACTCTCCAAGCCCGACACCGATAGGTCTGCTAACGCCTTCAGGTCGGCACACACATAGCGGTCGCCTATATTCGGAACGCCATGTCATCCGGACCTCGACCTCTCGCTCAAGATCATAATCTTGAAACCCCTTGGTAGATAGAGGCTTTCGAGCACTCTGGAAGCGGTGGGGCGGGAGACCCAACGAACGCGGGTCATGAAATGACACCGCCTCCGGCTGCGTCTTGGTGGATGTGCGGCGGCGGGTATAACGCTCTGCAGTACGCATGGGGTAGATGTTTGCAAGAAATCCATTCGGACCTCATGATGGTCCATATGGATCTGAACGACCTCCACGACGGCATCAACCGCGCTGTGGGCGACGAGCTGCGCGCCGCACGGGCGCGCCGGGGGCTGACCCGGCCTCAGCTCGCCGAGGCGTCAGGCGTCGCCGTCAGCACCATTCAACGTTTCGAACGGGCCGAGCGGTCCCCGGATATGCATCAGCTGTTCGCGCTGTGCAATGCACTCGACATCTCGCCGCTCGAGATCATGGACAGGGCCGTCCAGCTCGTCAAGCGTTCCCGGTAGCGGGTCGCCTAGATCTCAGCCGACGGCCTGAGACGTCAGGAAGAGGTCAACGATCATGGCCCGGCGGCCAGACCTGGCGGCGGACAGCCGCACTCAGGCAAGGGGTGACACTCGGGATCATACCGAGCCGCACGATCTCCCCGTCGGACCGCAAAGCCTCCGCGCGACTCCCGGCAATCGCCTCTCTTCGAATGCATGGTGCCGATTCGAACTGTCAGTGTGAATTCGAGTAGCCCTGCGGCGAACCAGCGAGCCCGGGTGAGGAAGGTGGCCGCTGAGGCGAGGGCGCGGTTTTCGGGTGCGCGTCCGGTTTGGTGGCCGGTCCGGCCGGCACCGGGGGGAAGAGTTGTTCGGTCAGGGATCGGAAGAGGTTGGGGAGCAGGGGATCCGGGGCGTCGACTCGGCTGCGGGGGTTGGGGACGGGGGCTTCGGCGCGGGGTTTCGGGGTGCCGGGGAGTTGTGGGTCCACGGTTCCGGGTGCGGTCGGGTCGGCGGCTGTCGGGTCGATGTAGGTCGGATCCGTGACCGTCGGGTCCGTGGTCTCCGGGTCGACGGGCGCGGGGTCGGTGAAGAAGGGGAGGTCGGGGAGGCCGGGCGTGACGGCGGCGGGGAATTCGTCCACGGACGGGCCGATTTCCATGCTCTCCACGGGAGTCGGGGTGCCGCCGTCCGGCGCGGAGGAGTACTCCGAGCGCAGAATGTGGTTGTCCCGCAGCAGGACCTGGCCCGAGGTGGCCAGTACCGCCTCGGAGGTGCGCGGGTCTTCCTTGTCGGTGCCGGGGTACATCTGGCAGTCCGTGGTGTCGCAGGTCTGGGCGTAGTCGTAGCGGGACTCGGCCAGCGCGTACGAGCGGGCCGCGATGGCCTGTGCGCGAAGGGCTTCCGTGCCGCCCTCGTCCGCCCAGTGGGGGACCATCTCGGCGGGGACCACGCCCATCAGGTAGTCGTCGACGTCGACCGCGTTGACGGTGCGGGCGTCGTTGCCTTCGAGTGCGACGCCCAGGGCGCCGCGGTAGGCGTTGCCGCCGCAGATCTCGAGCTGCTCCTCGGCGGGGCGGTTGGTGCCCTCCATGCCGGGGTAGGCCCACGGGTCGTCCGTGTCGCCCTCCCACAGCGTGGCGCCGTCACAGCCCTGGGTGATGGTGACGTCGGCGCCGGTGGCGGTCGGGCTCAATCGCGCGGATTGCCCGGGGATGACACGCCGGCCCGCGACGAAGAAGGCCGAGTCCGAGACGACGGCCAGAGGCTCGTTGTCCTGCTCCTGGATCCGGACCCGGACCGTGGTCGGGCCGATCGTGCCCATGCTCGAGCCGACGTAGTAGTGGGCCAGGATGCGGTCGGAGGTCCAGCCGTCGACGGCTTGTTCGAACGCGCCGTTCTGACTCAGGCCGCGACCGTGGCCCGGACCGACGGCGGTCGCCGGGAGGAAATCACCGTCCGGCCACGCCCAGAGCAGAGCAGCCGTGCCGCTGGTCAGGGTGACGGCGGCCAGGGACGCGCTGAGCAGTCGGTGCCGTTTCCGGCGCTGACGTAGATAACCGTTCGGCATGTCATACCCGTTCTTTCCGGAGCCGAAGCTACATTCGAGTTATCGAAGGCTAATCCTCAACTGAAGATTCAGGTTTTGTGACAGATGTGACTAGTGTGGTCGTTGATCCGCCAGGAAGCAACCCCGCCGTACCGGCGAATCTCAACGGATTGACCTGGAATGGGAGCTCTTCATGCCGTACCGCAGACGTAGGACCTCGTATTTACTACCCGTAGTCACGATCCTGGCCGTCACCGCCCCGTTCGGGCTGATGGCGCTGAGTGACTCCCCGGACATCCGGGCCGCCGATGAAAGCAAATTGGCAGCTATACCGGCCGATCTGGCCGAGGTGGGACTGGCCGCCGCGCCGGACATCACACTGCCGCTGCGCGAACTCACCGGGCTGAATCTGCCCGATCTGCACCTGTCGGACCTGCGGATGCTGCCGATACCGAAATCGATCAAGGTGCCCGAAGGGCTACCGCTCCCGCCCGGACTTCGACTACCGGGGGAAATCCCGCTACCGCGCATGGGGCAGAGCTCGCAGCCCAAGAACTACGGACCCTTCCCGCACGCCCCCGGATACATCGCCGAACCAGGGCCCGATGTCTCCCCGCTCGATCCCTCCGCCGACTCCGGCGCGGCCGGTAGCGCTCCCGCACCGGCGGACAATTCCGGCGAGATTCCTTCCGCCGCAGTGGATCCCGGCACACCGCCCGCAGCAGGCCCGGCCCCGGCCGAAGCCCCCGCCGCCGAGGCACCGGCAGATCCCGCCCCAGCTTCCCCGGTCGTCCCGGGCGATCCCACGACTCCCGCACTCGCCGCCGGCGCGGTGCCCGATGATCTCGTCGACAAGGTCGGCACGCAGGTCAAGGAACTCTCGCGCGACAAGCCGTTCAGCATGGTGGCGCTGACCGCGAAGGACCTGGCCGGGCTCACGGCCATGTTCCGCGCCAAGCGCCCGGACGGCACCTGGGGTCCGTGGTACTCCGCCGACGAGGTCGACGGGCGGAGCAAGGGCACGAAGACCACCGGCACCGAGCCGATCTACGTCGGAAACACCAAGTCCGTGCAGATTCTGACCACCCGCAAGCCGGCGGCCGCGCCCGTGCCCGCGACCCAGATCCCGGCCGAGGGTGTCGTGCCCGCGGACGCCGTGGAACCCGCGCCGTTCGCGCACGACGACACCGATCCCGCCCAGATCGACCTGGAGAAGCTCGCCGCGATCCTGATCGATCCGGGCCGCGGGGCCATCGACGAGAACCTCTCCGCCGTGGCGGCCCCGCTGCCCGGCGGCGGACCCAAGGTGATCACCCGCGCGCAGTGGGGCGCGGACGAATCGCTGCGCTGTGAGGAACCGACCTACGACGACGGCGTGTCCGCGATCACCGTGCACCACACCGCGGGTCGCAACGACTACACCAAGGCCGAATCACCGGGCATCGTGCGCGCGATCTACTCGTATCACGCGAAAACGCTGGGCTGGTGCGACATCGGCTACAACGCGCTGGTCGACAAGTACGGGCAGATCTTCGAAGGCCGCTACGGCGGGCTCGATCGCCCGGTCGAGGGCGCGCACGCGGGTGGGTTCAATATCAACACCGCGGGTGTGGCGTTCATGGGCAATCACATGGAGGAGGAGCCCACCGAACCCGCCATGCAGTCGATGGGCAAGTTCATCGGGTGGCGGGCCAAGGTCGCGGGGCTGGATCCGGAGGGATCCACCACCATGACCTCGGAGGGCAGCGACTACACGCGGTACGCGCTCGGTGAGGCCGTCAAGCTGCCGAATGTGTTCGCGCACAGGGATGTCGGCAACACCAGCTGCCCCGGTGACGCCGCCTACGACCTGATGGACCGGATCCGGGAACTCGCCGAGACGGCCGCGGGCACCAGCGCCGCCGTGCCGTCGACCACGGTGCGGGCGAAGCCCGAGCAGCGCAATGCCGGAAACCCGCAGCATCCGAGCCCGAGCACCACCGAGACGGAGCCGGATCTGAGCGCGCTGGCGGATCTGACCGAGCAACTGCTGGGGATGCTCGACCGCAGCACCGTGGCGCGCTACTGGAACGAGCAGGGCGGCGCGAACAGCGCTCTGGGACAACCGAAGTCGATCCCGATGACCACGGCCGACGGCGGACAGTCCGTGCAGTTCGTGAACGGGTACGTGTACTCGACGCCCGGCGGGCAGGTGTTCACGGTGGTGGGCAAGATTCTCGAGCGGTTCATCCAATTGGGAGCGTCCACAGGGGTTCTCGGACTTCCGCTGACCAACGAGTACCTGATTCAGGATGGCGCGCGCACCGACTTCCAGCACGGCTCACTGATTTTCGACAAGCTCACCGGGATCGTCACCACGGTGTTGAAGAGTCTCGACACCGACAAGCCGGGCGGACCTCCGATGCAGGCGGCGCCGATCCCGGCGCAGCTCCCGGAAGCCAACTGACGCGAGTTTCACGCCCACCAGCGTTCGAGGACCTGGGCCACGCCGTCCTCGTGATTGGCGGCGGCCACCTCGTCGGCGGCGGCCTTGGCTTCGGGGTGGGCGTTGCCCATGGCGACGCCGTGGCCGGCCAGGCGAAGCATGGGGACGTCGTTCGGCATGTCGCCGAAGGCGATCAGCGCGTTGTGCTGCACGCCCAGGCGCTGCGCCACCGAGGCCAGACCGGTCGCCTTGGTCACACCGGGGGCGGACAGCTCGATGAGGCCGTTGTCGGTGGAGTAGGTGAGATCGGCCCGGCCCTCCAGTCGCGGTTCGAGGATGGTCCGCATATCGCCGCTCGACACGCCCGGGAGGCGGATCAGCATCTTGATCGCGGGTGCGGCGATCACCTCGGCTCGGGAGACCGCGGTGTCGTCGGGATTGAGCCAGGCGTGCTGATACTCCGGCGAGCTCACGAACTGCGGGGTGGCGGCGTCGTGGGCGGTCGCGCCGATTCGCTCCGCGGCCAGACCGCAGCCGGGCAGCAGGCCTTCGGCCAGATCGGCGAGCCAGGCCAGGGTGTCCACGTCCAGGACTCGACTGGCCAGGATGCGGTCGTTGGCGCTGTCGTAGATGACCGCCCCGTTGCCGCACACGCACAGCGGCGCGTAACCGAGCCCGTCCACGACCGGATCGATCCAGCGGGGCGGGCGACCGGTGGCGAGGACGAACGGCACGCCGTCCGCGATGAGATTGTCGACCGCCGCCTTCGTGCGCGGCGTCACCTGCTCGAGGTGGTCGATGAGCGTGCCATCCACGTCGGTGGCGACCATCTTGGGTTTGGGCAGGTGAGAGAGAGTCACCTAGTCCATCCTGCCTCGAGCGACCTGCCCGAGTGACAGGTCCGGGCGGTTCGTGGCCGTACGGACACCCCGGATTGCCCGGCATTGGCTACGCGTACCACGCGGGTGACCTCACCTGTCCCTATGATTTGGGGCTAAGACTCGACCCGAGAGGGACTGATGGCCGGTTTTCTGCTGCGACGTGCGCTGAACTATGTCGTTCTGCTTGTGCTGGCGTCGTTCCTGACCTTCGCACTCGCCTCGCTGACTTTCCGGCCCCTGGACAGTCTCGAGCAGCGCAACCCCCGGCCACCGCAGTCGGTGATCGATGCCAAACGCGCCGAGCTCCATCTGGACGATCCGATCCCGCAGCGCTACGCGACGTGGGTCAAGGGCGTGGTGCACGGCGACTTCGGCACGACGCTGGCCGGGCAGCCGGTGAGCAAGGAACTGCCGCGACGGGTGGGCGTGAGCCTGCGGCTGCTGATCATCGGATCGATCGTCGGTACCGCGCTGGGCGTGCTGATCGGCGCGGCGGGTGCGATCCGGCAGTACAAATTCAGCGACTACTTCAGTACCGTCCTGTCGCTGCTGATCCTGAGTACACCGATCTTCCTGCTCGCCACGCTGGTGAAATACGGCGCGCTGGAGGTGAATACGCTCACCGGGAAGCAGATCTTCCTCTATACCGGCGAGACCTCGGCGAACGCGGTGCACGGGGTGTGGAACCAGGCCGTCGACCGCGCACAGCACATGGTGCTGCCGACCCTGGTGCTGGCGCTCGGCGGAATGGCGAGCTACAGCCGGTATCAGCGCAACGCCATGCTGGACGTACTGCAGAGCGATTTCATCCGTACCGCCCGATCCAAGGGACTTACGCGAAGCCGGGCGCTGTATCGGCACGGATTGCGCACCGCGCTGATTCCGATGGCGACGCTGTTCGCCTACGGCTTCGGTGCGCTCGTCACCGGTGCGGTGTTCACCGAGAAGATCTTCGGATGGCACGGCGTCGGTGAGTGGCTGGTCGACTCGATCAATCTGCAGGATCTGTATCCGGTGGTCACGATCACGGCCTTCACCGGGTTGGTGGTGCTGTTGTCGGGTCTGCTCTCGGACATCGTGCTCGCGATCCTCGATCCCCGGGTGCGTGTGGCATGACCGATACCGAGCTGATCGTCCAGGGTGCGCCGGAACCCGCCGCCGCGGGCCGCTGGAAGCTGGTGCGGCGCAGATTCCTTCGCAACCGGGTCGCGGTGGCGAGCACGATGATCCTGCTGCTCATCGTGGTGCTCGCCTTCGCCCTGCCGCCGTTGCTGCCCTACGACTACAAGCAGTTGGACTACACGGCGCTGCTGAAGCCGCCCAGCCCGAAACATCCGTTCGGCACCAATCAGATCGGGCAGGACGTGCTCGCGCAAACCCTTCGGGGCTTGCAGAAGTCGCTGATCGTGGGCTTCGCGGTGGCACTGATCGGTACGACCATCGCCGCGATCGCGGGTTCGGCGGCCGGACTGCGCGGGGGCTGGACCGATCGCGCCATCATGTGGCTGGTGGATCTGCTGCTCGTCGTGCCCAGCTTCATCATCGTCGCGATCTTCGCGCCGCGGACCAAGGGCAGCAATTCGGTTCTGCTGTTGATCGTGCTGCTGGCCGGATTCGGCTGGATGATCAGCGCCCGTATCGTCCGGGGGCTGACGTTGAGTCTGCGTGAGCGCGAATTCGTCCGGGCCGCACGGTATATGGGCGCCTCCAACTGGAAGGTGATGACCTCCCACCTGATCCCGAACATGGCCTCGATCCTGATCATCGACTGCACCCTCGCGGTGGGGTCGGCGATCCTGGCCGAAACCGGGCTCAGCTTCCTGGGATTCGGCGTGCAGAAGCCCGACGTCTCGCTCGGGTCGCTGATCGCCGACGGCACCGCGTCCGCGCTGACCTACCCGTGGCTGTTCATGTTCGCCGGTGGCCTGCTGATCATCACGGTGCTGTGTGCGAATCTGGCCGGCGACGGCCTGCGGGACGCGTTCGATCCCAGTGCCAAACATGCTCGATCCGGGCGCAAGGGCCGCGCGGCCCGCAAGAAGACGTCGGTCACACCCGGAAAGGCTCAGGGATGACGGAGCAGACGGCCGCCGTCACCGGCCAGGACTCGAACACCACCACCGCACCCCTGCTCGAAGTGGCCGACCTGCAGGTCAGCTTCCCCAGCGAGGAGGGTCGCGTCGACGCGGTGCGCGGGGTGAACTTCACGGTGAACGACGGTGAGGTGCTCGCGATCGTCGGTGAATCCGGGTCGGGCAAGTCGGTGTCCTCGCTGGCGATCATGGGATTGCTGCCGGACCAGGCCCGGGTACACGGCTCGATTCGCTTGCGCGGCAGGGAATTGGTCGGGCTCGGCGACAAGCAGATGTCGGCACTGCGCGGCAGCAAGATCTCGATGGTGTTCCAGGATCCGCTCTCGGCGCTGACCCCGGTGTATCGGGTCGGCGATCAGATCGCGGAAGCGCTTCTCGCGCACGGAACGATGAGCAAGAAGGAAGCGGCCGCCAAGGCCGTGGAACTGCTCGATCTGGTCGGTATCCCCGATCCGGAGTTGCGGGCCAAGGCCTTTCCGCACGAATTCTCCGGCGGCATGCGCCAGCGCGTGGTGATCGCCATCGCGATCGCCAACGATCCCGCGTTGATCATCTGCGACGAGCCGACGACCGCGCTGGATGTGACCGTGCAGAAGCAGATCCTGGATCTGCTGCGCAAGGCACGCGACATCACCGGCGCGGGTGTCGTCATCATCACCCATGACATGGGCATCGCGGCCACGCTGGCGGACCGGGTCGCGGTCATGTACGCGGGGCGAATCGTCGAATCCGCGCCCGCGGCAGAGCTTTTCGCCGCGCCCCGGATGCCGTACACGGTGGGATTGCTCGGCTCCATCCCGCGCATCGACGGTCCGCCGCGCACCCCGCTGATCCCCATCGTCGGCGCGCCGCCCGCCATGCACGCGCTCCCGCCGGGCTGCTCGTTCGCGCCGCGCTGCCCGATCGGCATCGACGACTGCCGGACCACCGAGCCGCTGCTGCAGGAGACCGCGCCCGGGCATCGGGTGGCGTGCATCCGCACGGCTGAGATGGGAACCACGGAGCTCTTCACGGCCTACCGCAATGAGATTCCCGTACCCGATCGAGTCGCGGACACCGATTCCGATGTGGTGCTGCGGGTTTCGGATCTCACCAAGACCTTCCCCATCACCTCCGGCGTCGTTTTCCGGCGCCGCAAGGGCGAGGTGCGCGCGGTGGACGGGATCGACTTCGCGCTGCGCTCGGGCCGGACGCTGGCGCTGGTCGGCGAATCGGGATCCGGCAAATCCACGACGCTCACCCAGATCATGGACCTGGCGAAGCCCGAGAGCGGCGGCATCGAAATCCTCGGCCACGATGTGACGACGCTGACCAGGGCGCAGCGCCGCGAGATTCGGCGCAAGATGCAGATCGTGTTCCAGGATCCCTCGGCGTCACTCGATCCCCGCCTGCCGATCTCGGATGCGATCGCCGAGCCGTTGCGCATCGACGGGCGCTCGCGCGAGGAAATCGGTAGACGGGTACCCGCCCTGCTGAAACAGGTCGGACTGCGACCCGAGCACGCCGACAGATACCCGGCGGATTTCTCCGGCGGGCAGAAGCAGCGCATCAATATCGCGCGCGCACTGGCTCTGGATCCGGAGATCCTGGTGCTCGACGAACCGGTCTCGTCACTGGATGTCTCGATTCAGGCGGGTGTGCTGAATCTGCTGCGTGATCTGCAAATCGAGCGTGGATTGTCGTATCTGTTCGTCTCACATGATCTTTCGGTCGTGCGGAATCTCGCTCACGACATCGCGGTGATGTACCGGGGGAAGATCGTCGAATACGGCCCGGCGGAACGCATTTTCGCCGATCCGGAACACGAATACACCCGTGCGTTGATCGAGGCGGTGCCCGTGCCCGTCGCAGTTCGGCGATGACAGCAGTTCGACAATGACAGCGGTTCGGCGATGACAGCGGTTCGGCGATGACAGCGGTTCGGCGACGGCAATTCGACAGTGACAGTTCGACAGTGACCAACCGGTCCCGATGGAAGGAGCGATCCATGCGGATTCGTTCGTCAGTGCCCCGGCTAGCGATCCCGGTGATCGCGCTCGGATTGGTCTTGTCCGGATGTTCCAGCTCCGACGAGCCCGGCACCGGGACGGCGGTGCTCGGCACCACCAACGACATCAACCCGCACGACGTCGCCGATCTGCGCGACGGCGGCAACCTGCGACTGTCCATGTCGGCGTTCCCGGAGAACTGGAACACGCTGTCGAACGACGGCAACAACGCGGAGATCACCGGCGTCGAACGGCCGATGATGCCGCAGGCGTTCCGCATCGACGCGGCCGGTAATCCGCTGTTGAACACCGACTACTTCACCGGCGCCGAACTGACCGGCACCAATCCGCAGCAGGTCACCTACACCATCAATCCCAAGGCGATCTGGTCCGACGGCACCCCGATCACCTGGGAGGACATCGCCGCACAGGCGAACGCGCTGAACGGGAAGGACAAGGCGTTCCTGATCGCCAACAATCAGGGCTTCGATCGGGTGTCGAAGGTGGAGCGCGGGGTCGACGACCGCCAGGCGATCATGACCTTCGACAAGAACTTCGCGGAGTGGAAGGGACAGTTCGCCGGAAACAGCTTCCTGTTCCCGAAGTCCGTGACGGGAACGCCCGAGGCGTTCAACAAGAGCCTCGTGAACGAAATCAAGGTCACGTCCGGGCCTTTCACGGTGCAGTCCACCGATCGGACCCAGGGGCGCATCGTCCTCGGGCACGATCCGAAGTGGTGGGGCGACAAGCCGAAGCTCGACACCATCACCTTCAGCGTATTGGACAGCGCCGCAACGATTCCCGCGCTGCAGAACAACGAGATCGACGCGGCGGGCGTCGGCAGCCGTGACGATCTCAAGACCGCGTCGGGCGTGCAGAACATCGCGATCCGCCGGTCCCCGGCCACCCAGTGGTCGCATCTGACCTTCAACGGCGCGCCCGGCTCGATCCTGGCCGATCCCCAACTGCGCGTGGCCATCTCGAAGGCGATCGACCGGCAGGGTATCGCCACCGCGATCCAGAACGGGCTCGTCGCGGATCCCAAGCCGCTGAACAATCACATTTACATCGAGGGCCAGACCGGCTACCAGGACAACAGCCTCGGCTACGACCCCGATGCCGCCGCGCGTGAGCTCGACGCCCTGGGCTGGCGGATGAACGGCGACGTCCGCGAGAAGGACGGCAAGAAGCTCGAGATTCGCGACGTCATGTACAACCAGGACGTCTGGGTGCAGATGGCGCAGATCATGCAGCAGAACCTCTCGCGGATCGGCGTCAAACTCACCATCGACACCAAGCCCGGCAAGGACTACTTCACCACCGTGATCCAGCCCGGCGATTTCGATGTCGCGCAGTGGAGTTGGGTGGCCGACCCGTTCCCGCTGGGCAGCATCAACCAGATCTGGGGTTACAACCCGAACGACCTGCAGGGCAACTACGGGCGCATCGGCTCGCCGGAGCTCAACGACCTGATCGAGAAGACGGTGTCCGAACTGGATCCGACGAAGGCGATCGAACTCGCGAACCAGGTCGATCGCAAGGTCTTCGAGGAGGGCCACTCGCTGCCGCTGCTGCAGTCGCCGGGCATCGTCGCGGTGCGCGCCGATCTCGCCAACTACGGCGCGCGCGGCCTGGCCACCTACGACTACACGAAGGTCGGTTTCCTGAAGTGAGAGGGCGGATGGGCCATCCCCTGGCCTATCCGGTGATCGTGACGATCGGCGCCCTGGCGATATGTGTCGCCTGGGCGCCGTTCTGCGATTCGGAGCAGGTGGGGATGGTCGGGGCGGTGGTGCTGGTCGTGCTGGGGTACAGCGGGTTTCGGGGGGCGGTCGCGTTCGGGGTGGTGTCCGCGGGGAGTGCGGACGCGAGCGCGGGTGCGGTGGGGAAGGGTGCGCGGAGCGTCGCTGTTCGGCGGGTGCGGCAGCAGCATCGGCTGGTGAGCCGGTCGTGGCTGGAGTTCGGCGTCGGCGGGCGGAATCGGTGGCTGCCGGTGTATTTCGACCCGGCGCTGGTGGGGTTGACGCAGGCGTCGGCCGAATTGTCCGGGCGCGGTGTGTATATCGGTGAGCAGCGGGTGTATCCGTCGGGACGGGTGCGCGCTACCGAGCCGGCGGGACGGTTGATCGACAATCCGAGCAGGCCGGACGCACAGGCCGCGGCGACGGCGGCGCACGTAGCGTCGTTCGGGCGGCGGCTGCTGCTGGATGCGCAGTCGGCGATCGCGGGTCCGTTCGCGGGGTTGCTGTGGGTGTATGTGGCCGGTGGGGGGCCGATGGCTTTTGCGGGGGCTACGACGATCGGGGCTGCGGTGGCCACCTGGCTGGCAGCCGTTCGCGGGTCGGATCCGAGCTGAGCGGGGCGCCGGTTCCGCGAAGCGCCGGTGTCGGGCGCGGCGGCCCGGCGTCGACACCACCTCGGCGACCGGGTGTTCAGCGTCGAGGTATTCGGTGCACGCGGCGGCGAGCGCAAGCTGGTGGTCGGCGTCAACTGGGAGGAAACCGGGCGGATAGGATCGGAGTATGGCTGCCCGTTCGGAAATTCGCGATACCGGTGACCCTGCTCCGGTGCAGCGGGAGGTGCCGGCCGACGCGCCCACGGGGGTGGATCTGGAGCGGGTGATCGGGAAGCAGGTCCGGGCGCTGCGATTGGCCAGCGGGCTGTCCGTCGGCGATATGGCGGCGCAGGTCGGGATCTCCAAGGCCATGCTGTCGAAGATCGAGAACGCCCAGACCTCGTGCAGCCTTTCGACTTTGGCGCGGCTCGCGGCCGGGCTGGATGTACCGGTCACCTCGCTGTTCCGGGGCGCGGATACCGCGCGGGAAGCGGTGTTCACTCCGGCCGGGCACGGATCGGCGATCGTCGGGCGCGGGACCCGGGTGGGGCATCACTACGAATTGCTCGGAGCGCTGCGGGGGCAGCACAAGCGACTCGAACCGGTGCTGGTCACGCTGACCGAGGCCAGCGAGACGTTCCCCCTGTTCCAGCACGCGGGAACCGAGCTGCTGTACATGCTCGAGGGCGTGATGGTCTACGGGCACGGGGATTCGGAGTACACCCTCCGCGCCGGGGACACGCTACTGCTCGACGGCGAAGCACCGCACGGTCCCCATGACCTGGTCCGCCTCCCCATCCGCTTCCTGGCGATCACCGCATACCCCGACAACCACGTCGAGTAGTGACAGCGACGGTTACCGGGCGGGTTCGGTGATCCAGGCGGTCATCACCTCGGCCAGGGCGCAGGCACCGGTGTGGCAGTCGGCCGGGGCCGCGTGTTCGGCGGGGGAATGGGAGACGCCGGTGGGATTGCGCACGAAAAGCATTGCGGTGGGGATGGTGTCGGACAGGATGCCGGCGTCGTGGCCCGCCGCGGTGGGGATCACGGGGAGGTCGCCGAGGTGGGCGAGGGATCGAGCCAGACGGGTTCGGGGGGCTTCGGGGAAATCGACTATGGGCGTGATGGATTCGGCCAGGATCTCCAGGTCGATGCCGTCCGCCGCGGCGTGGGATCGAGCCCGGGCGGTGATCCGGGCGACCAGGGCTTCGAGGGTGGGCTGGTCGGCGGCTCGGGCATCGAGCCAGGCCCGGACCCTGGAGGGGATGGCGTTGGTGCCGTTCGGTGCGACCAGGACCTTGCCGAAGGTGGCCACCGCGTCCAGGGCCGCCGCCTCGGCGCGAGCCGTGTGAACCGTGGAGGCGAAGGCGAGCATGGGATCGTGGCGGTCGATCAGGCGGGTGGCGCCGGCGTGATTGGCCTCGCCGGTGAAGTCGAACTCCCAGCGACCGTGCGGCCAGATGGAGGAGGCCAGGGCCAAGGGGCGGTCCACCAGGTCCAGGGCCCGGCCCTGTTCGATGTGCAGTTCCACGAACACGGCCACGCGGTCGGTGAGGGTGGGGTCCGCGCCGAGGTGTTCCGGGGCGCGGCCCGCACGAGTCAGGGCCTCCGCCAGCGTGATTCCGTCGATATCGCGGAGACCGAGAGCGCGTTCGGGGGCCAGTGCGCCGGTGGCGAGCTGGGAACCGATGCAGGCGACGCCGAATCGCGCGCCCTCCTCGTCCGAGAAGGCCACCACCGCAACGGGAATCGACGGTTCGATACCGCGCGCCCGGAGCAGGTCCACGGCGGCGAAGGCCGAGACGATGCCGAGCGGACCGTCGAAAGCACCGCCGTCCGGCACCGAATCCAGGTGTGAACCGGTGACGAACGCGCCCTTCGGATCGCCGACCCAGTCACGCGGCAGCCACCACGCCCACAGGTTTCCGTTGCGGTCCTCCTGCAGATCCATGGATCGCGCGGTCGCGCAGCCCCGAAACCATTCGCGCAGCGTCAGATCCGCGTCCGACCAGGCGTACCGGCGATACCCTCCGGTGCC
Source organism: Nocardia jejuensis NBRC 103114 (assembly GCF_001613145.1). GTDB lineage: Bacteria > Actinomycetota > Actinomycetes > Mycobacteriales > Mycobacteriaceae > Nocardia > Nocardia jejuensis. The sequence continues at coordinate 189,192 of NZ_BDBU01000024.1, forward strand.
GGCGTGACGGCCCACCTCGAGGATCTCGCCCCAGAGTGGGTCGAACACCTTTGCGGCACCGTCTGTTTCGAGATCGCGGGTCATGCGAGGGCTCCGGGGATCCAGTTGGTGCCGGCGAGGGGGACCCGGGCCATGGCGGAGGCTTCCACGGTGAGGGCCACCAGATCTTCGGGCTCGAGGTTGTGCAGGTGGGATTTGCCGCAGGCCCGGGCCAGGGTCTGGGCCTCCATGGTGAGAACGCGGAGGTAGTTGGCGAGGCGACGGCCCGCCTCCACGGGATCGAGGTTCGCGGCCAGGCCGGGGTCCTGGGTGGTGATGCCGGCGGGGTCGCGGCCGTCCTGGAAGTCGTCGTAGAAGCCGGGGGCCGAACCGAGCGCTTCGTACTGGGCGGCGAAGCGGGGGCTGTTGTCCCCGAGGGCGATCAGGGCTGCGGTGCCGATGGCCACCGCGTCCGCGCCCAGGGCCATGGCCTTGGCCACGTCCGCGCCGGTGCGGATGCCGCCGGAGACGATGAGCTGTACCTTGCGGTGCACGCCCAGTTCCTGAAGGGCCTGGACCGCCTGGGGAATGGCGGCGAGGGTCGGGATGCCGACGTGTTCGATGAAAACGTCCTGGGTGGCGGCGGTGCCGCCCTGCATCCCGTCCACCACGACCACGTCGGCACCGGCCTTCACGGCGAGCTTGACGTCGTAGTAGGTGCGAGTGGCGCCGATCTTGATGTAGATCGGCTTCTCCCAGTGCGTGATCTCGCGCAGCTCCAGGATCTTGATGGCGAGATCGTCGGGACCGGTCCAGTCGGGGTGACGGCAGGCGCTGCGCTGGTCGATGCCCTGCGGAAGGGTGCGCATACCGGCGACCCGCTCGCTGATCTTCTGGCCCAGGAGCATGCCGCCGCCACCGGGTTTCGCGCCCTGACCCAGCACGACCTCGATGGCGTCCGCCTTGCGCAGATCGTCGGGGTTCATCCCGTAGCGGGACGGAAGATACTGGTAGACCAGGTGTTTGGACTGCCCCCGCTCCTCGGGGGTCATTCCGCCGTCGCCGGTGGTGGTGGAGGTGCCGACCGCGCTCGCGCCGCGGCCGAGGGCCTCCTTCGCGGGACCGGACAGCGCGCCGAAACTCATGCCCGCGATGGTGACCGGGATATCGAGGTGCAGTGGATGTTTCGCGTGCCGGTCACCAAGGACCACGTCGGTGTCGCAGCGTTCGCGGTAGCCCTCGAGCGGATAGCGGGACATTGACGCGCCCAGGAACAGCAGGTCGTCGAAGTGCGGGAGCGGACGTTTCGCGCCCCAGCCGCGAATGTCGTAGATGCCGGTGTCGGCGGCGCGCTGGATCTCGGCGATCGCGCGACGATCGAAGGTCGCGGACTCGCGTAGCGCGGGATTCGGGGAAGTCATGGTCGGCTCCTGGAGGCGGGTCGGACTGTCGCGGAGCCCGCCGGGGTCGTGCGCCCGGTGCGCGGAACGGTTGCGCACCAAGCGGTTCGGATCGGAGGAACGGGTCAGTACGCGGCGGCGTTGTCGACGTGGAAGTGGTAGAGCTCGCGAGCGGAGCCGTAGCGGGTGAATTCGGCGGGGTCGGCGTCGAAACCGGCCGCGGCGAGCAGCTCTCGCAGTTCGGCGAGGTGTTCCTCGCGCATGGGTTTGCGCACGCAGTCCGCGCCCAGGGAGGCCACGGTGCCGCGCACGTAGAGGCGCGCCTCGTAGAGCGAATCACCCAGGGCCTCACCGGCGTTGCCGAGCACGACCAGGCGTCCGGCCTGGCCCATGAAGGCGCTCATATGGCCGATATCGCCGCCCACCACGATGTCGACGCCTTTCATCGAGATGCCGCAGCGCGCACCGGCATTGCTCTCGATGACCAGCAGCCCGCCGTGCGCGGTCGCGCCCGCGGACTGGGAGGCGTCCCCGCGCACCCGCACGGCGCCGGACATCATGTTCTCCGCGACGCCGACCCCCGCGCTGCCCTCGATGGTCACGGTGGCGTGCTGGTTCATGCCCGCGCAGTAGTAGCCGACATGGCCCTCGATGGTGACCTCCAGTGCTGCGTCCAGCCCGCAGGCCAGTGCGTGCGCACCGCGCGGATTGGTGATCAGCACCGGCCCGCTCCGGTCCGCGAGCGCGGAATTGACCGCGCGCGTGCCGGATTCGGCCACATCCAGGACGGTGCGCTCGCTCACGATCGCCGCCATACGTACACCTCTTCCGGTTCGGGTTCGAAGATCCGGGCGTGCTCGACGCCCGGTAGATCCGCCAGCGCGCGGTACTCCGAGGCCATCGCGACCCAGCGGTCGGTCTCGGCGATGACGGCGGGCTTGCACGCGATGGCGTCACGCACGACGGCGAACGAATCGCTGGTCGAGACCAGCAGGGTGTAGAAGCCGTCGAACACGTCGTTGAGCAGCAGCAGCGACTTCTCCAGGTCGGCGCCCTGCGCCAGCTGCCGCGCGACGAAGCGCGCGCCCACCTCGGTATCGTTCTCGCTGTCGAATTCGATTCCGGCGCGCTGCAATTCGTGCTTGATGCTCATGTGGTTGCTGAACGAGCCGTTGTGCACCAGGCATTGGCCCGGCCCCACCGAGAACGGATGCGAGCCTTCGGCGGTCACGGCGGACTCGGTGGCCATTCGCGTGTGCGCGACGCCCTGCCAGCCCTGCGCGCGCGGCAGTCCGAACCGCTGCGCCAGTTCGGTGGGATTGCCGACTCCCTTGAACACGGCCAGATCCGACCCGAACCCGATCACCCGAGCGCCCGGAGCCACCTCCCGCACCGCGCGCACCAGATCCTCGACCCGCACCCCGGCCGACGAACCGTCCGGGATGGGCGTCGAGACGCTAGCTTCCACAAGGGAATCCGCTCCCTGCGGAACCCCTGCGGTTGGTGGAACACGCGGATCCCGGGCAGCTCCCTGCGCGACACCCCACTCCCCGGGTGGCCCGGGGCGACCTGTGGACAACTCGGGAACACTCCCCTGCCCCGCCCCCGGCGAGGGTGCGCGGGATACGGAGAGCGCGGTTCCCGCCTGCTCCTCGGGCGATAGATCCGCCGACGGGGCGTGCAGCACTATGGTCGGGGTCAGGTCCATGGCCGTCACCGGGATACCCAGTGTGGCCGTGAGCTTTTCGGCAAGCTCGGCGGCCTGGAGCGGGGAGTCCAGGAGGGAGACCGTGACCGTGCCCGGGGGTGACCAGGTCGGGTCACCGTAGACGGCCATGCCGGCCGAATCCGGTCCGCGGTCGCACATCCGGTCCAGCATGCCGGTGAGGAGTGCTCCCAGCTGGGGATGGAGTGCCGGGTCGCGCAGGTGCAGACCCACGATTCCACACATTCGTGATCACCTACCTTTCGAAGTACGGAGCGCCCTGTGGATGGGTGTGCAGGGTTGGGGACAACTGTCGGCGGGAGTTGCGGGCGGCTCGGCGAGACCCGCTCGGCAAGAGCCTGTTTCGCGGCATCAGAAGGCCGTGAGGTAGTTCTCGATCTCCCAGGCGGAGACGGTGTTGTGCCAGGTGAAGAACTCTTCCCGCTTGGCCTGGGCGAAGTAGGCGGCGACGCCGGGGCCCGCGATGTCGAGGGCGGCGGTGACCACGGGGTCCGATTCCAGGGCGTCCATGGCGTGCACCAGGGTCATGGGGAGCATGTCGCCGCGGCGTTCGCCGGGGGCCCCGGGATCGAGGGAGCGGTCGATGCCGTCCAGCCCGGCGGCGATGGCGGCGGCGCCGGCGAGATAGGGGTTGGCGGAGCCGTCGGCTCCGCGCAGTTCCACGCGATGCTGGTCGGGGACGCGCAGGTAGTGGGTGCGGTCGTTACCGCCGTAGGTGGCGTGCCGGGGAGACCAGGTGGCGCCGCTGGCGGTGGAGGTCGCACCGGTTCGCTTGTAGGAGTTGACCGTCGGGGCGATGACACCCTGCAGTCCGCAGGCGTGGTCGAGCATGCCCGCCAGGAATCCGTAGGCGGTGGGTGAGAGGCCCAGACCACGCGGATCGGAGGGGTCCGGGAACAGCGGCTGGTCCCCGCTCCAGAGCGACAGGTGCATGTGCATGCCGGTGCCGGTGCGGTCGGTGAACGGTTTGGGCATGAAAGTCGCCCTCATGCCGCGCTTTTCGGCGATCACGGACAGCAGGTAGCGGGCGGTGATCACCCGATCGGCGGTGACGAGCGCGTCGGCGTAGTCGAAGTTCTGCTCGAACTGGCCGTTGCCGTCCTCGTGATCACTGGCGTAATTGCCCCAGCCGAGGGTGTTCATCGCCTGCGAGACCTCGGCGAGGTGGTCGTACATGCGGGTCACGTCGCGGGCGTCGTAGCAGGGCTGCAGGCTGACATCGGACGGGTCAGCCGTGGTCAGTCCCCCGGAGGCCTTGTCCACCAGGAAGTATTCGATCTCCGCGCCGACTTTGACGCTGTAGCCGCGATCAGCGGCCGCGGCCAGGGTGCGCTGCAGGATGACGCGGGGTGCGAACGGCCACGGCTGTCCCTCGACGTGCGGGGTGCAGTGCACCATGGCCAGGCCGGGGCGCACGAACGGGATCGGGGTGAAGGTGCTCGGATCGGGAATGGCGACCAGGTCCGGATCCCGGGGCTGCTGGCCCATCATGCCCGCGGCGTAACCGGCGAACCCGACACCGTCCCGGGCCAGTTGGTCGATCGCCTGTACCGGAACGAGTTTCGCGCAGGGCTTGCCGGAGAGGGTGGTGAAAACCGCCAGTACGAAGGTGGTTCCGGCGGCGTCGGCTTGCTCGGCGAGGCTGGGAATCACCTGGCCGGCGCGGCTGGGAATCCCCTGGCCGGCGCGGCTGGGATGCCGCTCCCCTAGCTGGCCCTGATCGCCGGTATAGGTCGTGCTGATGGGTGTGACGGTCGCGTTGGTGTCTATCGCCATGTCGGCTCCTGGGACAACGGGCTGTTCATCGGATGGGTTGGAGGTCAGCGCATTTCACCGGCGCCGGCATACGGGTGCGGGCTCAGCAGCGGCCGGCCCTGCGCGAATCGCTCGTAGCGGAAGTCGGCGGCGTCGACGTTCGGCAGATCGGTGCGGCCGTGCAGCAGCAGATCGGCCACCAGACCGCCGACCGCGGGCGAGATCTTGAACCCGTGGCCGGAGAAGCCGGTGGCCAGGAAGAGCCCGGGCACGGGGGCCGGGCCGATGATCGGGTTGTAGTCGGGGGTGACGTCGTACGCGCCGACATAGCTGCCGGTCACGCGCGGATCAGGCATGTGCGGCAGCCGATGATCCAGCCTGCCGATGACCTTCTCGACGGTGGCGGCGTCGGCGCGGTTCACGAAGTCGTCGGGATCGAGGTACTCGGGAACGGCGTGGTCGCTGTTGCCCACGAGCAGTTCACCGTTGGGTTCGCGGCACAGATACTGCAGGCTGGCCAGGTCCGACAGGACCGGAACCTGCGGCATCGGCTCACCCTGATCGATCAGGATGAGCTGGGCGCGTTGGGCTTTCACCTCGACCGGCACTGCGGCGGTGGCGGCCAGCGCGGGCGTCCACGGACCGGCGGCGAGCACCGTGGTCGCGGCGTGCACCTCGGCGCCGTCGGCGAGCCTGGCTCCGATGACCCGGCCGGCGGCGGTGAGCAGCTCCGCGACCGGGGTCTGCTGGCGCACCTGGACGCCGAGTCGTCGTGCGGCCGTGGCGAATGCCATGCCGGTCAGGTACGCCTCGCCGCGACCGCCGCGCGGTTCGTAGGCGATGCCCGCGAAATCGTCCACCCGCAGACCGGGCCACAGCCGCGCCATGTCGTCCTGGCCGATGAGGTCCACCTCGATGCCGAGCGCCTGCTGCATGGCCACATTCGCCTTCAGCGGTTCCAGATTGTCCGCGCCGACGCCGACCGCGTAGCCGCACTGGGTGAAGCCCAGGTCGTCGCCGAGGATGTCGGCCGCGTTCTCGAAGAACGGCACCGACCACCACGACATGGCGGCCAGCGAGGGTGCGCCGTAGTGGCAGCGCACGACGCCGCTGGATTTGCCGGTCATGCCGGAGCAGAGGGTGGCGCGCTCCAGCACCAGGATGTCGGTGGCACCGCGTTCGGCCAGGGACCATGCGATGGCGAGCCCTTCCAGGCCGCCGCCGATGATCAGGAACTCGGCGGTGTCGGTCATGAAGCACCTTCTTCTCGGGTATCGGCTGTCTCAGCAGTGAACGTCTTCTGTTGTGAATCACTGTTGATTGTTAGGAAACCAAGGATCTGTGTCGGCGCGATTACCGGGAAGTCACGCGCCGGTGTCGCGATTTTCCGGCTCCAACACTGCGAACACTCAGCAAACGCGACGGCCGGTTTACCCACCTTTCACAGCGCCGTACCCCGGCGCAACATCCACGGTGGTTCACTGCGACGCAACGGTGATTCCTGTCAGGAATGCCGTCTGATGAGGAACCCTTGAAGGTCAGGTGAAAGATGGAACAAGCAGTAGCCGCGGCCGACACCGCGTGGATGCTCGCCGCATTCGCTCTCGTGTCGCTCATGGTGGCGGGACTGGCGCTGTTCTACGGCGGCATGGTCAGCGTCAAGAACACCCTCAATATGGCAATGATGATCTTCGGTGCGCTCGCGGTGGTGGGCGTGCTGTGGATCGTCGTGGGCTACTCCGCGTCGTTCGGTGACTCGCTCGGCGGGGCCGGACTGCTCGGAGATCCGCTGGAGTACTTCGGATCCGAGAAACTACTGGACGCGCCCACGACACCCGGGTTGCCGCCCGCGGTGTTCTCGGCCTTCCAATTGCTCTTCGCCGCACTGACCGTCGCGCTCATCGCGGGCGCGGTCGCCGACCGCATGAAGTTCGGCTCCTGGATGGTCTTCGCCGGGATCTGGGCGCTGCTGGTGTATTTCCCGGTCGCGCACTGGGTCTTCGCGTTCGACAGCAAGGACGGCTCGGTCCGGGGCGGTTGGATCGCCAACGATCTGAAGGCGATCGACTTCGCCGGCGGTACGGCGGTGCACATCAACGCGGGCATCGCGGGCCTGGCGCTCGCGCTGGTCCTGGGCAAGCGCAAGGTCTTCCCGAATCCCCCTCGGCCGCACAACCTTCCGCTGACCATGCTGGGCGCGGGCATCCTGCTGTTCGGCTGGTTCGGCTTCAACGGCGGCTCGGCGCTGTCCGCGGGCAATGCCGCGTCGGTGGTCGTGCTCAATACACTCGCCGCCGCCTGCGCGGGCATGATCGGCTGGCTGGTCGTGGAGAAGTTCCGCCAGGGCCACGCCACCACCCTCGGCGCGGCCTCCGGCATGATCGCCGCGCTGGTCGGCATCACGCCCGCCTGTGGAGCGGTCTCGCCGCTCGGCGCGCTCATCGTCGGCGTGCTGTCCGGCGTGGTCTGCTGCTTCGCGGTGTCACTGAAGTTCCGGTTCGGCTTCGACGATTCGCTCGACGTGGTCGGCATTCACCTGGCCGGAGGCATCCTCGGCACCGTGCTGATCGGCTTCCTCGCCGATCCGGGCGCGCCCAACGGCGTGGCCGGGCTGTTCTACGGCGGCGGCGTCGATCAGCTCTGGCGGCAGACGGTCGCCGCGCTGGCCGTGCTGGCCTACACCTTCGTCATGACGATCGCGATCGCCAAGGGACTGCAGCTGTTCGGCGGGATCCGCGTCGACGACGAGAGCGAGGAGAGCGGGCTCGACCTGGCCGTGCACAGCGAAACCGCCTATGTGCTCGATCATCTCGACGTCCCGGCCAAGACCGGCGAACCCGCCGATCCGGTGGCGGCCGCGGAGGCCATCACCACCCGGGCGGTGGCGGCGGCCGAATAACGGCGGCCGCACCACCGGGACCCGCACCACCAGACCCGCACTGTGTTCCGGGGGATCACCCTCCTCCGTGAACCCGGAAGACGGTGCGCCGCTCTGGAAGGGGTGTGGCAGGGCGGGAATGCCGGACCGCATCCGCACGCCCCTTCCAGGGCGATCAATACAGCAAATCCGCGCCCGGAAGAAGCTTCCGGGCGCGGATTGCGGTGCGCCGAGTGCCCTGCGCGGCGAAGCTGCGATCACCCCGCGCCGGCGCCGCGCCTACTTCTGCGAGCGGCGGGCGGCTTTCGCTTCCGCTTCGGCCCGGTCCAGCGCGTTCGCTTCCTCCAGGGTCGGTGCGCTTCCGCCGAGTCGGGCCGGAACCCAATAGCCGCCGGGCTCGTGCACGTAATCCTTCTGGGCCTCGAGCAGCAGCGCCGACATCGTCGAGTGCAGTTCCTCGGTCAGCGCCGAGGCGGGCTCGTACGGCTGGATGGGGGCGCCGACCTCGATGGACACCGGGGTGTTGGTGCGGCCCATGCGCTTGGGGTGGCCCTTGGTCCACACGCGCTGTGCGCCCCAGATCGCCATCGGGATGATCGGGACGTTCGCCTCGATGGCCATCCGCGCGGCGCCGGACTTGAATTCCTTCAGCTCGAAACTGCGGCTGATGGTGGCCTCGGGGTAGACGCCGACCAGTTCGCCCTGGCGCAGGCGGTTCACGGCCTCGGAGAAGGAATCCGCGCCGGCGGAGCGATCCACCGGAATGTGCTTGAGCGCCCGCATGATCGGGCCGCCCACGGGATTGTCGAACACCTCTTTCTTCGCCATGAAGCGGATATAGCGCTTCGAGGTGCGCGCGGGCAGACCGGCGTACGTGAAGTCCATGTAGCCGGTGTGATTGATCGCGATGACCGCCCCACCGGTCGCAGGGATGTTTTCGTCGCCGTTGACGGTGAACTTCAGGCCCTGCAGCGCGAAAACGGTGCGAGCCAGCCCGATGATCGGGAAGTAGACGGGTTCCACAAGCACGGAAGCCTAGTCGCTGGCCGCGCGACTTCCAGTGATCCAGACAACACCGGAACGCCGGATTTCCGGGGTAAAACAGACAATTACCTTGAAGTCGGGCACCGGGGGTCACTGCATCGGCGACGTCCGCGGGCAGCCAGTACTCTGGGTGGCTGGTAACAGTCAGGGAGGCAGATAGCTCGTGCAGATCACCAGCGTCGGACACGCCGGATTCCACATCCGTACGGCAGCCGGGACGATCCTGTGCGATCCCTGGGTGAACCCGGCCTATTTCGGATCGTGGTTCCCGTTCCCCGACAATACCCAGCTGGACTGGGATGAACTCGGCAACAGTGATTTCCTCTACGTCTCGCACCTGCACCGCGATCATTTCGACGCGAAACTGCTGACCGAGAAGATCAACAAGGACACCACGGTCCTGCTGCCCGACTATCCGGTGCCGGATCTCAAGCGCGAACTCGAGGCCCTGGGCTTCCACAAGTTCTTCGAGACCGAGGATTCGGTCAAGCACACCGTGACCGGGCCCGGCGGTGATCTGGAGATCATGATCATCGCGCTGCGCGCGCCCGCCGACGGGCCGATCGGCGACTCCGGCATCGTCGTATCCGACGGCGAGACCGTCTGTTTCAACATGAACGACGCCCGGCCCGTGGACATGGACGTGCTGCACGACGCGTTCGGGCACGTGGACATCCACCTGCTGCAGTACTCCGGGGCCATCTGGTACCCGGCCGTGTACGACATCCCCGCGCGCACCAAGGCCAACTTCGGCAAGCAGAAGCGCCAGCGCGGCATGGACCGGGCACGGGCCTACATCGAGCAGGTCGGAGCCACCTGGGTGGTGCCGTCCGCCGGGCCGCCGGTCTTCCTCGACGACGAACTGCGCTACCTGAACGACGATCGCGGCGAGGAAGGCAATATCTTCCCCGACCAGATCACCTTCCTGGACCAGATGGAGATCCACGGCAATGCCGGTGGGCTGCTGATGATTCCGGGTTCGGTCGCCGAGCTGCGCGGCAAGGAGCTGTCCTCCATCACCCACCCGGTGGTGCCGGACAGCATCTACGGCGACAAGGCCGCGTACATCCAGGACATGGCCGAGCGGATGGCTCCGGTGCTCGCGGCCGAAAAGGCCTCCTGGGCAACCGGAGACGAGCCGCTGCTACCGCAGCTGAAGGAACTCTTCGAGCCGATCATGGCGCAGAGCGATCTCATCTGCGACGGCATCGGCTATCCGGTCGGACTGGTCATGGGTGAGGAGACCGTCGTACTCGACTTCCCGGCGCGCACCGTGCGCCCGGTCGTCGAGGGAGAAGGCAAGTACCGCTACGGATTCCGGATCGATCCGCAGCTGGTGCGCACCGTGCTGCGGGACGACGAGCCCGACTGGGTGAACACCATCTTCCTGTCCACCCGGTTCACCACCTGGCGGGTCGGCGGATACAACGAATTCCTCTACACCTTCTTCAAATGCCTCACCGATGAGCGGATCGCGTACGCGGACGGCTGGTTCAACGAGGCGCACGACGATTCGGCCTCCACCGAACTCGAAGGCTGGGAAGTGCAGCGGCGGTGCCCGCACCTGAAGGCGGACCTGTCGAAATTCGGCGTGGTGGAGGGCAATACCCTCACCTGCAATCTGCACGGCTGGCAGTGGGATCTGGAATCGGGACGCTGCAAGACGTCCAAGGGACACGAGCTGCGCTCGCGCAAGCTCTGAGCATTCTTCCGGACACGCGACTCCGGTCGGCGCGGCGCACCGACCGGAGAACAACGCCGCCGCGCCCCGCTAGGAGCTGATCTCCCTGGTCAGGCGCGACGACCACGGACACCAGAAGCAGCCCGGCAGGAACGCGCCGCACGCCTCGTCCAGGTGGTCCTCGGTGTAGGTGATGCTGGAATCGCACACCTCGATGGCCATGGTGAAGAAGGTGATGGTGTCCGGATCCAGATAGAAACTCCAGCCCGGGTTGTAGTCCGCGCGCTGCTTCCGGATTCTGCCCATGACATGGATCGACATGGTCTCCTCGCCGGACAGGATCCGCCGAGCTTCGGAAATACGCTGTTCATTCTCCAATCGGATTACGAATTCCTTGCCGGAGTAATCGGTGAATGCGAAGTCCGCCATGATATTTCCCTCGGTTGACGGGATGGGTGAAGGAGCCGCGCTTTCGATGGTAGGTCCAGCTAACTACACTTCGTTTCGAAATTGCTTGTCTGGCAACAAGATTCAAAAGACCGGACCGTTTGTCGCAGGCAATTGCGCAAACCGGGCAGTATTCACCGAGGTTCCGGAACCGTTTGCCCGTTTCCATGGGAATTTGATTGCAGGCCAGTCCGTTTGGCCTGGACGATGAGATCCCGGACCGCCATCGCGCCACGCGCCACCGGGGCCGCGACCCTCCCGTCCGCGCTGATCAGGACGCCGGACGGGGTACCGCGTACACGGTAGCGCAGTGCCGCCTCGTTGCCCTGCTGCACCAGCACCGGGATGTCGCCGAGTGCCTGCCGCTCGCCCCAGACCGCATGTTCGGCGACGTCGCCGTTGCCGAGCACCGCGATGGTCAGGGCCTCGGACGTGCGCGAACGCCAGCGCGGCAGCTCCCGCGCGAGGGCGGCACACATCTCGCAGCCGGGATGCACGAACACCAGCAACAGGTGGCGGCCAGGAGAAAGCAACTCCGCCAGATCCGTTCGGCCGCCCCCGGTGCGCAGCAACTCGAACTCCGGGGCCACCGCGCCGACGGGCAGACCCTCACCGCCGAGGGTGGACAGGACCTGCTGATCGAGCCGGCGGCGCAGCGCCAGGAGTTCGCCGGTCAGCCAGAACAGGTAGCCCGCCAGGACGGCCAGGATCGTCAGGCCCACGGTGTGGTCCACCGGGAGCGCGGCCGGAACTCGCGGCCGTGCGATCGAGGCCGCCGTGACCGTCGCCGCCAGCGCGAGCATCAGTCCGTTGCGGACCAGGGTGCGCGGGCCGATCGGCGTCGCGCCTACCGCGCCGAAACACGAACAGACCGGCCGCTTTCCCTGGCGGAGCAGTCGCAGCACTGCGAGCGTGAAGACCATCAGCAGGAGCACCGCGAGGGCCCCCGCCCACGGTGCGGTCCACCGTGGCAGCAGGGCCACCGCGATCGACGCCTCCAGCATCGGCAGGACCCAGGTCACCGCGGGAACCCAGCGCAGCGGAACGCCGAACTCCCCCACCGCCTTCCGGGCACCGGACAGGTCACCGAGTTTTCCGAACGCCGACAGCCCGAACACGACCGCCAGACCCAAGCGCGCCACCCACACCCCGTAGTCGATAGCCATGTCTCGCACCATCGCACACCGGCGTGACGCCCGAATCATGAATGCCGGGAACAGTTTTCACCGCAAACCGGGCGGTTGTTCCGCGCCATAGGGCCGGTGATGGCGTCCTATCGCGGGTTCGGACGGGGTGATCGGGCCGCCAGCGCCACGGCGGCGAAGGTCAGCACGCAACCCGCCACCGCCATCGGCGCGAGGGTGGACCCGGTCGGCGCCAGCACATCCAGGACCAGCGCGGCCAGCAGTTGGCCGGCCACCGAGGTGAGCGCCAGCAGCAGCACGCCGATCCAGCGCACCACCAGGACCGCCAGCGCGATGAAGAAGACGCCGATCGCGCCACCCAGGTAAAGCCACGGGGCCGAGGGCAATTCGGACGGCAGGCCGCTGTGGATCCGCAGCAGCGCCTCCACCGCGAGCAGACCCGCCAGCCCGGTCACGAAGTTCGCCAGGGTCGCCGAGAGCGGGCCGCCGACCGCACCCACGCGGCCGTTCACGGCCTGCTGCCAGGCCACCCCGACCCCCGCCAGGATCGGCAGGGCGATCAGGACGGCGGGGGGTGCGTCGCGGAAGAACGCGGGCGCGGCCAAAGATTCGCTCACGCCACGTGGTCTGCCCAGGGCCGCCAGCAGCACCGCGGCCGAGGCCAGCAGCGCGCCGCCCACCCGCCATGCCGTGACCGCGGTCCGCCCGCCCGGACCGATGCCGAGTCGATCCACCACCAGGCTGCTCACCAGCTGGCCCGCCACCACCGACACCGTGAACGCCGTGACGCCGATGGTCGCCACCGTCAGGCCCTGACAGGCCACGAACAGCGCGCCGCAGAGTCCACCCAGCAGCTGCCACCAGCGCAGGGTCCCGTCGGCGAGCGCCTCGCGGACCTGCCCGAGCCCGGCGCGCAATCGGCCGCTCACCAGGAAGATCACGCCCACCAGCAGCAGCCCGGTGCCGAAGCTGACCACGGCCGCCCCGACGCCGTCGTGCAGCCGCTCCCCCAGCGCCCCGTTCACCCGCGCCTGCACCGCCACACCCGCGCCGATGGCTCCTCCGAGCACCAATCCCACTCGCCGCCGCATCACCACCCGATTCTGCCAATTCCCGTCGGCGAGGCTCGACCGGCGATCGGAAATTCACCGGTAATTTCATGCTGCTCATCGACGATGAACCGAGTCGAGCCACCTCCCGAAGACATCGATGTCCGTGCCGAGGTGCTCACGGTTCTGGAATTGAAGCGATGGCCGGAAAACCCATACCGGACGACGTCTTTTCGCGGCCGCGGGGCCTCGAGTCCGCGGTCGCGATGTGAGATGCGCGAATTTGGTTGGGTAACAGTCGGATCGGTGGGACATGGGCAGTTACGGTATGGCAGTGAGTGGTACGGATATCGGCGAGATCCATGACGCCGAGACTTGGGATGTGCTCGATGAGGCGTGGAATTCGTGGGGAACGCTCGATTCGGATGTTATTGCGCATCTGCTGAATCCGGCGTTTGTCGGCGGGCCGACCTGGCCGGCGCTGCGGCAGGCGCACGTGATCGCACGGCGGCAGGACGCGGTGCTGGTGGCCAGCAGTGGGCTGGCGGACCCCACCTGCTGGAACACCGGGGAATACACCAACGGATACGAGTTGGAGGTGTTCGGGATCGCGCCCGACGTTCCGGCCGACAGCAACCCGATGACGGTCGCGACTTCATGGCTCGGGCAGATGGTGATGACCGTGTCGAATCTGGTGGCGCAGCACGGATTCGAAGTGCTGGAGATGGTGGAGGAGTTCGGGGTGATCACCATCGAATTGTCGAATGCGCGATTGCCGGACGAAGGCGGCGATGTCTTCGTCGACGAGAACGGGTCGATGGTGGTGATGCTCGGGCTGATGGACCGGGAGATCCCCGGATTCGTGAACGCGCCGCTCGCGCCGGTGCGATTGATCAATGTGAAACTGCTGACCGCCGCGGAAGCGCATTTCTGTGTGCACAACTCGATGGGTGAAGAGCGGGCGCGACGAGAAATCGCGCGACGGTTCGCGATTCAGGGCAGCGTGCTCTGGTCGAGTCTCGGGCGGCCCTCGGTGGTGTGAGACTCCCGCTCCGGCGAGGGACGCGGCAACCAGACCGGGAGCAGGGCCGCGGTGACCAGAATCGGCACACCCAGCAGCGCCACCACCACCGGGATCGACAGCCACGCGGTAACCAGTGCCACGAACGCGAATACGGCCAGCGCCACCATTTCGGTGACCACACCCGACACCGAGGTGACCGTCGCGCGCGCCGGGCCCGCGATCGCGTCCTGCAGCCGGGCGGAGGCGACCACGTCGGCGTTGTAGTCGATGCCGTACGCGACGCCGATCGCCGAGAAGCCCACCGCCGTCAGCGGATACACCGCGTGTGGAAACGCCGTGGACAGTCCGGCGAGCAGCGCGCCGCCGATGAACAACAGGCCGCCGACGCCCAGGGCGATCGCCAGGGTGCGCGGTGCGACGGCCTCGGTCCGGCCCGCCAGCGCCGCACCGGCCAGCGCGCCCGCCACCGTCACACCCACCAGCAGCGCCGAGATCGAGGGCGAGACGCCCGCGTGGTCCGCCAGCAGCGCGAAGTACTCGTCGAACGCCGTGATGCCGTTCAGCAGCGCCACCAGGATCACCCCGCGGCGAATCACCCGGACCCGCAACGCTTCCCGCAGACCGGAGCGGAGCATCTCCCGATAGCGCGATCGGCCACCACTCGGGCTCGGCACGCTGGTCGTCGTCGGGAGTCGTGCGGGATCCGTGTCGTCGAGATCCTCGAGATCCTCGATGTCGCCCGCGGACACCACCTTCGGCGCACTGGGCAGTGACAGCGCCGTGAGAGTGTGCACCGCCGCGATCGCCACACTCGACCAGCCGATCAGCGGGTAGCCGCCCAGGGCATAGAGCGGGGCCGCCGCGAGAATGCCTACGAGAGCGGCGGATTCGGCCGCCGCCCGGGTGTATCCCATGACGCGCGAGTACGCGCTGGTCGCCTCGCGCGCGGCGAGATCGTCGTAGAGCAGGGCCTCGAACGTTCCCGAGCGCAGCGCACCGGAGGCGCCCCACAGGACGAAACCGAGCGCGAAACCGGGGTAGGACGGGAACAGCGTCCACACGCCGAAACCCGCGGTCAGCAGCAGGGCGGACAGCACCAGCAGGCCGCGCCGCGACACCGTGTCCGCCCAGGCTCCGGAGGGAATCTCCAGCAGGAAGGCGGTCGTGGACCAGATCGCGAGCAGCGAGGAGATCTGGGTGGTGTTCAGGCCGTGCGCGGCGAACAGCAGCGCGTACAGGGCATAGAACGGGATCAGGTCGGCCGTCAGGGCGAACAGGACGGCACGCGCGGTGAGACCACGGACCGGGTCCGGCTCGCGTCCCGAGACGCGGCGAACACCGGGTGCTCCGCTACAGAGGGCGCTGGGGAATCAACATCGGAAGTCGAGCAGGCTCATACCGCTCAGCCTCGTCCTCCGCCGGGACCACCGTCAAGGGGATTGTCCATCGGGATCCAGCCGTTGGTGTTCGGCTCGTGCTCGCCCAGCGCCGCGCCCACCAGGCCGTGCCGGTCGTTCAGATCGTTGATCAGCTCGGACACCGGATGCGAGTCGCTGTAGTGGTAGCCCTGCGCGAGGGCGAAACCGAGTTCGGTCAGCACCGCGGCCTGGTATTCGGTCTCCACGCCCTCGGCGATCACCTGCAGATCCAGCGACTTGCTCAGTGCCGCGATGACGCCCAGCAGCGGCGGCGCGGGCGAATCGGAGCGAATCGAGGCCACGAAGGATTGATCGACCTTCAGGATGTCGCTGGGCAGCGTGGCCAGGCGGCTCAACGACGAATAGCCGGTACCGAAGTCGTCGATCGCGATGCGCACGCCGGTGTCGCGCAGCTTGTGCAGATTCGCGATGGCGGTGTCGGATTCGGCCGCCAGTTCGCTCTCGGTCACCTCGAGCACGAGTTGCTCGGCGGGCCAGCCGGTATCGCGGAGAATGCCGGAAACCCGGTCGGCGTACTCGGTTTCGGCCAGTTCGAGACCGGACACGTTCACGTTCAGCGTCAGATCCAGCTGGGCGAAGGTCTCCTGCAGGCGGGCCGCGTCCGCGCACGCGCGGCGCAGCACGAGCTCGTCCAGATCGGAGATGAGGTCGTATTCCTCCGCGACCCGGATCAGACCCTCGGTGGTCACGTCCGGTTGCGCGTTCGAGGACCAGCGCAGCAGCGCCTCCACCCCGACCGCGCGGGTCGCGCCGTCGGTGAGGCTCACGATCGGCTGATACTGCACGTCCAGGGTGCCCTGATCGATCGCCTCGCGCAGTTCCACCGCCAGCGGCAACTGCCGCGACGACTCCAGCACCGTGCGATTGCGACCCGCCTGCTTGGCCCGGTACAGGCCCACATCCGCGCGACTGACCAGCAGCGAACCGGACTCGCCCGGCTGCCACGAGGTCACACCCGCGGAACAGCCGGTGGTCACCGCGGCCCGCAACTCCTCGGTCAGCAGGATCGCGGCCTGCTCGGTGGTGCCCGGCAGCAGCAGCGCGAACGCGTCACCGCCGTAACGGGCCAGGCGCTGATCGGGGGCGAGCAGCTTCGACCAGGTGTCGCCCACCCGCTGCAGCACCGCGTCACCGGCGCGATGGCCGAGATGATCGTTGATCTTCTGGAATCGGTCCAGGTCCACCAGCACCAGGGCCAGCGCCTGATCCGAGCGGGCCGCGTGGCTGATGGCCGCGTTCAGGGCCCGATCGAAACCGCGGCGATTGAGCAGACCGGTGAGGGTGTCGATATCGGCGTCCGAGGCCATCCGCGTCAAAATGCCGACCACGATGCCGATTCCGACCGTGATGCCCGCCGGGATCAGGCCCGACCACCACGGCAGCCCGCGCGAGGGCACCACCCACAGGCAGCACACCACCGCGAAGGCCACATGCGCACCCAGCCAGCGCCAGGCGAAGAAGATCGCCGCATCCGTCGCGACGAAGACATAGAAGGCCGCCAGGCTGATCGCGCCGACCGTATTCGGAAACCAGTGCACCGCAACGGTCACCAGGACCGTCGCCGCCGCCACATAGGCGTGGTGCACCGAATGCGGCAGCCTCGGGCCCCAGATCAGCAGGCTCACGCCCAGCAACAACGCCACGAACGCCGCGACACCAACAAGCGGTCGATTGCCCTCTTCGCCCGGAGCGACGGCCGTGATCACCAGACCAAGGACCCCGCCCATGACATAGAACGCTCCGGTGGTCCTCGCCATGACCATTGCTGTCGCCAGCGCCGACGCCGCCCGCACCCGCGTTCGGGTATCGCCGCGAGACCCGATTCCTCGCACGCTGCCCAGCCTAAACGCTGGGCCCGTTTTTGCCTTCGGTTCGCTTCGGCTGGTTCGCGGCGCTGACGTTCTCACTTCTTCGGTTCTAGAACTTCCTTGCCGACGAACGGCACCAGGGCTGCGGGGATCCGAACCGAACCGTCCGCCTGCTGATGGTTCTCCAGCAGGGCGACGATCCAGCGCGTGGTGGCCAGGGTGCCGTTGAGGGTCGCGGCGGTCTGGGGCTTGTTGTTCTCATCGCGGTAGCGGACGTTCAGGCGGCGGGCCTGGAACGTCGTGCAGTTCGAGGTGGAGGTGAGCTCGCGGTAGGTCTGCTGGGTCGGAACCCATGCCTCGCAGTCGAACTTGCGGGCGGCCGAGCTGCCCAGATCACCGGCCGCGACATCGATCACCCGGTAGGGGACCTCGATCGCGGCGAGCATCTCCTGCTCCCAGCCCAGCAGTCGCCGATGTTCCGCGTCCGCGTCCTCGGGACGGGTGTAGACGAACATCTCGACCTTGTCGAACTGATGCACGCGAATGATGCCGCGGGTGTCCTTGCCGTAGCTGCCTGCCTCGCGACGGAAACACGACGACCACCCGGCATAGCGCTTGGCGCCCTCGCCCAGATCCAGGATCTCGCCCGAGTGGTAGCCCGCGAGCGGGACCTCCGAGGTGCCGACCAGGTAGAGGTCGTCCTCCTCCAGGTGGTAGATCTCGGCCGAATGCTGACCCAGGAAACCGGTGCCCGCCATGATCTCCGGGCGCACCAGCACCGGCGGGATCATCATGGTGAAACCGTTCGCGGTCGCGCGCTGCGCGGCCAGCTGCAGCAGACCCAGCTGCAGCAGCGCGCCGTAACCGGTCAGGAAGTAGAAGCGCGCGCCCGAGACCTTCGCGCCGCGTTCCATATCGATGATGCCCAGCGACTCACCCAGCTCCAGGTGATCCTTCGGCTCGAAATCGAACTCGCGGGGCGTGCCGATGGTGTCGAGCACGATGTAATCGTCCTCGCCGCCCGCGGGAGCGCCCTCCTGCACCACGTTCGACAGCGCGCGCTGCGCGGCATCGAGCACCGCGTCCGCGGCGTTCTCCGCGGCCTCGGCCTCGGCCACCTTCGCCGAGAGTTCCTTGCCCTGCGCCAGCAGCCCCGGCCGTTCCTCCGGAGACGCCTTGCCGACCTTCTTGCCCACGGCCTTGTGCTCGGCCCGCAGCCCGTCGGCGTTCGCGACGGCCGCGCGACGGGCCGCATCCGCCTCGAGCAGGGCATCCACCAGGGCCGGGTCCTCGCCACGAGCCCGCTGCGACGCACGGACGACGTCGGGGTTCTCCCGCAGGAATCGAAGGTCGATCATAGGGAACAAGCCTAGTGGGCGGGCGCCACCGCATTTCCGCAGCCCCGGACCGTCGCGCGAGCGCGGGCCCCGCGCTCGCGCGGCCCGGGCCTCGATCGAGGCTCGGCCCGGCCTCGCACCGACGAACGCCCGGGCCGCCCGGGGGCGGGGTCCGTGACCGCCGGTCGAGGCGAAATACCGCACCCGGATTCCGTCGGATTCACCCGTATCGGTGGTGCTCGCGCGCCGCGCCACCCATAGTGATGGGCATGAGCGCCGCTCGGCGAAGTTCTCACTGAGGAGTCTCCATGCCCCAATACACCCCGAGCGCAGTCGATTTCATCGTCGTGGGAGCCGGATCAGCGGGCGCAGCGGTCGCCGCGAGGCTGAGCGAGAAATTCGGCACCAGCGTCGCGGTGATCGAGGCCGGCAGCACCGACAAGGACAAGTTCATCCACATCCCGGCCGGATTCGCCCAGCTCTTCGAGGGTCCGAACGACTGGAACTACCGCACCCAGAAGCAGCCGGACCTCGCCGACCGCGAGGTCTACTGGCCGCGCGGCAAGATGCTCGGCGGCTCCTCGTCCATGAACGCCATGATGTGGGTGCGCGGATTCGCCGCCGACTACGACGAATGGGCCAAGTCCGGCGGACCCGGCTGGTCCTTCGAACAGGTGCTGCCCTACTTCCAGCGAATGGAGACCGTCGAGGGCGCGAGCGAGCCCGGCGAGGGCGTGGACGGGCCGCTGCACATTTCCAACCAGCGCAGCCCGCGGCCCATCACCCAGAGTTACCTTCAGGCCGCGGCCGAAGCCGGATATCCGCTCGAGCGCGCGAATTCCGATCAGCCGCAAGGGTTCAGCCAGACCATGGTGACGCAGAAGCGGGGCGCGCGGTGGAGCACCGCCGACGCCTACCTGCGGCCCGCGCTGCAGCGGCAGCGCGATCTCACCATCATCACCGACGCCCACGTGACCCGCGTGCTGTTCGAGGGCAAGCGGGCCGTCGGCGTCGAATACTCGGTCGCCGGGGAGATCAAGCAGCTGCACGCCAAGCGGGAGGTGATCCTGTCCGGTGGGGCGATCAACACGCCGCAGCTGCTCATGCTGTCCGGGATCGGCGACGCGGATCAGCTGCAGGATCTGGGAATCCCGGTGCTGCAGGAACTTCCGGAGGTGGGTCGCAATCTGCGCGATCACCTGGCCGCGCCCATCGTCTACCGGACCACCGGCGGCAGCCTCTACGGCGCGGACAAGAGCCTGCCCGAACTCGCCAACTATCTGATCCGGCGACGCGGGCAGCTCACCTCCAATGTCGGTGAGGCGTACGGATTCGTGCGCAGCCGGCCCGAACTCGCGCTCCCGGATCTGGAACTGATCTTCGCGCCCGCCCCGTATCTCGCGGAGGGACTCGGCGATCCGGACGCACACGCGCTGACCTTCGCGGCGGTGCTGCTCAAGCCGTACTCGATCGGCAGCATCACCCTCGCCTCCTCGGATCCGTTCACCGCGCCGCGCATCAATCCGCGCTACTGCACCGAGCCCGAGGACCGCGCGGCCCTGCTCGCCGGGCTGCGGATCTGCGTGGAACTGGCCTCGCAGCCGTCGCTGAAGGAACACATCGGCGAGATCATGCAGCCGCCGGTGCCGTCCGATACGCCGATGGACGAGGTGCTGCGCCGCTGCATCGACGACCACTCGCACACGCTGTACCACCCGGTCGGCACCTGCCGGATGAGCACCGACGACACCGGAGTCGTGGATCCCGAACTGCGCGTTCGGGGAATCGAAGGGCTGCGGATCGCGGACACCTCGGTCATGCCGATGATCACGCGCGGGCACACCCACGCGCCCGCGGTGCTGATCGGGGAGAAGGCCGCCGACCTGATTCAGCAGGCTCACTGAATCGGGGGCGGTCTGAATCGGGCACGGTTTGATTCGGGCCCTGCCTTAATCGAGCCCCGCCTTGATCGAGCAGTGCCGCATCGGGCAGTGCTGAATCGGGCACTGTCTGATTCAGCACGGCCTGATTCGGCCCGGCTCAGGGGCGTCTCGTGGCGAGGGGCGGGCCGCGCTGCAATGATGGAGCGCGATGTCCGACCAACAGTTGCCTCCGCGCCAGCAGCCCACCCCCCAGCGTGGCCGTTCGCGGTCCAAGGACGCCAAGGGTGCGGGGCGGTTGTCCGCCCTGCGCGGTGGTTCCCTCGGCAAGGACAATCCGCTGTCCGCGCCGACGCTGCGCTGGGGGCTGCTCGCCGTCGCGGTGGGCGCGGTCGTGGCCGCGCTGATCACGCTGCTGCTGTCCGGATTCGACTCCGGGCGGGTGGAGGCGCACAACCCCGGCGGGGCACAACCGACCGGGGCGGTGGCGGGCGCGGCCTTCGGCACCGCCAAACAGGGCGACTGCCTGAGCTGGTCCAAATCCAATGCCAGCGATCTGGTCAAGGTCGACTGCGGCAGCAAGCACCTGTTCGAGGTCACCGCAGATGTCGATCTGAGCAAGTACCCGGGCAAGGAATTCGGGCCCGGCTCGCGGTTCCCCGATTCGCTGCGGTTCTCCGAACTGCGCGACGAGCACTGCGTCAGCGCCGCCCAGTCCTACCTCGGCGGAAAGTTCGACCCGCGCGGCAAATTCGTGGTCGGCCTGATCAATCCGGGTGAAGCCGGATGGAAGGCCGGGGAGCGCACCCTGCGCTGCGGACTGCAGGTCACCGGCAGCCAGGGCACGGCCACCCATCCGATCAGCGGCAGCGTGCAGGGGACCAACCAGTCGAAGGTGTACGACACCGGCACCTGCATCGGCATCGCGCGCAGCCTGCCCACCGATCCGATCGACTGCACCTCGCCGCACGCCTTCGAGATCGTCTCCACCGTGGACCTGTCCGGTCAGTTCCCGAGCGGCCCGCCGTCCAAGGACGATCAGGATCGGTTCATGGAGGACCAGTGCGCCAAGGACTCCACCGACTATCTCGGCTCGCCCGACACGCTCCGCAACAAGACGCTGACCCTGTTCTGGGACTTCCTCGACGCGCGCAGCTGGCTGTCCGGGAGCAAGAGCCTGAACTGCATGGTCGGCAAGGGCGCGGACCAGTCCGGCTTCGCGACAATCACCGGTTCGGCGCGCGGAGACATCCTGGTCGACGGGCAGGCTCCGGTGCCGCCGCCGAACAACGGCCGCTCCACCCCGCAGCCGCTGCCGGGCGCCGCGCCGCCGGTCATCCCGCAGCCGCGATGATCCGGGCGGGCGGGGAAATATCCGGGACGGCACGGGACCTGTAGACACCATGCCCGTGCACATGTCCGACGACCGTTTCGAGGAACTCGTCGGCGAATCCCTCGACATGATCCCGCCCGAATTGGCCAAGGCCATCGACAACGTTGTCGTGCTCATCGAACCGCGCAGTCAGGACGACCCGCATCTGCTGGGGCTTTATCACGGGATCGCGCTCACCAACCGGGATTTCAGCCACTACGGCGGCGCCCTGCCGGACACCATCACCATCTACCGCGACGCCATCCTCGAGATGTGCCGCAGCGAAGAAGAGGTGGTGGAAGAGGTGGCTATCACCGTGATTCACGAGATCGCGCACTATTTCGGGATTGACGACGATCGCCTCCACCAGCTGGGATGGGGCTGATCGGGACGCCGGGAACCAACCGGCGACTCCCTGCGTCCAATCTTCACAGAGGCCCTGAAAGGCCGTCGAAGGTGGGGAATCCGTAGGAAGGGAGTTCGACCATGGTCGGCCATGTCCTCGTGCAGCCCGAGGTGATTCTCGCCGCCGCGCTGGAACTAGACCTGCTGGCCGAACGTCTCGCGGCGGCCTCGGCGATCAGCGCCCCCGCCACCCATGTGATCCCCTCCGGCACCGAAGAGGTGTCGCTCCTGGCGGCCGAGCACTTCAATCAGGCTGCGATCAGCCATGATCGAGCGATCGCCCAGGGCGTGCTCGAGCTACACCATGCCGCGGCCACGCTGCGCGGTCAGCTCGCCCAGTACCTGATCCAGGACGCCGTGCGCGCCGCGGGCATCGCGGCCATCCAGGTGTAGGGGAACACTCGAATGACGCTGGGAATCACCGGGGTTTTCTGGCTCCCCCGCATGGCCGAGGTCAACTCGATCACGCTCAATGCCGGGGCGCACGCGGTTCCGATCTTCGCGGCCGGGACCGCGTGGGGAGCGCTCACCGGGGTGTGGGTGGAGGCGACCGCGACCCTAGCGCGGGTCATGGCCGAGGTCGGGGTCGGGCTGCAGGGCGTGAACGGGCTCACTGTGCTGGCGCGGCTGGGCGGGTTCACCGCGTGGGCCGAGCAGCAGGGCGTCATGTCCGCGGTCATGGCGGGCAAGGCGGCCGGGAACGCCATCGCCTATACGGTGGCGTCCATCGCCATGCCGAGCCTGCCCGAGATTGCTCTCGTCGAAACCGCGCGGGTGGCAGCGCATTCCACCGGTGGCGCGCTGAACGGCTCCGCCGAGGCGGCCGAGGCGGCCAAACTGGCGCTGGACATTCGGGCCGCCCTGGTCATGGAGACCTATGAGGCCGCGACCAGCCTCATGTACGCGACGCCGAACGAATTCGCTATGCCGCCGGCGATCGCCATGGGGGCCGGGAGCGCCGATGCCGGGGCGGACGCGTTCGGCGACGGCGGTGATCCGATTCAGGGGGCGCTCGGGACGGCAGCGGCGCTCGCCGACAATCCGGCGGTGCTCGACGCGCTGTCCCACGGTGCGCAGGTGGCGGGGACCGTGGTCACCACGGGTGCGAGCAGTGTCGGGAATGTCGCGGGGAGTGCGCTCACCGGTGTGGCCGACGTGTTGAATCCGATGGCGCCAGGCGGGAATCCGGTGCCCGTGGTGACCGAGGCCGGGGTGGCGGCGGGTGGTGCGGCAATGAGTACCCGGGCCGTGTCGTTCGGCATCGGGAGCGGCGGCGGAGCCGTGAGCATCGGAAACGGCGGCGGCACACTGAAACTCCCCGAGGGATGGGGCAGCGGGGCCGGAACCGGCAGCGGCGCAACGACTGTCGGGCCGGTCGCCGAACCGGTGAACCCGGCCTCCGGTGCACAGGGCGTCGCGCCCACCCGCCCGGCCGGGACCTCGCGACCGCTGACCGGCGCCCGCGACGAGGACGAGAGCCATCACGGTCACGACTACGGGCGGTCGGCGGAGCACTTCGCGGACGGTCGTTCCCTCGCGCCCGCTGTCATCGGCGGCGATCCCGCGGACGAGCGGTGACGGTCCTCGGCGCCGGTCGCGGGCCGTCCCTGCTGGGGGCGGTCACTCTGTCGCTGGACGAGATGCAGTATCTCCAGGAGAGGCTGGGGTTCGATGAGCTGCCCGTGGTGCTCGATGCCATGGGGCGCTATGACAATGCCGCCGAGCACGATTCGGCCATGATCGCCGCGGCCGCCGCTCTCGCCGATCGTGAACTGCTCGACGGCGACATCGTGCATCCGGAGCTGGCGGCCCGGCTGCTCGCCCTGTATCGGCCGCACTGGGTGGTGGCGCTGCGCTGGTATGTACGGGACCAGGTCAATCGGCTCTGCGTCGCGAAGGCCGAGGATCCCGGCAGCGAGTCAGGCACGCTCGAGGTGATCGCGCTGCGCGGCAACGCCTCCTACGTCATCGACGAGGCCGGGCACGATCTGCCCGGCAATGTTCTCGCCGCGCTGGGCACCGTCGACGCGCTCGCCATCGACGCAATGAACGCTCCCACCGCGGAATTGACGCCGATCTTCGACAATGCGGGTGACGTGACGAGCACCGCCGCTCGTCTCGAGCAGGTCTGCACGCCCGCGCGCGACGCGAAAACCCTTGCCGCGGCGCTGGTTCGGATCGATTCGCACGCGGAGATCGTCGGGATCGCGTACGGCGACGGCATCCGCACCCGGGTCGGGGATCACCTCGCCGTCTTCGACACCCGCCACGGTCGACTACTGGCCGGGTCGAGCCTCGCCGAGGACGGCACCGAATGGACCTCGCTGACGGGTGGGACGCCCGCCCGGCTGCGCGCCGCGCTACAGAAGCTCATCGCGTCCCTGCCGCTGCGGCAACCCTTTCCTGACGTCGACCGACCGCGATGACCGGTGATCGCGTGCTCGCTCGCAGGGGCATAGGTGGGGAGAATTCGCCGCGGTAGTCCGCCGGGCCGGAGTGCTGGACTCCTGAATCACCCTGGGTGCCAGGGTTCGCCGTGCGTTTCATGCCCACGGGGCACCCCCTTGCCGGACACGTGAATCATCCGCGAGCCGTCGCCGCTGAGACGCGTCGGTGGCTGTTGCCGATCAGAGGAGCGCGGTCAGCCCATCGGGTCGTCGCCGGTGGGGTCGATGTCCTTGGCGAACGGCGGGACGTAGCTGCCCCATCTGGTGCATTCCCAGCGGCCGCCGGGGAGGGGCAGGAGCTCGATGGTGTCGGTGTTGTCGAGGTGGTTGTTGGCGGCGAAAGCTCTCGGCACGTCGGTGAGTTCACGGGAGACCAGACGCATGGCAGCGCCGTGGCTGACCAGGATGATGTCCGCCGCGTCGGGAGCGGAGAGATAGTCGGTGCGTAGTCGCTCGAGGGTGGGGACGTAGCGCTCGAGGACGTCGTGGCCGGATTCGCCGCCCGGGACGCGCAGGCTCAGGTCACCGAAATGCCAGGCGTGGTAGATGTCCTGGAAGGTGTGGTGGGCGTCGGCGGTGTTGAGGCCCTCGAGATCGCCGAGCTGCACCTCCTGCAGATCCTCGAGCACCTCGAGCGGGACGCCGGTGGCGGCCTCGATGTAGCCGCCGGTCTGGCGGGCGCGCAGGGCAGCCGAGGAGAACAGCCGCTGCGGTGCGCCGACCAGGTTCGCGCCGAAGTTCTTCGCCTGTGCCGCACCGCGTTCGGTGAGCGGAAGTCCGGGTAGGCGGGTGTCCAGGAGCTTGGCCACATTGCCTTCGGTCTCGCCGTGCCGCACCAGGATGAGTTTGCCCGTCACAGGTCGGCGACCCCCTTCTTCACATCGGCCAGCCAGGCCGCCGCCGGTTCGTCGGGCGGGGGCGGGGTGCCCGTCGCGGACAGGGCGGGCCAGGAACCGAGGAAACGAATGCGTCCGGCGGTGCGGTGCAGGGCTTTCAACGCCTCGGCGACCGCGGTGTCGTCGATGTGACCGACACAGTCCAGGTAGAAGCGGTACGTGCCCATGCCGGTGCGCGTGGGACGCGATTCGATGCGGGTCAGATCGATTCCGCGGGTGGCGAATTCGGCGAACGCGCGCATGAGCGAACCGGGCTCGTTGGCCAGTTCCAGCACGATGGAGGTGCGGTCGGCGCCGGTGCGCGGCGGGGCCGGGCGCGGCGGGGTGACCAGCACGAAACGGGTCAGCGCCCGATCGTGGTCGGCGACTCCCTCGGCCAGCGCCTCGAGCCCGAGCCGCTCCCCCGCCAGCGCGGTGGAGACGGCGGCGTCGGCATGTCCGGCTATCACGTCCTCCGCCGCGGCGGCATTGGAGGCCGAGACGAACATCTCGGCGTCCGGCATGTGCTTCGCCAGCCACAGGCGCACCTGCGCGGCCGCCACCGGATACGCCGCGATCCGGCGGACATCGGCCAGGGCGACACCCGAGCGGCCCAGGATCGTGAACGCCACGTCCAGATCGGTCTCGGCGACGATCTGCAAACGCGGACCGACCGCCAGCGCGTCCAGGGTCGGGGCGATCGACCCCTCCACCGAACTCTCGATCGGGACCACCGCACCCTCGACCGACCCGGTCCGCACGAGTTCGATCGCGGCGCCCTGACTCGGGGCGGGGACACGCTTCACCGGTCCACCGATGACTCCGGTGGACTCCAGTTTCGCGAGGGCCATCTCGGTGAAGGTTCCCGACGGCCCGAAGTAGGCGATGCGCGGCACGATTACGACATTACTTGCGTGCGCGGAGTCACTCCCCGCTTTGGCCGACTACCGGTGACCCGACACGTCCGGGCGGGTGAACACTCGGTGCCGGACCCAGCCCGAGACCGCCCGCTACCTCCGGATCGGTCCGGATGCGGTCGTTCTTCTCAGCGATCGCAGCGGTAGACGTGCAGGGCGGACGGTTCGCCGGTGAAGGAGAAGTGGGTGGCCTGGGCGGCGACCTCGCCGTCCAGGGCGAGGGAGACGGGGGCGGCCAGGACCGCGACGTCGAGGGTTCGGACTCGGCGGCGGACGTAGGCGGGGCAGGTGTGCAGGGTGCCGGTGGCGGCGGCCCAGGCCAGGCGGGCGCGGGACCAGCGGACGTCGGCGCGCAGGTAGCGGACGTCCAGGTCGCCACCGGTCAGGGCGGTTCGGGTGATCGGGAGGTGGTCGGGCGGACTGTAGGTGCCGTTGCCCGCGAAGAACAGCCATACCTCTTCGGGGGTTCCGTCGATGGTGACGTGCACCGGTTCGGCCCGGCGCAGCACCCGGGCCAGGGCCAGTGCGGCGGCCGGCCATTTGCCGATCCGCGATTCCCACTGCTCCCGCATGCGCACGAAATCGGGATAGCCGCCGAGGCTGGCGGTGTTCACGAACACCTGTTCGCGGCCGTCACAGCGCACCCGCGCGGTGTCCACGGCCACGGCCACCCCGGAATCGAGCGCGGCGAACGCGCACCGCGGATCCTCGACGCCCACATCCCGGGCGAAATGGTTCAGCGTCCCACCCGCGAACACCGCCAGCGGCAGACCGAGCCCGACCGCCGCCTCCGCCACCGTGGACACCGTGCCGTCACCGCCCACCACGCCGAGCGCGACCGCGTCCTCCTCGTGGACGGCCCGGTGGATACGCGCGGCCAGATCCCCGTCGTCGACCTCGAGCACCACGGCCCGGCTCAGCTTGGCGCGCACCGTCTCCGGCAGTCGGCTGCCGCTGCCGGAGTTCGGATTGACCACCAGCACCATGCCTTTGCCGTCGGGCACGTGCGCCACCGGCCACTCCTGCGGCGGCACCGCGGGTGAATCGTCCGCCACCGGCCACCAGCGCCGGGTCGCCAACCCGACCGCAGCGCCCATCAGGCTGCCGACCAGGACATCCGACGGCCAGTGCACACCGACGTGCACACGCGAGTATCCGACCGCGGCCGCCAGCGGGGCCACCGCGAGCCCGGCCGCCGGGAACTCCACCCCGACACCTGTCGCGAACGCCGCGGCGGAGGCCGCATGCCCGGACGGGAACGACGAGGACACCGGCCGACGGCTCAGGCGGCGCACCACCGGCACCGCGTCCGCGGGTGGGCGGCGGCGCGGAAACAACGGCTTCGCAACACCATTCGCGACCGCGCTGGTCAACAGCACCGACCCGAGTCCACGGGCGGCGGCTCGTCGCCCGCGCCTGCCGCCGGTCAACGCCAGCAGTGCGCCCGCGGCCATCCACAATCGGCTGTGGTTCGCGCTGACCGTCACCGCCCGCAGGATCGGATCGAGGTCCGAGGGGCGCATCCGCGCGCTGTGGTCGGCCAGCCAAAGATCTATCTTGCCAACACCTTTCGGTGAACGCAGCAGCCCGCCTCGGCGATAGGTCGCCCACCGCTCGCCGGGGCTCCAGCCGTCGTCGGCGGACATCCCGCGATTCGTGTTCCGATCCTCGCTCACGACGCCTCCTGTTCGACACGAACATCGGTCACCCCGGCCCGGCGAGGACTCTCGCCGCCCGACCTCCCACACCCTCGGCTCCGCGCACCGGCCGAACGATGTCGATCGCATTCCATTCTCCGAATATGCCCCAGCCCGCTCCCAGCAAACAGTGCGACACCACACGCCGCCCTGATCGGAACGGGTCACGACGGCCACAACCGACCCTGCCGGATCACGCACCCGGCTCCCGGCGTAGCGCGGCGTGCGACGGTGCGCACCGAGTTCCGAGCGGGACTGTTCGACCGCCTGCCCGTGGTGCCGATGAATTCACTGAGGGCCCTGCCCAGTTCACCTCGGGTCTGTTCGGCCTGCCCGATGCGTTCGAACCCGCCGGTGAGGGTCGAGGGTGACGCCGTACCGGAACGAAGGCGGCCGGGCGGTCCGCGACGGACGCGCGGCAGGGGCTCCGGCGGTCCTGGGGTCGAGTTCGATCAGAAGGCCGCGTCGCGGACGAACACGTACTCCACGACTCACGCTGTGGACGCCGAGGCCGCTCGTCTACCGGCGAAAACTCTCGGGCCCGGACACTTTCAGCTCGGCGTCGCCGGGTACGCGGCGTTCCCCGCTCGGGTGCGGCGTGCTGTCAGTTCGACAGGCAGGTCAGGGATTCGGTGATGGCGTCGGGGGTTTCGGATTCGATGGCGAGCAGGACGTCGCGGAAGGCTTCCACCGCGGGCTGGGTGAGGCCCTTCAGGAACGGGAGATCGGGGGTGGTGAGGGCGGTGCGGATGTCTTCGCCGCAGAGGGCCGCGACCGTGGCCGCGATGATGGCCAGGGCGCGGGGGGCGGAATCGGTGCGGGCGACGAAACCGCTGTCGGAGTGGACGATTCGAACCAGGAATTCCGAGACGGCTTCGTCGTCGGCGGTGAGGTCGAGGATCTCGGCGGTGCCGGGATCCGGGCTGGTAGGGCGGACCAGACCGGCGGTCAGGCCACGGCTGACCGAGGCGGCGGGCACGGTCAGGGACAGCATGACCGGCTCGTTGGCGGGGGCGGAATCGTGCGGCACGGGTTTCACCGTAGGTGAGCGGATGGGTTGCGCTGGATCACACTCTGACTTAGCTTAGGTTTACCTAATTCCAATCGGAGGTACGTATGGCCCACACGGCCCCCGTCGTCACACCCAATACCGGCGAACGCGTGCACAGCGCCTGTGCGCACGCCGAGAGCGCGGTATTGGCGCTGCCCGGCCTCGACCCCGTACCGACCTCGGTGCATCTGCTGCGGCAGTGCGGCGACATCGTGGTGGCCGTACCCACGAACTCGACCGCCACCGCGCTGGTCAAGGGCTGCGGCGCGAGCGGCTCGCCCGCCGTCATCGAACTCACCGATCACGCGCCGCTGCCGCTGCGCGAACCCGTCCGCGCCCTGGTGTGGCTGCGCGGCTGGGTGCACGCGGTACCCCCGCACGCTCAGCGCGCACTGGCCACCGCCGTCGCCGAGGACCATCCGCATCCGGCGCTGCTCGACATCGGGCACAGCGCCACCCTGCTGCGCCTGGTCGTCGACTCCGCTGTCGTCGCGGACACCTCCGGCGCGGATTCGGTGACCCGCGAACAACTTCGGCAGACTCGCCCCGATCCGTTCTGCGCACTCGAGGCGGCCTGGCTGCAGCATCTGCACGCCGACCACGCCGATGTCATCGACCAGCTGGCTCGCCACCTGCCGCCCGGCCTGCGCCGCGGCGCGCTCATCCACCCGCTCGCCATCGACCGCTACGGGGTCACCCTGCGCGTCGAGGGCATCGAGGCCGATCACGACATCCGCCTGCCGTTCCACGCACCCGCCGACGACATCGAATCGCTGAGCCGCGCCGTGCAGACCCTGGCCGGAGCCTCCTTCCACGACAAGGCGCATCGCAGCTGAGGCGAAAGACCGCCTCGGCGAGTCCAGGGGCCTGGATCCGCATAGATTGGCGGCATGGTCTCGGCTGCTGAACCCTCTCCCGTGTGGCCCGCGCCCGCCGCCTCGCAGGCGGAGCGGCGGGCGATCCGGATCGAGATCGGCATCGTGCTGGTCGTCACATTCGGGCTGAGCGGGGCCAATGCGGCACTGTCGCTGCTGGAGAGCGCGCTCGCCCCGGGCGGGGTCGGCGGGCAGACCGTGGCGCTGAACCCGTCCCGCGCCGCGCAGTCGACCATCGATCTGCTCTTCCAATTGTTGAGCGTCGCAAGGCTGTTGGGCTGGGCGGCGCTGGGGCTCTACCTGCTGTGGCGCAGCGGGATCGCACCCAGGGCCATCGGGCTGGTCCGGCGCCTGCGATGGCGGGAGGACGTGCTGCCGGGACTCGCGCTGGCGGCGGTGATCGGAATCCCCGGGCTGGCACTGTATCTGGTGGCACACGCGCTGGGGGTCAGCGTCACGATCGTGCCCAGCTCGCTCGAACACTGGTGGCGACTGCCGGTGCTGGTGCTCTCGGCCTGGGCGAATTCGGCGGCCGAGGAAATCCTGGTGGTCGCCTATCTGATCTCACGATTGCGGGCGCTGGGCTGGTCGGAGAACCGATCGCTGCTGGCCTCGGCGCTGCTGCGCGGCAGTTACCACCTGTATCAGGGACTCGGCGGCGGAGTCGGAAACCTGGTGATGGGAGTGGTATTCGGGCGATATTGGCAGCGCACCGGCCGGTTGTGGCCGCTACTGCTGGCCCACGCGCTCATCGACACGGTGGCCTATGTGGGCTACACGATCCTGCGCGGACATGTCTCATGGCTGCCGTGACGGGATCGATATGAACCTTTCGGGGAGATGAATCAGTAGAGTTTCTGGTGATGAACGGCGACGACCCCCAGCACTTTGCACGGATGCGCCGGGAGCCGCCGCCTGCCGGGCGAGACGAGCCTCCCGCCCGTCCGCAACCGCCACGCGGCAATCCTCCACAGCCACGCGGTAATTCCCCACAGCCACGCGGCAATTCCTCACAGCCACGCGGTAATCCGGCCGAGCCGCATCGCGGCAATCCCGCACAACCGCCGCGCGGTAATCCCCCACAGCCACGCGGTAACGCGGGGCAACCTCCCCGTGGCAATCCCGGGCAGCCGCCACGAGCGAATCCCGGGCAACCGCAACGCCCGCAGCCGCCACGTGGTCAGGAACCCCAACCACGACCCGGCCAGTCGCAACGGCCGCAGCCGCCGCGCGCACAGCCGCCCGGACCACGCGCCCAGCCGCCCCGCCAGGAACCTGACCGCGACGGCCCCACCCGCAAGGTGCGACGCGACGAGCCCGGGCCCGCTCTGGCCTGGTCCGAGGCCCGCACCACCAAGAACCCGAACGGCACGCCCGCGCGCGACCGTGGGCAATCCCCGCAGGAACGCGCGTACCCGCGGAGCGATCCACGCAATCCCGAACGGCCGCAATCGGATCGGAGCCGAGCGGGCGCGCCGCAGTCGCACGCGCCCACACAGAAACCGGTCCCCTATCGCGAGAGCGGCACACCGCCCGATCGACAGGGCGGCACACCGCCCCCGCCCGCACTGCCCCCGAAACGCCGCAGCCGTGGCGAGGACCGTCCGCCGCGCGCGCCACGCCCGAAGAAGAAGCGGCACTGGTTCCGCTGGTTCACCGCGCTGGTGCTGATCCTGCTGGTGTTGCCCATCGCGGCGGCGGCCTATGTGGACACCCACCTCGAGCGCATCGACGCCCTGACCTCGTATACCGGCCGCCCGAGCGACACGCCCGGAACCAATTGGCTCTTGGTCGGCTCCGACAGCCGGGCCGGGCTCTCCTCGGACCAGGAGCAGGAGCTCTCCACCGGTGGCGAGGTCGGCTCCGAGCGGACCGACACCATCATCCTGGTGCACATTCCCAAGTCCGGTAAGCCGACGCTGGTCAGCCTGCCGCGCGACTCGTACGTCAGCATTCCGGGCCACGGCAAGGACAAACTCAACGCGTCCTTCGCCTTCGGCGGCCCGCAGTTGCTGGTGCAGACCGTCGAGGGCGCGACCGGACTGCGCGTCGATCATTACGCGCAGATCGGATTCGGCGGCTTCGCGAACATCGTCGACGCGGTCGGCGGGATCGACATGTGCCTGGACGAGGCGATGGACGATCCGCTGGCCGGAATCGATCTGCCCGCCGGCTGCCAGCATCTGAACGGAAAGAACGCACTCGGATTCGTGCGTTCGCGCGCCTTCGCGCGCGCCGACCTGGATCGCATGCTGAATCAGCGCAAGTTCCTCAGCGCGCTGCTGAAGCAGGTGTCGAGCCCGTGGACGCTGATCAATCCGTTCCGATCCGTGCCGCTGCTGCAGAACGCGACCAAGGCGCTGAAAGTCGACAACGGCGTGCACGTGTGGAATCTGGTGTCGCTCGGACGCGCGATGGGCGGCGATCAGGTCGCCACGACGGTGCCGGTCGGAGGCTTCGAGGACGTCGACGGCAGCGGCAACGTCCTGCTCTGGGACAAGGAGCGCGCGGGGCGATTCTTCGACGCGCTGGCCGCTGATCAGCAGATACCGGCGGATCTGATCACCACCGTCGGCAATTAGCGAGGCCGGCGGACGGCTCGCGTTCACCGCAAATTAGGCAATACTTGCCTCATTTAGGCAATACTCAATAAGGTTGTACTTGGATGACACGCCACATGACCAGGGCTAATGTCATCGCCATGTCCTCACAAACCCAGACCAAGCGCAGCAAGTTCCATGGGCTGCTGCAGGATCAGATCCGCAACGAATTCAATGCGGAGCACCAGTACATCGCGGTTGCGACTTGGTTCGATCACGCCGATCTTCCGGTCCTGTCGAAGTATTTCTACAAGCAGGCCGTCGAAGAGCGCAATCACGCGATGATGATCGCGCGGTACCTCCTCGATCAGGACATCAATGTCGAGATGCCGGGAATCGATTCGGCGAAGTCGGAATTCTCCAATGCCAAGGAGCCGATCGCGCTGGCTCTGGCGCAGGAGCAGCTCGTCACCGAGCAGATCGTGCAGCTCGCCAAGTCCGCTCGCGAAGAGGGCGACTACCAGGGCGAGCAGTTCATGCAGTGGTTCCTGAAGGAGCAGGTCGAGGAGGTGGCGACCATGAAGACCCTCCTCACCGTCGCCGAGCGGGCCAGCGCCAACATGTTCGACCTGGAGAACTTCGTCTCGCGCGAGATGAGTTCCCCGAAGGATGCCTCGGGCGCACCGCATGCGGCGGGCGGCTCGCTGTAATTCGCTTCGGATCGGCACGGCTTTCGATAACCGCCGTACTTTTCGAGCAATGCATTTCGATCACGACAGGCCCGGTCCCTTGCGCTGGACCGGGCCTGTCGTGTTTATCGATGCGCCCGCGATTACTTGGCGGAGATGCTGCTGAAAAGGGACTTGATCAGGGCGAGAATGGCGTCCATGGTGTTCTCCTCATCTAACTTTTCCCCGCGATTTCGGGGTGTGCAGAGAACGTAACCGAGCCCGTCTTCGAAAATGTTGGTTTTTCAGAAAAATCTTCCGGTAAAAAAATCGGGCCGCCCGCCGGTGGCCTGAAACCATCCGGCGAACGACCCGAGATCACCCGGTCAGCGCAGGGTTACCTGGCGCGACCGGAGCCCGTCACGGGACCGGCGCTCATCGGAAGTCAGGGGAACGTCCGACGCCAGCGCCTCCGCCAGGCGAGCACCGAGCTCACGAGCCGGCGCCTCCCACTCGGTGGCGTGCTTCTCCGGATCCAGATCGAAGACCGGCACCAGCAGACCGTGCGTGCGGAACGACCCCGCGAAACGCGAATCCTCGCCCAGGTGCAGCGTTCCGGCCGCGTGCAGCCGCGCCAGCGCCAGCATCAGCTGATCCTCGTCCTCGGGACGCACCCAGCGGATGTGCGCCTTCTCGCCCGCGTCCACCCACCAGGCCGCGCCGATCGCGTCCGCGCCCAGCGACAGGCGCGCCGACGGCATGATCGCCTGGTTCGCCTGCTCGATGGTGGCGGCCACCTGCGCGTCCGGGGTCACGCCCTCGGGCACCCACCAGTTGAAGTCCTGGTGCACGGTCAGATCCAGGGCCGCGCCCGGCTCCAGCACGTCCGCGAGGGTCGGTGTGCCCTCGGCGCTGGAACCGGCCAGCGACTCGCCCGGCTCGGCGGACTGGGTCCACAGAATGGCGGCGGCCAGATCGGCGGCCGGGTCCGCGCCCTGATGCTGCACCTGCGTGCCGACGAATCCGATCGGCTCGTCCCCGGCGCGCACCAGCGCGGCGACCGCGCCCGGAAGCACGGTGGCGAGCGTGACCGCACGCTCGGCGGCGACACTCGGCGACAGCTTCAGCGTCGCGGTCGCGGACGGCACGAACTCCCGCAGCGCGACCAGATCGCACTCCGCGGCCAAACCCTCGAACGGGCGCGTCACAACCTGCGCGGCCTGCTCCTGTGCGGCCCGGCGATCGGCCAGCTTCTGCGCGCGATTGCTGTCCGGCTTGGGACTGTTGCGCTTGCTCTTACCCATGGACGGCAAAACTACAGGGCGGCCCGGATGCGCCGAGATCTGGCGCACTGTCCCGGGGTGCGGCGGGCTACGCCTCGCCGAGCAGGGTCTTGGTCCGGCCCGGCAGATTCGTCGCGACCCAGCTGACGCCGAGATCGGCGCACAGGCGCACATCCTCGGGATCGTCGACGGTCCAGACGTAGGTGGCGCGGCCCGCCGCGGCGGCCTTGTCGACCAGGTCGGGGTGTTCGCGCAGGGTGCGCACGCCGGGGCCGATCGCGGTGGCGCCCACGGTGGTGGCCGCGCCGCCCGAGAGGTAGAGCGAGGATTCACCGAGCAGGACGGTCGGCAGCAGGGGCGCCGCCCGGCGGATCCGCCAGACCGCGGTCGCGGCGAAGGACATGACCACCGCGCGCGAATGATCGGCGGAGGCGGGTGCGGCGATGCCGTAGCGCTGAAGTTCGCTCAGCAGACTGGTTTCCACCATCGCGCCGTAGCGGACCGGATGCTTGGTCTCGATGAAGAGCTTGGTGGGACGGCTCTTCCAGTCCAGCACCAGCTCGATGAGTTCGGCCAGGGTGAGCACCGTGGCGGGCTCACCGCTGTCCATGCCGAAGTCCAGGTCCCTCAGCTCGTCGAGAGTCATCTCGCTGACCGCGCCGGTACCGTTGGAGGTGCGATCCACCGTGCGGTCGTGCACGCACACCAGGTGGCCGTCCTTGGTCAGCCGGATATCGCATTCGACACCGTCCGCGCCCTCCTGCAGCGCGAGATCGTATGCGGCGAGGGTGTGTTCGGGTCGCGCCGCCGACGCTCCCCGGTGCGCGACCACGAACGGCGCGCGACTGTCCCGGCTCACTTCGGCAATACCTCCGCGTTCTCCAGATTCGATGTGGTCGCCTCATCATTCCCGACGGCTCGGTCCGACGCGCGGTCGGCAGCGGGCGACGCGGGCTCGGCGGTGGGCGACACTCGGTCCGCGGCAGCCGATTCGGGTGCACCCCCACCGGGCCGGACGGGCTGGATGACGGCCTCGGCGGGACTGGTCGCGATGACCCAGCGCGAGACGGTCTCCTCGCGTCCGAGCACGTCGAGACCGGCGAAGGCGCGCACCAGCCACAGTGAGAGCACCGCGAGGCCCGCGGCGGCCAGGTCGGTCAGCAGGGCGAAGGACACCCCGTCGGCCTGCACCTGCAGCGAATCCGCGAACCGGTACAGCTGCGCCACGACGACCATCACACCGTTGAGAACCCAAGCGGCCCACCAGATCCGGATCACGCGCAGCAGGCGCGGATCGGACCGCAGCCGCGCGGCCTCGCTCAGGAAGACGCCCGGCCACACCAGATTCGCTCCGGGAACCAGGCATCCGAGCGCGAGCGTGCGCAGCGAGCGGGGATCGGTCAGACCGGCTTTCTCGAACGCGGCCCGGCGGGTGTCGGCGAGCCAGCCGACCAGCGCCACCGCGCTCACCAGCGCGAGCGCGAGCGCCGCGAATCCGAAGACGTAGACCGCGGCGTCGGAGATCCACAGCAGCACCGGCTGAATCAGCCGGGTGCGATTGCGCAGCAGGATCCCGTACCGGCCGAGTTCGGCCAGCGCGGAGGCGCCGAACACGATGGCGGTGGCGATCAGCAGGCGCGGAAGTCGTTCGGTGAGGCCGGCCAGCGGGCCCCGCTGCGCGACGGCCGCGACCGGCGGGCGGTCCCGCAGACCCCAGCGCGGAATCTGGGTGTAGCGCGGCGTTTCCAGGCTCGCCGGACGGCGTTGCGCGGAGCCCGCGGTGGATCGGCGACCGGGCGGGCGGGCCACCCAGCGGTAGTTGCGCCGCTCGGCGGGCGCGTCCACGGGCGCCGGGGACAACAGGACGCCGCGGCAGCGGGGGCACCAGTGCAGCGGTTTGCCCTGCACGGCCCAGCGCGCACCACAGCGGGCGCACGGCTGTACGACCGGCGCGGCGCCGGCTGAGCCCGATCGCGCGTCTGCCACTCGTCCCCCGTTCATCGACTCCAACTTCCTGGGCCTAGTAGATCTTCGGCTCGGCGCCGTCGCCGGCGAGGGGGCGGCCCGACTGCTGCCAGGCCACCATGCCACCCGAGACGTTCACGGCGTCGAACCCGACCTGGTTCAGGTATTGAACGACCTGCAGCGAGCGTCCGCCCTGGCGGCAGATCACGTAGATGTCCGCGTCGTAGTCCAGTTCGTCGATGCGGGCGGGGACGTCGACCATCGGGATGTGCAGGGCGCCGGGCGCGTGTCCGAGCTGCCATTCGTCGTCCTCGCGGACATCGAGCAGCAGAGCCGGGGTCGGCTCGGCGGGCGCCCACGGCTCGGCGGCGTCGAATTCCGCGGGCACGGAGTCGATCGGCACCGAGGGGACATGGGGCATCGTCACGGTTTCGATCCTGCCACGCGCTGCTGGGAGCCGTGCGGTTCTATACCGCAACCAGTGGTTCGTTCCGGTCCGGGGAAGCCTGTCGTCCACCCCGTTGCGGGCGCGTTGTGCATAGCTCGGCTGCAGTTATCCACATAATCCACAACCTCATCCACAGGTTGAGGCTCGAGGCCCGCAGGCGCGCCGAAGGGGATTTTCGGGACGAAGTTTTTGGTCGGCCGATCCGGAAGTCCCCTCCAGGCCCCGGAGCGGCCGACCGACGAGCCGACGGATCTGCGGCCCTATCTACTCTGACGCCGCTGGTCAGGTATCGGTTCCGGGGTCGGCGTAAAAAAACGACAACACTACCGAAAAACGGAAATCCTGGGTCCGGCCAGGCAAGATCGGTAGCCTGGCGCTATGACTGTGAGCAGGGGGCTACTCGACGGACTGGACATCACCGGACTCAACACCGCACTCTCCGAGGCGACCTGCCTCGGAATCGACGTCGATACGGCGGCCGCGACGATACGGCTGGAGCTCGACGTTCTCACCCTCCCCGTCGACGGCCCACCGCCGGACGACTGCGATGTGTACCTGACCCTGACCGGCGTCAACCGGGTCGCGGCCTCGCTGCGACGCCAGCGCTGGGACGACCTGGAACCGGTCGTGCTGCCGCTCACGCTGGACGGCCTGCACGACGCGGTCAGCAGCTTCGGCGGCGGCGCGCTGCACGGCTGGGACTTCCTCGATCTCGGCGACAGCGCCTGGACCCAGTGGCGCAAACTGCTCAGCTTCGACACCGTCCTGAGCGAGGGCACCGCCGGCCACATGCTGGAGTTCTCCCAGGAAGAGGGCATCGACCCCCGCGAACTCGATGTGCGGGTGTGGTTCGAGGGCCTCGAGATCACCGGCAAGCAGGGCGAGCAGATCGCGCTCGAGGATTTCGTCGCGGGCGGTGTGCGCTGGTGGAAGGCGCACGATCAGGGCGACCCGCGCACCATGCGACCGAATATCGTTCCGCCGCTGTAACCAGCTCGGTTCCTCCGTCGAGTTCGGGGTAGTCGACCGGCGTACACGCGTGGGCGCGGCGGCGTTGCGATCACGACCAGTCCAAAGGTTGAGACAACCGGGTCGGGGCTGGAATGTGGGGGCACGCAGCCCGGTTGCGAACAAGCGGGTGTACGAATGATGGTTGGGTGCGCTCGGTAGACGCCGTGCGCACACGGCCCCGACACTGAGGAAGGGACATCGTGGCTGAGTACACGCTGCCAGATCTGGATTTCGATTACGCCGCCCTGGAGCCCTACATCTCCGGGCAGATCAACGAGATCCACCACTCCAAGCACCACGCCGCCTACGTCGCGGGTGCGAACACCGCGCTCGAGAAGCTGGAAGCCGCCCGCGAGGCCGGTGACCACAGCGCCATCTTCCTGCACGAGAAGAACCTGGCCTTCCACCTGGGTGGCCACGCCAACCACTCCATCTGGTGGAAGAACCTGTCTCCGGACGGCGGCGACAAGCCGGTCGGCGAGCTGGAGTCGGCGATCAACGACCAGTTCGGTTCGTTCGACAAGTTCCGCGCGCAGTTCTCCGCGGCCGCGAACGGCCTGCAGGGTTCGGGCTGGGCCGTCCTGGGTTACGACACCCTGGGCCAGAAGCTGCTGACCTTCCAGCTGTACGACCAGCAGGCCAACGTGCCGCTGGGCATCATCCCGCTGCTGCAGGTCGACATGTGGGAGCACGCCTTCTACCTGCAGTACAAGAACGTGAAGGCCGACTACGTCACCGCGTTCTGGAACGTCGTGAACTGGGCCGATGTGCAGGACCGCTTCGCGCGCGCCGTCGCTCAGGGCAAGGGTCTGATCTTCGGCTGATCCGGCCGCGGGCCACGCCCGACGGATCCTCCGGCGACACGCCCGGGCTTCAGGGCCCGCGAACCACGCAGGTTCGCGGGCCCTTTCGCGTGTTTCGAGCCGTATCGGGGGGTATCCCATGATCGAACGCGGCGAACCGGTCGGGATTTAGCAGTCTCTGGTACTTGTGTGCCAGTCCCGTTCGGGAGCATCCTCGGATCCCAACAGGTAGGACGGGCAAAGCCGCCCCGGGTTAGATTTCGGGAGGCCACGATGAGTGAGCTGATCGGTATGACGCCGTTCCAGTCGCAGGGTTCCCTGCGCGGGTTCGTGATCTCGGGCCGATGGCCCGATTCCACGAAGGAATGGGCACAACTCCTGGTTTTCGCCGTGCGGGTCGCCGGGGTGCCGGGCCTGCTGCCGACCACGACGGTGTTCGGGGCGCGTGAGGAACTACCGCAGGACCCGGAACCGGGCATGGTGGGCCTGGTGATCGCGGAGGGCACGGTCATGGGTGACGAGGCCATTCCGCCCGGAAAATTTGCCGAACGTGTGCCACCGGCGTTGATCATGCTGCATCCGCCGCGCGAAACCCGTCCGTCGCTGCCCGAATGCTCGGGCGCGGCGTCGGGCTGTCTGCTGCTGCCGGGGCTGCCGCATCTGGGCCTGGAGCATCGGGCGGCCTGGGTGGAAACCGACGGCGACGGCGTGTTGACCTCGATGGTGAGCCGAGTCGGCGTGGATCCGATCAGTGATCCCGACACCGCGGTTCTGGCTATGCTGCTGGCCGCGTAAGGGTTCCCGAAACCTTATGGCAGTGTCGCCAAACTTATTGTGCGCATTGCGATTTGGGCAACGCGCGTTTGCGGATGTCGGGTTTGCCGGGGTAGTATCGTCGGCAGCGAAGGGGAGTAGCCCCCAATCGCGTAGTCGACATACTGGTCCCGTCGTGGATCCGGCTGCGCGAACCGGTCAGTTTCCGGTGGGCGAGACCTTCGGCCGATGACAACCAAACCGTTTCGCCGGTGCGGTGTCGGCTGAAGCGCCCCCGCATTCAGCCGACAGGCCGGAACCCTGGGAGCTGACGAATCTTGATCACCACGATATTGCTGACGTTCGGCGTGCTGTTCCTCGCCGAACTCGGCGACAAATCACAGCTGATGGCGCTGACCTTCGCGCTGCGCTACCACTGGTTGGTGGTGCTGACCGGCATCACGGTCGCCAGTTTCGCGGTCAATCTGATCGCCGTCGGCGTGGGGCACTTCATCGGTTCGGCCCTGCCCACCGGCGTCATCGCCCTGTTCGCCGCGGCCACCCTGATCGGGGTGGGTCTGTGGACACTGCGCGACACGCTGCCGGGCCACGCGGGCGAGGACGAGGCCGAAACGGCCGCGCCGCAGTCGAAGTCGCGCTCGGCGTTCCTGATGGTGCTCTCGGCGTTCCTGCTCGCCGAACTCGGCGACCGCACCATGTTCGCCACCCTGGCCCTGGCCACCAAGCACGGCTGGTTCGCGGTGTGGATCGGCGCGTCGCTGGGCATGGTCGCCGCGGGTGGGCTGGCGATCCTGGTCGGGGTCACCGTCGGCAAGCACATTCCGGAACGCCTGATCGCGATCTGCTCCGGCCTGCTGTTCCTCTACTTCGGTGGGATGACCTTGCTCGACGCCTTCGCGTCCAGCCTGGGCACCCCGATCATCCTGCTGCTGTCGGCGATCGCACCGGCGGTGGCGGGAGCGGTGCTGCTACTGCTGCGCAGTCTGATTTCGCGGCGCCGGGATTCGGCCGCCACACGATCGGCGGCGTCAGTCGTCGAGGGGTAGGCCGCCGAACAACTGCCCGCTGCGGCGCACCAGATCCAGCAGCGGTTCGCGCAGGGCGCGCACGCCGTCGACGTCTCCGATGGCGATGCGATTGGTGACCATGGCGCTCAGCGCCGCGACCAGGGTCTGGCAGGCGAAGCGCTGCTCCTCGGTGTCGGCCTCGAGGATGTCCGCGACGATGGCCACGAACGTTTCCTGCAGCTGGGTGCGGCGCGTGATGGCCTCGGGGCCGACCGCGTACACCTCGACCAGGAAGACCCTGGCGTAGGCCGGTTCCGCGGCGAGCGCGTCCAGATATCCGCCGAGCACCCGCTCTATCCGCTCGGTCATGGTCTCGTCGCCGAAATCGCCGGTGATGGTGAAGATTCCGGTGAGCATGAGTTCGACGGCGCGTTCGTAGGCGGCCTCGAAGCAGTCCTCCTTGGAGCGGAACTGCTCGTAGAAGGTCTCGCGCGAGACGCCGGCCCGTTTGATGACGGCCGCGACAGGTGTTCCGACATAACCGTTCTCGGCCATCGCCTCGGCCATGGCGAGCAGGATGCGATCGCGCTGGGCGGCGATCACCGTCTCGCGCGGCAGACCGTGGCGGCCACGAGGCAGCTGTTGAGCGGTGGCGGCCGATTCGGTCATGCGCTGGACTCCGTAGTGCCGGTGGTGGTCAGGCGAGCTCGTTCATCGGGCCCGGCCGCAGTCGGTGCGGTCGCGCGGGTTGGTCGGTGGTGAAGGCCACCCGTTCGGTGCGCGCGAGCTCGAGTCCCGGTGCGACGCCGTGGCGTAGCGAGTAGTCGACCACGCGTTGCCCGATACCGCGGAAACGCAACACCATTCCTACCCAATACGGGGAGAAAACGCGGCGAGATCGGCGAGCAAGAGCATTTTCCAGCGCGTCGATGGCCGGGCCCAGCGGCGCGATGCCCGACACCGTGGAGCGGCCCAGGATGGTGCGGGCCGCGTCGGTGCCGAAGCCGCGGCCGGTCATATCGGTGTCGAGTTCGGCGAAGTAGGCCATGCCGACCTTGGCTCCGGTGTGCCGCAGTTCTATTCGCAGGGTGTCGCCGAGCGCCTCGACGGCGGCCTTGGAGGCGCTGTAGGCACCGGCCAGCGGCAGGTGGATGGCGGCGGCGAGGGAGGAGACCAGCAGGACGTAGCCGTTCTCGTGCGCGATGTGCGGTCCGGCGGCGCGCAGCGTGTAGTAGACGCCGAGAACATTGACGGTGAGCGTCTGCTCGAGCACCGTCGGGTCGCCGCCGAGCAGGGACAGCTGGCGGGCGATGCCGGCATTGGCGACCACCGCGTCCAGCCCGCCGAGTTCGCCGGTGAGCGAATTGACCGCGCGGGCAACCTGATCGGCGTCGCCGACATCGCAGTAGCGCCAGGGAGCGTCACCGCAGTCGGCCGCGACATCGGCCAGCAGGGCTTCCTCGATGCCGAGCAGCGCGACCCGCGCGCCGCGCGCGTGCAGTTGACGGGCCAGCGCCGCCCCGATCCCGCGGGCCGCGCCCGTCACCAGAATGCGCTGCCCCGCGACCGTGCGCGCGGGACGGAGGGGGCCGCGGCGCCACGTTCGGGCCTTCGACTCCACCGAGCGACCTGCGTTCATGTGATGACGGTACCATTCGACGAACACTCATGTTCGCAAACTTCGCGCCACCGCTTCGCGCCCCCGGTGCAGTACCAGCTCCCCACCGGGCAGCGTGCCGACACCGACGGCGGCGCCAGGATTGCCGACGGCTGCGACCCGCTCGACCACCGGCGACTGTGGGGCCCGGACCACCGACGGCAATGCCGCCCGACCACCGGCAGAGGTCACGGGGCAGGGTCCGCCCAGCGCCGACGGTGGAGGCGCGCGAGCGCCCACCCCGTCGCGAGCGTCACACCTTATTCCCGTTATGGTGCTTATTGACGGAGGGCCAGTGAGAGGGCCGTCCACGTTCGAGAGGACCTGATCACGTGGAGATTTCCGGCTCTGCCGCAATCATCACCGGAGGGGCGTCCGGCCTGGGCGCGGCCACCGCGAAGCGTTTCGCCGACGCCGGTGCCACCGTGTTCGGCCTGGATCTGGCGCAGTCGATCGAGCGCGCCGGAGACAGCGTCCCGGACGGGGTCACCCTGATCCCGACCGACGTCACCAGCGGTGACGAGGTCGCCGCCGCGGTCGCCAAGGTCGTCGAGTCCGGCGTGCCGCTGCGCATCGTCGTGAACTGCGCCGGCGTGGGCTGGGCGGGTCGCATCCTGTCCAAGAACGGTCCGCACGATCTGGAGCTGTTCCGCACGGTCATCACCGTGAACCTGCTCGGGTCCTTCAACGTCATGCGACTGGCCGCGGACGCCATCGCCAAGACCGATCCGGTCGACGAGTACGGCAGCCGCGGCGTGGTCATCAACACCGCGTCGGTCGCCGCGTTCGAGGGCCAGATCGGCCAGATCGCCTACTCCGCCTCCAAGGGCGGCGTCGCCGGCATGACCATTCCGGCCGCGCGTGACCTGGCGCAGTTCGGCATTCGCGTCAACACCATCGCCCCCGGCATCATCGACACCCCGATGCTCGCCGGTGTCACCGAGGAGTACCGCAAGGGCCTCGAGTCCGGCGTGCCGTTCCCGTCCCGCCTGGGCCGTCCGGACGAGTACGCGCAGCTCGCGCAGTACATCACCGAGCACGACTACCTCAACGGCGAGACCATCCGCATGGACGGCGCGCTGCGCATGGCCCCGCGCTAGGCGCGAGGTTCGCTGAAACCGACAGGGCCCGCACCGGAATCCGGTGCGGGCCTTGTCATTCGATCACGCTGCGGGGTGGAACTACTGCGGGCGAACGGCCGCGGCCTGCGGCCCCTTGTTGCCCTGGGTGATTTCGAAGCTCACGGCCTGGCCCTCTTCGAGCTGGCGGTAGCCGTTGCCTTCGATTTCGGAGTAGTGCACGAACACATCCGGGCCGCCCTCGTGGGAGATGAAGCCATATCCCTTTTCGGCGTTGAACCACTTGACGGTGCCCTGAACCATAACCTTCTCCTGACGAGGGAGTCATCACGGC
This sequence comes from Nocardia jejuensis NBRC 103114, assembly GCF_001613145.1. Classification (GTDB taxonomy): domain Bacteria; phylum Actinomycetota; class Actinomycetes; order Mycobacteriales; family Mycobacteriaceae; genus Nocardia; species Nocardia jejuensis. The sequence continues at coordinate 232,992 of NZ_BDBU01000024.1, forward strand.
TGTCACGGTCGCGACAACCGGGTCGATCAGAAGGCGGCTTACTGCTTGCGTGGCAAGGAGAAGCAACGCCCGCACGATGTTCAGCGCGAGCATGTATTACACGAACACGAAAAACTTACGACCAAGACGTATAACGTACGCCGACTCGATGAGTTCCCGAAACAGGCTCGATATAGCCGCGGTCACAGTCGGCCAATGTCTGATATGGCCAATTCCCGCCTCTCCCAACGGAAGAGGCGGGAATTCGCGCAGCTCAGAGGGTGCGGGTGAGGCGTTCCGCGAGAATGCGGGCGAAGGCGGCCGGGTCCTTCAACTCGCTGCCCTCGGCCAGAACGGCTGTGCCGTAGAGCAATTCCGCGGTTTCGGCCAGTTCAGCGGGCTTGTCGGCCTCGTCCTTCACAGCCGCGAAGGCATCACGCAGACCGGTCACCAGCTTGTGCTCGGGATTGAGCTCCAGGATCCGCTTGGACTCCGGCAGCTCCTGCCCGGACGCGCGGTACATGCGCTCGAGCATCGGGGTGAAGTCGTAGACGTCCCCGACGATGCAGGCCGGGGAGGTGGTGAGCCGGTTGGTCAGGCGCACCTCCTTCACGCTGGCGTCCAGGGTTTCCCGCAGCCAGCCCGTCAGGTCCGCGAACTCCTTCTCCTGCTGTTCGCGCAGCTGCTCCGAGGCCTTCTTCTCGTCCTCGGACTCCAGATCCACCTCACCCTTGGCGATGGACACGAAGGGCTGACCCGCGAACTCCGGCACCGAGCCGACCCACATCTCGTCGACCGGATCGGTCAGCACCAGCACCTCGAGGCCCTTGGCGGCGAGCGCCTCCATATGCGGCGAGTTCTCGATCTGCTGGCGGGATTCGCCGGTCATGTAGTAGATGGCCTGCTGGCCCTCCTGCATGCGGTCGACGTATTCCGCGAGCGTGGTGAGCTTGTCCGTCGCATGCGTGGACGCGAAAGACGAGACCTGCAGAATGGTTTCGCGATTGTCCGGATCGGACAGCAGGCCCTCCTTGAGGACTCGGCCGAACTCACGCCAGAACGTCTGGTACTTGGTCGAATCCGCGGGAGCCTCGGCGTCGTCCTCGGTCGGCGCGCCCGCGGCCTGCATATCCTTGACCGTGGCGAGCACCTTCTTGACCAGGCGCTTGCGGATCATCCGGATCTGCCGGTCCTGCTGCAGAATCTCGCGAGAGACGTTGAGCGAGAGGTCCTGTGCGTCCACCACGCCCTTGACGAAGCGCAGATACTCCGGCATCAGCTCTTCGCAGTTGTCCATGATGAACACCCGGCGGACGTACAGCTGCACGCCGCGCTTGTGCTCGCGGGTGAACATGTCGAACGGCGCGGTCGAGGGCAGGAACAGCAGCGCCTGATACTCGAAGGTGCCCTCGGCCTTCATCGGGATGGTCTCGAGCGGATCGTCCCAGGCATGGGAGACGTGCTTGTAGAACTCCTTGTACTCCTCGTCGGAGACCTCGCTGCGCGGGCGCGTCCACAGCGCCTTCTGCGAGTTCAGGGTCTGCGACTCGACCAGGGTCTTCTCGGTCTTGTCCTCGCCCTCGCCATCCATGACGGTGCGTTCCACATCCATGCGGATCGGCCAGGCGATGAAGTCGGAGTACTTCTTGACGATGTCGCGGAGCTTCCACTCCAGCGTGTAGTCGTACAGGTGATCGTCGTCGTCCGACGGCTTGAGGTGCAGCGACACCGCGGTGCCCTGCGGCGCGTCGGCGACCTCCTCGATCGTGTAGGTGGGGCTGCCCGCTTCGGATTCCCAGCGCGTGCCGGTGGGCTCGCCCGCCTTGCGGGTGGTCAGAGTGACCTTGTCGGCCACCATGAAGGTCGAATAGAAGCCGATGCCGAACTGGCCGATGAGCTCCTCGGCGGCCTGCTCGGGCTTGGTCTCCATGAGCTGCTTGCGCAGCTGCGCGGTGCCGGACTTGGCCAGGGTTCCGATCAGGTCCACCACTTCGGCCCGGGACATGCCGATGCCGTTGTCGCGGACGGTGAGAACCCGCTGCTCCCGGTCCACCTCGAGGTCGATGTGCAGATCCGAGATATCGGCCTGCAACTCCTTGTCGCGGAAGGATTCGAGCCGAAGCTTGTCGAGCGCGTCGGACGCGTTCGAGATCAGCTCACGAAGGAAAGTGTCCTTGTTCGAGTAGACCGAGTGAATCATCAGCTCCAGGAGCTGATGGGTTTCGGCCTGAAACTCCAGGTGTTCGACGTTATCGGTCACGTCTGGCGATATTACCGACGGGCGAAATCCGCGATGGCCGGAACCTCGGCATCGGCACGATCGGTCATCCAGTCGCGCAGCACCTTGGTCGCGACCACGTCGTCCTCGTTGTACTCGAGGATGCGGGTGCGCTGGGACATGTCCGGTTCGCCGCCGTCGTAGGCGACGGCCAGGCGGTACCAGCCCATGGACGCCTCTCCCCCGGCCTCCGGATCACGCCAGTGGAAACCGGCGACGGGCGCGATCTTCTTGAGTCCCTTGCCGTTCGGGCAGATGAACTGGTCCGAGACGGCCTGGAACATGTCGACCCACTCGGGGCCGTCCACGAATTCCTGGATCTGCTTCTCGGTGGGGATGCCGGGCATTCCTGCGAAGCGGCGAGCCGACTCGTACAGCCATTTGTCCTCGGCCGTACGCGAATAGCAGTAGGCGGCAAAGGTTTTCCCGGCCGCGGTGGCCTCGGAGCGGATCCGCATCAGCCAGATCCAGAACTCGGCGAAGGAGCGGCCCTCGTCCGGGGTCGGCAGCGGATCCCAGGACACGAAGGGGCGGTAGACGCCGTCCAGCAGGGTGCCCCACAGGTATGCGCCGTGCTCCTGGTAGCTCTCCAGGTCCACGTCGACCTCGACGTCGGCGCGCTGCACCCGCACCTGTTCGACCCGGCGGACCAGGGGCGCGCCGGTGGCCCAGGCGCGGGCGGTGACGATGGTCTCGGTGAACGGCTCGTACTGCCAGTCGTCCGGATCCGCGCCGGTCCAGGCGGCCAGGTCGTCGATGGTCTCGACACCGTGGCGGCGCAGCACCTCCGCGCGCGAGCCGGGCGCGACCAGGCTGATGTCGCGGTGCTCGATCAACCACTTCTCACAGCTCTGCCCGCCCTCCTCGGGAGCCCGTGTCCACCAGGGGCATTGGCGGCATTCGGGCACCTTGGACGGGACGGTCGGCAGCTCGCCGCGCACGACCGAGATGCGTTCGGCGTAGCGGCGGTCGTAGTCCTCGAGCACGGGTGCGAGGTCGTGCACCAGGACTCGGTCGAAGTGGTAGCCGATGGCGCCGCCGGTCACCGACGGGCTGGCGTAGCCGTGCCGCTGCAGCATCCGGTAGAGATGCGCGAGCCGCTGCTGATCGCGCGGCTGCGGGCGGTTGCGCACGTGCTTGTCGGGCTTGGGCGCCCATTCGTACATGCCGGTGGTGACGGGGTGCGAGTCCGCCGGGCCGGGATGGCGAGGATCGGTGATCTTGTGATTGACCACGATGACGGGGATGTAGCCGCCGCGATCGGCGTCGCGCCAGAGGATTTCGCAGCCACCGCGCCGCCCGGTGTCCGGTTCTTGCGGCAGCAGACCGCCCCAGATCCGGTCGACACCCGCCGCCATGGCGGACATGGTGGCCTCGGCCCGCTGGGCGGCGGTCATGTTCCGCTCGATCACGACCCAGGCCTCGGGGGCCGCCCCGACCAGCGTGTCGCGCACACCGATCCGATGCGCCGCCGCGGCCTCCCGCCGTTGCTGAACGCCGGCGTCCTCGGCCACTCCGGTCAGCACCTGCGGATGGGTGGCGTCCAGGAGCAGCCGGTGCCGGCACCCGATCAGCGCACGCGCGTCCAGAAACGCGGCCCGCTCGCCATGGTCACCGATGCCCGAATACACGGATAGCAGTATGGCCTCACCCCCCGACAGCACCGGCCGCCCGCCCCGGCAGTTCGGCACGGACAGCTCCGCTTTCGCCACACGGTGGGACACGAAACGCATGGCGCTCGCTGTGGGGGAACCGCACCCGTTAGGGTGAACGGCAAACTGTGTTTCATGGGCGGACAGGCATTCCCCCGGCCCTGTGCTGCCATGGCGAACCAGCATGACGGAGGCCATCGATGGGGTTGTTCACCAAGCGCAAGAAGCGGGTCAGCCGCCGGGCCGAGGCGAAAGCCCTCAAGCACAAGGCCGGTATGGAGGCCAAGCTCGGGGCGCGCAACGAGCGCAAGCGCCATCGCGGTGAGGCGCGCCTGCAGAGCAAGGTCGCCAAGGCCGAGATCTCCAAACTGCAGGCCGAGGAGAAGGCCGCGCTGAAGCTGGCCGCCAAGGCCGAGAAGGATCCGTTCAGCGCCGCGCAGGTGCGCAAGTACCTGGGCGTGGCGCGGATCCTGGTTCCGGTGCTGGCGCCGCTGGCCTACCGGGGCGCGACCTTCGTGCGCGGGCAGCTGGACAACCGGCGGGCTCAGCAGCTGGGAGTCGGGATCAACCAGCTCGGCGAATTCGCCGGGCCCGGAGCGAAATTGCAGGCGCGCGCCGCGAACGTGGAGACCACGCTCGTCCAGCTCGAGACCCGGCAGTCGGATCCGGACACCAAGCAGTTCGCCGTCGCCACCCGTGACCGGCTCGACAGCCTGTCGGCCGCGATCCGCACCGCCGCGCAGATGCCGGTGCAGCGCCGTCGCGCCGTGCACGCCTCGATCTCCAACGAGCTGTCCGGAATCGAAGCCGACGTGCTCGCCCGCCTCGGCGTGAACTGAGCTGAGTTCGATGCGCCGCCGTGCACGAGACGGCCGGGGAGATCTCCCCGGCGCGGTCGGCGTGCGTGGCGGACTCGCGGGTGTCGCGATGGCGGCGCTCGCGGTGGCAGCGCACGGAATGGCAGGCGGCGGGTTTCCCGGGTCGCCGGAACTGGCGCTGCTGATCTCGGTGGCCGCGGCGATCGGGGCGGTGGCTTCGACACTGCGGTCCCGGGCGACGCTGCCCGTTCTCATGCTGGTGGGGCAGCCGGTGTGCCACCTCGCGTTGAGCGGGCTGCTGCACGACGGACATGGTTCGGCGGCAACGGGTTTCGACACCGGCGCGATGATGGCCGCGGCGCACGCGGCGGCCGCACTCGCGTTCGCCCTGCTGATTCTGGTCGCCGAGCGGCTGTACGGAATCGCCTCGCAGGCGATTCGGGTGACGCTCAGCCGCATCGGCGGAGCGCCGGTAGCGCCGCGATCGCGGCGTTGGGCGCGGGTTTCGGCTGCCGCGCGGGGTCTTTCGGCGACAGGGGCGATCGGGCCGCGCGCGCCCCCGGTCACGGCGTGACGTCCCCTCACCCGTAACCCTTTGTCAGAAAAGGCACTTCATTCATGAACACCTCTGTTTCGCGCGCGCTCGGCACGGCTGTCGCGGCCGCGAGCCTCACTCTGCTCGGCGCCGGCATCGCCTCCGCCCACGTCACCGTCAACGCTCCCGGCGCGAGCCAGGGCGGCTACGCGGTCGCCACCTTCAATGTGCCGAACGAGTCGGACACCGCCTCCACCACCAAGGTGTCGGTGGCCGTACCGAACCTCAAGAGCGCTCGCACCGAACCGATTCCGGGTTGGACCGCGACCGTGGACCGCAACGACAAGAAGGAGGTCACCGCGATCACCTGGACCGCGAACCCGGGTAACGCGGGCGTGGGCCAGGGTCAGTTCCAGCGGTTCGTGGTGTCGATGGGCCCGCTGCCCAAGCAGGAGCACGTGGAACGGCCCGCGACCCAGACCTACAGCGACGGCAAGGTCGTGGCCTGGGATCAGAAGGACAACGCGGACGGCAGCGAGCCGGAGCATCCGGCCCCGGCGCTGACCCTGGCCGCGGGCACGGGCGGGCACGACGATCCGGCCGACACCGCCGAGGCCGCGGCTCCGAAGTCCACCGACGACACCGCGCGCTGGCTCGGCGGCATCGGCCTGGCGCTGGGCGCACTGGGTGCGGCCCTGGGACTGGGCAGCGTCCTGCGGGGACGACGCGCATGAGCACGAGAATCAGCGAATCCGTGACGGCCGGGGAAAACCCGGAACCGGCCGAGCGCCGGTCGGTTCGGCGGCGTGGCCGCCGGATCGTCGCGGGTGTGCTGACCGGTCTGCTGGTGACCGGTTTCGCCCTGCTCGGCGGCGGCACCGCGAGCGCGCACTCCCAGGCCATCGGCTCGGTCCCGGAGAACGGCGCGCAGATCGACGCCTCCCCCGCGCGGGTCAGCGTGACGTTCAACGAGGAGCTGCAGACCAGCTTCCCGTCCATGACCGTCACGGACAAGGACGGCTACCTGTGGTCGAAGGGCGAGCCCAAGGTCGAGGGCTCGACCATCAGCATCGAGGTGGGTGAACTCGGCGCGGCCGGCGTCTACACGATCGCGTACCGGGTCACCTCGGCCGACGGGCACGCGGTGAAGGACAAGCGCACCTTCACACTCACCAAGGCGGGCAACGGAACTCCGGGTCCCAAGGCCGACTCCTCGGCCAAGTCCGGCGACGGCGGCTCCGACGGTGGTGTGCCGCTGTGGGTGTTCATCGTGGGCGCGGTGGTGCTGTTCGGCGGCGGCCTGGCATTCGCGCTGCTGGGTGGTCGGGGTAAGCAGAGCAGGTGAATCGGTCCGATCGCACCGATCGCCGCCGGGACCGCGGGACGACCGGCAGCACGCTGAGATGGCTACTGCTGCTGGTCGTTCCGATCGGCCTGGGCGGCGCGGCGCTGGCCTGGGCGCTGGCCGCGGGCGATCCGGTGCAGCCGGAGGCCCCCGCCCGGGTGCTCGCCGACTGCGCCGGGGCCACGGTGCTCGGTCTTGCGTGTCTGCCCCGCCTGCACGATCGGCTGGAACCGCCGTGGCGGGTGCTCACCCTGGTGGCCGGGCTGTGGGCGATCGCCGAATTCACCATGCTGGTGCTCGAGGCCGCCGAGGTGCAGGGTCTGCGCGCCTCCGGGTTGAGCGCCACGCAGTTCGGCGACTATCTGACGCATGTGAGCGGCGGGCAGATCGGTATCGCGCTGCTGATCGGCTGCGGTGTGGTGACCGTGTACAGCGCGTTCGGCTTCCGCAATCCCGATCGCGCGACCGCGGATCTGGTGCTGGTGTTCACCGCGGTCACCCTGGCGCTGCGTCCGATCACCGGGCACATGTCGCAGCAGATCCTGGGTTCGGTGCTCGCGGCGGTGCACGCGCTGGCGGCCGGGGCCTGGTTCGGGCTGCTGCTGGCGCTGGCGCTGACGGTTCGCACGCGCGGCGAGTGGGCGGTGCTGCTGCCCCGATATTCGGCGTGGGCGCTGCCGTTGGTGGCGGCGGTGACGGTGACCGGGGTGATCAACGGCCTGGTGCGGCTGGGCGGTGTGACCGAATTCGCGACCACCGGATACGGGCGCATCCTGCTCGCGAAATCTCTGCTGCTGATCGTGCTGCTCGGCCTCGGCTATTGGTGGCGGCGCTCCTGGGTGCCGATCGCCTCGGACCATCGGATGACGGCCGAGGGATCGCTGCGGCGGGCGATCATCGAGGTTCTGGTGATGGCGGCGGTGTTCGGATCGGCCGCGACGCTGGCCGTCACCGCGTGAGCGCGCGAGGCGCTGACCGCGCGCTATGCGAGAGCCGTCACATGAACCACACATGAAATTGCAACAAGTTACTGTCAGTGGCATGACCGAAGTCAAGATCATCGCGAAATGCGCTGCCTCGGCCGAATCGGCCTTCGCCTATGTGAACGATTACCGCAATCTGCCGCGGTTCATCAACGAGATCAATGCCTTCACCCCGCTCACCGAACAGACCGAAGGGGTCGGCGCGAGCTTCGACGGCGCCATCGGGCTCGGACCGGTCACCCTGCACTCGACGATCCAGATCGTGCGCCACGAACCGGGTCTGGCGATCGGGGTGAAATCGATCAAGGGTTTCGAGATCGAATCCACCTTCCTGTTCCACGCCGAGGGCGAGGAATCCTGCACCATCGACGCCATCGTCGACTACCGGGTGGCCGGCGGCCTCGCGGGCAAGATCATGGGCAAGACCATCGAGCCCTTCGTGAAGCTCGCGGTGAAGAGTTCCACCCACAACCTGGTGACCCAGGTGTCCGCCTTCCACGCGGAGAAGACCAGGGCCTGACCCGCCGGGGTCGTCAATGCCGCCGACCCCCGACGTCCCGGCGCGCGGCCGAACCGGGGATCCTGGGCATATGCCCGAACCCGCCACCCCGAATCCGCTGCAGCGGCTCGGCTACATCTGTGGCCGCACCCTGCCGCCCGCCATGTCGGAGTGGGTCCGCGCGGACCTCATCGGTCCCGGCGCCACCCGTCGCTATCTGCTGCGCATCCTGATTCCGATCATCCCGGTGCTGTGCCTGTTCCTGCTGATTCCGGGCCCCAAGTGGATGGGCCTGGCCATGATGGCGCTGCTGTATCTGCCGCTCATCTATTTCACGGTCGCACTCACCTATGTGTTCCGCCGCAACAGATTGATCAAGCACGGCCTCGATCCCGCACTCGCCGACTCCGCCCGCCGCGCCCGCGAAGCCGGAGACCGCGCCGCTTACGAGAAACGGCACGGGCGAGGGTGAGCGACGCCGGGGCACCGAGTTCGCGGCGGTTCGGGCCGGATACCGCACGTTCGAAGGCGCGCAGGTCGGCTTCGGTGTGGCGGAAGAGCCAGTAGGCGGCCAGGAAGCCCAGCACGCCGCCCAGGCAGAGCCATTTGATCGGTTCCAGGATCAGCGTGACCTCGTGCGAGGTGAGGAACATCAGGCTGGTGATCACGCCGATCAGTGGAATCGCCACGGCCACCGCGAGATAGCGGGTGCAGCGGCGGCCCAGCGCGCGCAGCGCCTCGTGATCGCGGGCCGTCTCACCGTGCACGAGCAGGCGGGGATAGAAGCAGCGCACCACGAAGAAGGTCACCAGGAAGAACGGGTAGGCGACCGCGATCGCACCCGAAAACAGCAGTGTGGCAATCAGATTCCAGATCTGACCGGCGGGCAGATCGGTGTACGCGACCAGCGCGATGCCCGCGACGATCGCCGAGACCACCCACCAGATGAAAGCCAGCAGCGCCACCCGGTCACCGTCCACCAGGGTGTCGCGGCGTGCGCGGGCCAGCTCGACCGGATCGTAGGTGCGGCCCTTGCGCATGCCGCGCCACACGATGAACGCCCGGCGGCACAGGTAATTCGTGACGACGATGGCCGCCGGGGTGGTGAGCAGCGGCAGCACATTGCCGACCAGCTGCAGCTTCAGATGTTCCTCGGGCGTGAACCAGAGGTCGAACAGCGGGCCGTTGTGCAGATTGCTGTACAGCATGCCGAGGAAGTCGCCGACGAAGCTGATCACGGTGATCATCAGCAGCAGGGACCACGGACCGACCTTGGCGCGCACGCTGTTTCGCGGTGGATCCACCAGATCGCGGGCGCGCGGATCCAGGCACAGGTCGAGCTGCTGCGTCAGCGCCGCACCGTCCGGCCACCGATCCGCACGCCGCGGGGCAAGACATTTCAGCAGTACCCGGACCAGGGTGGGCGGGCAGTCCGGCGGGAGTTCGGCCAGTTGACCCGCGTCGATCTCGCTGCCGCGCAGGCGCAGCATGCGTTCGAGGGAGGATTCGGAATCACCGGCGCGGGTCTCGTCGTCGAAGGGGCGGTGGCCGGTGAGCAGTTCCCACAGCATCACCCCGAGCGCGTAGATATCGCTGCGCCCGTCCAGATCCTCTGCGCTGTCGGGCAATTGCGGATGGCAGGCGGACAGCTGCTCCGGCGACATGTACGCGAGCGAACCGCCGAAATAGGCGAGCGGACTGGTTCCGGCCACGTGCAGGCTGAAACTGATGTTGAAGTCCGCGAGCTTCGGCACCCCGTCCGCGGTGAGCAGGACGTTGGCGGGCTTGATATCCCGGTGCAGGACCCCGTTCGCCGAGGCGTAGTCCAGGGCTCGGGCGAGCCGGGCGCCCAACCAGGCCACCGTCTCCGGCCAGGTCTGCGCGGCGATGTCACCGCGAATGGCGGACTCGCTGGGGACCAGCCCGCCCTTGTCGCGCATGGCGTGATCCACCGCCTCCAGCAGCAGTCCGCCGTCCCGCTCCGCGGCGGGACGCTGCCGCACCAAGCTCAGCACCTTCGACAGGGTGCCGCCCGGAAGGTATTGCATGTACAGCAGTTTCAGCTCCCGATCGGGAAGCACCCGCTGATCGAAGACGCGCACGATGTTCTCGTGATCGAGCTGGGCGAGCGTCTCGGATTCGGTGCCGTGATTCTGCGAGATCTTCACCGCGACCAGGCGCTGCATGGAACGCTGCCGGGCCAGGAACACCCGCGCGAACGCGCCCGCGCCCAATTCCACCAGCAGATCGAAATCGTCCACCCGGTCGCCGACCTCTATGCCCTCCAACGCTTCCCGGGCGTGCGGACGAGCGATCAGGGTGCTGCGATAGTCGCGCTCGCCCCAGGCCAGGGCCGCGGACCCGGCCTCGGTGGGAAAGCCGCTGTGATCGATGTCGTTGCCGGAGCGACGCAGGGCGTGGAACTCCTCGTAGGCCAGATCGGGCGGCAGTGGACCGTGCCGCAATTCGTCGTATTCGGAACGGTATTCGGCCAGGCGCTTGGGAAAGTCGTAGCGGATCCAGCGGAATTCCAGATCGACCTTGATCAGTTCGATCAGGCACAGCCTGCGCAATTCCGAAGCGGTGGGCAGGTATTCGTTCAGATTCGGCGGTGTCCGCGCGGCCTCCCAGGCGGCGGCGAAACGGGTCGCGACCGCGCCGAGCAGAGAGCGCGTCTCATCGACGGCATCGGAATCCACGGCAGGTTCCGGACTCATGCGCTCCCCCACCCTCTACCAACGGGCAATCGCCAGTATGCGCCCGCGATCCGCGCAGGCCCAGTCGATCGCTGTTCCCTCTAGATCGTTCCCGGGCCGCCGAACGCATCCGTATCGACGCACCGCCACGGCTTCGGTACACCGGCGACCGCGGCGAGGGCACGAGGCGATGCGGGCGAATCGGGTCCCCTTCGCCGGATTACGGCCCGTCGGTGGGCGGACAACCCGGGTGCGGGCGCACTAAAGTCCGGGACATGAGTGAGCAGTTTCCCGATCGGATCTGGGGATCACGCACGAATCTCCTGTCCCGCGTTGCCAGCCCGTTCGCCGCGACCAAGCTCGGTTCGCTGGTGATTCGCAAGCTGACGCCGCTGGATCGCCGGTTGCTCGAGCGCACCTCGGGCAAATACACCGTGCTGGGCCCGATCGGCGCGCCGGTGATTCTGCTCACCACCGTCGGACGCAAATCCGGGGAGCCGAGGACCAGCCCGCTGCTGTACGTGCACGACGGCGACACGCTGTACGTGATCGGCAGCAACTTCGGGCAGGAGAAGCATCCGGCATGGACCGGAAACCTGCTGGCCAACGCGGCCGCGGAGGTGACGATCGCCGGACAGCGCCTGCCCGTGACGGCCACGCTCGTCACCGACGAGACACGCCAGGGCGAGATCTTCGCGCGGTTCGAGGAAACCACTCGGGCGTACACGGCCTACCGCAATCGCACCACGCGCGACTTGCGGATATTCGCCCTGACAAGATAGGTCCGTGACCGAATCAGGCAATTCCTCATCACCCGCGGTGGTGGCCACTGCCGACCTGGCCGACGAGATCGGCCCGGAGATCCGCAGCTGCGACACCCAGTTCACCCAGTTCGGCGGACGTGAGGCCTTCGCGGGCCGCATCGTGACCATCCGCTGCTTCCAGGACAACCTCCTGGTCAAGCAAACCCTCGGCGAGCCCGGCGAGGGCCGCGTGCTGGTCGTCGACGGCGGCGCGAGCATTCACACCGCGCTGGTCGGCGACATCATCGCGGGCCGCGGCGTGGACAACGGCTGGTCCGGGGTGATCGTCAACGGCGCCGTGCGCGACTCCGCGATCCTGCGCACCCTCGACATCGGCGTCAAGGCGCTGGGCACCAACCCGCGCAAGAGCACCCAGACCGGCTCCGGCGACAAGGACGTCCCCGTCGAATTCGGCGGCGTCACCTTCGTTCCCGGCGACATGGTCTACAGCGATCACGACGGCGTCGTGGTCCGCGCCGAGAGCTGATCCCGCCCGTACCGGCACACCGCCCCGATTACGCCGGGGCGGTGTTCGGGGCGCACCCTCCGGGCCCGCCCTTTCAGGCCCTGCGCGAGGTCGGTCCGTGCCATCCGGGTCGCGGAGACACGCCCGAACTCACCGGGGTTCGGAAGTCGTCCCGGATTCAGCTGCTGGCGACCCGAGCCTCGTGCCCGGCGAACGCCACGACGTCCCCGCCGTACAGTTGCCGCCCACGCCGCAACTCGACCTCGTCGTTCACCCGGACGAGCCCCTCGGCGATGACTTCCTTCGCTTCCGCCCCGGAATCGATGAGGTTGGCCAGCTTCAGGAACTGCCCGAGCCGAATAACCTCGTCCCCGATCCGGACATCGACTGGATTCGACATGGGAACCATCTAAACCCCCGCACGCTCACGACACCAAACCCGTCGGTCCCCGGGCGTGGCCACAGCCGCTCCTCGTGCCCCGAGGGGTCGGATTGCCGCGGAGATCCTGTCGATATCAGCTGGGCATCCGCGCTCTACGGCGGACGGAACATATTCCCGCTCGAGGCCCGACAGTGCAGCCGAGCGTGCCGACGCGAGGACCGACAGGGCAGCCGAGCTTCGGGCTCGAGGGGTTCGGGGGCGAGCCCCTGAGAGCTTCCCGAGAGTGGGGATTCGGGACACATGGGGGTTCCTTGTGGGCATGTGCGCCGACAAGAGACACACTGGTGCGGTGACTTCGACGCAGGACCCGCAACACCAGGAAGCCGAATACAGACCGGACGGCCGGTCTCCGGAGGTGCCGCATCGCGGGCACGGCCGGTTTCGCGAGGTCCCGCACATCGCGGGCCTGGTCCTGGGCGTGTTCGCCGCCTTCTGTGCGCTGTGGAGTGTGTCGCCCGGCCTGCGTTTCCTGACCTCGGGTCTGCGCCACTACGTCGACACCTACTACTTCGACGCGCCCGACACCTCGCTCGTCTGGGCCCTCGTGGTCGGCCTGCTGGCCGGCGCGACCGCCAGCCGCAAGCGCATCGCCTGGTGGCTGCTGCTGGGCTACATGGCGGCCTACTCGCTCGCGAACGCCCTGGACTTCGCGGCCGAGGGCGATATCAACGCCCTGGTGGCGCTGATCGTGCACCTCGGCGTGATCGCCGTGCTGATCGCGTCCTGGTCCGAGTTCTACACCCACGTGCAGCGCGGCGCGGTCTGGCGAGCGCTGGGCTGGCTGGTCGGCGGCCTCACGCTCGGCTGTGTGGTGGGCTGGGGTCTGGTGGAGTTGTTCCCCGGCAGCCTGCCCGGCGGCGTGCAGCGGCCGCTGTGGGCCGTGTCCCGGGTGACCGCGGCAATCCTGGTCAGCAACGAGGACTTCGACGGGCATCCCCCGCATCCGGTGAACCTGCTGCTCGGCCTGTTCGGCGCGATGGCACTGCTGGCGGCGGTCGCGGTGCTGTTCCGGTCCCAGCGCTCGGCCAACGCGCTCACCGGACTCGACGAATCGGCGTTGCGCGGACTCATCGCGCGCTCGGATGTCGAGGATTCGCTCGCCTACTTCGCCACCCGCCGCGACAAGGCCGTGGTCTTCGCGCCCAGCGGCAAGGCCGCCGTGACCTACCGCGTCGAACTCGGCGTCTGCCTGGCCTCGGGCGATCCGATCGGCATGAAGGACGCGTGGCCGCACGCCATCAAGGCCTGGCTCGAACTGGCCGACCAGTACGGGTGGGCCCCCGCGGTGATGGGCGCCAGCGAGATCGGCGCGACCGCCTATCGCCAGGCCGGATTGTCCGCGCTGCGCTTGGGCGATGAGGCGATTCTGGAGACTCGCACCTTCTCCCTGGCCGGCCCGGAGATGAAGCCGGTGCGCCAAGCCGCGAACCGCCTCGCCAAACAGGGTGTGACGGTTCGGGTTCGACGGCACAAGGAGATCGACGCGGCCGAGATGGCCGAGGCCATCAAGCACGCCGACGAGTGGCGCGACACCGAGACCGAACGCGGCTTCTCCATGGCGCTGGGCCGGCTCGGCGACCCGCTGGACGGGGAGTGCCTGCTGGTCGAGGCGGTCGACTCGCACGACCGGGTGCTGGGCATGCTGTCGCTGGTGCCGTGGGGCCGCACCGGCATCTCCCTCGAGCTCATGCGGCGAGATCGCAAGAGCCCCAACGGCGTCATGGAGCTGATGATCTCGCAGCTCGCGCTCAACTCCGAGCAGTACGGCGTCACCCGGATCTCGTTGAACTTCGCGGTCTTCCGCGCGGTCTTCGAGGAGGGCGGCCGGATCGGCGCGGGCCCGGTGCTGCGACTGTGGCGCAGCGTACTCATGTTCTTCTCGCGCTGGTACCAGCTCGAGGCCCTGTATCGCTCGAACGTGAAGTACCAGCCCACCTGGGTGCCGCGCTTCTCCATGTTCGAGGAGCGCCGCAACCTGCTGCGGGTGGCGACCGCCAGCGCCATCGCCGAGGGCTTCCTGCCGCGCATCGGCAAGGAACCCGACGCCACCTCGCACACCGGCGTGCGATCCTCGGTGCCCGACACCATCACCGGTCTGCACGCGGACGGCAGTCTCCCCGACCTGCCGCCCGAGGAGCTCGAGGATTCCGGCCCGCGCCGCCCCGAGCAGGTGCGGGTGCGCATGGAGAAGCTGGACAAGCTCGCGGCCGCCGGGATCGAGGCGTACCCGGTCGCCTACCCGCCCACCCACACGGTCGAGGCCGCGCGCCGCACCCCGCAGGGCACGACCGTGCGAGTGTGCGGGCGGCTCTTGCGGATTCGCGACTACGGCGGCGTCACCTTCGCGCTGCTGCGCGACTGGTCGGGCGAGATCCAGCTGCTGATCGACCGGGAGCGGGTCGGTGAACAGCTCAGCGCCGAATTCGACGAGTTCTTCGACCTGGGCGATCTGATCGAGGTGAGCGGCCAGATCGGGCGCAGCCGCCGCGGTGAGCTGTCCCTGCTGGCCGCGGACTGGCGGATGATCGGCAAGTGCCTGCATCCGCTGCCCGACAAGTGGAAGGGCCTGGCCGATCCGGAGGCCCGGGTCCGCCAGCGCTACGTCGACATGGCCATCAACACCGACATCCGCGAGATGATGACCAAGCGGTCCGCGGTGGTGCGCTCGCTGCGAGACACCCTGCACGGCTGGGGATTCCTCGAGGTCGAGACCCCCGTGCTGCAGCAGGTGCACGGCGGCGCGAACGCCACCCCGTTCACCACCCACATCAACGCCTACGACCTGGACCTGTACCTGCGCATCGCCCCCGAGCTGTACCTCAAGCGGCTGTGCGTGGGCGGTATGGAGAAGGTGTTCGAACTGGGCCGGGTGTTCCGCAACGAGGGCGTCGACTTCAGCCACAACCCGGAGTTCACGGTGCTGGAAGTCTATGAGGCGCACAGTGATTACGAACGCATGATGCACACCTGCCGCCAGCTCATCCAGGAGGCGGCGGTGGCGGCCAACGGCAAAATGGTTGCGCTGCGGCCGAATTCGGACGGCGTGCTGAGCGAAGTGGACATCTCCGGCGACTGGCCGGTGAAGACGGTGCACGGCGCGGTGTCGGAGAAGATCGGCGAGACCATCACCCCCGCCACCGATACCGAGACCCTGCGCATGCTGTGCGACAAGAACGGCATCCCGTTCCAATTGGGCTGGGACAGTGGGCAGATCGTGCTCGAGATGTACGAGCATCTGGTCGAGTCGGCCACGCAGGAGCCCACCTTCTACATCGACTTCCCGACCTCGGTCTCCCCGCTCACCCGCGCCCATCGCAGCATCGAGGGCGTCACCGAGCGCTGGGACCTGGTGGCCTGGGGCGTCGAATTGGGCACCGCCTACAGCGAACTCACCGATCCGGTGGAGCAGCGCCGCCGCCTCACCGATCAGTCCATGCTGGCCGCGGGCGGCGACCCGGAGGCCATGGAACTGGACGAGGACTTCCTGCAGGCGCTCGAGCACGCCATGCCGCCCACCGGTGGTCTGGGCGTCGGTGTGGACCGGGTGGTCATGCTGATCACCGGCCGCAGCATCCGCGAGACACTCCCCTTCCCGCTCGTGAAACCCCGCACCGGTTAGGGCGTTTCGAGAAATTTCGATGATCTTGTGAACACTTTCGTGTTCATCGCCGATTCACAGGGGACTCCCAGAATCCCGGCGGCCGGTTAACCTTGACTACGGCCTCGGGAGGACGGCCACCGATGATGAGGATGGGGCTCCCATGCACTACCTGGACCTGTACACCCAAGTGAATCTGCTGGACCACCACGTGTGGACCAACCCCGATACCTGGAACTCCGCGCTGGAGTACACCGCGAAGAAGAAGAGCAGCAAGAAGGGCGGCAGCTTCTGGATCTTCGGCGCCGTCTGCTGCATCGGCATCGTCGCGCTGATTCTCGGCGTCGTCTACCTGCTCTCGCAGCGTAAGAAGAACCAGTAGTCCCCGAACAATCGGTAGTCACAGGCCGATCGACCCGCCCGGCCGAGGACGGGCGGGGTGCGGCAGAGTGATGGCGTGCAGTTGATCCTTGTGCGCCATGCCCAGCCGCGACGCGTGTCCGACCTCGGGGCCAGTTCTCCCGGGCCGGCCGATCCGGATCTCACCGAGATCGGGATCGAGCAGTCGGAGCGGGTTCCGGCCGCGCTCGCCCAGCACCGGATCGCCCGGGTGGTGAGCAGTCCGCAATTACGGGCACGCGATACGGCACGGCCGACGGCCTCGAAGCTCGGGCTCGCCGTCGAGGTGCTCGACGGGCTCGCCGAATACGACCGCGACCTGCCGATGTACATCCCGATCGAGGATGCTCAGCAGGATTTCCGGGCGGTCTACGACCGGATCAAGGCCGGGCATCTGCCCGAGCAGATCGACGCGGCGGCCTTCGTCCAGCGCGTGCTGGACGGGGTCGCCGGGATCGTCGCGGCCGCCGAGCACAGCGAGACCGTGGTGGTCTTCGCGCACGGCGGCGTGATCAACGTCCTGCTGCAGGACGTCCTGGGCCTGGAACGGCCGCTGACCTTCCCGATCGACTACTGCTCGATCACCCGAATCCTGTACTCGCGCACCGGGCGGCGCACCGCCGCCACCATCAACGAGAACGGGCACGTCTGGGACCTGCTGCCGCGCAACCACGCATCCGCCTGATTCACGGTTCCCAGCCGACTCCCAGGCCGATCGCACAGCGCTCTCAGCCCCCGGCATTTCGATGGGTATCCAAGGGCCGCCGCACGGCGACCCGGATCTCAGCGAAAGGCATCACCTTGTCTCACTCCGATAAGACCGTCACCGCTCCGAAGTCGCGCACGCGCCGTCTGGCGCTGCGTGTGGCCGCCGCCGGCGCGCTGGCAGCGGTTCCGCTCGCCCTCGTCGCGATGCCCGCCACCGCCTCGGCCGCCGAGCCGGACGCGCCCGCCGTCGCGCAGCAGGTCGATCAGGATTGGAACCACCACGGCCGCGGCGACGGCGATCACCGAAACCACCAGCACCACAACGGCAATGGCTGGCATCACAACAACGACAACAACCAGAACCCGCTTCCGCTCCCGGCGCTGCCGCCCACCGGCTCCGCGGGCTGAGAGCACACGGCGGCACTCACCGCCCTGCCTCGGATACGACGAAGGCCGCTCCTCGCGCGGGGGAGCGGCCTTCGTGTGTGCGCGGGATCAGCCCTTGGCGATCCAGTTGTGCATCCAGGTCAGCGCGGTCTGTCCGCCGCCGACCGAGTAGGTGCCGTAGCTGGTGTGCCGTCCGGTGCCGTAGAACTGCTGCAGCTGCTGCACTCGCTCCTCGTTCGCACCATCGCTGAGCTGGGCCTGCAGGGTGGGGATACCGCCCTGGGACATCAGGTCGTTGATGATCGCGCCGACCTCGAGCTGGTAGCGCCACATGTTGACCGGATTCGGATCCGAGGTCTGCGCCAGGAATCCGGCGAAGCGGGTCACGAAGTCGGTCTGCTCGGTCGAGCAGTACAGATCGCCGACGGCGCACACGGTGCGCACCTTGTCGCTGATCAGACCGAAGCCGCCCACGCGCGGACCACCCGCACCCTGCCCGGGGGCGGGCGGGCCGACCTGAGCGTCGGTGGGCGAACGCCGGGGATCGGAGATGAGCGCGACGGCCGAGATGCGATCCGGCGGCACTACACCGAGGCCCGTACCGATTTCCGAGGCGAGATCGCCTGCGGCGTCGGCACCTTGGCTGTAACCGGTGATGGCGATCTTGGTTCCGGGGCAGCGCGCACCCATGGCGGCGACCAGACCCCGAGCGTGATCGGTGGCTTCCTTCTTGGACGCACCGTAGACGTCGCCCTCCCACGGGAAGGCGGTCGCCGCGTAGGTCACGTAGTCGACCTCACCCGGTAGTCCGTCGGTGACGCCGGCGAGCATGCCCGCCGTGGGCGCCTTGTCGTGGCCGGTCTCCCAGGTTCCGGGGACCGCCACGGTGTAGAGGACCGGGCATCCCGGATCCGCCGTAACCGGGCCACTGCCGAGAACGATGCCCGACATGAGGACCGTCGCTGCTGCCCCGGCAGCCGCGACAATATTCTTCAACCGCACTACTGCTCCAGTTCACGCCTGCCCGGGACCATCCTCTGTCCCGATTCCCGATCATGGTGAGGTCGCCGGATGACGCTTCGGTGCACGGTGGGTTAACCGAAGTAACCAGCCCGCCTGAGGTTCTCGAACCGGACCACACGACGAGATCAGCGACACAACGCCGATAACAATAAAGGTGGCCGCCGGGCGACGCTACGCGAGTTCCGTATTCCGTCCGTTTTCCGGGCTCGAAACCTCATCTCGCCCCCATCATGAACCTTTTCCCTGCGCCGTTGCCAAACAGTTGCCAACTTGGCATCAAAGGTCAATAAAGCGCGAAGGTGATGAAGCCGACCGCGACCAGCGGTGATGAACGCCACAGCGCAGCCCGGAGTGATGTAGGTCACGAGCGATTCGGATTCCGGCCTCGGGGCTCATCTCCACAGTGACCACGCGGTAGCGGTCATCGATTCGGCCGCACACCGAACCGCCCTCGGGGGCACGAACGAAGGCCCCCGCGGACCGAGATCCGCGGGGGCCTTGACGTGCTGTCAGGGAATCAGCGGCCGGGCTCGGCGCTGTCCCCGAATGTCGCGCTCAGCGCTGGGCGACCATGGTGGGGGTGATGGGAGACGGCAGCGCCGACTCACCCTCCAGGTACTTGTCGACCGCCGCCGCGGCCGCACGGCCCTCGGCGATGGCCCACACGATGAGCGACTGACCGCGGCCCATGTCGCCGGCGACGAACACGCCGGGGACGGTGGTCTGCCAGTCGTTGTCGCGCTTGACGTTTCCGCGCTGGTCGTAACCCACGCCCAGACCCTCGAGCAGACCGTTCTTCTGCGGTCCGACGAAGCCCATGGACAGCAGCACCAGATCGGCCTCGAGCGTGAAGTCGGTGCCCTCGACCTTCTCGAAGCGGCCGTTCACCATCGACACCTCGTGCGCCTGCAGGGCGGTGACCTTGCCGTCCACGCCCACGAAACGCTCGGTGTTGACCGAGAACAGGCGCTCGCCGCCCTCCTCGTGCGCCGAGGCGACCCGGTACATGAGCGGGTAGGTCGGCCACGGGGTGGACCCGGCGCGCTCCTGCGGCGGACGCGGCATGATCTCGAACTGGTGGACCGACTCCGCACCCTGACGGTGCGAGGTGCCCAGGCAGTCCGCGCCGGTGTCGCCGCCGCCGATGATGATGACCTTCTTGCCCTTCGCGTGAATGCGGGGCAGGCCGTCCTCGTCGGTGATGTCGTCACCCAGCTGCACGCGGTTGGCCAGCGGCAGGAACTCCATCGCCTGGTGGATGCCGTCCAGGTCGCGGCCCGGGATCGGCAGGTCACGCGCGATGGTCGCGCCACCGGAGAGCACGACCGCGTCGAACTGCTCGCGCAGCTGCTCGGCGGTGATGTCGACGCCGACGTTGACATTCACCTTGAAGATGGTGCCTTCGCCTTCCATCTGCGCGATGCGCCGATCGATGAAGCGCTTCTCCATCTTGAATTCCGGGATGCCGTAGCGCATCAGGCCGCCGATGCGGTCGTCACGCTCGAAGACCGTCACGGTGTGACCCGCGCGGGTCAGCTGCTGGGCGGCGGCCAGACCGGCCGGGCCCGAGCCGACGACGGCGATCTTCTTGCCGGTCAGGCGAGTCGGGTAGATCGGGGTGACCCAGCCCTCGTCGAAACCGTTCTCGATGATCTCGACCTCGACCTGCTTGATCGTCACCGGATCCTGGTTGATGCCCAGGACGCAGGACGACTCGCACGGCGCGGGGCACAGGCGACCGGTGAACTCCGGGAAGTTGTTGGTCGCGTGCAGCCGGTCGAAGGATTCCTTCCAGGAACCCTTGTACACCAGGTCGTTCCACTCGGGAATCAGGTTCCCGAGCGGACAACCGTTGTGGCAGAACGGGATACCGCAGTCCATGCAGCGGCTCGCCTGCTTCTGCAGGGTCTCGTGCGAGAACTTCTCCTCGTAGACCTCTTTCCAGTCCATGAGGCGAAGGTCGACGGGACGGCGCTTGGGCAGTTCCCGAGATGTGTGCTTCAGGAAGCCTTGTGCGTCACCCATTTACGAACTCCTGACAATCGCGCCACTCGGCGCACGGAACAACGGTGGTGCTGCGTTGCACCGTAAAGATCGCGTCAGCCACGAGCGGCTTGCAGTCAGCCACGATCGGCTTCCAATCAGCCACGAGCGGCCTCCATGATCGCTTCCTCGACGTTCCGCCCGGCCTTCTCGGCCTCGGAGATCGCCAGCAGGACCTTCTTGTAATCGCGCGGCATGACCTTCACGAAGTGGTTCACCTGCTGCGACCAGTCGCTCAGGATCTTCTCCGCGACAGCGGAACCCGTCTCGTCACGGTGCTGCTCGATGATCTCGTGCAGGGTCGTGGCGTCCTCGGCCGAGAGCTGCTCGAGATCGACGAGTTCACCGTTGAGGTTGTTCTCGAAGGTGCTGTTCGGGTTGTAGATGTACGCGACACCACCCGACATACCGGCGCCGAAGTTGCGGCCGGTCTCGCCGAGGATGACCACGCGACCACCGGTCATGTACTCGCACGCGTGGTCGCCCACGCCCTCGACCACCGCGGTGGCGCCGGAGTTGCGGACGCTGAAGCGCTCGCCCGCGACGCCGCGAATGAACGCCTGGCCGCTGGTCGCGCCGAACAGGATCACGTTGCCCGCGATGATGTTCTGCTCCGCGACGAACTCGGCGGGGACGTCCCGGGAGGGGCGCACGATGATGCGTCCACCCGAAAGACCCTTGCCGACATAGTCGTTGGTGTCGCCGTTCACCCGCAGGGTGATACCGGCCGGGACGAACGCACCGAACGAGTTGCCGGCCGAACCGGTCAGCGTGATGTCGATGGTGTCGTCCGGCAGGCCGACGCCGCCGTACAGCTTGGTCACCTCGTGGCCGAGCATGGTGCCCACGGTCCGGTTCACGTTGGTGATCTTGGTGTCGATCTTGACCGGCTTGCCGCGCTCGAGCGCATCGGCGGCCTGCGCGATGAGCTGGATGTCCAGCGCCTTGTCCAGACCGTGGTCCTGCGTCTTGGTGGCGCGGCGGTCCTGGAACATGAACGCCGTCTCGACATCGTCGAGGATGGGCGACAGGTCCAGCTTGGCGGCCTTCCAGTGCGCCTTCGCGGCGGCGGTGTCGAGCAGATCGACCCGGCCGATGGCCTCGTCCAGGGTCCGCAGACCCAGCGACGCCAGCAGCTCCCGCACCTCTTCGGCGATGTACATCATGAAGTTCACGACGTACTCGGCCTTACCCGTGAAGCGTTCGCGCAGAATCGGATTCTGCGTCGCGACGCCGACCGGGCAGGTGTCCAGGTGGCACACGCGCATCATGATGCAGCCCGAGACCACCAGCGGAGCGGTCGCGAAACCGTACTCCTCGGCGCCGAGCAGCGCGGCGATCATGACGTCGCGGCCGGTCTTCATCTGACCGTCGACCTGCACCACGATGCGGTCGCGCAGACCGTTCAGCAGCAGCGTCTGCTGGGTCTCGGCGAGGCCGAGCTCCCAGGGACCGCCCGCGTGCTTGAGCGAGGTCAGCGGCGACGCGCCGGTGCCGCCGTCGTGACCCGAGATCAGGACCACATCGGCGTGCGCCTTGGACACACCCGCGGCGACGGTGCCGACGCCGGGCTCCGCGACAAGTTTCACGTGAATCCGAGCCTGCGGGTTCGCGTTCTTCAGGTCGTGGATCAGCTGCGCCAGATCCTCGATCGAGTAGATGTCGTGGTGCGGCGGCGGGGAGATCAGACCCACGCCGGGCGTCGAGTGCCGGACCTCGGCGACCCACGGGTACACCTTGTGCGCGGGCAGCTGGCCGCCCTCGCCCGGCTTCGCGCCCTGGGCCATCTTGATCTGGATGTCGGTGCAGTTGGTCAGGTAGTGCGCGGTCACGCCGAAGCGTCCCGAGGCCACCTGCTTGATCGCACTGCGACGCCAGTCGCCGTTCTCCTCCGGCTCGAAGCGCGCCGGGTGCTCGCCGCCCTCACCGGAGTTGGAGCGACCGCCGAGGCGGTTCATGGCGATGGCCAGGGTCTCGTGCGCCTCGGCCGAGATGGAGCCGTAGCTCATCGCACCGGTCGAGAAGCGCTTCACGATCTCCGAAGCCGGCTCGACCTCGTCGATGGAGATCGGGTTGCGGGACTTGGACTTGAACTTGAACAGGCCGCGCAGTGAGGCCAAGCGCTCCGACTGATCGTCGACGAGCTTGGTGTACTCCTTGAAGACCTTGTACTGGCCCGAGCGGGTGGCGTGCTGCAGCTTGAACACCGTGTCCGGGTTGAACAGGTGGTACTCGCCCTCACGACGCCACTGGTACTCGCCGCCGACCTCGAGCTCGCGGTGCGCGCGCTCGTTGCGGTTCTCCAGGAACGCGACCTTGTGCCGCTCGGCGACCTCATTGGCGATGTCGTCCAGGCCGATGCCGTCCAGCGGCGAGCGCAGACCGGTGAAGTACTCGTCCACCAGTTCCTGCGACAGGCCGACGACCTGGAACAGCTGCGCGCCACGGTAGGAGGCGACGGTGGAGATGCCCATCTTGGACATCACCTTCAGCACACCCTTGCCGGCGGCCTTGTTGTAGTTGTAGACGGCCTTCTTGAAGTCGGCCGCCAGATCGCCGGTGCTGCCGGGCATCTGCAGCGCGCCGCGCTCCAGCATGTCCTCGAGCGACTCGAAGGCCATGTAGGGGTTGATCGCCGCCGCGCCGAAACCGACCAGCAGGGCCATGTGGTGCACCTCGCGGGCGTCACCGGCCTCCACGACCAGGCCGACCTTGGTGCGGGTGCGCTCGCGCACCAGATGGTGATGCACGGCCGCGGTGAGCAGCAGCGACGGAATCGGCGCCAGCTTCTCGTTGGACTCGCGGTCGGACAGGATGATGATCCGCGCGCCGCCGTCGATGGCGCTCGAGACCTGCTGCTGCACGGCCGCGATGGCCTTGCGCAGACCGGCGCCGCCGTCCTTGACGGGGTACAGGCCGTGCACGACCACCGAACGCAGCTCGGGGTGCGAGCCGTCGTCGTTGATGTGGACCAGCTTGGAGAGCTCGTCGTTGTCCAGGATCGGCTGGGTCAGCGTGATCTGACCGGCCGAGTCCGGACCCGGGTTCAGCAGATCGCCCTCGGGACCGACCATGCTGCGCAGCGAGGTGACGACCTCTTCGCGGATGGCGTCCAGCGGCGGGTTGGTGACCTGCGCGAAGAGCTGCGAGAAGTAGTCGAACAGCAGTCGCGGACGCGCCGAGAGCACCGCGATCGGGGTGTCGGTGCCCATGGAGCCGAGCGCCTCACCACCGGTCTGCGCCATCGGCGACATGAGGATGTTCAGTTCCTCGGTGGAGTATCCGAAGATCTGCTGGCGGATCAGCACGCGATCGTGCGACATGTGCACGTGCGGGCGGTCCGGCAGATCGGACAGCTTGGTGTGGCCGTTGTCGAGCCACTCCTGGTACGGGTGCTCGCTCGCCAGCTCCGACTTGACCTCGTCGTCGCTGATGATGCGGCCGGCCTTGGTGTCCACCAGGAACATGCGGCCCGGCTTGAGGCGGGTCTTCTGCACGACCGTGGCGGGGTCGATGTCCAGGACGCCGACCTCGGACGCCATCACGACCAGGCCGTCCTGGGTCACCCAGATGCGGCCGGGGCGCAGACCGTTGCGGTCCAGCACCGCGCCGACGACCGTGCCGTCGGTGAAGCACACCGAGGCCGGGCCGTCCCACGGCTCCATCAGGAACGAGTGGTAGCGGTAGAAGGCGCGCTGGGCCGGGTCCATGGACTCGTGCCGTTCCCACGCCTCGGGGATCATCATGAGCACGGCGTGCTGCAGGCTGCGGCCGCCCAGGTGCAGGAGCTCCAGGACCTCGTCGAAACGAGCGGTGTCCGAAGCCCCCGGCGTACAGACCGGGAAGATCTTCTCGAGCCGGTTGTTGCCCTCGGCGTCGGTGCCGAACACGTCCGAGTTCAGCAGCGCCTCACGGGCCCGCATCCAGTTCTCGTTACCGGAGACGGTGTTGATCTCGCCGTTGTGGGCGACGCGCCGGAAGGGGTGCGCCAGCGGCCACGACGGGAAGGTGTTGGTGGAGAAGCGGGAGTGCACGATGCCCAGCGCCGACTCCACGCGATCGTCCTGCAGATCCAGGTAGAACGCGCGCAGCTGCGGGGTGGTGAACATGCCCTTGTAGACGAAGGTCTGGCCGGACAGGCTCGGGAAGTAGACCGATTCCTTGCCGGTCGCGCCCTCGCCCGCACCGGACTTGCCGAGCTCGTGCTCGATCCGCTTGCGGATGACGTAGGCGCGTCGCTCCAGGTCCATGCCCTCGAGCTGCTCGGCCGCGCCCTTGGGGGAGGCGATGAAGATCTGCCGGAAGGTCGGCATGGCGTCACGCGAGAGCGCGCCCAGCGACGACCCGTCGATCGGAACCTCGCGCCAGCCCAGGACCTCGAGGCCCTCCTCGCGAACGATCTTCTCGACGCCGTATCCGGCGCGGGCCGCCTCGCGGCGAGCCTGCGGCAGGAAGGCGATGCCGGTGGCGTACGCGCCCTCGGCAGGCAGCTCGAAGTCGACCACAGCACGGAAGAACTTGTCCGGGAGCTGGATCAGGATGCCTGCGCCGTCGCCCGAGTTGGGCTCGGCGCCGGCGGCACCACGGTGCTCCAGGTTCAGCAATGCCGTAATAGCCTTGTCGACGATGTCACGGCTACGACGGCCGTGCATGTCGACGACGAATGCGACACCACAGGAGTCGTGTTCATTCGCCGGGTCATAGAGCCCGCGGGGTCCGTGTCCATAGCCGGCACCGCCGGTAGGGGACCTGTGGCCGGGAATTTGCGTCATGCCTCTGCCTTCACAAAAAACAGGCCTTCGAAGAATTGGCCTTCGTCGAACGCCTCCGTCAGACTGCGCCCGGACGTTTCGGGAACCAGCGGCGCTGATGGTCCTAACCGTGCAGTCAACTCTCCAGTTGTCCACCCGCTTCGAAGTCTTGGTCGGGTGCTCGGCGGTAACGGAACCCTTACGTGTTCGCTACTTGCCTCGCCGTGCTCGCCCGCTAGGGTGAGACCGATCAGGTCTCGGACCTTATGGGGGCGATATGCCGAACTTGTCGTGTTCGGCGTAAGAGCAAACGATAAGTCAGGACTGGAGCCCAACCAACTTAGGTTGCACTAATAACAGCCTCTAGCTGGGCTTCTACATCGATCCTCCACTACCTGCGCGTTCTCCAGTGTAAAGCAGATGCGCACCAGGCTTTCAGTTGACTTGCCCACTGAATGTCGCGCGCGCGAGAGTGCCCTGCCGCGGCCCCGGAACCGCCTCCCACCTGCAATTGAGCAGGTTTCCCCACGGCGGGTTCCGGCAAACCGGATGTAACGCGGCTAACTTTCCGGACACCGGCCGACCACGCGTCCGCGGTCCTGACGACGTGCCCAGGCAACGTTCCGACCGTACGGAATCATTTAGAAATGTGGGTTTCAGCACACGCTGGGCAAATAGTGAACTAGCAATGACTCACTATTTGCGCGGGTGACACGCCTTGTACGTCCCGTGATCAATGCCACGTCACGAGCCGGAATCGCGCCGATGTGAGGCTGGCCACATCGCAGCCGCCGCGGTCGATGGAACCGCCGTGCGCCTGTCAGTCTGAGACCGCAGGGCGGGCCGACACAACGATTGAGCGACGATTCGCGCGACGGATCGACGAGTACCGAATCAGCCTGGGACTTAGAGGATGTGAGCTCCCATGACCGATCACCATGTCCCGGATACGAGTGTGTCCGGCGCTCCGGGGGCAGAGTCCGAATCCGGCGACGACGACACCGTCGACCATCCGACCGGCCGTTCCGGTGGAGTGGGCGATTCGCGTCGCGGTGAACGACCGCGGGACTCCGATTTCGGGCTCGGCGCACTGTTGATCTGGCTCGGCGGCGCCGCGCCACAACTCACCGACCGGCACGACCGTGGCGGATACACGGTCACCGGCGCGGTCGTGGCGTTGTTCGCGATCACCGCGGGCGCCGTCACCGCGCTTGCCACCGCCGCCGCCGGGTGGTCCGTGGTCGCCGTCGTGGCCGTGGCACTCATCGCGACGCTGCTGGTGGGAGCCATCTCCCGGGCCCTCGCCACCGCCGCTGCCCCGGCCCGCGACGAACTGCGCAGGGCGCGAACCGAATTCGCCGGACGCGTCGGCATCGCCGTGCTCGCGGGCGTGGTCGTCGCCGAACTGGCGAGCACCGTCCTTCTCGGCGGCACCGTCGACCGGCTGCTGGACGAAACCTCCCAGCGCGGAGTCGAATCCGCGCCCGCCGTGGTCTCCGCACGCACCGATTCCGAGCAGGCGCACACCGCCCGGACCACCCTGGATCAGCAGATCACCACCGCGCAGAACGATGTGAACAAGGCGCTGGTCATCGCGCGCTGTGAATTCAGCGCGGCGGCCGAATGCTCGCAGCTCGGCATCACCGGCGTCCCGGGGCGCGGCCCCGAGGAGCGCACCGCCAACCAGCTGCTCGACGACGCGCGCGCCCGGCTCGCGGCCGCGCAGGCCAGGGTCGACGGGCTCGACACCCGCGTCACCGACGCCGACAAGTCCCTCGCGACCGCGCGCGGCGCGGCCTATACCGAGGGCGACCGCGGGCTCGGGGCGCGCTGGGTCGCCATGAACGACCACACCACGGGGCATGTCGGCGCACTCGTGCTGCGGCTCGCGATCGCGCTGCTGATGATCGCGCTGGCCCTGCTGCCGCTGCTGCTGCGCCGGTGGCGCGGGGAGACCGCGTTCGACCGCGAGGTCGCCACCCGCACGGTGACCGGTCGCGTCGATCAGGCCGCCGACACCGCCATCGCCATCACCCAGGCCGAAACGCGCGTGGAAGCCGAAAGGCTGCGCGCCGAACAACAACTCACCGCCGCCAAGCTGGAGCTGCACGCCGACACCGCCATCGACCGGGAGCGCCAGCGCACCCGGATCATCGCGGCCATCGGCAATTTCGAGATCGGCATCACCGAGCCCGCTCAGGCGCGGGCCATCGCCGAATTCGACCGTGCCGCACAGCGGGAACTACCCGCCGGTCCGTCGGCCGGCGGATCCGTGCCTCAGGAGGGGACCTTGACACCTACGCCGAACCTGCCCGCCCAGTTCGCACCCGGAGTGCTCGCGCAGGGCGGGCCCGGCGGAGCGCTCGCGCCGGCACCGGCTCCGCGGCCCGCCGACGCCCCCAAGGGTGGTGGCGGCCTGGAACTTCCGATCATCGGCACGGTGCCGTTCACCGACACCGCGGCCCGCTGGATCCGTCCGCTGGTCCCGTCGTTCGTGGCCAATGCCCTCGACACCGCGACCCATCCGCTGCGCACCGTGCGCCAGGCCTTCGAGGAGGCCGAGGAGATCACCTTCACCCTGCGGCGCACGCGCAAGGTGACGGTCGACTCCGAGGATTCGGCGCAGCAGCAACAGCAGCAGATGTATGCACCGCAGCCGCAGTACGGCTACCAGCTGCCGCCCGGCTCTCCGCAGCAGGTCTACGCCCAGCGCGTCGCGGCCACCGTGGATCAGCCCTACGCCCAGTACCCGGCCTACGGCGCACTCCCCCACGGTCAGGCCGGCCCGGGCTACCCGCTCCCCGCCGGTCAGGTCATCGATCCCGGTTACCCGCTCCCCGCGCCGCCCCAGCAGCACGCTCTGGACGCGCAGCGCAACCCTGAACTGGAATACCGCGGCCCCCGCGAACTCCCGCCGGGCAAGAACCAGTAGGTCTCGGCCCGATCGCAAACGCCTGTGGCCCGACATGTTTCACGTTGAACACAACGGAAACAGTCGGGCCACAATCATTTCCGACCGGCACAGCACGCGATTCACGGGTAATCGACCCGAGTCCGCGGCGCTCGAATTCGGCCGCCTCGCATAGCCGTCTGATTGACCACGCTGGGCCTGCGCCGACCGACTCTGGGACTTCGGCGAGGTACACCCGTTTCGCCGACCGGTCGAGTGCTCCGGTTCGGAGTGATCCGCGGGGACCGAGGAGAACAGCCGTCCGGCGAACGCCCGACCGTCCGGTCCACGGCCCCCGCGTGTCCGATGGAGGTACCCGTCGGACCGAGCGGTGCGCCTTCGACTGACCTGGATTCTCCGATACACCAGGCTGATTCATCGAGACGCACCGCTCGCGAGCGCGGATCGGATCAGTGCCTGGCCACTGTGTCCTGTTCATCCGTGGTTGCCGCATCGGCCGAGTGCGAGTCCGGTCGCGGGGACCGCCGGGCGGAGGCCGCGCGGTAGGTCAGGTACGCGGTGGCGAGCAGGATCGCCGCCGTGCCCATCGCGGCCAGGTGGATGCCGGACGCGAAGGCCGTGTGCGCCGACTCGATCAGGGCATCGGCGGCGGATTCCGGTAGGTGGCGGGCGATTTCGACCGCGCCGCCCAGGGATTCGCGCGCCTCGTCGGCGTGCTCGGACGGGACGGTCGAGACGTCCAGGCCACGACGGAAGACCGCCATCACCGCACTGCCGAGCACCGCGACGCCAAGGGCCACACCGGTTTCCATCGCCATCTCGGAGATGGCGGCGGCATTGCCGGCGCGGGCGGCGGGCGCGGAGCTGACGATCAGGTCGGACGAGACCGTCAGTGCCACACCGACACCCACGTCGATCAGCACGAAACCGATGATGAACGGAACCACCGACGCCGAGGGACCGCCCGAGAGCAGCAGCAACACCAGCGCGCCGACCGCCGAGACCACCAGCGAACCGCACAGCACCAGCACCGGACGCCATCGCCCGACCAGCCAGGCCGCCATCAGCGAGCCCGCCATGGTGGCGATCGCACCCGGAATCAACAGCAGGCCCGCCTCCAGCGGCGACTTGCCGAGCACCAGCTGCAGGTACTGCGACCCGAAGAACAGCACCCCGGCCAGCGCGAACACCGACATGAGGTTGGTGAGCACGGCGGCCCGGAAGGGCGGCACCCGGAACAGTTCCAGATCGATCAGCGGCGCGGCGAGCACCCGTTGCCTGCGAACGAACGCGACACCGGCCAGCACGCCGACCGCGGCGATGCCGAGCAGCGTCAGGTCGGGGCCGTGCGCGGCGAATTCCTTGACCGCGTAAACGATCGGGATCAGCGCCAGCATGGACAGCGCGGCACTGCGCAGATCGAACCGGCCCGGATTCGGGTCCCGCGATTCGGGCACCAGGAACGGCGCCAGCAGGATCAGCAGACCCATGACCGGCAGGTTCACCAGGAACACCGAACCCCACCAGAAGTGCTCGAGCAGCGCGCCACCCAGCAGGGGACCCAGGGCCGCACCGGAACCCGCCGCCGCACTCCACACCGAGATGGCGAGAGTGCGCTGGCGGGAGTCGGTGAACATGGACCGGATCAGGCCGAGGGTCGCGGGCATCAGCGTCGCACCGGCGACGCCCTGCAGCACGCGTGCGGCGATGAGCATCTCGGGATTCACGGACCACGCGGCCAGTGCCGAGGCCAGGCCGAATCCGGCCGCGCCGATCAGCAGCAGCCGCCGCCGGCCGATACGGTCGCCGAGCGTGCCCATGGTCACCAGCAGACCGGCGAGCACGAACGAGTACACGTCGATGATCCACAGCAGCTGCGGCGTGGTCGGCGCGAGATGCGCGCTGATCGAGGGCACGGCGAGATCCAGCACCGTCGCGTCGACCGCGATGAGCAACAGCGCCAGCGTCAGCACGCCGAGTCCCGCCCAGGTCCGCGGGGTCGCGCGCCCCGAACCGGATCCGGCCGGGCTACCGATGCGCACCGAGCCGTGCCCGGCGGGCAGCGCGCCGACTTCGGGGCGCGCCGCGTTCCCGGAGGTGGGCGTGCGTGTCCTCGCGGGCGTGAGCGACGCGGCAGGACTCGGGCCGGGCCGGCTCGCCTCGCGGTGCGCCGTCCGAGTGGGGCGGGGACCGCCGTGGCTCGCCTCGGGCCCGGTGGATCCGGCCGGGGTGGCCCGGGAATCGCTGGTCACTGTGGGGTCCGCCTCGTCTCCGAGACCGGAACGCGCGGGGGTGTGGGGGGTCATGTGTCTTTCTCTTCCAGAGTTGAACCGTCCAGACGGTACAGTATCAGCTCAACCGTCTGGACGGTACAGTAATTCCGGTTCAGGCGGTACAGTGCGAGCTGTGACAACCCCCCGCGATCCCGTAGGCACTCGCGACCGGATCCTCGACGCACTCGAAACCCTGCTGCTCGACAAGGGCATGTCGCAGGTGACCCTCGAGAACGTGGCCGCCGCCGCGGGCGTGTCCAAGGGCGGGCTCCTCTACCACTTCAAGAGCAAGGACGCCCTGCTCGCCGGACTGCTGCGCCGACTCGGCGAACGCGCGGACGAACAGGTGCGCGGCGTCGTCGCCCAGGGCAAGTCCGTCGCCGAGTGGTACCTGCAGGCCCCACACCCGGACAACGAGACCGATGCGCTCGAGCTCGCCCTCTACCAGTCGATGCTGGCCGCCATGCGCACCGTGGACGCCCCCGCCGACGCCGGGGACGAATCCGATCGCGCCCTCACCGAGATCCTCGACGCCTGGAAGACCGCCCTGGACAACGAGATTCCGGACCCGGTGCAATCGGAGATCGTCCGGCTCGTCGGCGACGGCGTCTACCTGCGCGCTCTGCTCGGCATGCCCCCCATCGAGCCCGACCTCTACCGCCGTGTCGTGGACCGGCTGCTGAAGCAGCGATAAACGGACATGCCCGGCTAGACTCGGCCCCGTGTTGCCAGCCGACGCCGACTCTGTCGGTCCGCCGACCGGCTCGGTGGGGGGAACAACCGCCGAATCGGCGCCTGTACCCATCCGGCCCCTGCAGTTCCACGAGCTGTTGGATATGCCGTTCGCGCTGATCCAGGCCCGGATCAAGATCCTGGGCGGGCTGCTCGGCAGCGCCGTGCTGATCGCGTCCGCGGTGGCCGTCGGCGCCACCGCCGCGGTGGAACTGGCCACCGGCGGTTCGCGCCAGGGCACCTTCTGGGGCGCGGTGGTGATCACCCTGCTGTGCGCCTGGGGCCTGCGCTTCTTCGTGCGCGGCGTGACCGTGCCGATCGGACTGTCGGTGGTGCACCGCCGGTCGATCAGCTGGCAGGGCGCGCTGCATCAGCTGGCGTCGGAAGCGGGCCCGCTGCTCGGCTATCAGGTGATGTACACCCTGATCGGCATCGGCGTCCTGACGCTCGGCGCCGCACCGGTGTTTCTCGGACTGCCGTTCGCCGTGGTCTGGCTCGGGTGGCTGCGGGCCAAGCGCGGCATGACCGTTCCGGTCGTCTTCGACGAGTCCGCCACCTACCGGCTCGCGACCGCACGCTCGAAACTGCTTGCGAGCGGGACGGAATGGCAGCTCGTCGGGCTGTGGATGTACCTGCGGATCTTGATGATCGTGCTGCTGGTGCCGCTGTACGCGCTGCCGAGTTTCGTCTCCGACATCACCGGCACCCGCCGCTGGACCGTCACGATCCTGATCATCGCCGCGGCGCTGCTCGTGGTCGCCTTCGCCGAAATGGTGGAGTCCGCGACCCAGGTCGTCACCTACGTGGACCGGCGCTGCCGCCGCGAAGCCTGGGATATCACGGTACCCGCCGAGGTACGCCGATGAGCGACCCCACCCCGATCCACCCCGGAGCCTCGGATCCGCACGGAAACCCCTCCGTACCACCGGAACCCGCGCTCGGACCGGCCGCCGCGCACCTGGCCGCCGCCGAGGACGCCGCCCGCCGAGCCGATTTCGGAACCGCCGTACGGGAGCGATACCGCGCGGTCACCCGCGGGCTGGAGCAGCGCGGCATCCTCGAGGTGCAGCGCTCGCGCACCGCTCGCGAGACCGCCGACGCCGCCACCACGGTCGTTCCGGATGCCGGTGAACTGCCTTGGGCAGCACACAGTTTCGACGAAATCGTCTACGGGGGACGATCCGCGGACGAGGCGGAGTACCGGCGGCTGGAACAGGCCGACCGCTATTCCGTCGCGCCACCGCCCCGGGACGCACCGGCCGAGATCGCCGAGCAGAAGCGCAAGGCCCGCCGCAAGAAGTCCGCGCGGAACAAGAACCGCACCCGACCGGAATTGCCCGCGCTGCTGTACGACTGGCGATTCTGGGCCGTGGTGGGCGGACTGCTGGCGTTGTTCGCGCTGTTGTGGCTGCTCACCCATCTCGGCGCGCCGCCGCCGGTGCACAAGCCGGACGTGCCGCCGCCGGATGTGCCGGACAAGCCGGATGTGCCGCCGCCGAACTTCGGCGCGGGTCAGGATTCCATCTTCCAAACCCTGCCCGGCTGGCTGGCGTTCGGCGGACTCCAGGCGCTCATCGCCTGGGCGATCGTGCTGTGCTGGCGTGGCCGCCGGCGCGGCGCGCTGGTCGGCGAATCGCGTCCGGTGGAGGCCCCGGCCGACGAACTGCTCACGGGACAGGCCGGGCTGTATCGCAAGTCCCGCGACCACGATCACGTGGCGGGCGTGCTGCGGACCAGCACCCTGCGGCGGCTGCGGCCCGCCTTGGGCGCGACCGCGGACACCCCGCCCGAATCGGTGATCCACGCGATCGCCGCTCGCACCGGCGCGGACCCGGCCGTGATCCGCGCCGGCCTGTACGACCCGGTCCCGGACCGGGACACCCTGGAAATCGTGGCCGCACAACTCGAATGGATCGAAGCGGAGGTCTTGTGACCACAGTGGACACCAACCACACCCCGACAGCCGAGCAGTCGCAGCAGGCCCTGCTCGCGCTGCGGGCCGAGATCGGCAAGGCGGTGGTCGGCAACGACCAGGCCGTCATGTATCTCGTACTGGCGCTGCTGTGCCGCGGGCACGTACTGCTGGAAGGCGTTCCGGGCGTGGCCAAGACGCTGCTGGTCCGGGCGCTGGCCACGGCGCTGGACCTGGAGCATTCGCGCATCCAGTTCACCCCGGACCTGATGCCCGGCGACGTCACCGGATCCCAGATCTACGACCCGCATTCAGCGGAGTTCACCTTCCGTCGCGGCCCGGTGTTCACCAACCTGCTGCTCGCCGACGAAATCAACCGCACCCCACCGAAAACCCAGTCCTCGCTACTGGAATCGATGGAGGAGCGCCAGGTTTCGGTGGACGGCGTCCCGCAGCCGCTGCCGGATCCGTTCGTGGTGGTCGCCACCCAGAACCCGATCGAGCAGGAGGGCACCTACCCGCTGCCGGAGGCGCAGCTGGACCGGTTCCTGTTCAAGGTCGACGTCCAATTGCCCGGGCGCGACGACGAATTCCGGATTCTGCAGCGCCATGCCGCCGGATTCGATCCGCGTGATCTCGCCGCGGCGGGTCTGCGCCCGGTGGCCGGGCCCGCGCACATCGCGGCCGCACGCGCCGCGGTCGCGCAGGTGAGCATCAGTCCCGAGGTGCTGGCCTACACGGTGGACCTGTGCCGCGCCACCCGCACCTCCCCCGCCGTGCAGCACGGCGCCTCCACCCGTGGCGCGACCGCGCTGATGGCGGCCTCACGCGCCTTCGCCTGGCTCAACGGCCGCGGTTTCGTCACCCCCGACGACGTGAAAGCCGTTGCGACGGCGGTGCTTCGGCACCGCCTGCACCTGCGGCCGGAACACGAGGTGGAGGGCGTCACCGCCGAGGGCGTGATGGCGTCCCTGCTCATGTCCGTCCCCGTTCCGGTCTAGCCGTGATCGTCACCGGCCGCCTGGCCCTCGCGGCGGGCGCAGCGGCCCTTTTCGTCGCGCTGGTCATGCCGTCGTGGGCCGGCGTGGCGCTGGCCACCGGCCTGCTCGCGGCGCTGGTGTGCGCGGATCTGGTCGCGCTGGGTCAAGGCGCACGGGCCCTGGACATCTCGCGAGCGCCGCTGACCACCGTGCGCAGCGGGCGGGCCATCGAGGTGGAGCTCTCGGTGCTCAATACCGGTGCGCGCACCGTGCACGGGCAGCTGTGGGACGACTGGCCGCCCAGCGCGCACGCGCGCGGCCGCACCCATGCACTGGATCTGCCGCCCAACACCAGGATTCGGCTGCACACCGAACTCACCCCGGCCTATCGCGGGGACCGGGTGGCGGGTCCGGTGACCGTGCGCCTGCTCGGACCACTGGGGGTGGCCGGACGCCAGGTGCGGCGCGAGGTGCCGGCCCGGTTGCGCGCGCTGCCGCCGTTCCGCAGCGAGCGACTGCTGGCCTCGAAAGTCAAACAGCTGCAACACCTCGAGGGTCGCAACACCACCACGAGTCGCGGGCAGGGCACCGAATTCGATTCCTTCCGTGAGTATGTCGCGGGTGACGACGTGCGCACCATCGACTGGCGCGCCACCGCCCGCGCCAACGACGTCCTGGTCCGCACCTGGCGGCCCGAGCGCAATCGGCACGTGGTGATGCTGCTGGACACCGGGCGGGTCAGCGCGGGCCGGGTCGGCAACGGCACTCGGCTCGACGCCACCATCGAGGCGGCGCTGCTGCTGGGCGGGCTGGCCGCGTCCGGCGGCGATTCGGTGGACCTGCTCGCGTTCGATCGCACGCTGCGCGCCGAGGTGCGCGGTCTCGGCGGAAAACGCCTGCAGCTCAAGCTGATGCACGCACTCGCCGGGGTCACGCCGAACCTGGTCGACACCGACTATCAGGGCCTGCTGCGCACCACCCTGCAGCGCGCCCGCCGCCGCAGCCTGGTGGTCTGGTTCACCCATCTGGACGCCGCCACCGTGCAGGAGGGCCTGATGCCGGTCCTGCCCGTGCTGGCCGAACGCCACCGGGTGCTGGTCGTCGCGGTCACCGACCCGGAGGTGACCGCCGCGGCCGCCCGGCGCACCGGTGACCTGTTCACCGCGGCCGCCGCCGAGAACATCCTCAACGAACAGGCCGTCGCCCGGGAAACGCTGCGCCGCACCGGGGTCCGCGTCATCACCGCCGCGCCGGAGGATCTCCCCGAAGCCCTGGCCGACGAATACCTCGAACTCAAGCACACCGGCGCGCTGTGATCGGACAGCTGTAATCCCCGGTGCCGCACTCCGGCACGCGTCATCGCCCCGGGCGCGACTGCTCGTCCCTATCGGTGCCGGCTGCCGACCGGGCACCCGATCCCGGCGACCGGACCGAACCGCCGACCCCGATGCCGGGCATCACCGGCGGATCAGGCAGCCGGTCGCCGATAGCCGTTGTCCGAGTGCCCCTCGGCGTTCGGTCGCCGCTGTGACGGGAACGCCCGGCGCTGCCGCTCGGCCAGCACCGCACCCAGAATGTGCACCGGCGGATATCCGTTGGGCGGCGGCACGTTCAGCTGCGTGCACACGGTGATGACCAGCGTGCGGCCCAGCTGATCCTGCACCGCGGGGGTGAGGGTACGGAAGCGCAGCAGATAGCCCCGCACCGCCGATGCCTGTTCGTCCGAGACCCCCGACAGATCCAGCTGCCGTGCCCAGCCCGCCAGCCACGGCGGCGGGGCGGCCAGCGCGGGCCAGGGCAGGCGGCCGCGGTCGTGGACCACCACGGTGCCCGCCAGTGCGTCCCCGACCCGGCGACCGGTCGGCGAGCACAGCGAGACCACGATGGCGATCAGCCCGGTGCCCAGGATCCAGAAGTCGACGATCCCGGCGAGTCCGCGGGTGACCGCGTGCTTGAAGTACACCGGACCGCCGTCCGCGCGCACCACGCGCAGCCCGAACGCCAGCTTCCCGACCGAGCGCCCGCGCGAAAACGTCTCCCAGAGCACCGGATAGCCGATCAGCGCGGTCACCACCGCCACCAGCACCGCGGCATCGCGCCAGGCCGAATCCGCGTCCATCGAGGCCAATGTCATCTCGATGACGAACAGCAGCACCAGGGCAACGATCGCCTGGATGACCAGGTCGAGCACGAACGCCGCGGCCCTGGTGGGGATCCGCGCGAGCGGCAGTTCTACGGCGACTGCTTCGCCGGTGGTGAAAAGCGCCATGTCTCTCCTGGTGGGGGGCGGTTAGCATTCTTCCGAGTCGAGGCGCAGGAAGGCAACCGATGGATCTGGACGCATATACCTACGTGCACCGGCCCGCATGGGACCGGCTCGACCACCTGGCCTCGCGCCGCAAGAAGCTGACCGGCGCGGAGTCCGACGAACTGGTGCGGCTGTACC
This sequence comes from Nocardia jejuensis NBRC 103114, assembly GCF_001613145.1. Taxonomy (GTDB): domain Bacteria; phylum Actinomycetota; class Actinomycetes; order Mycobacteriales; family Mycobacteriaceae; genus Nocardia; species Nocardia jejuensis. The sequence continues at coordinate 269,651 of NZ_BDBU01000024.1, forward strand.
GGCTGACCTCGCAGCAGCTGGCTCGGTTGCAGTCCCGCAAGGGCGATCCGGAGATCGTGGCGGGCCTGTCGGCGATTCTCACCAGGGCCCGGGGACGCGCACTCGGCGCGCAGCAGGACACCTGGCGCGAGATCGGCCGTTTCCTCACCCACACCTTCCCGGCGGCGGTGTACCGCGCGTGGCCGTGGTGGGTGTCGGTGGCGGCGGTGTTCCTGGCGGGGTCCACCGCGCTGGCCGCCTGGGTGGCCGAATCGGAGTCGGCGCGACGGCATCTGGGCCTGGACACCGATACCGATCGGCTGACCCGGCCCGGTGGCGAATTCGAGACCTATTACTTCGAACACTCGCACCAGGCCTTCGCCGCCAAGGTGTGGACCAACAACGCGTGGGTGGCGGCCATGGCGCTGTTCACCGGAGTGCTCATCCTGCCCGCGGTGTGGGTCATCCTCATGAATGGCCTCAATCTGGGCGTGAGCGCCGGGCTGATGGCCGACGCGGGACGGCTGGACAGCTTCTTCGGCTACATCCTGCCGCACGGAATGCTGGAGCTGACCGCCATTTTCGTGGCAGGCGGCGCGGGGCTGAAACTCGGCTGGACGCTGATCGATCCGGGCCGCGAGGGCCGGGCGCAGGCCCTGGCCCGGCAGGGCCGCACCACCGCGGCGATCGCATCGGGTCTGGTCGGGGTGCTGCTGGTGTCGGGATTCCTGGAGGGTTTCGTGACGCCCAGCACGTTGCCGACCGCCGCGCGGATCGGCGTGGGGGCGCTGGCCGAGATCGGTTTCCTGGTCTACGTATTCGGCCGAGGGCGGCGCGTGGTGCTGGCGCAGCAGGAACAGCAGGAACTCGAGGCGAGCGGTCCCGGTGAGCACATGACGAGCTACCGGGCGGCGAAGGTTCCCTCGGAACCCGTTGCGAGCGTGGCGACCTAGTCGCACTGCACTCGAAAGTTGATATCCACTGGCCGCAGCGAGTCCGGCTCAGCTGCGGCCAGCGTTGCCGATGACTCTACACAATCGTTATGGCTACGCAACCTCCGACTTGCGGGGCGGGCGTATAACGCCACCAGGTGAAACACGCCGTCCCCGTGGGGAACCCGACAAGGTCGTTAATTTCCAGCTTCCGCTTTGCGGAGGGTCTGCCGAGCGGCCCGAAACGGTCCCGTCGGCCGGGTGCCGAGACCCGTTTCGACGCGCCGCCTCCCTCACGCCGCGACTCCCCCGGAACGGTTTGCCGGACACTTCCGCGATAAGCCGACACCACCGGTTCAACCCACGTTAAGCTGGCGTTTCGTCCCATCTGACCCTCATTGCCCGGCGATCGCCTCACATCAAACAAACCCCAAGTTTGTTTGATGTGGTTTTGTCCAAACGGCCGTCAGGCAATGGTCAATGAAAATCGGTCGCATACCTGTTGCGGCATCTTCCGGCAAACGAATTCAGTCCCCTGTAAGCCCCTGCGAAGGCGCCCGGCAACGCTCCGGCCGAGGAGTTCACCATCATCCCTGCGATCTTCGTCACACTGCCCGTGACCTGGGGATTCCACCGTCCCACTGAGCGGACGGCGGCCATGACCCCGGCGACGCCGTGCGCAGCCGCACATCGGCCGGCCGCGAGTCGGGCGACCGCCGCATCGGAGGAACTCCGGATACGAAAAAAGGCCCGCTCCGGATTCCGGAGCAGGCCTTCTGTTCTGAGTGGGCGAAGGGGGACTTGAACCCCCACGTCCTTACGGACACTGGCACCTGAAGCCAGCGCGTCTGCCATTCCGCCACTCGCCCGAGCGACTCGAAAAACTTATCACGGCGTGCGCGCCAAAACGAAATCGCCTGGTTACCGGCCGTTACGCACTTGCGCCGCGCCCGTGGGGGCGCGATATCCGCGCCCGGGAACCTCGACCCGTTTCCGGGAGTTACAGGTGTGGACGATCGTGGATATCATGCAATCACCGTGTCCCTGCGGCGACACGCCATGCTCGCGTGTCGCTGTATAGGACGGCCGTCCATGTCTGCAACGGACAAGCCACGGCGTTAACAGACCACGACACGCGAACGCTTTTTCAGGGAGAGCGACGTACCCGAAAGGAGGGGGCATGGGGATCGTTTCCCGGTTCGAACGCCGTCTCCAGGGTGCGGTCGGGGACGTGTTCGCGCGCGTATTCGGCGGTAGCGTCGTGCCACAGGAGGTGGAGGCGGCCCTGCAGCGCGAGGCCACCGATCACGTCCAGGATGTCGGCGGGGGGCATCTGCTGGCTCCCAACAGCTATGTCATCACCATCAACGAGTCCGACCTCGGGCAGCTGGTTCAAGGCGAGGGACAAGCAGATCACGAGCTCACGGTGCGTGCGTTCGCCAAACATCTCCAGGACTACATCCGCGAACAAGGATGGCAGACCTACGGCGAAGTGCACGTGGAGTTCGAGGCATCCCCTACGCTGCACACCGGACAGTTCAGGACACGCGGCCGAGTCGATCCGGACGCGGGAGGCGCCGCCCGCCCGCCCGGCTCGTCACCGGGGCCTGAACGCCCACAACGACCCAACCCGCAACCAGGAGCTGGCCCCATGACGCAGAACTCAGGCTACGACCCAAGCCGTGAGCCCGCGGAGTCCGATCCCCGAGGCCGCGGGTATGCGCCCCCGCCCGGAGGACGCCCGGGCCAGCAGGGCTACGACCAGTACGGTCAGGGCGGCGCGCAGCAGTACCCCGATCAGGGCGGCTACGCGGCCCCCGCCGAGCAGGGCTACGGCGGTGACTACCAGAACGGGTACGACTACCAGGCGCCCGCCGAGCAGGGCTACGGCCAGCAGCCGGGCTATGCCGACCAGGGCGGCTACGGGCAGCAGCCCGGGTACAGCGCGCCCGATCAGGCGTACGGCCAGCAGCCGGGCTACGCGGACCAGGGCTACGGCCAGCAGGGCGGCTATGCCGACCAGGGCTACGCGGACCAGGGCTACGCGGACCAGGGCTACGGCCAGCAGCAGGGCTATGCCGATCAGGGCTACGGCCAGCAGGGTGCGGGGTACGGGCAGCCGGGCTACGCGGACCAGGGCTACGGCCAGCAGCCGGGCGCGGGCTACGGGCAGCAGAGCGGCCAGCAGGGCTACGCGGACCAGGGCTACGGCCAGCCGGGCGCCGGTTACGACCAGTACTCCGACCAGGCCGGCTACGCCGACGAGCAGGGCTACGGCCAGCCGGGCTACGGGCAGCAGCAGGGCTACGCCGCGCCGCCCGCGCGCAGCGGCTCCGGCTACTCGGCCACCCTGCAGCTGGACGACGGCTCCGGCCGGACCTACCAGTTGCGTGAGGGATCCAACATCATCGGCCGCGGCCAGGACGCGCACTTCCGCCTGCCCGACACCGGAGTCTCCCGGCGGCACATCGAAGTTCGCTGGGACGGCCAGACCGCGATGCTCTCGGACCTCGGTTCGACCAATGGCACGCTGGTCAACGGGTCGCCCGTCCAGGACTGGCAATTGGCCGATGGGGATGTCATCCGCGCCGGACATTCCGAGATCCTGATCCGGATCGTCTGATCCCGTAAGCTCGCGATGCAGGTCACGATATGGCACGAGATTCCTCGGTCGTATCGTGATCGCAACCGGTCTACGGCCCTATGATGCTGCCAACACTCGCGGTGGTAGCCGGTCGCGCTGACCAGCAAGCCGGTTGGGGGTCACGGAGCCTTCTCCGAACGACAGCCCGTACCTACGACACGGTCGAAACAGGAGGTGGAACGCCGTGCAGGGACTGATCCTGCAATTGACCCGCGCGGGGTTCCTACTGCTGTTGTGGCTGTTCGTGTGGGCGGTGCTCCGGACCCTTCGCAGCGATATCTACGCGGCATCCGGCCTTCGTGTCGCTCCGCGGGCCGCAGGCGGTTCCGCGGTGCTTCCATCTTTTCGCCGGGGCCAGAAGGGCGCCAAATATCTCGTGGTGACTCAGGGTTCACTCGCCGGCACTCGAATCTCACTCGGCGCGCAGCCGGTGCTGATCGGGCGCGCGGACGACTCCACGCTGGTCCTCACCGACGACTACGCCTCCACACGACATGCGCGGCTCTCCCCGCGCGGTGAGGACTGGTACGTCGAGGATCTCGGTTCCACCAATGGGACCTACCTCGACAGGTCGAAGGTCACCACCCCGGTTCGAGTTCCACTCGGTACACCGGTCCGTGTCGGCAAGACCGTGATCGAGCTGCGATCGTGACACTCGTTCTCCGCTACGCAGCGCGCAGCGACCGCGGTCTCGTCCGAGCCAACAACGAGGACTCCGTCTACGCCGGTGCGCGCCTACTCGCGCTGGCGGACGGCATGGGCGGCCACGCCGCCGGTGAAGTCGCCTCCCAACTGATGATCGCGGCGCTCGCGCACCTCGACGACGACGAACCGGGCGACGATCTGCTCGGCAAGTTGAATCGGGCCGTGCACGAAGGCAACGCGCACATCGCCGATCAGGTCGAAGAAGAGCCCGAACTCGACGGCATGGGCACCACGCTCACCGCCATCCTGTTCGCGGGTCGCAAACTCGGCCTCGCCCATATCGGCGATTCCCGCGCCTACATGCTCCGGGGCGGTGAGCTCACCCAGATCACCCGCGACGACACCTTCGTGCAGTCGCTGGTCGACGAGGGGCGGATCACACCCGAGCAGGCGCACACCCATCCGCAACGCTCGCTGATCATGCGCGCGCTGACCGGCAACGAGATCGACCCCACCCTGGTGGTGCGCGAGGCTCGGGCCGGGGACCGCTATCTGCTGTGCTCGGACGGGCTCTCGGATGTGGTCAGCGACGAGACGATCGCGAATACCATGCGCGAGGGCAGCACCGACGAGGCGGCCGACCGTCTCATCGAATTGGCCCTGCGCAGTGGCGGTCCCGACAATGTGACGGTCGTGGTGGCGGATGTCATCGATCTGGACTACGGCCAGTCCCACCCCATCGTCGCGGGTGCCGCCTCCGGCGAGGACGAGGACACTCCCCCGCCGAACACGGCGGCCGGACGCGCCGCGGCCATGCGGCCACCGCGCGCCGCGCCCCGGCGCGCGGTCGCGCAACCGGAGCCCGAACCGCCGAAGAAGAGCCACAAGCTGCGCTGGCTGGCCCTGTCACTGGCCCTGCTGGTGGCGATCGGCGCCGGGCTCACGGTGGGCTACAACATGATTCGCAGCAACTACTACGTCGGCGCCGAGAACGATCGGGTGGTGGTCCTGCGCGGCCTGCCCGGTTCGGTGCTGGGCTATTCGATCCGCGACGTGGATCAGATCGGCTGTGTCACCCGGGCCGGTGAACTGAAGCTGCTCGGCATCGACGAGTCGTTCCCGGCCGGCTGCCGTGAACTGTTGCTGAAGGATCTCCGTCCCAGCGGCCGTGATTCGGTCGACAAGGGCCTCCCGCCGGGGTCGCGCGAGGATGCGCGCACCCAGATGCAGAAGCTCGCCCAGAGCGAGTTGCTGCCCGCGTGCGAGAAGCCGCAGCCGCAACCACAGCCGACCACTCCGCCCGCCGGCGATCCGAACAGCCCGGCTCCCGTCACCACACCCGCGGCGCCCACCGGCGGTACCGCGCCGAGCGGCGAGAACCACACGCTGACACCGCCTTCCACCCCCTCCACCACCACGACGGCACCGCAGATCCCGGGGCAGAACTGCAGGACGGCGGACTGATGTCCGCACCAGCGCCACCGTCCGCTGGGGCCTTTCCCAGCCCCCCGGGCGGATTCGCTCCCGCGCCCCCGCCGTCCACCCGGCGCAATGTGGAATTGCTGCTGCTCGGGCTGGCGGCGGTGGTGACGACGGTGTCGCTGGTACTGGTGGAAGCCAGTCAGGAACAGTCGATCACGTGGGAGATCGCCAAACTGGGCACGGCCTATCTGGCCCTGTTCGGGGTGGCGCATCTGGCGGTGCGGCGTTTCGCGCCGTTCGCCGATCCGCTCCTACTACCGATCGTGGCCCTGCTCAACGGGGTCGGGCTGGTGCTCATCCACCGGCTCGATCTCGCCGAGGCGCAGGACGCCGAGTTCGCCTCCTCGCCCATCCCCTCCCCCGACGCCAACCAGCAGGTGCTGTGGACGGGGCTGGGGATGGTGGTTTTCATGGCCCTGCTGATCGCGCTGCGCGACTACCGCACCCTGGCGCGGTACGCGTACACGCTCGGCCTCGTGGGTCTGATCGCGCTGGCCATCCCGGCGCTGCTGCCGGACCGGTTCTCTCAGGTGAACGGCGCGAAGATCTGGATTCGGCTGCCGGGCTTCAGCATGCAGCCGGGTGAGTTCGCGAAGATCCTGCTGATCATATTCTTCGCGGGCGTCCTGGTCGCCAAGCGCGATCTGTTCACCGCCGCGGGCAAGCACATGTTCGGCATGGAGCTGCCGCGGGCCCGGGACCTGGGCCCGATCCTGGTGGTGTGGCTGGTCTGCATCGGCGTGCTGGTGCTGGAGAAGGATCTGGGCACCTCGCTGCTGATCTTCTGCACGGTGCTGGTGATGCTCTACATCGCGACCGAGCGGGTGGGCTGGGTCGTGGTCGGCCTGGGCCTGCTGTCGATCGGATTCGTGTTCGCCTACCAGGCTTTCGGGCATGTGCGGGTGCGCGTGTCCACCTGGCTGCACCCGTTCGACGACTACAGCAACACCGGCTACCAGATCGGGCAGTCGCTGTTCGGCCTGGCGACGGGCGGTCTGGCGGGCACCGGGCTGGGTAGCGGCCGGCCCTCGCAGGTGCCGTTCGCCAAGACCGACTTCATCATCTCCGCGATCGGCGAGGAGCTCGGCCTGATCGGGCTCACCGCGCTGCTGATGCTGTTCTGCGTGTTCGTGATCCGTGGTCTGCGCACCGCGCTGGCGGTCCGCGACAGCTTCGGCAAGCTGCTGGCCGCGGGGTTGTCCTTCACCATCGCGATCCAGCTGTTCGTGGTGGTCGGCGGTGTCACCAAACTGATTCCGCTGACCGGTCTGACCACGCCCTTCATGTCCTACGGCGGCTCCTCGCTGCTGGCCAACTACGCGCTGCTGGCGCTATTGATCAAGGTGTCCGACGCGGCGCGCGCGCCGGCCCCGGTCCGCAAGCGGGCCCCGGAGCCACTCGCGGACGCGCCGACCGAGCTGGTGCGCAAACCCAAGGGGGGTGTCGCGTGAACACACCTCTTCGCCGGGTGGCCATGGCGGTCATGGTGATGATCCTGGCGCTGCTGGCCAACGCCACCTACGTGCAGGTGCAGATCGGGCCGTTCGGCAAGGCCGACAGCCTGCGCAACGATCCCCGCAACGTGCGCGTGCTGCTGGACGAGTACGCCCGCCAGCGCGGCCAGATCTCCGCGCAGGGAACGGTTCTCGCGAGCTCGGTCTCCACCGACGACCGCTACAAGTACCTGCGCACCTACCCGACCGATCCGATGGCGTACGCCCCGGCGACCGGCTTCTACTCGATGCAGTACGGCAGCACCGGCCTGGAGCACGCCGAGGATTCGGTGCTCAACGGGTCGGACAACCAGCTGTTCGGGCGACGCCTGATCGATATGGTCTCGGGCCGGGATCCGCGCGGCGGCAACGTGATCACCACCATCAACCCGGCCATGCAGAAGGTCGCCTACGAACAGCTGACCGCCAAGGGGTACACCGGTTCCGTGGTGGCCATCGAGCCGAGCACCGGCCGCATCCTGACCATGGTCTCGACGCCTTCGTACGATCCGAACCTGCTATCGGGTCACGACGGCGCGCGCGCCACCCAGGCCTGGGACCAACTGCAGGCCGACGCGCGGCAGCCGATGCTCAATCGCGCTGTCTCGCAGACCTATCCGCCCGGTTCCACCTTCAAGGTGGTGACGACCGCCGCCGCGCTCTCGAACGGGATCGCGAAGCCGGAGGATCAGCTCACCGCGGCGTCGCGAATCACGTTGCCGGACACCAGCACCACGCTGGAGAACTACAACGGCAGCCACTGCGGTCCCGGTGACGGCGCGACCGCGTCGCTGACCGACGCCTTCAAGTACTCGTGTAACACGGCTTTCGTGGAACTCGGTATCAAGGTGGGGGCAGCGAAACTCAAGGACGAGGCCGCCGCGTTCGGCATCGGCCAGCATCCGAACATTCCGATTCCGTGGGCGGACAGCACTGTCGGCACCATTCCCAGTGCCGCGGCCCTCGGGCAGAGCAGCATCGGGCAGCGCGATGTGGCGCTCACTCCGCTGGACAACGCGGTCATCGCGGCGACGGTCGCCAACGGCGGCGTCCGCATGCAACCTCATCTGGTCGATCAATTGCAGGCCCCCGATCTGACCACGCTGGAGACCGTCAAACCGACCTCGGTCGGGCAGGCGATCACCGCGCCGGTGGCCTCGCAGCTGACCAATCTGATGATCGAATCGGAGAAGAACACCCAGGGCGGCACCCAGCAGCGCGCCTACCAGATCGCCTCGAAGACAGGGACCGCCGAACACGGTGAAGATCCGCGCAATACCCCGCCGCACGCGTGGTACATCGCTTTCGCGCCCGCGCAGAACCCGAAGATCGCGATCGCGGTGATCGTCGAGAACGGCGGAGACCGGGCGCTGGCCGCCACCGGTGGATCGGTCGCCGCGCCCGTCGCGCGCGCGGTCCTGGATGCCGGACTGGGGAGCTGACGATATGGACGTGCAAGGTAGACGAGGTCTCGAATGCTGAACAACGGTGCGATGATCGCGGATCGGTACCGGCTGCAGCGGCTGATCGCCACCGGTGGAATGGGACAGGTCTGGGAAGCGCTGGACACCCGGCTCGATCGACGGGTCGCGGTGAAGGTGCTCAAGGCGGAGTTCTCCGCCGACCCGACCTTCCGTCATCGGTTCCGTACCGAGGCGAGGACGACCGCACAGCTGAACCATCCGGGCATCGCCGGAATCTACGACTACGGCGAAACCCTGGACCCCAGCGGCGGCGAAACCGCCTATCTGGTAATGGAATTGGTGTCGGGTGAACCGCTCAACGCGGTGCTCAGCCGGCTCAACAGGCTGTCGGTCGCACAGGGTCTGGACATGCTGGAGCAGACCGCCCGCGCGCTGCAGGTCGCGCACGCGGCGGGTGTGGTGCACCGGGATGTGAAGCCCGGCAACATCCTCGTGACGCCGACCGGTCAGGTGAAGATCACCGACTTCGGCATCGCGAAGGTGGTGGACGCCTCCCCGGTCACCAAGACCGGCATGGTGATGGGCACCGCGCAGTACATCGCGCCGGAGCAGGCCACCGGCGAGGACGCCACCGCCGCCTCGGACGTGTACTCCCTCGGCGTGGTCGGCTACGAGGCGCTCGCCGGGGAACGACCGTTCACCGGAGACGGCGCGCTGACCGTGGCGATGAAGCATGTGCGGGAGACCCCGCCGCCGCTGCCCGCCGATCTGCCGCCGAACGTGCGTGAGCTGATCGAGATCACGATGGCCAAGGATCCGACCCAGCGCTACACCAGCGGCGGCGAGTTCGCCGACGCGGTGGCCGCGGTGCGGGCCGGCCGGCGGCCGACGCCGCCCGGCGGCATCCCTGTGACCGGGTCGGCGCGCATCGTGCCGCCGACCGGGCAGACCATGGTGATTCCCGGCGGCCGCGCCGATCAGGCCACCATGCGCTATCCGACCCCGCAGCAGCCGACGCGTCAGCAGCCGCAACCGGATCCGACCGCGGCGACCTCGCTGCTGCAGGGTCCGCGCACCATGGCGGGCCCGGTGCCGGTCGGCCCCGCGACCAATGTCCCGCCCGCCCAGCAGGGCCGGTTCACCAGCAGTCAGAAGGCTCTGGCCGGACTCGGTGTGGGTGCGCTGATCCTCGGCGCCGCAGCGGCTTTCGTGCTGCTGGGCGACAATTCCTCGGATCCGGCGCCGTCCACCCGCACCAGTGCGGTGGTCGTACCGCCGGTGGTCCCGCCGACCACCACCGTGCCGCCGACCACCACGGCGCGCCCGGTGCCGCCGCCGGTCGTCACCGAGGATCCGACGACCACCACCGAACCGCCGGTGACCACGACGACGGTGCCGCCGACCACGACGGTCCCGCCGACGACCACGGTGCCGCCGACGACGAAACCCTCGACCACCAAGCCCGAGAAGACCACGGCGCAGAAGACGACCACCAATCGTTTCCCGCAGCCCACCTGGGACATACCGACATTGCCGGCCATCCCGGGCGCCCGTGGAAACGTAGTATCGCCCGACGACGCCGACTCCCCAGCCAGCCCCCGAGGACTGCCATGACGACCCCGAAGAACCTCGGCTCTCGCTACGAGCTGGGTGAGATCATCGGGTTCGGCGGCATGTCCGAGGTGCACAAGGCTCGTGACCTGCGGCTGGGCCGTGATGTGGCGATCAAGGTGCTGCGCGCGGACCTCGCCCGCGACCCCACGTTCTATCTGCGGTTCAAGCGCGAGGCGCAGAACGCGGCGGCGCTGAACCATCCCGCGATCGTCGCGGTGTACGACACCGGCGAGGCCGAGATCGACGGCGGCCCACTGCCGTACATCGTGATGGAGTACGTCGACGGCGACACCCTGCGCGACATCGTGCGCGGCAACGGCCCCATGCCGCCCCGGCGTGCCATGGAGGTCATCGCGGATGTGTGTGCGGCGCTGGACTTCTCGCACCGCAACGGCATCGTGCACCGGGACATGAAGCCCGCCAACATCATGATCAACCGCGCCGGCGCGGTGAAGGTGATGGACTTCGGCATCGCGCGCGCGATCGCCGACAGCTCCAACCCGATGACTCAGACCGCGGCCGTTATCGGTACCGCGCAATATCTTTCGCCCGAGCAGGCGCGCGGCGAGCAGGTCGACGCCCGCTCGGACGTGTACTCGGTCGGCTGTGTGCTGTTCGAAATCCTCACCGGGGAACCGCCTTTCACCGGCGACTCGCCCGTGGCCGTGGCCTATCAGCACGTGCGCGAGGACCCCCGGCTGCCCTCGCACGTCTATCAGGGCGTGCCGCGCGAACTCGACTCCGTCGTGCTCAAGGCGATGAGCAAGAACCCCGCCAACCGGTACCAGACGGCCGCGGAGATGCGCGCCGACCTGATCCGGGTGCTCGGCGGGCAGAAGCCCACCGCACCGGTCGTCATGACCGAGGAGGACCGCGACGGCTTCCTCGACGACGACAGCCCCGCACCGCGCAGCTACCGCACCGTCGAGCGCCGCGACGACACCACCGAACAGGAGATCGTCGACTCCGGCGGCGGTGGCGGTTCCCGGCGCGGCGTGCTCATCACCCTCGCGGCGGTGGCCGTGGTGCTGGCGCTGGGCGGCGTGCTGTGGGCGCTGATCAGCGTGGGCTCGAAACCCGATCAGGTCACCGTGCCGGATCTGTCGAACAAGAACTCCGCACTGGCGCAACGGGATCTGGAGAAGCTCGGGTTCAGCGTCGCGGTCCAGGAGAAACCGGACGGCAAGGTCGCGGTCGGCAATGTGATCGCCACCCAGCCGCTCGGGCAGTCGCGCGTCGACAAGGGCAGCACCGTCACCCTGCAGGTGTCCACCGGTCCGTCCCAGGTCCCGGTGCCGCGACTGGCAGGGCTCACCCAGCAGCAGGCCGAACAGCAGCTCAATTCCCAAGGGCTGCGCCTCAATCCGGACGTCAAACGCGAAGCCTCCAGCACCGAGGACAAGGACAAGGTCACCAACCAGATCCCCGGCGAAGCCCAGAAGGTCGACGCCGGCGGACAGGTCAGCATCACCCTCGGATCCGGGCCGGAGAAGGTCAGCGTCCCCGATGTGGTCGGCCAATCGATCGATGTCGCGAAACCCAATCTCGAGGTGAGCGCGGGCTTCACTGTCACGGTGGAGGAAGTGCCGAGCAGCCAACCCGCCGGGACGGTGATAAGCACCAGCCCCGCGGCCCGAACTCAGGCGGACAAGGGCTCCACCGTGGTCGTCAAGGTCTCCAGCGGCGACCAGATCGCCATGCCTTCGGTCATCGGACTCACGCCGGCGCAGGCAGCGGATCTGCTGCGGCAGCGCGGCTGGAACGGGCAAATCAGCCAGAACACCCAGAGCACCCTGAACGCGGGCGATGTCGGGCGCATCCTGGCTCAGCAGCCGTCCGCGGGCTCCTCCCTCAGCAAGACCCAGACCGTCACCATCACGACCGGAATCCTGTCCCTCGGGCCGCCATGACCCGATGACTCTTTTCTGGATACGCTTGACCCAGTGCAAGATCCAGAAGATCAGGGGTGGGAAATGATCATCAAGTTTCTAGCTGGTGCGGCGCTTACGTCGGCTGTGGTCATCGGGGGAACCGGAGCCGCGTCGGCAGACGTCACGCCGTACGACAGTCCTTCGGGTCCGTGGCCGACCGAAGGTGCATGCACCACAGCCGCGGACCTGCTCAACAGCAACGGCCGTAACCCTCACACTCCGTGCCACGAGGTGAAAAGGGCTGACGGAGGAACCGAATGGTGGTTCCAGTACGCGGTGGTCGTCGACTGACAGCTCGAGCACCTCGAGCTGTCAGTCGGGGCAGGTAACCAGAACCAGCCCGGCGGAAGGGGTTCGGGATCCGTCCCGGGCCCCTTCTCTCACAGGCGCAGGTGGCGGTTCATGGACATGGCTTCCTCGGCCAGGTCCTGGAGTTCGATCACCTCGATGCCGTGCTCGCGGAGTTTCTCCACACCCACGCAGTTCACCACGAACGTGCCGGGCTCGCGCCAGGCGATGACGACGCGGCGGACGCCCGCGCGCAGCAGGCGATCGGTGCAGGGGGCGCGATCCTGGCTGGCGCGCTGCGAGCAGGGCTCCAGGGTGCTGTAGACGGTGGCGTGCGGCAGCCGCGGATCGTCGGGATCCAGTTTGTTCAGCGCGGATTCCTCGGCGTGCACCTTCTCGTCGGTCTCCCGCGACCAGCCGTGCGAGATCTCCACGCCGTCCGCGCCGACGATCACCGCGCCCACCGAGAAGGCCGTCGGGCTCTGCGGACTCAGGCGCGCCAGGCCGATGGCGTGCCGCATCCAGCCGCGATCGCCCCGCGTTTCGTCAGACATCCGAGTCCTCCTTGGGCAGATAGCGCAGCAGTGCGATATCCCCGATCCGGGACACGTCCGCCAGCTGCATCCGATGCGCGGAACCGCCGGGGAATTCGGCGTTTCGGAGGAACCGGGGGGCGGCCGGATCGCCGACCACCAGGGGCGCTATCGCCATGCGGATCTCGTCGGCCAGCCCGGCGGCGAGGAACGCGGTGTGGATGGATCCGCCGCCCTCCACCATGAGGCGCTCGATGCCGCGTTTGCCCAGATCGTCCAGCAGATCCGCGAAATCCGGTACGGCGCCCAGGGACACGACCTTGGCCGGCCCGTCGAAACGATCCGCGAGGCGCGCCGCTCCGGAATCGGTGGTGTAGACCAGTCTTTCGCCACCCTGATGCCAGAAGCGCTGGCTCGCATCGAGATTCCCGCTCGCGGTGACGACGACGCGCAGCGGATACTCCGGTTTCCCGTCCGCGACCCGTCGCACCCGCCGGTCCTGGCTGTTAACCAGCAGCCGCGGGTTGTCCCGGCGCAGGGTCTCGGCGCCGATCAGCACCGCGTCCGAGTCGGCGCGCAGCGCGTCGACCCGGTCGAAATCGGCGGCATTGGACAGCAGCAGCCGATTCGGCGACGCGTCGTCGATGTAGCCGTCGACGCTGACCGCCACCGACAGCAGCACGTGCGGCCGCACGCAAGCTCGCGCCTCCGGGCCCCGACCGCTCATACCAGCGCCGCGACCTCCGCCTCGAGGGTCTGCACCAGGCCCTCGGCGGGACGCTCGCCGCACACGCCCAGCCAGTTGGCGAGCATGCGGTGACCGCCCTGGGTGAGCACCGACTCCGGGTGGAACTGCACACCGTGGATGGGCAGGTCGCGATGCCGCATGGCCATCACGATGCCGGACTCGGTGCGGCCCAGCACCTCCAGCTCCGGCGGCATGGTCTCCTCCAGAACCGTCAGCGAGTGGTAGCGGGTGGCGGTGAAGGGGTCCGGCAGGCCGGCCAGCACGCCCGCACCGACGTGGAAGACGTCACTGGTCTTGCCGTGCAGCAGTTCCGGCGCGCGGGTGACCGTCGCGCCGAACGCGACGCCGATGGCCTGATGCCCGAGGCACACACCCAGCAGCGGAGTTTCGGTTCGCGCACAGGCGTGCACGAGCTCGATGCTCACCCCCGCGCGCTCGGGGGTGCCCGGGCCGGGGCTGATCAGCACACCGTCGAAATCACGGGCGACGGCCTCGAGATCCGCGAGCCGGGGGTCGTCGTTGCGCCAGACCACGGCTTCGGTCCCCAGCTGTCCGAGATACTGGACGAGGTTGAACACGAAGCTGTCGTAGTTGTCGACGACCAGAACACGCATTCCCTGAGAGTAATGGCTCTGCCGCCGCCCCGGAACCTCGGCGCACGGCCCGCGCCCGGTTTACAGTCATGCACGCGTGGCGACCCGGCTCGTCGGAGCCCGGCCGCCGCCCGCGCAGACATACCGCCCGGGGGGCTAGGGGGCGGGTCCCCCGAGTGACCTGGGATAACCTTTAGCCAGACTGCACGCCGAAATTGAGGACGTCATGCCCAAGTCGAAGGTCCGGAAGAAGACCGATTACACCGTCAACCCGGCCAGCCGGACGCCGGTCAAGGTGAAGCACGCCGGCCCGTCGCCGGTCTGGTACGTCTCGATCATGCTGGGCTTCATGCTCGCAGGCCTGGTGTGGCTGCTCGTGTACTACCTGGCCGCGGAGTCCATCAGCTGGATGAGCGATCTCGGTGCGTGGAACTTCCTGATCGGGTTCGGCCTGATGGTGGTCGGACTGATCATGACCATGCGCTGGCGATGAGTTCCTTACACCGTTGTTATTCATACACACCTGTGGATGACCTTGTGGACAACTCGAGGAGGGATTGGGGATCGTGACGGATCTCGACCCCGCCGCCCCACTCTCCTGGTCCACACCCCCCGCCGCCCTGGCCGCCTGCGCGGCCGGCGGAGTCGCGCTGGTCATCGGTGCGATCCTGACCGATGACGGCCCCGGCAAACTGCTGATCGGCCTTGGCGCGGCGGGTCTGCTCGTCCTGGCCGGCATGGGTCTGCGGCAGCGCCCGCGACTCGCCGTTGAACCGGGCAATCCCGCGCATGTCGTGGTGCACGGCTTCACCGGACCGCAGCGCTACAGCGCACAGCAGGTGCTGCGGGTCCGCGTGGTGAACTACCGGCGGCTCGGCCGCCGGATGCCCATGCTCGAACTCGACGTGAACCACGACGGCGACGAGAAGCTGTTGATCTTCGGCCGCTGGGATCTCGGCACCCACCCCGAGGACGTCCTCGAGGTGATCGAGTCGCATCTGCGGCGCTAGCCCGTGGGCCGGGTGATCCCGGCCGCGCGGGGGCTCAGTAGCCGAGCGTCGGTGCGCCCAGCACCGTGACCAGCACCGCGGCCACGGCCACCACCGCCACGGACACCCATCCGATCGTCATCGCGGTCTTCGGCGTCTTCGCACCCAGCCAGCGCGGCAGGTACAGGATGCCGACGGCGGCGAGGGTTCCGGCCAGCAGGCCACCGAGGTGACCCCAGATCGAGATACTGCTGCGCAGCGAGAAACTCAGGATCAGGTTGATCGCCAGCACGACCATGATCTGCGTGAGGTTCTGCCGGGTCCGCAGCATGATCACCGCCACCGCGCCGAAGAGCCCGTAGATCGCGCCCGACGCACCCGCAGTGCCGGTCAGCGGATCGGACAGCACCGTCACCGCGGCCGAACCGCCGAGCAGCGAGGCCGCGTAGACGGCCACGAACCGGGCCCGGCCCAGCGCGATCTCACAGTACGGGCCGAGCATGTACAGCGCGAACATGTTCACCAGCAGGTGTATCGGCCCGATGTGCAGGAAGCCCGAGCCGATCACCCGCACCCAATCGCCGTCACCGACGAGGGCGGGCACCAGCGTCCAGTCGCGGAAGAGCGCCGAACGCCGATTGTCGGACACGCTCTGTGCCTGATACGCGGTGATCGCGAACACGATCACGTTGATCGCGATCAGCGCGTACGTGACATACGGCTGCGACACCTGCGACACCGTGGTTCCGGCCGCATTGCGCACCGGGCGAACATCCTGGCGTCCCTGCTGGACACAGTCGACACAGTGCTGGCCGACAGCCGCCGGAGTGAGGCACTCCGCGCAGGCCGGCCGCCCGCACCGGGTGCACCCGAGACCGGTGGGCCGGTTCGGATGCCGAAAGCAGGTCGGTGCGGGCGGTTGTGGCTGCATGGCGAATTCTCTTCGGTCGGAGCCGGATTCGGGAGGGTGCCGAAATCAGGAGAGCGTGATCGAGGAGATCACGACATCGTCCTTCGGGCGGTCGCTGCGGTCGGTGGACACGGCGCCGAGGGCGTCGACCACCTTGCGGGAATCGGGATCGAGCACCTCACCGAAGATGGTGTGCTTGCGATTGAGGTGCGGCGTCGGGCCGAGGGTGATGAAGAACTGCGAGCCGTTGGTCCCGGGCCCGGCGTTCGCCATCGCGAGCAGGTAGCCGCGATCGAAGCGCAGGTCCGGGTGGAACTCGTCCTTGAACTCGTAGCCCGGGCCGCCGCGACCGGTGCCGGTCGGGTCGCCGCCCTGGATCATGAAGCCTTCGATGATGCGGTGGAAGATCGCACCGTCGTAGAAGGGGCCCTCGGTGGCGCCGGAGGCGTTCTTGGTCTTGTACGGGGCGGTGCCGTCGGCCAGCCCCACGAAGTTGCGGACCGTTGCCGGTGCGTGGTTGCCGAACAGCGAGATCTTGATGTCGCCGAGGTTGGTGTGCAGCGTCGCTACCGCGGTCTGATTCGGTGAGGTCACGTCCGCAATGTTAATGGCCGGGCAAAGGGTTCTCCGCGACGGCCGGGCGCCGCGAGCGTCGCGAGGCGCACGGTCGATCTCGGGGCGTCTCCGGTGAACGCTGGAGTGTGATTCTCTGAATTCGTGCCCGGAATCGGGCACAAATGTTGGCATTACCGACTCCGGCATGGCAGGTTCGGACGAGTGAATGACGGGGTCCCGGTCGATCTGGTGCACCATGTCGCCGCCTCCACGGGCCTGCCGCCCGCGGTCGCGGCGCGGGTCGTCGCCGATGTGGTCGGGTATTTCGACGAGAACGCCGAGCAGTTCGTGCGCCGCAGACACGCGGAACTGCAGCGGCGTCAGGTGCGCAATGCCGAGATCTGGCAGCGCATCGCGCAGGAACTGGCCCAGCGCCGGTTCGCGGCGCCCGTGTTCACCGAGCGGCAGATGCGTCGCATCGTCTACGGATGAGCGGCACCATCTACAGCGACACCATCTACAACAGCACCGCATCCAGGAAAGCGGCATCGTCTAGTGATCGAGGAGATCGGCGCGCAATGTGTGGAATCGTCGGATACATCGGGCACCGCGAGTCGGTACCGGTCCTGCTCGAGGGACTGCATCGGCTGGAGTACCGAGGCTACGACTCCGCCGGACTGGCCGTCCCGCACCGGGGCAAGCTGCGCATCACCAAGACCCAGGGCCGCGTCCAGGACCTGCGCAACCGGGTCGACGCCGAGGGCGGCAAGCTGCGCGGCACCGTGGGCATCGCGCACACCCGCTGGGCCACGCACGGCGAACCCAGTGACGCCAACGCGCACCCGCACACCGACGGCTCGGGCCGAATCGCCGTGGTGCACAACGGCATCGTGGAGAACGCCGAGGAACTGCGCGCCGAATTGACCGCTGCCGGAGTCGAATTCGTTTCCGACACCGACACCGAGGCCATCGCGCATCTGATCGCCGCAAACCTCGCGGACACCGAATCGCTCGAGGACGCCGTGCGCGGCGCGCTGCACCGGGTCGAGGGCACCTACGGCCTGCTGGTCCTCGATTCGCGCCGCCCCGACGAACTGGTGGTGGCGCGCAACGGCAGTCCGATCGTGCTCGGCGTCGGTGACGGCGAGATGTTCGTGGCCTCGGACGTCGCCGCCCTGGTGCACCACACCCAGCGCGTGGTCTTCCTGGACGACGGCGAGCTGGCCACCGTCCGCTCCGGCGAATTCCGTACCAGCACACTGGGACTCGAGGCGCTGCGCACCGAGAAGACGCCCACCACCATCGCCATGGCCGCAGAGGACTACGCGCTCGGCGGGCATCCGGACTTCATGCGCAAGGAAATGGCCGAACAGCCCGACGCCGTGCGGCGCGCCCTGCGCGGCCGCCTCGACGAGCGCTTCGCCACCGCCATCCTGGGCGGACTGAACATGGACGCGCGGGAACTGCGCGGCATCACCAAGGTCGTGTTCCTCGGCTGCGGTTCGGCCTACTACGCCGGCCAGCTCGGCGCCCAGCTGGTCGAGGAGCTGGCCCGGATTCCGGCCACCGCCGAACCCGCCTCGGAGTTCCGCTACCGCAATCCGGTGGTCGATTCGGACGCGCTGTACATCGCGATCAGCCAATCCGGCGAGACCATCGACACTCTCGCGGCGGTGCAGGAGTTGCAGCGCAAGGGCGGCCGGGTGATCGGCGCGGTGAACGTGGTCGGCAGCGCCATCGCCCGCGAGTGCGGCGCGGGAGTGTTCCTGCACGCCGGTCCCGAGGTCTCGGTGGCCTCCACCAAGGCGCTCACCAATATGACCGTGTCCTTCGCCATGCTGGCCCTGCTGCTCGGCCGGGTCCGCGACCTGTCCGCCGCCGCCGGTGAACGGGTGGTGACCGGTCTGCGCGCGCTGCCGGACGCGATCGATTCGGTGCTCGAGGCCGAAGCCGCCATCGCCGACGTCGCGGCCCGCTATGCCAAGGCCCGCAGCATGTTCTTCATCGGCCGCGTGCGCGCCTGGCCGGTGGCGCGCGAGGGCGCGCAGAAGCTCAAGGAGATCTCCTACATCCACGCCGAGGCGTACCAGGGCTCCGAACTCAAGCACGGCCCGCTGGCCCTGATCGACCCGGACATGCCGAGCGTGGTGCTGGTCCCCGCCGACGAACTGGTCGCCAAGAACCTCACCACCATCGAGCAGATCAAGGCCCGGGGCGGCCCGGTCATCGTGGTCACCAACGCCGATATCCCGGACACCGTCGCGGACGCCGTCATCCGGGTGCCGTCGGTGGGTCCGGAGCTCGACCCGATCATTCTGACCATCCCGCTGCAGCTGCTGGCCTATCACACGGCCATCGCCCTGGGGCGTGACGTGGACAAGCCGCGCAACCTCGCCAAGAGCGTCACCGTCGAATAACGACGGATGCCACCCCGCCGCGGAACAGCGGTACTGTGGATCGCATGGAGCTGGGGCGTTTTCGAGGTCGAATCATCCTGGCGGCAGTGCTCGCGGTCGCGGGCGGTGCCGTCGCGTTCTTCGTGAACCGGCGTCCCCAGCCGCCGGCTCCGGCCGCGGAACCGCCGCGCCTGGGTTATTCGCGCAACGGTTCCGCGCCGTCCTCGGACATGTCAGCGGCGCACTAGCGACTGACGGACCTCTTGTACTGGCGCAGCGCCAGTGGCACGAAGATCGCCAGGATCACCACGATCCACAGGAACGTCGTCGCCACCGGATGCCGCATCGGCCACACATCGGTGCTCGGCCCCATCGGGCTGACATTGCCGAACAGATCGCGCGCCGCCTGAGTCACCGCGGACACCGGACTCCAGTCCGCGATCACCCGTAGCACCGTGGGCAGATTCTGCGTGGGCACGAACGTGTTCGCGATGAAGGTCAGCGGGAAGATCACCATGAAGCTGGCGTTGTTGTAGACCTCCGGCGCGCGCACCAGCAGGCCCACCACGGCCATGATCCACGAGATCGCGTACGCGAAGAGCAGCAGCAGCACGTAGGCCAGTACCGCGTCCAGGAACGAGCCGCGGATCCGCCAGCCCACCACCAGACCGGTCAGCGACATGACGACCAGGCTCACCACATTGATGACGACATCCGCCAGGGTGCGGCCGATCAGGACCGCGGACGGCGCCATGGGCAGCGACCGGAACCTGTCGATGATGCCCTTCTGCATGTCCTCGGCCAGGCTCAAACCGGTGAAAGTCGCTCCGAACACCACGGTTTGGGCGAAGATGCCCGCGATCAGGAACTCGCGATAGGACGTGCCGTCGAGCTGGATCGCCGAACCGAAGACGTAGGCGAACAGCAGCACGAACATGATCGGCGAGATGGTCGAGAAGATCAGCACGTCCGGAACGCGCCGGATCTTGATGACATTGCGCTTGGTGATGGTGACGCTGTCGGTGACGACCATCGCCAAACGCTGTGCGAGCGAAGGACGTTCGATGGTGGCGAGAGTGGAGCTCATCGGTCCGTACCTCCGGTCGTCTCCTGCGCGCCACGCGCGCCGTTGATCAATTCGTCGGCCTCGTGACCGGTGAGGGACAGGAACACGTCGTCCAGCGAGGGCCGCCGTAGACCGACATCCTGAATGCGCACTTCATGTTTGGTGAGTTGCCCGATCGCGTCCACCAGCGCCTGGGAGCCGTCCGCCACCGGCACGATGATGCGGCGCAGACCCGGTTCGAGCCGAATCTCGCCCTGCGCCAAGCCTTCCAGGGCCTGCTGCGCGACGGCGAGGCTGTCGACATGGTCCACGATCAGTTCGATCCGGTCACCGCCGATCATGGCCTTCAACTCGTCTGCGGTGCCCTCGGCGATGACCTTGCCGTGGTCGATGACGGCGATGGAATCGGCCAGCCTGTCGGCCTCCTCCATGTACTGGGTGGTGAGCAGCAGGGTGGTGCCGCCGGCAACCAGTTCCTCGATTACGTCCCAGAGGTCTTGGCGCGCACGGGGATCCAGACCGGTGGTCGGTTCGTCCAGGAACAGCACCGGCGGATTGGCCACCAGCGCGCCCGCCAGGTCGAGCCGGCGGCGCATGCCGCCGGAGTATCCCTTGACCGGGCGATCGGCGGCGTCGGCGAGGCGGAAGCGGTCGAGCAGTTCCCGCGCGCGGTCCTTACTGCGCTGTGTCCCCATGTGATACAGGCGGCCCACCATCTCGAGATTCTCGAAACCGGTGAGGTATTCGTCCACGGCCGCGTACTGACCCGAGGTGCCGATGCGCGAGCGCAGCAGCTGCGGATCCTTCAGTACGTCCACGCCGGCGACGGTGGCGCGGCCCTCGTCGGGGATGAGCAGCGTGGTGAACACGCGCACGGTTGTGGTCTTGCCCGCACCATTGGGGCCGAGCAAGGCGGTGACCGTGCCTTCGGGCACGGATAAGTCGAGTCCGTCCAGTGCGACCAGGCGGCCGTACTTCTTGACCAGACCCTCCGCGATTATTGCGTCGGGCATGATTCTCCTGATGTCTCGTGGGTTCGCGGGTGCAGTGGCTCTGAACTGCACGGATGCTGCTGAACAAGACCGGACATAATGGGCCAGTATTGCTCGAGAACCGGTCCGAGTCATCCGATTTGTGAAGTGCCGGAGGGTTGCCGGGTTGTTGTCCCCCCGGCGTTGTCCGACGTCAGCACCATGCGCACGAACACATGTTCGCATCCGGGTACGACACTTTTTCCGCAAAAATTCTTCGAACGCGATGCCCCGATACCCACACGAATGTGCTTCGTCGCGTAGGATCGTTTTCAGTCGGCCCCTCCCCCCCGGGCCGACCTACGCGGGCCTCGGCTAACTCCCCCCCTTCGCCGAGGCCCGCCCCCATGTCCGGAGCACGATCGCTTACGCGGCAACCGATTTCGCGCCGAACCGGCAACCCATCACACGACGCGCCTGCTCGCCTCGGGCAGCGGAGGTGGATCCACCCGGCCCCGAGTACGACTCACGATCGCGACGAGGACGAGCCGATCACATTGCGGCGCAGCACATGTCCGTGCAGCCGGTTGATACCGCGCACCCGCACCGTCGCCAGATTCCGCAGCGAGAATTCCGGATCCCCGGCGAGAGCCTGCGCCGCACCGTCGTCGATCAGCACGGTGTCCGGGCGCGCCACACCGGTGAGCCGAGCAGCCACGTTCACCACCGACCCGTACAGGTCGCCGAACCGCTGCAGCACCTCCCCGTAGGCCAGGCCCACCCGCAGTTCCTGGGTGACACCGTGCGACGCGGTCGCGGCCTCCTGCACGGCGAGCGCGATCCGCGCCCCCTCCTTCGCGGTGTGCGCCGCGAACATGACCTCGTCGCCCACGTTCTTGATCACCCAGCCGCCGTTGGCGACGATGGCGTTGCTGGTGGCCGTCTCGAACGCCTCCAGCAGCGAGGACAATTCCTCGACCTCGAGGTGGCGGGTCAGGCGCGTGTAACCGACCATGTCCGCGAACCCGATCGCCATCATCCGCATGGTGTCCCCCGCGACCGCGCCCTCGGACAGCGATCGCGCCAGCGCGGCGTTCAGGTGCCGCCGCCACGCGTACGACATGAGCGCCTCGAGCTCGGCGACCACCTCCTCGGTGGCCGCGCGGGCCACGGCCTCCGGATCGGCCGCGGGATCCGCGGTGGTGATGTCGGCGATCCGCGCCAGGATCTCCTCGGTGACCAGATCCACCTGCCACTCGGCCAACCGCGCCATGGACCGCCCGAGCGTGCGGGCGGCCGTCGACTGCGTGTGCATATCCGCGGAGGCGAGCACGTTCAACCGCGCGAAGGTCTTGGCGGCCGCGATATCCGCGTCGGTGTACTCCACCGCGTCGTCGTCCGGGTCCGCCGGAAAACCCAGCGACACCCACAGCCTCCGGGTCAGCGCCGAGGGCACCTCGGTCAACTGCGAGACTTCCCGGCGGTTGTACTTGCGCGGCCCGTCCAGCAGGTACGGCTCCACCACGGACTGCACCAGTTCGGAGATCTCAGGGGACGCCATACCACGACTTTACGGCCAGATCCGACCGGAACCAGACTCGATGTCTCGTGTCACAAGCCACGGTGCGGAAAACGAAAAAACCGCCCCTGGGGGCGGTTTCGCACACATCGTGTGTTGTTGTGGAGCCTAGGGGAATCGAACCCCTAACCCCTGCCTTGCAAAGGCAGTGCTCTGCCAATTGAGCTAAGGCCCCGAGCCGGGAAACATGACATCCCCCGAAAGTCGTTCAGCGGGTGGTGACCTCGTGCCACAGGTCCGCTTCGCCGCGCTGGCGCAGCTTGCTGATTCCGAAGATCACCGCGGCGACGAGGCCGATCGTGAGGAGAAATTTCATGAATCCCACCCTACTGTGAATTTTCGGGAGTGGGCCTAGGAGGACTTGAACCTCCGACCTCTTCGTTATCAGCGAAGCGCTCTAACCGCCTGAGCTATAGGCCCGAAACCGGCTCGGAGTGTGTAACTCCGGCCGAGGCAGAAGATTACCGTACGTCGGCTGAGATAAGCAAAACGGCCGGTCAGCGGGCTGCTGGGCAGTCCGGACCGGCCGTCTCACGGGGTGCTCTAGTCGGGATCGGAGAGCGTCACCTGAATGCCGCCGACCAGATCCGTGCACTGGTTGTAGACGAAGACGCCGACGGTCGACAGCGCGGTCAGCAGGACCACGTTGATCAGGCCGATGACGCCCGCGTAGCCGAACACGCTGCCGGCGTCGATGAGCCCCGCGGAGGAGCCCTCCGACACCATGTCGGTGAAGGTGGAGTTCAGTCGCTCCCACACGCCCATGCCCTCGAGCACGAGGTACAGCAGGCCGACCGCGAGCATCCACACGAAGAACATGGCGACGCTGATCACCAGCGACACCTTCAGCGTGGACCACGGATCGATATGCCGCAGTTGGACTGTCGCGCGCAGCGGTTCACCGCTGGCCGCGGCCTGAGCCACCGCGGCGGGCGCGGACGGCGAGACCGGACCGGTCGGCGGAATCGGCTCCGGCGGCGGCAGCGGGTGCCGGATCTCCGACAGATCCGGCAGATCCTTCACCAGTTCCGGACGCGAAATGCTGCGGGTCGGTCCGTCGATACCGACGGACTTCACCATGGCGGCTTCCTTGCGCGCCGCCTTGGCCGCCAGGTCGGTGGTGGTGCGGGCATTGGAGACGCCCGCGTTCAACCCGCCACCACCGAGGCCGCCACCGCCGCCGCCACTGGGGCGACCGGTGGTGGGCGCCTGGCCCGGCCGGTACAGGTTGGACTGGGGTTCCCGCTGCGGCAGCTGGGACCACCCTCCCTCCTGATACTGCGAGGCACCGCCTTGGTCGTGCTGCCCCTCGGAAGCGGTGACCTCCGGCGACTCGCCCTGTCGCGGCGAGCCGTCCGGTGCGAAATCACCGGACTGTTCCGACTCGTGCGATTGCGGCACACCACCGTCGTGCCCGGACCCCGGACGGGGAATCGGACGCGGCGGAATCGGAGACGGGGCGATTCTCTCGGTCACGCCATTAGCGTGACCGCGCTGGTCATTCGGCTGATTCGTGGTCAATGGTGAATCCTTCGATTCCTTGTGCCGCCGCTGCTGGTGGAGAAACTACTGCTTCGCCGAACCGCTGGTGTCATCTTCGGCAACCTGGTCGGGCTCATCCGCGTTACGCGCGATCGCGAGCAACGTATCGCCTTCACCCAGGTTCATCAATCGCACGCCCTTGGTTTGGCGTCCAGCTTTGCGAACCTGGTTGGACACGGTGCGAATTACGCCGCCGCCCGAGGTAATGGCGTAGAGCTCGTCGTCGTCGTTGACGATGAGCGCACCGACCAGACTGCCACGTTTCGGGTCGTACTGGATGGTCAGTACACCCTTGCCGCCTCGACCCTGCGCCGTGTACTCCTCGAGAGCCGTGCGCTTGGAGTAGCCACCGGCGGTCGCGACCAGAAGGTACCCCTCCTCGCCCTGCCCAACCACGTTGAGCGACAACAGTTCATCGGTGGTGTTGAACCGCATGCCCTGCACGCCGGAGGTGGCGCGGCCCATCGGGCGCAGCACCTCGTCGTTGGCCGAGAAGCGGATCGACTGACCGTGCGCCGAGACCAGCAGCAGGTCGTCTTCCTTGGAACACAGTGCCGCGCCGACCAATTCGTCCTCTTCGCGCAGGTTCACGGCGACGATGCCACCGGTGCGGTTGGAGTCGAAATCGGTCAGCTTGGACTTCTTGACCAGACCGTTGCGGGTCGCCAGCACCAGGTACGGGGCGTCCTCGTAGGTCCTGATCTGGATGACCTGGGCGATCTTCTCGTCCGGCTGGAAGGCCAGCAGGTTCGCCACGTGCTGACCGCGCGCGGTGCGCATGGCCTCGGGCAGCTCGTACGCCTTGGCCCGGTACACCCGGCCCTTGTTGGTGAAGAACAGCAGCCAGTCGTGCGTGGAGGTGACGAAGAAGTGCCGGACGATGTCGTCCTGCTTGAGACCCGCGCCCTGCACGCCCTTGCCGCCGCGCTTCTGCGAGCGGTAGAGATCGGTCTTGGTGCGCTTGGCGTAGCCGGTCTCGGTGATCGTCACGACCACGTCCTCGCGGGCGATCAGATCCTCGTCCTGCACGTCGCCGTCGGCTGCGATGATCTTGGTACGCCGGTCGTCGCCGTACTTGTCGACGATCTCCTGCAATTCGTCACGCACGATCGCGCGCTGGCGCTCGGGGCGGGCGAGAATGTCCTGCAGATCGGCGATCTCGACCTCGATCTTCGCCAACTCGTCGAGGATCTTCTGCCGCTCCAGCGCCGAGAGGCGGCGCAGCTGCATATCGAGGATGGCGGTCGCCTGGATCTCGTCGATCCCCAGCAGCTGCATCAACCCGGTGCGGGCGGTCTCGGTGTCGGCCGAACGACGGATCAGCGCGATCACCTCGTCCAGCTTGTCCAGCGCCTTCACCAGACCGCGCAGGATGTGGGCGCGCTCCTCGGCCTTGCGCAACAGGTACTTGGTGCGCCGGACGATGACTTCCAACTGGTGCGTGACGTAGTAGCGGATCATCTGATCCAGGCGCAGCGTGCGCGGCACCCCGTCGACGATCGAGAGCATGTTGCAGCCGAAACTGGTCTGCAGCTGGGTGTGCTTGTAGAGGTTGTTCAGCACCACCTTCGCGATCGCGTCACGCTTGACCGTGATCACGATGCGCATGCCGACGCGGTCCGAGGACTCGTCGTGGATGTCCGAGACACCCGCGATCTTGCCGTCCTTCACCTGCTCCGCGATCGCGTTGATGAAGTTGTCGGTGTTGACCTGGTACGGCAGCTCGGTGATGACGATCGTGGTGCGCCCGCGGGCGTCCTCCTCGATCTCCACCACACCGCGCATGCGGACCGAACCGCGACCGGTGGTGTACGCGTCGTGGATGCCGGAGGTGCCGACGATCAGACCCGAGGTCGGGAAGTCCGGACCCTTCACCCGCTCCATGCAGGCGGCGAGGGTGGATTCCTCGTCGGCCTCGAAATTGTCCAGGGCCCAGTAGATGGCCTCGGCCAGCTCGGTCAGGTTGTGCGGCGGGATGTTCGTGGCCATACCGACGGCGATGCCGTTGGAGCCGTTCATCAACAGCGCGGGCACCCGGCTCGGCAGCACGACCGGTTCGAGCGTCTTGCCGTCGTAGTTCGGGATGAAATCGACCGTCTCGTGGTCGATCTCGCGCAGCATCTCCATCGCCAGCGGCGTGAGACGGCACTCGGTGTAGCGCATGGCGGCCGCGCCGTCGTTGCCGCGCGAACCGAAGTTGCCCTGGCCGTCGACCAGCGGATAGCGCAGCGCCCACGGCTGCGCCATGCGCACCAGGGTGTCGTAGATCGCGGTGTCGCCGTGCGGGTGGTAGTTACCCATGGTGTCGGCGACCGGGCGCGCGGACTTCACGTAGCTGCGATCCGGGCGGTACCCGTTGTCGTACATCGCGTACAGGATCCGGCGGTGCACCGGCTTCATGCCGTCGCGCACCTCGGGCAGCGCGCGCCCGACGATGACGCTCATGGCGTAGTCGATGTAGGAGTTCTGCATCTCCTGCTGGATGTCGACCGGCTCGATGCGGTCGCCACCCGACGGCGGAAGCGAAGTCTCAGTCATGAATTGGTCTCCGTAAGAAGTGGTGGGTGGTCCTCGCGGCGCGCGGCGAAAGCCCGGAAAGGCTTCCGCCGTCGCGATTTACACGTCGAGGAACCGCACGTCCTTGGCATTGCGGGTGATGAAGCTGCGGCGCGCTTCGACGTCCTCACCCATGAGGACGGAGAAGAGCTCGTCGGCCGCGGCGGCATCGTCGAGCGTGACCAGGCGCAGCACCCGCACGCTCGGATCCATCGTGGTCTCCCACAGCTCCTTCGGGTTCATCTCACCGAGACCCTTGTAGCGCTGGATGCCGTCGTCCTTGTTGATCTTCTTGCCGGCGGCCAGACCGGCCTCCAGCAGACCGTCGCGCTCACGGTCCGAGTACGCGAACTCGGGCTCGGTGCGCTGCCACTTGAGCTTGTACAGCGGCGGCTGCGCGAGATACACGTGACCGTGCTCGACCAGCGGGCGCATGAAGCGGAACAGCAGGGTGAGCAGCAGCGTCGAGATGTGCTGACCGTCCACGTCGGCGTCGGCCATCAGCACGATCTTGTGATAGCGCAGCTTGGCGATATCGAACTCGTCGTGGATGCCGGTGCCGAAGGCGGTGATGATCGACTGCACCTCGTTGTTCTTCAGCACGCGGTCGATGCGCGCCTTCTCGACGTTGATGATCTTTCCGCGCAGCGGCAGGATCGCCTGGTACATCGAGTCGCGGCCGGACTTGGCCGAACCACCGGCGGAGTCGCCCTCCACGATGTAGATCTCGGACAGCTTCGGATCCTTGGAGCGGCAGTCCGCCAGCTTGCCCGGCAGGCCACCCAGATCGGTGGCGGACTTGCGGCGCACCAGCTCTCGCGCCTTGCGCGCGGCCATCCGGGCCTGCGCCGAGGAGACCGCCTTCTGCATGATGGTCTTCGCGTCGGCCGGGTTCGCCTCGAACCAGTGCGTCAGATGCTCGTTGCAGGCGCGCTGCACGAAACCCTTCACATCGGTGTTGCCGAGCTTGGTCTTGGTCTGACCCTCGAACTGCGGCTCGGACACCTTCACACTGACGATCGCGGCCAGGCCCTCACGGATGTCGTCACCGGTGAGGTTGCCGTCCTTCTCCTTGAGGAGCTTCTTGTCCTTCGCGTACTTGTTCACCACCGTGGTGAGCGCCGCGCGGAAGCCCTCCTCGTGGGTGCCGCCCTCGTGCGTGTTGATGGTGTTGGCGAAGGTGTGCACGGACTCGGAGTAGCCCGAGTTCCACTGCATCGCGACCTCGAGCTCGTGCCCGGTGCCCTTACCGCTGAACGACACGATCGAGTTGTGGATCGGCGTCTTGGTGCGGTTGATGTGCTTGACGTAGTCCTCGAGCCCGCCCGGGTAGTGGTACGTGCGGTTCTTGACCTTCGGGGTGGGCGCCGGCGCGTTCTCGTCGGCGTGCTTGGGCGCCTCGGCGGTATCGCTCACCACCTCGTCGGTGACGTCGTTCTCGGCCACCCGCTCATCGGTCAGGGTGATGGTGAGTCCCTTGTTCAGGAACGCCATCTCCTGCAGGCGGCGAGCCACCGTCTCGAAGTTGTACGTGGTGGTCTCGAAGATGTTCGGATCAGCCCAGAACCGGATGGTGGTACCGGTGCGCTTGGTCGCGTCACCCTGCACCAGCTTGCCGGGCTTGGAATCCTTGTATTCCTGCGTCCAGTGGTAGCCGTCGACGTCCACATCCGCCTCGAGGCGAGTGGACAGCGCGTTCACCACGGAGATGCCGACGCCGTGCAGACCACCGGAGACGGCGTAGGAGTCGGAGTCGAACTTGCCGCCCGCGTGCAGCTGGGTCATGACCACCTCGATGGTGGGCACACCCTGCGCGTGCATGGCGACCGGGATGCCACGACCGTCGTCGACGACCTCGACACCGCCGTCGGCCAGCAGGGTCACATCGACCCGCGTGGCGTATCCGGCCATCGCCTCGTCGACCGAGTTGTCGACAACCTCCCAGATGAGGTGATGCAAGCCGCGCTCACCGGTGGAGCCGATGTACATGCCGGGCCGTTTACGAACGGCCTCGAGCCCCTCGAGGACGGTGATGGAGCTGGCGCCGTAATTGCTTGACTTGGGCTTGTTCGAGCCGTCTGCGTTGGAGTCCATGGCAGCCACTGGTCGGTAGCTCTCCTTACTTGCTGATCCTCCCGGCACAGTGCATCCGGCACACGTGGAACCCTCCGGGCAATGTCTGCTCGAGAATTACGGGGGCCCACGCGCGGGCGCTGCGGAACGCGCCGGGAGGTATCGCCGCTAGTTACTCCCCCATCCTACTGGTACGACCGACACAGAACGCACCTATGACACCCCTGAGTGCGTCGTAGGTGCGTGAAATCGACCGACGATATGTCCGGTCATGGGTGACGGGGGGTGCGAGAGTCTCAGCGGGCGATCCTGAGAGGGCCTCGAAAAGCGGAATTCGGGGCGCACGGACGGTAGCGACGAGGTGCGCCGCGATCATCGCCGTTCCACGTGAAACGTGTCGTTGCCACTCTCCCGCGGTGGGCTCACGCACGGAATCGGGCGGGCCTACCCGTAGGTGTCGCGCGGGCCGCGGCCCTTGATGTGCCGATCGCCCTTACGCCAACTCGGCGCGGTCGGTCCGTTGATGCGCAGGGAGGTGACGACGTTGTTGCCGACCGCCGCCGCGATCTTCGCCAGGATCTGCGACTGGAACATGCGCAGCTGCGTGGCCCAGGCCGTGGACTCGGCCGCGATGCTGAGCACCCCGTTGTCCAGCGACACCGGTTTGGCGTGCGAGGCGATGTCCTCCCCCACCACCGCTTCCCAGCGACCGAACACCGTGCCCTCGGCGACCTTGCCGGACCAGCCTCGTCCCTTGGCCAGCTTCATGGTCAGCGAGGCGAAGGTCTGAGGATCGCGATCGTCCGGATGCGCGCCCGACCAGCCGCGCCGGCGCAGCGCGCGCACCCCGCCCTTGCGC
>NZ_BDBU01000025.1 GCF_001613145.1 Nocardia jejuensis NBRC 103114
CCGAAGCCCGCACCGGCTCCGGCCCCCGCCGCCCCGGCTCCGAAGTCCGCTCCGGTTCCGGCCGCGGCGACCCCGGCCGACGAGCCCTCCAGCAACGGCGGCGGTCCGTACGTGACCCCGCTGGTGCGAAAGCTGGCCTCGGAGAACAACGTCGACCTGTCGAGCATCACCGGTTCCGGTGTCGGCGGCCGCATCCGCAAGCAGGATGTGCTGGCCGCCGCGGAAGCCAAGAAGGCCCCGGCTCCGGCCGCTGCCGAACCGGCTCCCGCCGCCGCACCGGCCGCGCCCGCCGCCACCGCGGCCCCGCGTCCGAGCCTGGCGCACCTGCCGGGCACCGTGCAGAAGGCCAGCCGTATCCGGCAGATCACCGCCACCAAGACCCTGGAGTCGCTGCAGAGCACCGCGCAGCTCACCCAGGTGCACGAGGTCGACATGACCAAGGTGGCCGCGCTGCGCAACCGCGCCAAAGCCGCGTTCAAGCAGCGTGAAGGCGTGAACATCACGTTCCTGCCGTTCTTCGCGAAGGCGGCGATCGAGGCGCTCGGGGTGCACCCGAATGTCAACGCCTCGTACAACGCCGATACCAAGGAGATCACCTACCACTCGGTGGTCAACCTGGGCATCGCCGTGGACACCGACCAGGGTCTGCTCTCGCCGGTCATCCACAACGCGAACGACCTGTCGCTGGCCGGCCTGGCACGCGCCATCGCCGATATCGCCAACCGCGCTCGCAACGGCGGCCTCAAGCCGGACGAGCTCTCCGGTGGCACGTTCACCATCACGAACATCGGTTCGCAGGGTGCGCTCTTCGACACCCCGATCCTGCTCCCGCCGCAGGCCGGAATGCTGGGCACCGGCGCGATCGTCAAGCGCCCCATGGTGATCGCGGACGACGGCAACGAGTACATCGGCATCCGCTCGATGGCCTACCTGCCGCTGACCTACGATCACCGCCTCATCGACGGCGCCGACGCGGGCCGTTTCGTGAGCACCATCCGGCATCGGCTGGAAGAGGCGGGCTTCGAGGGCGACCTCGGCCTGTAGGAAGTACGAATGAAGGTCGTGATCGCCGGTTCGTCCGGGTTGATCGGGACGGCGCTCGTCGCGGCACTGCGCCGCGACGGGCACCAAGTCACCCGTCTGGTGCGCCGTCCCGTCCGTGCGCGGGATGAGTTCACCTGGGACCCATCCCGAGCCGACCTGAACGAACGGGCGCTGCGCGACGCCGACGCCGTGGTGAATCTCTGCGGCGCGGGCATCGGGCAGCAGCGGTGGACCGGCAGCTACAAACAGGAGCTGCGCGACAGCCGCATCGTCCCGACCGACGTGCTGGCCGCCGCGGTCGCCGCCATGGGGGTGCCGACGCTGGTGAACGCCAGCGGAGTGCACTACTACGGCGGCGACAGCGGTGACCGCGTCGTCACCGAGAACTCCTCCGCCGGAACAGGATTCCTCGCGAGCCTGTGCGTGGACTGGGAGGACGCCACCCGGGAGGCTTCCGAGGCCGGGGTGCGCACCGTGCTGCTGCGTTCGGCGGTGGTCATGGCACGGCACGGCGGAATGCTGGGGATGTTGCAGCCGCTGTATTCCCTCGGATTGGGCGGCAGGCTCGGCAACGGGCGGCAGTACGTGCCGTGGATCTCGCTCGACGACGAGGTCGGCGGAATCGTCTTCGCCCTGAACAACGAAACCGTCTCCGGCCCTGTCAATCTGGTCGGGCCCGCGCCGGTGACCAACGCGGAGTTCACTCGTGCGCTGGGTCGCGCGCTGCACCGGCCCACTCCCCTGCCGATCCCCGCGTTCGCGCTGAAGCTCGCCGTCGGCGAGCTCGCGGAAGAGGGAATCCTGCACGGCCCCAGGGCAATTCCCACCGTCCTGGAAGAAGCCGGATACGACTTCCGGCATCCCACCATCGGCGCGGCCCTGGCCGCCACGATCGGCCGCCGTAGCTGAGTCGCGGCATCGGGGTCGTGCCCCCCGGGGCAATCGCCCTCTCGATGGACGCGCCGATTTCGCGAGCGCGACGTTCCGGCACCGATCGGCACGCCACGATGCACCGCGTCATAGCGATCGCCGGGCCGCCCGGCCGATATCCCGCAGTCGTGCACACCGACCACCGATGCGGTTGTGTAACCGGCGTGCCGCGTGGGTGTGTGACCGGCGCGATACAGGTCACAGGGGGTGCGGGGATAGCGTGTGGGGCGTGAGCAACGAACCATCGGTGATTGCGCGAGCGGATCTGCTCGTGCGGGACGCGCGTGAGGGTGATCTGCCGGAGATCCTGGTGATTCACAACCTCGCCATCGCGGAGACCACTGCCATCTGGGATACCGAACCCGCTGAGCTGAGCGAGCGGCAGGCGTGGTTCGACGCGCGCGCGGCGGCGGGCTGCCCGATTCTGGTCGCCGAGATCGACGGGGCCGTCGCGGGATACGCGAGTTACGGGCAGTTCCGGCCGAAGTCGGGATATCGGTTCTCGGTGGAGAATTCGGTGTACGTGGCGGATCGATTCCAGCGGCGGGGTGTGGCCGGGGCGCTCATGACCGAGCTGCTGGCGCGGGCGCGAAAGTCGGACGTGCACACCATGATCGCGGCCATCGAATCGAGCAACACCACCTCGATCACCCTGCACGAGAAGTTCGGGTTCCGGATCACCGGGCAGATGCCCGAGGTGGGGTACAAGTTCGGGCGCTGGATGGATCTGACACTGATGCAGATCGTGCTCGACGATGGCGTAACGTCGCTGTCGTGAGCGAGAGCACCACCGCCGCCCCGAGCACACCGGCCGTCACCACGGCCTCAGGCTCCGCCGCCGATACGGCCCGCGGCCCAGTACCTACTTCCGATCAGACCTCGACTTCAGGTCGGGCAGCGCCTCCCGGCTCCTCCGGTGCGACAGCGACCTTTGCGGGCGCGACAGCTTCCGCCCGCCTCGACAGCACTCCCCTGGTCATCGAGGATCTGGGTCTGATCGACTACCGGGCAGCGTGGGAGCGGCAGCGCGAGATCGCCGCCGAACGCGCCGAGGGCTCGGGTCAGGATCGCCTGCTGCTGCTCGAGCATCCGTTCGTGTTCACCGCGGGCCGGCGCACCGAGGCCGCCGACATGCCGATGGACGGCAGCCCGGTGATCGAGGTGGATCGCGGCGGCAAGATCACCTGGCACGGGCCGGGGCAACTCGTGGGTTATCCGATCATCCGGCTCGCCGAACCGGTCGACGTCGTCGCGTACGTGCGCAGGCTCGAGGAAGCGCTGATCTTCGTGTGCGCCGGGTTCGGACTCGAGACCGGCCGGGTCGACGGCCGCTCCGGAGTCTGGCTGCCCGCCACCGACTATCTACCCGAGCGCAAGGTCGCCGCGATCGGTGTGCGGGTGCAGCGCGGGGTCGCCATGCACGGCATCTCACTGAACTGCAATTCGACGCTGGACGGTTTCCAGGCCATCGTGCCGTGCGGAATTCGCGACGCCGGAGTCACCACGCTGAGCCGGGAACTGGGCCGCGAGGTGACGGTGTCCGAAGTTCGCCCGCTGGTCGCCGATGCCATCCTCCGGGCCTTGGACGGCGACCTTCCGGTCACCCGGCACAGCGTCGCGCGACCGGTCCCGGCCGCCGAGAAGGTGCCCGCCGAAGCCGAATGATCACGAGCGTAGGGTGGACAAAGTGACCTCCGTCGATACCCCGACACCCGATAATCCAGCCGGAGCTGAACCGACAGCGACGGTCCCGGACCCCTCCGTGGTTACGCAACCCGCCGCCCCCGGAGCCAACGCTTCGCTCGCGGCCGGCCGCAAGCTGCTGCGCATCGAGGCCCGCAACGCCGAGACCCCGATCGAGCGCAAGCCCAAGTGGATTCGCACCAAAGCCACCATGGGGCCGGAGTACACCGAGCTCAAGGGTTTGGTGAAACGCGAAGGGCTGCACACGGTCTGCGAGGAAGCGGGCTGTCCCAACATCTTCGAGTGCTGGGAGGACCGCGAGGCCACCTTCCTCATCGGCGGTGAACAGTGCACCCGCCGCTGCGACTTCTGCCAGATCGCCACCGGCAAACCCACCGCACTCGATCGTGACGAGCCCCGGCGCGTGGCCGAGAGCGTGCAGGCCATGGGGCTGCGCTACTCCACCATCACCGGTGTGGCCCGCGACGATCTCGAGGACGGCGGCGCGTGGCTGTACGCGGAGACCGTTCGCGCGATCAAGCGGCTCAATCCGAGCACCGGCGTGGAGTTGCTGATCCCGGACTTCAACGCCGTGCCCGAGCAGCTGGCCGAGGTGTTCTCCTCGCGTCCGGAGGTGCTGGCGCACAATGTGGAGACGGTGCCGCGCGTGTTCAAGCGCATCCGGCCCGCGTTCCGGTACGAGCGCTCGCTCGCGGTGATCACCGCGGCGCGTGAGGACGGACTGGTCACCAAGTCCAACCTCATCCTCGGCATGGGCGAGACGTTCGAGGAAGTCACCCAGGCCATGCAGGATCTGCACGACGCCGGAACCGACATCCTCACCATCACCCAGTACCTGCGGCCCTCACCGCTGCACCACCCGGTCGACCGGTGGGTGAAGCCGGAGGAGTTCGTCGAGCACTCCGACGCCGCGACCGCGATGGGCTTCGCCGGTGTGATGGCGGGGCCGCTGGTGCGCTCGTCGTACCGCGCCGGTCGCCTCTACGCGCAGGCGATGGCGCACCACGGCCGCGAAATCTCCCCGGAGATGGCACATCTCGCCGAGGGCGGCACCGCCAGCCAGGAAGCCACCAGCGTGCTCGCGCGCTTCGGCTCGTAGATTTCCCGACGACACCGCAACCGCCGCCGAAGATTCCCGATCGGACTTCGACGGCGGTTGTGTGCTGTCCGGGTGGATGCGGGGACGCACTCGCCGGCGGTCCAGCGGCATTTCGACCGCCGAGCAATCACCGCCGCGAGGTCGCGGACTCTAGTTCCCACGCAGTTCGGTCAACGTTCCGCACCGGGTCGGCTGCTCGTCGACCGGGTGTCACGCGCATCGGATCGGGCGAATCGTGGACGGGACGCGGGTGCCGGTGGGAAGCTCGAAGCACGGCACGAATCGATCTCGGAGCGAGCCAATGGTCGAGCGAACGACGGCGTCCTCGGGCGTCAACGGCAGAGTCTTCACGGCCGAAAGACCGGACGACATACGGAATGTGGCGCTGGTCGGCCACAGCGGATCGGGCAAGACCACGCTGGTGGAAGCCCTGGCCGTGGCCACGGGGGCGGTGGTGCGAGCCGGGCGCGTGGAGGACGGCACCTCGGTCTCGGACTACGACGACATCGAGCAGCGACAACAGCGTTCGGTGCAATTGTCGGTGGTGCCGATGGCCTGGGAGCGGATCAAGGTCAATCTGCTGGACACACCCGGGTACGCGGATTTCGTCGGGGAACTCAGGGCCGGTCTGCGAGCAGCGGACGCGGCCCTTTTCGTGCTCTCGGCCGCCTCGGGCGTGCAGGGAGTCGGCGGTGCGACGCGGGCGCTGTGGGAGGAATGCGCGGGCGTGGGCATGCCGCGGGCGATCGTGCTCACCCATGTGGACACCGCGCGAGCCGATTTCGACGAGATGACCGAGACGTGCCGGGAGGTACTCGGCGGCGGAGTCTCGGAATCGATACTGCCGCTGCACCTTCCGGTGTACGGGGACAAAGGCGGGGACGGCCACCGGCCGGTCGTCGGGCTGATCGATCTATTGACCCAGCACGTCTACGACTACGCGAGCGGGGAGCGCCTGGAAACGCCCGCGGACGACGAGCAACGAGAGGTGATGCGGGAGGCGCGCGATCGGCTCATCGAGGGGATCATCGCCGAGAGCGAGGACGAGACTCTCATGGACCGCTACCTCAGCGGCGAGGACATCGACCTGGGCACGCTGGTGCGGGATCTGGAGAAGGCCGTGGCGCGCGGCAGCTTCCATCCGGTGCTGATCGCCGCACCGCCGCCCGAGGGTGCGCGGCAGGGACTCGGGACGGTGGAGATCCTGGATCTGATCACGCGCGGATTCCCCACTCCCGCTGAGCATCCGGTGTCCGCGACGAGCATGAACGGGAAGGTCTCGGCGCTCACGTGCGATCCACGCGGTCCGCTGGCGGCCGAGGTGATCCGAACCGCCTCGGACCCGTACGTGGGCCGAATGTCGCTGGTGCGAATCTTTTCCGGCACCCTCACCGCCGACGACACCGTGTACGTGTGCGGGCACGGGCCGACCGAGACCGGCATCCACGATTCCAGCGAGCGGGTCGGCGCGGTGTCGGCTCCGTTCGGCAAACAGCAGCGCCCGCTGGGGCAGGCGATCGCGGGCGACATCGTGTGCGTCACCAAGCTCTCGCGCGCCGAGACCGGAGACACGCTGTCCGCCAAGGACTCTCCGCTGCTGATCGAGCCCTGGCACATGCCCGATCCGCTGCTGCCGGTTGCGATCGAGGCACACAGCAAGGCCGATGAGGACAAGCTCTCCCAGGGGCTGGCTCGGCTGGTCGCGGAGGATCCGACGGTGCGGCTGGAGCAGAACCCGCACACCCATCAGCTGGTGCTCTGGTGTCTGGGCGAGGCGCATCGGGAGGTCGCGCTGGAGCGGCTGCGCGCACGGTTCGGCGTGCAGGTGAACGTGATCGAGCATCAGGTGGCGCTGCGGGAAACCTTCGCCACCAACGGTTCCGGCAAGGGCAGGCATGTGAAGCAGTCCGGCGGGCACGGGCAGTTCGCGATCTGTGAGATCGACGTCGCGCCGCTGCCGGAGGGGTCCGGAATCGAGTTCGTGGACAAGGTGGTCGGGGGCGTCGTGCCCCGGCAGTTCATTCCGTCGGTGGAGAAGGGCGTGCGCGCCCAGGCCGCGCGGGGTATCACCGCAGGGTATCCGCTGGTCGATGTGCGGGTGACGCTGCTGGAGGGCAAGGCGCATTCGGTCGATTCCTCCGATGCCGCCTTCCAGCTGGCGGGCGGTCTCGCGCTGCGCGAGGCCGCGGCCGGAGCGCGGATCAGCGTGCTGGAACCGATCGACGCGGTGCGGGTGGTGGTCGCCGACGACTATGTGGGATCGATCCTGGTCGATCTGTCCAGTCGTCGCGGGCGGGTGCTGGGCACCGAGCCGGTGAGCCTGGGCCGCACCGAGATTCGCGCCGAGGTCCCGGAACTGGAACTGAACCGCTATGCCGTGGACCTGCGTTCGCTGGCCCACGGCGCGGCCACCTTCACCCGCAGCTACGCCCGCCACGAGGCGATGCCCCAGCAGTTGGCCGACGGCGTTCGAGCCAAGGCGAAGAGCTGAGCCCGGCTCCATCCGAAAACCGCACCGGGTGATTCAGGAGATCAGATTCGGACGAGTCCGACCAAAACGACGGCGCGCCGGTCGGGGGTGTCGCGGGCGCGTCGAATCCGTGTCCCAACCCCTGGGATACAGCCCGAACCAGACCAGTCGGTCACGCCACGGACGGTCCAGTCGCGACCACGCGCCGCCCGGCCACTATTCTGGACGGCATGGCAGCAGGTAAGGGCGGTACTCCGTCGAAGGAAGCCAAAGCAGCGGCGAAGGCGGCGCGCAAGCAGGCATCGAAGGAACGTCGCCAGCAGCTCTGGCAGGCGTTCCAGATGCAGCGCAAGGAAGACAAACTCCTGCTGCCGCTGATGATCGGCGCGTTCCTCGGCGTGACCGTGCTGTTCCTGGTGATCGGCCTGATCTTCGGACTGCAGTGGTTCCTGCTTCCGGTCGGTCTGCTGCTGGGCGGGCTGGCCGCGTTCATCCTCTTCGGACGGCGCGTGCAGAAGAACGTCTACGCCAAGGCCGAGGGCCAGGCGGGAGCGGCGGCCTGGGTGCTGGACAACCTGCAGGGCAAGTGGCGGGTCACCCCGGGCGTCGCGGCGACCACCCAGTTGGACGCCGTGCACCGCGTGATCGGCCTGCCCGGCGTGGTGCTCGTGGCCGAGGGCTCGCCGTCGCGGGTGAAGTCGCTTCTCGCGCAGGAGAAGAAGAAGGTCTCGCGGATCGTCGGCGACACCCCGATCTACGACGTGATCATCGGCACCGAGGGCGACCAGGTCTCGATCAAGGACCTGCAGCGCTACCTGACCAAGCTGCCGCGCAATATCGACGCCAAGCGCATGGACCTGATCGAGGGACGGCTCTCGGCGCTCGCGACCCGCGGCGGCCCGGCGCTGCCGAAGGGTCCGCTGCCCGGCGGCGCGAAGATGCGCGGCGTGCAGCGCTCCATCCGCCGCCGCTGACACTCGGCTCCACGAAGCCCGCGTCCAACTTGTGGACGCGGGCTTTTTCATGCGGTGAGAGTGGCCGATGGCTCCCGCAGCGATCGATCACTCGGGCACGGGCAAGCAGATCGACGCGCCCGCACCGAGGTCGAGCCAGCGTCCTTCGGGGGTTGTCGTGATGCGGAGGATGACCGTCGAGCAGTGTGCGCAGCGGGCGATGGTCCCCGGACAGTCCAGGTACACCAGGGCGCGAGCCAGGGGCTCGATCACGCCGCAGCCGCCGCAGCGGCAGCCGCAGCCGGTGGGGTCGGTGGCGAAGATCTCGGACAGTGTTCCGGCCAAGGCGTTTCCGTCGAGATAGTGCTCCTCGCCGGTGCCGCTCGCATACGTGTAAGGGTTCGGCATGGCTACTTCCCCGTCGGTCCGAAGCGTTCGGTTCTGATCATGGCCGGGTCGTGTCCGGCGGATACCAGTGCGGCGGCGGCGAATTCGACGAACGGCGTCGGGCCGCAGACGTAGCAGGTGACCTCCGAGCCGGGCGGCAGCGACCACTGCGCGATCTCCTCGGCCGTGAGCCGCTGCGCCGGGCGCTCGAATCCCGGTGGGGCGCTGCGGGTGTAGGCCAGGAAGACATCGATGCCATCGGGCCCCGACTCGGCGAGGTGAACCGGCCCGCCGGATCCGGGGGTTGTCCCACGGCTGCTCTCGCCGACGAGAATCGCACTGTCGACAGCGGCCCTGTCGGCCGGGGCCGCGCTGCCGATCAGCCGTGCCGACTCGGTGCCGATAGCGCTCGAGGCGGACCCGGGCGAGGCGGTCAGTTCCTCGCGGTAGTACAGATCCTCCGGATCGCGCAGGGAGTAGATCACTCGGAACGGGTTGGGGGCGGCGGACTTTCGGCGGGCTCGCAGCATGGCGACGAGCGGGACGATGCCGGAGCCGCCCGCGATGAGGACGGCTGGACCACCGCGGTCGGGGCGCCAGACGAACCAGCCGCCGACCGGGCCTCGGACTTCGATGCTCGCGCCGATCGGGAGGCCGTCGACGAGGTAGCCCGAGACTTCCCCGTCGGGGACGCGCTGGACGGTGAGTTCGATGAGGTCGCCGTCGGCCGGTGCGGCGAGGGAGTAGCTGCGTTCGGCGTGATAGCCGTCGGGGGCGGTGAGGCGCACGTCCATGTGCTGGCCGGGGAGGTGCCCGGGCCAGGCGGGGACGCGCAGGGTGAGGGTGCGGGCGGAGGGGGTTTCGAAGCGGGCGGCGACGAGTTCGGCGGGCTGCCAGCGCATCAGTCGCCCTGGTAGCGCTGCTCGCGCCACGGGTCGCCGTAGCTGTGATAGCCGGCGGCCTCCCAGAATCCGGGCTCGTCCTGGTCCAGGAGGCGAATGCTCTTGACCCACTTGGCCGATTTCCAGAAGTACAGGTGCGGGACCAGCAGGCGAGCGGGGCCGCCGTGTTCGGGATGCAGGTCCTGGCCGTCGAAGGTGTGCACGATCCAGGCTTTGCCGTCGGTGAGGTCCTCGAGCGGCAGGTTGGTGGTGTAGCCGCCGTAGCTGGTGATCATCGCGTATTCGGCCTGGGTGTCGACGTTCTCGAGGAGGTCGTCGAGCGAGACGCCCTGCCAGTCGGTGTCGAGTTTGGACCAGCGGGTCACACAGTGGATGTCCACGTGCGGGCGCGACTGCGGCAGCGACATGAATTGCGGCCAGCTCCAGCTGTACTGGCGGCCCGATTCATCGGTGACCGAGAACTGCCAGCGGTTCAGGTCGACCGTGGGCGTCGGCCCGGTCGAGAGCACCGGGAAATCCTCGGTCAGGTATTGGCCGGGTGGTAGCCGGTCGCTCTTCGGGCGTGGTCTGCCCTGGAACCCGGGCGAAAAAACACTCATCCGATCGCTCCCTCCGACTCAACGGCAGGCGTCCGATCGACACGGGCACCCGATCGGAACTGGGAGTCAGACTACGCCGCAACCTCGGATAACGGGCGATTGCGGCAGGGGCATCCGGATGCTCAGCCGACGTGGCGGCCCAGGAAGCGCACCACGTCGGGAGTGACCGTGCGCCAATACTCCTCGGTGTGCGCACCGGGGCTGACCTGGCCGACCTCCAGCCGCGCCGAGCCGATGAACTGCCGGCAGCCCTCGATGAACCGATCGTGATCGCCCACCCACAGGCCCGTCGGGGACGGCCCGAGCTTGTCGATATTGCGCAGCGGATCCAGCGAGGTCCACTGCTCCTGGTCGGTGAAGGCATTGCGCTTGGACATTTCCGACCAGTTGGTGATCAGGCCGGGTGAGATGGTCGC
Source organism: Nocardia jejuensis NBRC 103114 (assembly GCF_001613145.1). GTDB lineage: Bacteria > Actinomycetota > Actinomycetes > Mycobacteriales > Mycobacteriaceae > Nocardia > Nocardia jejuensis. Next base: position 10,505 of record NZ_BDBU01000025.1, read on the forward strand.
GATGGCGTTGGCCGGACGTCCGCGCTCGGTGCGGCGGCGCCCGTACAGCAGCGCGCCGAACCCGCCCATGGAGACACCGGTGCAGGCGAACGGTTCGCCGCCCGGTCCGCCGAGCCCGCGCGCGGCCAGCCAGCCGGGGGCCTCGTCCAGCAGCATGCTCATCGGATCGTCACCGGAGTAGTGCTCGTGCCAGTAGTTGTCGCCGCCGTCGACCGCGAGGAAGCCGAACGCGGGGACCAGCCGGGTCGCGACCGCGGCGGCCAGGATGTCGGCGAGCCCGCCGACCGCGGCATTGCGCGCGTTCCCGTGCAGACCGTGCAGCATCAGCGACATGGGCAGCCCCTGGGTGGGCACGCCCGGCGGCAGGATGGTGACGATGTCCACCTCGCGCGAGCGAGCCGCGGAGTACACCCGTTCGGTGCGGATCAGCGGCTCGATGCCGATGGAGGCCGGCGCGACCCCGTTCGGAAGTCGATCACCGTGCAGGGTCCGCGACACACCGTCCGTACCGGGAGTGGCGTTGACGCCCGCACTCACCGCCGCTCCGGCCGCGACCAGGCCCAGCAGGCCTGTGGACGCCAGCAATGACCGACGGCCGATCTTTCGAACGGTCGCGCGGTGTTCCTGGTCCATGGATCCTCCATCAGCACATCAACAGCTATCCCTCATCACGAGCGCATACGCTGCACGACGAAGAACGGCCGCCACGATACCGATCGAAAGCAACACAGGGTGAACGTTCGGCAACATCTGGCACCAGGGTGCACAAGCGCACCATGGGTAATCGACATCGAACCCATGATCGTTATAGATGGCGACTATTGGAATCCCGACGCGCCGAATTACGGGCATCGATATGGATGCCCGGAAGTAACCGGATCACAGGTCCGGACGAGTGCGGATCAGCGGCTGCGAACCAGGCCGGTGCCGGTGGCGCGGTCGTGCATGCCACGGCCGTCGGCATCGGTGAACAGGGCCGGAACCACGAAGACCAGGATGGCCTGACGAGCGAGCGCCCGGACGAAACCGACCGGCGCCGCGATATCGACCCGCGCGACCCTCAGTTTCAGGAAGTACTGGCCCGGTGTGAAGCCGAACAGCGTCACCGCGCCGACCCCGAGCACGAACCAGACCAGCAGGGTCGGCGTGGACAACGAGCCCATCACGACCACGAAGTTCGAGGGCGGCTGCTGACCGGGGGCGAGATCCATCTTGGAGATGATCCTGTCCGCATCCGGCCGCACGATGATCGCGGCCAGACCGATCGAAATGAACCAGTCGACCACCAGCGCCGCGATCCGGCGGGCCATCGGAACGAGCGCGCCGACACCCGCTTTGGGGAGTCCGAGATCCTTGCCGGGATAGTCACCGGGCGATGCTTCTCCGGGATCACCGTTCGGTCCGGACAGCCAGGAACCGGTCATGCGCGCCATGAACCCAGCTTATGCGTCCGGTTTTCCGGCCTTCCGCACCCCATGCGGGACGTGACGCGCGCAACCCTCCAGCGTCTCGAGTTGCCGAGCGGGTGCGGATTGGTGAGGATTCTCACCAACACGCGCCGTCAGGGTGTGAGAGCCCTGTTTTTTCGGCGTCGCGGTGGTCCGTTCCGTGTGGTCAGTGGCAGGATATCGGTGCTGGTCGAGCAACACTCGACTGTCGAAATGGTGGCTCCGAGACCCCGGGGGCACCGCCGAACCCCCGGCCAGCTGTACGTGTAACACTGGCGAAACACAGCCTTGATTGCGAGGAAACACCGCGTCCATAGCGTCTGGACGCGACGAACCCATGCGATAACCGGCTGGGAACCGATCCGTAAGGAGTACTAAGTGGCGTTCAGCACGGCCGACGAGGTCATCAAGTTCCTCAAGGAGGAGGAGGTCGAATACGTCGATATTCGCTTCACCGACCTCCCCGGTGTGCAGCAGCACTTCTCGATCCCGGCGAAGGCTTTCACGGCCGACCTGGCTGAAGAGGGCCTCGCGTTCGACGGTTCGTCCGTCCGCGGCTTCCAGTCGATCGATGAGTCGGACATGCTGCTGCTGCCCGACTTCAGCACTGCGCGGATCGATCCCTTCCGGGCCGCGAAGACGCTGAACCTGAACTTCTTCGTCCACGACCCGTTCACTCGTGAGGCCTACTCCCGCGACCCGCGCAACATCGCGCGCAAGGCGGAGGAGTACTTGAAGTCGACCGGTATCGCCGACACCTGCTACATCGGCGCCGAGGCGGAGTTCTACATCTTCGACTCGATCCGTTACGACTCGGCCATGAACGGCGCCTTCTACGAGATCGATTCGATCTCCGGCTCCTGGAACACCGGCGCGGAGTACAACGCCGACGGCACCCCGAACCGTGGCTACAAGGTTCGCAACAAGGGTGGTTACTTCCCCGTCGCGCCGTACGACCACTACGTCGACCTGCGCGACACCATCTCGACCAACCTGCAGAACGCGGGCTTCGAGCTGGAGCGCGGCCACCACGAGGTCGGCACCGCCGGTCAGGCCGAGATCAACTACAAGTTCAACAGCCTGCTCGGTGCGGCTGATGACCTGCAGCTGTTCAAGTACATCGTGAAGAACACCGCCTGGGCGCAGGGCAAGACCGTCACCTTCATGCCGAAGCCCCTCTTCGGCGACAACGGCTCGGGCATGCACGCCCACATGTCGCTGTGGAAGGACGGCAAGCCGCTGTTCCACGACGAGGCCGGCTACGCGGGTCTGTCGGACATCGCGCGTCACTACATCGGCGGCATCCTGCACCACGCCCCGTCGCTGCTGGCGTTCACCAACCCGACCGTCAACTCGTACCACCGCCTGGTGCCGGGCTACGAAGCCCCCATCAACCTGGTGTACTCGCAGCGCAACCGCTCGGCTGCCGTGCGTATCCCGATCACCGGCTCGAACCCGAAGGCCAAGCGCATCGAGTTCCGCGCGCCTGACTCCTCGGGTAACCCGTACCTGGCCTTCGCGGCCATGCTGATGGCCGGCATCGACGGCATCAAGAAGAAGATCGAGCCGCTCGCTCCGGTCGACAAGGACCTCTACGAGCTGCCGCCCGAGGAGGCCAAGAACATCCCGCAGGCCCCCACCTCGCTGGCCTCGGTCATCGATCGCCTCGAGGAAGACCACGAGTACCTCACCGAGGGCGGCGTGTTCACCCCCGACCTGATCGAGACCTGGATCGACATCAAGCGCAGCCAGGAGATCGCCCCGATCAACCTGCGCCCGCACCCGTACGAGTTCGAGCTGTACTTCGACGTGTAAGCCCGACCTGCATGTGCGGCCTGATCACCAGGCCGTCGGTACGCAGAAGTCGATAACGAAGCGGCGGTGACCATTGTTCGAAATGGTCACCGCCGCTTCGTTTTTTCCGCGACCGCGATAACGGGTATCGGTCTGGATAGAAATCGTTTGTCCGATCGAGTCCGGTGGAATGTACTGCGGGTATGACGTTTTTCTCCCCTGCCGTGCGTGTCGCCACCGTTGATGATCTGGACGCGGTGACGGCGTTGGCTTTTTCGTTCTACACCGAAGACGGCGTCGTCAGCGATGAACGGGCGCTGGGTGCGAATCTCGCGGTGTTGCTGGCCGCGCCCGGGGTGCGGGTCGCCGTCGTGGATTCGGGAGAAGGGCTGCTCGGCTACGCCCTCACCAGTACCGGATTCGGTCTGGAGAGCGGGCCGATCGCCGTGCTCGACGACCTTTTCGTGCTGCCCGCGGAGCGGCGGCGCGGGCTGGCGGGGCGGCTCATCGACGACAGTGCCGCCTGGGCGCGCGAGCGCGGCTGCCCATCGCTGGAGTTGGTCGTGGCGCCGAACGGTCGCGACGTCGGACATCTGTTCGCCTACTACCTCGCGCGCGGTTTCCACGACGACGGCCGTCGCCTGCTGAGCAGGCAACTCTGAGCGGAATATGTGAGTTCGCGGGAGGATTGCCCCGGGGGCCGGTTTCTGATATCCATATTTCTGATCCGCATATGTCGGGGTGGAATTCGGTTGGGGCGGAAGGGAAAACGCTCTCGGGGCGGATGTCCAGGGGTGGTCCTGGTGGGCGGGTGGAGAGTCTTCGTGGGTGGGACGGTTCACAGGTTGCGGGGGTTGTGTGAACGGGTGCTTACCTACTGTCTCGGGCCATGAAGGTCAATTCATTTGCACGGGTTAAATTTTCGATTCTGACAATGGCGGTGGCCGCGGTCGCGGTGTGCGGAGGGACGACGGCGACGGTGGCTTCCGCCGATCCGGCGGGCCTGGCGGCGGCCGGGACGAAGATCGAGTTGCAGGGGGCGGTGAACGTCCGGGATCTGGGCGGGTATCGCACCTACGACGGGGAGAAGATCAAGGCCGGGAAGGTGATTCGGGCGGACGCGCTGGGGAAGTTGACCGATGCGGACGTGCAGAAGCTCGGGACGCTGAAGGTGCAGTCGGTGATCGATTTCCGGACGCCGCTCGAGGTGCAGGTCCTGGGGGCGGACCGGTTGCCGTCGGGAGTCAGCGCGGTGTCCCGCACGATCGACGACACCGGGATGTTCGCCAAGATGAATCAGGCGATCGGGTCGAAGGATCCGGCGCAGCAGCAGGCATTGCTGGGGGACGGCAAGGCCGAGCAGATCATGGCGGACATGTACCGCAGCTTCATGAACGCGGACTCGCTGTCCAAGTTCGGGCAGACCGCGCGGGATCTTGCGGAGACGAAGAACGCGACCCTGTTCCACTGCACCGCGGGCAAGGATCGCACCGGCTGGATGTCGTACGTCCTGCTGCGGGCGGTCGGCGTGCCGGAAACCACCGCGCGCCAGGATTATCTGCTGTCCAACCAGTACCGGGCGGCCGCGGACAAGGCACTGCGCGATCAGCTGAAAGCCGGTGGGATCATGCAGAACCCGGACCTGCTCATTCCGCTGCAGGAGGTGCGCGATGACTATCTCGACGCCGCCGTGCAGGCGATGGAGGACAAGTACGGCGACTTCGGCAAGTTCCTCACCAAAGGGCTCGGCCTGGACGCGGGAACCATTCTGAAGCTGCGCAAGAACCTGGTCAGCTGAATTCGACGCACCTGACAATTCGGCTCAACTGACAACTCGACTCACCTGACAACTTGCCGGAGGAAGTCGGCGGGCCCCGGCACGGAACCGTGCCGGGGCCCGCTCGATCCGCGGGAGTCGCGACGGCATCGACCGGCGACCATCGCGACTCCTGCGAATCAGCTATCTCGAAGCGGTGCCGAGGACCGCGGTCGGGGCGTACCCGGCCAGTCGTCGGGCCCGCTCGTCCGGGGTGTAGGTATGGCGCGCTACGAATTCACGTAGGTGGTCTCGCACCGCAACGAACACCGTGGGCGAGCGAACGAAACTCGCCGACATCACGCTCATGTGCACTCCCGTTCGCTGTCACACAGCACCTGATTCAACAGTGTTCCGTTGAATTATGTTGTGCTGGTTACTTGTTCGTGACGGTCAACCGCACGCTGCCTACAGCACACCGCAGCGGCCTCCGCCGAACAAGATCTGGGGTATCGGATTTACGGAACTTTTCCGGGCGAATACCCACCTCGAGCGGGTTGTCCCGTCCCGCGCGATCGGTGTGAGGGTTGCCACTCGTCGGAGATGATGAGAAGATTTACAAGTAATTCTCTCATCGTGTCGTTGCCGGGTTCCGGCAGCCTGTGATCAAAGGAGATCACCATGACCGCCGCCGTCGCGCCGCTCGATCATGCGACCACCGCTCCCCGTCCCGAGCGCCGCCCGTTCGGGCCCGGCAGCCGGATGTGGGAAGACACCGGCCTGATCACCTTCTCCCTGACCGCGGGATCGGCCTTCCTGTTGCAGACGATGGAGCCGAGCATCGCGGCGGTCGTGGACGAGCACTCCAGCTTCCGCACCGACGCCCTCGGCCGCGCCGCCCGCAGCATCGCCTCGGTGATGATGTGGATCTACGGCGGCGAGGAGGCACTCGGCGAGGCCGACCGCCTGCGCGCGATGCACGCCACCCTGAACTCCACGGACGCCCAGGGCGTCAAGCACCAGGCGCTGTCCTCGGGTCCGTGGGCCTGGGTGCTGCACACCGCGATCTTCGCCTTCACCGAGGGCAACAAGTACTTCTCCACCGAGAAACTCACCGAGGAGGCGAAGGAGTCGTACTACCAGGAGGTCGTGCAGCTGATGCGCAACTTCTCGGTGCCGCCCAAGGAGATTCCGGCCACCTTCGCCGAGTGGGAGCCGTGGTTCGCCGATCAGGTGGAGAACCACCTGATCGTCACGAACGTCGCCTACGACTATCTGAAGGTCTCGCGCGAGCTGGCTCCGCCGAAGCAGGTTCCGGCCGCGCTGCGTCCCCTGTGGCGCGCCACGACCGCGCCCATCGGACGCATGCAGAACTTCTTCACCGTGGGCACCACCCCCGAGATCATTCGCGAGAAGCTCGGCCTGGAGTGGTCCGAGCAGGACGAGCGCACCCTGCGCGTGCTGGGCTGGGTCATCGGCCGCACCGTCCCGAAGCTGCCCGAGCGGGTGCGGTATTTCCCCATCGCCTACGAGGCACGGCGCGTGGAGCGTGACCGCGCGCGGCTGCGCAAGATGATCGCGCTCCGGCCGATCTGACCGCGGCCGAGGCTCGGCTCCGCCGGGCGCACCCTGTTTCCTGGGGCTGGCTTCGCGAGGCGATACCCACGAAGGTCACTATGTGATCATGCGGATGGTGTTGTGGCGGGCCTTGATCGGCCTGCTGCTGGTGGTGGGTTGTGCGGCGGTGCCGGGGCAGGCGAGTGCGGACGCGGACACGATCTACCAGTGGCGCGAGGAATACATCACCGCGCCCGACGGCACACGCCTGCACGCGGACATCCTGCGACCGGCCGGAATCGCGGACGACGCGCGCACGCCGGTGGTGATGACGGTGAGCCCCTACCGCGCGCATCTCGCGTATCTGAGCCAGCCGCGCGTCAAGGGCGGCCCGTCCACCGAGAACCTGCAGGCGGAGCTGTTCCTGAAGGCGGGCTACACCTATGTGGTGGTGGATCTGCGCGGCTTCGGCGGGTCGAACGGCTGCCCGGACTTCGGCGGTCCGGGGGAACGCTCGGATGTGAAGACCGCGGTCGAATGGGCTGCCGCGCAGCCCTGGTCGACCGGCAGGGTCGGGCTGAACGGCACCTCGTACGAGGCGTGGACCGGGCTGATGGGGTTGGCCGAGAAGCCGGCCGGGCTGGCCGCGGTCGCGGCGTTCGAGCCGGTGGTGGATCCCAATTCCTACCTGTACATGCAGGGCGTGGCGTGGAAGTTCTCGCTGAAGCCGATCAGCGAGAACGGGGTTCGGCCGGGTGACTTCGCGGGCTTCGAGCATCTGCTGATCGCCTCGACACCGGGATATCCGACCGATTCGCCCGAGTACCGCGCCAATGCCACCGCTGTCGACGCGGGCTGCTATCAGCGGTATCTGGCCGACACCACGGATCACGACGACTCCACCGCGTTCTGGCAGGAGCGGGACCTGGTGCAGCGGGTGCGCGGCAACACCATTCCACTGTTCCTCGGGCAGGGCTTCATCGACTACAACACGCGCGCGGATCGGGTCTTCCAGCTGTGGAACGGGCTCGGCCCGGGTGAGCACAAGGCGTGGTTCGGGCAGTGGGGGCACCGCAATTGCACCGACAAGTGCGGCACCCCGAATTTCGATTCCGAACTGCTGGCGTTCTTCGACCGGCATGTGGCCGGCAAGGATGTGACGGTGCCGGGACCGCGCATCACCGTCAATCAGTTCGACGGGGGCTGGCGGTCGGAGACGGCATGGCCGCCCGCCGACAGCCGGTCGGTCGAGGTGGATCTGCGCACCGGCGGTTACACCGATCGAGGGCTGACGCCCGGGGCGGACCGGGATCTGTGGTCGGTCAGCCAGCCACTCGCACAGGATCAGCAACTGTCCGGAATCACCACGGCCACACTGGGTCTCGACGGTCCACCGACCGCCTCGGTCACGGTGGAGCTGTACGACATCGCGCCGGACAATGTGGCGACCGTGATCACCCGGGGCATCGCTCCGGTGACGCCGACCGCTCAGGTGCGGCTGCTGGCGCAGGACTGGCCGATCCCGGCGGGGCACCGGATCGGGTTCCGGATCACCGACGTGGTGGACGACGTATGGGCGCACTCCCCCGCGTTCGCTCATGTCGGCGTGACCGCGGCGCACGTCCGGCTCCCGATGCTGACGGCCGTGCGCACGCCCGACCTGCCCGGCGGACTTCCCGAGGGAATTCCCAAGTGGCGCGCCGAGAAGTCCACCCCGCTGGCGGCGGATCTGATCGACAATGCAGCGGTGAGCATCGACTTCCCGCCGCGCACCGGCGCCCGATGACCGGTACCGACCCGGCCGAGCCCACGGTCGACGACGCCATCGCGGAGCGGCTCGCCGCGGCGCTGCGGTGTGCCACCGTGTCCTTCGAGGACCCGGCCGATATCGACCTCGGCGAATTCGACCGGCTGACGGAACATCTCGAACGCAGTTTTCCGCTGGTGCACCGGGAGCTGACCTGCGAGCGGTTCGGCCACGGCCGCTTGTACCGGTGGGACGGAACCGAGTCGGCGAACGGTCGGGCCGCGGCGATTCTGCTGGCGCACATGGATGTCGTACCGGTGGATGGCGCCCAGGGCTGGACGCATCCGCCGTTCGCGGGGGTGGTGGACGAGGAATTCATCTGGGGTCGCGGAGCCATCGACGACAAGAGTCGGGTGCTCGCGATTCTGGAGGCGGTCGAGGGTGCGCTGGCGGCGGGAATTCGACCGCGGCGCACCGTGATTCTGGCCTTCGGACACGACGAAGAGGTGTTCGGCGAGACCGGGGCGGCGCGCATGGCCGAGCGGCTGCGCGAATCCGGGGTGCGGGCGGATCTGCTGCTCGACGAGGGTGGGGTGATCACGACCGGGGTGGCCGACGGGATCGATGTCCCGGTGGCCACGATCATGGTGGGCGAGAAGGGATTCGCCACGGTCCGGCTGACGGTGTCGGGGGTGGGCGGGCATTCGTCCATGCCCGGCCGGCAGACCGCGGTGGGGCGGTTGGCGCGGGCGGTGGCGCGGCTGCAGGATCGTCCGCTTCCGCTGCGGTTGACGCCGGTGACGCTCGACATGCTCACGCGTCTGCGGACATTCATGGGCGAGCCGCGTCGGAGTCTGCTCGGGGTGGCGCGGGTGGCCGCGCCCGCGGTGGTGCGGATTCTGGCGGCTCGGCCGCAGACCGAGGCGCTGGTGCGCACCACCACCGCGCCGACGGTGATTCACGGCGGGGTGAAGGCGAACGTGCTGCCGCAGCGTGCCGAGGCATACGTGAATTTTCGTATCCTGCCCGGTGATTCGGTGCAGACGGTGCTGGCGCACTGCCGCAGGGTGGTGCGCGACGAGGGGGTGACGATCGAGGTGGTCGGCACCGCGTCGGAGCCGACTCCCGATCCGTCCGCCGGTCCCGCATTCGATCTGATCGCCGATATCGCCACCGAGACCGTCCCCGGCATCGCTGTCACCGTCGGCCTCGTCCCCGGTGCGACCGATGCCCGCTACTACGACGGCCTCGCCGATACCCGCTGTAATTTCGCCCCCATCGTCCTGGACAGCGCCGACCTCGAGCGCATCCACGGCACCGACGAGCGCATCTCCCGCGCCAACTACGCCCGCCTCATCACCTTCAACCGTCTCCTGATCGAACGCCTCGCCTGAGCGGTCACCGGTCCAGGCTTCACCGCGCCTCCGGTCCGTTCGCACAGGCAATCGTCCGTCTTCCGGCCTACGGCGGGCCGGTACGGCAATCTCTCGAGCATCGCCCGCGCGCAAGAGGGGCCGGCGGCCGACCATCAGGTACCGGCCGCTCGCATCGGGGACTGTGTTCGGTCCCAGCTCGAGGCGGGGGAACCGCTGATAATCCGGATCGAAGTGGGCGAATCGCACTGATTCGGAAGAGGTGGGTGAGAATGGCTGGGCCGGTAGTCGACGAATCGGGCGGCCGTGGCCCGAGGTCGGTGAGAACCTTCCGGCGTGCGTGACGACCACGATCCCGACCCGAAGGGAACAACAACGATGACCCGACACGAAACCGGCGAATTCCAGGGCAACGGCGGGCGGGTGTTCTGGCAGGCATGGCTGCCGGACGGTGATCCGCGGGCCGTGGTGGTGATCGTGCACGGGTATGCCGAGCATTCGGGTCGGTACGCGCATCTGGCGACGCGGTTGAACGAGGACGGGATCGCGGCGTACGCGCTCGACCACATCGGGCACGGCAGGTCCGAGGGTGCGCGCGCGAACGTGGGGTCGCTGGACGCGGCCGCGGACAATGTGGCGACGCTGCTCGAGCTCGCCTCCGACCGTCATCCCGGCCTGCCGCGCTTCGTCTTCGGGCACAGCATGGGCGGGCTCACCGTGTCCTATCTGGCGACGCGCGGACCGCTGCGGGTGGACGGCGTCGCGCTCTCGGGCCCGGCGGTCGTGGTCGAGGGCGGCAACCCGGTGTCACGGCTGCTCGCGCCGCTCGTTTCCCGGATCGCCCCGAATCTGCCTGTGGTGAAGCTGGATTCGACGCTGGTGAGCCGCGATCCGGAGGTGGTGCGCGACTACGACGCGGACCCGCTCAACCATCACGGCGGCGTCCCGGCGCGCACCGCGCACGAGATGCTGCGCGCGGGCGAGTTCGTCACCGGCCACCTGAGCAATCTCACCGCGCCGCTGCTGGTGCAGCACGGCACGGCCGACGGCCTGGCCTCCCCGACCGGCACGGACCTGATCGAGAAGGGCGCCGCCTCGAAGGACAAGACGGTGATCCGTTACGACGGGCTGTTCCACGAGATCTACAACGATCCGGAGCAGGACAAGGTCATGACCGACCTGATCGACTGGCTGGACGCGCACCTGCCCGCACGGTGAGCGCCGGTACCTGGAGTCGGGCACACCGACTCCGGGACAACCGGTTTCGCCTGCCCGACAGCCGGAAGGCGGTGCGTGTCACCGTCCACGCCTCGGGCACGCAGGAGACTCCCCGCGCGGGCACGCGATCGGTCCACCGGCGAGCCCTCGCGCCATCGTCGTCGTCATCGCGCACCGCCACTGTGACCGGGTGCCGACAGTTACCTGTAGGTCGTGAGGCAGGCCGTATCGCCGTCCAGGACTCCGGTGCGGAATGCCTCGAGCCTGACGAAGCCGCTCGTCACCACGTTGCCGTTCACGTCGGAGGCGGCGAGGCCGTCGGACAGGAGTCCGGAGACCGCCTCGTCGAGATCGTCTGCCGACAGGCGTAATTGGCTCTCGGGCAGGCTGAGTCTGGTCGTGAACGCGCCCGACAGGCAGGCCGTGCGCAGACCGGCGGTGTCCGCGCCGGTCAGGGCGAGCTTGCGATCGTTCTGCAGGGCGAGCATGTAGCGCGAGGCGAACACCACGAAGGCGTTGTAGTCACCGGCGACCAAGGAGGACAGGATCTCGCTGTCGTCGCCGCCGCGCGCGCGTTTGGCCAGCGCCGCGATGTCCGCACCGATGGTGTCGGAGCTCGGGCAATACGAAACCTGCTGCGTGGTGGTCACATTGGAGCAGCCGGTGGTGACGCCGCCGTAGTCGTAGGCGGGGGCGCGCCCGAGCGGGAAGTTCTTCGCCAGCGCCTGCGCGACCAGGTCGAGCGAGGCTCGATCCACTGCCAACTGCCCGGTCTGCTCCCCCGGCTGATAGCTCGCGGGCAGGGTGCCGCGGCGCTGCTGCAATTCCTTGCGGGTGATGCTCTTACAGGTCTGCGCGCCGTCGGTGTAGCCCATCTGGATCGCGGTCACGCGTTCGAACGCGGTGCCGTGTTCGTCCTTGGAGGCTCCCGGTTCCCGGTCCCGGACCGCGATGGCCGCGCCGAGCACTCCGTTCATGCCATCGGTGGTGTTGAGCGTGAAGTGCCGCGAATTGCCCTCCGCCACATAGCGAAGGAAGACTCCGGCGAGGCAGTCCCCCTGTTGTTCGCGCACCACGCTCGGGGTCGACGCCCCGTTGAGGTCGGCCTGCGCCTGCACCGAGTGCCCGTACTCGTGGGCCAGCACCATCACCACCGACATCGGGCCGAACTTCTTCACCAGCTCCGGCAGCAACACCCCGCGATCCCAGCCGATGGACGGATCGACGGTGCAGTACGCGGCGTTGACCTGCCCGGCGGTATTGGACCGGCAGAAATCGATGGACTGCTGCTTGGGCGCGGTGGCATCCCAGGAGATAAAGCGACTCACCGGTGCGAACACGCCGGGAAAGTTCTCGGAGTATCTGCTCGTCCAGTACTCCTGCATATCGGCCATGGCATTCATGGACAGCTTGTCGATCGCGCCGCCGTCGCTGTTCTCGGCGGTCATGGTGGTGTCGGCGACGCCGGTGCGGGGACCGGTCGGCCCCGTCGCCGATGCCGATGCCGAACCGCTGAGTTCGAACGGGTTGTCCGCACCGGTCGAAACACCCGGTGTATCAGTAGTTTTCAGCGAGTCGCACCCGGTGATCGCCCCAGCGATCACCAGCAGTGCGACGGCCAGCCCCGCCCGCAGACGTGGAATCCTCATCGTGCCTCCGACCACGGCCCGGGTGGTACCCCGGACCACTGGTCGGGAGCCGAGGTTCACACCCTGTTCCGACTCCGAGTATCCACTTTTTCGGCGTTCAAAGCCGCAGTCTCGCAACGACTGCTCGATGATCGGACTTCGGAATGCTCAGCGAGTGCACCTCGGTGGCGTGTCCGCCAGCGACCAGCACCCGGTCGATTCCGATGACCGGCCCCCATGCGTGATCGTTCGGGAAGGTCGGCAGCGCCCCGACGCCGACGAGTTCCGCGGAGTCGGCGTACCTGTCGCTCAACAGATCTCGATACAGCGAGTGGTCGTAGGTGGCGTTGAAATCGCCGCCGACGATGACCTGGCCGGTCGGCTGGGCCAGCAGGTCGCGAATGGTGCGCAACTCGTGCTGCCAGGAATCGAAGTCGATGTTCGGCGGCACCGGATGCAGCGAGAACACCGTGACGGGTCCACGATCCGGGTGAATCATGGTGGCGCGCAGGTTGTTCAGCCAGAAGCCGTCGAACTTGACCTCGTCCCGCAGCGGGTAGCGGCTGAAGATGCCCGACCCCTGCCCGCCGCCCGAGGGCTGAGTGAAGTGGTACGGCAGCTCGGCGTCGATACCCGCGGTCTGCAAGCGCTGCAGGATCTCCGGCGTGAGCTCGCTGAGGGTGAGCACCTCGATCCTGTTGTCCCGCACGCCCTGTACGACGGCGTCGGCATCGGCCAGGCCGAACAGCAGGTTGGACTGCATGACAGCGACATCCACCCCCGGCGGGGCGGACCCGTCCGGCCACAGCATGGGCAGCTGCGTCCACACCGCGCCCGCGGTGACGACCAGCGCCGCCGCGGCGGTCTTCCACTGCCGGGCCAGCGCGAACAACACCGTCGCGAGCACACAGCCGAGCATCAGATACGACGCGAAGGACGCCGCGAGCACCAGCGTCCGCACCGGTAAGCGGTTGTAGTGCAACCCCACCCCGGCCACTCCGGCCACCAGGGCGAGCCACCCCGACACCAACGAAATCCACCGCAGCGGACCTCGGCGTTTCTTGTCCGGCGAACCCACTTCGGGCCCCCCACCGGACACTTCCTCTTGCGCCAGCACACGAACCACCAGCAACACCTCCCCTGTTCGCCGCCCACCCTACCTGCACCCTCGCATACCCCGTGACCTGCGCGACCCGCCGCGGAAATGGGCTGCGCCGCCGGTCGTGTCCATGGCACAGTCGGGTGTCGTGAGCGAATACCGACGCCTCAACCGGGCCAACTGGGATGACCGCGCTCCCCTGCACGCCGCCTCCGCGGACTACGCCCTGGACAGGTTCCGCAACGAGCGGGACTTTCTCAGCGAGGTGGTGCGATTCGATCTGCCCAAGCTCGGTGACATTCGCGGACTGCGCGGCGTACACCTGCAATGCCACATCGGCACGGACACCATGTCGCTGACCCGGCTCGGGGCCGAGATGACGGGGCTCGATTTCTCGCCGGCCTCGCTGGCTCAGGCCCGGAAGTTGGCCGAGGAGACCGGCACCGCAATAGAATTCGTGGAATCGGATGTGTACGTCGCCGTGGAGGTGCTCGGTGCGCGGCAGTTCGATCTGGTCTTCACCGGGATTGGCGCGCTGTGCTGGCTGCCCGATGTGAAGCGCTGGGCCGAGACGGTCGCGGGTCTGCTGCGTCCCGGCGGGCGGCTGTTCCTGCGCGAGGGACATCCGATGCTGTGGGCGATCGACGAGGAGCGTCTGGACGCGCTGACCCTGGGCTATCCCTACTTCGAGAACGCCGAGCCGATGGTGTTCCAGGAGCGGACCACCTACGTCTCGGCCGATCGAGCCCTGAGCGAGACGACCACCCACCAGTGGAATCACGGTGTGGGGCAGATCATCGGGGCGGTCCTGAATACCGGGATGATCCTCACCGATTTCACCGAGCACGACAGCGTTCCGTGGAATGCGCTGCCCGGCAGAATGATTCATGGCGACGATGACGAGTGGCGCCTGCTCGAGCACGCCGATCGGCTGCCGCTGTCCTACACGCTGCAGGCGCGCATGCCCTGAAATAGAGGTGCGAATCCGTCCCGGTCCCCGATACGATTCGCACACTTCATGGAGTAGACCAGCGGTAGGTCACCCGGCTCTTCACCGGGAGGGCGCGGGTTCGAATCCCGCCTCCATGTCCACCTGGCGTAGCTCAGTGGCAGAGCACCCGGCTCGGGACCGGGAGGGCGCGAGTTCGACCCTCGCTGCCAGGTCGATGATGTTCGATTCGGGGAGTCTCTTTGTCTGATCACGTGTTTCGCGACGGTCCGGCGCGCTATGCGACCGGGCAGCTGCAGCGGGCGCTCGAGGCGGTCGCCGTCGGCGCGGACGCCGATGCCCGGGCCCGGGCTCAGCGCAAGGTCCGACGCTGGCGGGAGGTGCTGGACGGGGTCTCCGGCGGCACCCTCGAGATCGGGAGCCGCACGCCGGTCGCGAAGCTGCCCGCATGGGCGACTCTGGAAGTGGTGCACGGTGGTTTCGCGACCGGTCGCGCGTCGGCGGACGTGGCGGCGAGTCCGGGTGAGCTGGACCGGCTGCCGGGCGAGGTTCCCGGCGGCACCGATCGGGAGCGGGTCAATCTCTGGTATCTGAGCGATGCGGGACAGGCCGAACTGCTGAACGCGTTGCGCGCGGGGCGCTATCGCATCGAGGTGCCCGAGGAGGCGGCGCTGGCCGTCGTCGCGCTGCTGCTGGACAAGGGATTCGCGGAGCAGGCGCTAAATCTGGTGGCGGAACTGCGGCCGTTCATGTCGCGATTGCGGTTCACCCCGGCCTTCCACGCGGTGCCGCGTCCGGCCGGGGACGCGGTGCGGGTCGCGTCGGTCGGCGAGGTGGTGGGCGCGCTGCGCGCGGTGCGCACGCCGGAGCAGCTGCGGGCGATGCACACCACCATCGAGGTGTGGACGCCGCTCTACGATCGGCTGGTCGCACTGTGGTGCGGGACCGTCGAGGGCGTGCTGCCGTCCCTGGAAAACGGTGCGGTGCACGGTGGTTGGCCGTGCCGGGTGTGGCCCGAGGACTGGGCGGAGCGGCGGGCGCGCTGGCTGACGGACTTCACCGCGGCGCGGCGCGATCACGGGTTCGCTGGGCGGCACGCTCATCCCCGGAGCAACTTCGCGCGGCTGCACGAGGCGCTCGTCGGTTGCGCGCGGGACAGTGCCGCGTTGAATTCGCGGCAGGTCGGGTGGGTTCGCCGAGCGCTGGCCAACACGCTGACCCATCATGACGAGCCCGGCAGCGACACACGGGAATTGGTACGCATGGAGCAGGCCTCGTCGATTGCCGAGCCGCTGTACGCCGACCTGGCGGGTGTGCTGGCCGCTCGGCTCGATCGGTATCCGGCCGGCGGCGGACTGCCGTCGCCGGAGGAGGTCGAGGCTCCGGTCTCGCCTGCCGACACGGTGCGCGTCGCCGACGGAACCGTGATCCCACAGCACCTGCGGGACAAGGCGATACGGGCGCTGGAGGCCACGCCCGGTGAGCTGATCGATCGCGGCATCATCGGTTCCGGTGAGGTGCTGGCGGCGGTGCTGCCGCAGCTCACCTCGCGATTGCTGGCCGCGGATATAGCCGATCCGGCGGCGGCCGGGCTGATGGAGCAGCTGTACACGGCGTTCCGGCAGCGTCGCAGCCTGCTGCTGGTCGGATTGCAGAATCAGGTCGGATTCGACGAGCTGCCCTGGGCGACGGCGCTGAAGACGCTGCGGGACAGGGGAGACGACGCACCGGCGGTCGCGGCGCGAGAGCTGCTGGCGCGTACCGCGCTACTGGCGGTCGAGTCGTTTCCGGAGGCTGTGCTGCCGAATCCGCTGGTGCGGGAGTTCCGCACGCTCGCCGAGCGTGCGGGGCTGCGGCTGCCCCTGGTCGAGGAGGTGGCGGCCGACATCTTCATGGGCACCTTCACCGACAAGTGGCGGGTCGCCGCCGCGACCGCGAGCCGAGTGCTCGAGGGCACGCTGTATCAGCGGTACTACGACCTGCCCTCCGCCGATCACTGGGAGACCGAGAGCCGCAAGGGAAAGCTCTGGGGCAAGAGCACCGCGGAAGGTTTCGCCGAGCTGTGCACGGCCCGCTCCGCAGAGGCGGGGGCGGGCGGCAGCTGGGTCGCGGCCAACGGTGCGGTCCTGGAGCAGAGTCAGATCCTCACCACCCACAACCTGGCCGTGCTGGTGGACGCACTGGATCTGGGCGATCGGCTGCGCGCGGTGGCACCGGCCCTGGCGCGCAGCACCTTCGAGTGGATCCTGCGACGGCTCGACCAGCCCGCCCGGGGCCACGCCGCCCTCATCCAAAGGAAGAACGCCGCCTACGCGTGGCGTCAGGCGCTGTTCCTGCTGAGCTACTGCGACGCCCCGACCCAGCGCGAGGAAATCCGCCGTATCCACACCCGTACGGCCAACCCGATCCTGTTCCCCTACACCCGCGGCCTCGAACACATCGCCGACGGTGGTCGCTTCACCTCCAGCGGAACCGTCCCTCACGGCCCCGGCCGCCGGTTCCTCGGTTGGACGGTCTCGCAGCGCTGAGGGTCGGGCGCGGGTTCCCGGGCAGCCCTCGCTACGACGTGAATCTCCGACTCGCGTCCGAAGGAACCAGCGCGCCCCCACTCGCGTCCAATCGGTAGACGAACCGAGCGAGGAGGGACGGCCGGTGTTCCCGAACCCCGAGCAGCCGAGCACACAGCCGGAGCACGCCCCACGACCTGAACAGCCGGGCGAACAACCCGGACCCGGATCATCGCTACCGACAACGGAATTGCTCAGCGCGCAGCGGATCCAGCGGGGCGCCGAGCAGGAGCAGGCGCGTATTTCGCATGGCGGGGTGGATCCGGACTACATCCGGCAGGTGGAGCATTTTCCGGACCTGTCGCACGAGGAGATCTATCGGCACGTCCAGGCGATGGATCCCGGCGCGATGCACGCTCAGGCACAGGTCTGGGTGAGCATCGCCGACGGACTCTGCGGAGCCGCGACCGCGCTGCACGCCATCATCCAGTCGACCCTGGCCGAGGGTATGCAGGGCCGTTTCGCCGCGGCCGCCGACACCGCGGCCCGGCAGTTCGTCCGATCCGTCATCGACACGGCCGAAGTCGTCCACAGCACCGGCCACCGAATGGCGGCTGCCGCCTACGGCGCGGAGGCGCTCCGCCGCACCGTTCCCCCACCACCGACCCCGGACACCGCGACCTCCCCCATCGACTCTTCCCCACCGGCCACCCTCCGGAACGACACCTCCCCCGGCCCAGAGGCTTTCGAAGCCGTGCGCACGGAACAACACCAGCTCGCCATAGCGGCGATGGAAGCCAACTACCTCACCACCTACCCACCCGCAGGCTCGGGCGTCCCCGCCTTCACGAACCCCGCCGCGGTGAACAGCTCCGACACCACACCGGGCGGAATCGCCTCCGGCCCAGCCGATCCCGCCTCACCATCATCCGAATCCGACACCACACCGGGCGGCTCTCACGACTCGGCACCCGGCACCTCGCCGAGCAACTCGTCCGACTCGATATTCGACGCCGGTCCGCCAACCCGGTGGGACACCACCGCACCGAGCAGCACCTCGAGTTCGACACTCGAGGTGACACCGATCAGTTCGCTGCGCTCGACGATCGGCAGCGCATCGGACCACTCCCCCGGTCCCACGACATTCGGCGACACCCGACCAACCGGCACCGACTCGAACGCCACCAGCCCCGCCGACTACACGACCCGCAAGTTCGACGAGCCGATAACGAACCCGGCCGGGTCATCTCCCCAGAACACCGCACCCCTGGCCACGAACACCCCTGGCAGCCAACCCGATTCACCGCCATCCTCCGGCCGTACCGCTCGGCAATCCCAGCTCACCGGCGTCGCCCGCGCCCTCGACTCATTGCTCACCCCCACCGACCTCGACTCCCGCAGCCGCCTTCCAGCACCCGCCACCCCGACAACCCCACCGGCCACGACCACCCCGCCCTCTCCCCGCACTCCATCCGTTCCCCACAGCCCAGAGGTTCCGCAGATACCCACGCCCGCCCCCCGCCCGGACCCGGGCCGCAGCTACCCCGCCCTTCCCAACTCCGGAACCGTCTCGCTACCAACCCTTCCCGGCAACTCCATCCCGGCTGGGCCGAGCTCCTCACCCCACCCCACAGGCATGTACCCGGGCATGCACGCCCCCACGGCCCGCCCCGCCGACAGCGACACCCACACCTCCCCCACCTGGCTACACCGAACCCGCACCGAAGAACTCCTCGGCACTCCCCTCCCCACCGTCCCACCCGCCATCGGAGCCGAATTCCCCTCCGCCCGAACAGACCCCACCCCCCTCGAACCCAACTCCCCCTAGTCCTGCACGGCGAGCGAGACCACTGCGCTGAGTCCAGCCCCGAGCAACGAACGGTCGGCGGTGATCGAGAGGGCAACCCCGTCACCGCAACTCATCTCTGCGGTGAGGTCGCCGAGCCTCCAGCGCCGACGGACCACTACGCTTGTCGCTCAACCGATTCGGGATCGGTCGCTGAAGTCCGGCGTGCCCCTCTACGGTTGCTCCCCGCCGAACACTCGCTCCACCACGGTCTTCGCGCGGCGTGTAACCCGCATGTAGTGGTCCAGGAATTCGCTGCCGTCGTCGTTGGGCCAGCCGGCGACCTTGGCTACCGCGGACAGCAGGGTGCCGGGGCCGGGGAGTTGGTCGGCGGGTTTGCCGCGGACCAGGACCAGGGCGTTGCGGGCCTTGGTGGCGGTGAGCCAGGCGTCGCGCAGGAGGGCGGCGTCCTCGGGGTCGATGAGGTGGGCGCGCTCGATTTCGTCGAGGGATTCGAGGGTGGAGGTGTTGTGCAGGGCGGGGACCTCGTGAGCGTGCTGCAGCTGCAGCAGTTGCACGGTCCATTCGACATCGGCGAGACCACCGCGGCCGAGCTTGGTGTGGGTGGCCGGGTTGGCTCCGCGCGGGAGGCGTTCGGCGTCGACCCGGGCCTTGATGCGGCGGACCTCGCGCACACCCTCGGGCGACATGCCGCCCTCGCGGTAGCGAATGGGGTCGATGGTGTGCAGGAAGCGCAGCCCGAGATCCGTGTCCCCCGCGATGAAGTGGGCGCGCAGCAGGGCTTGGATCTCCCACGGCTGCGCCCACTGGGAGTAGTAGGCGGAGTAGGCGGCGAGGGTCCGCACCAGCGCGCCGTTGCGGCCTTCGGGACGCAGGCCCGCGTCGACCTGCAGCGGCGGGTCGGTGCTGGGCGCGCCGAGCAGCCGCTGGATCTGTTCGGCAATGCTGTTCGCCCACTTCACCGCGACGGTCTCGTCCTCACCGGGGCGGGGATCGCAGACGAACAGCACATCGGCGTCGGAACCGTAGCCGAGTTCCATACCGCCGAGTCGGCCCATGCCGATGACGGCGAAGTCGGCGGGCGCCGGTTTGCCGAGTTCGGCTTCGCTGGCGCGGATCACGCCGAGCATCGACGCTTCCAAGGTCGCGATCCACACCGACGACAGCGCCTCGCACACCTGCGGAACTTCGAGTATGCCCAGCACATCGGCGGAGGCGACGCGCGCGAGTTCGTGGCGGCGCAGCGAGCGCGCGGTCGCGATGGCGCGCTTGGCATCGTCGTAACGTCGTGCGCCGGAGAGGATTCCACGCTTCACATCGGACGGCTTGGTGGCCAGCAGCAGCGGCCCGTTGGGGCCGTCGGCGTACATGCGAATCGTCTCGGGCGCGTTGATGAGCAGGTCCGGCAGGTACGCCGAGGACCCGAGCACGATCATCAACCGCTGGGCGATCGCGCCCTCGTCGCGCAGTTCCCGCAGGAACCAGATCTCGTTGTCCAGGCCCTCGGACACCCGGCGATACGCGAGCAGCCCGGCGTCGGGATTCGGTGTCTCCCCCAGCCATTCGAGCAGTGTCGGCAGCAGCAGCGCCTGGATCCGCCCCTTGCGCCCGACCTCGCTCGTGAGCGCCTTCAGATGCCCGAGCGCGTTCTCCGGTGCGCCGTAGCCGAGCGCCTTGAGCTGGCGCACGGCGGCTTCGGGGCTGAGCCGCAATTGATCCGCGTCGATCCGCGCGATCGATTCCAGCAGCGGCCGATAGAACAGCTTGGCGTGCAACCGCCGCACCCGCACCGCATTGCGCTTGATCTCGCTGGTGAGCACACCGACCGCGTCCTGCCGCCCGTCGGGCCGCATATGCGCGGCGCGCGCCAGCCAGCGCATGCCCTCCTCGTCGTCGGGGGCGGGCAGGGTGTGGGTGCGCTTGAGTTTCTGCAGCTGCAAACGATGTTCGAGCAATCGCAGGAATTCGTAGGAGGCGGTGAGGTTGGCCGCGTCGTCGCGGCCGACGTATCCGCGCGCGGCCAGCGCCGCGAGCGCGTCCACGGTGCCCTGCACGTGCAGGCGCTCATCGGCCTTGCCGTGCACCAATTGCAGTAGCTGCACGGCGAATTCGACATCGCGCAGACTGCCGTGCCCGAGTTTGAGTTCCCGCTCACGCAGGTCCGCGGGCACCAGGTCCTCCACGCGCCTGCGCATGGCCTGCACGTCGGGGACGAAGTCGGGGCGTTCGGAGGCCGCCCACACCATCGGCATCAGCGCGTCGCGGTACTGGCCGCCGAGTTCGAGATCGCCGGTGGCGGGCCGCATCTTGAGCAGCGCCTGGAATTCCCAGGTGCGCGCCCACCGCTTGTAGTACGCGATATGCGATTCGAGGGTGCGCACCAGCGCACCCGCCTTGCCCTCGGGCCGCAGCGCCGCGTCCACCTCGAAGAACGCGGACCCGCCGACCGTCATCGTCTCGGCGGCGAGCCGGGTGGCGGTGGTGTCGGCCGGTTCGGCGACGAAGATGACATCCACATCGGAGACGTAATTCAGTTCTCGCGCACCGCATTTGCCCATGGCGATCACGGCCAGCCGGGCCGGCACCGGACGGTCGGGGCACACCCGCGCGACGGCCACCGACAGCGCGGCGGTCAGCGCCACATCGGCGAGGTCGGTGAGCTGCCAGCCCACCTCCTGGTATGGCAGCACCGGTTCGTTCTCGACGGTGGCGGCCAGATCGATGGCGGCCAGCAGCATGAGTTGATCGCGATACCGCTTGCGCAGCAACCCGATCGCCTCGGGCCCGGAGATTCCGGCACGGTACAGCATGGGCCCGGCATTGGGCCCCTCCTCCGGCACGGCCCGCACCACCTCGAGCAGCTCGGCCAGCAGTTCCTCGCGGGTCGGCAGTTCGGGGCGCAGCAGCAGTCGCCAGGCGGCGGGGTCGGCCACCAGATGGTCGGCGAAGGCGCTCGAGGAGCCGATCAGCGCGAAGAGCCGGCCGCGCAGCGAGAGGTTCGACCGCAACTCGGAATCCAGCGCGGCCCAGTCGCTTCCGAGTTGCTCCCGCAGCCGCATCAGGGTCAGCAGGGCGAGATCGGCATCGGGCGAGCGCGAGAGCGCCCACAGCAGTGGAACGCTCTCGGCGTTGTCCCACGCCAACTCTCGCAGGGAGTCCGATGCGGACGGCTCGAGCAAACCGAGCCTGCCTACACCTGGGACAGCGGAACGGGCAGTCGGTGGCCGGACCATTATCTCAACCTACATGTCAGGCCCGGCCGACATGCGCGCCAACCCTCCGAAATCAGACATCGTGGCCCAGCCGAGCTCGGCTCGACACGACGCCCGTACGACTCCGATATCGAAGGGCCGCGCAGCCTGTCTACAGACCGAGGTATTCCTTCAGCTCGTAGGGCGTCACCTGATTGCGGTAGCCCGACCACTCACGACGCTTGT
The DNA here is from genome assembly GCF_001613145.1 of Nocardia jejuensis NBRC 103114. GTDB lineage: Bacteria > Actinomycetota > Actinomycetes > Mycobacteriales > Mycobacteriaceae > Nocardia > Nocardia jejuensis. Next base: position 32,825 of record NZ_BDBU01000025.1, read on the forward strand.
TGCGCAGGAAGAAGTCGAAGACGTGCTCGCCGAGCGCCTCGGCGACCAGCTCGGACCGCTCCATATTGCGCAGCGCCTCGTCCAGGCTGGCCGGCAGTTCCCGGAAGCCCATGGCGCGGCGCTCGGCCGAGGTCAGCGACCACACGTCGTCCTCCGCCTCGGGCGGCAGCGTGTAGCCCTTCTCGATACCGCGCAGACCGGCGGCCAGGATCACCGCGAAGGCCAGGTACGGGTTGCAGGCCGAATCGGGGCTGCGGACCTCGACGCGTCGCGAGGACGACTTGTTCGGGGTGTACATCGGAACCCGAACCAGCGCAGAGCGGTTGGACCGGCCCCACGAGGCGGCCGTCGGCGCTTCGCCGCCGTGGATGAGCCGCTTGTACGAGTTCACCCACTGGTTGGTGACGGCGCTGATCTCGTGCGCGTGCTCGAGAATGCCCGCGATGAACGCGCGCGCGGTGTCGGACAGGTTGTTCGGGTCGTCCGCGTCGGCGAAGGCGTTCTGCTCACCCTCGAACAGCGACATGTGCGTGTGCATGGCCGAGCCGGGGTGTTCGGCGAACGGCTTGGGCATGAAGGTGGCGCGCACACCCTCGTCGATCGCCACCTCCTTGATCAGGTAGCGGAAGGTCATGACGTTGTCGGCCATGGACAGCGCGTCCGCGTAGCGCAGGTCGATCTCCTGCTGGCCCGGTGCGCCCTCGTGATGCGAGAACTCGACGGAGATGCCCATCGACTCCAGCGCGTCGATGGCGTGCCGGCGGAAGTTCGGCGCCTCGTCGTGCACGGCCTGATCGAAGAACCCGCCGTTGTCCACCGGGATCGGGGAGGATCCGTCGTACGGGCCGGGCTTGATCAGGAAGAACTCGATCTCCGGGTGCACGTAGCAGCTGAAGCCGAGATCGGCGGCCTTGTTCAGCTGACGGCGCAGCACGTGCCGCGGATCCGCCCAGGACGGCGAACCGTCCGGCATGGCGATATCGCAGAACATGCGCGCGGAATGCTGATGACCCTTCGAGGTCGACCACGGCAGCACCTGGAAGGTGGACGGGTCCGGCTTGGCCACCATGTCCGCCTCGGACACCCGGGCAAACCCTTCGATGGCGGAACCGTCGAAGCCGATGCCCTCCTCGAAAGCGCCCTCGAGCTCGGCAGGCGCGATGGCAACGGACTTGAGATAGCCCAGCACATCGGTGAACCAGAGCCGCACGAAGCGAATATCGCGCTCTTCGAGCGTGCGGAGGACGAATTCCTTCTGACGGTCCATGCCCGCGAGCGTATGCACCCGGAGTTAAATCCGTGTTACATGAGCGTCAGGACGCGGAACGAGTACCCGAAGTCGTACCTCACACCCCTGCCCACCACCGCTGTCGAGTCGCTCCCGGGCGACACGCCGAGATGGTCGCGCGACCCGGAAGCGGCTCGGAACGAGAGCTCGGGCCTCAGCAGGTGAGGCCGGCGGCGGGCACCGTCAGATCGGTCAAATAGGCGATCACCGGGTCGTCCACGCACGCCACGCCCGAGAGCGACACCGTGTGCCGAGTGCCGTTGAAGGTGATCAGCGCGGCGCCCAGCTGGTCCGCCAGATCCACACCGGCCTGGTACGGGGTGGCCGGATCCTCGGTGGTGGAGATCACCACGGTCTTGGGCAGTCCCGGGATCGAAAGCCGATGCGGGGTGCTGGTATTGGGGACCGGCCAGCTCGAGCACAGTTCCAGTGGCGCGGCATCGCTGCCGTGGCCGTCGTCCAGGAACGGGGCCACCCGCCGATATTCGGAGTCCTGCTTGGCGGCGATGCTTCGATCGGTGATGGCCGGATCGTCCACGCAGCGGATCGCGTTGAAGGCGTCGGCGCTGTTGTCGTAACTGCCGTCCTCGCGACGACCGTCGTACATGTCGGCGAGCGCGAGCAGGGTGTCGCCGCGGTTCTGGGCCAGTTCCCGCAGGCCCTTGGTGAGCGCGGGCCAGAAGCGGTTGGAGTACAGCGTCTGCTGCACGCCGGTGATGGCGTCGCCGTAGTGCAGCCCGCGCGGATCCTCGGTCGGCACCGACTTGTTCCACAGCGGGCCCACCAGCTCCCGGAACTTGGCGGTGGCCTGGGCGGGATCCGAGCCGAGCGGGCAGTTCTCCTTGGACGCGCAGTCCGCGGCGTAGGCGTCGAACGCCTTCTGGAAGCTCTGCGCCTGCAGCACCGATTCCTTCACCGGATCCTGCTGCGGGTCGAGCGCGCCGTCGAGCACCAGGGCCCGCACGTGGTCCGGGAACTTCTCGGCATAGGCGTAGCCGAGGCGGGTGCCGTACGAGTAGCCGACATAGTTGAGCTTCGCGTCCCCGACCGCCGCCCGGATGACGTCCATGTCCTGCACGACCTCGCGGGTGCCGACGTGGGCCAGGAAATCCTTGCCGGTGCGCGTGACGCACTTGTCCGCGTACTGCTTGTTCTCGGTCTCGGCCGCGGCGATCCCGGCCGGTGAATTGTCCTTGGGCGCTTCGGCGCGCTCGGCGTCGTTCTCCTCGGAGGTCATGCACTCGATCTTGGGCAGCGAGGCGCCGGTGCCGCGCGGATCGAATCCGATCCGATCGAAGCGCTCGGCCAGCTTCGTGCTGTCGGCGATGCCCACCATGTTGATGCCCGCCACGCCCGGCCCGCCCGGGTTGAACAACAGCGAGCCGATCCGGTCGGGACCGGTGGCCTTCAGCCGCGAGAGCGCGATCTGGGCGGTGCCGCCGTCCGGCTTCTCATAGTCGATCGGCACGGTGACACGGGTGCACTCGGCCCCCTTGGGCATGTCGTCGTCACCGAAATCCGAGCAGCTGCCCCACTTCAGCGTCTGGTTGTAGAACTGTCCCATTCCCTCCGGAGCGGTCGCGGTGGGATTGCCGTCCACCACCGAGGTGCACGCGGCCGCGGTCATCACCAACGCCGTCGCCATGAGCACAGCCCGGCCGGTTCGCATCAACGCCATGCGTCGATCGTGCCATGCGTTGTTCATCGCCCCTGCTTCGCTCCGGCGGGTTCGAGGGTGACGCACGACTCGGTGCCCAACCGCTGGTACACAGCGAATGCCCAGGCGGATCACAGAATTGGCGCGCTCAATGGAACCCGGAGGTCCAACCGATTCGATAGGGGTACGTCATGGCCGGCTTTCCGGGTTCATCCGTCGGGTCCGCACCGCGGGCGCATCAGCGGCGGGTCGCGAGTCTGGCCGCCGCGGCGGTGGTGTCCGCGGCGACGCTGAGTCTGGTGGCGTGCGCGCCGGTGTCCGCGCGGATAGCCGGCAACCCCGTCGCCGCCTCGCCCGGCGCGGTGACCCGGCCTGCCGGGTTCACCACCGCGCCGGATCTGCACGGCGCGGCGCAGAACGTGGTGTCCGGACTCGTGGATGTGAACACCGAACTCGGCATGCAGAACAGCGAGGGCGCGGGCACCGGCATAGTGCTGAGTTCGGACGGCACCGTGCTGACCAACAATCACGTGGTCGAGGGCGCCACCAAGATCGCGGTGACCGACCTGGGCAACGGGCAGACCTACGGCGCGAGCGTGATCGGCTACGACCGCAAGAACGATCTCGCGGTCCTGCGACTGTCCGGGGCCTCGGATCTGCAGACCGCGCCGCTGGGCGATTCGGACAAGGTCGCGGTCGGGGACAACGTCGTCGGCGTCGGGAACGCGGGCGGCAAGGGAACGCCGACCGCGGCGGCCGGACAGGTGACCGCGCTGAACCGCTCGATCACCGCCAGCGATGATTCCGCGGGCGCCGCGGAACAGCTGACCGGGCTCATCCAGGTCTCGGCGAACATCCAGCCCGGCGACTCCGGCGGGCCGCTGGTCAACGACGCCGGACAGGTGGTCGGCATGGATACCGCCGCCTCCCAAGGGTTCCGGCTCGGGGGCGGCAATCAGGGCTTCGCCATTCCGATCGACAAGGCCGTGGCCGAAGCAGCCACGATCCGATCCGGAACCACCTCCGGCACCGTGCACATCGGCGACACCGCCTTCCTCGGCGTCTCGGTCAGCGACTCCGGCGGGCGCGGCGCGATCATCCGCGGGGTGGTCGCCGACGGTCCCGCCGATTCCCTCGGCCTGAGCGCCGGGGACATCGTCACCGCGCTCGACGACAGCGCCGTGGCCACCGCGACCGATCTCACCGACGCCATGGACGGGCATCACGGCGGCGAGACCGTGACCGTGCACTGGACCGACCGCCAGGGCGCCGGCCACGCCGAAGCGGTCCGGCTCACCACCGGACCGGTCGGATAGCCCGGCTCGGATGTGAGGAATTGCATCGCTGCCGGGCAGGGCGAAGGTGGCAGACTTGTCTCGTCAGAACAACCCGGGGACCCGATTGGGCCTCGAGGACGACGAAAGGGACGATGATGTCCGTAAACGATGCAGCTGTCTCCGCATCCACCGAGGAAACCCCTGCTTACGGCGCCGTACCCGCCGCACCGAAGACTCCCGCGAAGCGGAAGACGCGAGTGCAGCACCTGGCGCAGATGAAGCAGGCCGGCGAGCGGTGGTCCATGCTCACCGCGTACGACTACTCCACCGCCCGGCTGTTCGAAGAGGCCGGCATCCCGGTGCTGCTGGTCGGCGATTCGGCCGCCAATGTGGTCTACGGCTACGACACCACGGTCTCGATCACCGTGGACGAGCTGCTGCCGCTGGTGCGGGGCGTGGTGCGCGGCGCGCCGAACGCCCTCGTGGTGGCCGATCTGCCGTTCGGCAGCTACGAGTCCTCGCCCGAGCAGGCGCTGGCCACGGCCGTGCGTTTCATGAAGGAGGGCGGCGCGCAGGCGGTGAAGCTGGAGGGCGGCGAGCGGATGGCCGACACCATCGCCAAGATCACCGCCGCGGGCATTCCGGTGATGGCACATATCGGTTTCACGCCGCAGAGCGTCAACACCCTGGGCGGTTTCCGGGTGCAGGGCCGCGGTGACGGCGCCGAGCAGCTGGTCGCCGATGCCATCGCGGTGCAGGAGGCCGGGGCGTTCTCGGTCGTGATGGAAATGGTGCCCTCCGAGATCGCCGGGCAGGTCACTCGCAAGCTGACCATTCCGACCGTCGGCATCGGCGCGGGCGCCGAATGCGACGCGCAGGTGCTGGTCTGGCAGGACATGGCCGGATACACCAGCGGCAAGACCGCCAAGTTCGTGAAGAAGTTCGCGGCGGTCGGCGACGAACTGCGTTCGGCCGCAGCGACTTACGCGGACGAGGTGCGCCGGGGCGTGTTCCCCGCGCCGGAGCACGGCTTCTGAGCCGATTGCTCGGTCCGCATCGGAAAACGCGCCCTCTCGGAACCTCGCGGGGGCGCGTTTCGGGCTTCGCATAGCCGTTCGCTATCACCACATCTTTTCCCTCGGGTCTTCACAGACCGCCGCCATAAATTCCTGGCAGACTCGTATCCGACGAAGCTCGAACGACCAGAGGGAAGTTATGCATCGCCGTTGGATGGACAGTCGCTGGGTTCGGCGTACGCCGCTGTTGGTCACCGCCGCAGCCGCGATCGCCCTGACCGCCGCGTGCGGGGGGAACCCCGCGACGACCGGATCCTCGCAGCCGCAGGGTTCGTCCGCACCACTGACGAGCTCGGGTAAGCCGGCCCCGTCGGGCAGCAATGCCCCGAACACCACCAAGGCCGGGGACAAGGTGACGGTCTCGGACGACGCCGCCAAGCAGCTGTGCGACATGATCCGTCCGCAGCTCTCGGACTGGCGCGTGCAGGGCCCGACGCTGGGCGGCATCGCGTACAACGCCACCGTGCACGAGTGGGCGGTGCGCAACGGCGGCATCAACATGCAGGTGCTCGGCGACAAGGACGTGATCGACCGACTCACCACCGCCAACTGCTCCGACGTCCGCGATCAGGCCATTCAGGCGCTCGAGATCCCGAATCTGGCCACGGGGCTGGCATTCTGATGCGCACCCTGTACCCGCCGATCTCGCCGTACGAGCAGGGCATGCTCGATGTCGGCGACGGCCAGCAGGTGTATTGGGAGGTCAGCGGCAACCCGGACGGGAAGCCGGTGGTGTTCCTGCACGGCGGGCCCGGTGGGGGCACCGCGCCGTTCCACCGGCAGTTCTTCGATCCGGCGGCGTACCGGATCGTGCTGTTCGATCAGCGGGGATGCGGGCAGTCCACGCCGCACATCGCGGACGGGGCGAGCCTCGAGCACAACACCACCTGGCATCTGGTGGCCGATATCGAGGCGCTGCGAACGCATCTCGGCATCGAGCGGTGGCAGGTGTTCGGCGGATCGTGGGGCTCCACGCTGGCGCTGGCGTACGCGCAGAGCCATCCGGAGCGGGTGAGCGAACTGATCCTGCGCGGCATTTTCCTGCTGCGGCGCAAGGAGATCGACTGGTACTACAATGGCGCTGCGGGGTACGTGTACCCCGACGAGTGGGAGAAGTTTCTGGCGCCGGTGCCCGCGGCCGAACGCACATCCGATCTGGTCGAGGTCTATCACCGCCTGCTGCACTCCCCCGATGCCGAGATTGCCACCGACGCGGCCGTCGCGTGGTCGACCTGGGAGGGTGCCACGAGTTCCCTGCTGCCCCAACCCGATCGGGTCGCCGAAACCGCCGATCCGCGCTTCGCGCTGGCGTTCGCTCGTATCGAGAACCACTATTTCGTGAACCGCGGCTTCCTGGACGACGGGCGGCTGCTGCGCGATATCGATCGCATCGCGCACATTCCCGGAGTGATCGTGCAGGGCCGCCACGACGTGGTGTGCCCGGCCGTGAGCGCCTGGGATCTGCATCAGGCCTGGCCCGGTTCGGAACTGCACATGGTGCCCGATGCCGGCCATTCCGCCTCCGAACCCGGCATCACCCACCATCTGGTGGAAGCCACGGACAAGTACAGGACGTAGATGAGCACCACAGCCGGTCCCGCGTTAGTCGCCGCTCTCGACGCCGATGTGGACCGGCTGTGTGAGGCCGAACCCCAAGTCCGCGAAGACCTTCCGGATTCGGTGCACAGTATGCGGGTGGCCACGCGCCGCCTGCGCAGCGTCCTCAAGTCCTACCGCAAAGTCCTGCGCCGCACCCCCACCACCGAGCTCCGCGACGAATTGCGCTGGCTCGCGGGGCTGCTCGGCGTCGCCCGCGATGCCGAGGTCCGCGCCGAACGATTCACGGCGCTGCTGAGCGAGAGCGGAATCGCCGTGCCCGAGGACGCCGAGCCGCTCGCCGACACCGAGTCACCCGGTAGCACAACCGACTCCGCCAACGCCGGATCCAGCGGCGATTGCACTGTCGCGGTCTCCGACAATGTCGTTCTACTCGCCGAGGAGAGCGCCCTGGGCAATACCGAGGTTCCAGGCGGGAAACCTTCTCTCGTCACCGATTTCGGCGCTCATCTGGTAGCCGTCGAACGCCGCGTCTATGCCGGGGCGCACGCGGCGATTCTCGACGGCCTGGACAGTCGCCGCTACCGCACTCTCACCGATCGCCTGCACGCGCTGACGGCCGATCCCCCGCTGCGCACCGCCCACGCCGAGTTACCCGCCGACGAGGTCTTCGCCGACGTCCTGCGCCACGACTTCCACGAACTGCGCCACCTCGTGCGCACCGAACCTGACCCGTCCGATCCGGCACGCGTGGAACACCTCCACGACATCCGCAAGGCCGCCAAACGCCTGCGCTACTCCGCCGAAGCGGCCAAGGCGGTCCTCGGCGACCCCGCCGCCACCCTGGCCCGCAGCGCCAAGAAACTGCAGGGCGTTCTCGGCGACCACCGCGACGCCGTCGAATCCCTCGCCACCCTGCACGCCCACGCCCCCGACCCCGTCACCCCCAGCTACCAGCGCATGTGCGACGCGGAGGAAGCCGCCGCCGCCAAGGCCCTGGAGTCCTACCCGGCAGCCACCGATTTCCTCCACCACCACCCGCTCTGACCGCTAGAGCTCGTCGGTCTCGTCGAAGGCGAAGGTGACGGTGCGGGTGGTGGGGTCGGCCTCGGTGAGGCGGACGGTGACCTGCGCGCCTTCGGACGGGGAGCCGGTGCATTTGGCGAGGACGGGTGGGGTGGGGATGAAGATCTCGGCGGGGCGGGTGCCGTTGGCTTCGCGCAGGACGGTGGCGTCGAAGTCGGTGCCGACCCGCGGAGCCAGGATGGTGGACTCGGTGAGGTCGACGCAGGCGCGTTCGAGTTTGTTCGCGGTGGCGTCGCTGCGGCGCATGGTGTCCACGACCGGGGAGAGACCGTCGGTGACCCACTGCGGGACTTCGGCTTTCGCGCAGTAGGCGAGGCAGACCTCGGTGGCGTAGCGATCTGCCAAGCGGCGCAGCGGGGCGGTCACGTGGGCGTACGGGGCGCCGATTCCGCTGTGCTGCACGGTGTCCGGGGCCTGACCGTCCAGGATCGTGTAGGTGGCTCCGCGCAGCAGGCTGGTGGCCTCGGACATCAGCACCAGGGTCGCGGGGGCGTTGGGGTCCAGGCCCGCGAGCACGCGCCCGGCGGAGTCGCCCTCGGGCCACGGCACCCCCATCGCGGCGGCCGTGCGGCGCATCGATTCGATGGCCGCGGACGCGGGCGGCGGCATGGTGCGCAGCAATCCGGCATGTTCGGAGTTATAGCCGTCCAGCATTATTCGAGCCGCGCACATGCCGGTGAGCAATGAGACCTGCTCGTTCCAGTCGTCGGCGGCGGTACGGGGTTCGAGCACCAGCTGCCAGTGGTCGACACCGGTTTGCTCGTCGTCGCGAACGACGCTCTGCGCGGGCAGCCGGAGATTGATCGCGCCGCGATTCAATCCGGATTCGATGCGCAGCCGCCCGAATTCCGGGAGAGCGGCGACGGAGGGGTGCAGGCGGCCGGCGTCGGCGTCGGCCTGCACTCCGGCGTAGTCGAGGCGGGCGCGCGAGCGCACCAGCGCCCGGGTCACCGTGGCGTGGAGCGGCTCGGCCTGCGCGTCGAGTTCGATGGTCCACAGCGCGGCGGCCCGGTCCTGATCGGGCAGCAGGCTCGCGCGGTTCTCGGACAGCTCGTGCGGGTGCAGCGGGACGGTGCCGTCGGGCAGGTAGAAGGTCTGGCCGCGGGCCAGGGATTCGCGAGCGAGCGGGCCGTCGGGAGTGACGAACGCGGCCACGTCGGCGATCGCGTAGTACAGGAGAAATCCGGTGGGGGTGCGCTCGAGGGCCAGTGCCTGATCGAGGTCCATCGCGCCGGGCGGATCGATCGTGACCAGCGGTATCTCGCGGCGATCGACCCGAATACCCGCGAACGCGTCGACCGCGTCGCGGGCTTCCGAGACGGCCTCGGACGGATAGTCCGAGGCCAATCCGAATTCGGTTCGGACGGCGCCGAAATCCACCGGCGCCGACACGATCCTCTGATGTAATTCCACTGAGTGCGCAGACCCTACTGCAGGGCCAGCATGGTGCCGTTCAGCTGATCGAACGGACCGTACACGGTGAACACCACCCGGCCTGCCGGATACTGCGCCGACAGCGCCGCCGCCGAATCCAGCGATTCGCCGAAGGAGGCGGCCGAGGGGTGCGGCAGACCGGCGAGGGTCTGCCCGAAGTGGGTGCTCGCCACCCACTGAGTGTCCGACGGAGTGAGATCAACCTGCACTCCGCCCGGCAGCGGAGTCACGGAGAACGCCGAAGCGGATCCGGCACCCAGCATTACCGAAACGGACGCGGCGGCGGCGAGAATCGCACCTGCTGCCAGTTTGCGAGCAATTCGCATTTAGTCGAGACCTGCTTTCCGACGAGAGTTCATGCCCTTCGCCCGCTGCGATCGCAACGGGACTTTCCGACGCGCAACACTTTATGACGTCGATCACGTTCTGTGCCAGTCGCGGGGGTAAGTATCACCCGACACGCCGAGCCGCGCCCGTTATGCGCAAGCGGGCGCGTCGCCATTGTCATCCACGTCGGCGTTCCGCGCACAGTGGGGATAGAGCGGCGTCCCTCACGTTCTGTCGCGCATACCGCCCGGCAGCGCCGCGGAAACGAACTTCAGCAGATAGGCGATCGCGAACAGCACCAGCACAGCCAGCGGCTGGATAAGCATCGACATCGTCGAGCTCCTCATCCTCGTCGATCGGGCGCGTCGAGTGCGTCCGAGGTATTTGCCGTATCTCCAGCGGGTTTCACCGTTTCCGGCAGCGGCCGCTCGGCGGGTCCGCTGCGAGTTTCCTGTGAATCGACGCGCTCCAGAAATCGCAGCAACTCCACAGGAAACGGCAGCACGAGCGTCGAATTCTTCTCTGCCGCAACCTGGACCACGGTTTCGAGGAAACGCAGCTGCAATGCCGCCGGCGCCTTCGACATATTCGCGGCGGCCTCGGCAAGCCGCTGCGACGCCTGGAACTCGCCCTCCGCGGAAATGATTCGAGCCCGCCGTTCCCGTTCGGCCTCGGCCTGGCGGGACATGGACCGTTTCATCGAATCCGGCAGTGCCACATCCTTGATCTCGACGCGATCGATGTGCACGCCCCAGCTCAGCGCCGGATTGTCGATCATCAGCTCCAAGCCCCTGTTGAGCTGCTCCCGATTGGACAGCAGATCATCGAGCTCGCTCTTGCCGATGATGGAGCGCAGCGACGTCTGGGCTACCTGCGCGATGGCGAACAGATAGTTCTGCACCTCGACGATCGCGCGGATCGGATCCACCACCCGGAAGTAGACGACCGCGTCCACCCGCACCGTCACGTTGTCCCGGGTGATGCCGTCCTGCGCGGGCACCGGCATGGTGATCACCTGCGTGGAGATCTTGCGCATCTTGTCCACGCCGGGAATCAGCATCGCGATCCCCGGATCGCGGACCGTGCGGACCCGGCCCAGCCGGAACACCACCCCGCGTTCGTACTGGGCCACCACTCGCGTTCCCGCCGCGGCGACCACGCCCGCGATCACGGCCACCGCCGCCAGCCACGCCAGGAGAATGAAGAGAACGTCCATGGTTCGCTCCGCGAAATTTGCGCCGCACCACGGAAATCCGTCGGTGCACCATCCATGATGGCACCGGCGGAGTGGCCCCGAAAGGGGCGGACGAGTCGGTCTGTAAGCCGGATCCTGTCCCCGGCTCGCACCGGGAGGCGACCATCCATCTGGACACACCGTTGCCGGGTGCCTCGAGCAGTCAACCCGCAAGCTCGGGCGAGCAGCCCTCGAACGCCTGCGCAGTCGCACTCTCGCGAGTGCGACCTTCGACCTTGCTCCGGGCGGGGTTTACCGAGCCGCGCCGGTCACCCGGCGCGCTGGTGCGCTCTTACCGCACCGTTTCACCCTTACCTCCGGCTTGCGCCGAAGGCGGTCTCTTCTCTGTGGCACTGTCCCGCGGGTCACCCCGGGTTGCCGTTAGCAACCGCCCTGCTCTGTGGAGTCCGGACTTTCCTCGACGAGGGGCGGCGGCATTCGCATGCCCGTTCCCTTCGCCGCGGCCGCCCAACCGACTCGTCCGCGGGCACCAAGGTACCGTAACGCTCCATGGAGCGTGTCGAGGTGGGGTTCTCTTCCGGTGGTGAGCAGTGCGCGGGGTGGCTGTATCTGCCGGACGGCCCGCCCAAGCCGCGCCCCCTGATCGTCATGGGGCACGGGTTCGGGGCGGACCGGGAAATGGGAATGGATCGGTACGCGCGGCGTTTCGCGGCGGCCGGAATGGCAGCGCTGGCTTTCGATTACCGGCATTTCGGTGCGAGCGGTGGCGAACCCAGGCAGATGATCAATATCGGACGGCAGCGTGAGGATTGGCACGCCGCGATCGCATACGCGCGTACCGTTCGCGGTATCGACGCCACCCGAATCGCGCTGTGGGGCAGTTCCTTCGGCGGGGGGCATGTGCTGTCGGTGGCGCCGGACGATCATTATCTCGCCGCGGTGGTCGCGCAGTGCCCGTTCACCAGCGGCTGGTCCTCCGCAATGGCCAAGGGCCCGATCAGTCTGGTGAAGACCGGCACCGTGGCCCTGACCGATCAGATCATCGGGCCGATCATCCGCCGCCCGATCACTGCCCGGTTGGCGGGCAAGAGGCATTCCGCGGCCCTGATGAGCGCCGCCGACGTTCCGGACGGATACGGCCGTCTCGCTGAGGAATCCGAGCAGTACCGCCCGAAAGTGGCTGCCCGCATAGGCATGTCGGTGCTGTTCGACGCTCCGGCCCGGCGCACCAAGGACATCAAGGCGCCCGTCTTCTACGCCGTCTGCGACAACGACTCGGTGGCGCCCGCGGGCCCGACCCTCAAGGCCGCCGAACGCACCAAGAACGCCGTGGTCAAGCGATACCCGATCGGGCACTTCGACATCTACTTCGACGACTGGTTCGAGAAGGCCGTCTACGACCAGGTCGAGTGGCTCACCCAGGTACTCCGGCCGTAACGAGAACGTCGGTGCGGGACCGGGTCCGGTAGCCCCGGACTGTCCCGCTCGGCGGTTCGGCAGTTCGGCGAGGCATGTCGGTCAGAGGTACGAGGTGTCGTTCACCAGGCGAACCGATGCACCGCCGTCCGGGTAGAACTCGGCGATCGAGAGCGATGCCAGGTCCAGATGCAGGCGGTAGAGGATCGAGGGGCCGACGCCTAGGGCGAGCTGCAGGAGCGTCTTGATCGGCGTGACATGGCTGACGACAAGCACATTCGCGCCGGGGTACAGCGCCACCAGATCGCGGCGCACGCCTTCGATGCGCTCGCGCACCTGATCGAAGCTCTCACCGCCGGGTGCGGGCAGCGACGGATCGCCGAGCCAGCGGGTGTGCAGATCCGGGTCCTGTTCGCGCGCCTCCTGGAAGGTCAGCCCCTCCCACGCACCGAAATCCGTCTCGATGAGTCCGTCCAGGACCCGCACCGGCAGGCCCAGCGCGCGCCCGGCCGCCTCGGCGGTCTCGCGCGCGCGGCCCAGCGGGGAGCACACGATCGCGGCGATGTCTCCCTTGCCGCCCAGCATCTTCCCCGCGCGAGCGACCTGCTCGCGCCCCAGCTCGGTGAGCGGCGGATTGCCGCGCCCCGAATACCGCCGCTCCACGGACAATTCCGTCTGACCGTGCCGCAGCAACAGCAGCCGCGTCGGCCGTCCCATCGCCCCGCTCCATCCGGGAGCCGTGCCGCCCGCGGCGGCGCCGGAATCGATCGACACCGCACCCGACCCGGACACCGCCGCACCGGAGCCCTGTCCGATCGACACCGCCTCGGGATACTCGGCGGGGTCCTCGGGCCTCGGGGTTGCCTCTCCGGCCGCGGCTGAATCCGTCGTCGCGCCGGTCGGGGCTGTATCCGTCGCTGCGCGGGTCGCACTCTGCTCCCCCGCCGCGCCCGACTCCCTCGCTGCGGCGGTGGCGGCCGAATTCCCCGTGGAGTCGGTCCGATCTCCACCGGAGGTGGTATCAGGTCCGGCCGAATCCCGCACCGCGCCTACCGATTCCGACGAGGCGGGCCGCGTCGATTCCTGGCCGCGCAGGGCGTCGCGGACCTCGTCGACGATGACGGCGTCGTCCATGGCCTCGTTCGCCAAACCGTCGGCGTGCGAATTCTCGGCGCGCGGAATCCAGGTGAAGCTGACGCGGTCGAAGCTGGGGAGCAGGCGGCGCGCACGGTCGGCCAGCGGAATCATGGACGGGTGCTTGACCTTCCAGCGGCCTGCCATCTGCTCGACCACCAGCTTGGAGTCCATGCGCACCGACACCTCACGCGCGCCGAGTTCGGCCGCGGCCTCCAGACCCGCGATCAGACCGCGGTATTCGGCGACATTGTTGGTGGCGGTGCCGATGAACTCCTTGCGCTCGGCCAGCACGTGCGCGCGGTCGGCATCCCAGACCACCGCGCCGTATCCGGCCGGACCCGGATTTCCTCGCGAGCCGCCATCCGCCTCGATGATCACCTTGTCCGTCACCGCTCACACCCTCCATGCCTGAAACCGACCGACGATCCGACGCTCGCACCGAATCGAGCCCGTGCGCTCGAGGCCGCCGCGGCCCTCGCACCGCAATCGGCTCCCGGCGTCCACACTCGATACCGCCTCGGCGAACCGGCCGAACGTTACTCCGGCACGTCCACCGGATCCCACCGGGCGGCGCCGCCGCGCGGTGTCCACCGAAAAATATTGCCGCGCAGGGACATTCATCCGGAGACAGTCATCCGGCGCGGCGTTGGATCACAGTCCGGATTGCTTGGTGCGCACCATGATCGAGTTGCACTCGGGACAGCGCAGCACCACATCGGGCGCGGTCTTGGCGATGCGCGAGATCTCACCGCGATCGAGTTCGATCCGGCAGGCGCCGCACTTGCGGGCCTGGATCAGGGCGGCGCCGACACCGTAGCCGGCGCGCTGCTTGTCGTAGGCGGCGAGCAGATCCTCCGGGAACGCGCCGGTGAGGGCGGCCCGGTCCGAGATGCAACGCTGTTGTGCGACATCGAGATCCGCGACGGCGTCGTCGCGACGGCGCTCGGCGTCGGCCAGATCGGCCGTGGCCTGGTCCAGGTTCGCGCCGGCGTGATCGTGATCGGCGGCAGCGGCCTCGCGGCGCTCCATCACGTCGATCTGGTCGTCCTCGAGCACCTTGCGGCGGCGCTCCAGGCTGCTGAGCTCGTGCTGCAGCTCCGAGAGCTGCTTCGCACCGACGGAACCACCGGTCAGCAGGCCGCGGTCGCGATCCTCACGCTTGCGGACGGCGTCGATCTCGCCCTCCAGTTTGCGGATGTCGCGGTCGAGATCGTCGATGAGGATCTCGACCTTGACGGCGGCGTCCTTACGCGAAGTCCGCTCGGCCTCCAGCCGCTGCACCTCCTGCTGCTCGGGCAGCACCTTGCGGCGGTGCTCGATCCGCGTCAGCTCGGCGTCGACGGCGGCGAGGTCGAGCAGCTTGGCCTGGATCGATGGTTCGGCATTCAACGCGGGGGGTCTCCTGGACGCTATGGACGGGTCAAGGCTCTCACCGTACCCGCATCGGCCGCCCCCAACGGCCAACCCTGCCACAACCAGCACTTTCACCGGGAGCAGCCCGCCGCCCACCGGAAAATCCCCTGCCGCGCGTTACCCGATGTGGCACTGTCGACGCATGGCAGAGCACGCATACGAGGTCGAGACCACCTGGTCGGGGGCCACCACCGGCTATCGCGCCTACTCGCGCAACCACGAGGTCTCCGCACCCGGCCGCCCGCCGATCCCCGGCACCGCCGACCCCAAGTTCCGCGGCGACGCCACTCGATGGAACCCCGAACAGCTGCTGGTCGCCGCCCTGTCGGAATGCCACATGCTCTGGTACCTGCACCTGTGCGCCGAGGCCGGGGTGGTGGTCACCACATACAGGGACAACGCGCTGGGCGTGATGGATGACGAGCGCTTCCGCACGGTGACGCTGCGCCCGCGCATCACGGTGACAGAACCCGCCATGGTCGACGTCGCCGAGCAGTTGCACTCGGAGGCCAACAAGAGGTGCTACATCGCGAACTCGGTGAATTTCCCTGTGGCGCATCAGTCGACGATCGTGGTCGAGTCTGCGTGATTCGGGAAATCCGGCCTGAGGCTCCACGATCGGCCGGATTTCGTCGGTTTTCCGCCGCGGCGCGCGTCTCCCGTGGAGCGGCAGGCCGCAGATCATCTACCGAGCTGTTCGACCGCGCCCGGCGGTGCTCGACGTGCTGTGGTCGGCCGTGCCCACAAGTCTGGCCGGGCGCCTGCTCGGCACATCACGAGGATCCGTTCGACTGCGGCATGCGGAGCCGCTGCGACATCGCGATCCGCCCTGTCTTCCCGGACACGATCGACGTCGGGCGGGACACGGAAAACTCAGCAGGTCGCTTCGCCGAGGGTCCACGGGTCGGTGCGGACGGCGGACACTCGGGTTTCCAGCGAGGGAAGGGCCGCCGCGACGATGCCCTGTGCCTGTGCGCACCAGGGGAATTCGGTGGCCCAGTGGGCGGCGTCGATGAGGGCTGGGCCGTTCGCGCGCAGGTGCTCGTCGGCGGGGTGGTGGCGCAGGTCGGAGGTGACGTAGGCGTCGACGCCGAGGCGGGAGACGGCGCCGAGGAAGGAATCGCCCGCGCCGCCGCAGACCGCGACGGTGCGGATGACGCGGTCCGGGTCACCCGCGGCGCGGATGCCCCAGGCGGTCTCGGGCAGGGCGGCGCGGACGCGGGCGGTGAACTCGCGCAACGATTCCGGGGTCGGGAGAGTGCCGATGCGGCCGATTCCCAGCGACGAGGGCACCTTCGCCCGTTCCGTGACGTGATAGGCCGGTTCCTCGTAGGGGTGGGCGGAGCGCAGAGCGGCCAGCACCGCCGCGCGACGAGCGGGCGGCGCGACGACCTCGACCCGATCTTCGTCGGTCGTGTACAGCTCGCCGACGGCACCCGCCGCCGGAGTGGCGCCGTCGAGCGGGAGGAACTGGCCGGTGCCGGATACCGTCCATGCGCAGTCGCTGTAGTTCCCGATCGCGC
This sequence comes from Nocardia jejuensis NBRC 103114, assembly GCF_001613145.1. Lineage (GTDB taxonomy): Bacteria > Actinomycetota > Actinomycetes > Mycobacteriales > Mycobacteriaceae > Nocardia > Nocardia jejuensis. The sequence continues at coordinate 49,211 of NZ_BDBU01000025.1, forward strand.
CCGCGCCTGCCACGAACAACGCCGACAGCACCGCGCCGGAGTGCGCGCGCGGCACCTGTATGACCCATTTGTCCAGCGCGGTAAGGGATTTCGGCTCCAGCGGGCCGGTGACGGTCACGCCGATGGCTTCGGCCAGTGCGTCCGAAACCCCAGGATCGGCGGAGTCGGCATTGGTGTGGGCGGTGAACAGCGCACACCCGGAACGGATCAGCCGGTGCAGCAGTGCGCCTTTCGGGGTGTCGGCGGCAACGGTGTCGACTCCGCGCAGCAGCAGCGGGTGGTGCACGACCAGCGCCTGCGCACCCCATTCGATGGCCTCGTCCACGACTCCGGCAGTCGCGTCCACCGCGAAGAGCACCCGGGACACCGGTTCGTCCGGGTCACCGGCCACCAGCCCGACCGAGTCCCACGACTCGGCGAGCCCGGGCGGATACGCCGCATCCAGCACCGCAATGAGATCCGTCACTCGCACCGACGTCACCACAACCGAACCTCCTCCGACACAGCCGTTCCCGACTTCGATTCCATCCGATCACGACCTGACCGCGCGCCAGGCTGATTCGCCGCTGCCGATCCGGCGGCGGTTCGGCCCACCGGCGAATGCGCCGCCTCGTTGCGACCGCCGCAGGATCAGCCCGCTGTGGCTGCGGCCTCGATGGCGTCCGGCAATCCGGCTGCGGTACCTCACAACCCGATTTCCCGGATTGCCGCGACCAGTCTGTCCACCTCGGCCGCGGGCCGTACCGCCACGCGCAGGAATCCCGCTTCCAGGCCGGGGAAGGTGTCCCCGCGCCGGACCGCGATTCCCTTGTCCGCAAGACGCTTTCGCAGCAATTCTGCATCAGGCACCCGCAGCAGCAGGAACGGGCCCCGCGCGGGTTCGTGCACCCCGATACCGAGTTCCCGCAGCCGGGGAATCATCGCGGCTCGATCGACCGCGATCCCCTGGGCCCGGCGCTGAGACTCCGCCACCGCCGCCGGGCTGCTGGTCGCCGCGATGGCCTCCAATTGCAGTGTGCCCAGCGGCCAATGCGGCCGGCCGCGATTCATGCGGGCCAGCAGATCCGGAGCCCCGAGCACATACCCGCATCGCAACCCGGCCAGCGCCCACGTCTTGGTGAGACTGCGCAGCACGAGCACATCCGGATATGACTCTCCCGCAATCGATTCCGGCTCGCCCGGCACGGCGTCCGCGAACGCCTCGTCCACCACCACGATCCGGCCAGGCCGCCGCAACGCCCGAATCCCCGCCACCCCGTGCAGCACCGACGTCGGGTTCGTCGGGTTCCCCACCACGACCAGATCCGCGGCCTCGGGCACGAGCGCCCCGTCCAACAGATACGGCGGCTCCAGCACGACCCGAACCACCGGCACCCCGGCCTCCCGCAGCGCCAACTCCGGCTCCGTGAAGGAAGGATGAATCACCGCCGCCAGTGAAGGCTCGAGCCGAGGCAGCATCGCGAACCCCTCCGCGGCGCCCGCCAGCAGCAGCACTTCCTCCACCCGCCGCCCGTGCCGAGCCGCCACTGCCTCCCGAGCCGCCGCCTCGTCGGCAGCCGCCGGATACCGCCCCAGCTCCCCCAGCCGTCGCGCCAGCCGTTCCCGCAACCACTCCGGCGGTGCACTCCCCTGCACATTCACCGCGAAATCGACCATCCCCGCCGACACCTCGACATCCCCGTGATGCCGCAATTTCTCCTGCTCCTCGGCACTCACCCCGGCCAGGGCCGACTCTTGCACATTCACCCCGGAAGCGACGGTCCCCGCCGACACCTCGACCGCGTCCGCACCCGTCGCCGCGTCCATCTCACGCCCCGGCTCGGCAGCCGATGGACGGCTGGCGATGGGGTGGGGTGGGCGGTTCGCCGCGGTGTCCTCGGGCACAGCAGAACACCCTACGTGGCCGCCTCCCGTGCGGACCGGACACAATGGCTGTCGTGGGCGAGCTGCATGTGACTTTCATCTGCACGGGCAACATCTGTCGATCCCCGATGGCCGAGAAGATCTTCGCCGCGCATCTCGAGCGCGCGGGTCTCGCGGATCGGGTTCGGGTGAGCAGTGCCGGGACCGGCAGCTGGCATGTCGGTGACGAGGCGGATCGGCGGACTACGGCCGAGTTGCGCGATCACGGGTATCCGATCGGGCATCGGGCCGCGGTGATCGATGCCGACCATCTGGACGCGGATCTGCTCGTCGCGCTGGACACCGGGCACGAGCGGGAGTTGGCGCGTCTGGGTGTGCCGTCCGATCGTCGGCGACTGCTGCGCAGCTTCGACCCGGATGCCGACGGCCGCGATGTGCCGGACCCGTACTACGGCGATCAGTCCGATTTCGTGCTGGTGCGCGAGCAGATCGAGGCGGCCGTGCCCGGCATGCTCGACTGGGTGCGCGAACAGCTCGGCGAGGATCCCGACTCCACCGGAGCGGCGGACGGTCACCGATGAGCGGCTCGACGACCCCCAGACCTGATGGTGGAACAACCGGTCGCAAGTCGGTGTCCGCGCTGCGTCGCCTGACCTTCCTGATGCGGCCGAGCTGGGTGATCCTGGCCGTGATCGTCGCCGGGTTCGCCTATCTCTGCTTCACGGTGCTCGCCCCCTGGCAGCTCGGCAAGAACACCTCCACGACCGAACGCAATCAGCACATCTCGGATTCGGTCGACGCCGCGCCAGTGGACGTGGCCACCACCCTCGGCGGTTCCGGCAAGAACACCGAATGGCGGCGCGTCACCGCCGATGGCGAGTACGTACCCGATTCGACCGTCCTGGTGCGCCTGCGTCATCTCGACTCGGCCCCCGCGTTCTCGGTGTTGACCGAGTTCCGGCTCGAGGACGGCCGCACCCTGCTGGTCGATCGCGGCCTGATCGCCGCGATCAACGGTTCGCGGGCCCCGCAGATCGCCGCCCCGCCCGCCGGTCCACAGCATCTCGAGGCGCGCATTCGTGCCTCCGAAGGCATCATCGACAGCAAGCCGCCGATGACGGAAGACGGCTACCGCCAGGTCTATTCGATCGACACCGAGCAGGCCTCGACGGTCCTGGGCGGCGTCCCCCTCACCCCGATCCCCACCGAATCGCGCGGCGGCTACCTGCAACTGGACAAGAACCAGCCCGGCAGCTTCACTCCCGTCCCGCTCCCCCAACTCGATGCGGGCCCATACCTTTCCTACGGCCTGCAATGGCTCGCCTTCGGGATCATGGCTCCCCTCGGCCTCGGCTATTTCGTCTACGCCGAAGTCCGAGCCCGCCGCCGCGAACGCGCCGAAGCCGCCCCGGAAACCACCGCACCCGCGACCCCTGCCGCACCGGAGCCCCCGAAGCCCCCCTCGAACGAGGCCCGGCTGGCCGACCGCTACGGCGGCACCCGCAACTGACCGGGTTCGATCACCTCCGGTAGTCGATCACCGGAGCGACACCTGATCGCCCGGGCGTCGGTGGCCGGTTCCGGGGGCTTCACCACCACGTGCCGCGCCCGGCTCCGACACCCGGGAAATCTCTTGCGACAGAACATCTCTCGGCATGCTCGGGCACTGGATCAGCGCAGCGCGTTCCCGACCGGGCTTCGCAGCGCCGCCGGATCCGGCAGGGCGGGCACGAGCAGCGCTCGATCGGAGGTCGGCAGGCAGGGCGATCAGTCGGCGAGCAAGGGCAGTACCCGCTTCGACTGGGATCAGCCTGGAGTCGGTCCGGGTCTCAGTCCAGGGCGGCCATCGAACCATCGGTGTGCGAGCCGGTCGGCGCCGTGGCCCGGGTGATCTCGGGACCGCCATAGGCGGCGCTCGAGGCTTGGCCCTGGTGCATCGACGCGGTGCGCAGATCTGTCGGCCAGACCGACGGCGTCCGAGAAGGCCGGACGAGGGCCGACTCGTCGGCGATGCCGTCCGGATTGCCGGGTCATCGCATGTCGAGACCACCCGACAACCCCTTGCGCTCGTGAACCGCGTGGCGCCGTGGTCACCAGTCATGAACCAGCACGTATGGCCCTGAAGTGCAGCGGAAACGCATACCGAGTCGGAGTGTCGGTGCCGAAACTCGGTGGCATGCCGCGCACCGGGCGCGAGCGAGACGGCTCGGCGACTATTTCCGGGCCGCTTCGCACTCCCGGGGGCGCGAGGGCGATAGCAGGGCGTCGGCGGCGAAAGAAGTGCGGTCCGTCGCGGGGTGGTCTCGTGCACGGGGTGAACGCACGGGTTGACGAAGGCCCCCCACAAGGCGGACACTGCTCACATACGAGAGCACTGCTCTCTACGAGCTTCGGGAGATCGAGTCATGCAGGAAATCTGGAAGTGGGCCAACCTCACGCTGGCGTTCGGGATGGAACTGGTCGCGCTGGGGGCGCTGGCGGTGTGGGGTTGGAAGACCGGCGATGGCACTCCGACCAAGCTCGCACTGGCGGTGGGTGTGCCGGTTGTGGCGGCGGTGGCGTGGGGGTTGTTCGCGGCCCCGCATGCGTCCTTCGGTAATCCAGTGCTCGCGATCGTCACCAAGGTGGTGGTTTTCGGTGGTGCGGCGCTCGCGCTGTGGGCCGTGAACTACCGGGCGGCGGCGGTCGTCTTCGTCGTCGTGGTGGTGACGAACCTGCTGGCGATCAAGCTCGGGCACCTGAGCCCGTGAGCACGGTGCGGCGGGCACCTTCCGACAACCTGGACCCGCCCGGACACGGATCGTTCGCGGCCGAACGCGATAGCGCACCGGCAGGTTTCGCGGCCCGGCCAGGCCGCGCCCGCCAGTTCACGGCCCGGCCCAGGCTGTTCGCCAGGCAGTTTCGTGGCCAAGCCCAGACTGTCCACCGGGCATTCTCGCGACCCAGCCCAGACTGTCCGCCCGGCATTTTCGTGGTCCAGCCCAGGCTGTCCACCCGGCATTCTCGCGACCCAGCCCAGACTGTCCACCCGGCATTTTCGCGGCCCAGCTCAGGCTGTCAACCAGCAGTCCGGTGGCCCAGTCCAGGTTGTCCACCGGCATTTTCGCGGCCCGGCCGGGCTGTCCACCTGCCAGTCTCGTGGCCCGGCGCGGGCTGCCAACCCGGCAGTCCGGTGGCCCGGCGCGGGCTGTGCACCCGGCATGTGAGGAGCCTCGGGCGCCTCGGTTAACCTCGCCGGATGCGTACGGGGACTTCGATCGCGGCCGGGCTGGTGCTGGGTTTCGCGCTGGATCGGGCGCTGGGAGATCCCAGGCGCGGGCATCCGGTGGCCGGATTCGGTTCGGCGGCAATGACAGTGGAGAAGGTCAGCTATCGCGACAGCAGAGCGGCCGGGGTCCTGCACGAAGTGCTGCTGGTGGGAACGGTGCTCGGCCTCGGGGTCGGGGCGCAGCGCGGTGTTGTCGCCGTTCGCGGCGGTCAGGTGTTGCTGACGGCGGTGGCCACCTGGACCGTGCTCGGCGGAACGACTCTCGCCGAGACCGGACGGGAGATGGCCGATCTGCTCGAGGCCGGAGATCTCGCGGGCGCACGGGAGTTGCTGCCGTCGCTGTGCGGTCGGGACCCATCGCTGCTGGACGCGGACGGGCTGGCCCGCGCCGCACTGGAATCGATCGCCGAGAACACCTCGGACGCGACTGTCGCACCACTGTTCTGGGGCGCGGTCGCGGGCGTGCCCGGACTGCTCGGATATCGCGCGGTCAACACCCTCGACGCGATGATCGGCTACCGCAACGACCGGTACAACCGCTTCGGCTGGGCCGCCGCCCGCACCGATGACGTCGCGAATCTGATCCCCGCCCGCGTCGCCGGAGCCATCACGACCCTGCTCGCTCCCGTGGTCGGCGGCCGCCCCGCCGACGCGTGGCGCGCCTGGCGTCGCGACGCGTCCGCACATCCGAGCCCGAATGCCGGTGTGGCCGAATCCACCATGGCGGGCGCACTCGGCGTCACCCTCGGCGGGCGCACCGAATACCGGCACGGCGTCGAACTGCGCCCCACTCTCGGCGATGGCCCGACGCCCCGAGTCCCCGATCTCCGCCGCGCGGTCCGCCTGTCCGAAGCGGTGCAATCGACCACGGTCCTCGCCGCCGCAGTCGTCGCCTTCACTCGCAGTCGTCGCATTCGCTCGCAGCCACCGACACGGTCGTAGCTCACCGGCCTCACCCGACAGCGCGCGATATCGGGCGAGCAGGCGTGGGCCGTGTTCCGCCGGCGCAGGTCCGCCGGAATACCCAGGAATTTCGCGCTCTGTTCGCGATCCGCATAACGGAGTACCGCTGTGGCCCGGACCCGCCGTCGCGGCACGACGCGTCTCACCGAAGCGGACCACCCGCATTCCGTGACTTCGTCGACCGCGCGGCCGCGCGGCCGCGCTCAGGATCATGGACGCCCGTACACGACCGAACCCCCGAAAGCAGCCGCGAACTGGGCGATGTCACAGTAGAGGCGTTGGTTTCGTCGTTCGGGTGTCAGTGGTTGCCGGAACGGGCGAGTGGGATGGAGTGAGGCGAGTATGGGTGGCGACGAGCGGCGCGGGGTACCGGGGCAGGCCGAGTTGGCGCGGCAGTTCGAGGAGCACCGGGGGTATCTGCGCCGGGTCGCCTACAGCACGCTGGGCAGTCTGAGCGACGCCGAGGATGTGGTGCAGGACGCGTGGCTGCGGTTGCAGCGGCACTACGAGAACAACACCGACGGCGAGATCGACAACCTGCGTGCCTGGCTCACCACCGTGACCGGCCGGCTGGCGCTGGACCATCTGGGTTCGGCGCGTGCGCGCCGCGAGCAGTACGTCGGCGAATGGCTGCCGGAGCCGGAGATCACCTCCTGGGACGACCCGGCCGACCGGGTCTCGCAGGACGAGCGGGTCACCACCGCGCTGCTGGTGGTGCTGGAATCGTTGTCGCCCGCCGAGCGCACGGCGTTCGTCCTGCAGGACGTGTTCGGCATGACCGGACCCGAGGTCGCCGAGGTGGTCGGCCGCACCCCGGCGGCGGTGCGGCAGTTGGCATCTCGCGCGCGCAAGCACGTGGAGTCGGGCACCCCGCGCTTCCCCGCCAGCCCGCAGGAGCAGGAGCAGGTGGTCTCCGCGTTCGCGCTCGCATGGCGCTCGGGTGATCTGAGTTCCCTACTGGGCGTGCTGGATTCGAACGTCACCTTCACCTCCGACGGGGGCGGCAAGGTCACCGCGTTCCGCGATCCGATGCACGGCGCGGAGTCCGTGGCCAAGGCCCTGCTCGGCTTCCTGCGCTTCTCGGCACAGGTCGGCGGCGCATGGGGTCGCTCGGTGCTGGTCAACGGGCAGCCGGGCCTGGTGGTGTTCGACGGCAAGAACACCGGCGTCTTCTCGTTCACCATCGACAACGGGCGCATCACCAATATCGATGTGGTCCGCAATCCGGACAAGCTGCACAACCTGCCGAACGAGGGCGAGCCGGACTGGCCGCTCGGTGAGAACCTGGCCGAGCAGGACTGAGCACCGGCACCGTTCGAGCACCGAACAGCCGAGCGCCGCAACCGGATCCGATCCGATCCGATTGCGGCGCTCGTGTCTCAGCTGCCGACGGGATGCACTCCGTGCGCCGCCGCGACCTCGGGCGAATACAGTCGTCCCGCATCGGCCGTCAGTCCGCGCGCCAATCCGGGATCGGCGTCGCACGCGGCCCGCCACCCGTGATCGGCGATGGCGAGCGCATACGGCAGGGTGACGTTGGTGAGCGCCACCGTGGAGGTGTGCGGCACCGCCCCGGGCATGTTCGCCACGCAGTAGAACACCGAATCCGCCACCCGGAAAGTCGGTTTCGAGTGCGTGGTGGGATGCGAACTCTGGAAGCATCCGCCCTGGTCGATCGCGATGTCGACCAGCACCGAACCGGGTCGCATCCGGGCGACCAGCGTGTCCGGCACCAGTTTCGGCGCGCGAGCCCCGGGGACCAGCACCGACCCGATCACCAGATCGGCACTCAGCACGGCCTTCTCGACCTCCGCCGCATTGGATCCGAGCGTGGTGATCCGTCCGCCGAACCGCGCGTCCAATTCCCGCAGTCGCGCGATATTGGTGTCCAGCACCGTGACTCGCGCGCCCATGCCGACGGCGACGGCCGCCGAGTTGCTTCCGGCCACCCCGCCGCCGAGCACCACCACATCGGCCGGGCGCACCCCCGGCACCCCACCCAGCAGCACACCCGCCCCGCCCTGCGGTGACATCAGGTGCACGGCCCCGACCTGGGTTCCGAGCTTTCCCGCGACCTCGCTCATCGGAGCCAGCAGGGGCAGCGTGCCGTCCGGAGACCGGACCGTCTCATAGGCGATGGCGGTGATTCCGGAGTTCAGAATCGCATCGGTGCACTCCCGCGATGCGGCCAGATGCAGGAACGTGAACAGCACCTGCCCCGCCCGCATGCGCGGATACTCCTGTGCGATCGGCTCTTTCACCTTCACCACCAGATCGGCGGCATCCCACACCTCCGCGGCGCCGGGCGTGATCCACGCGCCCGCCGCCCGGTAGGCATCGTCGGCGAATCCCGACCCCGCCCCCGCCCCGGCCTGCACCAGCACCTCGTGCCCGTGCCGCACCAACTCCCCGGCGCCGGCCGGTGTCAGCGCGACCCGATACTCCTGCTCCTTGACCTCCTGTGGAACCCCGATCCTCATACCGCCATCGTTGCCCACCCACCCCGCACGACCCCTGAACGCCACGGCATCGATTCACCCACCGCGACGTCGCGAGTCAGATACGGGCGGCGGGCGACAACGCGACGCCCGGGGTCGGGACGACCAGCTGATCCGCGCGCCCGGCGTAGCCGAAGTTGCGGGTCAGGTAGTCGAGGGTTTCGGAGAAGTGCGCCCAGCCCTCGCCGTGCACCGGCACGATCGTCGCGTTCCCCAGGGCCGCTGCGGCTTTGACCGCGCTGCGGCCGTTGAGGGTCAGGTCGCTGTCGCCGAAACGGTCGACGTTCGCCGCGCCCACGAACAGGATGGCGACGTCGATGTCGAAGCGAGCGGCGATCTCGGTGACGAGATCGACCGAGGCGTTGTCGCCGGAGACGTAGACGGTCGGCAGCCCCGCGCCCTGCAGCACGAACCCGGTGACCACACCCGAGAGCGCCTCGGCGCCCTCCGGCCCGTGCAGTGCGGGCACACCGGTGACGGTGACCTCGCCGATCCGCACCTCCTCCCAATTGGCCAGGCCCTGAACGCCTTCCATGCGCGCGGCGGCGTCCGGAGTGGACAGCACCCGCTCGACACCGGCCAGGAACTCACGCCCCGAGCGATCGAGGTTGTCGGGGTGCTGATCGTGCGAGAGCAGCACCGCGTCCACGGTCCCGATCTCCGCGGCGGAGACCGCGGGGCCGGTCAGCTTGTGCAGGGTGATGGGCCCGGCGGGGTAGTCACCCGGCTCGTCGAACGTGGGATCGGTGAGCCACGTGAGGTTTCCGTAGCGCAGGCGCACGGTGGGCCCGCCGATGTGCAGGATCTCGAAGGGGGCCGCGCCCTCGGACCGCGAAGCGGTGGACTGCGAATCCGCCGACTGCGAAGGGGTGGACTGCGAGCCGGTGGCGGCGATCGTGTTCGTCATGGGATCGAGTTTCGTCCCGCCCGGCTCCGCGCAACAGTGGCCCGAAGGCCGCCCAGCGCTAAGATCGGGCCATGCATTCCGTGGCCGTGCTCGCGTTCGATCAGATCAGCCCCTTCCACCTGTCCGTGCCGGGCCTGGTGTTCGGAATGCACGGCGTCCAGGGCCAGGCCGAGTCGCCGTACCGGGTGCGAGTGTGTGCGGAGAACCCCGGAACGGTCTCCACCCCAGCCGGATTCGACATCACCGTGCCGCACGGACTGGAGGTGGTGGCCGAGGCCGACACCGTCGTCGTCCCGAGCTGGCGGCGCGATCTGCCGCTTCCCGATCGCACCCGCGACGCGTTGCGCGAGGCCCACGCGGGCGGAGCGCGCATCGTCGGACTCTGCCTGGGCGCGTGGGCGATCGCCGCCACCGGCCTGGCCGACGGCCGCGAGATCACCACGCACTGGTCCGCGGCCGAGGCGCTGGCCCGCGCCTACCCCGCCGTCCGGGTCCGCGCCGACACCCTGTGGTCCGACCACGGCGATCTCATCACCTCCGCGGGCGTGGCCGCCGCCCTGGACTGCTGCCTGCATCTGGTCCGCGCCGACCACGGCAGTCGCGTCGCGACCACCCTCGCGCGCGCCCTGGTGCTGGCCCCGCACCGCAGCGGCTCCCAGGCGCAGTACATCCCGGTGGCCGTGCCCGATGCCATCGACGACGACCCGATCGAGCACGCGATGCTCTGGGCCCGAACCCATCTCGACGAGCCCGTGGATCTGGACACCTGGGCCCACACCGCCCTCATGTCCCGCCGCACCTTCACCCGCCGCTTCCGCGACCGCACCGGCTCGAGCCCGCAGCAATGGCTGCTGCACCAGCGCGTGGATCAGGCCCGGCTGCTCCTGGAATCCACCGACGACACCGTCGAGCGCATCGCCGCCGAAACCGGCCTCGGCACCGCGGTCAACCTGCGCCACCATTTCCACCGCCTGCTCGGCACCTCCCCCGCCGCCCACCGCACCCAATTCCGCCGGGCCTCATAGGCGTCCGAGTCCACGAGTGGCCGCTGTTCGCGTGGATCCCGCGGTGCGACACAAAGGCCGCGAGCCGGGGCGAATGCGAAACGGACCGACCGCGCGCTAGGTTCTCGACTATGAGGATTCAGCTGGGCGAGCATGCGCCGCAGGTCGAGGACAGCGCGTGGATCGCGCCCAATGCCACGGTGATCGGGCGCGTGCGCCTCGGGTCCGAGGTGAGCATCTGGTACTCGGCCGTCGTGCGCGGAGACCTGGAGGACATCACCATCGGCGAGCGCTCCAATATTCAGGACGGCGCGGTGCTTCATGCCGACCCGGGGTTCCCCCTGACCGTGGGCGCGGGGGTGTCGGTGGGGCACAACGCGATTCTGCACGGCTGCACGATCGGGGACGATGTGCTGGTCGGCATGGGCGCGACGGTGCTCAACGGCGCGGTGATCGGCGCGGGCAGCCTGATCGCCGCGAATGCGCTGATTCCCGAGGGCGCGCAGATCCCGCCGGGGTCGCTGGTGGCGGGCGTGCCGGGCAAGGTCCGGCGTGAACTGGGCGACGCCGAGCTGGATCGGATTCGGCTCAATGCCGCCGTCTACCTGCACAACACGTCGCTGCACCGCTCCGGTCAAGAGTTGTGACTGAAGGGGGTGTGTGAAAAACCACACACTGAACAAGCGACCATATAAGCCGCTGTTAGCATCGTGCCCAAGCGTTCCCGGCGGCCCGGGCTGTGCCGCCGCAAGCCGGGTGCGCGCATGGGGCTAGCAGGAGGTTTCTACGGTGGCGTACGAGCACGACGGTATGCACCGGCGGCGGATCAGCGTGGCCGATATCGCCGAACAGCCGGGGGGCATCGAGGCGCTACAGCGCCGGGTTCACGAGTTGCGTTCCAATGGAATCGATTTCGCGGCGAACGCGATAGAGCACGAGATGGCGGCGCTGAACGTCCGCTGATCGGGTCGCCACGGCTGCCCACCGGACGGTCGGCACCCGGTCGCGCGCGCTGCGGTGAGATAATGGCGCGGCCATCGCCGCAATGTCGCGGATGCCAACCGATCGACTGGAGACTCGATGCCGTCCGTGCCCTCTATCCTGCAACGCATCCTGGAGAAGCCGCGGTCGGAGGGTGAACAGCTGCTCGAGAGCGCGCTCTCGGCGTTCCTGGACTTCGGCATCAAGCGAACCAGCATGGGGGAGATCGCCCGTCGCGCCGGCATCAGTCCCGCGACGCTGTACCGGCGCTTCGAATCCAAGAACGATCTGGTCGAAGCCGTCAGTGTGCGCGAGGCACAGCAGTTCATCGCCGAGATCGACGAGCGGGTCCGGCAGGTGGCCGGCAATGGCGACGCCGGCGAGGAACAGATGGTGGAGATCTTCGTCGCCTTCATCACCAATCTGGCGAACAATCAACTGCTGCAACGACTCCTGCGCACCGAACCGGACGTGATCCTGCCCCGGCTCACCACCGAGGCCGGGCCGATCCTCGCGGTCGGCCGCACCTACCTCGCCGAAAAGCTCCGCTCGCTACAGGAATCGGTGTCGGTACCGAGCTTCGACGCCGATCTGGTCGCGGAAGTCCTTGCGCGCCTGGGCCAGTCACTGGTGCTGACGCCGGACGGGTTGATCCCGCTGGCAGACGAGCAGGCGGCGCGCGAATTCGCGCGCCGCACCATGCTTCCCATGATCGGACTGCACCCGGCCTGAACCAGGCGCGGCCGCAAGGCTCCACCGGCGGCCAGGCCTTGTCACCGCCCCGCGGCTAGGCCTTGCTCGCGACCTTCGCGCCGTCCACCTCGACCTTCGACCTCGGTCGAGCGAAACGCCGCATGATCGGCAGATCGACCCACTGGTACAGCACCGCCGCGATCGCCGTCGCCACCACCAGGCTCAGCAGCGCGAACCCGGCCCAGCCCAGGATCCCGAACTGCCTGCCGCCGATGAGATGCCGGGTGATCAGCACCATCACCGGGAACTGGATCAGGTAGAAGGCGAAGGAGATGTTCCCCAGCCACACCATGCGCGGATGCGAGTTGAGCCCGCTGATCCCGGCCAGATCGCGCGCCGCCAGGGTGGCCACGACCGCGGTCATGGGCACCAGCAGCAACACCGACATCTTGTAGTTCACCGGCACCACCCAGGTGGCGGCGTAGGCGGCCACCAGGGCCAGCAGCGGCAGCGTCATCCGGGTGTTGCGCCAGCGGCCCTCGAGCACCATGCGCGCGGCCAGCACGCCCAGGAAGAACTCGGGCAGTCGCGAGCCGGGGAAGGTGTAGCTGAGCCAATACGACGGCGACACAGGGATGTTCGGCTGGACGAACCAGGCCGGTGACGCGTGCAGCTCGTAGTACGGCGAGTCGTTGCCCGGAACCAGTCGCGGTGCGAAGGCGTTCGCGATGCCCTTGGGCCCGTCGACCCACAGGAAGTACGAGGTGTGCAGCGCGATGATGGCGAGCATCAGCAGACCCGCCGCCAGCAGCAGCCGACGGGTGGGAATCTTCATGATCAGCGGGAGCACCAGCGGAAAGCTCAGGTAGAACAGCATTTCCGCGGCCAGCGACCAGGCGGGCACGTTCAGCCCGCCGATGGTGGTCCACTTGGGCACCCAGGTGTGCACCAGCAGCAGGTTCGGCACCCACACGATCAGCCGCGAGAGCGGAACGCTGGCAACGACTATGAACGCGGCCGCGGCCAGCAGATGCGTCGGATAGATCTTCAGCACCCGGCGCCGGTAGAACCCGCGCACCGACATTCCCGGCCGGAACGACCAGTAGATGATGAACCCGGACAGCACGAAGAAGAACGTGACGCCCGCGGCGCCGAGCTGCATCGGCACCCACTGGTGAATGTGCCGGAACAGCTCGGACTTCTGGAACGGATACACCGGCAGGAACACCAGCGCGTGCAACACGAACACCGCGAAGGCCGCCCACCAGCGCGCGCCGGTCAGCGACGGCAGCGCGGGACGCCGGTCGGCGAGCGCCGAAGCCGGAGATACCGGCGCCGCCGCACGCTCGGGCGCGCGTTCCGGCGCGACGGTGGCCGCCGCGCCGGGAATCGATTCGTCTCTGGCGGAGGATATCTCGGCAGAACGTGTCATTTTCCGTACCTGTCATAGATCGCTTTCGCGACGACGGCATCGCCCTGAGCGGACGGGTGAAAGAACAGACCGTCGACGTCCGTGCGCGGATCGGCCACACCGTTCAGCCACGGTTCCGTCGAGCAGAGTCCGTGCCCGGTGGTCAGCGCGCGAGCGTCGAGGAAGTCCAGTTTCAGGATCTGGGCGGCCTCGCGCTGCGCCTGGTTCATCCGATCGAAGTACTCGACGACCGCGCGCCCGCGCGGCTGGATGTACGGCGCGACGCCGAAGAAGTTGAGGCACAGGGTGTCCTGCCCCGACGGGAACAGTTCCGGATACCCGACCAGCACGATGCGCGCGTTGGATGCGTAGTACCGGATGTAGGTGACCACATTGCGGATGCGATCGGCGTAGATCGATCCCTTGACGCCGTTGTAGTCGGTCATACGACCCTGATCCACCGCATCGGGACCGCAGCCCTCGACGAGGTTGAACACACACTTCTGCAGCGAATTCCACAGTGTCTGTTTGGATTCGCCCCAGTGGTCGTTCAGACCCATCTGAATCGTCACCAGTTTGGTGCGCGGTCCGAACGCTCCGGCCTTGTCGGCCTTGGAGGTCTCCATGCCCAGCGTGTAGCCGGGCCCGCTGTCGATCGACGCACCCGGGCACGACGGGTCCTCGACCCGATCGGTCCCGTGCACCCCCATCAGCGCGCTCAGTTGCGCCGGCCACGCCGAGGCGCCGTGGTGCAGGCAGGTGTTGTCCGCCTCCATGAAATCCCACGCGTTGGCAGCGAACGAATCACCGAGCACCACCAGATCTTTCCCCTCGGGAGCACTGTCGGCTCCCGCTCCCCCGGCCCCGGTCACCGCCGCGGTGACCGCCATAGCGGCAGCACACAGCCACCGACCACTGTTGCCGAACACTTCGAATTACCCGGCTTTCTCAGTACCCTGCGCGGGGTTCGAACCCGGGAGCGTCGAGGGTCGGCGGGGCGGCGGGCTTCTCCTGCTGGGTCTGCGGCGCCGGCTTGGGTGCGGCGGGCTGGGTGACGACCGGCTCCGGAGCGGCCGGCTGCGGTGCTGCCGGTTCGACCGCGGCGGGCGCGGGTGCGGGGGCCTCGGTGGTGGGAGCGGGCGCGGGTGCGGCCGTGGTGCTCGCCGGAGCAGGTGGTGCGACGACCGCGCTGGTGCTGCTGGTGGCACCGCCCGATCCGTCGTCAGCCTTGTCGCTGCCGCAGGCCGCCACGCCGCCGACCAGCAGAACGCCGCCGATCAGAGCCGTCGCCGCACGTGCTGCGAATACACCGGATGTGGAGAACTTCATCAAAACCTCGAATCATGAACTGAAGTGTCCTCTGTTCACTTCAGCCCGGAGTGTACAAAGCCACCCCACAGCACACCGCGGATTCGAGAAAACCACACGACCCGATTTCCCGGGTCGGCTCGTCAAACACGGAGGCTATCAATAAACAACTCGTCGGGAGGTGCGTTTCCGCCGGAATTGCGGAAAACCCACGGACGCGGAAAGCCCCCTGTTCCGTCGGGGAACAGGGGGCGGATGCGGCCATATGCGGTTGGCCGCACCGGCTCACTGCGGCGTGGGAAGATTCCCCGCCGTCATGGCGGCACTGCCGGCCGCACCCGATACGACCGCGCTACCTGTCAAGAGGCCGCCGAGCAGCAGAGCAAGAAGCATCACACACACCTTTCGATCCGAACGAGACAGTTCGAAAAGTACCGATGCCCAACGGCATTCGACCAGGTCCAGCGGCATTCTCTGTGCCTACTCCATGCCGATACCCAGTAGGTTCACAGCCACCCGCACGCGCGCGGCGTGCCGGCGGCGACCAAACGGGCCTGCCTCACGCGATCGGGTCGCCGTGCCGCAGCGCCTCGACGATCGCGAGCGTCGGCGCGCGTCCGGCTTCGGTGTGACTGAGCATCGTGTATTCGGCCAGTCGCTCGTCGCCCGAGGCGATCGCGGCGATCAGATGCCGGTGCTCGTCGAGTTGTTCGGCCGAATCGCGCGCGGTGGTGAGAAAGAAGAGCCACGCCATCCGCGTGAGAATGGCGCGCATGAGCTGGGTGAGCAGCGAATTTCCGGCCAACTCGACGATCGTCCCGTGCAGCCGCGCATTCGCCTCCGCGATCCGCAACGGCTCCCCGGACTCGTTGGCCGCCAGCGATTCCGCGAGCGCCGCGTGCAACGGCGCGCTGTCGGCGCCCTGACGGATCCGGGCGGCGGCCAGCCGGGCCGCCACCGGCTCCAGCCCGATCCGCACATCGAACAGCTCGACCACGGCCGTGCGGTCCCAGCGGTGCACCACCGCGCTGCGCCGCGGTCGCGCACTCACCATTCCGTCGAATTCCAGGCGCGCCAGCGCTTCTCGCACGGGTAGTCGTGAGGTGCCCAGAATCTCGGCCAGCCGCGCCTCGGGCAGCTTCTCCCCCTCGCGGTACTCACCGGTGATGATGCTCCGCCGCAACTCCTCGTAGATCCGCCCGGTCTGGGAGGTGTCGTCGACGATTTCCGGAGCGGGACTCGGATTTCTGGGCACCGAGCCAGTCTAGGAATACGAAGCCTGCACAAGGAACCCTCGATCTGACAATCGACACCGTCGATCGCCGGATCGGCCGGATTCCGCACCGCACCCCGTCCCGTGATAACACCGGCGCTCTCACCATCGATTTTGTTGCGAATCCAGGACGCGCCGGGTGCGGCGATATCCGATACTGTCCCGGACCGCTCACGCGAATCCACGGGTGAGTAGCGCACAGGCTTTGGCCGGGGGACTCGCCACTGTCGCGCGCTGAGATTCACGAATCTTCTGGGAGGACAGCGTGCACACGATCATGAATTCTTCGGTGAGTCCGAAACGCCGGGTGCGCATGGCATTCGGCGCGGCAGCGCTCGTGGCGGTGGCCGTGCTCGGCACCGCGTGCAACGGGGACAAGGGAAATCCCGTCGCCGCGACCACCTCGGCCGGGCAGCCGGACGGGGCACAGCAGCAGAACGGCGGTGGACAGCAGAAGGACAAGCAGAAGCAGTCGACCGTCCGCACCATCGGCAAGACCGGCTGGTACGAGGGCTTCGAGATCACCGTCGACAAGGCGACCGTGGTGCCGGACGAGTTCGGCGGCGGCAAGCTGACCGTCGACATCACCTACAAGAACACCCGGCTCGACAACGCCACCATGAGCAACAACACCTATCTGCAGGTGGGTGGGCAGGTCGACGGCGGCGCGAGTTTCGACAGCCCGGAGGTGCCCGGAAAGGGCTCGGCCACCGGCAAGGTCACCACCCCCATCCGCGCGCTCGAGGATGCCAACCACTGGCTCGACACCGTGACCGTCCTCTACGGCCAGAGTTCGGACAACCAGACCAAGATCCCGCTCAGCGCGAGCGGCAAGGTCGAGAGCGTGCAGCCGCGATCGGTGAACGTCACCGGCACCCTGACGCAGGATCAGACCACCATCGAGATCACCGGCGCGACACTGACTCCCAGCTACACCAAGAACGAGCTGGGCAAGATGGAACTCGCGCTGCACGTCAAGATCATCGGCGGGTCCGGGATCAGCGACGGCGGGTCGAACATCTACTACGACTGGTTCAGCATCAAGACGCCCGCCGGGCAGCTGGTGACCGCCGACACTCGCGGCCCGATCAACGAGCTGCTCAACCGCAACGAGACCATCGACAACCCGAAGAACGAGGCGATCTTCGTGGTGCCGTCGCCGGGCACCGGGCAGTACGTGCTGACGTACAACGCGCTCAAGGACGCGGGCGCGGCGAGTGCGCCGACGCTGAACTTCACGGTCAGCTGAGCCGAACCGGCAGCCGAGTTCGCGTCGGCGTCCCGGTCACACCACCGACAAGGCAGGCCCCCAGCGGATTTCCGCCGGGGGCCTGCTGTGTCACTCGACCCGGTCGGGCACGGGCCACGGTCGTACGACGCGGGTCAGTTGTAGACCGCGCCGAACGACGGCACCGAGATGGTGCCCAGCTGATACTGGTACCCATCGGGATTGGCATCGCTGACCGGTACCGACCAGCGGTGCCACAGATTGCCGTAGACGGCGGCCACGATCATGCCGCTGCCGGTGTCCAGCGCTCGCGTGCGGATCGTGGTGTCGACCGGCACATCCTCGTGCACATTGAGAATCTCGGTGCCGCTGCGGCCGTTGGAGACATTGATCCACAGCACCTCGAGCTTGGCTCCGCCCTGATTCGGGGAGATCGTGCCGGGTCCGCCGAAGAATCCGAGGCGGAAACCGTCCAGCCCGAGCGCGATTCCGGATCCGTAGACTCCGGCCGCGCGCCCGTCCCGCCCGATGTCGGACTGCGCCGGAATCTGGAAGGGCTGCGCGGGCAGAGCGACCTGGTCTGTCCGCTGCCCGGATGAGATCAGTTGGTCCACAGCCTTTTCCGCGGCCGGATTACCGGCGGCGGCCACCCGCAGCTGCGAGGTGGCCTCGGCCCAGTCCAGGGCCGTGGGATCGGCCGCCGAATATCCGGTGGCGGCGACGGTGATCGCCGCGGTGGCGGCGCATGCGATGGTGAGGCGACGCGCAAAACTCAGTCGATGCATAACCAGCTCCTGGGGGTTCTCTGGCACAGCTTGCTGAAGAGTCGTTCGCAAGATACTTCAGTCCGAAAATACCAACCGGCATCGCTGATGCCGGGGCTGCCCCGGCCTCAGCCGTGCGGCCGCACCGGTAGGCCGGTCAGACCACGAATCACGACATTCGGATGCCAGCGCAACTCCGACTCGTCCACGGCGAGTCGGAGTTCGGGGAATCGGCGCAGCAGCGCGGTGAACGCCACCCGCGCTTCCAGCCGCGCCAGGGGTGCGCCCACACAGAAGTGGATTCCGTGCCCGAAACCCAGATGACCACCGTGATCAGCGGCTGGATCCAGCAGATCCGCGTCGCGGTAGTGCCGCGGATCGCGATTCGCCGCCGCCAGAGCGACATAGACGATCTCGTCCGCCGCGATGACGGTGTCGCCCACCGTGATCGGCGCGTTCGTGAAGCGCGGGGTGGACAGGTCGACCGGCCCGTCGAACCGCAGGAACTCCTCCACCGCGGCGGGCACCAGGGTCGGATCCGCGCGCAGCCGGTCCCACCAGCCCCGGTCTCGCATGAGCGCGAGGACCCCGTTGCCGATCAGATTGACAGTGGTCTCGTGGCCCGCGACCAGCAACAGCAGGGCCATGCCCACCAGTTCCGGCTCGCTCAACCGGGCGTCGTCGTCGGTGACCAGCACCGAGAGCAGATCGTCGCCCGGGTTCTCGCGCTTGTCCTGCAGCATCTTTCGCAGGAAGCGCACCATCTCGTCGTAGGCCCGGGCCGGGTCGGCATCCGGATCCAGCGTTCCCACCAGGGCTTTGGTCCACTCCCGGAAGGTGTCCTGGTCGTCGATCTCGACGTCGAGCAGATGGCAGATCACCGAGACCGGCAGCGGAACGGCGAAGGCCCGCAGCAGATCCACGTCCTCGCGCTGCGCCATCGCGGTCAGCAGTTCGTCGGCGGTTCGCTCGATCACCGGCTCCAGCGCGGCCACCCGCCGGGCCGAGAACGCCTTGGACACCGCCTTGCGCAGACGGGTGTGCGCGGGCGGATCTGCATTGAGCATGTGCCGCAGCGCCGCCGAGGTGCGCGGATCGGCCGCGTCACCGCGTTTGCGCGCGAGCATCGCGTCGAAGAGATCGATGTCCTTGACCAGCCGCGGATCCGCCAGCGCCGCACGACCTTCCTCGAAGCCCAGGATGATCCACCGCGTCAGACCGTCACCGAAATCCACCCGGCGCACGGGACCCTCCGCACGCCAACGCCGGTAGTACTCCTGGGGATCGGCGAAGAACGCACCGTCGAGTCGCTCGGTCACGAGTCGACGCTACGGACGCCCGCCGACACCGCGCAAGTGCCGCCGGCGGGCGAGGCCGCGCACCGAATCACCGGCAACCACCGGATCGATCCGGCGCACCGAATCAATTGACCGCACCGGTGATCGAGCGTGCCCGGTTGATCATCGCATTGACCGGACCGAACACGTCCATGTTCATCGGCGGCATCGAGTCGATGGCATGACGCAGCGAGTTGCCGGTCTCGTCGGGCTCGGCGTAGGCGGCCTCGGATACGCTCGAAACGAACTGCGCCACACTGGCCTTGACCGCCGCCACCGTGGAGGGCGTCGCGGCCGGAACTGGGGCGTGGCTCGGTTTCTTGGCCTTCGCCGGAGCGGGCGCCGGTGCGGCTGCTTCGGCCCCGTCGCTCAGCGCGCCGCCGACCACGGCCCACAGTGTTCCACCGCCCACGACGCAGCCCATCACCGCGCCCGCGACCACACCGCCCTGCACGCTCAGCGCCACCGCGGGAATCGCGGACACCAGGCCGCCGACCATACCGCCGGTAACCAGGCCCGAGACCGAACCCACCAGCGTCAGTACGCGTTCCGCGACGCGGCCGCCGCTCGTCACCACGGGCTCCCCGGCCACAGACTCTCCGCCCGCAGACTCTCCGCCCGCATGCTCCGAGCTCACCGGGACCGCCGCGACGGTCTTCGAACGCGCGGAATTCGCGGGTGCGGCGTCGGCCCGGGAGCTCGCCGGTCCCGCGCTCTCGGCGACGCTCGCGACCACGGCGGCGGGAGTCGTCACGAGATCGATTGCCGCGGAGGCCGCAACCGTCTGCTCGGACACCGCCGCTGTCCGAAGCACCGCATCCGCGCGCGGGAACTCACCGTGAACGACGGTGAGCTTCCATTTCGCTACGCCCCGGCAGAAAAGGCCCCGTTCCCGCGCCCACAGGTGCAGCCCGCCGCGCCGCCGCACCGTCGCCGAACTGACCCGAAGCGTGCGCAGGTCGTACGGCACCACCACCCGGGTCGACATGGCGTCGGGCGCGGAGACCTCACGGCTCATCAGGATCGGCAACCCCTGTGACGTGGTGAAACCGTACTTCCCAGCCTCTTCGAATCCCCCGACAGCAGATTCCTGAAAGCCTCGACTCCCCATGTCGAAACCCCCTCTCCGCGAAGCGAATACGGCCCATCGACAGGGCCGCGAGATCAGCCTGAACCACTCCGCCCTCCAGTGTGAACGAATTGCCCTAATTTCTCCCGTTCACAGCGCATTCGTTTCCTCTGGAACCCCATACGGCACATCGGCACACACCCGCCCCAGACCCCGGCAACCGTCCGGCAGGCGAAATCCACTTCTCGAGCGGGGATGATCACCGCTACTGTGCGCCCATGACGCGTTTGAATCAGATTGTCGCCGTAGAGAAAGGGATCAAGTCCCGAACCTTCTCCGAGCTCACCGAAGCCCACCACAAGCTGGGCAAGAGCCCGCTGCTGAGCGGCATCTCACGCACCTACCGCCCGAAGGACGAGGAGGGCGAGCAGCTGCCGCCCGAATCGACTCGCGTGCAGGTGAAGTCGGACGAGGTGCTCGCGGCCACGGCGGAGATTCTGACCAAACTGTTCGACGTGGTGGCCACCAAGGACTGGGCCAACTGCACGGCCACCGCCGACGTGGTGGTCGACGGCCGCACCCTGGTGCAGGACGCGCCCGTCACGTATCTGCTGTTCCTGGAGAAGCAGCTGATCGACCTGCACACCTTCGTGCGCAAGCTGCCGGTGCTGGACTCCTCGGAGACCTGGGAGTACGACTCCTCCGCGGACTGCTACGCCACCGAGCCGGTGCAGACCGTGCGCACCAAGAAGATTCCGCGCAACCACGTGAAAGCCGAAGCGACGGAGAAGCATCCGGCGCAGGTCGAGGTGTATCACGAGGATGTGGTGGTCGGTTACTGGCGCACCATCAAGTTCTCGGGCGCGCTGCCGGCCAAGCGGGTCAACGAGCTGACCGATCGCGTCGAGAAGCTCCAGCACGCGGTCAAATTCGCGCGTGAGGAGGCGAACAACGCCGAGATCACCCAGCGCAAGTTCGGCGCGGACGTCTTCGGATATTTGTTTGGCTGACCGCGCGGCACCGGCTAGGGTCGGTGCTGCGCAAGAGCGCAAGCTGAATCAGAAGTTCGATGTGACAGGCACTTGCGGTACAGCGGAGGTTCGAATCCTCCTCCCGCCACACACGGCGGGGTAGCCCAGCGGAAGAGGCGCCGCGGCCCTCAAACTCACGTTATCGCTCCAGTTTCAGCATTTTCCGCCGAACGCCGAATCGAAGGAACGGATCGACCACGCGAAGGTTGCGGGTTCAACTCCCGCCGGCTCAGCCACCAATGGGCCGTAGCTCAATCGCAGAGCATCGCGTCATTGAAACTCAGTTCGTTCTTAAACGTGTCGGCGCGTCGCAAATGGGCGGACACCGAGGCCCCGGGGCAGGCTAGCCCCCGGGGCTTCCCCATTTCCGGGGTGATTCAGCGGACCTGCGCGTAGAGGCCGTTCGCGAGCGCGGTGTCACCGGGCTCGGCGGGGTGGAAGGGAATCGCGTTGGGCTGCTTGGGATCCTGGTAGCTGTTGATCCAGGGCTGATCCGAGCACAGTCCGTGCCCCGCGGTCGCGGCGCGGGTATCGAAGAATCCGATCCCGAGCAGCTGCGCGGCCTCCCGCTGCGCCGTATCGAGGCGATCGACCATCTCCATCGCGCCCTGGCCGCGGGGCTGCACGAAATTCGTGACGCCGAACGCGCCGAAGCACACCGAGTTCTGACCGCCCTTGAACACCTCGGGGTAGCCCACGAGCACGATGCGCGCGGCGGGCGCGTAGTACTTCACGTACTCGACAACGCTGCGAATGCGATCGGCATAGGCCGCTCCGGTCACACTGCGCGGATCGGGCATCCGGCCCTGCCCGGCGGCGTCGGTGCCGCAGCCCTGCACCAGATTCAGCACGCACTGCTGCAGCGCGAACCAGGCGGTGGCCTCGGCGGTGCCCCATTTGTCGTTGATTCCGAACTGCAGCGCGACGACCTTGGTACGCGGCCCGAAGGCTCCCGCCTTGTCGGCCTGCTTCGTCTCCCAGCTCGCCGTGTAATTCGGCGGCGTGTCCAGCGATGCGCCGGGGCAGGACATATCCAGATAGTTATCGGTGCCCGCCACGCCCATCAGGCGACTGAGTTTCGTCGGCCACGAGGTGTCCCCGTGCCGGCATTCGGAGGTTTGGGACTGCACGATCCAAGCATTGGCGCTGAACGAATCCCCCAGTACGACAAGGTCTTTACCCTGCGGTGCGTCGGCAGACCCACTACCGACCGCCGAGACCGACGCGGCGATGGCAACCGCGGCCGTACATATCCAGCGCGCGCCGATTCTCATACTCACTGCGCGACGCCTCTCACTGCCCGGCCCGCGGCCGAAGCCACCGGCCGGAATCTGAAACACAAATTCTTCACTGGGGCGTGAGTGTAAACATCATCCTGGTTGCTCCGAAAGGATTCGGGGCACTTTCCCGGCCCCCCAATTCCTGTCCCCCCGAGACTGTGGGCACCCACAATCGACGGCGAACAGGCGTCCCACTCGCGTGGGACGAGTGGAACGCCTGCCGTCCACGCTCGGCACACGCGCTTACCGAGCGAAGCCGCTCACCGTATGGTGCCGAGCCCCGGCACCAGCGGAAGATCGAGCGCGGTGACCCACCCCGGCGGCAGATCGTTCACCGCGGGCACCGCGTTGAGCGCGCGCATGCCGGTGGCCAGACAGCCCGCGACCGCGGGCGTGCGGCCCGAGCCGTCGGTGAACCGGAAGGACGTCTCCTGCGAGATCGACGGCGAGCCGACGATGTCCACGCGATAGACGTCGTCGCGGGTGCCCGCGGGCCACTCGGGCGCGGCATCGAGGCCGATCCGGTTGACGTGTTCGAGCGTGATCACCTCGCGGTCGCGGTACACGCCGTTGATGGTGAAGCGGATCGCGGCCACGGTGCCCGCCTCGACGATCCCCTTGGCCGACACCCGATCCTCCGGTGTCACCCACTTCTCCCAGGTGGTGGTGATCCGGTCCAGTTCGATCCCCGCCGCCGCGGCGAGCATCGGAACGGTCCCGCCCCACGCCATGATCAGCACGTCGGGGTACTCGAGCATGGCCTGGAACTCCGGGGGATGCCCGATACCCATCTCGAATTCGTAGTCACCCTCGTAGTCGGTGTAGTCCAGCAGTTCCGAGGCGCGCACCGATTCGACCTCGCCGCACAGGCCCATCAGGGTCATCGGGAACAGGTCGTTGGCGAAGCCCGGATCGATGCCGGTGGTGAAGCAGGACGCCTTGCCCGCCTCGCACGCCTCGGTGATGGGATCGCGCCATACGTCCGGGGTCTGGGCCATGTCCGGCCACACCCACGGCGTCATCGCCGTGGAGCACACGTCGATCCCGGCTCGCAGGAACGAGCCGATCACCCGCATGTTCTCCTCGGCGAACTGCGCGGTCGGGCCGTAGTGCACCACCGCGTCGGGCCGCAACGCGATCAGGTCCTCGACCGAATCCGTTGCCAGCACCCCGGTTTCGCCCGCACCGCACAGCTCACCCGCGTCGCGACCGACCTTGTCGGGATTGCTCACCCCGACCCCGACCAGCTCGAATCGCGGGTGGCGCAGGATCTCGGCCAGGACCATCGATCCCACGACGCCGGTGCCCCACAGGACGATTCGCTTCTTCTCGTTCGACATCTTCTCGTTCGACATCTTTTCGTTCGACACTGCTACTCCTGAATTCCTGACGGTGCCGCGAGCCGGATCAGCTGTGGTACTCGCCGCAGTCGACGGTCAGCGTCTGACCGGTGACCGCGGAGGCGAGATCGCTGGCCAGGAACAGCGTGGCGCGCGCGACCTCCTCCGGATCCGCGAGACGCTTGAGATCGGTGGGTTCGGCCTTCTGCCGGTAGATGTCGTCGTGAGTGAGGTTCGCCTGCGACGCGAGCCAGTCGAAGTACGCCTTGTTCAGGTCCTCGTAGATATAGGACGGCGCGACGCTGTTGACCCGGATACCGCGCGGGCCGAACTCGGTGGCCAGCGACGAAGCCAGATGCGCCAGTGTGCCTTTGGAGAGTTTGTAGCCCGAGTACACCGGCTCGGAATCGTATTGCACGCAGGAATTGAGCATGATGATCGAGCCGCGCGATTCGGCCAGCGCGTCGGCGAACAATGTCGAAAGGCGCAGCGGCGCGAACACATTCGTCTCGTTCACACTGCGCAGCGCCGCCAATCCGATCTGGCTGATCGGGTCCATCGGCGGAATGGCGAAGGCGTTGTTGATCAGGCAGTCGACCCGGCCGAACTCGGCCAGGGCGGCCTCGACCAACGCGGCCCGCTGCTCCTCGTCGGTGATATCGGTCGGCACGATCAGCGCCTTGCGCCCGTGCGAGCGCACCAGCTCGGCCATCTGCTCCAGACGCGACTCGGTGCGGCTGACAAGTACCAGGTCGGCGCCCATGCGGGCGGCCTCCTCGGCGAGCGAACGCCCCAGGCCGGGGCCGACTCCCGAGAGCACGATGACTTTGTCCTGCAGCAGCGGCACCGGGCGATACGCCTCGGCGGGTGCGGACACATGCGCGGCAGCTGACACGGTTCCTCCTCGAACCCTCAAGCAGTTACAGAGTGTAACGACTTAGGTGTGACAGACTGTATCGACGTCTGCTCGTGATCACAAGGGATGGAGTTCCGTGACCG
The DNA here is from genome assembly GCF_001613145.1 of Nocardia jejuensis NBRC 103114. GTDB lineage: Bacteria > Actinomycetota > Actinomycetes > Mycobacteriales > Mycobacteriaceae > Nocardia > Nocardia jejuensis. Next base: position 74,428 of record NZ_BDBU01000025.1, read on the forward strand.
CACGTCATCGTCTCGGCCCGCATCGAGATCCCGCGGTGGATGAGGCGGTGCTCGAGGCGGCCCGGGCCCTGCTGGTCGAACGCGGCTACGCCGCCGCATCGATCGACGCGATCGCGAACCGCGCCGGGGTGAGCCGCCCGGCCATCTACCGCCGCTGGCCGTCCAAGGCCCACCTGATCGCGAAGGCCGTGTTCCCCAAACCCGGCACCGCCGAGCCGGCGCCCGACCTGATCTCGGAAATCCGCAAGGTCATCCGGGGCACCATCCAGCTCTTCGGCGCCCCCGCCGCCCGCGAAGCCATGCCCGGTCTGATGGCGGACATGCGCGCCGATTCCAGTCTCTACCAAAAGCTTTCGGCCCGCCTGGACACCCCCACCCGGCACGAGCTCGACGACTACCTGCAGGCCGAAACCCTCCCCGGCCATCCCACCCTCGACCCCAACACCCTCTTGGACGCCATCGCCGGAGCCGCTCTCTTCGCCATGTGCATCCGCAACATCGACGACCTCGACACCTTCGCCGAGTCTCTGGAGAATCTCCTGCTCTACGGCTTGGCAGGTCCCCCGCCCGACCCGGAATCCACCTGATCGCCGCCGCGGCGACGGTCAGCCGATCACCGGAAAACGGCGCTCGTCCGCGAGTTCGCTGAGCCGGTCCTGCATGCGGCCGGTCACCAGTTCGTATGCCGCGTCGAGATCGTCGGGCTCATGCCCGCCGGCCTCGAGCTCCGCGCGCAGATCGATCGGAGCGCGAAACTCCACGACGATCTTCGCGGGAAGGGGAATATGCCCGAACGCGTCGCTGATATTGATCCCCCACGGCAGCGCCAGCGAAATCGGAAACACCTTGACCCGCATCAACCGATCCAATCGGAGCGCACGGGCGATGCGATCGCCTCGCGTGAAGATGTACAGCGTTTCCTGCCCGCCGATGGTGACCACGGGAACGATCGGCACATTCTCCGCGAGAGCCAGCCGAAGGAATCCCTTGCGCCCCGCGAAATCGATCTGATCGGACTCGGACGTCGGCCGCATGACCTCCCAGTCCCCACCCGGATAGACCAGCACGGCGGCCCCGCTGCGCAAGGCGTCCCGGGCATTGTCCGGCGCCGCGGCCAGCGTCCCGTACTTCCGCGCGACCTGACCGACGCCGGGCAGCGACACCACCAGGTCATGTGCCAGTTGATAGAACGACCGATCCGCGCCGAAGTGCCGGAAGAACGCCAACGCGGTCACCGGCACCTCCGGCGCGGTGATCCCGCCGGTGTGATTGCCCACCAGCAGAACCGGCCCCTGTGCGGGGACCCGCTCGATGCCCCGTACCTCGGCACGGAAATACACCCGAACCAGCCGCCATCCCAATTCGACTGTCCGAGTGATGAATTGCGGATCCCGCTCGGAAAGGTCGGCGTCGGGCACCAGACGGCGCACCCATTCGGCCACGGTATCCACCGGCGACGACACTTCCCACTGCACGATCCAAGCTTGCCCGCGCCCGAACGGTTGAAACACCGCGCTGGTCATCGACGCTGCGGGCGGGCGAAAATGCAGTGGGAGAGCGACGCGCTCGAAAGCTAGTCTTCGATACCAGCGACCGAGACGACAGATCGAAAAACCCACCATGACAACACATGCCGCCGCATACACCCGGCCGCCGACGAATGACCCGTACGAGGATTTTCTGGCCGGCGTGCGGCAGACGTTCCAGTCGAATGCCCGCGAGGGCGTCGAACTGTTCACCGTGCACAGCGACGATCTGTACCAGGTGTTCCTCGACGCGCTCACCCCGGAAATCGCGGCGGAGAATTCCTGCGGAACCTGCCGCGCGTTCGTGCGGCGCCACGGCGGACTGGTCACCATCGACTCGAACGGAAAGTCGAAATCCGCGTTGTGGTCGGCGAAAGGCGTTCCCGCGCCGTACGCGACGGCGGTCGCCGCGCTCGCCGCCGAAGTCGAACGCCGAGCGATCACCTCGCTGTTCCGCTCGACCGCGACGAATTGGGGACATGCCGAGCGCGGCGGCTGGACGCATCTGGCGCTCACCCCGCCCGCGCACCTGGTGCACACCGAATCAGCCCTGACGACGGTGCGGCGGTATGTCGCGGCGAAGAATCACGACCACGAAACGCTCGCGCGCGCGGTCGAGGAATTCCCGGAAGCGGTCGTGAAAAGGACTGTGGCCCTGCTGCGCACCGAGAAGCTGTACCGCTCCGACGCCATTCTCGGAGTCGCGACCTGGCTGGCGGCGCTGCACGAGAGGCTCGACTCGGCGCCCCGTCGTGGTGAACCGGCTCAGCGCCGCCGCGAGAACCTGATCCGGCTCGCGGCCGCCACCGCGCCCGCGGGATATTGTCACGTCAAGAGCGGAATGATCGGCACCCTGCTGAGCGACCTGACCGACGGCCTCCCCTTCGCCACCGTCGAGCGCCGATTCGCGGAGAAGATGCATCCGCTGCAGTACCGTCGGCCCACCGCCGCGCCCACCGCGACGATGATCGCGCGCGCCGAACGCGTCATCGCCGAACTGCGCGCGGCCGGGTCCCTCGAACGACGCTTCGCGAGACTCGCTGACGTGCAGCCGATCTGGTCGACGACCGCGAAACAGGAGCGCTCCGGCGGCGTCTTCGGACATTTGACGCCCGCCGAGAAACACCGCGGAGCAACCGATCTCGACGTCCCTCCGGTGACGATCACCTGGGAGAAGTTCTCCCGCACCGTACTTCCAGCCGCGACGCACATCGCGTTCCGGGTTCCGCACGCGAACACCAGCTACGGCGCCATGGTGACCGCGGCGAATCCCGATGCTCCGCCGATCGTGCAGTGGGACAACCAGACCCGCCGCAACCCCGTGACCTGGTACGTGTACGTGAACGGCTCCGCACCGGGCAAGTGGGGCCTGCGCCCGGACGAGTATCGAACGGTGACCGCCGTGGTCCCGCACCCCGCGACCTGGCACGTGGCGAACGATCGCACCGGTCGCGAACAATCGGTGCTCTTCGCGCTCGCGGGCGCGACCGACACGACGTACTCCTCGGGCGCGGGCTTCTTCCCGGAGTTCCTGTCCAGTGAGCTGCACGAGATACGAAAAACCCTGGAGGAGTACGCCAAATCCGCGGTCGTCGCGGACCGTGACCGGGCCGAGGTCTGCGGGCTGCTGATCTCCAAGGGCGACGCGAGTGGCCACACCTTCCGCGTCACCTCCGACGGGGTCCGCACGCTGTACACCATCGACCGGTGGGACTGAGAAATTGTCGCGTGTGGCACAAAAGTGACGTGCCACGGTTTGCGGCGCGCTCTCGGGGTATCGCTATCCACGTGCCCGGCACGGCGACGTCCGTGCGGCACGGGCGATCGCGATGAAGCGGCGACGGGATGATCCCGTCGCCGCTTCGTCATTTCGAGACCAGGTAACGGATTTCGTCACCGAAAGGACCCACGAGCGATGACCGACACCATGACCGAATCCCCCACCGTCCGACTACAGATCGCCCACCCCGACCCGCACTCCCGGCCGGAACCGGCCACCCGCACACCCTCCCCCGAGTCTCTGGTGTGGCAGAACGCCAAAACCGTTCTGGTGACCCGGGTCGCCGGGGACCGGCATCTGATCACCGTGCCACGCCTGGTGATCCCGATCGGCGAGGCCGGGATCGCCTTCCGGGTCTCCTCGAACTCCGCCGAAGCCGAGCAGCTCGAGCAGGACAGCCGAGTGCTGGTCCAGCCCGCCGATTGGCGGGGCAACCCGATCCTCGGCACCCATCAGCGCCAGGGGCGAACCCAGATCGTCACCGCCGGAACGCTGCTCGCGCATGTGCAGTCCGAGACCGAGAGCAAATACCGCTGGCGGTTGTCGCTGGCGCGTCTCGGGCATCGGCTGGCGCACCGCGGAACTCCCTACGGCGACATCATCGCGCTGGTCACGGTGTTCGAGCCCAGCCCGATTCCGCTGCCCGCGCCGACCACCGCCTAGTCCGGAAGTCCCGCACGGCTCGAACTCGCTCCGCCCGCGCCGAAGTCGGCGGGATGAACGAGTCGGTCAGTCCCACCAGAATCGCCACAGCGGTGCGGCCGCCAGCGGTTTGAGCTCGTCGAGGGTTCCCGCGCCCTGGTGAACCTGGTCCGAGCAGTACAGGAACCGTTCCAGCGCGACCGACAACGCCGCATCGTCGTCCACGGGCGGGTTCGCGACCCGCAGTGTGAGGGTGTCCAGACTCAACGCGACCAACTCCGCACCCCAGTGCCCCGCCCAACGACGCAGCAGCGCAGCGTGATCCATGCCGTTCAGATCGTGATTGCACGCGCCCCACCAGTTCAGCAGGTACGGCACCAGCCAGGGATGTGCCGCGGGCACCAGGATGAGCTGATCGCTGTCGTCGTCGATCACATTCCACGCGTCGTCCCAGCCGAATCCCTCGTGATCACGGTCCTCGTCGGTGAGGTCGCGGGTGCTCCTGGGGACCGAGGCGACCTCGCCGGGGTCGGCGGCCACTGCTCGCTCGAGCCAGGCCGCGCCCTCGGATTCGATCGGCGCGGCGGTGTTCTCTCGCTCGCCCTCCGGCTCGAATTCCTCGAGGCCCTCCAGGGCGCGCGGCGCGATGAGCAACGGCCACAGGCCGGTACGCGCATACACCGCCCGAACGCGCTGCCACAGATCGGTGGCCGGGTAGCCCGTCTCCACCTGCGCCATCCAGACCGGATGCCCGTCGAGGGTCGCGGCGACTCGCGTCAGCGGCGGAAGTTCGATGCCGAGCGTCGCGTACAGCTCGGTCGGATCCAGATCTCCGGCCACCACCTCGACCGCCGGAGCCGGATCGGCGTCCGGTCGAAATGGTTTTACACCAAGTGAATTCAGCACGGCGTCATACAACCACTGATGGACGACAACAGATTCCGCGACTGCACCGCGCGAACGCGATCGGCCATCCCGCGAAACCGGGATGGCCGACCGTGCCGAAAGCTCTCGCGTCGAGAGGGAATCACCCCACGGTGAGCGCATCCGAGCGATCCTGCGACACCAGCTGCGGGTACGTCGGGTATTCGATACCCGAGATGTACTGCACGGTCCGCACGACCTGGCACGAGTAGCCGAATTCGTTGTCGTACCAGAGGTACAGGATCGCGGTGTCACCATCGACGATGGTGGCATTGGCATCCACGATCGACGCCGCACGCGAGCCGATGAAATCGCTCGACACCACATCGGTGGCGGCGGTGTAGTCGAGATTCCGGCTCAGCGACCCCGACAGCGACACCTGACGCAGGTAGTCGAGAACCTCTTCCCGGGTGGTCTCGCGCTGCAACTGCAGATTCAGGATCGCGATCGACACATCCTGGGTGGGAACGCGAATCGAGCTGCCGGTGATCTTGGCCTTGAAGTCCGGCATCGCCTTCGCGACCGCGGAGGCCGCACCGGTCTCGGTCAGCACCAGGTTGAACGGCGCGGAACGACCGCGTCGGTCGGCCTTGTGATAGTTGTCCAGCAGGTTCTGGTCGTTGGTGAACGAGTGCACCGTCTCCACGTGACCGCGCACGATGCCGAACTCCGCGTCCATCGCCTTGAGCGGCGGCACGATCGCATTGGTGGTGCAGGACGCGCACGACACGATCGTGTCCGACGGATCCAGCGCCAGATGGTTGACCCCGTGCACGATATTCGGCACGTCGCCCTTGCCCGGCGCGGTGAGCAGCACCTTCGCGATGCCGGGCCGCAGATGCTGCTCCAGACCCGCGCGGTCGCGCCACTTACCGGTGTTGTCGATCAGGATCGCGTTCTCGATCCCGTACTCGGTGTAGTCGATCGCGGCCGGGTCATTGCTGTAGATGAACTTGATGACATTGCCGTTGGCGATGATCGCGTTGTTCTCGGCATCGACCTTGATGGTGCCGTTGAACTTCCCGTGCACCGAATCCCGGCGCAGCAGCGACGCCCGCTTGACCAGATCGTCCTCACCGCCCTTGCGCACCACCACGGCCCGCAGGTTCAGCCCGTTCCCCGACCCGGTCTTCTCGATCAGCAGCCGGGTGACCAGCCGCCCGATCCGCCCGAACCCGTACAGCACCACATCCCGGGGCCCCTGGGCCTTCGCCTTGTTCCCGTCGGTGATGTCGGCGAACACGGCGGCCGTGAACTCCGGTACCCCCAGTCCCTGTCCGTCGGCCCGATACGCCATCACCAACCGGCCGAGGTCGATCTTGCACGGCCCCACATCCAGCGCGCTGATCACCTCGAGGAACGGCAGCGTCTCCTCGATCGAGAGCTCCTCCCCCTCGATCTGCCGCGCGAACCGATGCGTCCGCAAAATACTGATCACCGACTTGTTCACCAGCGACCGGCTGTGCAGAAGGATGGTCACACCCTTCTCGCGGTACAGCCGTCCGATGATCGGAATCATCGCCTCCGCCGAAGCCTCGTGAGCGTTCCAGCGGTCAAGATGGTCGTTAGTCAACACACGTCCTCGGGGTTCCCTAGCAGTCCGACCCTTCGATGCTAACCACCCCCGTAACCTTCACAAACGCCAGCTACCCCACTGTGAGCTGCACCTCTACGCACGGCGCCGACGTCGGGCCGCGATATCGCCCGGTCGTGTAATCGCGCACACGAGGTGGTTACGACCTGTCGCCGTGTGATAGCCCTGACGATATGGGACAGCGCTACCACCACCTCGCGTTCGGAGCCGAAACCCTCGCGCGACAGCGCGCCGTCGGCAGCATCACCGCCTACGGCGCCGACCTCACCGCACCCATCGCCGCACCACAGGAACTCGACTCCCGCGAAATCGCCCTCATCAAGAGCGTTTTCCAGTTCCAGATGGCCACCGTGACACCGGCGGGCTGGCCGTACATCCAATACCGCAGCGGCCCACCAGGATTCCTGCACCACCTCGGCGGCTCCCGCATCGGCTTCGCCGACTTCCACGGCAACCAGCAGTTCGTCTCCGTCGGCAATATCGACTCCAACGGAAAAGTAGCGCTCTTCCTCGCCGACTACCCCCTCAAACAGCGTCTGAAGGTATTCGGCCACGCCACCGTCGTGGACGCGGCAGACGACCCCGAACTCCTGGCCCGCCTCCGCAAGATCGGCAACGCGGAAATCGCCGCCCGCTGCGAACGCAGCATCGTCATCGACGTCGAAGCCTTCGACTGGAACTGCTCCCGCAGCCTCATCCCCCAATACCGCCGCGAAGAAGTCCAGGCCCTCAATCAGCGCCACGCAGACGAAATCGCAAGGCTCCGAGCCGAACTCGACGAGGCCAGAACCCAACTGGCCGCGCGTCAGGACGGGTGAATTCCACCGGTGGTGATATCGACACCGCCGACGTCGCTCGGCGCTGGTCGCCAGTTTTCCGACGATCAGTTCGTCGGGTCGGGGCGGTGGCGGTGGGGGTCCGTCGTGCGAGCGGGGTAGGTCACGATGCGTTGGGCGACCCGCGCGGCCATGAGGGTGGAGACGCCGCTGGGCAGCAGGGGGTCGTAGCCGGTGAGTTCCGCGATGCGGGAGAGCCGGTACGTGACCGTGTTGCGATGGATGAACAGCGCTTGAGCGGCGGCGCTGTGGTTGAACTCGTTGTCGATGAACGAATCGAGTGTTTCCAGCAGCGCGGGATTATCGGCAAGCGGATCGAGCAGCGCGGCCAGGGCCGCCAGCGTGGCACCGCCCGCGGCCACGGAGTATTCGAACATCATGTGCTTTCGGGTGCAGATGGTTTCGGGCCGGGCCAGAGCACGGGCCGTCTCGGCGACGGTGTGCGCCTCGGTGTAGGCCCGGGGGATGTCGGCGCGAGCGAGTGCGGTCGCGACGCCGATCCAGCACTCGGGCTGAACGGCTCTGCTGGGCAACCCGATTCGCCGGGCCAGCGCCGCCGCCGGGTCGCCTTCGTCGACCGGGCGCCGAGGAACGAGTGCGATCCAGCCGCCGTTGTCTCGGTAGAGGAAGGTACCCGGAAGCAGCCCGAGCCGATTGCGGATAGTCGTGAGGGTGCCGGGCGCCGGTTCGCCGAGCCGTACCGCCGCAACCAGGAACGCTTCCGCGATGGGAATTTCGGGTGTGCCGTTCCAGGTGACCTCGCGTCCGGCCAGCAGGTCCGCGGCGATCTCGCCCTGTCGTTCCAGGACGTCCCAGCGTGGTTGCCGACTGTCCTCGACCAGTGCGGTAGCGATGTGCGTGACCACCAGATTGAGGTAGTTGGTCAAGCGCAGCCCGAGTTCCGGGAGCAGCAGGTACTCCGCCACGTCGAGGGCGGGGATGGATCGGCGCCACAGGAACGCGGTGCCGACCCGGTAATTGGTCAGGATCTCCTCGAGGGACATACCGTCCCGGATCAGTCGCAGCGCCCGCTCGACCAGCGGGCGCGTGTCTTGCCGGGACAGTTCGTCGTCCATGGTGAGCGAGCGGAAGAACAGTGCGATATTGAGCTGCACGCTCGGCACGAAATCCGCGTCCAGCATCGAATGGGGCAGCAGATCATCGGTTTTGAGCGTGGCGGCCAAGCTCGCCGTCTGGGCGTGAATCCGCTCGATCACGTGCTGCCATCGCTGGTCGCGCGCGAGTTCGGGCTCGGGGGAATACATCTGAGTCATGTGCCCTCCTAAGACACCGATACCGCGTCGACCGTTGCGATCACGCGCCCGGGAAGCCGGCCGGCAGTGGCGCGGGGAATCCGAGATTGAACTTCGGACCCGGGGACAGACCTCGCAGCACGGCGCTGGTCCACGCCACCGACGGGGTCCAGCCGGTCACGGCGTTGACTCCGTGCTCGGGCAGGGGCACGGTGATGAACCGCAGGTCCGCGCCGCTGTCCCAGTACTTGTTCACCGTCGGCAGCACAGTCGAGGGTGGTACGACCTCGTCCCAGATGCCGTGCCACCACAGGATCGGGGTGTCCGGGATGTGTTTGCCGAGGCTGTTATCTTCCAGCACCCGCATGATCGCGGGTTCGGTTTCCATCGATTTGCCCGGTTTGAAATAGGCACTGAGTGGGCGGTATATCCCCGAGGGAGCGATGGTGATGACGCAGCGCGACTGGAAATCGCTCAGCAGTTGCCTGCCTTCCTCGGTCAGCAATTCCTCGGGCCGGAACACCTCCGGGTATTCCCGTGCCAGGGCTACGAACCCGAGCCACATGGTGAAATTGCCGATCCCGGCGAGTCCGGGTTGCGGCTGGACCGCGTACTGCGCGATACCCGTGAGACTGCCGGGGGTGGCACCGACCGCCGTGCCCAGCAGCCGCACATCAGGCGCGTAGGTCGCACGCAGTTCCGCCGCGCGAATCGAGCCCGAGCCGCCACCGGAATACCCGTACAGCGCGATGCCGGCATCGGCCAGGCCCAGCTCCGTATCGTTCTTCACCGCACGCAAGCTGTCCAGCACCATCTTGCCTTCGGCGTAGGTGTTGAACGTGTTGAACTTGCCGTCGAAGTCGGGGATGTTGATCGCGAAGCCCTGCATCAGCCAGTAGATCGCGAGCGCCGACTCCTTCATCGTGCCGACCTGCAGCGTGTACGACGGATTGCAAGAGGAACTGGTGGAGTCGATGGCCTCCTGGAACGACAGCACCGGCCGGGTACTGCCCTGCCACGGAATGCCGGGCACGATGACGGTCGTGGCCGTCACGATCGGATTGTCGTGAACATCGTTGGACCGGAACAGCAATTGCTTGGTGTACACCGGAAACGGGATGCCGAGCAGCCGGGTCTGCACCTCCCGGACGCGCACGATCTGACCCGGCGCATAGGAGGCGAGATCCTCCGGGTCGTCGTACCAAGGATCTTCCGAGGGTGTCGGAATCGGCAGCAGATCGTAGACCTGCGGTTCGGACGGCAACTGCGGTAACTGATTCTGGTCCGGCGGAAATGCGATATCAGCGGGATCGCCCACCGCAGTACCCGCCCCGACCAGCACCGTGACCGCCGATATCGTCGCGACAGTCAGGTGTCGCAACCGCGTTGTACCCATCAAATCCTCCAGCGTCATTGCCACGAAGTGTCCACACCCTCTCGGCGTCTGGAACCAGAACATCGCATGACACAGTCCGGAGTCTTCGGCACGATCCCAACGGTGAATGCCGACATTAGTGCGCACGCACAGCCGAGTCGGCCGGCACTTCATTCGACTCGATGCGATTGCTCGCGGTGTGCTCGGGAGGTGATGTCGAAATTTGGCTGCGCTCGGTGGGCCCGATTCATCCGCCAGCCACATCGCGCGCGGACACCGCCCGAAGCACTCGCGCGTGTTACGAGGGCCGCCTGAGCCCGGACCGCTCACCGCACTGAGCAAAGCGGCAGGCGGGAGCGTTGGCGGCGAGATCGACTGCCGCGCAGGCACATCCTGCCGAAGAGGATCGCACCCTCGATCTCACCGATTCGCTAGGGGCCGAGAAGATTTGGCTCCGGCTCGCACGGGGGTTCAGCGCGCGATGGCATCGACACAAAGGTGGTACGGGCTCGCGCCTCGGGGGCTTCGCGCGCTCACGCGCCGGATGACCGACCGACGTTCAGAAAGCGTTCGACCGCAGTATCGAGCGCGACGCCGAACTCATCGCAGCTGGTGATCTGTAGACATTCAATGCAGTCGCGAGGAGATCTCCGCAGCGGCCTGGTCCAGGTCGAGAACGCGCTCCATGGGTGACATTCTTCCTCGATCGTCTGATGGACACTCCGGATCACGTCGCTTGGCACGCGACATCACTGCCGGGCAACACGATTCGGCGCACCCCGAGGTGTCGCCTTCGACTGGTCGTTGACTCTGCTGCGACCACCCGAACCGCTGCGCAGGACTGCCGATTACACGTTCTGCACGAACCCTGTCGGCACCACCCATGAGAAGGCCTGTCCGATGCCACGCTGAACCCGACGTGGACTTCTGGACGCCGCACAGCGGGTTCGGCGAATAGAAGCGTCTGCGGGTCAGCCGGGCTGCGGGCTCGTGGCCCGGTTCGCGGGGGTGCAGGAAATCGCCAGCATGGTGGGGATGGTGCTGAACCACTTCTGATAGTCGGTCCACTCGGCGACCGGAATGTCGTTGTGCGGCAAAGACGGTGGCTCGTGAACGCCGGTGATGACCAGTCCGTGGGCGACCAACTTCTCGACGTACCACGACAGTGGGCGGTGGTAATGACGGTGCCCGCCGAACGATTCGATCCACCGGGTTTCCTGCTCGAGATAGCCGGTGATCTTGCGATAACGTTCGCCGGAAGAGCCGCCGTCGACGATGTCGTGGCTGAAGAAGGCCGGATGCAGCACCGAGAAGACGAACGCACCTCCGGCGCGCAGCGCCACGGCGACATCGGCGATCAGACGATCCAGCACCGGAATATCCATGAGGACCATATGCGCGACGACTCCGTCGTACCGGCGGTCCGGGTCGGGCAGGCCGAGCGCGAGATCATGCTGCCGGAAATCGATCTCGGGATATCTCGATCGGGCAGTGGTCAGCAATGCTTCGCTACCATCGATGCCCGTGACGCGGGCGCCGGCCTGCCGCATCTGTTCGGCCAACCAGCCATGTCCACACCCCAGATCGAGGACATCACGATCGGCGACCGGACCGAGCTTCGACCACAGGAACCCGTGAATCCGCCGATAGAAGCTATCGGTAGACCCCGGCACAGTCGATACATAGTTGTCAGCGGCAACGTCCCACAACCGCAGATCCTCAGAACTGTTCGTCACCGAAAAAAGCCTGCCCGGCTTCGGCACATCGATCAAATTCGCATGGCGAACCTGCGCTCGGCACTGGTGGTGCTTGGTTCGATGGACACCGACAGGACGCCAGCTCGGCGTCGGTCAACCGTGGGGCGAACCCGATCGGCGGTCGCCACGGCCCGAGATCAAGGCGAGCATCAACGAATCGTCGACGGTCAGGAACCGCGCGGTGGCAAGGGTGTCGATGTCATGGCTCATACCCTCGCCCTACCAACTGCGCCTCGCACTCACGCCGGAAGGCGTGCAAACCATTGCCTGGCAACATTTCTCATGATCAACCTGGCTTCGTGCCGCCGACAACCATCACAACCCGAGGTAGTGAACATACGCATGCGCCCCACCATTTACACCGTCGACCATCGGGGTCCCGGACGGTTGAGCATCATGGCCAAGCCGCGCGGCGGAGAGTGGCTCGAAGATGAGATGAGCGCGCTGAAGGCGCTCGGCGTCGACCACCTGGTCTGCGCGCTCACCGCCGCCGAGCTCTACGAGTGCGATCTCGGCGACGAAGAACGCGCGGCACGCGAGGCGGGCCTGCGGTTCGTTTCCATCCCGATCGTCGACCGGAGTGTGCCCGATCAGGCCAGAGTGCTGCCGACTCTCCAGCACCTCGCGGGCGAAATGAACGACGGCGCACACGTTCTCACCCACTGTCGCTTCGGCATCGGCCGCGCATCACTGTTGGCAGCCGCGCTCCTCGTCATCAACCACACCGACCCCGACACGGCATGGAACCGACTCGAGCAGGCGCGTGGACTCACCGTCCCCGACACCCCCGAACAACGGGCATGGACCGACGCACTGCCGCGACGGCCGCTGCACTGACCACGGCTGGGATCCACACCCCTGGAATTACTCATACAGGCATGGCCGTCATCCGTCAGCCCGCGTCGCTCTGGTCAGAACATCCCCTCGTACCCGCGAGCTCGAGGCCTCATCGAAGCGGCCGGCACAGTGCATCGGAAGATCAAGCGGCCGTGCCGTTCCGACATCGACCGAGCGTCCGCACATACCCACAAGCGGTCATCGGCGACCTTGGTCCGAAGCAGGTGAGCGGCTCAACACGAGTGAGCGGTTTCAGCTGTTCTTGAAGGGATTGAGGATCTTGCCGGCGAGGTAGCCCAGGCGGATGGGCAGGGGCTTCATGGCGGCAGCAGAGATCTTGTTGACAGTGCCCGGGACGCACACGGGTTTGCCTTTCATCACGGCTGCCCACCCCTCGGTGACCACTGCGTCGGGCTGCTGCCACAGGATCCCGGGCAGGTGGTCAGCTCGGTCGCGAGTGCCCATCACATCGTGGAACTCGGTGCGGGTGAAGCCGGGGCACAGGGCGGTGACGTGGATGCCGTGGGGTTTGAGTTCCATGTCGAGCGCTTGCGAGGTGTTCAGGACGTACGACTTGATACCGGTGTAGAGCAGGCTGGCCGCGGGTGGAGCGAACGCGGCGACGGAGGACAGGTTCACGATGCGGCCCCAGCGGCGTTCCTTCATGCCGGGGATGACCAGGTGGGCGAGTTGGGTCTGGGCGGTCATCATCAGCTGGATTTCACCGGCCAAGACCTCCCACGGGGTGTCGGCGAACGCCGTTTTACCCGACAGTCCCGCGTTGTTGATCAGGATGTCGATGTTCAGGCCTTGCCGGTCGGCGTGGTCCAGGACGGCGGCGGGTGCGGCGGGATCGGTGAGGTCGGCGGCGAAGACCTCGCAGCGCACATCGTGCCGTGTGGTCAGCTGCGCGGCGAGTTCCCGCAGTCGGTCGTCGCGGCGAGCGACCAACAGCAGCTGGTAGCCGCGTGCGGCCAGGTGGTGGGCAAACGCCGCGCCGATCCCGGCGGACGCGCCGGTGATCAGCGCGGTGCGAGGGGAGGTGGTCATGGTTCCTTCGCTCAGGTCGGGGGTGAGGGGTCAGGCAGGTGGGCCGGGCAGCTCACGGCGGCCGGGAGTGAAGCCGGGCCGGGCTGTGCCGATGTCGCCGCGGTACGGACCGACCGGGCCGGTCAGCAGGAACGGGCGGGGAACGCGGCGCTGAGCGTCGGTGAATCCCCAGGTGCCCATGCCCAGATAGACGCCGGGCGCGGCACGCCGCACCTCGTCCACCATGTGGATCGAACCGCACATCGAGGAGTAGGCACGATAGATGAGCGTGTAGGCCGGAGCGCCGTCGTAGCGGGACTCGGCCAAGAGCGTGCGCATCGGATAGCGCTGCCGGACCCGGCCGAACTCACTGAAAGTGTTGTAACCGCGCCCACCGTTCTCGTCGACCGGCCGAAATGCCTTGCACAGCCACGGCCCGAGCGGGTTGGCCACGGCCACCTTTCCGGTCACCACGGCGAACAGATTCGGCTGAGCCAGCAGGACGGCGGCGTACTCGCCGTCGATCTCGGCGATCGTGGGAGCTTCCAGAGTGGTGAACACGTCGAGCAGGCCGCCGGTGTCGAGCAGGCTCAGTTCGGCGACCGCGTTGTCGGGGTCCATGGGAACCAGCCTCATCTCGTGAGTTTCTTGAACGTCGCTCAAGAAGCCTAACGCCTTCTTGAGCGATGCTCAAGATAAGGTGGCGAGGTGCCCAGGAACCGAGGCCCGCAGAACCGCGAGGAGAAGCGCGAGGAGATCATCGCCGCCGCGCAGCGCCTGCTCATCGACGACGGCTTCGAGTCGGCGTCCACGGCGCGGATCGCGAAAAGCGCAGGGGTCACCGTCAATACGATCTACTGGTACTTCCAGGACAAGGACGAGTTGCTCATCGCGGTCCTGGACCGCATCCTGGCCGAGGCACTCGCCACCTACGCGGAGATCGACGGCCTGCCGCTGAACGACCGGCTGCTATGGGTGGTCGATCAGCTGGAACAGCTGCACGGGCTGGTCAACACCGTGCACGCACGCGCCGCGACCTCCCCCGCCATCGACGCCTGGCACACCGGTTTCCACCAACTGGCCGACGCGCTCTTCGCCGACAACCTCCGCACCGCCGGTGTCGCCGCGACCGATTTCGCCGCCATGTCCGCCATCGGCACCTTCGTGATCGAAGGACTCCTCACCCACAAGCGCGACGACGCGGACAAGCGAGCGGTCATCGACCTGCTCGTCCGCAGTCTCATCGCCGCCTCCGGCCAACCCGGGGTGAGCTGAACCGCCGGATCTGCTTCGCGGCCTTTCGAATACCCGAGCAGACGGCCGATCCTCGTGGCCGGGCTCGGGTCATTGAGATTCATCATTCGACGGGAATCGTGACGCTCGAAACCAGCGGCAGTTCACGCTGTGTCACCGGTGTTTTCGGCGTCGGCACGCTGGCGCGCGGTGACCGCGGACTCGGTGGTCGTTGCGAGCGGTCCGGAACGGAATCATCACCGGACCTTGTAGACCCACACACGAGGGGCGATCAGCTCACCCGTACCGGTCCAGGCATAGCTGTGTGCGATCCCGTCGCCTCTGTACCCCCTCAGATATTCGAGCATGTCCGCACGTGTGACACGACCGGATGCGATGCCGCGCAACACGATTGCGGTGAGGTCGTAGCCTTCCACCGACTCCTGCCCTGCTGTACCGCCCGTCAGCGCCCGATACTGTGCGAGAAACTGATCGGTGACCGGGCCGCAGCCGCACGACACAATCGCGCCTGCGCCCTCCGATCCGGTCGCGCCCGGAAACTCCGGGCCGAAACTGCCGTCGCTGGTGGCGAATGCCGCCGTGATGCCCGCTTCCCGGAGTCGTCGCAGCAGCGGAGCCGCCTCGGTGGAATAGCCCGCATAGATGACGGCATCCGGCCCGACTTCGCCAATTTTCGCGACGACCGGGCCGAGATCGGCTCCGGCGGTAATCGTCGCCTCACACTGCCGATTGAACGCTGGACTGATCGAACTGCCCAGCCCCGCACCGTAATCCGTATTGTCCATCACCACGCACACACTGCGATGACCGGCGACTCCGGTCAGATACCGGGCCAGCGCCGGGCCCTGCACCTCATCGTTGGCTATCCCCCGGAAGTAGCTGTGCCATCCGTTGGCCGACAACGACACCTGCGTACCCATGGACAGGAATGGCAGACCGGCAGCATCGAATGTTGGTCCCGCGGCTTTGGTCTCACCCGAGAACAGCGGACCGATCAGAGCAACGATCGAGGAATCGGCGACGATCTGCTGGGCAAGTGGTTTTGCCGTCTGCGGGTCGCCCGCTGTGTCGAGGTCACGCACCTCTACGCGGCAGTCCGGGTTCTTCCGGTTGAACTGCTCCACCGCCAGTCGCACACCACCGATCACATTGCCGCCGATCGCCCCGTTGGGACCGGTCAGCGCGCCCGCCATCCCGATCGCCAGCGGCTCGCACACCGCCTTGCCGTCCCCGGCCGGATCCAACGGGGTCCCCAGCGGAGCTCCCTGTCCGCCCTGCGCGTCGACCTGAGTCAGCGGTTGATAGGCGGGATCCACTGCGACCCGCGTGCTCAGACTCGCATCCGGTTCCGCAGTGGCGCTGGGGGGGCGCTGACGACGACTCGGAATCCCTTGTCGACCAGACTATTCCAGCCGAAACCGCAAGCACGGCGACGAGAGTTGCCGCACCACCCGCGACCCATGGCGTACGGCGGAACCTCGACGATCCCTTCTCGGGCGCCGGGTCCAGGACCTCGGGCCGCACACGGAGAAGCGTCACCGGCGCGCCGACGGCTGAGCCGCCGATCGCCGCCGACGCTGTAGGAGCGCTCGGAGCGGTCACGGTGACGTGGGCCGGTGCCGCTTCACGGGAACCTTCGGTCGCCCAAACATCCTGCGACAAAGCATGTGCCGCCGCTGCGGCGAAGTCACCACAGGAATCGAACCGATCGACCGCGCGCTTGGACAGCGCCCGCGACAGTACGACGTCGAGGGCGGCCGGCACCGCCCGATTCCTGGAGCTGACCGGCGGCGGCGGATAATGTAGGTGCCCGGCCACCACCGCTGCGGCACTGTCGGCCTCGAATGGGGTTGCGCCGCAGAGCAATCGATAGAACGTGCAGGCCAGCGAATACTGGTCGGATCGTGCGTCCAGCACTGCGCCGGCCAGCTGCTCAGGCGACGCATAAGCCAAGGTGGCGATGAGGGTACCGGTTCGGGTCAGGTTCGCCGCATCATCGCGCAGTCGCCCGATTCCGAAGTCCGCCAGCAAGACACGCTCACCACGCCCTGGTTCCGATCGAGCCAGCATGATGTTGGCCGGCTTCACGTCCCGGTGAATGATCCCGACCGAATGCGCATAGTCGAGCGCCCGTGCGGTCTCCACGATGATCCGGATCGCCCGCGCCGGAGTCAGTTCAGCCGCATCCAGCGCGGCGACATCCAGCCCGTTCACGAATTGCATTGCGATCCACAGCCGCCCGCCGTCTACGCCCCGGTCGTACACCGACACGATATTCGGATGGTCCAGCCGGGCGATCAGCTCGGCCTCTCGCTCGAACCGCGCCCGAATCTCGCTGTCGGTCGCGAATTCCTGGCTCAACACCTTCAAGGCGATCCGTCGCGGCAATCGTGGATGCCGCGCCAGAAACACCTCCCCCATGCCGCCACCGCCGAGCCTCCGCTCGATCAGATATCCAGCGACAATCTCACCCGCGCGCATCGACCGATCCCCTCACCCCTACCAGACTCCCGAACGGTACACGGCGCCGGTTCGAGGCGGAATCGGCCGATTGCCGGTATCGGGTACAGGGTTTCGCACCGACCAGACCAGACCGACTCGCATTCGGTACTTACGCCAATGACCATTCGACTCAGGAGTGTTCCAGCAGGAGGTGTAACCGTCGACTACTCCACGCATGATCTTCTTGTTCGAGTCATGCTCTTCGACACCGCTTCTGCGACCCTGCCCAGCGGCACAGAGGGTTTCGAACCGTTCAGGCGTCAGACGTGAGTCCGGCCCGAGCCGCAGATTCACATCCGCGACGTTGGCCCACATCGGAATCGGCTCGGGACCTTCGTGTGGCAGTAGCTATCGCCCGCCCATTGCGGGACATACCCAGGTTTCAGCGGGCATGTACCCGTCCCGGCGTCCCGCGCTGCGGACGTCTGTCCTCCACCAGCGCTGCCAGATTGCGGGCACCGTTGAGATCGCGATCCAACCGATGCCCGCAGCTGCCGCAGTCGAATCTCCGCTCGCGCCGACGAAGTTTGGGCTTTCACCTGACGCTACAGCCGCCTGAGCCACGCCGTCACACCCTCCAGATGCTTCAGGTTCGATCCAGACCCAAAGAAAACCGGCAGGGATCTCACGGGATCCTTGCCGGTTGGAAGTGGGCGCACGCGGGATCGAACCGCGGACCGCTGGTGTGTAAAACCAGTGCTCTACCGCTGAGCTATACGCCCGGACGTCCGGGAGGAACCCCCGGGCCGGATTGCTGCCCCCGGGAAGATTTCGAGGGCAACGGGTTATGAATCTAGCGTGGCCAAGGCTTTCTCCCAAGCCTGCTGGTCACGGGGCTCGCCGGGGCCGTTCATCTCCGAGAAGCGGATGATTCCGTCCTTGTCGATGACGAAGGTGCCGCGGTTGGCGTAGCCGGATTTGTCGTTGAAGACGCCGTAGGACTGGGCGACCGCGCCGTGCGGCCAGAAGTCCGAGAGCAGGGGGAAGGTGTAGCCCTGTTCGGCGGCCCAGATCTTGTGGGTGGGCGGGGGGCCCACCGAGATGGCGAGGATCTCCGCGTTGTCGTTCTGGAACTTGGGGAGTTCGTCACGGACCTTGCAGAGTTCGCCTTGGCAGATGCCGGTGAAGGCGAGGGGGTAGAAGACGATCAGTACGTTCTTCTCGCCGCGGAACGTCGACAGGGTGACTTCCTGGTTGTTCTGGTCCTTCAACGTGAAGTCCGGTGCGACCGTGCCGACTTCGAGCGGCATGCGGGAAACCTCCATCTGTCGGGCATTCGTACGGGCGGCGCGACGCTGCTTGCGCAGAACGTACACACCGCCCGTTCGAAAACCTTAGCGAAGACGCGGTTAGCGCTGCTTCGAGGGCGTCTTGGGCTGCACCAGTCGGCTGCCGGACCATTCGCCGAGACTGATCGACGAGGTCTGGGTCAACCCTGCGGGAGATGCCGATTCGGCGATCTCGGCCGGGTCGACATGTCCGTCGTGGCCGGTCTTGGGCGTAAGCACCCACACGATGCCATCATCCGCGAGCGGAGTGATCGCATTGAGCAGTTCGTCGACCAGGTCTCCGTCACCGTCCCGCCACCACAGCAGCACGACGTCGACCACCTCATCGGTGTCCACGTCGAGCAGCTCGGACCCGATGGCTTCTTCCACCGAGACCCTCAGGTCGTCGTCGGTATCTTCGTCCCAGCCCAGTTCCTGTATGGCCATCCCATGTGAAATGCCAAGCTTCTGAGCGTAGTTCTGCGCGTCCGCCGCGGCGACCACGGTGGTGTCCTCCTCAACTCCAGACAATAGGTAGATGCAAGCGAACATGGTAAAAGCCCATAGCGCAAGCCGATCGGCCAGATTCGCACCCTAAATGTCGTATGTGAGACCGGTTCAACGGGCAGGGCACGCACTTCGGACAGCGTTCAACGAGTCGTTGACCTTGCGACTCGCTTCGTTCAGCGGTGCGACAGAGGACGTACTTGTCGTTTTGCGCACCTCGGCGGCGAGTCCGCGCGCGGCGGCCACGTAATCGGTGAACTTCTGGCCAAGTTCCGCCGGCAGATCGGCGCCGGAGGCACTCACCCGGGTCTCGACCGTCTTGGCGGCGTCGTCGAGCGCTCCGGCCGCGGCGTCCCGCTTGGCCGACTGGTCTCCAGCGTTCGCGTCGTGCGCGTCCACGAAGTCGTTGTAGCTGTCCACGGCCGGGCCGGTGGTGGTGCGGAACGGGTCGCAATTATCCGTGGTCGCCTTCGCCTGCGCCGCCGCGGCTTTGGACGAGGAGGCCGCCGCCGAGGACGTCGCGGCCTCGGCTTTGTACGACGTCACCTGGGCTTGATCGGCTGTCGGCGTACCCTCGACATTGTTCGCGCAGCCGGCGACAACCAGTCCGGTCCCGACCGCCAGGGTCGCGCACGCCAACCCGAACCCACGCGGGTTCAGCTTCATCGTCTCCCCGTTCCTGCCTCGGCGGTCTCGAAAAGATCACGCTCGCAGGGCCCTCGCGGGTACCACGAGCCGCCGCCTCCGGGCCCTCGGCGGTTCCCTGGAGAACCGTACTGGATTTCCGACTGACATGATGACCTGTGACGCACCGTGCACAAGGATGTGAGGTGCGCCGCAGAACCAATCGTTACGGGTACGCCGCGAACCAGCGGATGCCCGGGGTAATGACGCTCATCAGATGTCCCACCCCATGTACGAGGAGCAAACGTCTTGACCGACCTGATGCACCCTTTTTCATCGTCGTCGAGCCCGAACGGCACGGCACGTAACCGCCCGGCGGGGGGCCGGGTACGAGTGATTCGCGAGGGGGTGGCGTCATACCTGCCGGACATCGATCCGGAAGAAACCAGCGAATGGCTCGACTCCTTCGACGAGATGCTCGATCGTGAGGGACCCGGGCGCGCCCGGTACCTCATGCTGCGCCTACTGGAGCGTGCCGGAGAACGCCATGTCGCGATTCCCGCACTGACTTCCACCGACTACGTCAACACCATCCCCACCGAGAACGAGCCCTGGTTCCCCGGCGACGAAGAGGTCGAGCGGCGCTTCCGGGCCTACATCCGGTGGAACGCCGCGGTCATGGTGCACCGCGCGCAGCGCCCCGGTATCGGTGTGGGCGGCCATATCTCGACCTATGCCTCGTCCTCGGCGCTGTACGAGATCGGCTTCAACCACTTCTTCCGCGGCAAGGATCACGCCGGCGGCGGCGACCAGATCTTCGTGCAGGGCCACGCCTCCCCCGGCGTCTACGCCCGCGCGTTCCTCGAGGGCCGTCTGACCGAGGATCAGCTGGACGGCTTCCGCCAGGAGTACAGCCACGGTGGCCCGGGCAAGGGCCTCTCGTCGTACCCGCACCCGCGTCTCATGCCGGACTTCTGGGAATTCCCCACGGTCTCCATGGGTCTGGGTCCGATGAACGCCATCTACCAGGCGCGTTTCAACCACTACCTGCACGATCGCGGGATCAAGGACACCTCCGATCAGCACGTGTGGGCGTTCCTGGGCGACGGCGAGATGGACGAGCCGGAATCGCGCGGCCTGATCCAGGTCGCGGCCAACGAGGGCCTGGACAACCTGACCTTCGTGGTCAACTGCAACCTGCAGCGCCTGGACGGCCCGGTTCGCGGTAACGGCAAGATCATTCAGGAACTGGAGTCTTTCTTCCGCGGCGCCGGCTGGAACGTCATCAAGGTGGTCTGGGGCCGCGAGTGGGACTCGCTGCTGCAGGCCGATCGCGACGGCGCCCTGGTCAACCTGATGAACACCACGCCCGACGGCGACTACCAGACCTACAAGGCCAATGACGGCGCGTACGTGCGCGAGCACTTCTTCGGCCGGGACCCGCGCACCAAGGAACTGGTGAAGGGCCTCTCGGACGGGGACATCTGGAACCTCAAGCGCGGCGGGCACGACTACCGCAAGATCTACGCGGCCTATGCGGCGGCGATGGCGCACAAGGGACAGCCGACGGTCATTCTGGCCAAGACCATCAAGGGCTACGGCCTGGGCAAGCACTTCGAGGCCCGCAACGCCACGCACCAGATGAAGAAGATGACCCTGGACGACCTCAAGTCGTTCCGCGATGTGCAGCGGATCCCGATCTCGGACGCCGAGCTCGAGAAGAACCCGTACCTGCCCCCGTACTACCACCCCGGCCAGGACGCGCCGGAGATCCAGTACATGATGGGCCGGCGCAAGAATCTGGGTGGATTCCTGCCCGAACGCCGCACTTCGGCTAAGCCCCTGCAACTTCCGGGTGACGAGGCGTACCGCACCGTCCGCAAGGGCTCGGGCAAGCAGAGCGTCGCCACCACGATGGCGTTCGTCCGCCTGATGAAGGAACTGCTGCGCGACAAGGAAATCGGCAAGCGGATCGTGCCGATCATCCCCGACGAGGCCCGCACCTTCGGTATGGACTCGTGGTTCCCTTCGTTGAAGATCTACAACAGGAACGGTCAGCTGTACACATCGGTCGACGCCGAGTTGATGCTTGCCTACAAAGAGAGCTCGGTCGGGCAGATCCTGCACGAGGGCATCAACGAGGCCGGATCGACCGCGTCCTTCACCGCGGTCGGCACCTCCTACGCCACCCACGGCGAGCCGATGATCCCGCTCTACATCTTCTATTCGATGTTCGGTTTCCAGCGCACCGGCGACGGTCTCTGGGCCGCGGCGGATCAGATGTCGCGCGGATTCGTCCTCGGAGCTACCGCCGGGCGAACCACATTGACCGGTGAGGGCCTGCAGCACAACGACGGTCACTCGATGCTGCTCGCCTCGACGAACCCGGCGTGTGTTCCCTACGATCCGGCGTTCTCCTTCGAGATCGCCCACATCGTGCGGGACGGTCTGCGGCGCATGTACGGCGGCGGCGCGTCGACCTCCACCTATCAGGAGGCGCTGCCCGGCACCAATCCCGAGTCGCACTCGCAGCATCACGAGTTCGGCGGCGAGGACATCTTCTATTACATCGCCCTCTACAACGAGCCGCAGTCGCAGCCGGCCGAGCCGGACAACCTGGATGTGGAGGGTCTGCTGCGAGGGCTCTACCTCTACAACCGCGGCGCGGAAGGCGATGTGCGCGCTCAGATCCTGGTCTCGGGCGTGACCATGCCCGATGGTCTGCGCGCGCAGCAGATCCTCGCGCAGGAGTGGGGTGTGCAGGCCGATGTCTGGTCGGCGACCTCCTGGGGTGAGCTCCGCAAGGAAGCCCTGGCCAAGGAGATCGCGAAACTGCGCAATCCGCAGCAGGATCCGGGTCTGCCGTACATCACGCAGGTCCTGTCGCAGGCGGAAGGCCCGTTCGTGGCCGCCTCCGACTGGATGCGCGCGGTGCCGGATCAGATCCGCCAGTGGGTTCCGGGCGACTTCATCTCCCTGGGCACCGACGGCTTCGGCTTCTCCGACACGCGCCCCGCGGCGCGCCGGGTATTCAACGTCGACGCCCAGTCGATCGTGGTCGCGGCGCTGTCCGGATTGGCGCGCGCGGGGAAGATCGACCAGGCCACGCTGGTGGAGGCGGCCGCTCGATACCGCATCGACGACGTCAACGCCGCGCCGAAGGCGGCACCCGGTACCGAAGGCGGCGACGCATAACGGACCATAGGCACTGTGGAACGTAAACCGCCGAAACCGCGCCGGATCAACGAAGGTTCCTCCGAACACGAGGTGTACCTGCCCACCGGTGCGCTTTCTCCGAACCGGCAGACCCGGGATCCGCTCCCGGACACACTGCTCAAAAGGGTGAAGCAGTTCTCCGGTCGCCTGTCGACCGAGGCTGTTTCCTCCATGCAGGATCGGTTGCCGTTCTTCGCCAATCTGGACGCCGCCCAGCGCGCCGGCGTCCAGATGCTGGTGCAGACCGCGGTGGTGAACTTTCTGGAGTGGCTGCAGGATCCGGAAAGCGATATCCGGTTCAGCCTGGACGCCTTCCAGGTGATCCCCGACGATCTGGCGCGGCGGCTCACGCTGCGCCAGACCGTCGACATGGTCCGCGTGGCCATGGAGTTCTTCGAGCAGTGGCTGCCGGCGTTGGCGCGCAACGACCGGCAGCTGGTGGCACTCACCGAGGCGGTACTGCGATACGGGCGCGAGCTCGGTTTCGCGGCCGCCTCGGTGTACGCCAGCGCCGCGGAATCGCGCGGCGCGTGGGACACCCGACTGGAGGCGTTGGTCGTCGACGCCGTGGTGCGCGGCGATACCGGCCCCGAAATGCTTTCCCGCGCAGCGACTCTCAACTGGGACGCCACCGCGCCCGCGACAGTTCTGGTCGGCACACCCCCCAAAGATCAGGTGGCGGTGGGCAGTTCGGTACACGCGGTGGCGGCGCGGCACGGCCGCAATGCCCTTGCCGTGGTGCAGGGTTCGCGCCTGGTGATGGTGGTCAGCGGACACCTCGGCGATCCGCTCCACCCCTCTCCTTTTCTCTCGGACTTGCTCAGCGAGGTGTTCTCCAGTGGTCCCGTCGTGATCGGCCCGACCACTCGCACGCTGTCCGCGGCGCATGTCAGCGCGGTGGAGGCCATGGCCGGAATGGAGGCCGTGGTGGGCTGGCCGGTCGCGCCACGCCCGGTGCACGCGTCGGAATTGTTGCCCGAACGGGCGCTGCTGGGAGACCGGGCGGCGATAGACGCCCTGAACAACTCACTCGTGTTACCGTTGGCCGCCAGCGCGGACTTGGCCAACACCTTGGACGCGTATCTGGACTGCGGTGGAGCCGTCGAGACTTGTGCCCGCCAGCTGTACATCCATCCAAATACCGTGCGCTATCGCCTGAAGAAAATCGCCGACGTCACAGGTCGGGATCCGATGAATCCGCGCGATGCCTACGTGTTACGAATCGCCGCCACAGTAGGCAGGCTGACAAGAACTCGTAACGAATCACCCACTTCTGCCCCAGATGTCGCTCCCGTCACAGATCCCAAAGATGGGATGTAACGAGATCCAGGAATCGGACGATCCGCCCAACCCACTTGCCCTTTTGTGGACACCCCACAAAACTGCCGACAAACCTTCATTCGCGCCGACATCTCTCGAGACCCCCGCCACAGTGTTCTCTTAGAGGCGTGACACTCGCGTTGTTCGCCCCAGGACAGGGGTCTCAGACACCAGGCATGCTCACTCCGTGGCTTGAACTGCCCGGCGCGGCTGATCGAATCGCGCTGTGGTCGAAGGCTTCGGGACTCGACCTCGCCAGGTTGGGCACCACCGCGACCGCGGAGGAGATCACCGACACCGCGGTGACTCAGCCGCTGGTCGTGGCGGCGGCTCTGCTCGCGTTCGCGGAAATCCCCCAGGATTCGCTTCCCGCGGATACCATCGTCGCCGGACACTCGGTCGGTGAACTTGCCGCCGCTGCCGTCGCCGGAGTCATCTCCGCCGACGACGCGGTGACATTGGCCGCCATCCGCGGAGCGGAGATGGCCAAGGCTTGCGCGCTGGAGCCGACCGGAATGTCCGCGGTTCTCGGTGGTGACGAAGCCGCCGTGCTCGCCCGGCTCGAAGAGCTCGGCCTGATCCCGGCCAACCGCAACGCGGTCGGACAGATCGTGGCCGCGGGTACGTTGGACGCGTTGGCAGAACTCGCGGCCAACCCGCCCGAGAAGGCTCGGATCCGGGCCCTCCCGGTAGCCGGCGCCTTCCACACCGCATTCATGGCTCCTGCCCAGGAAGCCGTGGCCGCGGCCATTGCTCAGATCGCTCCCGGCGAGCCGACCCGGGTTCTGCTGTCGAACTTCGACGGCAAGCCGGTCGTCTCCGGACAGGACGCGATCGACAAGCTCGCTGCTCAGGTCACGCGCCCCGTGCGCTGGGACCTGTGCACCGAAACCGTTCGCGCGGCGGGAGTTTCCGCGGTGGCAGAGCTGCCACCGGCCGGAACCCTGGTCGGAATCGCCAAACGGGAGCTCAAGGGCACCCCGAATCTGGCGCTGAAGACCCCCGCGGACATCCCCGCGCTGGTCGAACTCAACACCACGGACTAGCTTGACTCGCGGCCCTACTCCTTCAACGGCGACGGAGTGCCAACGGGCCGCAAGATTCACAACACAATCCCGACCCATCAACAGGATTAAGAAGGGAGCCACCAAAGTGGCCGCTCTGACCCAGGAACAGATCGTCGAAGAGCTCGGCAAGATCATCGAAGAGGTGACCGGTATCGAGCCCTCCGAGGTGACCATCGAGAAGTCCTTCGTCGACGACCTGGACATCGACTCCCTGTCGATGGTCGAGATCGCCGTTCAGACCGAGGACAAGTACGGCGTGAAGATCCCCGACGAGGATCTCGCGAGCCTGAAGACCGTCGGCGACGCCGTTGCTTACATCCAGAAGCTCGAGGCCGAGAACGCTGACGCGGCCGGCGAGCTCAAGGCCAAGTTCGGTAGCGAGTAGGAACCGACACTGTGACCACTCCTTCCACTTTGAACGGGAACTTCCCCAACGTCGTCGTAACTAGCCTTGCGGCGACCACGTCGATCGCGGGTGACGTCGATGCGACGTGGAAGGGCCTGTTGAACGGCGAGAGCGGAATCGACGTTCTCGAAGATGACTTCGTCGCCGAGTACGACCTTCCGGTCCGCATCGGCGGTCATCTGAAGGTTCGGCCGGACACTCTGCTCAGTCGAGTCGAGTGCCGGCGCATGGCGTACGTCGAGCAGCTCGCGACCGTTCTCGGTCGCGAGGTGTGGAAGAACGCCGGTTCTCCGGAGGTCGACCCGCTGCGGCTGGGTGTGGCCATCGGTACCGGTCTCGGCGGCGGCGACGCGCTGATCGATTCGGTCGACAAGCTGAAGAACGGTGGCTATCGCAAGATTTCGCCGCTGGCTGTTCAGATGGTCATGCCGAACGGTCCGTCCGCGGTCGTCGGTCTCGAACTCCAGGCCCGCGCAGGAGTGATCACTCCGGTTTCGGCGTGCTCGTCGGGTTCGGAAGCCATTGCTAACGCGTGGCGCATGATCGTCATGGGTGACGCGGACATCATGGTCACCGGTGGCGTCGAAGGTTTCATCGATGCGGTGCCGATCGCGGCGTTCTCCATGATGCGTGCGATGAGCACCCGCAACGATGACCCGAAGGGCGCCTCGCGTCCCTTCGACAAGGATCGCGACGGCTTCGTCTTCGGCGAAGCGGGCGCGCTCATGGTCCTCGAGACCGAAGAGCACGCCAAGGCCCGTGGTGCCACGATCCACGCCCGAGTCATGGGCGCGGGTATCACTTCGGACGGCTTCCACCTGGTGGCGCCGGATCCGGAGGGCAGCGGAGCCGGTCGGGCGATGTCCCGTGCGATTCAGACCGCAGGTCTGACCGCGAAGGACATCACCCACGTCAACGCTCACGCGACTGCCACCCCCATCGGTGACACCGCGGAGAAGAACGCGATTCACAAGGCCGGCGTCTCGCACGCCTCGGTGTACGCACCCAAGTCCGCCCTGGGCCACTCGATCGGCGCCGTCGGCGCGCTCGAGTCGGTACTCACGGTCCTCAGCATCCGGGACGGCATCGTCCCTCCGACGCTGAACCTCGAGAACCAGGATCCGGAGATCGACCTGGATATCGTGCACGGCGAAGCTCGCCGTCAGGATATCGAGTACGCGATCAACAACTCTTTCGGTTTCGGTGGGCACAATGTCGCGCTCGCCTTCGGCCGGTACTGATTCCCGGTTTCCACCGGTGATCCGAACCGGTTTGTAAGACACGCAGTCCCGACGGGGGTTCCGGATGGAGATCCCGCACCCGGAGCCCCCGTTGGGATAGACATTTCGCAGCCGCTCTCAGCGACCGCACCTTCCTTCAGAGGAGAGTCCGCGATGACCATAATGGCTCCCGCACACGCTGACACCGCGACCGATCCCCGTGACCCGCTGGGCCGGTTGCAGCGCTTCTTCGATCCCGGAACCGTTCTGCCGCTGCACCCTCGCGACAAGTCCGGCGTGCTCGCCGCGATCGGCGAGGTCGACGGCGTCCGTACCGTCGCCTACTGCTCCGACGCCACCGTCATGGGCGGCGCGATGGGCGTGGAAGGCTGCAAGCACATCGTCGACGCGATCGATACCGCGATCGACTCCAAGACTCCTGTTGTCGGCATCTGGCATTCCGGCGGCGCCCGCCTCGCAGAAGGTGTGGAGGCGCTGCACGCGGTCGGCCTGGTCTTCGAGGCCATGGTCCGCGCGTCCGGCCAGGTCCCCCAGATTTCCGTGGTGCTCGGCTTCGCGGCCGGTGGCGCCGCCTACGGTCCCGCGCTGACCGACATCGTGATCATGGCCCCCGAAGGCCGTGTCTTCGTCACCGGACCGGACGTCGTGCGTTCGGTGACCGGCGAGAACGTGGACATGGAGACCCTCGGTGGACCGGTCACCCACGGCAAGAAGTCCGGCGTGTGCCACATCGTCGCCGATGACGAGGCCGACGCCATGCACCGCGGCCGTCGCCTGGTCTCCATGTTCGCCGAGCAGGGTGCCTTCGACCTGGTCGCCGCCGAACACGGCGACGTGGACCTCAAGGCCCTGATGCCCGCCTCCGCCAAGCGCGCCTACGACGTCAAGCCGGTCATCCACGAACTGCTCGACAATGTCGACGGCGAAAGCACTTTCGAGGAGATGCAGGGCGGCTACGCCCGCAGCATCGTCACCGGCCTGGGTCGGCTCGCGGGGCGCACCGTCGGCGTACTGGCCAACAACCCGATCCGCCTGGGTGGTTGCCTCAACTCCGAAAGTGCCGAGAAGGCAGCGCGTTTCGTGCGCCTGTGCAACGCGTTCGGCATCCCGATGATCGTCGTCACCGACGTTCCCGGCTACCTGCCCGGGGTCAGCATGGAGTTCGAGGGCGTGGTCCGCCGCGGCGCGAAGCTCCTGCACGCCTTCGCCGAGGCTCGCGTCCCCCGTGTCACCCTGGTGACCCGCAAGATCTACGGCGGCGCCTACATCGCCATGAACGCCCGTTCCCTGGGCGCGACGGCCGTATACGCCTGGCCCGGTTCCGAAGTCGCCGTCATGGGCGCCAAGGCCGCGGTCGGCATCCTGCACAAGAAGGCCATCGCCGCAGCGCCGGAACACGAGCGGGAAGCCCTCCTCGAGCGGCTCACCGCGGAGCACGAGGCCGTCGCCGGCGGTGTCGAGCGTGCCGTGGCCATCGGCGTCGTGGACGAGGTCATCGACCCCGCCAAGACCCGCTCGGTGATCGCCGCGGCCCTGGCCGCAGCGCCTTCGCGACCGCAGCACAACAAGAACATCCCGCTGTAATCCCTTACGCGGCAACAGGAAAGGCGGCCTCCGGTGGAGGCCGCCTTTTCTTGTCTCCGAGCTGCGGCAGGGACGTCAGGAGACCAGGCGGATCTCTTCGGCGGACTCGTTCTGGCTGGCGCATTCCTGGTACGGGTTGGG
The DNA here is from genome assembly GCF_001613145.1 of Nocardia jejuensis NBRC 103114. Lineage (GTDB taxonomy): Bacteria > Actinomycetota > Actinomycetes > Mycobacteriales > Mycobacteriaceae > Nocardia > Nocardia jejuensis. Next base: position 103,111 of record NZ_BDBU01000025.1, read on the forward strand.
GTCGCCCTGACGCTCGCCGCAGACCCAGCGGATATCGGCGACCGTGACCGCTATGTCGCCGTCGGCCTTCTTGGTGCGTTCGGTGGCGTAGGCGTTGACGACCTCGGCGGCGGTCTGGCAGAACTCGTTCCCCTTGGCGGTGCTGGCGACGATGGCCAGGCCCCAGGGGCCGGTGCCGCACTCGGCGAGCTCGTGGCCGGCGGCCGGGAAGGCCGAGGCGGAGGTCGCGGGGGCCAAACTCGCGGTGCTGGTACTCGCGGTCCCGGTGGCGGCCGCCGGGCTGCTGCTGGAGGTGTCGTTGCAGGCGGAAAGCCCGAAAGCCAGCGCGGCGGTCAGAGTTCCGAGGGCGATCCTTGCTGCGGTGTGTCGCACGAGCTCTCCTTGTCGTCCCCCGCGGGATTTCCAGTGGCCGCTTCGCATTCTGCCCGGATCCGGGTCGCGGGGGCGGTCACAACGCGCGGGCCGGTGCGCCCCGAGTACCCGCGAATGGACGGGACGAACAGAGATCGTCCCGAGGGCAGGGTTGCGGTCGACCTCAGCCGACGTCGCGGCGGAGCCAGGTGACCTCGGCGCCCTCGCCGCCGAGGCGGTAGGGCTCGAGTTCGTCGTCCCAGGCGGTGCCGAGGGCGCTGTCGATCTCGGCGGCGATGTCCTGGGCGGAGGAGCGGCCACGATCGCGGGCTTCGGCGACGATGGCGCGCAGCCGCATCTCACCGACCATGACGTCACCGTTGGCGCTGGTGGCCCCGTGCCACAGTCCGAGGCCTGGGACGAAGCTGTATCGCTGCCCGTCGACGCCCTCGCTGGGGTCCTCGGTGATTTCGAAACACAGAATCGGCCAGTCTCGCAATGCCTTGGCTATCCGACCACCGGTACCGACCGGCCCGTACCAATCAGTGGTGGCACGCAGGCTTCCGGCGGCCGCCGGCTGGCTGGTCCACCGCAGTTTCGAGGGGGCCTTGAGGGTGGATGTGAGCGCCCATTCGATATGCGGGCACAGCGCGGCCGGCGATGCATGGATGTACACGACTCCAGACGTCGCCTCCGCGAACTGACTCGACACGCGCACCACTGACACCTCCGGCTCGGACGAGGGACGTCTTCCCCAACTTCCCCGCCGAGCGGCGATGCCCGAGTTTACTGGAGTGCCCGGTGTTACGAGTGTTGCTTCACGGACGTGTCGCGTTTCCACGGAAATACGGCGCGTACTAGCCAAACTCCGCGATCACGGCGTCGCTGAGCGCCGGCCACGCGATTCTGGCCCAATCTCCGAAATTTTCGTCCGCCAGCGACAGGCACGCCATACCCACCTCCGGGTCCACCCAGAGGAACGTCCCCGACTGCCCGAAGTGCCCGAACGTGCCCGGCGAATTCGAGCTGCCCGTCCAGTGCGGCAGTTTGTGATCGCGGATCTCGAATCCCAATCCCCAGTCATTGGGTCGCTGCGATCCGTAACCGGGGAGCACGCCGTTGCGATCCGGGAACTGCACTGTGGATGCCTCGGCGACCAGCTCCGAACTCAATACCGTCGGATTCAGCAATTCACCAGCGAACCGCAGGAGATCTGCGACAGAGGACTTACCCGCGTGCCCCGCCGGCCCCTCCAGCGTTGACGAATTCATCCCCAGCGGTTCGAACACCGCCTCGTGCAGATACCGCTCGAACGCGATCCCGCTCTGCGCGGCCACGAATTCGGCCAGCACTTCGAATCCGGCGCTCGAGTAGATTCGCCGCGCGCCGGGTTCGGCCAGCACCTCGGTGGTGTCGAAGGCCAGGCCGGAGGTGTGCGCCAGCAGATGCCGCACCGTCGACCCGGGCGGACCGGCGGGCTGATCGAGCTCGATCGCACCCTCCTGGACCGCGACCAGGACCGCGTACGCCACAAGGGGTTTGGTCACCGACGCGAGCTTGAACACGCGATCGAGGTCACCCTCGGTATCGACCACACCGCGGTCCCGGACCACGACTCCCCCGGCCGCATGTCGAACCGGCCACCGTTTGATCTGCTCCAGCGCTCGCACACCTCGAGCCTACGAGTCGATCCCGAGTCCCGCGTTCGGGGGCCACGGCGCGCCCGTCGACGACCTAGGTTCCGACCGGCCGAGCGCCATCGACCGTGACTCCCGAGTGCCGCCGACCCTGCCGATGTGCTCGCCCGCGCATTCCGAGCCCGAGGGTACGTTCGCCGCGGCGCGGTCGGGCTACGAATCCGAGTCCGGCGCACCACTTTCACCGGATGTCACACGGTTCAGCGCCGAGCGGCGACGCCCATACCCGAAATAGACCACCAGCCCGACCGCCGACCACAGCGCGAACGCCAGCCAGGTGACACCGGGCAGATGAGCCAGCAGGTACACACACATTCCGACGCCCAGCACCGGCACCAGCGGCACCAGCGTCCGGAAGGTGCGCGGCAGATCGGGTTTGGTCCGGCGCAGCACCAGCACGCCGACATTCACCAGCCCGAACGACACCAGCGTGCCGATATTGGTGGCGTTCACCAGTTCTCCGAGCGGGATCAGCGCCGAGAGCACCGCCACCACGCCGCCGACCACGAGGATATTGGTGGTCGGCACCTGCTTGGCGCCCACGCGCGAGAGCACCCTCGGCATCAGCCCGTCCCGGGACATGGACACCAGGATTCGGGTCTGCCCGTACAGCACGGTCAGCACCACCGACGCGATCGCGACCACCGCTCCGGCGGCGAGAATGGTTGCGGGCCAACTCTTTCCGGTCACCTGCTCCAGCACGGTCGCCAGTGACGCCCCGGACCCGCCGACGCCGTCGATTCCGGACGCGCCGACCGCGGTCAGGGCGACGAGCACGTACATCAGGGTGACGATGCCGAGCGAGATGATGATGGCGCGGGGCAGATCCCGCTGCGGGTTCCGGGCCTCCTCACCGGCGGTGGACGCCGCGTCGAAGCCGATGAACGAGAAGAACACCATCGACGCCGCCGAGGTGATGCCCGCGACCCCGGCCGGCGCGAACGGATGCAGATTGCCCGAATCGAACGCGGTGACCGCCACGATCACGAAGAACACCAGCACCGCGATCTTGATCATGGTGGTGATCGTGGTGACCCGCGCGCTCTCGCGCACGCCTTCCAGCAGCACCGCCGTGGCGATCAGAACCACCACCGCCGCAGGCAGATTGACGACTCCGCCCTCGCTGGGCGCCGAGGACAGCGCATCCGGGATCCGCCAGCCGACCGTCGAGCCGAGGAATTCGTTCAGGTACGCACCCCATCCCACCGCGACCGCCGCGACGGAGACCCCGTACTCCAGCAGCAGGCACCATCCGCACACCCAGGCGACGATCTCGCCGAGCGTGGCATAGGTATAGGAGTAGGCCGATCCGGACACCGGCACCGCGCCCGCGAGCTCCGCGTACGAGAGCGCCGAGAACAACGCGGCCAGCGCCGCGACCACGAACGAGATGACCACGGCCGGACCCGCCAGCGGCGCGGCCTCGCCCAGCACCACGAAGATCCCGGTGCCCAGCGTCGCGCCGACCGACAGCGCGATCAGCGACACCAGCCCCATGCTCCGCCGCAGCGCGGTGTGTTCACCGTCCGCGGCGATCTGTTCGACGGGTTTGGTTCGCAGCAACGAACCGGTAATCCGAGCTAGTCCAGGCACGTCCGGCCACGCTACCTGGTTTCGAGTCGCCGACAGGCCAAGGGGTCTCGTGTCGAAAACCTCATAGCCCCAAGTCAGCTACCTGGCCGCACGCCGGACCGGACCATCGATCACCGGGGATCCGACGGTTCGCGTGATCGGCTGAGCGGCACCGTCTCACCGGGCCGAAAGTCATCCCGGCAACAACGAGCGCACCTCGATACTCCGGCCACCGTGCCGCACTGCCGATGCGATGGCACGATCATCGCCTCGCCGCCTCGCCACCGACCGGTCATGGCAATTCCGCTCTGTTCGGCGTCTCCGCAAGTCGGCCGTGGCGTACTCGACCTCCGGGCAGGTTTGTCGCGCGGCATGCGTGCGGGCCGCGTCGTCGTACCGCTTCCGGACTCACAGCCCGGTCCGATGTCGTTGTTGTAGCCGGGCAGTCCGTCGGTGCTCGTTCCCACTCGGCATCGATGGCATGCACCCGGGATCAGTCGCTGAGCCCTCCCGATGTGGAAGTGGGCGATTTTGGCGGATTGGGGCGATCGCCGGGATCGGGGCCGCGGTTACGATCGGGCACTATGAGCGAGCGGGTGACGGTCCACGGTGAGGTGGACAGCGGGTTCGGTCCGGTAGCCGACGCATTCCGGCGGAACTTCGCCGAGCACGGCGAGATCGGCGCCGCGGTCTCCGTCTACGCCGGGGACAAGCCGGTGGTCGACCTGTGGGCCGGGCACCGCGATCGCACGCGCACCAAGTCGTGGGAGCGCGACACCATGGCCCCGGTGTGGTCCTCCACCAAGGGCATGGCCGCGTTCGTGGTGGCGTCCGCGGTCTCACGGGGCCTGCTGGACTACGAGGCCCCGGTCGCGAAGTACTGGCCCGAATTCGCCGCCAACGGCAAGGACTCGATCACCGTCCGGCAGCTGCTGGACCATCAGGCGGGGCTGGCGGCCCTGGACCGCACGGTCCGGCTCACCGATATGACCGACCCGGATGCCCTCGCGGTCGTGCTGGCCGCGCAGAAACCGTTGTGGAAGCCGGGAACTCGGCACGGCTATCACCCGATCACCGCAGGGCTGTATCAGGGCGAGTTGATCCGCCGCGTCGATCCGGCGCACCGCACGCTGGGCCGGGTGTTCGCCGAGGACTTCGCCGCGCCGCTGAGGCTCGACTTCTACATCGGCCTGCCGGAGGACGTGTCGATGGATCGCGTCGCCACGCTGTCCGCGACGCAGGGCCTGGATGTGCTGCGCTACGAGCGGGATCTGCCGCTGCGCATCGGTGTTCAGCTGTACGCCAAGCGCGGGCTCTCCTTCCGTGCCCTGAACAGTCCGCAGGTCGGCGCGCCCGCACGGGGCGCGCGACGGGAATTCCTGTCGGTGGAGAGCCCGGCCGCCGGTGGTGTGGGCACGGCCCGCTCGCTGGCACGGGTGTACGGCGCGGCCGCGGGCGGCACCGGTGAGCTGCCGATCGATCCGGATCTGCTGGCCCGCTTGGCATCCGCGAAGGTCGCCGACGACGTGCCCGCGGAGGACCTGGTGCTGCTGACGCCCAGCCGATACCACCTCGGCTTCCGCAAATCGCGCGGCAGCTTCCGATTCGGCAGCGATTCGCGCGCCTACGGCACCACCGGCTACGGCGGCTCCTTCGGATTCGCCGATCCCACAACGGGTCTCGGCTTCGGCTACAACATGAACCGGCTCGGCATGGCGGTCCTGGACGACGTGCGCTCCCGCAATCTGCGCAACGCCCTGCTGCGCTGCGGCTGATCCCCGCCGCGCGTGAACGCGACTGCGGCAGAGTAGGACCGACGACCTTCGCGTCGACGACAGTTCACGCGACGAAGCGGGCACTTCGCGGATGCAGGCGAGACCGCGCCGGTGTCCACCGGCGCCGAAGCTAGCCGCGCTCCACGTCGTGCACGTGATGGACGAGGTCGTGGGCGAAGTACTTGGCCAGGGTCTCGACCGTGAACCGCGAACCGTTGCTGCGGCGCGCGATCAGCCCGAGCTCGGCCGGTGGAACGGATTCGAAAGCGCGAGCGGCGGTTTCGGCGACGGAGGTCAGCTGCTCGGCGACCGCCTCCGGCCGCTGCGCGCGATAGTTCTCCGCCACGGCGGTGATGTCCTGATCCCAATCGGCGAACATCGGAACGCCCGCCTCGACGATGACGTCGGGGTCGTAGCCGCCGATCACCGGGCCCGGCCGCGCGGAGGCGGTGCGGGCGATGTCGAGGCGGTGCTCGAAGATTCGGCACACATCCCGCACGTGGGCGGCGTATTCGAGGTCGGACCAGGTCGAATCGTCCGGGCGCACACCGGCATCCGGGCGGTCGAGCACAGCGTTCAGGCGGGCGGCGCTGTCGCGGATCATGCCCGGGACCGCCGCGTAGGCGGTGGTCCCGGGGTCGAATCCGCAGTCGGGGCAGGCGCGTTCGAGGACCCAGGTCCAGTCCTTGGCATCGGGAACGATCGGCATGACCGATAACCTATCGTGGCAGTAAAGTTTCGGCCACCAATATCCCGCCACGCCGCATCGAGATCGCGACAGATTCGCTCACTCCGCGATGCGCCGCGCCTTCTCGAACAGTTCGAGGGTGATCGCGTGCAGGAAGTCACCGACCTGCTTGGGCGCCTTGCCCGCACACGCGCGCGCGTACGTGCCCTCCAGCACGATGCCGAGCTTGAAGCAGGCGAGCACCGTGTACCACGGCACATTGCCGAGATCGCGATCGGAGAACTTGCCGTAGTGGGCCACCATCTCCTCGACGGTCGGCAGCCCGCCGACCGCGCCGAGACTGCCGATCAGCGCGGCGCCGGTGGTGCCGGGCTCGGGGCGGGTCGCGATCTGCCAGCCCAGGTCCAGCAGCGGGTCACCGATCGTGGACATCTCCCAGTCGACCAGCGCCACCACCTGCGGACCGTCGTAGGAGAACATGATGTTCGCGAGGTGGCAATCCCCGTGCAAGATGCCGGGCTTCCACTCGCTGGGCCGATTGCGATCGAGCCAGTCCCCGACCGCCTCGACGCCGGGGATCTGCGGTCCGGTGTAGCCCTCGTTGGCGCTGTAGGACTCGAGTTCCTTGAGCCAGCGCGGCACCTGACGCTCCAGGAAACCCTCGGGCTTGCCGTAGTCGGCCAGACCGAGCGCCTCGTGGTCCAGCGAGCCGAGCCGCGCGATGGCCTCGACCGCGGACAGGCCCATCTGCCGCCGGATCTCGGCATCGTTCGCGTGGAGTTCGGGCAGTTCGTTCTGCGGGTTGAACCCGTCGATGGGCTCCATCAGATAGAAGTACGCACCGATGAGCGATTCGTCCGCACCCGCGGCGATCACCCGGGGCGCGCGCACGCCGGTGCCGTCGAGCGCGCCGAGAATGCGGGATTCGCGGCGGATGACATTGTTGCTGGCGGCACGCAGGTGCTTGGGTCCGCGCCGCAGCACGTAGGCGCGGCCGCCGCGTTCGAAGCGCAGCATGATGTTCTGCGTTCCGCCGCCGAGCGGCCGCACCTTCTCGAACTCGCCGCCGGGCAAGCCCTGCTCATCCATCCATTTACCGACGATCTCGAAATCGACGACGTCACGATCCACTTCGACCGGCTGCGCTACAGACATGCTCCACATTGTGCCGTACGCCACCGGACAAACTGAAGGCATCCGCCAGCAGTAGTGGTGGCCGCCTCGTTCGCGCAGGTCGAAGCACGGTGAGCCGGGAGTGCTGGCGTAAAGTTCGCGCCAAATGCGCACGCTGTTGATCGACAACTACGACTCGTTCACCTACAACCTGTATCAGCTGATCAGTGAGGTGAACGGGGTAGAGCCCGTCGTGATCCGCAACGACGAGGTGCGGGATCCGGCGGACCTGGATCTGGACGCGTTCGACAATGTCGTGATCTCTCCGGGCCCCGGACGACCGGACGTCATGCGAGATTTCGGCGTCTCCGCCGCCGTGATCGCGCACTCCCGACTGCCGTTGCTCGGGGTATGCCTGGGCCACCAGGGAATCGTGCTGGCCGCCGGAGGCGTGGTGGGCGCCGCTCCCGAGGCGCGGCACGGCTACCCGGATCGAATCACCCACGACGGGCGGGATCTGTTCGCCGGACTGCCACAGGATTTCACCGCGGTGCGCTATCACTCGCTCAGCGCGACGCTGCCCCTGCCGGAGGCGCTCGAGGTCACCGCGACCGCCCCCGACGGCGTGGTCATGGGCGTGCGCCATCGCACGCGGCCGCAGTGGGGCGTGCAGTTCCACCCGGAATCCATTGCGAGCGAACACGGCTCGACCCTGCTGCGGAACTTCCGCGACCTGACCGCCGAGTTCGCGCCGACGAGACGCGCCGCGCGCCGCCACGACGGCCACGACGGCCACGACGGCCACGACGAAAATCCACCGCGCGCTGCCGATACCGCGAACGTCCCTGATCCGACACCGGCGCGAACGGACCAGGTCATGACGGGTCGCGGCCCTGAAGTGTCGAATTCGGAAGCCTGCCCGGAGAGTCAGCGAGCATTATCGCCCGATACCGGACCGGACAGACCAGCATCGATCGGTTCCGACCATGAGCGGATCACCGAGGACGGAGATGCAGCGTCGAATTCAGCCGCTGACAGCCAGCATCGGCGGGCGCCGTCGCCCGACATCGATGTGGGCGCAGCGGCATCGACCGGCCGCGACCGAGCCACCGGCCCCGATGTAGAAGCGGCTCATACGGTGTCGATCGGTGTGACCGGCGCGGGGATGCCTGCCGAGATCCGCTACACGGTCGAGCACACGGTGGTGGAGCGGGCGGTGGACGCGGAGGAGGTGTTCCTGCGGTTGTACCGGGACTCACCGACCGCGTTCTGGCTCGACAGCGAGCACGTGGAACCGGGCCTGGATCGGTTCTCGTTCCTCGGGGACGCGTCCGGGCCGCTGGCCGAAACAGTCCGGTATCGCGTGGGTTCGGGCAGCGTCGAGGTGGAATCGGCAGCCGGTGCGCGATCGGTTCCGGGTGGGGTGCTCGAGTATCTATCCGGGGAGCTACGCCGCCGAAGAATCGAATTCCCGGATGTGCCTTTCGATTTCGTGGGCGGGTACGTCGGCTATCTCGGTTACGAGATGAAGGCCGACTGCGGCGCGGCGGTCACCCATCGCGCACCCACTCCGGACGCGCAGTGGATCTTCGCCGATCGCCTGATCGTGGTCGATCACGAGGCGGGCCGCACCCACCTCATGTCCCTGGCCGAGACAGATCCGAATTCCCTTCGGGCCGCGAAGGTTTGGCTGTCCGCGACGCGGGCTCTCGTGGACACGGTGCCCACCTGGGAGAACCCGCCGCCGCTGGAATTGCGCACCGACGAGCGCACCGTGGCCCCGCTGCTGACCCGTGGCCGCGACCGCTATCTCGCCGATGTGCGGGCCAGCCAGGATCAACTGCACGCGGGCGAATCCTACGAAATCTGCATCACCGACAGCGCGTATCTCCCCGCCGCGAGCGACGGTCTGGACGTCTATCGCACGCTGCGCCGCTGCAACCCGGCCCCGTACGCGGCCTTCCTGCGGTTCACCGACCTGGAGGTGGCCTGCTCCTCCCCCGAGCGGTTCCTCAAGCTCGACCGCGCGCGCACGGTGGAGAGCAAGCCGATCAAGGGCACCGCGCCGCGCGGCCGCACCCCGATCGAGGACGAGCGGCTGGCGTCGGAGTTGGCGCGCAGCCCCAAGACTCGCGCCGAGAACCTGATGATCGTCGACCTGCTGCGCAACGATCTGGGCCGGGTCTGCGAGATCGGGACAGTCCACGTTCCCGAACTCATGGCCGTGGAGACCTACACCACGCTGCACCAGCTGGTCTCCACCGTGCGCGGCACCCTCCGCCCCGAACTCGACGTGATCGACTGCCTCCGAGCCTGTTTCCCGGGTGGCTCGATGACGGGTGCGCCCAAGCTCCGCAGCATGGAGATCATCGACACCCTGGAAACCGAAGCCCGGGGCATCTATTCGGGCGCCATCGGCTTCCTGGGCCTCGGCGGCACCGCCGACCTCAATATCGTCATCCGCACCGCGGTCCGGCACGAGAACCGCTGGCGCATAGGCGCGGGCGGTGCGGTCGTGCTGGACTCCGATCCCGACGAGGAGTACCAGGAAATGGTGTGGAAGGCCGCCGCCACCCTGCGCGCGCTCCCCGGCCTGGCCGTGCCGGAAACGGCCCCGCTGCCCTCTGCGTGACTCGCGAGGGCTTCCGGGTTGCTCGCGCTCCGCGATTACTCGTCGGCGGGCAACGCAGGGCGAGCGCTCCGCGGCGAGCGTGAAGGATCCGCCCCGCCGCATGCGGTCCCTGATCGCCTGTGCCGGAACTATTTCCGACGGCCGCGAGTGGGTTTCGGTGCGGGCTCCGGCGCGGGAGGCGTCTGGTCGCGCCCGGTGAGACGGCCCAGCAGGGAGACGCCGGGGAGCTTCTCCAGACGGCCGAAGAGTTCCTCGGCCATGGTGGTCGCGGATTCGAGCCGGGTCAGCAGGCGGTCGTAGGCGACGAAGGCGGGTTCGGCGAGAGCGAGGGTGCGGTCCAGGCGGTCGATGGTGGAGTTGAGGCGTTCGACGGCGCTGGTGAGGTTCTCGATGAGGTCCGGGAGCTGGGCGGCGAGCTGGATGGAGGCCGGTGGCAGCCGGACCGCGGTGTCGAAGGCGGTGCTCGCGGTGAACTGTGCCGAATCCAGGGCCTGTCCGGCCACGTTCTGGGCCGAGCCCAGCGCCACTCCGGCGGCGGTCTGGGCGGCGTCGACGGCGGCCTGTGCGGCGGCGAGGATATCGCCGGCGGTGGGGACGCGCGGCGGTTGTGCCTTCGCGCGCGGGGTGGTGGGCTTGCGCTCGGGACCCTTCGGAGTGGTCATACGTCCACTGTGCCGCAGCGGCTGCCTCGCGCAAGTCGAACAGCGGTCCCGCCATGCCGATTCGGAATCGAACCGAGTCCTGCCACAGGCCGAATCTCGCACACGGTGTGCGCCCGAGCGGATCTGTCGCCGACGCGGCCAGTCCGGCCCGGGCCTGATGGTCGCCGGGTCCCGGTCGCGCGCACCGCACCGGGTCACCGCTCGGGCGAGCTCACCGATCCGGCCGACGCCGACGTACGCGGGCCGGTCGGATCCGTGATCGGACCGGGTGGTTTCGCAGGTGGTAAAGGGTGTCGGAGCCGCGTGGCATAGTTCGATCACGATGAAACTCACCAAGGGTGGCCATGCGCCGGTTCCGACATCGCTTCTGACGGTTGTCCTTTCGTGGCAGTCCGACGACGCGGTGGACGCGCATGCGCTGCTGCTGTCGGAATCGGGGCGGGTGCGCTCGGACCGGGATTTCGTGTTCTTCAACGCGCCCCGGCATGTGTCGCAGGCGGTGACGCTGGATCAGGAGCCCGCGCCGGGCACCGCGCGGTTGTCGGTCTCGCTGCCGCGCACCGAATCCGAGGTGTCACGGATCGTCATCACCGGATCGGTGGACGGCGGCGCGTTCACGGACGTCCCCGGGCTGGTGCTGACGGTGTTCGACGACAATCGCCCCGTCGCGTGGTTCGAGGTCGCCGACTCGGACTCTGTGCAGGCCATGATGTTCGGCGAGTTCTACCGCCGCGACGGGCAGTGGCGGTTCCGCGCGGTCGCCCAGGGCTGGGCGAGCGGGCTGGCGGGGATCGTCACGGAATTCGGCGTCCAGGTGGACGAGCCGGGCCGCGGTCGAGGAGCCCCGGACGGGTCCTCGCTCGAACGTCGCACGCCCGCGGCCCCGCCGGTGTTGCCGCCGAATCCCGAGCGGGCCGACTGGCATCCGGATCCGCGGCATCCCGGCGCACTGCGCTGGTGGGACGGTTCGGAGTGGACCGATTCCACCCGCGCGGCACCCTCGGCCGATGCCCGGCACTGCCCGCGCTGCGGCCGCCCGCGACGCTGGCGGGTGTTCGGCCGCCCCGCGCCGTGCCGGGAGTGTTCGGAGCAGATCGAGGAATACCTGCGCGGCTGGCGCGGTCGCGCCGAGCGGGTGTTGCGTACGGTCGGACCGCGCGGCCCCGATTGGGACATGCTCTGGACCGCCCTGCGGTTCCAGCGCATCGATCGGGCCGCCGGGCTGGAGGTGCTGCGACCGGTCGCGCACGACCACGTCGAGCGCGCGGTGGCCTTCTCCTTCGCCGACGGCATCGTCGAGCAAACGGAGATGGACGCGTTCGACCACGCGGTCGCGGAGCTGGCGCTGACCGGCCCGCTCATCGAGGATCTGCGTCGCCGAATGCAGCGCGGCCGCATGCTGACTCGGCTGCGATCCGGTGAGCTGCCGGTCATGCGGGCACCGGGCCTGCACCTGGATCCGGAGGAGCAGGTGCACCTGGATGTGCGCGCGATCCATATCCGGCAGCTGGCGCGCGGCCCCAAGCTCACCGAGGGCCGACTCATCTGCAGCAACAAGAAGCTGCGCTTCACCGGCGTGGATACCGGCACGGAAATGCCCTGGGCCCGAGTGATTTCGGTGACCTCGGAGAGTGGACGTGTCGCGGTGGCCGCGACCTCGGCGCGCGGTGGCGCGATATTCGAGGTGGCCGATCCGGATCAGGTGGCGGCCGCGATGGAGGGCGCGCTGCGGGTGGCCAAACGCCTGGCCCTGGTCCCCGGTCGCCGCGACACCCGCACCATCCCGCAGGAGGTCAAGGCCCAGGTCTGGCTGCGCGACGGCGGCAAATGCGTCGAATGCGGCGACAGTCACTATCTGGAATTCGACCATGTCATCCCGATCAGCAGGGGCGGTGCGACCAGCGCCGCGAACCTGCAGATCCTGTGCCGCGGTTGCAATCGCGAGAAGGGCGCGCGCATCTGAGCGCTCGCATCCAACCGGATCGACGCGCGCTCGAACCCCGAATGTGGCCCATCCGACGTCATGCGATGAATCATGTTGAACGCCGGAGGTTGCGGTTCTAGCGTCCGAGGGAAGGTTCTTCGGGGAAGGGATTCGAGATGCGGGTAGCGGTTTTGGGCGGGACGGGGACGCTCGGATCACCGGTGGTGCGGGATCTGGCCGCACGCGGGCACGAGGTGCGGGTGCTGACGCGCACCGCACCGGCGAACCCGGTGCCCCGAACACGGCACCACGCCGTCGATCTGACCACGGGCGCGGGACTGGACGAGGCGCTGGCGGGCGTGGACACGGTGGTGGATGCCGCCAATCACATCGGAGTCCGCAGCACGAAAGTACTGGTGGAGGGTGTTCGGTCGCTGCTGGCCGCCGAGGAGCGCGCGGGCGTGGGACACCACGTGGAGATCTCGATCGTCGGCTGCGACGAGGTGCCGTTCAGCTACTACCGCAGCAAGGTGGCCCAGGAGCAGGTGGTCACCGGCGGCCCGATTCCGTGGACTCTGTTGCGCGCCACCCAGTTCCACGAGCTGGTCGATCAACTCTTCACCGTCGCAGCGAAATTCGGTGTCGAGCCGCACGGTTCACTGCGTGTGCAGCCGGTCGATGTGGTGGCGGTCGCCGCCCGGCTGGCCGATGCGGCGGAGGCCGGTCCGGCCGGCCGGATCCGCGAGGTCGGTGGCCCCGCGGTCCAGACCCTGACCGAGCTTGCCGCGGCGCGGCGCGAGGTGCTCGGTACGAGGCGGCTGCCGTTCCCCGTGCCCCCACTCGGACGCATGGCCCGACGGGTGCGCGACGGTGCGCTCTGCCTCGGCAACGATGGCGAGGCACTGTCGTTCGACTACGCCGAGTGGTTGCGCCGACGGGGTGCGAAGCCGGGTTCCTGACCCGATTCCGTCGTCACCGACCCGCGCGGAGGGTTCTCAGCGCGAGACGCGCACGACGGCGGGTTCGGCACAGAATCGCTCGGTGGCCTGATCGAGGCTCAATCCGGTGCGGCTCAATCCGCCGGAATCCACGACGCTGCAACGGCTTCCGGCGACCTTGCCGTGCCCGTCGTCGAGCAGCCGGACCTCGGCGGTGACCACCGGCTCCAGCGTGTCCGAGACGAACTGCCAGAACTGGACATCCCAGACCGCGTATCCGTCACGCGCGGTGACGATGGTGTATCCGTCCGCCGAGGTGTCGATTCCGATCCCGGACAGTTCGCCCGCGCGCTGGAACTCTGTCGCGTCCCCGCTGGCGTGATGCACGGCGTAGCGGGTGTTCGCGGTGGCCAGATACACCGGGACGATCAGCTCGTCGCGGCCGTCGCCGTCGAGGTCGCGCAGTCGCGGTTCCCCAGGCGACCAGACGTGCTGCTCCTGGATGGTCTGCACGGTGGAGCCGGACGGGTCGAGCACGGTCACGGCGGTGACCGCGTGTTCGCCGCTGCCGCTGTGCCGCACCTCGAACGAGAGTCCCGCCGAATCACGCGAACGCAGCATGCAGTCGGGAGAGGTTGCCGCAGAAGCGATATCGCCGCACGGCGGTAGTTCCGATCGCGGCGTCTCGGAGGCGCTCGGCGGCATGGCCGTCCCGCTGCGGGTCGCGGCGGGCGGCAGCGTGATGCCCTGCGGTGCGCCCGGCGCCGGCTGCGCCGCCCCGTGCTGTGCGCAGCCGGCCAGCACGACGGCCGAGCACATCATCAGATAGCGCATTGCGGAACTCCTCCCCATGAGGGCGAGAATAGCGGCGAATCGCCCCCGCACCGAACCAACGGGATCAATCGGGCCTCTCGGAGTTTCCGCCGTGACCGGGAGGTGAGGTGAGCACCAGCGCTTATCCGACATCAAGTGCACAATTGCGCACATATAGTCCTATAGTGGCGGGCGTGATCGATGTACTGCGGCACGGCCGATTCCGGAAGTTGTTCACCGCCCAGGTCGTCGCCCTCGTCGGCACGGGCCTGCTCACCGTCGCCCTCGGCCTGCTCGCCTACGACCTCGCGGGCGGCCGAGCGGGAATCGTGCTCGGCACCGCGCTGGCGATCAAGATGGTGGCGTATGTCGTTGTGGCGCCGATTGTTTCGGCACTCACCGAACGTCTCCCCCGGCGTGCCCTGCTGGTGTCCGCCGACGCCGTGCGCGCCGCCATCGCACTCATGCTCCCCTTCGTGACGCACACCTGGCAGGTCTACGTCCTGATCGCCCTGCTGCAATCCGCCTCCGCCACCTTCACCCCGGCTTTCCAGTCCCTGATCCCGTCGATCCTCGAGGACGAGCGGGACTACACCCGGGGTCTGTCGCTCTCGCGCCTGGCCTACGACCTGGAGTCGCTGCTCAGCCCGATACTGGCCGCGGCGTTGCTCACCGTGATCGGCTACCACCTGCTGTTCATCGGCACCGCACTGGGTTTCGTGGCCTCGGCCGCCCTGGTGGTCACCACCCGGCTCCCCCGGCCCGCCGCACCCGAGCGCTCCGATCCACTGCCCCTGCGAATCACGCAGGGTGCGCGATTCATGCTCCGGCAGCCGGTACTGCGCGGCCTGCTGGCCATGAATCTGGCTGTGGCAGCGGCGACTTCGCTCGTGATTGTCAACACTGTCGTGTACGTGCGCGACGGACTCGGCGGTCCGAACAGCGCGGTCGCACTCGCCCTGGGTTGCTACGGGTTCGGTTCCATGGCCGTGGCACTCGCGGCTCCGCGCCTGCTGGCCGTGGTCACCGATCGCGAACTCATGCTCACCGGCTGCCGCATCCTGCCCGTCGGATTGCTGCTCGCGGCCGTGATCCCGCTGCTCGTCCCGGTCTCGGGCGGGTTGCTGCTGGCGCTGACCTGGGTGTTGCTCGGCGCGGGCACGTCGATGATCAACACCCCGTCGGCGCGACTACTGCGCGCACACTCCGATTCCGCCACCCGCACAGCGGTCTTCACCGCACAGTTCTCGCTCTCGCACGCGTGCTTCCTGCTGACCTACCCCCTGGCCGGGGGCCTCGGCGCGCTGGCCGGCCTGCCGATCGCGGCGGCCACCCTCGCGGTCATCGCTACACTGGCTGCTACAACAGCCGTGCGCGTGTGGCCCGGGTCCGCACCGGCGGGCACCGAGGCGGTGGTCTCGGCGGGAAGGTGAGTCATGGCGAGCAAGAGCAATGCGAAGGCGTTGCGCACGCCCAGCCTGACGCACCCCACCACACCGGATCAGTCCCGCCTGGACGCGGCCACCGAAACCTTCCGCATGCTCTCGGATCCGACACGGCTGCACATTCTCTGGATCCTCACCGAGAACGAAGCCGATGTCACCGCGCTGACCGAAGCCTGCGGCGCATCGCGGACCGCGGTCAGTCAGCATCTGGCCAAGTTGCGCTTCACCGGTCTGGTGGACACCCGCCGTGACGGACGGCGAATCATCTACCGCATTCGCGACGGTCACCTCGCCCGCCTGGTTCGCGAGGGCCTCAATCACGCCGATCACCTGGTGACGGGCGAGCCCGCGCACGAGTGACCCGCGTTCGAGGTTCGGGCTCCTGGTCAGTGGGACGAGCTCTCGCGACCTCCCGCATGTCGTTCGACACTATGCCTAATCGAAATAGTGTCAGACGAAGGTGGAGAGGTCGCGCATGCATCCCAGCGCCGAACAGGGCAGTCCATACGATGTGATCATCATCGGCGCCGGGTTCGCCGGGCTCTACGGCGTGCATCAGGCCGCGCGCGCCGGTCTGAACGTGCTGGGCCTGGAGGCCGGTGCGGATGTCGGCGGCACCTGGTTCTGGAATCGGTATCCGGGCGCGCGCTGCGATGTGGAGAGCGTCGACTACTCCTATTCCTTCGACGAGGACCTGCAGCAGAGCTGGACCTGGACCGAGCGTTTCGCGGCACAGCCGGAGATCCTCGCGTACCTGAACCATGTGGCCGACCGCTTCTCCCTGCGCGAGCGCTACCGATTCGAGCAGCGGGTCGGCGCGGCCCGATTCGACGACGCGAGCTGCCTCTGGACGCTGCGCACCGAGACCGGCGCGGAATATCGCTCCCGCTTCGTGGTTTTCGCCACCGGCTGCCTGTCCGCGCCGATCAAGCCGAACATCCCCGGTGTGGAAACCTTTGCGGGCGAGGAGATCTTCACCGCGCAGTGGCCCGAGGAGGGCGCCTGCCTCGAAGGCAAGCGGGTGGGCGTGATCGGCACCGGCTCCTCCGGGATCCAGGTCTCCCCCATCATCGCGCGACAGGCCGAGGCGCTCACCGTGTTTCAGCGCTCGCCCAACTTCAGCGTCCCCATCCCGAACCGGCCGTGGACCGAGCAGGAGCAGACCCAGATCCGCGCCACCTACCGGCAGCGTCGCGAAAAGTCCTACTACGCACCGGCGGCCACCCCGCACGCGAGCATCCAGACCAAGGCCCTTGACCTGACCGCGCAGGAGCGCGAGGAGGCCATGCAGGACCGCTGGAGTCAGGGCGGCGTGCTGTTCAACAAGGTGTTCCCCGACCAGAACAGCGACCTGACCGCCAACGAACTGGTGCGTGATTTCGCGGTCGCGAAGATTCGCGCGAAGGTCGAGAACCAGTCCGTCGCAGACGATCTCATCCCCACCGATCACCCGATCGGCACCAAGCGAATCTGCACCGACTCCGGCTACTACGAGATGTTCAACCGCCCGAACGTCGCACTGGTGAACCTGCGCCGCGAACCGATCCTGGAGATCACGCCGACCGGCGCGCGCACCGGCGAGCGGTTCATCGAGCTCGACACCCTGGTCTACGCAACCGGTTTCGACGCCATGACCGGCTCACTGCTGCGCATCGACATCCGCGGGTCCAACGATGCCCGGCTGGGCGAGGTGTGGGCCGACGGCCCGGTCACCTACCTGGGCTTCGGCATTCCCGGATTCCCGAACATGTTCAGCATCAACAGCGTCGGCACGCCGTCGGTGATGGCGAACATGGCGCTGCACTCGGAGCAGCAGCTCGACTGGGTGCTCGCGCTGATCGCACACAGCCGCGCGGGGAACATCGCGCGCGTCGAGGCGCGGGAAGAGGCCGCGGTCAAGTGGACCGATCATCTGATGGAGGTCGCCGAGGGCACGCTGTTCGTGAAGGCGAACTCCTGGTACATGGGCGCGAACGTCGAGGGCAAGAAGCGGGTGTTCATGCCGTACATCGGCGGTTTCGGCAATTACCGCCGGTTCTGCGACGAGGAACGCGACAACGGGTATCCGAGCTTCGAACTCGGCTGAGCCCGCTCCCGCCGTGAACCAGGCGAGCCCGCTCCCGATCGGGAGCGGGCTCGTCCGGCATCACAGGTTCTGCGTCACAGGATGCAGGCGCTGCTGCCCAGCTGGCAGATCAACTGCGACAGCCATTGCAGCGGGGTGGTCGGGATGCTGACGGGGGTGATCACGGGGGTCATCGGTACTCCTGTTTCTCGGTGTTCTGCCCACGATCATCGCCACACCGTGCTCGTGAGGATCGGCGGGCACGATTCTCGCGGACATCCGGCACACCCGAGGGGTTTCGGACCGGTTGGTTCCAGGTGGGTGTTCCGGACGGAGTCGTCAGGCGGGCAGGCCCAGACCGGCCGCCAGGACCGGCCAGGACTGCTTCAGATCGTCCTCCCAGTAACCCCAGGAATGGGTTCCGGTGGGCTGGAAGCTGAAGGTGGCCGGAATGCCGAGCCGGCCGAGCTCGCCCTGCAGATTGTGGGTGCAGTAGTTGGTCGCGGCCTCGAGCGCACCGCCGACGGTGACCTGATTGGCCAGTCCGCCCACACCGGGCAGCGCGTGCTCACCGTCGAGGGTGTCCCACTGGCCGGGCAGCCCGGATCCGCTGGAGATGAACAGGTTGAGCCCGCGCAGTTGGTCGGCGTGCACGTAGGGGTCGTTCTCGGCCCACATGGGATCGCCCTGGGGACCGTACATGTTCTCGGTCTTGCCGCCGCCGGCGCTGACCACCAGGTTGACCGCGTTGTATCCGACCGGATCGCTGATCTGCGCGCAGCCGCTGTAGGCGGCCACCGACCGGTACAGGCCCGGTGCGGCGATGGGCAGCTGCAGCACGGAGGTGCCCGCCATGGAGAGTCCGGCGATCGCGTTGCGGCCGTCGGTGTTCAGCGCGCGATCGATCAGCGGAGGAAGTTCCTCGGTGAGGAAGGTCTTCCACTTGTTCACGCCCAGAACCGGATCCGGCTCACGCCAGTCGGTGTAGTAGCTGAACCCGCCGCCGACCGGCTGCACCACGTTGACGTTCTTGTCCGCGAGGAAGCCCAGTGCGTCGGTCTGCTTCTGCCAGGTCGCCGAATCCGTGCCGCCGCCCGCGCCGTTGAGCAGGTAGAGCACTGGCGTCGGCTGCGAGGTGTCGACCGCGCGCTGCACGTCGACCTCGATGTTCTTGCCCATGGCGGCCGAGTAGACCTGCAACTTCACCGTGCGTGCGTCCACGGCCTCGCTGGAGGCGATCCGGGAACCGTCCGCGGAGGTTCCGGCCGGAGCTGGCGCGGGGCCCGATACGGCGTGGGCGGTGCCCGCGGCAATCGGTAGCAGAACAGTTGCGGACAGCGCCATCACGGCGGCGCCCCAGGTCTTCGTCGAACGCACGCCGGGTTCTCCTTCGGCAGGTTGAATTATTCGCCACTAGTCAGTCGCTAAACCTGCCCGATCCCACTGAGTGTTAGCTGGCTCGAAGCTGAGTAACCACTGAGAGCACCGGCCCCGACCTGGTGAGAGCCCCGGCTCCGGCCACCGTGACCTCGATCACCACATCCGCCCGAACGTCCCACACGAGCGCGGTCCGCGGGCTTGCTGACCACCTCCCCGAGCCCGCCGACAGCACCTGCCCGCGGGCTGTCGGTCAGCTGTCGGTGCGCTGTCAGCGCACATCGGCACAGTGATGTTCATCGAAAGCACCGGCCGCACGGGCCGGGCACGACTAGGCGAAAGGTAGTGCGATGTCGGATATCACGCGCTCCGAGAACACTCTGTCGACGTTCATCGAAGCCGCCGCCACCGACTTCGGAATCCCCGGGGTCGCGGTCGGAATCTTCGTGAACGGCCGGGAGATCTTCGCAAGCCACGGCGTCACCAGCATCGAGAATCCGCTGCCGGTCGATGAGAACACGCTCTTCGCAATCGGCTCGATCAGCAAGCCCACCACGGCGACCGCGCTGATGCGGCTGGTCGCCGAGGGCGCGATCGACATCGAGGCCCCGGTCCGGCGCTATGTGCCGGAGTTGAACCTGCCCGAGGAGCGCGCCGCCGCCGAGATCACCGTGAAGCAGCTGCTCAACCACACGGCCGGGTTGGACTGGAACCTCATCAACAACACGGGCGAGGGGGATGACGCGCTGGCCGAGTTCGTGGCGAGTCTGGCCGAGATCCCGCTGATCGGCGAGCCCGGCGGGCGATCCTCCTACAGTCAGGCGGGCTTCAATCTGCTCGGCCGGGTGATCGAGAACGTCACCGGGCTCGGTTTCGAGGAGGCCGTCGCCACCCTGGTGCTCGAACCGATCGGACTGCCGAGCACCTTCTACTTCCGCGACGACATCATGACTCGGCGATTCGCCGCCGGGCACGAGCGCGAGGAGACCGGCGAACTGTCGGTGTCACGAATCTGGAAGGGTACCCGCGCGAACAACCCCGGCGGCGGGCTCGCCTCGACGGTGACGGACCAATTGCGTTTCGCCCGTTACCATCTCGGCGACGGACGGACCGCGAACGGCGTGCCTCTGCTGCCCGCCGAGACCCTGCTGTCGATGCGGGAGCCGACCGTCGAACTGCGCGCCAGCCTGCTCGGGGACGCCCACGGCCTGTGCTGGTTCCTGCGGGACATCGACGGGGTGCGGACCTTCGGCCACGGCGGCTCGGGCTTCGGCCAGTTCGGCGAGATGCTCGTTGTGCCGGAACATGATTGCGCGATCGTCGTGTTGTCCAATGCCAGTCCCGACAGCATCCTGTGCAACCAGGTCATCGTGCGCTGGGTGCTGGAGAACTACCTCGGCGTGCTCGACAAGGATCCACAACCACTGCCCTACAACGATTCCCAGGTCCGCGAGATCCTCGGCGACTACGCGAACGAGGCCATGACCATGACCGTCACCACCGACGGCGCGACCCTGCACCTGGAATGCCTGATCAAGCCCGAGATCCGCGAGGCCGCGGGGGCGGAGATGCCCCAGGATCACCCGCCTTTCGAGTTCGGCCTGCTCCCCGGCGACGAATACATCATCACCAAGGGCTCTTTCCAGGGTCAGCGCGGCTTCTTCAGCCGTGACGAGTCCGGGACCATCACCGGGGCAGACCTCGGCGGCCGACTGTTCCCCCGCGTCTCCTGACAGTTCCCGGCTGGACAGGTCGGCTCGGACCGGCGTCCGGCGGAGGTTGCCGCGAGCAGCGCCGATCAGTCCGACGAACCCGGCCGCCGGAGACATCGCCGAACTCCGCCGCTCGGCGGGTGACACGGGGCCGGGAGCGCCCCGCATGGTTGTGGGAGTGCCCACGGCCGGGTGGGTCCGGGTCGCGGACACGGAACTCACGGCCGATCCGAAGTCTCCGGCGAAAGTCGTTGCAGCGCGACCGGTCTGGGTACGCGTGCGCCCCGGCCGTAGGCGTCGAGGAAAGCGCTCTCACCCAACTGCTCCTTCAGGGCGGCGGTGAGCGCGCGAAGTTCGGGGTCGCCGTGGTCGAATACGCCCCGGATGACTTCGCTCGTCCCGAGACCGGTCGCCGCGTCGACCGGTTCGCCCTCCAGGAACCGGAGTTTCGCCAGCAGTTGGGCGGATCGGGCGACCGCCTGGGCGACGGTGGCGGGGTCGCCGTGCAACAGGGAGCCCGCGATCACCAGCGGGAGCAGCTTTCTGGCAGCGGGGGCATCGGCGGCGGTGAGGCGGTTGGCCAGGCGGGCGACGATGATGCGGTCGGCGGCCATCCGTTCGGGATAGGGAAGACTCCCGATGCGCTGTTCGACCCGGTCGAGGTCACGGTCGGCGAGAGTGACATCGCCGCGACGCCGATGGAGTTCGGCGGAGTCGAAGAGGACGGCCGCGGCCAGGCGGGGGAAGCCACGTTCGGTCGCGAGGCGTCGTGCCGCGTCGATATCGCGTTCCGCGCCGAGCAGATCTCCCGCTCGCATGCGTTCGGTGGCGAGTTCGGTGCGGGCGGCGAAGATGTCGTCCTCCGTGCCGAGTTCCGACGCGACGGCGACGGCACGACTGAAGCAGGCCAGCGCCCGATCGTGATCGCCGCGCAGCGAGTGATCGCGGCCGACGGCAAGCAGAGCGACGCCGAGACCCCAACGGTCGCCGACTGTTTCGAAGCCCCGCAGCGCTTCACCTCTGGCCTCGGCGCCGGCGGGCTGCTCCCCACGACCCGTCAGCGCGAAGTCGCGGGCGAGATGGGCGCTGGCACGCACCCAGGGATCCGGCCAGCTCAGGGCGAGTTCGAGCTGTCGCTCCGCGAGGTCGGCGGCTTCGGCCCGCGTGGCCACCAGCGCGGTCCACAGTGGAACCGCCGGATGGAAATCCAGGCCACCTGCGCGGGTGCACTCTTCAATCAGGGCGGGCGCGGCTCCGGGTTGGACAGTGAACGATCCGGCCATCAGCTCGATGACCCGCAACGCGGCACGCGCTTCGGGCCGCAATGCCGTGCCGAGGCGGAGCACATCCCGCAGTGATGTCTCGAACTGCGTGCTCATTCCGCGAATTCCCCAGTACCAGAACAGGGCTCGCACCCAGCGCGTGGACACCTCGGGGCTCGGGTCGGTCAGCGCCGTTCGAAGGGCGGCGGCCATGTTCGCGTGCTCGGCGTCGAAGAGCGCGATCGCCTCCAGTTGCGCGCCGGTGCGCAGCGCGGGCTCGTTCGCCTCGGCCAGCGCGAGGAAGTACTCGCCGTAGCGGTCCGCGAAGTCCTCCCCGGATCGGACGAGTTGCTCGGCCGCATACGCGCGAATCGTCTCCAGCATGCGGTAGCGGGGCTGTTCGTCCGCTCGCGCCGCTTCGCTCGTGCTCGGCGCGTCGTCCCGGGATCCGGCGTCGTCGCTCACATCGCGACCGGCCGCCGAATACGGCGCGACGCTGGAGGATTCGACGATCGACTTCTCCACGAGGGAGCCCAGGACGTACAGCACGTCGCGAGCGGGGAGCGTCTCGTCGGCGCAGGTCGCTTCGAGCGCCGCGATGGTCGCACCACCGGGGAACATGGAAAGCCTTCGGGCGAGCGCTCTTTCGGGCTCCTCCAGGAGATCCCAGCTCCATTCGACCAGCGCGTGCAACGTACGCTGGCGCGGCAGCGCGGTGCGACTGCCGGTGCTCAGCAGGCGGAATCGATCGTCGAGGCGCTGGGCGATGTGATCGACGCTCATCGAGCGCAGTTTGGCCGCGGCCAGCTCCAGCGCCAGCGGCATTCCGTCGAGGCGGCGGCAGATTTCGAGGATCGGCCCGAGGGTGTGTGCGTTCGAGGTGAAGCCCGGGCGCGCGGCGGCCGCACGATCGACGAACAGGCGGACCGACGACGCTCGTTCCGCCGCAGCGGGTTCGGTGGATTCGGACGGCACCGCGAGTGGCCCGAGGTGCCACAGCGTCTCGCCCGTGACGGCCAGGGGTTCTCGGCTGGTGGCGAGAATCCGCAGCTGCGGCAGTCGGGTCAGCAGATCCTCCGCGAGCGTCGCGGCGGCGTCGAGGAGGTGTTCGCAATTGTCCAGGATCAGCACTGCCGCACCGACATCCAGCAGCTCGGACAGGCGCGCGGTCTTGTCGGCACGTGACTCGCCCGCGGTGGCGTCCAGTGCGCCGGCGACCGCGTCGGCGAGCTGATCGGGTGCGCCGATCTCGGCCAGTGGCACGAAGAACACCGGACCGGGGCGCTGCGCGCTCATCGCCTCGATCGACAGCCGTGTCTTGCCCGCGCCTCCGGGACCGACGATGGTGACCAGGCGGGCGGCGGCGACCAGCCGCGCCAGCCCCTCCAGGTCCGCCTCGCGCCCGATGAAGCTGGTCAGCCGGGCGGGCAGGATGCTGCCGATGGGTTCCCTTGCGACAGTGCGTGTTTCCAGCTCGCCGCGCAGCAGTGCCAGGTGGGTCTCCCGCAGCTCCGCCGAGGGATCGATACCCAGATCGTCGTCCAGGCGGGCCCGCACGTCCTCGTACACGGCCAGCGCGTCGGATTGGCGTCCCGCCGCCGCGAGTGCCCGCATCCGCAGTGCGGCCAGTCGCTCGCGCAGCGGATGTTCGGTTCCGGCGGCATCCAGATCGGCCAGTATCGTCGCGTGACGGCCGAGCCGGAGTTCTGCCTCGAACCGGTCCTCCGCGACAGCCGCCCGCAGATCCTCGAGCCGAACCGCGACCGTTCGCGCATACGGGGCATCCAGAACGTCGCACAGCGCTGCGCCGCGCCACAACCCGAGCGCTTCGGACAGCACGGACGCGGCCGATTCGGCGTGCCCCTGCGCCAACTCGCGCCGCCCGCGCGTGGCGAGTGCCTCGAACCGTTCGGCATCGACGATCACCTCGGAGAGGCGATAGCCGCCCGCGACCAGTTCCACGGTTCCCGCCTCGCGCAGAGCTCGGCGCAGTCTCGACACCAGCGCCTGCAGCGCACCCGCCGCCTCCGTGGGCGGGTCCTCACCCCACAGGCCGTCGATGAGCGCCGCCACCGGCACCGATCCGCCGGCCTCGAGTGCCAGCCGGGCAGCGAGCATGCGCACCCTGACTCCGCCGATCTCCACCGGCGTCCCGTCTTCCGCGTGGACTTCGATCGGCCCCAGCACACCTACCCGCACGTCCCGAGTCTGTCAGAGCAGGAACCCGGCTCTCACCGAGCGTCGCCGCCATACCCGGCCGCTCTCGCAGCAGTCGCTCGCTGTGCGGGGTGCGTGGCAGCGCGCGGCGCGCGCTGGCCTGTGTGCCGGGCCGGCATTACCAGCGAGGTAATCGACCATCGACGCGCACTCCGGCACAGTCGTTGCCATGACCGATATCGCAACCGATCCCCTGGGGACGCAGTTGTTCAGCACCATGCCCTTCACCGCGGGCCTCGGGGTCGAGGTGCTCGAATGCGGGCCGGCGCAGGTTCGCAGCCGCCTGGCCTGGAACGAATCGCTGTGCACGCTGGGCGGGGCCATGCACGGCGGTGCGCTCATGTCGTTGGGCGATGCCACCGCGGCGGTGTGCGCGTACCTCAATCTGCCCGAGGGCAAGCAGGGGACCACGACGGTGGAGTCCAAGACGAACTTCCTGCGCGCGGTGCGATCGGGCCATGCCACCGCGACCTCGCGCCCCCTGCACGCGGGCCGCAGCTTCATCGTGGTCGAGACCGAAATCCACGATGACGCAGGCAAACTCGTCGCCAAGGTGACGCAGACCCAAGCGGTCCTGTGAGCCGTGGACAGTCATTTCCCGCGCGGTATCGCGGCGACGTCAAGCACCATCACACAAGTGGTCTGAAAATTTCCGACCGAAGTGGCACTTTCACCAGTCCACTCTGGTGAATACGCTGGTCCCGTGACCAACTCAACCACCGACTGGTTCGACAGCCCTACGCTGTCCGGCGACTATGTGACCCTCGAGCCGCTGGCACTCGCCCACGCCGAGGGCCTGCACGAGGCGGGCAAGGACCCGGCGATCTGGACCTGGCTGAGCGCCCGCCAACCGGTCACCGTCGCGGACACCCGCGAATCCGTCGAGGCCGGCCTCATCGCGGCACGCGACCACGTCCGCCTGCCCTGGGTCCAACTCGACGCCGACACCGGCGAGGTCGCGGGCACCACCTCCTTCTACGAGATCGATCCCCACCACCGCGCCCTCTACATCGGCTACACCTGGCTCGGCGCGCGCTGGCAACGCACGGCCCTCAACACCGAGGCCAAACTCCTGCTCCTCACCCGAGCCTTCGACACCCTCGGCGCCCACCGGGTCGGCTGGCACACCGACATCAACAACACCCGCTCCCAGCGCGCCATCGAACGCCTGGGAGCCACCCGAGAGGGCGTCCTGCGCAGCCACCGCATCCGCCCCGACGGCACCCTCCGCGACACCGTCGTCTATTCGGTCACCGACGCCGAATGGCCCGCGGTCCGAGACCGTCTCCGGGAGCGCCTCGCCACGCATCAGGCCCGGTAGCACCGAATTCCGTTCCTAAGCAACTTTTTCCGTGAACCAGCCGAGGCATCACTGCCACCGATCATGATGCGCGGGGCGGGTCCGCCTGCCGCGCGGTCCGATGGGCGCGACGCACCCGGTAGCGCGACAGAAGATGAGGCGGGCCGCCCACCACAGCCGCGATACCGATCCACACCAGCAGCTGCCGACCGACAGCGGCGGCGGAAACATCGGGGCTCGTGAGTTTTTCGAGAGCCAAGACCACCATCAGAGCCAGCGGCGGACCGGTCCAGCCGATCAGGACTCCGATGCCGAGCTGGCGAGGCAGACCCGGGACGCAGAGCAGCGCCGCGGTGATCACCACGCACCCGGCGAGCAGCGGCCAACTCGAACGAGGGAGCGCGTCCTCCCAGTCGTTCACCCTGCCCCAGACGAAATACGAAATCGACACGGCGAGAAAGCCGAGCGGGCCGAACCGACCGGGGATGCGCCGTTCGGGGATGCCGCCGGTGGCGGTGTCGCGCGGCAGATCCATCAATGACTCGATATCCATTCGGTGATCAACGCACCGCTGACGAGCAACGCCAGCGCCAGCCCGCGCGGCACCGAACCTCCGAAACGGAAGGCGGCCACGGCGAGTCCCGCCTCGGCCGCCAACGGCGCCCAGAGGACCGGGCCCGGTGAACTCTCGCCGAGCCCCGGCACCGGCAACGCGGCCCAGCACAGCCACACCGGTATCTGTGCCAGGACGGCGAGCGGGAACCCGAGTGTGGCAGCCATCCAGAGTCTTTCGTCACGCCCTGTCGATCGCACGGGGATCGGCCGTCCTGCAATCACACCCGAAACCTATCCGGCGCTCGTGGGGTTTCACCACACATCACGTGGAGATCCTGTGTAGAGGCGGGAGGGCGGTGATCGACGCTGCCGCAGCGTATTCGAGCAACAGTGCTCGGATGCTGCACCTCGTGTGGGTACGGTGGGGATGAGGCCGGTCGGGCCGGGAGGCCGGTGGGGAACGAGGGGGACGCTGCTCATGTCCGAGAACGTGTCAGTGGTGCAGGTCGCCGAGGTTGTGGTCGGCGGGATTCGGTGCGCCGTATTCGACAGTGGTCCAGCCGAATCCGGGGAGGCCGTGGTATTCGTGCACGGCAATCCTGGGCCGGCCGACGATTGGGTGGACCTGATTCCCGAGATCGCCGGGTTCGCGCGGGTGATCGCCATGGACATGCCGGGTTTCGGCCGATCGGAACGGCCGCGAGCCTTCGATCACAGCGTGGTCGGATACGCCCGCTTCCTCGGACTGCTCCTCGATCGACTCGGCGTCGAGCGTGCCCACCTGGTGCTGCACGATTTCGGCGGGGCCTGGGGCATGCGCTGGGCGCTGGATCATCTCGATCGCGTAGCCAGCCTCACGCTCATCAATTGCGGTGTACTCGACGGCTACGAGTGGCATCGCTACGCGAAGATCTGGCAGACCCCGGTCCTCGGCGAACTGTTCCAGTTGATCAGCAATCCCCGCGCCATGCATATCGCCCTCAACCGCGACAATCCCCGGCCCCTCCCCCGCGCCTACATCGACCGCGTCGACCGCTATGCGGACAAGGCACACAAGCGCGCCGTCCTGCGGGTCTATCGCACCTCCAGGGATCCCGGTGCGGCATTCCCGGAGAAGAGCCTCGGCCTGGCCGCCGACGCCCTGCCCACCTGCGTGATCTGGGGCGACGGCGACCCGTACATCCCCGTCCGCTTCGCCTCCGACCAGCGAACCCACTTCCCCGAGGCCGAGATTCACATCCTCGAGGGTCTCGGCCACTGGCCGTTCGTGGACGACCCGCAGGCCGTGCTGGCTCCGCTCGCGGCATTCCTGCGCAAGCACGTCCGCCCCTGAAACTTCGCAGACCGTAGGCGCGGTCTCCCGCTCCCGCGACAGCGCCTGGCCGCCGAACTGCAGGCCGGAACAGAGGCGCCGCCCATCCTAGGCCGCGGATCGATTTGCGCTATCTATTCGAATCACCGAAACTCGAATTCCTCTGCCGCACCCGAATGGGAATTTCCCGACAACCCGTGCGATGCCGGAGAATAGAACCACTCCGCGCGACTGTCTGTAATACCAAGGGGCATAACCCTTTCGGGCATGACACTTTCGGGCATCGCACCTTCGTGCATTGCACTTTCGGCCGTTGACGGCCGGTTCGAACGGCTACTACGGTCGTAATCAGAGGCAAGCAATTGCTTGTTTTCGAATGAATTCATCGCGGAAGCCAGAGCTTTCGCTTTTCCGGGCCCGTGGATCGCCGTAGCTCCAGACATCTGCCCGGGCGTCGTCAACGGTTCGGCCGTTTCATTTCTGGGGGTATTCATGCCTGCTTCGATGCGTTTGCCTTTCACCGCCTATCAGCGTGACATCTGGTCGATCGTCGAGCAGCATCCCGGTCTGCCCACCTATCTCTGCTGTGCGGTCTGGCATCTGACCGTTCCCGTCGACGTCGCGGAGATGCTGGGCGCGGCCGAACGCACCCTGGCCCGGAACGACGGCCTCCGGATGCGCTACGGCGTCCTCGATGGCGTTCCGTATCAGGAGCTCACGCCCGACTGGGCGCCGCCGGTGACCCTCATCGACGTCACGGACGCCGCCGACCCGGAAGCCGCTGCGCAGCAGCACATTCGCGACCGCACGCGTGCGCCGATCGATGTGACCGGCCCGGAACCGTTACGGTTCGCCGTCGTTCGGGCCGGTGCCGCATCCACCTATCTGGTCACCACGGCGCATCACCTCATGGTCGACGCGACCGGCCTGCGCAACTTCCGCACTCAGCTGCTGAGCGATTACGCGGCAGCGAGCGAGGCGGGTGCTCGGTCCGGCCCGGCGGGATCCTCGTTCGCCGAATGCCTGGTCTACGAACGTGAATACCGGGCGAGTGAGCACTACCGCCTCGATCGCGACGCCCTCGTTCCGCGCCTGCACGGCATCACCCCCGCGCTGTTCGACCGCCGACTCGACTCCGAGGGGCTCTCTCCGATCATCACCCGCGGGTTCACCCTCGATCGAGAACTGGTCGACCGCATCCGAGCGGCGGGCATCTCGCTGTATCCCTACCTGTGCGCGATGCTCGGCGTCTACCTGTCGCGGGTACTGCGGACCGAGGAGATCGTCCTGGGTGTTCCGTTCAACAATCGCAACAATCCCACCGAGCTGACCGCGGTCGGCAATTTCGCCAACACCCTGCCGCTGCCGATCCGAACCGATGCCGCTGCGACCGTGGCCGAGTTGGTCAGCACCGTGAAAGCCGATGTGCGCCGGATGAAGCAGCATCAGCGCTATCCCCTCGGCGACCTGGTGGCCGAGCTGCGCAGGGCAGGCAGCCCCGCGCACCGGCTGTTCGATGTGACGGTTTCCTATCTTCGTCTCCCCGCCAGTCTCACGCGTGTCGAAGGCTTCGACACCGGCGGGCAGCCGTCGGTGTCGACCACCTTCGCCGGCGCGGCCTCCTCGAGCTGGCAGGGGTACAGCCCCAACACGATGGCGTGGACGATCATGGAGCTGGACGAGGACGGCCCACTGGTGATCCGGCTGGATCACGCCGCGGATGTCTTCGACGCCGACTACCCCATCGAGTCGGTCGTCAGCGGACTGATCACGCTGCTGGAAGCCGGAATCGCCACTCCGGACGCACATCCGGGATCGCTGTGTGCGGTGTCGGCGAACGAGGCCGATCAGCTGGTGGACCGGGAGCGAGTCACCGAGCGTCCCTATGACGACCGGACGAGCGTGGTGGGCGCGATTCTCGCCCAGTGCCGACGGACCCCGGACGCGATCGCGGTGCACACCGGGTCCGCCTCCCACCTCACCTATCGCGAACTCGCCGAGCGCTCGGTCGCGCTCTCGATGCTGCTGCGCGACAACGGTGTCGGGATCGGCGATCTGGTCGCGATCATGCTCGAGCGCGGCCCCGACCTGGTGATCGCGATCCTGGCGACCATGCACGCGGGGGCCGCCTACGTGCCCATCGACCCGGCGTACCCGGCCGAACGCGTGGAGTATCTGCTCACCGACAGCGCCGCCGCCGTGGTGCTGACCGACGCCGCAACCGTCGCACCGTCCGGCGTCACCGTGCTGACCCCGGACCGCTGGGCGGAGCGCACGGCACCGCCGGTTCTCCGTCCCGAGCCGGTACCCGGCGGCACCGACCTGGCCTACGTGATCTACACCTCGGGGTCCACCGGAAAACCCAAAGGCGTAGCCGTCGAACATCATTCGATCGTCAACCGGCTCTCCTGGATGCAGCGCCGGTACCCGCTCGGCCCCTCCGATGTGATCCTGCAGAAGACGCCGTCGTCGTTCGACGTGTCGGTGTGGGAATTGTTCTGGTGGGGACTCGCCGGAGCCCAGGTGGCGCTGCTGAAGCCCGGTGGTGAGAAGGACCCGCGCGACATCCTCGACGCCATCGCTGATTTCGGCGTCACCGTCCTGCACTTCGTCCCGTCGATGCTGACCCCGTTCCTGGATCTGCTGGAATCCGACCCGGCGCTGACATCCCGGGCGGCAAGTCTGCGCACGGCCTTCTGCAGCGGCGAAGCACTGCTGCCGCATCAGGTTTCACGCTGGAACCGAATCTTCGCATCGATCGGTGACGCCGCGCCCCGGCTGGTGAACCTGTACGGACCGACCGAGGCGACCGTCGACGTCTCCTACTACGACTGCCCCACCGACCCGGATCTGCCGGTCTCGCGGATTCCGCTGGGCCGCGCGATCGACAACACCCGGCTGTATGTCCTCGGCCCCGGCGATCAGCCGCAGCCGGCCGGAGTGCCGGGCGAGCTGTGCATCGCGGGCGCGGGAGTGGCGCGCGGCTACCTGAACCGGCCCGAGCTGACCGCGGAGAAGTTCGTCCCGGATCCGTTCCATCCCGGCGAAAGAATGTATCGCACAGGTGATCTGGCCCGTCTGCTGGCCGACGGCGAGTTGGAGTACCTCGGCCGGATCGACCGCCAGGTGAAGATCCGCGGTAACCGGGTGGAGCTCGGGGAGGTGGAGAACGCACTGGCGACGCTGCCGTCGATCACCGCCGCCGCGGTGATCGATCTGCAGTCGCCCACTCGTGGCAGCTATCTCGCCGCCTACTGCGTGTCCGGGGCCCCGCTGGAGCCGGCGCTGCTGCGCGCCGCGCTCGCGAAGACGCTGCCGGAGTACATGATTCCCGTGCAGTACATCGCTGTCGCGGCGATTCCCCTGACCCCCAGCGGGAAAACCGATCGGGCCGCCCTGATCTCGATCCGCCCCACCCGCGAACCCGCCCCGCACACCGCGCCTCGAACCCGGGTGCAGCAGCAGCTCGCACACGTGTGGGCCGAGGTGTTCGATCGCGAGTCGATCTCGGTGACCGACAATTTCTACGACCTCGGCGGCGATTCGATTCTGCTGCTTCGAGTCCGGGCTCGCGCCCGAGCCCGCGGACTGCTGTTCAGCGCGCGCGATATCGCCGAGTCCCCCACCATCGCCGAACTGGCGGATCGGGTTCACATCGGAGTGGCGACGACGCCCGCGGTGACGCCGTTCGAGTTGGTGGCGGTGATCGACCGCTCCCGGCTCGGCCACCTCGAGGATGCGTACCCGTTGACCCGGCTACAGCTGGGAATGCTGTTCCACAGCCGCGAACGCGCCGAATCACCGCTCTATCAAGATGTTTTCCGATACTCGCTGCGGATGGACTGGGACGAGGCGGCATGGCGGACCGCGCTGACCCGTGCCGTCACCCGCCATCCGGTGTTGCGCACCTCCTTCGATCTGGCGTCCTTTTCCGAACCCCTGCAGCTGGTCCACCCGCGGCTGGACCCGCCGACCGAGATCGCCGATCTGCGATCGATCGACACGGAGACGGCCGAGGCCGTGGTGGCCGGCCATGTCAGCCGACATCGCTGGGAGCGTTACCGATTCGAGCGACCCGGGCTGTTCCACATCGCCGTGTTCCGGCTCCCCGAGCGCATCGACCTGGTCCTGTCGTTCCACCACGCGATCCTCGACGGGTGGAGCGTGTCCACACTGATGTCGGAATTGCTGGCCGACTATCGCGCGGCGGCCACGAGCGTCGAGTCGCCCGCTGCCCCCGAACTGCCGTCGTTCGCCGAGTATGTACGCGCCGAACGGAATTCGATCTCCGACGCGGCCGACCGGCAGTACTGGGCCGAGCTGCTCGCGGGTGCGGAATTCGCCGGCATCCCCGGCATCCGCCCGAATGTCCCCGATGTTCGGGACCCGGCGGATCCGCTCACGGCCCTGTCCTCGTCGAGTGTCCGGCTGTCCCTGTCGATTCCGATTCCCGAGCACCTGAGCGACCGGGCGCACGCCGTGGCCGCGACCGCGCACCTGCCGCTGAAGACCGTGCTGCTCGCCGCCCACCTGTGCACGGTCGGACTGCTGTCCGGGCGTACGGATGTCGCCACGGGCGTGATCACGCACGGCCGCCCCGATCTGCTCGATGCCGAGCGCATGACCGGGCTGTTCCTCAATACGATGCCGTATCGGCTGCACATCGGCGGCCAGGCCGGCCCGGGTGAGATCCTGACGGCGCTGTTCGAGCAGGAGCGAAACAGCGCACCGCACAGGCGATTCCCCCTCGCCGAGATCCAGCGCGAGCTGGGTACGACGCTCGATACCGCCTTCAACTACATCCACTTCCATGCCTTCGGCACGGCTCTGCGGGCCTTGGACGTGGACCTGCTCGGCGTCGACATTCGCGAGGACACGAATTTCGCGCTGCTGGTCAACGCCGTGCGCAGACCCTCCGATGGCGGCCTGTCGTTGCGCATCGACGGCGATCCGGCGGTCTACACCCGGGACCAGCTGACATCGATCGGTGACACCTACCTGTCGGTGCTGGCACTGCTCACCGGCGATGCCGCCGCGCCGATCGATTTCTCCGCACTCGCCCCGGCCCCGGCCCCCGCTCCGACGGGCGACGCCGGCGCGACCACGGTGGTGGAACTTTTCGACGCCCACGCGACGCGGTCGCCCGATTCGATCGCACTCGAATTCGACGCCCGCACCGTGAGTTACGCGGAACTGGCGAGGCTGTCCCGCGGGATCGCGGCGGCGCTGGTGACCCGCGGCGCCCGCCCGGGCGACCGCATCGCGCTCGCGGTGGACCGCTCACCGGAACTGGTGGCGGCCGTCCTCGGCATCGCCCGGACGGGCGCGGCCTGCGTGCCGCTGGATCCGAGTTATCCCGTCCCGCGCCTGCACGCCATGCTCGATCAGGCGCGGCCGTTCGCGGTGATCACCGATGCGCATCACGAAACACTGGTCCCACCAGAGCATTCGCGGATCGCCCTGACCGAGCTGACGAACGCGGACGCAGACAGCGATCTGCCCGGGCCCGACCCGGACGCGACCGCGTACGTGCTGTTCACCTCCGGCTCGACCGGCGCCCCGAAGGGGGTCGCCATGCCGCATCGAGCGCTGGCGAACCTGATCGACTGGCAGCTCTCGACCCCCAGCGGCCGACTACCCGAAACCGGACTCGCCCCGGCCACAACCCAATTCGCGCCGCTGTCGTTCGATGTCTCGTTCCAGGAGATCTATTCGACCCTGTGCGGCGGTGGGCGGCTCATCCTGCTGAGCGAGGACCAGCGTCACGACCTGCCCGCGCTGGCCACTGTGCTGACCGCCACCGGCGCCGAGCGCATCTTCCTGCCCTATGTCGCCCTGCAGCAGCTGGCCGAGGCCGCGACCCGGCTGGGCACCGCACCGGCCGGACTGCGAGTGATCATCTCCTCCGGGGAGCAGCTGCGGGTCACCGACGAGATCCGCGCGCTGTGCGCCGCGGGTGCGGAGGTGATCCTCGAAAACCAATACGGCCCCACCGAGACGCACGTCGCCACCCGCTACACCATGCGCGGTGACCCGGATCGGTTTCCCGCGCTGCCGCCGATCGGGACGGCGATCGACAACGTCGAGATTCTGGTTCTGGACGAGCACCTGCGCCCGGTGCCCGACGGCGCTCCGGGCGAAATCCACCTCGGGGGCCGGTGCCTCGCCGACGGCTACGAGAACCGGCCCGACCTCACCGATGCGGCCTTCGGACCCCACCCCCTCGTGCCCGGCGCGCGCCTGTATCGCACCGGCGACATCGGCCGCCGTTTGCCCAGCGGTGACGTGGTCAGCGACGGCCGGCGCGGCGGCCAGGTCAAGATCCGCGGCCATCGGGTGGAACCGATGGAGGTCGAGCTGGCACTGCGCCGGGTCACCGCCGCGCTGCCCGGCGTCACCGAAGTGGCCGTCGTGGCGCACGGCGGCACGGGCGCCTCGAGCGCGCATACCCGGCTGGTGGCTTTCCTGGTCGGATCCCGCACCGGCGTGGACGAACCGGGCGTCATCGCCGCACTCCGAGAATGGCTGCCCGAGTACATGATTCCCAGCCGTCTGGTCTGGCTGACGGCGATGCCGCTGACACCCAGCGGGAAGCGCGCCGACGCGGCGCTGGCCGGAATGTCGCTGCCCGCCCTCGACCTCGTCGATCGGGTGCCCCCGCGTACACCCGTCGAGTCGGTCGTAGCCGCCCTGATGGCCGAGACGCTGGGACTGACCGATATCGGCGTGCACGACGACTTCTTCGCCCTGGGCGGGAATTCACTGACCGCCATGCGGCTCATCGTGCTGATCGAGCAGCGGTTCGGTTCGTCGCTACCGGTCTCGTCCCTGGCGACCGGCCCGACCGTGGCCGCGCTGGCCGAACAGCTGCGTGAACGACCGGACTCGGGATTCGACCCGCTGGTCCTGCTGCGTGCGGGAGACGGCACGCCGCTGTTCCTGGCGCCCCCGATCGGCGGAAACGTGCTCTGCTACGTCGAATTGGGCAAGCAGCTCCCCGAGGGCACACCGCTCTACGGCTTGCAGTCCGAGGGACTGCGGCCCGGCAGTACCGCGCCGACGAGCATGGCGGAGATCGCGGCCACCTACGTCCGGGCGATCCGGCAGGTTCA
Organism: Nocardia jejuensis NBRC 103114; assembly: GCF_001613145.1. Lineage (GTDB taxonomy): Bacteria > Actinomycetota > Actinomycetes > Mycobacteriales > Mycobacteriaceae > Nocardia > Nocardia jejuensis. The sequence continues at coordinate 137,633 of NZ_BDBU01000025.1, forward strand.
GCCGGAGGGGCCGTACCACCTGGGTGGCTGGTCGCTGGGCGGCATGATGGCCTTCGAGATGGCCCAGCAGCTCGGACGAGCCGGGCACGAGGTGAGCTCGCTGGTGCTGATCGACGCGATGACGGTCCGGCGCGGCGATCCGCTACCGGTATCGGAGCGCAGGCTGCACGAGTTCTTCCTGTGGGAGCTGCTGCTGCCTGCGCGCGGCACGGACGCCCCCGCGCTGGAGATCCCCGCCGAGTTCGACACCGACGACGCAGTATTCGATTTCATGCTCGACGCGGCTGTCGCGGCGGGGGTGCTGCCCGCCGCCGGCTCGCGGCAACTGGTCCGGCGCCTGTTCGACGTGTTCGTCGGCAATTGGCGCGCCTTCGTCGGATACGAGCCGCTGCCCTATGCCGGGAACATGACCCTCCTGCGTGCCGCCGAACCACTGCCCGCGATGCTCCGGCTGCGACACGACCGGGTCGGCACGTTGCACCGGGATCCCACCAATGGCTGGAACACCTACGCCGCCGGGCACTTCGAGGTGATCGAGGTACCCGGTGACCATCTCACCCTGATCCAGCCCCCACAGGTCACCGAGGTCGCGGCCCAGCTCGTGCGGCTGCTGCACCCGGCATCCGCGTCGGCCTCGTGAAACATCCGAATCACCCTATCCTGCAAGGAGATCCAGTGAATTCTCCCGTGAAATCCGCGATCGTCGTCGGAGCGGGCATCGGCGGTCTCACCGCCGCGGCGGCGCTGCGCCGAGCCGGCATCGAGGTGGTGCTGTGCGAACGGGGCCCCGAACTGCGCGCCGCCGGATTCGGCCTGTCGCTGCAGTCGAATGCGCTGAACGCGCTGCGCACCCTGGATCTGGGCATCGACGAGCAACTGCTCCGGGTCGGTGGCCGGGCGCTGTCGGCCAGTTATCGCCGCCCCGACGGCTCGGTGATGCGCCGGGTCGAGGTCGCTCCGGCCGAGGCGCTGCTGGGCGCACCCGCCGTCGTGCTGGCCCGGCCCGATCTGCACGACGTCCTGCTGGCCGCCTGCGGCGCCGATCTGCGCGTCGAATCCGGCGCCGAGGTGCTCCGATTCACCGAGACCTCCGACCTGGTGCAGGTGGAACTGGCCGACGGGCGCACCCTGCGTGCCGACGTGCTGATCGGCGCGGACGGCATCAATTCCGCGATCCGCCGCCAACTGCACGGCGACGAGCCGCCGCGCCCCGGAGAGTTCGTGTGCTGGCTGGCATTGGCGCGCTTCGACCGCAGCTTCGTCGAGGTCGGCGAGTCCGTCCAATACTGGGGCACCGGAACGAGATTCGGCATCAGCGATCTCGGCGACGGCCGAATCTACTGGTGGGGCACCCAGACGACCACCGCCGAGCTGGCCTCGAACTGGCCGTACGGCAAGGACGATCTGCTGGCCCGGTTCGCGGAGTGGGCTCCGCCGCTCACCGAAATCATCTCCGGCACACCTGAATCCGACATCCTGGCCCTCCCCGCCCAGGACCGCCCGGCACTGTCAGAATGGGGACGCGGCCGGGTCACCCTGCTCGGCGACGCCGCCCACCCGATGCTGCCCAGCCTCGGCCAAGGCGCGAACGCGGCCATCGAGGACGCGGTCGTCCTGGCGCACGCGCTGTCCACCCACGACGATGCCGAGACCGCGCTGCGCGTCTACGAGCGGCGCCGAATTCCCCGCACCACCATGTTCGTCGACGAATCACGCAAGCTCGGCGAGCTCGAGCAGACCGTCGATCCCGACCGCGTCGCGGCGCGTGACCGCTACATGTCCGGCGACACCGGCCACACCCGGAGCCTGGAACCGATGACGTGGCCGGGTTTCGACGAGCCGGGTTCGCCCGGCGTGCTGCCCCGCCCGCTGTCCCCGCTGGAACGCTGGCATTGGACCGTCGACCAGGTCGCACCGCTGCACCTGGTGTCCCGAGTGCGCGTGCAGGGGAATCTGACCGCCGATGCCGTGCGCTCCGGCCTCGCCGCGCTGGTCCGGCGGCATCCCGTGCTGCACGTACTCGTGCGCAGTGACGAGGGCCGCGACCCGTGGTTCGTACCGGCTGCCCCGCAACCGATCCCGCTGCGGGAGGTCACCTCCGGCGACTGGACCGCCGAGATCGACGCCGAACTGCGGGTGCGATTCGACCCGGCGGAGCACGCTCTCGATCCGGCCACCGGACACGACCCCGCCTCGACCGCGGCGCCGCTGCTGCGTGCCACGCTCATCACCTCCGCGCCCGGCGTCCACGACCTGCTGCTGACCTCCACGTACACGATCGCCGATGCGGTGACGATGGTGTCCTTCGCCCGGCAGGTACTCGAGTTCGCGGCCGCGGAGACGATCGGCTGGGTTCCGGAGATCCCGGCCCCGGCACCACCGGAAGCACTGCTGCCCAGGGAGTTTCAGGACCCCGACGGCAAGCGCGCGGCACTCGGCCGGGTGCGCGAGGCCGCCGAGCGCGACCAGGAACGCAACCCCCTGCGGCTGTCCACCGATGCCGAGGTGCCGCCGGAGCAGCGCACGAGCCGCGCGGTGCGGCGCGTGCTCGATGGCCCCGAATACCGGGCCCTGCTGGCGGCCTGCAAGGAACGTGCGGTCCTACCACAGAGCGTGGTGGCCGCCGCACTGGCCCGTGCCGCGGCCGCGGATACCGGTGTGCCGCACGCGCATTACCCCATCGGCGTCTCGGTGCAGTTCCGGCGGCATCTGGCCGAACCGTTGGATGACACGCGCACCGGGGCGTATCAGTCGATGATCGCGGTACCCACCCAGGCCGGGCCGCCGCTGTGGGAGGTCGCGTCCGGCTTCGAGACCGAGTACGACGTGCGCGTCGAGGAACGCCGGCACCTCGCCGGTCTGCTCGGCATCGGCTATCTGATGCCCGAGACGCCCGCCCACGCGGACCGGATCATCGAACAGCTCGATGCCCGCGGTCCCGGGAACCTGTGCATGACGGTGCTGGACACCGGCGACTTTCCGGCGCGCATCGGGCAGTGGGAAGTCTCCGGCATCGAATCCGTCTCCGGGATGTCGATCAGCGGTCTGGTCATGCTGACCGTCGGCATCGGCGCCGACGAGTTGTCGCTGAACCTCGGGTATGTCGAGGGTCTACTGTCCGCGGATCGCGCGAACGCTCTGCTCGACGCGCTCGCCGGGACGGTGCGGGAGGCGGTATCGGCAACCGAAATCAGCGCGGTGCACTGACATTCGACGCGGATCGGCGCATCGGTGAGGCGGGCGTCATCCGATGCCCGCCAGCGGATCCCACGCGGACATGGCGGCGCCCACGATCGCGTCCAGGTCGGTTCGGGTCGCGCCGTCGTGAGCCTGGATCGACATGCCCTGCTGGATCGTGGTGTAGAACGCCGCCATCGCTTCGACCGTCGCCGTGCCGGGCAGATCGCCCTCGGAGACGGCTCGTCGCAGCCGGGCGGCGATCGCGTCCTGGATCCCGCGGCGAAGGTCCGCGAGGTAGACCTGGACGTCCGGTCCGATCGCCGTCCGCGCGGCCATGACGACCATGCAGCCGGGCGGCGTCGCGGGATCGGCGTAGAAATCCGCACTCGTGGAGAGCATTCCGTGTACCGCTGCGCGAGCCTCGGCCGCGTCCTGCAGCGCCCGTCGCGCCGGGATGCCCGCGATCGAGTCGTAGAGCCGAACGGACTCGCGGAAGAGCTGCTCCTTGGAACCGAAGCAGGCGTAAATGCTCGGCGAGGCGATCCCCATCGCGCTGGTGAGGTCGGTCATCGACGTTCCCTCGTAGCCCTTGCTCCAGAACGCGAGCATCGCCTGCCGCAGCACCGCGTCACGGTCGAAACCGCGCGGGCGGCCACGCTCTCCCACTTCGCACCAGCCTTTCCCGACCCCGGATGAATTCTGTGTCGTTCATTAAAGATAACCCTTGACGCGGCTTCCGGAGCACTGCTACCTATTTTTGTGTCGATCAACAAAGAAATCGAGGACGGGGACATGACGACCGAACGCAACCCATGGGGGGCACTGGGCGCGCTGTGCGTCGGCTACTTCATGATCCTGTTGGACATGACGATCGTGGCGGTGGCGAACCCCGCGATCATGAGCGGCCTCGACACCGACCTGCCCAAGGTGATCTGGGTGACCAGCGCGTACCTGCTCACCTTCGCGGTGCCGCTGCTCATCACCGGCCGCCTCGGCGACCGGTTCGGACCGAAGTACCTCTACCTGGGCGGACTGGCGATCTTCACGGGGGCGTCGCTGTGGTGCGGCCTGGCCGGCAGCATCGGATCGCTGATCGCCGCCCGAGCGGTGCAGGGCCTGGGCGCGGCGTTGATGGCGCCGCAGACGATGGCGGTGATCGGGCGAATCTTCCCGTGGGACAAGCGCGGCGCGGCCATGGGCGTCTGGGGCGGCGTCGCGGGTATCGCGACGTTGGTCGGCCCGATCTTCGGCGGCGTGCTCATCGACAGCGGCGGCTGGCAATGGATCTTCTACGTCAACGTCCCGATCGGTCTGATCGCGTTCGCGCTGGGGGTGTGGCTGGTTCCTGCGCTGCCGACCAGCTCCCATCGCTTCGACATTCCCGGAATGGTCGTCGTCGCAATCGGCATGTCGGCGTTGGTGTTCGGCATCCAGGAGGGCAACAGCTACCACTGGGCGGGCTGGATCTGGGCCCTGATCATCGGCGGTCTGGTGGTACTCGCGCTGTTCCTCGCGTATCAGGGGCGGGTGAAGGATGAACCGCTGGTGCCGCTCGGGCTCTTCCGGAACCGCAACTTCTCGCTCGGCAATGTGGCGACCGGGGCGCTCGGCGCGGCGATGACGGCCCAGATGGTCCCGTCGTACTTCTACCTGCAGGCCGTGCGCGACCTCTCGCCGACCGAGGCGGCGCTGGTGTTCGCCCCGATGGCGGTCGTGTCCGCGGTGCTGTCGCCGTTCGTCGGCAAGCTCTCGGACCGGGTGCCGCCGCGCTACGTGCTGACCTTCGGTTTCACCCTGTTCACCGCGGCCGTGCTGTGGTTCGTCGCACTCGCCACCCCCGACGGGTCCATCCCGCTGATGCTGGTGATGTCGGCGCTCTGCGGAATCGGCAGCTCCTGCATCTGGGCGCCGCTCCCGGCGACCGCGCTGCGCAGCCTGCCACTGCCGCAGATGGGGGCGGCCTCGGGCATCTACAACACCACTCGCCAGGTCGGGTCCGTGCTCGGCAGCGCGGGCATCGGAGCCCTGCTGGCCGCGCGAATGACAGCGCACGGGCTGCCCACCTCGGCCGGCGAGGCCGGGCCCCTTCCCGACTCGGTCAAGGCGCCGTACTCCTCCGCCCTGACCGACTCGCTGTACCTGACAGTGCTCCTGCTGATCGTCTGCGCGGTCGCCGCGGTGTTCTTCACGACGCCCGAGGCTGCCGCCGCACCGCCCGCAGCGGCAAAGAACACCACACCGGATCTGGCCGATCAGCACTAGCCCACTTGACACCTCGGCATCGGGTTGGCTACTCCCACAACGATTCCCATCGAAGCGCCGTAACCGGTGGTGACTGCGAGATAAGCGCACCTCACGAAATATTATGGCGGGTAACATTTTTCGCCCGTCGGCAACCCTTGCGCGACCTGCGATGCCCACAGTTGCAGGGGCAGCACCACCCAACCGTTTAGCATGCGTCATGGTATTTTCGGATTATTGACACAATCTGCCAGATGCGACGGACGCGGTCCGTCGCATCGCATCGGCGGGGGCATGAGCGTGGGGATGTCGAAGATGGATGACGCAGTGCGGCAACCCTCGGTGGCCGCGATCGACCACGACCATCAGGTGGTGGCCGAGTACTGGAAAGACGAGATCGGCCGGGTGAAAAACCTGTCCGAACGCGAGCTCGACGTGTTCCTCATGCTGGGCACCGGCAAGTCCAACCGGACCATGGCACAACAGTTCAACATCGCCGAGCGAACCGTCAAAGCCCATGTCACCCAGATCTTGTCGAAGCTCGACGTGGAATCGAGGCTGCAGGCCGGACTCGTCTCGTACGCATTCCAACTGCTCCCCGAAAACGCCACACCCCACCCCGAACCGAACCCCCTGGTTCAAAGCAAGTCCGCCTGACACCCGGCGACCACCAGCGGACGACGAGCGACCGCCAACTGATAGCGGACGTTCCTGCGCCGCAGCACCTCTGGTGGTCGGCAGCCCGCTCCCCGCCATCTTGTCGAACTGTAGGCGCAGATGATCTCCTCTACCGCAGGGCATTTGAAGACTTCAGCTCTCGGAAATCTCCAACCCTGGCGCCCCATATGACCGGAGTCTTGCGCGAATACCTGGCTGGGTGAGGTTTGTGCTCGTACGGCTCGCAATCAAGGCGCCCGGAAGAGCTGGTCTGGCAGGGAAGTGGGGCGGGTGGGGCTCGAACCCACGACCAATGGATTATGAGTCCACGGCTCTAACCGACTGAGCTACCGCCCCGAACCGCTGGAAGTACCCCGCGGGCCTCGCGATGCTACCGCTTCGGGGTAGCGGTTGCCTATTCGGACCCCGGCATGTCCGGGACGCCCTGCCCGTGAGTGTGGCCGGGGCAGGGCGCGGACACGATTACTGCGCGAAGCGGTCGGCGATCTTGTTCAGCTCGAGCTGGTAGTAGAGGATGCCGAGGCCGAAGACGAAGTTGAGGAGGAAGCCGTAGAGGGGGTTGCAGGTGCCTTCGAGGCCTGCGCTTTCCTGGGATTCCTTGATGCGGGTTCCGGTGCGCCAGAAGCTGATGATGGCGGCGATGCCGGTCCAGGACAGGAAGATCATGACCAGGAGCGGGCCGGCGACGGGGGCTTCGGGGTCGCGGCGGAGCTCGGCCATCTCCTTGTGGATCTTGTAGTACCAGACCAGGAAGTAGATGCCGAGGGTGATGAGGGGCCAAACCAACCACACCAGAACGGGATTGCGCTGTTTGATCGGGACGGCGAGAGCTGTGTTCATATCTTCGATCCTGTAGTCATCGGGTGTTTCTCGAACCGCCGGCAGGACGGGGCGGCAAGACCGTATCCACGGCTCCGTGACCAGATCGTTGAACTCCCCCCGACCCGTTAACCCCCACCGGGCAGGGTAAATATAGGGCAAATCGGGCGGCGGCGCGCGGAATGAGGCGTCGCGCATAGGCTTACGGCGACCACGAGTGCAGGAGGAACCATGGCGGGACTGTTCGTGAACGTGCTACGCGGGCATCAGTGGATCTACGAGAACAGCAGGGGGGTCGTCGGGCACCGGCTTCTGTTCGGGAATCCGACGCTGCTGCTGCGCACCGTGGGGCGCAAGTCCGGCAAGGATCGAACCTCGGCGCTGACCTACGCGACCGATGGCAAGGACTTCCTGGTGACCGCGTCCAACGGCGGCTCCTCGCGCCCGCCGGGCTGGCTGGCCAACCTCAAGGCCTCGCCCGAGATCGAGATCCAGGTCGGGACGAAGAAGATCCCGGTCACCGCCCACGCCACCTACCCGGACGATCCGGACTACGCGCGGCGGTTCGCGCTGGTCGACAAGGTCAACTCGGGGCGGTACGCCGAGTACCAGAAGAAGACATCGCGGCAGATCGCCGTCGTAGTGCTCAGCCCCAGGTAGCAGGCCCGGCGGGCGCACGCGGGGGCACGTGAAGTTGGACAGCTGAGCTAAGGCTCGGCTATTCTGTGTCACAGAGGGGAGTACTTCCCAAGATTATTCCGGTCAGTACGGGTCGCGCCGCCGCGGCCCCCGGATGATCGCCCACGCTGTGGCCGTTCGGCACCCTGGGTGAAGGAGACCTCGAGCTGGTAACCCATGCCCGAGGAGGTCCCGTTGAGTCCTACCCTTTCCGTACTCGCGAATTCCACCGTCATCGAGTCCGTCGGCACGCCCTGGCTGTGGGCGGGAACGATCGGCGTCGTCCTGATCCTGCTGGTGCTGGACTTCGCGCTCACCCGTCGCCCGCACGAGGTCTCCATGCGGGAGGCGATCGGGTGGTCCGTCTTCTACATCGCCCTGCCGGTCGCGTTCGGTTTCTTCCTGTGGGCGAACAAGGGCGGCACACCGGCCGTCGAGTTCTTCACCGGCTATCTTCTGGAGAAGTCGCTCTCGGTCGACAACCTGTTCGTGTTCATGCTGCTGCTGTCCGCGTTCGCGGTGCCGAAGGTGCTGGCCCAGCGGGTGCTGCTGTTCGGTATCGCGGGCGCGCTGGTGCTGCGCGGCATCTTCATCGCCCTCGGCGCGGCCGCGCTGGCCACGCTGGACTGGGCCTTCCTGCTGTTCGGCGTGATCCTGCTGATCACCGCCGTGAAGCTGCTGGCCGACGCGGCCGGCGGTCACGATCAGGAAGTCGACATCTCGTCGATGAAGTCGGTGCGGCTACTGCGCCGATTCTGGCCGGTCACCGACGACTATCAGGGCACCAAGCTCACCGTCCGCCAGGCCGGACGCCGCGCGCTGACCCCGCTCGCGCTGGTGGTGGCCGCGGTCATCGCCACCGACCTGGTGTTCGCCGTCGACTCGGTCCCCGCGGTGTACGGGGTCACCGGTGACCCGTTCCTGGTGTTCGCGACCAACGCGTTCGCGCTACTCGGTTTGCGCGCACTGTATTTCGTGCTGCACGCCGCGCTGTCGCGATTGGTGCATCTGGCTTACGGCTTGGCCGCGATCCTCGCCTTTATCGGCGTGAAGCTGGTTCTGCACTGGGCACACGGCATCTGGAGCGGCGTACCGCAGATCCCCACCGTCACATCGCTGGTGGTGATCGTGCTGGTGCTGGCCACGGTGACGCTCACCAGCCTGCGGGCCACCCGCGGTCGGACACAGCCGGACGACGACACGGATGCCCCGGTCGCCTGACCCGGACAGCACCAGACCGATTCGGCCCGAACCGCATCGACGGTTCGGGCCGATTCACTGCCGAAAACGCGAGTCGAGCGTGTATCGGGCGAAGTCACGCACCGGCTCGTTGGCCTCGACAGCCCTGCGGGCGTGGCCGGGCACCGAGGGGATCACCGGTTCGCCGAGCCGGAAGAGCCGGGTGCGGTAGTCGAGCTCGAATCGACTCTCGCGCCCGCTCGTCCAGCGTTCGGCGAAGGCCAGGACATGGTCCTCGACGCCTTCGACATCGGGTACCGGTACGCCGGTCTCGGCGAAGACATCGGCCACCGCTTCGACGGCGCTGTCGGGCAGCTCGCTGAGCATGACACCGTGCGATTCGGTCCAGGAGGCCGCGCCGATCACGCACGCGCCCTCGTGCACGGAGACGAACCGGCCCGGATACACCGAGACGCCGCTGACCATATTGTCGAGAATCGTCAGAAGAACGGTATGCCGCAACGGATCACGGCCCAGGAATTCCGCGGTGAGCTTCTGATACTCGACCGCGTCGCTGGTGACCTCGAGTCGCATACCGCTCGACGATAGGGGGTGAATCGGGGGCATGACCATCGGTTTATCGCGACGTACGGTGAATCATGGTGCTACAACGCTTCCGACGCCCGTCGATCGACGAACTGAACCGTGTGGTGGATGCTCTGGAGATTCCGGAGGCGGTCTTCAAGACCAGTCCGTGGCAACCCCGCGACCTGGTGGAAACCGGTCTGCGGCAATGGTTGCGGTGCTGCGGCGCGGCCATGCGCGACGACCAGGTGATCGGCATGCCCTCACATGCGGTGGACGAGGCCTGGCACGGCCTGATCCTGTGCACCATGCGCTACGCGCGGTTCTGCGATGCGGCATACGGGCGCTTCCTGCACCATTTCCCCGAGGGTGAGGGGTCGCGCGGAGCGGTGGTGGATCCGATGGCCGATCAGCTGGGCCGCACCGTGGTGGCATGGACGCTGGTGGCGCGACCGGACGAGCAGTGTGTGCTCTGGAATCTGGATACGGTTGTGGGAGTCGAACATCTGTGGGGCATCTCGCCGGAGCGAGTGGACGCGATCGAGGAATCCCTGCGCACCCGGGCGTGAACGGTCGTTGCCGGTCCGACAGACCGGCAACTCCCCCCGTCGGTGATCACGCTGCGCTTCGGGTCGTCGTTCGTCATGTGTGCGACCGCGATCAGGAACCCCCGCCACCGCCGCAACCACCACCCCCTCCGCAACCGCCCCCTCCACAACTGCTCCCGCCGCCGCAACCGCTGCCGCCGCCACAGCCACCGCCGAGGTAGCCGCCGGAGGAGGATCCGCCGTAACCTCCCGCGCGCCAGGCACCTCCGCGGCCACGGCCACGCCGCTTGCGGCGGTTCCGATCTTTGATGTCCCCCAGCCAGATCACGGCGATCGACAGGAAGACGAACACCGCGATCCCGATTCCGATGATTGTTGCTGCCATGTCCGAAATCTACTGTCGCACAGCGATCTCGGGCAGACCCATCATTTCGGGGACCACTACCGGGTGTGAACGGAGCGGGTGCTGGGTAGCGGATCACGCGCTGCCACGAAAGCCGAAATTTCCCCGGAGCAACGACTCCGGAGCCTGTCTCGTCGCAGCCGGTGCACGGCCACGGCACTGCGCGCTCGTCCCGAATCCGCGGCGGTTATCCGCGCACCTCACCTGACCGAACGCGATGCCCGCTGCTTGATATGTGGCATCGCATGCTTCACCGGCGGCACATGACCGCGGCGACACCGCGGGAACGCCGAAACGAAACATACCCCCGCGAATGGTCCGCGAGGGCATGTTCTTACTGCGCGTAGGGATTACGTCAGCTTCACGCGCGCGGCGAAGAAGCGGTTCACCGCCGGGGCGAACCGGCTGAAGCGGTACTGCAACCATGCCTCGGGCGTCACCGGCACGATGTCCCGATCGCGTTCGACCGCCTTGACGATCTGTGCGGCGACCTTCTCCGGGCCGTAGCGGCGCGCGGCGTAGAGCTTGTCGTAGCGCTGCTGCTTGGCCGCCTCCTCCGCCTCGGAGACACCCGCGAAACGGGTATTGGCAACGATATTGGTGTGCACGATGCCGGGGCAGATGGTGTGCACGCCGATTCCCTTGCCCGCCAGTTCCGCGCGCAGGCAGTCGGAGAACATGAAGACCGCGGACTTGCTGGTGGAGTACGCCGAGAAGCCGCGCTGCGGGCTGTAGGCCGCCATGCTCGACAGGTTGACGATATGTCCGCCCAGCCCGCGTTCGGCCATGGCCTTGCCGAAGGCGCGGCAGCCGTTGATGACTCCGTGCAGGTTGATGTTCAGCACCCGGTCGAATTCGGCGGCGGAGGTCTCGAAGAAGTCGCCCGCCTGGCCGATTCCGGCATTGTTGATCAGGATGTCCGGCACGCCGTGCGCGGCGATGACGGTGGCCGCGTGCTCGTTCACCGCGTCCGCGGAGGACACGTCCAGCTGGTACGCGTGCGCCGTACCACCCTCGCGCGCAATGAGTTCCGCGGTTTCCTTGGCCGAGTCCAGATTGATGTCCGACAGCACGATCTCGGCCCCGCCCCGCGCGAACGCGAGTGCGGTCTCACGGCCGATGCCGCTGCCGCCCCCGGTGATCACCAGCAGCTGATCGTCGAAAGGCCGCTGCTGTCTGCCGACTTCGGCGCGACGCAGTCCCCGCGAGAGTTCCCCCGTGCGCAGCGAATCGACGAGTTCGGTGGTGGCGGTGGCCAGCAGCTCCGGATGCGAGAACGGCAGCCAGTGCCCGCCGCCGACCTCGCGGCGGTACAGGTTCGGCGCCCACTCCTTGGTGTCGCTGTAGCCCGCGGGCCGCACGGCCACGTCACGGCGCGCGATCACCAGCTGCACCGGCACCTCGGTGCGGCGCTCACGCGGCTCACCCATGCGCTGCAGGATGTTCGCGCGGTAGATGCGCATGCCGTCGAAGAAGTCGCGACGGAACTCCGGGCCGAATTTGATGTTCTCCGGCGAGGTGTCGTTCATCAGTCCGACGAACCGCGACCACACCTTCTCGGTGCCCAGCGGCTTGAGTACCACGCGCGGTACTCCCGGCGTCATGAACAGGCCGGTGTACAGCGAGGACAGCAGCTGAGTGAACGGCCCCCACACCTTGCCCTGCGAGAGCTGAGTACGAGTCCACGCGCCCAGGTGATCCAGGTTCGGGCCGGACACCGAGGTGAACGAGGCGACGCGGTCCGCGGCCTGCGGTTCGCACACCGCCTCCCACATCTCCACCGAACCCCAGTCGTGGGCCAGGATGTGCACCGGCTCGTCCGGGCTCACCGCGTCGGCGACCGCGAAGAAGTCCGAGGCGAAGTTCGCCAGCTTGTAGTCCTCGGTCTTGCTGGTGCGGGTGGAGCGGCCGTGCCCGCGGGTGTCGTAGGTGACCACGTGGAAGCGGTCGGCCAGCAGCGGCACCACGCGATCCCACAGGTGATTGTCGTCGGGCCAGCCGTGCACCAGCACGATGGTCTCGGCGGACGGCTCACCGTATTCGTAGACGGCGATCTCGAATTCACCGTTGCGGACGACGCGTTCGGAGGCGGGGATGATGGTCGTTTGATCGGTCACGATCTTCTCCTGGGAGTGGGTGCTAGAGGTCCAGCACCAAACGGTCGCCGGCACAACGGGATACGCAGATGAGCATCTCTCCCGCGGCCCGCTCGGCGGACGTGAGCACGGTGTCGCGGTGATCGACTTCGCCCTCGAGCACCCGCACCTTGCAGGTGCGGCAGAAGCCCTGGCGGCACGAATACTGGGTGTCGGGACGAACTTCGAGGACCTGTTCGAGCACCGACCTGTCCGCGGCCACGTCCACGACACCACCGCTGGCGGCCAGCTCGACCTGGAAGGCGGTGCCGTTCACCACCGGCGGGGCGGAGAAGCGCTCGGAGTACATCTCCACGCCCGGCATGGACCGCACGGCCGTGGCGATGGTCGCGGTCATGATCGTGGGTCCACAGCAGTAGATCGAGGTGTCCGGGCCGACGCCGGCCAACAGATCAGCGGCCGTGGGCAACCCGTGTTCGTCGTCGGTGCGCACGGTGACTCGATCGCCGAAGGATTCCACCTCGGACAGGAACGGAATGGTGTCGCGACTGCGCCCGGCGTACACCATGGACCAGTCCACGCCGAGCCGGTGCGCCATCCGCACCATCGGCAGAATCGGCGTGATGCCGATACCACCGGCCACGAAATGCACTCGGGCAGCGGATGATCCGTAGCCCGGCAGCACGAACGGGAACGCGTTGCGGGGTCCGCGCACGATCAGCGGTGTGCCCACCGGCAGCTGATCGTGCACCTCCAGCGATCCGCCGCCACCGTTCGGAATGCGCCGCACCGCAACGCGATAGCTGTGCTGATCGGCCGGATCGCCGCACAGCGAGTACTGGCGGATCCGTCCGGAAGGCAGCTCCAGATCCAGATGTGCGCCCGGCCGCCACGCGGGCAGCCTGCGCCCGTCCTGGGCCACGAGCATCAGACTGATGACGTCGGTGTCGTGCGCTTCCACCCGGCGTTCGACCACCGTCAGCGGGATCCGATGATCGTCGATCCGCGCGGGCGGCTCCTTGCGATTGACGAAAGTCGTCCAGCGCAAACGAGATTCGGCGATCAGGTCGAGCACTCGGGTGGCGCGGTCCGAGCGTTCCTTCCCGTACAGGTCACGTGGTGGCTCGGCCGGAACCGGCCGGGTCGCGGGCATGGTCACGACGCCATCATCCGGGCGGCCGGGGACTGCGCCAGGTAGGCCAGGGCCTGCGCGGTGGAACCGACCGGCTCCGGGGTGTAGCCCGGCTTGAAGGTGGACAGCGCGCTGATCAGCAGCGACGGGATGCCCGGCACGCGGCCGCGCCACATCGCGGCGAAGATCCGTCCCACCAGCATCGGGTACCGATGGTTGGGCAGTTCCGGATCCTGATGCACCAGGTACTTGGTGCCGCGCAGCAGCAGCGCGATGAAGATCGGGAAGACCAGCAGCATGAGCGCACCGCGGCGCAGGTAGCCGACCCCGAAGTATTCCGCGACGTCGTGCGCGACCATGCGGTGCTCGACCTCTTCGGCGCCGTGCCAGCGGAACAGGTCCAGCATCTGCGGATCCGCGTCGGCGCCCTCCAGATCGGCATTGAGCACCCAGTCGCCCAGGAAGGCGAAGAAATGCTCGAGCGTCGCGATCACGCCGAGGCGTTCCACCAGCAATTGCTGCCGCGCTGCCTCACTGCGCATCTCTCGCGGTCCGAGGGTCTTACGGAACAGGAACTCGGCCTGGCGCACGTACGGCTCCACGTCGATGCCGTGCGCCGCGAGGACCTCCTCGAGCGCACCGTTGTGGCTCTCGGCGTGCATGGATTCCTGGCCGATGAAGCCGATCATGGCTTCCCGGAGTTTCTCGTCCTTGACCAGCTCGAGCGCTTCCCCGTAGGTCACCAGGAACATGCGCTCACCTTCGGGCAGCAGCATGCTCAGGGCGTTGAGGACGTGCGAGGCGATCGGTTCGGACTTCATCCAGACCGGGGAGGTCTCGGACCAGTCGAACTGCACGTTCCGAGCGTGCAGCGCTACCTCACCGGGTTCGGTCTCCGCGGCGCGGCCCAGTTTCGGAAGTAGCTTCATCGATACTCCTGGTTCAGTGAAACGACACTGTGCCTGGGCGGGTCAGGGTGACCGGATCCACATCAGGCGTTTGCTGCGTGAGCGTAGCAATATTCTACCCGTGTGTGAAACCAGCAGTTACATCTAGATTTGGCAACTATCCCGCCCGGACGGGTGGCCTCAGCTGTCCACGTGCACGTGTGGGCGCTGGGAGCGGCGCGGGACCGCGCGGCGAATGATCTCGCGGGTCACCGGGGCCACCTCGCCCTCGCCGAAGAACATGAAGCGCAGCAGGTTGGTCAGCGGATTGCCCTCGGACCATTCGAAATACACGTGCGGGATGACGCCGGTGCGGTCGCGGATGGCGAGCAGAATGGCCGCGATCGAGTTGGGGACGGCGGCGGCGTCGACGGTGAGGATGCGGTACTGCTCGACCACCACCTCGGTGACCAGCAGATCGGTGCTGAACTCGGAGGGATCCTTGACGACGACCTCGAGAAAGACAATCGGCTCGGAGTCGGGAATGTGGCTCTCGCGCCGCTGATCGGCTTCCTTCTCCGCGTACTCCTGCGGTTGCCGCTCGTCGATGTCGTGGGTGACGATGCGAATCTCGCCGCGCGCGGCGAGCTCGTCGATCACCCGGGCGGCCCGCTCGTCGAAGCTCACCTCGATGGCACGCAGTTCGAAGGCCCGCCGGAAGCGGGAGGCGAAGGACACCACCAGGATCGCGATGACGAAGAGGATCGCGAGGTGCACACCCGCGGGCTTCTCGATGATGTTGTCGATGGTGGTGTACACGAAGATCAGCGACACCACACCGAAGCCCAGCACCCGGCTGTACTGCTGCTTGCGCCACGCCGAGAACGTCACCGCGACCGCCGCCGAGGTGATCAGGACGAGCACACCGGTCGCGTAGGCCGCGCCCTGGGCATCCACCGAGGCATCGAAATACCAGGTGATGCCGAAGGCCACCGCCGCGAAAACCAGGACGAGCGGCCGGATCTGGCGCGCCCACTCCGGAGCCATGCCGAAGCGCGGCAGATAGCGGGGCACCAGATTGAGCAGGCCCGCCATGGCCGAGGCACCCGCGAACCACAGGATCGCGATGGTGCTGACGTCGTAGACGGTGCCGAAGGTGTCACCCAGATGCTCGTGCGCGAGGTACGCCAGCGCACGGCCGTTGGCGGGTCCGCCCGGTTCGAACGCGGCCTCGGGAATCAGCACGGTGGTGATGAAACTGGTGATCACCAGGAAGCCGCTCATGATCAGCGCGGCGGTGGTGAGCAGTGTGCGGGTGCCGGCGATTCGAGCGCGCGGGTACTCCTCGGTATCACCGGGCGCGCCCTTGATCTGCGGCATCACCGCGACGCCGGTCTCGAATCCGGACAGACCCAGTGCCAGCTTCGGGAACACCAGCAGCGCGACCCCGACCATCGCGATCGGACTGCCGTGCTCGGCGGTGAGCAGATGCGTCCAGTCGGTGATCACGTGCGGGGCCTGCAGCACCTTCACGATGCCGGTCACCGCGACCACCACGTTCAGCGCCAGGTAGGTGCCGACCAGCACCACCGCGATGCCGATGGCTTCACTGAAACCCTTGAGGAACACCGCCGCCAACAGGGCGAGCAGGATCAGCGTGATGATCATGTTGTGCCCGTGCAGGGCATCGGGTACCAGCGGATTCTCGACGATATGGGCCGCACCGTCGGCCGCCGAGAGCGTCATGGTGATGGTGAAGTCGGTGGCCGCGAAGCCCAGCAGCACCAGAATGAAGACCTTGCCCCACCAGCTCGGCAGGAAGGTCGCGAACATGGCGATGGAACCGCCGCCGTGCGGGCTCTCCTTGGCCACCCGCCGATACACCGGCAGCGCGCCCAGCAGGGTCAGCGCGACCAGGACCAGCGTGGCCAGCGGCGACAGCACACCGGCCGCCAGCGCCGCGATGCCGGGTTGGTAGCCGAGCGTCGAGAAGTAGTCGACGCCGGTCAGGCACATCACCTTCCACCAGGAATGCTGACGTTCCTTGGGGGCGCGCTTGGCCATCGGCCCGGGCAGCTGCGAATGCTGCTCGCCCGCGTCCTCGAGCAGCCAGGACGCGAATCGCGATCGGGGCCGAACCTCGGTCGTGGTCAAGAGTCCTCCCCGGAACCCGTCAGTCCGGTTCGCCCGAACTTCCAGCAGTGTCGTGGTCAATGTACTCACGACATTCCGGGCGAAACGCACCCCGCGCCGTGCGTCGGCGCGGTGGCTGCGCTAGTTGCTACTACCCGACGTAGGAGACGATAGCGGAGGTGATGGCGGCCGCGAATCGGGCACGCCCGTCCGGGGATTCGATGAGCGCGGCATCGCCGGGATCCCGCATATTGCCGCACTCCACCAGGGCCGAGGGCCGCTCGGCGAAATTGAGCCCGGCCAGATCCGCGCGCGGATTCATGCCGTCGGAACCGACGTAGGTCGAGGGGGTGAAGCCCGCGCCGACCATGCTGTCGCGAATCGCGGTGGCCAGCCTGGCCGAGGGCTCGCCCTGTGAATCGTTCAGGGCGGGAGCCGAATGCGCGACGTGGAAGCCGTGCGCACCGGCGGGCGCGCCGTCGGCGTGGATGGAGACCACGGCCGCGGCATCGACGCGCTGCCCCAGCGTTCCGCGCTCGTCCACGCACGGGCCCGCGCCGTCGTCGCTGTCACGGCTCATGACGACTCGGAAGCCGCGCGCGGACAGCGCGTCTCGCACCCGGTTCGCCACATCCCAGTTGAATTCGTGCTCGGTATAGCCGTCGTCGGCACTGGTTCCCGTGGTGTTGCAGGGCTTGGTGCCGCCGCGGCCGTCCGGCACCTGCGCGTTGATCACGCCAGGATTGGCGGCACCGCCGCCGTTGTGACCGGGGTCGAGCACGATCACCCGATCGGGGAACGGAAACCGCTGATGCGCGGGCGAATCCAGCATCGGATGCGCCCCCCGATCCACCGGAACGACGGCAACAGCCTGACCACTCCCCCCGGTCAGTAGTGCTCCGCAGATCGCCAGAATTGCTTTCCCATGTCGGATGCGCACCCGGCCCACACTAACGGGCCGATAGCGGGACGGTAAGTCGCCGCCGAACCTCGCACCCTCTGTTCAGGGATCAGTGCTCGGCGCTCGGTGCTCAGTGCTCAGTGCTCAGTGCTCGAGTTTGCGCAGTAGCCGATGCAGCGCACGCAGATCGTCCGCGTCCAGCTGTTCGACCTCCGCCGGCGCGGGGTCGGGGGTCGCCAGCGCGCGGGCCACCACCTCGCGCCCCTCGTCGGTGAGCGACACCAGCTTCCGCCGCCGGTTCTCCGGATCGATCTCCCGCACCACCAGGCCCCGTGACTCCAGATCGTTGACCGTGACGGTGGTCGCGGGCGCGTCCATCGCGGCGGCCGAGGCGAGTTCCTTGACGGTCAGCGGGCCCGGCCGCAATCGGCGCAGCACCCGAACCCGGCTGAACGGCATGCCCGTTCGCTCCACCACCGCACGCTTCCAGGCGTCTCTGGAGTCGTTGACCAGATGGGTCAGCAACCGCCAGACGTCGTCGGGGGTGGGCGTGTCAGCCGGCATTGGCGGGGACTTTCTGTTCGAGCAGCGGAGCGACGCGGTCACGGGTGCGATACGACCAATCGGTGTTCGCGGCGACCCCCAGTGCGAGGACTGCGGCGGCGAAACCGGTGATGGTCCACCACAGTCCGGCCCCCGAGAGCGCACCACACAATGCCACACCGAGGCTCACTCCGACCTGACGACTGGTGGAGGCCACCGCCGAGGCCGCGCCCGCGCGATCGAGCGGCATGCCGCTCACCGCGGTCGTGGTGATGGGCGCGTTGACCATGCCGAAGCCCACGCCGAAGATCGCGAACACGATGATCAGCTGCCAGAGAGGGGTCTCCGGGGCGAGCCGGGTGAGGCCGATCGCGGCCACGCCCATGAAGACACCGGCCACCAGCAGCGACGGCCGGGTGCCGTACCGCCCGACCATCCGCCCCGAGATCGGCGAGAAGACCAGCATGGCCAGCGCCATCGGCAGGTACAGCAGACCGGTGTGAGTGGCCGAGAAGTGCCGGGTGCCTTGCAGATACAGCGAGACGTCGAACAGGAACGCGCCCAGTCCCGCGAACGCGCAGACCGCGATCACGGTGGCCGAGGAGAACGGGAAGCTGCGGAAGAAACGCAGATCGATGAACGGCGACGGATGACGCGACTCGTGCCGGATGAAGCCGGCCAGCGCGGCGGCGGTCAGCACGAAGATCAGCGGCGTGCCCTCGATCAGGCCGAACACCAGGGTGAACAGGATGGCGATCGCCAGCACCTGACCGATTGGATCGATGCCGCGCGCGTTCGCCGACTTCGATTCCGGAACGTAGATCGTGGTGAGCACGAAGGCGACCGCGACGATCGGCAGATTGATCCAGAACACCGACTGCCAGCCCAGCGCGTCGATCAGCCCACCGCCGACCAGTGGGCCGATCGCGGTCGAGATGCCGACCACCGCGCCCCACACACCCACCGCGCGGGCGCGCTCCACCCGCCCGGTGAAGACGGTCGTAATGATCGACATGGCAACGGGATTGAGCATGGAACCGCCGATGGCCTGCACGAAGCGCGCACCGATCAGCACCTCGATGGTCGGTGCGAGGCTGCACAGCAGCGAGCCGCCCGCGAAGATCAGCAGCCCGATCCGGAACATCCGCTTGCGCCCGAAGCGGTCGGCGGTCGCGCCCGAGAGCATCAGCAGGCTGGCGAGAGTGAGGGTGTAGACGTCGACGATCCACTGCAGTTTCGACAGCGGCGCACCGAGATCGTTCTGGATGGTGGGGAGCGCGACATTGACGATCGTCGCGTCCATCGACGAGATGAGCAGGCTCATGCAACAGGTGATCAGCACGATCGTCTTGCGCCGGGCCGTCAGCCCGTCAACAGTTGTAAGCACACAACGATTGTGAATCCACAACTGTTTGCTGACAACCCCGGAACACAGTGGGACAGGTCACTCAGCGAGTCGGTTGCCACTGCGTGAAGACTCCGGACAGCGCACCGAGCACATCCTCGGTCTGCTCTTCCGAGGTGCCGTAGGTATGGGCACTGACCGTGAACCCCGGACCGAACGAGGCCGAGGCCACCTCGGGCACCCCCACATCGGCCCAGCCCCATTTGGTTCCGGTCACCCGCGGTAGCCGGGCGGTGCCCCAGTCCTGCGCGGTGCCGTCGGCGGCGACCGGGTTGGCATGCTCCATCCAGTCGAACAGCGGGGAGTGCGGATCGGTGCGCTGCTTGGCCGCCAGGAAATCGGCGATATCGGCCGTGCTGGTCGAGGACATACCCCAATCGCTCGCGCCGTGGGTCGCCTCGAGCTGGTACTCGGCGGCCACGGCATCGATGGCCTGCGGGTATTTCGCGGCCATGACATCGGCCGCGGCGTCGTCGGAGTTGCGGATCATGCGTTCGCCCAGCGCCTTGTCCTCGGCGGAACCGTCGCCGTGCCGCAGCGCGTAATCGACCAGGTACAGCTTGGAAATCGACAGTCCCCCACGCGATTCCGTCTCGTTCGAGGTACCCCAGCCGACTCCCGGGACCATGGTGCGCAGCGAGATGGACGTGCGCGGGGGCACGTCGGCGTGCACCGGCGGCGGCTCGTTCGGCTTCGGCTCGGCGGCGGCGCTCGGTGCGAAACACAAGCACACCCCCGCGGCGAGTGCCCCGATCAGCCCGGTCCGATAGCGCATCGCAACCTCCGCGTCGTGCCCCCACCGACCCACTCTGCCCGCGCGCGACGCCGACACCAGCGAAAACCGGTCTGACACGCCGCGCCGATCATCGCGAACGAGGCATCCCTGCGACGCGACAGCCGTGCCGTGCACGCGCTGACAGGGCACCGCGACCATCCGGAACAACGCCGTCGGATCAACCGACCGGCAACAGACCCGCGAGACGTGACGAACCCGGGGATGCGGAGCACACCCGGGACGCAGACGCCGAGATTTTGCGAACCCGGGACGCGGGCACCGCGCGATCACACCCGGCGGCGCGGATCCCGACGGGCGACGTACCCGCGACAGATTCCACCCGCAGGGCATCGAAGACCGGCGATCCGCGATGGGTTCCGGCCTTCGATGCCGCGTCCTCGAGCGGTGCCGCCGAGTCAGACGGTGAGGATCGTGCGCCCGGCGGCGGTCCGGGATTCGATGGCGGCGTGTGCGGCGGCCGCGTCCTCGAGCGGGAAGCTCTGCCCGATCACGACCTCCAGCCGTCCGGCGGCGGCCTCGGCCTGGGCGCGGTCGTGCAGCGCGTTCCAGTCGACGCCGTCAGCGGTCAGCTCGAACAATGTGACGACCGTAACACCCTGTGCAGCAGCCGCTTCCGTGTCGACGGCGGCGAATCCTCCAGCGGCGTTGCCGTATCCGATGAACCGGGCCCCCGGCGTCACCGCACCGAGCGCTATCCCGCCGGTCTCCCCGCCCGCGCCGTCCAGGACCACCTGCACGCCGCCGGTCAGCTCCCGGACCTTCTCGACCCACCCGTCCT
Organism: Nocardia jejuensis NBRC 103114; assembly: GCF_001613145.1. Classification (GTDB taxonomy): domain Bacteria; phylum Actinomycetota; class Actinomycetes; order Mycobacteriales; family Mycobacteriaceae; genus Nocardia; species Nocardia jejuensis. Next base: position 158,615 of record NZ_BDBU01000025.1, read on the forward strand.
CGGAGTAGTCGACCACTTCCTGCGCGCCGAGGCGTTGCGCCAGTTCCAGTTTCGCCGCACCCCGCGCGGCGGCGATGACCCTGGCGCCGGCCGTGCGGGCTAGCTGGATCAGCAGGGTCCCCAAACCCCCGGCGGCCGCGGTGATCAGCACCCATTCGCCCGGCTGGATCGCGGCCCGATCGGCGACGGCGAGCGCGGTGCGCCCGTCGTGCACCAGCGCCACCGCCTGGGTCAGGCTCAATCCGTCGGGCACGACCGCGAGGGTGTCGGCCTTGGCCAAGGCCCGCTCCGCGTATCCCCCGGTCGGGGTGCCACCGCCGATTCCACTCGCGGCCGTGGGCGTCCCGACCCGGCGGCCGATCCATTCCGCGCCGACTCCGGCACCGACCGACTCGACCACTCCGGCGACCGCGCCGCCGGGCACGAACGGCGGCGCGACCGGGAAGTAGTCCCTGCCCGCACCGCTGCGCAGCAGCGTGTCCAGGAACATCACGTCCGCCGCCTCGACCCGCACCACGACCTCGCCGGGACCGGCCACCGGATCGGGGGCCTCGGTCACCGTCAACGCCTCGGGTCCTCCGAATGCCTCGGCCTGCACTGTGCGCATCTCGCTGCCGCCCTTCCGTTCTCGACCGTTGTTCCGACTGCTCACAGCTTGGAACCTGAACATAGGTTCAGGTCAAGTCGACAGCCCAGATTTCACGCGGAGCGAACCGGGGAATATCCGCGCCGCCCTTCGGGACCCCGTCCTCGACCCGAACCAGACCGGAGATCTCACCGCATTCGGCGCTCGGACGCCCCGATCGGATTCCGGCGGTTCCTACGAGGCCGCCCGACCGCACCCGGCGAGCACCCCGTGCCGACGCGCGGATACCAGGGACGCACGCGAGCATTACCCGCCCGCGAACCCGAATCCCGGGACGCCCCCGTCGATCAGCGGGATCCGCACTCGGTCCGCACACCCCGGCGAACATTGGCGGAACATGTCACGCCGGTCGATGAAACTCCGCCCCAACGGATCTCACGTCCGCCCGGTGCAGTGCGCCCGCCCATCGAGACTTCGTTTGCCGGGGTGTTCGCGCTCAGGTAGCGCCGAGCGTCCCGGGTGCCTATGCTCGTCCGCGAGATCCGAATCCTCTTGTCGGTCCGCCTATTTGGCGTGCCCTCAGGCCGGGGGGCGACGGTCGCTTCGGGGCGTCTGCCTCGATGAACGAGTGCGGAAGTGCGAAGCTTGTCGGAGTCATCGAATCCGCCGGGCGGCGTACCGGAGCCCCGGTCGGGTGTTCGGGTGCCGTTTCGGACGTTGTCGGCGTGTATCGGATCAGTTGTTCTAGGGGTCGCCGCGACGTATTTCATCGCGTCCGACGATCTGCGTATCCCCCTCGTGGTGATCGTGGGCGTGCTGGGCGCACTGCTGGGCGCGGCGGTGACGGTCGCGGAGTACTACCGGTCCGAGGCCGGGCGCGCACGCCGGGACGGTGACGCTCGCGCGGCATGGGCGGATGCCCGCACCGCCGCGGTGATCACCGAGGCCGAGTCCCGGATGGCCTCGGTCATCGCCGAGGCGCAGGGTCGAATCGCGGAGGCCGACTCCAAGGTTCAGACGCTCGACGCCGCCACATCCGAGCGCGCGCGAGATGCCAAGGACAGCGAGAACCGCCGGGCCGCGGCGCTGTCGGCCTTCGCGGGCGCGGCCGGGCGCATGCAGGCCATGAGCACCAGCATGCTGGCCGAGCTGCGCGAGATGGAGAACCGGCACGGCGATCCGAAGGTGCTCGCCGATCTGCTGGAACTGGACCACCGCACCGCGCAGGCGGGCCGCCTGGCCGACAGCATCGCGGTGCTGAGCGGCGCGCGGACCGGCCGCCGCTGGGCCAAACCCATTGCCATGGAATCGATCCTGCGCGGAGCGATGGGCCGGGTCGCGGGCTACCAGCGGGTGCGGCTGCGGGCGGTCACCGATATCGCCATCGCCGGGCACGCGGCCGAGGGCGTCATGCACGCACTGGCCGAGTTGCTCGACAATGCCTGCAACTTCTCCCCGCCCACCACCGAGGTGCACGTGTACGCGGCCGAGGTGCCCGCGGGCGTGGTGATCACCATCGAGGACAGCGGCCTGGTGATGAGCGAATCCGCCTTGCGCCGAGCCGAATCCACGGTCTCGGGCCGCACCGGCGGCGGTTCGGATCTGTCCTCGCTCTCGGGCACCCGCCTGGGCCTGGCCGTGGTCGGCTACCTGGCACGCAAGCACGAACTGACCGTGTCCTACCGCCCGTCCGCGATCGGCGGCACGGCCGTGGTGATCGTGGTCCCGCGCGAGCTGACCACCCGCGTCGATCGCACCGCGACGCTCGGCTCCATTCCGCTGCCCGCCGCCGCGATCGAGCAGCACTCCGATCGGCAGCAAGCCCTTCCGGTCCGCGAAACCGCCGCGCTGCCCGCCGCCGAACCGGCCCGCGCGCTCACCGATCTCGAGACCTTCGCCACCGAGAGCGCCCCCGCCACAGCGCCTTCGGGTGCAGTGCCTTCGGCTACCGAGCTCGCCACCACGCCTTCGGCTGCAGCGCCAGTCACCACGTCCGGTCTGCCCAAACGCCGCCGCGGCACCACCCTGGCGGCGGTGCACCCCGGTGGTCTGCCGGACATGCTGCCCGACGGCCCCGACCCCCAGAACTCTCCCCTGCCGCTGCGTCAGGTCTCCTCGCCCTCCGCGCTCGGCGCCTTCCAGCGCGCGATGAACGGTCGCGAGAATGCCGGCGCCGCAACCTCTTCCCCGTCCGTAGCCTTGGAGGCCGATCAATGAATCCGACCGGGACGCCGTCGGCGACACATCTGGGCTGGCTGCTCGAGCAGCTGCTCACCCGTACCCCGCGCGCCAAGCACGCCCTGCTGCTGTCCGGCGACGGTCTGAAGATCTGCCATACCCCCGAGCTCGGCAACGACAGCGCCGATCAGCTCGCCGCCATCTCCGCCGGCATCCAAAGTCTCTCCCACGGTGCCTCTATCGAATTCGGTGACGGCCGCGGCGGAGTGCGCCAGTCCATGACCGAGTTCTATGGGGGCATCCTGTTCATCGTCGAGGCCGGGGTCGGCGCGCATATCGCGGTGGTCGCCGCGGAGGACGCCGACGCGGGCCTGGTCGGCCACAATATGCGAGAGCTGGTCGAGCAACTCGGCGAGCATCTCGCCGCCGCGCCCAGAATTCCGGGCGCGACCGTACCCCAGGGCCGGGGAGCTGGCGTGTCGTGACCAGGCCAGACGAGGATCCGGACCGGCTCTACACGCTGACCGGCGGACGCAGCCGGCCCGATTCGGATGCCTTCGATCTGGTCACCCTCGTTGTGAGCGAATGTGATCCGAGTCCCGGCATGCAGTCCGAGCATGTGGCGATCCTGGAGATCTGCCGCTCGCCCGCCGCGGTCGTGGAGATCGCGGCGGAGTTGAAACTCCCGGTCGGCATCACCACGATCCTACTGTCGGACCTGCTGCTCGCGGGCCGGATCACCGTGCGGCATCCGCGCACGAACCCTGGCGCGCAATGGAATTCGCTTCCAGACTCCACCACCCTCGAGAAGGTGCTCGTTGGACTCCGCAATCTTTGATCCCCGGCCCGCCCGCGCGGACGCACCACTGCACGCCGATGCCCGGCACGGCCTGAAGATCGTCATCGTGGGCGGTTTCGGCGTCGGCAAGACCACCATGGTGCGCTCGATCAGCGAGATCCGGCCGCTGGACACCGAGGCCACCATGACCCAGGTGAGCCAGGGTGTGGACGACATCACTCTCGCGCCCGGAAAGTCCACCACCACGGTGGCTTTCGACTTCGGCCGGATCACCATCGACGCCGAGCACGTGCTGTATCTGTTCGGCGCCCCCGGCCAGGAGCGCTTCTGGTTCCTGTGGGATCGACTGTTCACCGGCGCGCTCGGCGCGATCGTGCTGGTGGATCAGCGCCGGATCGAGGACTCGTGGTACGCGATCGACCGGCTCGAACATCAGCGCACGCCGTTCATCGTGGCGTGCAACAACTTCGGCGGGACGGCCGATCCGCAGGAGGTCCGCGACGCGCTGGATCTGGATCCGCACGTGCCGCTGGTGGATTGCGATGCACGCAACCGCGATTCCTGTAAGCGAGTGCTGATCGAACTGGTCGAGTACCTGTACACCCCGACTGCTCCGGTTCGGAAGGATCCCGCATGAGCTCACCCGCACAGGCCGGCGGCTGCCCGGTTCGGCCGAGCCCCGGCGTGGTTCCGCTGAGTGGCCCGCGCTTTCACACCGACCCGCAGCATCTCTACAACGAGATGCGCCGCGAGCACGGCGCGGTGGTGCCCGTCGAGCTGCCCGGCGATGTCCCGGCCTGGCTGGTCATCGGATACCGGGAAATGCATCAGGTCACCAACTCTCCCGAGTTGTTCCCGCGCGATGTGAGCCTGTGGAACCAGTGGGGGAACATTCCCGCGGACTGGCCGCTGCTGCCCATGGTCGGTTCACCGCGACCGTCGATCTACTTCACCGCCGGCGCCGAGCATCTGCGGCACGTGGCGATGGTGGAGCCCGCGCTCGAAGCCGTCGATCCGTTCGAAATGCGCCGCATCTGCGAGGAACTGTCCGATCGTCTGATCGACCGGTTCTGTGGTCGCGGCACCGCGGATCTGGTCGCCGATTTCGCCGAGCAGCTGCCGGTGCTGGTGCTGGCCTGGCTGATGGGCTTCTCGGACGAGGACGGCGCCGACCTGGCCTGGACCATGAAGGTGATGGCCGACGGCGGCGCCGACGCCCAGGCCGCGCAGCTGCGGTTCATGCAGCACATGCAGAACCTGCTCGCCATGAAGCGGGCCGTGCCCGGTGACGACGTCGTCTCGCGCATGATCGCCTACCCGGATTCGTTCACCGACGACGAGTACGTCCAGGACCTGATGGCGATCACCGCCGCGGGCCACCTGCCCACCTGTGACTGGCTCGGGAACTCGTTGCGGCTCATGCTCACCGACGACCGGTTCGCCGCGGCGCTCGGCGGCGGGCGGCGCAGTGTCGGGCAGGCGATGAACGAGGTGCTGTGGGAGGACAGCCCCAATGCGATTCTGGCGGGGCGCTGGGCCTCGCGCGACACCCGGTTGGGCGACAAGACGATTCGCGCGGGCGACATGCTGCTGCTCGGGCTCGGTCCGGCCAATACCGATCCGCATGTGCGACAGCATGTCTCGGACCTGGCGCATTCGGGCAACAGCGCGCACTTCGCGTTCAGCCACGGCGAGTACCGCTGCCCCTTCCCGGCGCAACAGCTCGCCGAGATCATCGCCCGGACCGGGATCGAGGTGCTGCTGGACCGGCTGCCCGACCTGGACCTGGCGGTGCCCGCGCAGAACCTGATGCGGCGACCCTCCCCCTTCCTGTGCGGAATGACTTCCCTGCCAGTTGTTTTCACGCCTGTTCGAGCTGTCGGAGGTTTCCAGTGAGTTCCTGCCCCCATGCCATGGTCATCGACCCGATGATGGGTGACCTGGACGGAGAGACCACCGCTCTGCGCGCCGCGGGCCCCGTGACCCGGATCGAACTGCTCGGCGTGCCCGTGTGGACGGTCACCGATCACACCGTCGCACGCCAATTGCTCACCGACACACGGCTGATCAAGGACATCGGCGCCTGGGCGCCGTGGACCTCCGGCGCGGTGACCCGGCAGTGGCCGCTGATCGGCATGATCGATGTGGGCCGCTCCATGTTCACCGTGGACGGGGCCGAGCATCGCCGCCTGCGGATCAAGACCACCCAGGCGCTGACCCCGCGTCGGCTGGAGGCGCTGCGTCCGTCCATCGAGCAGCTGGTGAAGGAGCTGCTGGACAACCTCGAGGAGGCCGGGCGCGACGGCGCGGTCGTGGACCTCAAGCAGGTCTTCGCCTACCCGCTGCCGATGCGGGTGATCAGCGAGCTCATGGGCGTGCCGCCCGAGGATCAGGCCCTGCTGCTGGGCTGGTACAAGGCGTTCTTCTCGATGGTGACCCCGCAGGACGAGCGCCTGAAGGTGATCGAGGATCTGGACGTCTACTTCACCGAGATGGTGCGCCGCAAGACCGCCGAGCCGGGCGACGACCTCACCAGCGCGCTGATCCTCGCCGACGAGGGCGGTGACCCGCTCACCGAGGAAGAGGTGGTGGGCAACCTCAAGGCCCTGGTCGCCGCCGGTCACGAGACCACGGTCAGCCTCATCGTGAATGCGGTGCGCGCCTTGCTCTCCCGTCCCGGACAGCTGGCGCGGATCCGCTCCGGCGACGTGCAGTGGAAGCAGGCCATCGAGGAGACGCTGCGCTGGGACGGGCCGGTCACGCATCTGCTCATGCGCTTCGCCACCGAGGACATCACGGTGGGCGATCTGACCATCGACAAGGGTGAGGGCGTGGTGATGTCGTACCGCGCGATCGGCCGCGACACCGCGATCCACGGGGAGGACGCCGACGAGTTCGACCTCGACCGGACCACCTCGAGCCGCAATCTCTCCTTCGGGTACGGGCCGCACATCTGCCCCGGGGCGGCGTTGGCGCGGCTGGAGGCGGCGATCGGCCTTCCTGCGCTGTTCGACCGGTTCCCCGAGCTGACCCTGGCGGTGCCCGCCGAGGAGATCCCGCATCTTCCGGTCATGACGCAGAACGATGTGGCGGCGGTGCCGGTCCGCCTGCGCTGAACCCGCTCGATCGGGCGCGCGTCGCGAGAGCCGGTCGCCACCGGGTCACCGCGGGCGAGTCGCGGGCGTCGTAGCGTGCGCGTCGCCCGGGACTCGCCGTGCTCGAGCGGCGCATCACCCGGGGCTGCGCGACTCCGCGCACAGATCCGCCGGCGCACTGGCATGCTGTCGCGCGTGAAGCGCACAGGAGCGTGGGTATCGGCGGCCGTCGGCGTGGTGCTTGTGACCAGTGGTTGCGGAGGAGGTGGGTCCGCGAGCGCGTCGGGCGATTCCGCGCCGAGCACGCCGCTCGAGCAGATGGTGCTGGCCGACAGCGAGTTCCCGGCGGGGGCGAAGAGGCTGGACCTGCCGCCGGAAAAGCTCAAGTCGACCCTGTCCGACCTGGGCGGCGCGATGGCCAGCTCGACGGTGACGCCCGCCGAATGCCAAGTGCCCCAACAGGATCTGTCCAATGCCTCGCGGGACATCCTCGGCAAATCCGCCCTGGTCGCCGCCACCACCGACGATATGACCGTCTACGTCGACTTCGTCGCCAGTGGCGTCATGGACCTGACCAGGATCACCGATACCTATACCCGCTGCGGGACGGTGCAGGTCTCGGCCACCACCGAGGGCGCGAAGGTCGACACCGAGGTCGTCATGGACAAGCTCCCTGCGCCCGGTGAGCTGTCGGGCAGCAATGCCATCGCCTACCGATCGACCAGCACCAGCAATGTCGACGACAAACAGCTGCTGTCGCGCACGTCGTATCAGGGCTGGGTGACTCTGCGCGACACCACGGTCGGCGTCCGCGTCTCGGCGCTGTCCGGGGTTCCCGACGAGGCGAAGTTCGACAAGTTCTTCGCCGACGCCGCCAGGAAGGTCCGCGACGCGAAGTAGTTCTGCTCCGGCGCCGGGCTCCCACCGCGCCCGCGAGTGCACCGATATCGCCTGCCGCACGGGGTATTCCGGCCGGGCGCGCTGATCTGTCGCGACACGCTCATGGTCACCCTTGAAACTGCTAGGTTCGTACCGCGTAGCAGGCTAGACAAGGAGCATGCCATGGGCATCATCGTCATGATCATCATCGGCCTCATCGCGGGTGCGATCGCCCGCCTCCTGGTCCCAGGCAAAGAAGACTTCGGCTGGCTCATGACGATCGTCCTGGGCATTGTCGGCGGTTACGTCGGCGGCACCCTCGGCAGCCTCGTCTTCGCCCCCCACAAATTCGACCTGCGTCCCCCGGTCGAACACTCCTTCCTCGGCGCGATCGTCGGCGCGGTGATCATCCTGGTGATCTACAAGTTCGTCCGCGCCCGCGTCTGACCCGAACCGGCGACTCCGCGACCGCGCTCGACCCGGTCGCGGAGTTCTCGTGCGCCACAACGACCCACTCGGCTGCGGATCGCGGACAGGTCCGGGCACACTGTGTGTTTCGAGGTGTGCGGCGGCATCGTGGTCTGCGCTGAGCACCTCAGTTCGGGCGGTTGCGCCCGGCATTGCGGGCGGTGCCGCGGTGCGCCCGCACCGTCGCCGGGTCCTCCGGCCAGGCGTGCTTCGGATAGCGACCCCGCAGGTCCGCACGGACCTGCGGCCAACCGGTGCGCCAGAAGGATTCGAGGTCGGCGGTGACCGCTACCGGGCGCTGGGCGGGCGAGAGCAGGTGTAGCAGGATCGGGACGCGGCCGTCGGCCAGACGCGGGGCTTCGGCCCAGCCGAACACCTCCTGTACCTTGACCGCGAGCACCGGCGGATCTGCCGAGTAGTCGATGCGCGGGCTGCTGCCCGAGGGCACCGGAAGGCGTTCGGGCGCAAGCTCATCCAGGCGAACGGCCTCGGGCCAGGGCAGCAGGCGGCGCAGCGCCGTGCCGGCGTCGATGCGTTCGAGATCGGCGCGGCGGCGGGCCTTCGCGAGTTCGGGGGCGAGCCAAGAGTCGAGATCGGCCAGCAGCGACTCGTCATCCACGGCCGGCCAGGGCGCGCCCACCGTGCGATGCAGGAAGCCCAGCCGGTGCCGCAGAGCGCTCGCGTCCGCATCCCACCGCAGCACACCGAGACCGGTCGAGGTCAGGCCGCGCCGCACGGCCGCCTCGACCAATTGCCGGCTCGGTTCACGAATCTTCTTCTCCGACAGCACGATCGCGCCCAGCCGCTCGACCCGCCGCGCCACCACCTCGCCATCGACCCAATCGACCTCGTCGAGAACCGCCACCAGATTCGGCGCGGCCTGCCGGGCAAGCCGCTCATCGGCCACCGCGGCCAGTCGAATGATCCCGTCGGACCGCCCCGGATCCCGCGTGGCCACCGCCACCGCCAACCACTCCGCATCGCCCAGTCCGGACCCCGGCGGCAGCGTCGCCGCTGTGCCACCGGCCATCAGATAGCTCGCCGACCCGGCCCCGCGCCGCCGCGCCAACCGCTCCGGATGCGCCAGTGCGACAACAAGAGCCGGATCGTCTGCCTTGCCTGAATGCTGCTTGCCCTCCGACAGCCGCTCCGCGATTCCGGGAGCTCGCGCGGACTTCCGGTCCCGCTCGGCAGACTCCCGACTCGGCGTCTCACCCACTTCCGCGAACCCACCACCCGGCATCCCGGTCGAGTCGCTGGTCTCGTTCGGTGTCGAATCATCGTGCGGCTCAACCGATACTGTCGATGCCGAGCCGATTGCCGCCGGGGTCGCGGAGCGGCTCGACGTCTCGTTCAGTTGCCGAGTCAGGCGCTCGACCTCCCGCCGCCAGCGGTCCGGACGCTCCCGCCGCAGCGTGCGCAGTCCGGCGACGAGATCGACTCCGGGAGTCAGGGTGTCGTCATCGAGCAGCGTGACCACCTCCGCGGCGGCCCGCGCGCCGACCTCGGCCGCACCGTCGAGCAGGGCGCGTGCGAGTCGAGGATGCAGGCCCACCTCGGCCATTCGCCGACCGCGATCGGTCGCCGCACCGCTCGAGTCCACAGCGCCCAACGCGTGCAACACTTCTCGCCCGGCCGCCAGTCCGCCGACCGGCGGTGCGTCCCACCAGGCGAGGCCGGAGCCGTCGGGTGTGCCCCAGCACGCCAGTTCCAACGCCAATCGGGTCAGATCGGCGGTCTTGATCTCGGGTTCGGGGTAGGCGGGCAGAGTGCCGTGCTCGTACTCGGGCCAGCACCGCCACGCCCACCCCGGCGCCTCACGCCCGGCGCGGCCCGCCCGCTGCTCCGCCACCGCAGCCGAAACCCGCACCGTCGCAAGGCCGGACAGCCCTCTGCTCCGATCGATTCGCGGCACCCGGGCCACCCCCGAATCCACCACGGCGCGCACCCCCGGCACGGTCAAACTCGACTCCGCCACGGCGGTCGAGAGGACCACCCGCCGCCGAGTTCCCTTCCGCAGCGCGGTGTCCTGCCCCGCCGCGGTGAGGCGCCCGTGCAGCGGGACCACATCCACCCCGTTCAGCCCCGACAGCAGTGCCGCGGTCCGCCGAATCTCGGCCGCCCCCGGCAGAAACACCAGCACATCGCCGTCACTCCCGGTCAAAGCCATCCGGGTGGCCCGAGCGACCTGCGCCTCCAACCGTTCCCGAGGCACCGGCGGCACATACGCCATCTCCACCGGGTATGCCCGCCCCTGAACTCTCACCACCGGCGCCGGCTGCTCCCCGCCCAGCAACGCCGAAAGCCGATCCGCCGCAACAGTTGCCGAGGTGGCGAGCACCCGCAGATCCGGCCGCAATCCCTCCCGCGCGTCCAACAGCAACGCCAACAACAGATCCGCGTCCAAGTGCCGCTCATGACACTCGTCGAGCATCACCACCCCCACTCCGGACAACTCCGGATCACTCTGCAACCTCCGCACCAGCAACCCGGACGTCACCACCTCCACTCGGGTCCGAGCCCCCACCCGGCGATCCCCCCGCACCGAATACCCGACGGTCTCCCCGACCCGCTCCCCCAGCAACGCCGCCATCCGCCCCGCCGCCGCCCTGGCCGCCAACCGCCGAGGCTCCGCCACCACCACCCGCCCGCTCGCCCCCGCCGCCAGCGCCAACGGCACCAGCGTCGTCTTCCCCGTCCCCGGCGGCGCCACCAGCACCGCCGTCTCCCGCTCGTCGAGCGTCTCGACGATCCGATCGAGCACACCGCGGACCGGCAGATCAGGAAGCTCAGGCAGTTTCATCCCCACCAGTCTCCCAACCCCACTCAGACCTCTGTCTCACAGGGCGCTAGGACGGCGCCCGGATCCCATGGATTTGCGTGCAGGTCGCGACGGTGTGGGTTGTCGCGGGCGTGGGCCTGTCATCGCTGTTCGCACGACGTGCGGTGTGGTCGAGCTGTGCGGTCGCACGAATGATGACCACGGCGGGCCACCGAGAACTCCACGTGGTCCACGGCAATCGAACCGGGTGACAACATGCGAAGCCCCTGACAACCATCGCGAAAGATGTTGTCAGGGGCCGGTTTCACGCGGGTGAGCTCAGTGGGCGGAGGCGCTCGCGAGTTCGGTGCCGCGCAGGATGGAGTCGGCGGTGTTCGCGGGCCATTCCAGACCGGCATCGAGCTTGGCGAGGGCGTCCGCGGCGGGATCCTCGTTCAGGCACCGCTCGATCTGGCTGACGGCGTTCGCCGAAAGTCCGCTGGTGCGAGCCACATCGGCTTGGGTCCAGCCCTTCTCCTTGCGGCGGGCCTTGATGCGATCCGAGAGCGCCTTGAGATCGGGCTCGCCGGCCGGAGAAGTCGGCTTCGCGGCGGCCTTCGGCTCCTTCGCGGCTGCGCCCTCGGACTCCGCCACCGGCTCCTTCGGAGCAGTGGCTTTCGGCTCCTTCGCAGCGGCAGCTTTCGGCTCCTTGGCGGCGGGCTTGGTTTCCTGCGCGAGAGCCGCTCCCGACTGCGACCCAACAGCCTTGTCCGCCTTCGAACCGCTCTCGGGCGATACCTTCCGCGCGCCCCCATCCGGAACCAGGAGCCCCTGCGTCAACATCCGCGACCGCTTCCGCCTGCCCATCTTCGCCACAAACCCTCCTCGACTGTCGACCAACTCTCAACCGAACACGAGAAAGGTTGCCACGAGTTCACGTGAATCCCGGGCACGTCCCGTTTCTCGACGTGCCCACGTCGCGTCGGCGGTGAATCGGGATGAGGCTGCGGGCGGGACCACGAAGAGAAAGTGCCGCGTTGGCCGCTGTGAAAGGCAATGGATTCGCATGCAATTGCGCAGCCCACGAAAAGCCCCCTACCTGCTGGTAGAGGGCTTCTTTATGCTCTTCCATCTGGACTCGAACCAGAAACCTGCCGTCCTTTTCAGCGCCCTGCCACGATGCGCTGGAGTCTCCGAAACTCCCCCGCTACCAACATATCTCACTGATCTCCGCTATCAGAGTTCGCGGATTCGGAGGGTGTGAGCCACTCTGGAGCGTCTCGGCCTTCCGCGGGCAGCAATGTAGAACCGCGGCCACCCCTGTCGCGGCAGATGCCACCCACCCCCACGCCATCAAGTCGGAACCTCACTAGATGGCGGCTATCCCGCGACTGAATTTCGGTCGGCCCGTCGAGAAGAAGCCGGCACATTCGTGGCGCACCGAGCAGTCGTCACACTCCGCGACGTACGCGTTCTTCCAGTCCGAGATCGACTGCACCGCGAACGGCCGGATGCTGGCATCGAGGACGCACAGGGGCAGGTTGTAGATCGAAACGTTCACTCGGGCGGAGGAGAGGGCGTCGACACCAGCCTTCAACTGTTCCTGGTAATCGACGGGATCGATCCACAGTGTGGCGTCGTTGGCGACCGCGAAGCCGGTGTTTTCCATGCCCATCAGAGCCACATGATCGACGAATGGCAGGTTACGCGCGATCCACGAGCAGGTCTCACGCAGACGCGGCGCGGTGATGGCATGCAGAACAATACGAATCTCGACCCGTTGCCCCAGGTTCTTGAGTCGGAGCACGCCGAGAACAGTTTCGTCGAACGCGCCCGCGGCCTGAACCACATAGTCGTGAATGTGATCCACCGCCGCATAGATCGGTATACCTGCGGAGAGCTGCGGATGCCCGATCTCGGCCCAGGCGCGCGCGACGTCGGGAACGGAGAAGGCGCGCCCATTGGTCAACACGTGAATCGCGGTGTCCGGGAGCAGATCCCGCGACAGCTCCAGCAGCCCGATGAATCGGCGCCACTCGGTGAGTGGTTCCCCGCCGGTGAATGTCAGTGCGGGAGTCGCCGGGTCGAGCAGTGACAGTGCCTCCGCGATTTCGTCGATCAGCCAGCCGTCATCAACCTTCTTCGGCGGCTGCGAACACATCAGGCAATAGTTGTTGCAGCGTTCGGTGACGAGGAAGAAGTTGTGTCGCGACGACCGACGGTAGAGCAGCCTCACTCGACCCGATCGCGGGTAGAAGCTCAGCACATCGCCATCGCCGACCTCGGCGAACCCCGCCGGAAGTCGGAGGTAACTCGTCGATGCGCCGTCCGGGCACGCATCACGCCCGACCGCGATCCGGAATCCATTCGCCTGCGCCGCCTTCCAGTCGCCATCATCGACGATCAGCGCGGCATCGCGATCATCAGACGGGGCACTGTTCGGGGGACGGAGCCGCACGATCCGGTTCTCCTCGCCGAGTCCAACGTTGTCCGCCGCCGGTGATCGTCCTACAAGCAGAAGAGGTTTCACGACGCCCACTCCCGAAGAACGGCGGCGTCTTCGGGTGAGTGTTCCAACAGTTCGAACAAGTGAGTGATCACGCCCTTCTGTCGCTCGCAGAACTCGGATAGCGGCTTGATTCCCAGCAGATCCCCCTGCGTCGCGTGGTGATATACAGGGTCCGCGCCGCAGTTGGGCTCGAATACGCACGTCGAACACTGTGGAGCAGTCTGGGTCAGCGAATCCGCCACCGCCGACACCAGCGTGTCGGACAACACCAGATCTCGGTAACCATGCTCATGTACGTTGCCGAGTTCGAAGCTGCGGTCCCCCATTTCGGCGAGCATCCGCGCCTCGTCCGAGGCGAATACGGTGCCGTCATAGTTGTAGACCAGCGCACCGAGACCGATCCCCGCCGGACTTCTCAGATCGACATACCCGATGGGCTCATCGCTCAGCATCCGGCGAAGGATCAGGGCCGAATAGAACTCGGGAAACCGGCGCCCGGACTTGTTGATCTCCAGGATGTAGCGAAGACCGCGCTTCCAGAATTCGAGCCATTCCCGGGCATCGTACTTGTGGAACTGTTTGGTCTTGATCGCATGACCGTACGGAGACAACGGCCTCAGGAAGATGCCGTCGAGACCCTGTGCGACGTATTCGTCGACGATCTCCTCCACACGATCCAGACTCGCTTCGGTGGTGGTCATCAACGCACCAACCCGGTCCGGGCCGAGCCGCTCTCGAATGCGCCCGATTCCGGCCACCGCGAGCTCGTAGCTGTTCTGGCCACGACGGGGCCGATTCTTGTTGTGCAGATCGCGCGGCCCGTCCAATGAGGTACTGAGCAGAACATCGTGCTCAGCGCAGAATTCGAGCACTTCGTCATCCAGGAGCGCCAGGTTCGTCGTGATCACGAACTGCAACTGCTTGCCCAGGGACATCGCACGCTTCTCAGCGGTCACGACGATCCATCTGATGAGCTCGAAGTTCAGCAGCGGCTCGCCGCCTTGAAACTCGATCTTGATCATCGGCGCCGGCGCGGACAGTGCGATGTCCAGTGCTTTGGACGCCGTGGCGATGTCCATGTCGTAGCGGACGCGGTCCTTGCTCTGACGCGACACCTGGCAGTACGGGCAGGAGTGCTCGCATCGCAGCGTGACGACGAACAGGTGCAAAGGCGTGGCGGCGCGCAAAAAGCTCAGGCGGCTACGCAGACGAAGGGCGAGAAGCTGCTGCGATGCACGCTGATCGGCCGATGCGATGAAGAGCTTCTCGAAAGCCGTTTCATAGAGCCCGTCACCCGGGGTGAGATCGAGCGCGCACAACCGCTCCAGCTCGGTTGCTGTCATTTCCGCCATGTCGCCAACCATGTTGCCGACGAGGAAGCGGTCTACACCTAGCCGTTCGAACCGAATGGGCAGGAGTCGCAGCCGGGACGTGTCGGGACGGAACGAGTCCGCCGAGGAGAAGCCGACCAACCGTCACTCCCCCTCTGCCAGCGATCCGAATGCCAACGCGACGATGACATCGCGATACCGGCCGGTCTCGCGACCGACCTTCTCGCGTAGGTTCTCGTCCGTCACGAGATTCAGGAAGTGAGTGCGCAACTCATCGCCCCTGAGCTGTGACTGCGTTGGTGAGAGGCGACAGACGTATCGCCCGTCCGCTTCGTCGATCTGGCATGCCGCCTGCCCGATCAAGCGGTAAGCGGCCTCCTGTAGCGCGTCGAGCGACTGCACCGACCTGCTGAAGTCGACAACCAAATCAGACACTGACATCACTCAATCCCCTCATAGAACACGAAAGCCACACTCGCCGAGAGCCATTGACATAGTTCGAAAGCAACCGCACTGCTCGGTCACTGAGGGGGCACCGCAGTCGCGTCAACCGCCGTGCACTGGTCCAATGCTCGCTGGGCAAGATCCTCAGCCTCGGTCGCAGCGAGGCCGAAGACCTCTTGCAACTCGCGCGCGATCTCATTCAGGTCGAGGCCCTCCTTTGCCCGCGTGCACGCCAGAGGGAACGGATCGGAAGCAGGCTGCGAGCTGGCCGGTGGGGTCGTGGTAGGTGGCGGAACGGCCGGTGGGGTCACAGCAGGCGGTGGGCTGTAACCCGGCCTCGGCACATTCGGTCCGCCGAGCCCCGGACTGGAAGACGCATGAGATGCATGAGACGAATGGGATGAATGAGAGGAATGAGAACCATGCTGCGCGAACAACCTGCCATCGCTGGTGCGATGCGTCGTGAAGCTCATCAACTCGACCTCGTTCGGCAAGGCGACCCGAGGCTCCGGCCAGGCCTCCTCCTGTGCCGCCGTAACGCGAGGTTCGTCCGTTCCCGTCGAGACGGACGCCTCCGCGATTGCCTGTGCGGCTGTGGGGATCGCGAGCGCGGCGAGGGCCGCCGTCAGACTCACGATCTTCGGCGTCTCACGCATTCGTACCTCCCAGAATCGAACCCGAGTTGACCACGGCGAACGAAATATCCGTGCGCTCCATCGTCACCCCCTCCATCACAACATCGACCTTCGAAACTTGTTGCCGCAAAGAGTATCTCGCCCGCCGCTGGACCGTTACATATCGAGTTATCACGCGCCCGCACAACGTTCCGGTGACGTCGACGACCGCACCCGTCGGGCGCAGGATGCGCCGTCACACTGACAACGCAGACACCGATACCGCGACCGCAACAGCTACCACCAGCGCCGACACCGGTCGACCGCCGCGAGACAGGATCGAAACGCCATATCCTGCCCTGCGGCAACGGATTACCGCTCGCGATCACATTGTCGGCGGCCTCGTAGCCCCCTCATCCGCTGACGACGACTCAGCAACAGCGCCCGAGAGGTGCTCGTAGCCGCGGCTTCCCGATACCCTCTGCGGGATTCATCGAGCCAACGGGGGCATGGCGATCGGTATTGTCACCCGCGTCGTGATCTCGAAACTGTTGGAAGCGTTGACCCAAACCCGCAGGTTGATGGTTTGCTGTCACACCCCCGAGGAAGCGCGCAGGAGAGGCCGGAAGCACTACGGTCATCTCATACAGCGGCATCGTGACCAAGATGAGGTTAGCCTGAGTAAAGACACTGTCGCCTAACAGATTTGAATAAAGGCAGCTGAATGGCTCAATTGAGGATTTCGACCGCCCCGGCACTACCGAGCATCCCGCACTGGTTGACCAGCAACGCCAGGAGGTCCTGTCACAGTTCCCGCTCGAAGCGTGGTGGGAACTGCCGCCGCAGCGATATGCGCTGGGTTTGGGCAGCGACGGGGACGACGTACCTTTACCTCGAATACGGCCATGGTAGGGCCAGGACTCGCAGACAGCAAGTAGGCCATACTCGTAGTAGTACAGCCAGCATCGGTCTCACACCGAGAGCGCCTGACGAACCCAGCCCGCGCAACCGGAAAACCGGGACGGACACGCCATTGCTCTGAATCATCATTGTGACGCCCGATGGACGACTTGGACTACTTTCGACATGACCGGTCGCCGAAATGTTCCGCCGCGAATTTTTGGGGTTTTCTTGGTGCAGGGTCCGATCAGTGGACCGAACGAAAAAAGCCCTTTGACCATATTTACTGGTCAGGGAACTTTTCAGGCTCCCCCGTCTGGACTCGAACCAGAAACCTGCAGATAAGGAGCCACCGTCGAGGCACAGGTCACACCAATGGGTGAAGATAATCGCCGCTTATGGGGTCAAGTCGAAACACACGAAACACCCGATGCAACCAGCAGGTTCGCGTACGAGAACTGCTGAAACGACCTCGAATATTTGGTGAAAGTTTGGGACGGGGTCGAATCCGCCCGACCCCACTCCGAGCGCTAGCCCCCGCCACCACCCTCATCGCAGGCAAGGCCATGTAACTACACGGCGGCCTGGGCTACACGTGGGACAGCGGCATCCACATGCACCTCAAACGCACCACTCTCAACCGCTCCATCTTCGGTTCCCCCGCCGACCGTCGTAGACGCCTGGTCGCCCGCTATTCCGGCAGCGGAGACCTCCACGTCGCCGCTGCACGAAGATCCAGCGCAGGTAGGCTACGCAGTACCTGTCCTGCGGCTGAGATCACCTCGGAGAGTTCAGGAACGGCGAGGTGGATGACAGTCAGATCCCCCAAGGACGAAACCCCCTAGTCGAATCGCACTCCGACCGAATAGATCTCATACTGTCCAATGGCGTGATGCAGCCCGAACCTCTCGCGCATTGGCCGCCGGCGACGACATCTACATTGCGAGGGCGAGAAGGATATCCTGGCGCCCCACCACGCCCGTTTCATTGCCGCCTGCGGCGATGGCGAAGTCCTCGGCGTTACAACCAGACCACGCCGAATGGCTCCGCGGTGTCCGCTACGTCTGGATCGTTGTTGACCACGATGCCCCGACTACCAGCACGCACCCAAAATCGCTGACACACTGAACAATTTGGTCGCTGGGATCCGAATTGTCCAAGCACACGACAGCAATGATCTTACCGATCACTGAACCGTCACGGGTTGGGGCCGCTTCCTTCCTTGAGGAAGATGGTCTCCATCATGACGAAGCGTTACCCGCCCGAGGTCCGCGAGAAGGCCGTTCGTTTGGCCTTGGAACGACTCGATGAGTTCGAGAGGCTGCGAGTGTGGGTGAAAGAGGCCCTCGCCCAGGGCTCCCGGCCGGGCGGCAAGAGTGCGCCGGAGCTGTCGACGGCCGAGCGAGACGAGCTGGCGAAGCTGCGTAAGGAGGTTCGAGACCTCAAGCAGGCCAGCGAGATACTGAAATTGGCATCGGCTTTCGTCGCGCGGGAACTCGACCCGCGACACCACTGATCGTCGGGTTCATCGACGATACCGCCAGGTATATGGAGTCGAGTCGATTTTCCGTGCGCTGGCCGCGCACGGAATCCAAATCGCGCCGCGGACCTATCGCAAGGCCCGACACCGACCGCCGTCGGCGCGGGATATCGCAGATGCGTACGTGGAGAACGCATTACGCGATCTGGCAGGGCAGCCAGAACAGATGTACGGGCGTCGGAAAATGACCCGCTACCTGCACCGAAAAGGCCACGCGGTGGCATTCTGCACCGTGGACCGGATCATGCGAGAACTCGGCATGAACGGCATCGTGCGCGGCCGCAAGCTGCGCACCACGATCCCCGCCAAGAACGGGATCCGCGCCGGCGACAAGCTCAACCGCGACTTCACCGCTCTCGCACCGAACCGGGTGTGGGTCGCCGATTTCACCTATGTCTCGACCTGGACCGGATGGGCGTATGTGGCGTTCGTTTTCGACGCCTACTCCCGCGCCATCGTCGGCTGGACGACCGCCGCCACGAAAACCGCTGCACTGGTGTCGAAGTCCCTCAACATGGCCGTGTGGCGGCGTGATCATTACGGGCACCCGATCGAGCCCGGACTGATCCACCACTCGGGTGCAGGGTCGCGATACCCGTCGCCAACCGGCGCTGGTCTGAAACCGAAGCCGGTCCCTTACCCGTGACGGTTCACACTTCGGCGCTGGACACTACACCGACGAGCTCGAACCAGTGCCTGTTCTTGATGACTACTTCCGGAGAGCGAGCGGCCCCTGATCCCCTCGCCGGCAGCCAACAGGCCAATCTACTGTTCACGTCATGGGCCCGGCTCCAGAACGATCGGAGCATACGAGGGCCGAAGTGCTTGCGACAGAACAGATTGCGGACCATAGCTTCCCCTGTCCATCCGCACAGCCTCAGCCTGATCAACTAACACTGAACGACTACAGCGCCGATCAGCCCTACCTCCGTTGTTCGGCAACCGATCTCGATGGATCCGGCGGCGCATCGTAAGGTGTGGAGCAGCTAGAAGCAGCCGGTGTCGGGGGGAGTATGGATGACAGAGCTCTTCGCTCCGGGAAAACGAATCCGGTTGCCGCACAATCCGGATACCTGGCTTGTGGTCGACTTCGCACGACAGCTCCAGGACGGCGGCTGGATTCTCTACGCTGGACCGGACGGTCAGGATGCCCTTCAGAAGATCGCCCTGACTGCCGAACAGGCCGCGGAAGTGGAGACGCTGTCACTAGACAGTGGCGGTCGATCGTCTGCCGTAATCGCAGGATTGTGGACCGCTTGGCTGGCGGCTGTCGACTCGGATCCGGCCACGAGTCTGTTACCCTCGACGAGCCTGCGGCCGTATAGGCATCAGGTCGCCGCTGTATACGGAGCCATGCTGCCGCAGCCACGACTACGTTTCCTCCTCTGCGATGAGCCCGGAACAGGCAAAACCGTCATGGCTGGTCTGTACATCAGAGAGATGCAACGACTCGGAGCAATTCGGCGCGCACTCGTAGTTGTCCCAGCCGGGCTAGTCTCCAAGTGGCAAAGCGACATTGAACGATTCTTTGGGACACCCGTACGACGCATAACGGCGAACACTGCTCGCGAGCGCGCCCTAGAAGTCGAGCACGATCTGTGGATCGTCTCGATGGAACTGGCCGCAGTGAACATGAATGTCCAGGACGCCATCCATCCCGACCAGGCAGGGTGGGATCTCGTAGTTTTCGACGAAGCCCATCGTCTGACACCTACAGCACAGTCCTTACACAGGCTCGGACGGCTGCTGAGTCGCAGTCCCCGTGTGCTGGCGATGACGGCGACACCTCATCGCGGTTCGGAATGGTTGTTCCGCCATCTGCTCCACCTAGTCGATCCAGAGGTATACCCCGATCCGGGTGACGACCCTAAGCGCTCTTTGACGGCGCTCAGACCCGGAAGCGTGCACTTTCTCCGTCGAATGAAAGAAGACCTTGTCGACATCGATGGCGTGACGCCTCTGTTCACGCGGCGGCGCGCGACAAACCTACGAGTTCCACTCAATTCGGTTGAACACGCGGCATATACGGCAGCGCTGGCGCTAGTAGACCAGTACTTCCCTTCCCAGGCTCGTCCGCTCGCACGGATGGTTTACGGCAAACGTGCGGCTTCCAGCCTGCATGCGCTCGCGGAAACTCTGAGCCGCCGTACTCTTAACATGGGCGCAATGTCGCCCGTCGAAGCGGCGGCCACAGCGGACCCGTACGGAGAAGACACTGCTATCCGCGATGAGGCACGTGTCACCTTCTCGGATTCCACAGCACCACGCTCCGAGCAGTCCGCGGTCCGCTCACTGCTGTCGGACATCTCGACAGCGCTCGGCGGCGCCGAGTACGTGCCCTCGAAGTGGTCCGCGCTGATGGAAACATGCTTGTGGGAAAACGGAATACGGCCTAACGGAACAGAGCAGGCGGTGATCTTCACCGAGTTCGCCGATTCCGCGGTATGGATCGTCCGACGGCTGTCAGCGAGTGGATACGACGCCCGTATCTACAGCGGTCGGCTTACGTCCGCCGAACGAGACGAAGTTCGAAGGGCCTTCATGGCCGGCTTGTTTCAGATTATCGTCTCGACCGACGCGGGTAACGAAGGGATCGACCTACAAACTGCTCACGTACTGGTCAACTACGACATTCCATGGTCTCTGGTGCGACTGGAACAGCGGATGGGTCGAATCCATCGAGTCGGACAAACCAAGGACGTCGAGCTGTACAACTTGGTCGCTGCTGGCACGCGCGAGGGTGACACACTATTAAGCCTGCTCGAGAACTTCGTAACGGCCGCAAACGAACTGGGAGGCAAGATGTTCGACAGCTTGTCGTTAATAGCTGAACTCGCGGCCGTCCCCTTCGGGGAGTGGCTGCAGACAATGTATGGCGACGACGAGCCGGCGAAACGTTCCATTGCCCAGGCCGCAAAGCAGATCAAAGCGGCTGATCTGAAACGACATGCCGAATCCTCTTTTCGGCAGGACAACGCCATTAGCACGGCACTCAGCTCGAAATCCCTTATTGCCCAATCCAATCATGATCTAGGTGGCGCAATCACGCCTGCAATCGTCGGAGCGTTTCTGCAGCGGCTCTCGACAGCCGACGTTCTGCGGGCATCTCATACGGCCGCAGGCGAGGGCATACTTCAGCTCGATTCGACGAACCCACTGCCGATGAGTTTGGGTGGTCGATCGCAAGTCCTAGTATCCACGGAAATCGTCCCCCCGAGCACTGAAATGACGATCGCCGACGCATCAGCCATCGTTCCGCTGCGACCTGGCACCGTGGCTCTGAATGACCTTCTGGACATGTCAGCACGCTATCTGGCACCGGAGATGTATCGAGGAGGCGTTGCTGCGGATCCACTCGCGTCGACAGCGTACGAGCTCCTGCTCTTTGCTTCCGAATTGGCCTCCCCTTCCACCCGGAGGACCACACCGTGGTCGGCGTTGATCCGTGTCGATGCCAACGGGGATGTGCTTCATGTCGGCTGGGAAGTCGTGGGCAATCTCATAACAACCGAATCCACACCTGCGCCGAATGAGCCTCTCACAGCCGAACTGGCCGAGAATGAGGCGCGCCATCAACTTGCCCATGTTGTGGCACGGTGGCGCGAAGAGCGCCATGAATGGTTGGCGACGGCTAAACGCGAGCTCACGGCTCTACCCGTCAACCTGACCCTGGATATCGATTCCCGTAGCGAGCGTATCGCTGCGCGCGATCGTCTTGCGGCTGTGGCGGAGGACAGGCTCGATCATCTCGAGCGACTCTGCTGCCTCGACGCCGAGCCACCACGGCTGCTGGCACGCCTACAGGTTGTTCCGACTGCGACACCGGAGATCTCCCGCCATCGGCGAGCCGATGCGATCGCCTGCAGCCGCATTCGTCAGCATCTCACCGAGGCCGGATGGCAAGTCGATGACACATGCGCAAAGGGCCGTGGATTCGACCTGCTCGCCACACGCGGTTCCGAGTACAGACTCATTGTCGCCAAGGGAATCTGGAGCAATGCAGACACCGGATCGATCCTGATTCGCGGTGACGAATTGCTTCTAGCCGCCCAGTTTTCCACCGACCACTGGTTGTACGTGGTCGAGTCGTGTGGCGATGGGCTCGGTTCGATCATCGGAACAGCCCGAGATCCGTTGTCCGCGTTGAATATAGATCTCGACAACCGGGCCTACTTCGAGCTGCCCGGAACTGCCTTGCGCGACAGGCTCATCGCTGCATCCAACCATTCCGCCGAGAAGGAGTCCGCATGACCCGCATGATCGAACGCTGGTTTCCCTGCACGGAGGTCAGCGAGACTTCGAAGGTGGGTTGGGGTAGCGGCAATACCGAAGCGGGCTTGTGGGTGTGGTTCGCGAAACGGCCTACAGCGCAGGCCAGGGCTGCCGTACTGACCAGCCTGCTGCCCTGGCCGGAGGACGAAGCCGACCAACTGAGACTACAGCAGGCTGTGCGCGAGCTTCTCGCAGTCGACCGCCCCGCCAGAATTCGTGCGGCGCAACTGAATGGTGGGGCCATGTCGGTGATCAGGTCAGCCCTGTCCGTCAGCTGTCCCGACGGTGCCCGGGTGCTCGACCCATTCTCTGGGCGGGCCATGATCCCGTTGGAAGCAGGACGTCTCGGCTTGGAGGCCGACGGCATCGACTATTCACCGTTCGCTGCCCTCGGCGGATACTTGTTGGCGCAGGCACCTTTTCAGGACTACAGCGCCGAATCGTCAATTCCCTACCCCGCTGCGGGAGAGGAGACCGATGATCGGCTTGTCTCCGATGTGGCGTCATTTCTCGCCGAGGTAGGCCGCCGCTATACAGCCAGTATGACGGAGTTCTACCCTCGCAATACTGACCGCGCCTACCCATGGGGCTACTTGTGGGCGTCGACCCTGCCTTGTGAGGAATGCGGACGACGCTTTCCGCTTGTCGGTGAGCTGTGGCTGCGGCATCCCCGGGCAGGTAGGGCATCCTACGACGAGGATCTGGGCCAGAGTTTCGAAATCAGCGTCGATCGCATCGCTGGCACGTTCAGGGCAGAGCCGCATCCCGGAATGCCGCACGGATCACCGACGCGGGTATTCGCGGGGAAGAGCAAGTACGCCTCCGACGGCAGAGTCGCGGTGTGCCCGTTCTGCGAGCACGTGCACAGCAAGGCCGCTCACACCCGGCTCAGCGCCGAAGGGTTGCGGCGGGACACACTGCTTATCGCAGCGGATATCGCCCTTGGAGGAATGAAGGTATACCGGCAACCGACAGAACAGGAGCGGCGAGCAGCCAAGCGGGCCAGCCTTGCACTGGCGGAAGAAGTGCCATTCGCCGGAATGCCCGCCCGCCCTGACGAACTCATTCCGGCCGGGAACACCTGGACTATTCAGTCGGTCAACTATGGCGACCGCTGCTATGGAGACTTGATTTCGGATCGGCAGACGTTGGGCCTGATCCATTTAGCCCGGGCCATCAACGATCTCGGAGCGGAATGTCTGCAGGCCGGGGTTTCCCCCGAATATGTGCGAGTGCTCAGCGGATACGCGACTGCGGCCATGATGCGGAAGATCCGGCGTTCGACTCGAGGTAGCCGCCTTGAAGTACCGAAGCAGCTTGTCGGTGATGTCTTCGCGAACCAGTCGGCAATCCTGCACGCCTACGACTGGTTCGAGCCAGGATTGTCCGACGGCCCCGGATCATGGGCATCGCTAGCCAAGAAGACGGTGCAGACTCTACGCAGCATTACACGGCGCGGGCATGCCAGGCCAGCACAGATCCAGCACGGCAGCGCCCTCGTTCTCCCGTATCGAGACGAATTTGTTTCCGCTGTGGTTACGGACCCGCCATATGACGACATGATCGATTACAGCGACTCAAGTGACCTGTTCTACGTTTGGGCCAAACGGGCGATGGCCACCGCCGATTTCGCCCTGTCACTGACCTCCCATCCGAACGGCGTGCAGGACAAGGCGGACGAGATCATCGTCAAGCGCGGTGGCGGGTCCGCTGGCGACCACCGCACCAAGGTCCACTACGAGAAAATGATCTCGCGGGCCTATGCCGAAATGCGGCGTGTGGTCGCCGCGGACGGGGTGGTGACCATCGTCTTCGGCCACGGCGACGTCGAGGTGTGGAACCGGATGCTTACCGCACTCGACCGCGCCAGACTGGTAATGACCGCCTCGTGGCCAGCCAAAACCGAGAGTGGCGGTGGCGGCGCCGGCTCCTCGAATATCGTCACGACTGTCACCATGGCATGCCGCCCCGCACCGCTGAATCGGGAGATCGGCCGACTCGCCGTCGTCGAAGGTCAGATCAAAAGGGTTGTTGCGGAACGCTTCCGACTCTGGGAGCGATCCGACCTAGCGCGCGGTGACATGCTCATGGCCGCATGCGGTCCAGCCATGGAAGTTGCGGGCCAGTACGAGCGCATACTTAACAATGTGGGCGAGCCTGTGGACCTGCTGGAACTCTTGGGCACCGCGCGTCGGGCGGTTCAGGAGAACGCGCTCAGCAAGATCGACACAGTACCGCTGGGAGACTTCGACGAGCGCACCCAGTTCGCTCTATGGTGGGTCGAAGTCAACCGCCGACAGCAGGTACCGAAGTCTGAACTACGCTGGGCTGCACTGGCATCCGGGCTTCCAGAGGATGTGATCAGAACATTGGTGAAAGTGGATAACAAAGGCTGCCGCTTTATCCGCTCTGATCAGTTCACGACGCGCCTGCACAACGACAGTGCCGCCATCGACATCGCGCTCGCTCTGGCTCGCGCCTGGCGCGCTGGCGACCTGCAGGACGTTGCTAACGAGTTGGCCGCATCGGGAAAAGAGGGAGACGACGAACACATCTGGGCCACAATCGCCTTCCTCAGCGCGAAACTCCCCGAAGCCGATCCCGACACGCTGGCCTGGGCTGAGCTCACGCGAGTCCGACGGAGCATCATCGCAGCTGCCCATAACCTGACCGGTGGTCGAGCAGAACAGACTGGAGCACCTCAGATGACGAATCATCAAGTGCCACTGTTCTAATGGCGATTGCCGTGACAAGATCACAAGCGCCAGTTGCTCACAACTGAATCAGCTTCGAAGGGGTGTCTGTGCAGGGGAAGATCTCGACTCCGTGGTGGGACGTATTGCGCCTGCGCGAGGAGATCCTCGACAAGTCTGGAATCGTCGGCGACACCCAGGTTTCGCTCTTCAAAGTCACTCACGGTGAGGGTCGCAGTCGGCCGGCGTACGGCAAAGCCGACTACTACGGCGAGATCACCTACCCGACAACACAACTCATCGAGCTGCTGGCGAAGATTGCCATACGCCTCGGCGGTGGCGCGCACGCCGACCAGGTTCGTGCGTTGACCCGACTAGACCAGGGCATGGGAGGAGGCAAGTCTCACGCATGCATCGGCGCCTGGCATCTGGCCACGAACCCGAAAGCCTTGGCGAAAACTGATATCGGCAGCAAGGTATTCGATCGAGCCGAGCAGGCATTGGGCCGCAGGTTGCCACGGGACCTGAAGAACCCGCACATCGTAGTGCTGTCCTGCGACAACATGGCCGTCGGCGAGGGCGAGACAAAATTCGACGGCCCGTACGCAAAAAGCCTGTACGAACGCTTCCTCTGGCGACTATTCGCTGCTGAGCCCGATACGCAAGAAGACCTATACCACAGCTACAGCCCCTACGGCGGCACCAAGGCCAAGCTCAGCGAGGCGATCAACGCCGTCAAACGGCCGGTTCTCGTCATCATCGATGAAGTCCTCACCTACATCGGCGACAATCTGGAAGCGGCCGACGACAATCTCAAGGCCAAGGACATGGCCTTCTTACGAGCGTTCACCGAGGCCATCGGTGATGCATCAAACGCTGCGGCCATTGTGGTGATGATCAACTCTGAACATGATCTGAGCGAGCTAGCAGGGCGCGGTCCGGAACGGCGCGCAGACCTCGAGGCCCACCTGCAGCGCAATGGCGATACCACCACTGTGAACGAGAACGCCGACTTCAGCGCTATCCTGCGCCGCCGCCTATTCGAGCAGCCGGATGACGGAAAACTGGAGCGGGCGATCGCCACAACGGTGGGACAGTTCCAACCTGTGCTTGCCGAGGATGCCTGGCGATCAAAGGTTTTCGGAGTAGCCAACGCGCCGTGGATCCCACAATTCGCCGCAGAGGTCGCCCGAACCTATCCATTCCACCCGCAACTGATACATCTTGCCGAAGACGAGTGGTCTAGCCTATCTGGCTTTCAGCAGGTTCGATCCACGATGAAGATCTTCGCCGCCACCGTACATGCACTCGCCACCCGTGTCACGAAAGATGAGTGGGTACCACTTCTGATCGGACCGGGCGATGTCCCTCTCTCCGACCAAGTGGTCCGAGATGCAGTGATCAGCTCAGGCCTCATCACTGATCTTCAGACCCAGGGAAACTATCGCTCCATAGCGCAAAGCGACATCGTCTCCCTCGACGACGCCGACGGAGCCGCCCGTCGCATGGATCTCGAACGCACGGAGGCGTCTTGGATTCATAGCAACCCCAGAGCCGCCGAACGAGCTGCGACGATGATCTACCTCGCATCGATTGTCGGCTCACGCGGGGGCAGTCGCCGCGGTGCCTCCGACCCCGAAGTCAAAGCCGCGACTATGGTGCCCGACCTCAGCTACACCTGCGCAGCCGCTGATAGCATCGTCCACTCTCTCACGGACGGTACCGACGCTAACTGCCTCGCCACAGTCGAAATCCTCCCTGGCATAGGCGGTCAGCCCCGCCGCTACTTCCTCAACACCCGGCAACGCCTGACCATGATGGTCCGAGCAATGCGCGCCGCGGTCACTGATGCCGACCGAGACCAGATTATCGTCGAACGCATCCGGGCGAAGGCCAAGCAGGGACAATTCCAGGATCTCAGGGTCATTCGGGCCGAGACCACGCTCGACCCTCGGTCGCTTCTCGTCAAGTCCGATTTAGACAAGGCGCGGTTGACACGGCTGGTTATTCTCGACCCTGCCGCCTTCACCCTCGGCAACGGAACCGAATCCGCAACAGTTTCTGCAACCAGAGCACTGTTCGGACTAGGTGCGGAACGTATTTCGGTAGGGTGGTCCTCGTCACTGGTCTTCCTCTTGGCAACTGCCAGGGGGCGTAAGCACGCGCGCCAGTTCGCTGCAGACTATCTGGCCAGGGAACGCGTTCGTACAGGCCCAGAGGCCGCTGACGACCTCGATCTCTACTCACGCGTCAACGAGGAATGCGAAGACTTCTGCGCTCGCCTCGACGAGTCGATTGCCCGCGCGTTCCAACATGTTCAGTACCTGTCACAGCCAGACGTCGGGGTTGAGCGCACCGTCGAGACGATCAAGATCGATTCGGGAACCCTGGATGGCGACGAAGTGTGGGAGGCTCTTGCCAAGGCGCAGAAGGCATTTCGTCCGAAAGCATTCACCGCGACCGCCTTGCTCCACAACCTACGCGACGGTGATTACCAGCGCCCGCTCTCGGAGATCCGCGATGCGTTCTGGAACACCCCCAGGCTCGGATTGCTACCTGGCGGCGAATCCGATTTGAAGCAGGCAATTCTCGATGCCGTGCAACAAGGGCTGCTACACATCGTTCGCGGCGATGGTGAAGCTGTTATCGTCAGCGATCTCACAGGAATCAATTTCAATGCGGCGACGTACCGGCTCGCTAGGCCCGCACCACCGGATCCACAGCCAGCCGTAGAGGATGCGAAAAGTTCCGCACCGCAAGGGAAGAATGCGGTGGCATCGAACTCCGGAAAGCCCGCCACGTCTGCGACGTCCCAACCGGTGGAAACAGAACAGATCCTGGCGTTTACTCTCATGAAGAACCTGGCTAACGACCCCAGCAGCACAGACCTGCTGGCACAGGTTTTCCGGAGGTTGTTCGACCTGATCGATCGGGAAGCGATCACCTTCCTTCAAGGCACGATGCAACTCCACCTGCCATCCGATCAGGCTGGGGATCTGGCAACCCTCATCCGAGAACTCGGCATCGCCGTCAACGTCAGAGACAAGTGAAGTCCGCGCCTACTATCTGATCGGATACCGGTCGCCGCTCCAGCCACAATCCGAGCACCCTGCGGATGAAGGCGGCGACCGGCCAATACGCCAAGGGTATTTGGTCCAGGATCTCCGCGACCGCTGCTTGCACCCGCGAATCTCTCAGTGCCACATCGAGACTGGCCAGGTCTGGCACCGCCGACGATTCGAGGCGGACCACCGTACTGCCGTCCATGGCGCGGCTAAGTTGCATCTCACCTGCGAACAATATCTTGGAGACATGTTCGAGGATCCGATCGGTCTCCTCGATAGAGGCCGCGCTCCGAGGCAGCGACCCGCAAAGCTCGCTGATTGTCAGCAACTTCTCGTCATCGACCTCATGCGCGAATACGCGCAATGAGCTGAGGGGGTGGACGGCTGCGAGCGTCACAACTGCCGAACGATACTCGGTGTCGGCTGTTTCCAAGTCGGCGAGTACACGGTTCAGCCGGATCCGCGACCGCCCTACGAGGGGTCCGGACTGAATTGCCCACAACCCACACAGCATGAGTGCGCTAACCGCAGAGAGCCCCTTGGCTCCAAGGTCAGACTCAATCTCCGCGTCTACCATCACACTAACCTCGGATGTCCGCGTGATGGCATCGGCTATCACGTCGGCGAGTGTTCTCAGATGCAGTCCTGGTGGTTGCCGAATTAAGTGGAGAGCTTCCCTCACCAGCAGCTTCTCAAGAACGGGGACCTTATCGGCAACCCGTTCCCACAACAGATCCATCGCCAGGTGCGCGCTTGACCGCAGGCGGTACTCAAAGTAGCCGGTCTCGGCTGTGCGTACGGCATTCAGAACGGAATCACCGAGATAGGGTTTCTCGTCGACGACGCGGGCCGCAGCAAGCAGCCATGTGTCTCGCCAGTGCGCTGACGCCGCCAGTATTGTCAGGTTCGCAATGACATCAGCATCCGGGCGGTTCGTAATCCACCGCGCCGCCATAAATTCCTGCAGGCTGCGAACTACGAACGCAATGCTGTTCCCTGGGCGATCGGTCAACAGTGCAAGGCGGTCTACGGCCAGGCGAGCCAACTCTTCAGCCACCTCATCGTCCCCCGAGTAGCCAAGGGATCTCAACAGATTCGCTGCCAACTCCTGCAACTGGACCGTCGAAAGCGCAGCTTCCGCACTACCCTGCTGTTCCGAACGCATTTGCAGCAGCATCCCTGCGCGTTCGTGCAGTGCATGTAGATGACTCGCATGTGCGAAGATCAGCCGTGCATCGGTGCTGTTCTTTTGCTTCTCGCGGTTGAAGACTATTTCGTAATACTCTCTGAATAGGGCATACCGATTCCGTGGAGGCACGGGTAACTTCTCCAACAGCAGGGTCATGATCGTCACTTGAAGTGGCGTACCAATCAGCCGTACCAGCTGATCGTCCCTTACTGCTCTGGTCACCCGCGACGTGACTTTATCTTGCTGGTCAAGGTCTCCGGAATGGCGGACCGCAATTATCCGTTCGGCGTAAGCGAGTGCCTCGTCTGGCCACAGAGAGCGCAACTTCACCACATCGTACCGGTCCGAGTCGAATTCGTTGCCATATCCTTGTTCTCGACTCGTGATCACAATCAGTACATCTGCATCGCGGTCAAACACCCTGGCTCGAAACTTGACGATCTGCCGCATGACCGCCTCGCGCGCGTGCCGGTCGGATACTTCATCGAACCCATCCAAAACCACCAGCCAGGGGCGCTGCTCCAACCAAAGGGTCAAGTCCTCAACTGTGATCGAGCCAGTTGCCCTCCTGCTTATGCGATCAGAAACGTAGCGTATCAAATGAAGATCGGGATTATCGGCCAATCGGTCCGCATATGCATCCAGGCTGATATAAACGGGCCACCGCTTTACAGCGGGAGCTTGCGAATCGAGCCGATCGAGCACGCCACCCAACAGCTCATCACGGAGGGCGCGAGCCTCGGGAGTTATCCGGGTTTTTTCACCCACAAACAACGCCGCTCGATAGATCTGACAAAGCAGTTGAGCTAGAGTCGTTTTACCCTGGCCCGGCCCACCCAAGACCACGATACTGCGCGGGTCTTCAACCATCCGGCTAGGACGCGAGTGCTGATCTCCGCGCGCTATGACATAGGCAGCGGCGCCTCCTGCATCATCACCATCCTCAAGTGCCTGAATCGGCAGATCTATCGCAATAGCTGTCAGCGTCAACTTTTGGTCGGTGCCACCTGCATGCCCGAGATCCACAGTGGTGGAGTCGGATAGATCATCGGCCAGTTGGCCTCGGATAATGGGGCCTATCCCAGCCGCTCCTCCGAAGAACCCTCCGCGGTCGGAAAGAGCCTTCGACTCCGGAAAAGTCGGTAGAGCGGATGCCTCCCCCACACCAAGCCCCAACCAGAATCTCTGCCGCAGTTGAGGATCGAGGCGATCGATCGCGGAAATCGGTGTGAACGTCAGCGATCCGTCACCCTCAGATAGGGCGTGGTTGCGCAGAACACCGATTACATGCCCTCGATGAACCACGACCCCACCCGACGCGCCTTGCCATGGACTATCTTGTTGCTCTAGCGATCCAGCCGGCGAAGGTACACCCTGAGGCAAGGGCGACGTGAATTTAAAGGTCAACAGCGGCACTCCGTGACCACGCAGTCCGCTGAGCTCTCCCGTCGGCACATACCCGTCTAGCTGAGCACGGCCACGTTGCTTCTTCCAAAGCGGAAAGGCCAGAACACGACAGTCATCAAGCTTGCTCGCATAGGAAAGGTCGATCCGCGCACACGGCATCGGTTCGAGTGCACGGAGACCCGGAACCTCGAACACCGCCAGGTCGATCCCGACATTGCGGGTGCGCACAAGTAGTTTGGCCGGAAATTGATCTTTTCCCACGATAACGTGGTGATCCGCTCCATCGACGCAATGGTCAGCTGTCAGGACATAATGGCCATTCACCCAAAGCCCCGACCCTCGTCGCCAGCTACCCCCGTGAAAACGCCGAAGCAACACCGCCCGTTCGGTTTCCAGCACTGGTCAGCTACCCACTACCGATCGTCGGAAGAGCTTAACGCGATGCCAGTATCGTCATCCTCCGCGTCGATGAAGACCTCCTCGAAGCGCTGCCCGTTCTGATCGAACCCTACCGGCTGCAGCGTCATCCTCACGGTTTGCGTGGCAACAGACTCACGCGCCAGCTCGCCCCCCGCGTCAACCAGCCACCACTTGATCCCACCATGAGCTCTGCCTCCGGACGTCACCGCGACTTCAAGCGTCAGCTCAACCTCTAGGGGCTTAAACCGCAGAGCCTGCTCGTATCCGTCTCCCCACGCCTGGATCAATTCCTGGCGGAGCGCTTCGATCGCAGTCGACAGCGGCACTCGCCCTTTCAAGACATCTCCGGCTTCATCGGCCACAGCCACACCTCCCGTACGCAGACACTTCTCTCCCTGAAATCATAAGGGCCACAGAGATATTACCCAACCGAAGTACGGATCCCGAGCGACCGCGAGGGCTACTCGGCATGATCTGAGAAGACCTGTCCTGCAGCGACGATGTCAGCATCGCGACCACGCAACCATTGGGAACATCCGAGTTTCTCGGTACACCGTGATCCACGATGACTACTTGGGAATTCGCTGCGGCTCTACCCTATGACGGGTTGTCGAAATCGCTCCCACGCTGCGGATGTCGGGCGGTTTACGAGATCCTGGCAGATGCGGCATCCTCTGATCGGCGCACCGGGTTCGGGGAGACCGGCGGGATGTCGATGAGCGCCTGCGGTCGGCCGCGCGCTTTCATGCGAGTCCACCTGCGCTCCAATACCATCCATTCATCCTTCGGCGAGAAGCGCATACATGCTCTTGTTTTCGCTTCTCTGCGCGCCCCGGAGGCAAGTGCGAAGCAGGTCTCAGCAGCGAGAAGCTGGCTGTTATAATCGAATTCGAGCTGGTGGTGACGCCGTCCTCCGAGCGGTGTGCTTCTTCTGCAAGCCATTGGTGCACGAATCCCCGGGGTAGATCGACCAGCGCCAAGGCGTGGCCGGGCGGGATGGGCATCTGCCGGAGGACGAAGGTATAGAGATCGGTCGGGGCGGATAATAGGCGGTCGGTGACGGATGCGAAGACGATCGCGCGGATGGCCCGGTCGCGACAGGGCCTGCTGGCCCGCGCGGCGAAATGCAGTTGGTGGTCGGAGCCGTCCCCGTACAGCGATGACCTCGCGATGGCGCCTCCTCACGCCGAGCGGACGCGCCTCCTGTCACCAAAACCGAACGGCCTCTAGCGCTTGGCTTGACCACCGGTTGGGGAAGCGGCGAGGCCGAGACCGCCGAAATCAGATCGCCCGGTGTTCGGCAAGGTGGGTTGGAAGAGTCCGTGGAAGTAGCCGAACCTCGACAAGACCGGTCGACAAACGATCAGCGGCGAATTCTTGGGGTTTCTTGGAACAGGATCCAATCAAGTGACCAAAAAATGTAGCCCCCGACCAGATTTTCTGGTCAGGGGCTACATTTAGGCTCCCCCATCTGGACTCGAACCAGAAACCTGCCGGTACTTTCGGCGCTCCGCTGTCGTCTGCCGATATCCCCGAAACTCCGCTTCTGCCAACATATTTCACCGCTCATTCCCCAGTGCGGTCTGCGGTTGTCCTCCAGATCGCCCGGTGTTTGTAGTGGAAAAGTAGTGGGTGGGTCGTGAGCGCGATACGCGGGCCACAGACGCGCAAAGCGATACCCAACCCCGCCTGGATCTCGTAGGGTTTGGTCGCGTGACGGTACGAGCCTGGCTTGCCGGGGACGAGTTCGATCTACAGGACCTTGCGACATACTTCGCAGCAGGCCACGTCGTGGTAGCCAAGGAAGGCGATGAGTACTACCTGGGCGCCACCGCGTTGGACGAACGGACCGACGAGCCGATCCAGCAGGTAGCAGCGCGGCTACTCACGCAGGTGAACGGTGTTGGTCGCGTGATGGACTTTGGCTTCCGCCCCGTCCAACTTACTGGTCGGTACAACGACGGCGATGCAGTGATCGTCGTGGTAGATGCGCACTTCGGAGCCCGAGGGCGGCTAACTGCTTCAGCGGTAGTTGTGGGCGACGAACAGGCCACGCCTACATCTCCTCCACCAGGTCCGATGTACCTGGAATCAGCCACGCGAGTCGGGGAGATCGCTGAGGTTTTGGCGCTCATGGGTCAACCCGTCCGGTTCGGCTGGGTTGAGATGTACAAGGTGTTCGAAATTATCGAGGAGCGAGTACCGAAGGCTGTTCGGCAATCCCGTCTGGGGAATCACTACCGCTGACGAGAAGCGCTTCGGACAGTCCGCGAATCACCCAGGGACGGGCGGAGAGTTCCCCGAGACTCGGCATGCACGAATGAAGGGTGAGCTGAAGGGGACGAGGTGGCTAGAGCCCGAAGGCCGCCAGTTCATCTCCCGGATCGTTGCCCTATGGCTGCGCTGGGAAGCCGAACAGCAGTCTTAGATGACAGGCGGATCCCCTACGCCGGAGCTGAACTCGCGACCAACCGTGGCATCTGGATTGCTCGGACGCTGTCACCGTAGTTGCCGTTGTCGTCGGAAAGGTTCAAGTGGTGGACCGCAGATCGGGCCGCCCGCTCGTTCGGCGCACACATCGCGGGTCGACTCGCTCGTAGCGGCGTGAGTGTTGGGAACCATCCGCGCGGAGAGCTCGTTGCCAGCGGCAGGTGGTTGATCCTGGCCGCCGGTGCTCGGTTTTTGACTTGACAGCAAAATGACGCGTATGAGAAAGGGCCTTGAGCGAAAGTGGCGAAGAATCAGGACAACAGCAATGGGCGTACTCGAATGCCGGTGATTCATCCAATCTATTTGGACACCCCTATGCTGCTGAGCTTTATTGCAACCATCGAAAATGGCTTCAGCATGTCGGCTGAAGTAACAGAGGCACAGAAAGCTGCATCAACATCCGAAGGTAGCGGCCAGGGAGGAGCGGGGACAGGGGAAATCGTTAGCGCGCTCGGGTTGAAACTCGATGCGTCTGGCAAGTACTCTCGAACCAGTGGTGATGACCGTTCCGCTGAGCAACGTTTCAAAAAAGAACACACTGCCGCCTCGCTCTTCAATCGACTTTATTCTCAACTTAGCGAATCCAACCTTGTTACCGAAATTGCGAATTCAGACAACCTGCAGGCCGTAAAGATTGGCGACATCGTTGAAATTGTGGGCGTAATCTCCGAAAATCCAGCTGAGCAAATCTTGAGGACGATGGATCGCTTCCTTCCGTTCGTCTCAAAATTTGCCCACGGCGATGCCGCGGAGCAGCCCACGCCAAACCGGGATCAGCGCCGAAACCTCAGCCGTGCCCAGCGTGAGCAGTTGGAACGTGAGACCGCCCAACTGGCCGGAGGCCAGGGCAGCCTGAATGAGACCGCCGCATTGGTTGAGCTCCTTCGAAAAGATCTCAAAGAATCACCTATTGTGGATTTGACGCTGAAAAGCAAGGGCGTATCTGCGATTCTAACTGCCAGTCGAGAGTTTTTTTCACAGGAATCGGCTGCCATGCTGGTCGGCGGAACATTCTATGCCTTGGGCAAGGTCACAGGGGTAAATGACGATCCAGATTCCGACACCAAAGTCATGAGGCGCGGCGCGGTGGCCGGTATGTCACCCGTGGTTGATGGGTTTGTTGAGTTTGGGAAAACTATGGGTTCCATGCTTGATCTTCCACCGATGGAAATTTCCCTGCACGGTCGAAGCCTTCAAATTATCCCGTTGGCAATCTTCATATAGATGTAGATGCCGTACGTGCATACAGGCGCGATTGTAAATCGCGCGGTAGCGCCCTCAGAGAATTCGGCGCTTTGGTCGCAACGCGGAACTCCGTGGGGATCCGGAGACTGTTCTTCTCCTTGCTTCCTCATACAGGCCATCCTCTGTGGAGGGAGGGCGTGTCAATGATGGCGCAGCCACCGCGTAGCGGACACCGACAGGTGGTCCTTTACTCGTTCTCCCGGAGCGAGATCATCAGGCCGCTGAGGAGGCGGGGGTTACCCACCGCGCCAAAGGTGTTCGGCAATCCGGGTGTTGGTGCCCGCTCCCCGGTGCGGAGGGAAAGGAAGCATCCGCACCGGGGGCGAGCCTTCCCCGGGTGCCCAGTCCGGGGAAGCTCTACGGCCTGGAGTCGGCGTCGGTGGCGACCCGCTGTCCGGCGTCGTTGCCGGTGGCCGGGAAGAGGGGGCCGAAGCCCCCTGGATCGGGTTAGGTGACGTTGAGGCCGCAGCCGTTGCACAGCAGCAAGGTGCCGTCGAGGTACCAGGTGGTGTCGAAGGGGCCGGTCTGGCAGGTCTCCGGGATGAAGGTCCACTGGGGGCCGATGAAGTGAGCGATCAGGCGACCGGGGGCGATGTATTCGCCGTTGTGGTGTGCGGGCGGGAACGGGTCCCAGATGGCACCGAGGCTGGAGAGGTCGGGGGTGAAGTCGCTGAGCATGATTGGGGTCCTTTCCGGTGGGGCGGTGAATCTGGGCTCGCCCTGACCGTGCGCAGGAGACCCGGGGAAGGATGGGCTTGCCCACCGCGCAGCGGCGTGTCCTTCCCCGGGTCTCCTGGGTGCGGTATGCCTTCGGCAGATTCATCGCCCCACCGGAAAGGACCCGGCACGCACCAGTGACTTCACCCCCGGGCCACGTAGATGGCACCGCGGCGTATTCCCGCCCGTACACCACGACGGTGGATGCATCGCTGATGCGGGGACTCGATTACCGGAGCACCGCTGGCCGTTCACCCCTGAGACCGGGACGTGACGACTACACCGCGGTACCGGCCAAACGTCCTGCTGTGCAACGGCTGCGGCCTCAACGTGACCTGCTCCTGTGGACTGCAGCGGCCCGTGGTGACCAACAACGCGACTGCGGCAGGTGGCATCTCAGAGGCAAGCGAGCGGAGCTCGTGCGGCAGCACCGTTCAGCAACCGCGACAGATCGCGATCCAACCGATCGATGCGGAGTGCCGGCCGAAGGGACGCAACAGTTTCCGGCGGTGAGGGTGCGGCGGCGGCGCGCACGCGCCGCCCTTGAACCTATATAGCGAAATTCAGCAACGAGCCACGATGCAAGCGTGACGGGTTGGCTTGAGACACCAGGCAGCACTTGCGAGACGCGTAGCATGGCCGATCGTGGATGCTGCTATGCGGGAATTGCTGGTGCCGCTGACGGACTCGCGGCGTGCTCACACCATAGAGGTGAGCCGCAAGGTTGAGCATGCCGCGCATCAGGTGCCCGAATCGCTGCGCGATGAAGTGACTACCGCGGCGTACCTCCACGATGTGGGCTACGGGTATCCGGTTTCAGGGTTTCACCAGCTCGACGGCGCCGAGCGCTTACGGACTTGTGGCTACTCGCCGATCGTCTGCTATCTGGTCGCATTCCATTCGGCCAGCACAGTGGAGGCATAGGTCCGAGGAATCGATCCGACCAAACTCGACCAGTTTGCCCTTCCCTCGCACATCCCGGGTATCGAGGTCGCTAATGATCTTGTGTGGTGGGCAGACATGACCACCGGACCGACGGGCGAGACGGTCACGTTCGATGAACGCTTGGCCGACATCAGGGTTCGGTACCCCGAAGGGACGTTGGTTCGAACCGCAATCGATCGCTCCGAACCCCTACTCCGTGAAGCGGTTCAGCGGGCTTCTGCGTCAATGTGAGGCTCGGTCTCGGTCAGCGCCCATTCGATCCGCTTGCGCTGGCTGGCATCCATCGCCAGTGTCGGAATTCGCTCGACTGAGACCCACTCAACATAGGTGCTCTCATCACTCGTAGTCGGTTGGCCACCAACGGCTTCCGCGCGATAGATGACGGTGAATTCCTGACGAACTTCATCGTTACTGGTGTAGTGAATGACATGAGTCGGGTCAGTGAAGACTCCGACGAGCCCGGTAAGTCTCACGTCGACACCGGTCTCCTCTTGCGTCTCGCGGATCGCCGTTCGGCTGAGTGACTCACCGGGGTCATGTGCTCCGCCCGGCATGGACCAGTTGCCATTGTCGGACCGGCAAATCAGGAGCACTTCGTTTCCTCGACGCACGAAGGCTCCAGCGCTCGGGCGGACGCTGTTCGCCTTTGGCGCGTTCGGGTCCTGGTGATAGTCGATTCGACGGCCCATAAAGATCAGAGTACTGCGGGTTTGGCCGTAGCCCAGACTGCCTCGAACGAGTCGAGGTAGTAGCTAAACAGGTGCCCGCCCTGTACCTGCTGGAGATGTTGGACCGGTGACTTCGCCGCGTACGCGCCGTAGCTGTGTGCGTTCACCAACATCGAGTCATCGAAGCGATAGAGGCTGTTGTATAGCGGCATGTGATGAGTTCGGATGTCCACCCTTGACAGATCGTTAATCTCCCAGAGGTATTCGAGGGTGGAGTGGCAGCGTTGCGGCAAGGAGGGCAATCCTTCCTCTCGGGCGCGTGCTCGTACGTTCTCCGAGTCGCCGTCGCCCAAGAGGATCCGGACTTCCGCACCAGCCCGAGATTTCTCCCGTACGACGTTGACAAAGTCGAGGGACTCCACCAGGAATCCGCCTGCATAGACAAGGATCTGGATGTTCTCGGTGGCCTGTCGCATCAGCGAGCGCCAAACATCGTGTGGCACTTCCGATCGCGTTGGCCAGATCTGAACGATCTCTGAGAGTGAAGCGGCGGACGCCCGGGCTCCGGCGCCACCGCAGGCCCATCTGGTGATGAACCTGGTCTCCCTGCGGCTCAGGGAAAAAGCCGAGTACGACACTGCCTGACTGGCTACGGCTGCCGGTCCACCCGAAACAGTTCCACAGCAGGACGATTCGTCAATTCTGCCATCCGCAGCATAGGAAGGAAACCGCCATGTCCAGGCTTCTCGATGAGTCCGAAGTTCGCAAGCTGATCCCGATTGGGCACAGCAAGTATTACGAGTTGATCGGTTCTGGGGCGTTGCGTTCGGTCAAGATCGGTCGTCGTCGGTTCGTCACCGATCAAGCTGTGGCCGATTACATCGCCGCGCTGGATAAGGCTGCCTGATGCCACGTCAGCGAATGGCCCCGGGCGAATGGGGCAAGATCACGGTCAAGCAGACCGGCCCTGGACTCTTCACCGCCTATACCTACGTGCGCGATGAGGATGGGGAACGGCGCAAGGTGGAACGCATCGGCACTAGCAAGGAGTCCGCCCGGCGTAACATGTTGCGGCACTTGAAGTCTCGTACTACTCCACTGTCCGATGCAGTGATCACCGATCGGACGACGCTCGCGGAACTGTTCTCGGTCTGGCTTGCCACGAAGTCCAAGCTCAAGCGGCAATCTCGCGATGTGTACCAGCAGGCGTGGAACCGGCACGGGCGCAAGCAGATCGGTGCGTTGCGCATTCGGGAGCTGCCGACCAGCCGTGCTGAGCGGCATCTCAGCACGATTGCCGCTGGGTCGGAATCGAACGCGAAGACGTTCCGGGTCGTCCTGTTGGGCATGTTCGCGCTGGCGGTGCGTTATGACGTGCTGGCGGTGAATCCGATTCGGGAGACCAGCCGTACGGGCGGCAAACAGTCCGGTGCCCGGGCATTGACGCCCGACGAATTCGCGCGAGTGCGTAGAGCGGTGCGTGCCTACCGCGATCGGGAGAAGGGTTTCGGGCCGCGCCCCGGTCGTCAGCTTCCGGAGTTCGTCGATGTGCTGGTCTCGACAGGATGCCGGCCGAATGAGGTGTTGTCGCTTCGCTGGTCCGATGTGGATTTGCTGGCTGATCCGCCTACGATCACGGTCTCGGGCACGATGATTGATCACGGTGCGATCAAGGGTGAGGCGCTGCATCGGCAGGATGAGCGGAAAGGTCGAGCACCCGCACACACCGTGATCCTGCCCGCGCTGGCGGTGGAGGCGCTGACGATTCTGTTCGGCAATGCCGCCGGTTCCGACAGTCCGGTGTTCACGAACCGGGACGGCGGATGGATGAGTCTGGCGAACCTGCGCCGGTCACTACGTGCCGCATTACCCGCAGAGTTGGCCTGGGTCACGCCGCGGAGCTTCCGGCCGACTGTGGCGACTGTGGTTCGTGACGAGCTGGGGGCAGCCGAAGCGCAAGCCCAGTTGTCACACGCGAAACTGGCCACGACCGAGCGCCATTATCTGGAACGTCGGACGATCGGTCCGGACGCCAGGAATGCACTGGACCGGTTCACGAAAGGAAAGTAGTGGATCGTTTGTAGTGGGAAAGTAGTGGATTCGCCCGGAATGGCGAAGACAACGAAAAAGCCCTCTACCTGCTGATGCTGGTAGAGGGCTTCTTTCTGCTCCCCCATCTGGACTCGAACCAGAAACCTGCCGATTAACAGTCGGCTGCTCTGCCAATTGAGCTATAGGGGATTGTGGCGTGGTCACCCTCTCGGGCGACCGGAGAAAACTTTAGCGCATGGGTTGTTCACTTCCCAAATCGTGTCTCTACCTGGGGGGATTTGGGTGGGGCGGGTACGGGGAGGCGGATCGACAGGGGTGGGGGGTGTCGGGCAGGATGGAGGCGCTGACTGGCCCTACGGGAGGAGCTTCTCGACATGCTGCGGTTGATCATCGGCGTCGCGGCCGGGTATGTGCTGGGCGCGAAGGCCGGGCGGGTCCGGTATGAACAGATCAGAAAGACCACCCGCGCGATCAACGAGAGCCCGGTCACACGCAAACTGGTGCAGGTGGGCAGGCAGCGGCTTGCGGACAAGTTGAGTACGCAGCCGAAGCTGGAGCCCATGGTGCCGCTCGACGAGCGGACCACGATTCTGGTGCCGCAGGATCAGTTGCGGCGCTAGGAAACCGGTCCAGGACTCCACTGGACCGCGAAATGTGGCTGGTTCCCGGCTGATTCGTCGACTGAGTGGACGATGAGGCCGGGGATCCCCTCCAACCGGCAACCCCTCTTCCGGCACACTCCCTCAACGGCCGAAGTCGTCGGAATTCCCCATGGCCTGCGCGATCAGACTCTTGCGGTACTGCTCCAGCGCCACCAGGTCGCCGAACAGCGCCATATAGTCCTCGGTCTGCTCGGTCGAGGAAATGCGCTGCAGTTTCGACTTCAGCACCGCGATCTGGCGGCCCACCCCGGCTTCCTGGGTGCGGGCGAGCACGCCGGTGACGAAGCGGGGCAGGCCCTCGGCGGACTTTACCGGCAGCGGCTCCGCGGCCAGCTCGGACACCATCGCACGGAGCGTGAGGTCGTCGGTGTTGTCGGCGACGGTGCTGACCCATTCGGCTCCACCCAGACCCGCGCCGGTGCCGCCCGCCGCCACGATGGCGGCGTGCACGGCGACGTAGGCGGGGTGGGTGAAGGCTTCGGGTTCGAGGCCGTCGAAGACCGGGCCGGCCATGGCCGGGTACTGCAGGGCGGCGATCAGGAGCTGACGCTGTGGCATCAGGACCGGATCGTTCGGGTTCGGCCGCGGTGCGGGTCCTCCGGTAACCGGTTCCGGCGCTTCACGTTCCGCACGCGAGGCCGGACGGCCGGGAGCGGTGTTGCCGCCGCGCGCGGCCTTGCGCGCCTCGTCACCGACCCGCCGGACCACCAGTTGGATGTCGTCCCAGCCGATCCAGCCCGCGAGCTTGGTCGCGTACGCCTTGCGCAGCGCGTTGTCCTTGATCTGCGCGACCACCGGAACCGCCTCGCGCAGCGCGTTCACCTGCTGCTCGGGACCCATGTCGCCGGTACCGGGATCCTGGTACTTCTTGACGATGTCGCGAATCACGAACTCGTACAGGGCGACTCGGCGAGCCACCAGGTCCCGGACCGCGCCGTCACCCGAGCGCTGACGCAGTTCGCACGGGTCCAGCCCATCGGGGGCGACGGCGATGTAGGTCTGCCCGGCCAGCTTCTGATCGCCGCTGAACGCCTTGGTGGCCGCGGCCTGACCGGCGGCGTCACCGTCGAAGGTGTAGATGATCTCGCCGCGCCAGAAGTTGTCGTCCATGAGCAGCCTGCGCAGCATGGCGAGATGTTCGTCACCGAAGGCCGTACCGCAGGACGCCACAGCGGTTTTCACCCCGGACAGGTGCATGGCCATCACATCGGTGTAGCCCTCGACCACCACGGCCTGATGCCCCTTGGCGATATCGCGCTTGGCCAGGTCGAGACCGAAGAGCACCTGAGACTTCTTGTACAGCACCGTTTCCGGGGTATTGATGTACTTGGCGGTCATGGTGTCGTCGTCGAACAACCGGCGCGCGCCGAACCCGATCACGTCACTGCTGAGATTGCGGATGGGCCAGAGCAACCGGCGGTGGAACCGGTCCATCGGACCGCGCTGTCCCTGCTTGGACAGCCCCGCGGCCTCCAACTCCTTGAAGTCGAAGCCCTTGCGCAGCAGGTGTTTCGTGAGCGTGTCCCACCCGGCGGGCGCATAGCCGCAGCCGAATTGGCGCGCGGCATTGGCGTCGAAATTGCGCTCGGTG
This sequence comes from Nocardia jejuensis NBRC 103114, assembly GCF_001613145.1. Classification (GTDB taxonomy): domain Bacteria; phylum Actinomycetota; class Actinomycetes; order Mycobacteriales; family Mycobacteriaceae; genus Nocardia; species Nocardia jejuensis. The sequence continues at coordinate 200,135 of NZ_BDBU01000025.1, forward strand.
AGGTACTTGCGCGCGGTCTCGGCGCCGGGCTCGCCCAGCTGCGCCATGTAGAACTCGTGCGCCGCGGCATTGGCCGCGACGAGGCGGGAGCGGGTGCCGTGGTCGCGCTGGACCGAGGTGCCGCCACCCTCGTAACTGATCTTGTAGCCGATTCGATCGGCCATCTGCTCCACGGCTTCCACGAAGCCGACGTGATCGATCTTCTGCAGGAAGGCGAACACGTCACCGCCCTCGCCACAGCCGAAGCAGTGGAAATGGCCGTGATTGGGGCGCACATGGAAGGAAGGAGACTTCTCGTCATGGAAGGGGCACAGGCCCTTCATCGAGTCCGCGCTGGCGCGCCTCAAGGAGACATATTCACCTACGACATCCTCGATCCGAACACGTTCACGAATCGCCGCGATATCGCGGTCTGGAAGTCGGCCGGCCACGGCAGCGAGTCTAGCCTCGCTCGGCCGGGCGCCTCGACCGGGACGCTCCCCTGGACACCGGACCGAATGGCCTCTCGCGCACATGCCAGGATCTATCGGTGCTCAGCCTGTACCACGACGCCCGGACGCCGGTGCATACCGTGCCCGCGGGGGCGAAGCTGCTGGTGCTCGCGGTCTCCGGCACGGCGCTGTTCCTCGTCCCGTCGATCTGGTGGCTGACCGGGGCGCTGGCTCTCGTGCTCGGGTTGTACGCCCTCGCGCGCATTCCGTGGCGGCTCACCGGCAGGCAGGTGCTCGGCCTGGCTCCGGTGCTGTTGCTGATCATGCTCGCGCAGGTGCTCTTCATCGGATGGGCGAGCGCGGCCCTGGTGGGACTGCGACTGCTGACCCTGATCCTGCTCGCCACCCTGGTGACGCTGACCACCCGCACCTCCGCCATGATCGAGACGATCGAGCGGGGACTGCGACCGCTGACTCCGTTGGGCGTGCGGCCCGAGCGCGTCGGGTTGCTGGTCGCCATGACCATCCGATTCATTCCGGTGATCCGCGAGCAAGCCGAATTGGTCCGGTCTGCCCAGCGCGCTCGCGGGATCGAGCGCAGCACGGTGTTCCTGGTTCCGCTACTGATCCGCACTCTCCGGATGGCGGACGGCGTGGGCGAGGCGCTCGACGCCCGCGGACTGAACTGAGCGGACGACTCGGCCCACGGTCACCGATTCGTACACCTGCGGTGATGTGGCGCGGGGTCCGGATTGCGGAGACCGGACGCGATCGGCACCCGGCAAGTAAGGGTCACCTATGATGCCTCGGTGCGAAGTAGGGATCTGGCGCAGGTGGCATTGTTCGCGGCAATCATGGTGGTGCTGGGGTTCTTCCCGCTCGTTCAGCTGCCGGGGGCGTTCGCACCGTTCACCTCGCAAACTCTCGGCGTTATTCTCGCGGGATCGATTCTGGGCGCGAAGCGCGGTGCGCTGGCGATTCTGCTTTTCGACGCGCTGGTGCTGATCGGACTGCCGGTGCTGCCGGGCGGGCGCGGCGGGCTCTCGGTCATCATGGGGCCGACAGGCGGATTCGTGCTCGCGTATCCGATCGGGGCGCTGGTGATCGGACTGCTCACCGAACGACTGTGGCGGCACTACAACCTGCCCATCGCGCTGGCGATCAACTTTCTCGGCGGAGCCGTGGTGCTGTATCTGATCGGAGTGCCGTGGATGGCTGCGGCCGCACACATTTCGCTGTGGAAGGCGATCGTCACCTCGGTGGCGTTCCTGCCGGGCGATGTGGTGAAGGTCGTGGTCGGATCGCTGGCGGCGCTCGCGGTGAAGCGGGCCTACCCGATGATTCCGGCACGCGCATGATCGAACTCGAGGGTGTGTCGCATCGGTTCGGCGAGCGGGAGGTGCTGCGCGAGCTCGACCTCACGCTGAGCGAGGAGCGGATCGCGGTCATCGGCGCGAACGGCTCGGGCAAGTCCACCTTCGCGCGGCTGCTCAACGGGCTGCAGGTGCCGACCTCGGGCCGGGTGCGGGTGGACGGGCTCGATACGCGCAAGCAGGGCAAGGCGGTTCGGCGCCGGGTCGGTTTCGTATTTCAGGACCCGGACGTCCAGATCGTCATGCCGACCGTCGCGGAGGATCTCGCCTTCGGCCTCAAACACCACGGCCTGGGCAAGCCCGAGATCGCCGAACGGGTCACCGAGGTCCTGGACGACTACGGCCTCACCGAGTTCCGGGACCACCCCGCGCATCTGCTCAGCGGTGGGCAGAAACAGCTCCTGGCCATTGCCGCGGTGCTGGCGGTCAGGCCCGACTACGTGATCTTCGACGAACCCACGACGCTGTTGGACCTGCGCAACAAGCGCCGCATAGCCGCTCTGCTGCATCGGCTTCCACAGCGGATCGTCGTCATCTCCCACGACCTGGACCTGCTCGGCGACTTCGATCGCGTTCTGGTCTTCGACGAGGGCCGCGTCATCGCGGACGGCCCTCCCGCCGACAGTATTGCCCGCTACATCGCGCTACACGATGACGAATAGCGCTGCCCCACAGCCGTTTACGCCGAGACTGGATCTCGGTTGCCGCCCGTTCCGGACCCCGAGATCGCGACGCGCAGCTGCGAAGCCCGGCCCCGGCCCGAGTCCAGGACCGCACGGCGCGTGCGGAACTCCGGTGCCGTGCCGCTACCTCGCCCGGCCGAAGAGCCGCAGCCGCTGGTGGTCGTTCAGCCGCAGTCCGGGCCGGGAGTTGAACGACAACTCGGCGACGACGCGGGATCCGTTCCCGCGCACCCTCGTCACGCGGTGACCGGCGCGCCGACCGGCGTACAGCACCAGCGTGCCCGGCGTGGTGGGCAACGCATCCACGCCCCTGCGCCGCCGGTCGGGATGCCCTCCGCCCCGCTCGACGAAGGCCCGCGCGGGTGACTCGAATTCGAAGATGCCGCCGAGCGCGGGAGCCGTGATATGCAGTGCGACAGTGTAATCCGATTGCGCCACACCCCATACTCGCCCGTCCCCCTCCTCGTGCACATGCACGGTCAGCGCTCCGAGATCATCCGCCGATCGGTACACCGGCTCCCCCGCGACCCGGGACACGAAGTCCAACAGCGGTTCCCAGCGGTACAACCGCTTCACCGGCGAACCCTCCGGAATCCGGTCGTGAGCGAGAATCCATTCCGCCGACGGAAGTCCCGTCCGAACCGGCGACGGATGATCCCCTCGGCTCGCACCGTGAGCCGTGGCGGCTCCGTCGTGAGCGATACCGGCACCATGCCCCAGCCCGGTCGAGTCGCGTCCGGTATCGGCTCCACCGGCCGGCCGAGGGGCACCCCGCCGCGGAATCTCCGCTGCCTCGACGGACCGGCGCACTCCAGTGCTCCCGCCCAAGCGGCGACCCACGATCCCGGGCACCGAGCGCCGCAGTCCGGTGCTTCCGCCCAGCCGCCGCCCGCTCTCGGCGCGACGAGCTCTCGCATCGGAGGTCCACTCCGGCGCGGTCGGACGCGCAGCTTCGAGATCGGTGAATCGATAGCTGTCCAGCAGCCCGTTGGCCAGCGCGTCGGCGGCGATCCCGACCAGAGCCTCCGGCCGCAGGAACTCCCGCAGCACCAGCACCCCGCTCGCCGCGAACTCCGCGCGAGCCTGTTCGAACAGCGCCTCGAGCCGCCACGGATCCCGCCGATCCAGCGGATATCGAACCAGATCGACCACAGCATCCAGATCCGTCGGCATCACGGCCCCTACCTGCCGGTTCCGCCGCGTCAACGAGGGCGCGCGGCGACCACTCCCACCAGGGTGACACAGGCCAGAACCCGGCCGCATCCAGGCATCCGGGCCGGTGTTCACCCGTTGCCCTACAGACATCCCACCGTCGCCGACATCGTCCTCGCCGATGTCTCGACGTGAAGTCATCGACGCGCGGCTGTGCCGACCCGAACCCGTCGGCCGGCGACGGCGCGGCGGGATGCTCCAGGCGGACCGATCCGGTGCGGCAGCCCCGCCGCCGGTGAGCATCGACGCGCGGAACACACCCGTCTTCGTGTTGCGGCAGGCGACCGGAATCCTCACGAATACCGGGCTCACGCCGCCCGGCTCACGGGATGGCGGCGGCTACCCGTTCCAGGCGGCTTTCGGTGTAGGAGGCGATCTGGTCGACGATCACGCGGTGGCGGGCGGTGTCGTCGGGGGCGGATTCCCACCACGGCAGCAGGAGGCGGTCGAGACCACGGGGGGCGGTCTCGAGGAGGGTGGTGGCCACCAGGAGGATGCGTTCGCGTTGACCGGCTTGGCGGACCCGGTGGATCGGGTCCGAGAGCACGTAGCGCAGGGCCATTGTCTTGAGGACCGCGACCTCCGCGGCGACGATGCGCGGCACTTCCAGATCCGCTGTGTAACGGCACAATTGGCGTCCGCCCCAGGCTTCGCGGGTGGCCTCTACGGCCGCGGTGGCGAAACGGCCCACCAGGTCGCTGGTCAGCCGTTTCAGCGCCACCGAGGCGGTGAGCGAACCGTCGTAGTCGGCGGCGGCCACGACCACGGGCAGCACGGACAGACGCTGCGCGGCCGCGATCAGTTCGTCCGTACTCAGCGAACGATTCTGGCGCGCACCGTGTTCGGCGAGAGCGGCCTGTTCGACCGGGTCGGCGAGAGAGCGCAGATCGATGCGCCCGGCGATGACACCGTCCTCGACGTCGTGCACCGAGTACGCGACATCGTCGGCCCAGTCCATCACCTGCGATTCCAGGCATTGACGGCGGTCCGGCGCACCCTCGCGGACCCAGGCCAGCCGGTCCATGTCGACGTCGTACGCACCGAACTTGGTGCCGGGACCTGTTCTGCCCCAAGGGTATTTGATGACCGCATCCAACGCGGCGCGAGTCGGGTTGAGCCCGAAGCTGTTCCCGGCCGCGTCGATCACCTTCGGTTCCAGCCGGGTCAGGATGCGCAGGTTCTGCGCATTGCCCTCGAATCCCCCGTGCGCGTCGGCGAATTGGTCGAGCGCCTTCTCCCCGTTGTGCCCGTACGGCGGATGCCCGATATCGTGCGCGAGCCCGGCCAGATCCACCAGATCCGGATCACAGCCCAGTCCGTCCGCGATCGAGCGTCCGATCTGGGCGACCTCCAGCGAATGCGTGAGCCGGGTGCGCGGGGTGTCACCGTCGCGCGGCCCCATCACCTGCGTCTTGTCGGCCAGCCTGCGCAGCGCCGCGGAGTGCAGCACCCGTGCCCGGTCGCGAGCGAACTCGCTGCGCCGGGCCGGAGTCGGCGACCAGGACAGCCCGGCGGTGCCGTCGTTCTCGGGTATCAGTCGTTCCCGATCAGCGTCGGAGTAGACCAGGTCGTAGTCGATAGGCATTTACTGATCCGCCGTGTACTTGAAGTCCGCCGAGAAATGGGTGAGCTGGTACCACAGCAGCGCGAAGGTCTCGCGAGTGATGCCGTGCGCCTGTGATTCCCGGGTGTACACCGCCGGGCCGGTGCGCGTGGGTGCGGTCCAGGCGTCGAGCCCGGCGTCGCGGGCCATGGTGCGGGTGCGCAGCGAATGCCACGGATCGCTGACCAGCACCACCGACGACTTACCGCGCGCCAGCAGCGCTTTGGACACCGCCTCCACGCTCTGCAGCGTGTCCGAGCCGGTCTCCACCGCGAGAATCCGATCCCCGTCCACACCACGGGATTTGAGATAGTTCCGCCCCGAGGCGGCCTCGGTGTAGTTGTCCCCCACCTGTTTTCCCCCGACCGTCACGATCAGCGGCGCGACCCCCCTCTTGTAGAGGTTGTACGCCTGATCCAATCGCGCCTCGAACACCGAGGACGGCGTGCCGTCGTACTGAGCCGCGCCCAGTACCACGATCGCGTCGGCCGGTGAGTAGTCGCTCACCCGCGCCACCTGCCACACCCGTACGGCGGTCCCACCGACCACCAGTCCCCCGATCAGTAGCGCGCCGAGCAGCACCCGGACGGTCCAGCGCAGCGTCCCGCCGGCGCACCCCCGCGAGGGTGCGTCGTCGGTCTGCGCGGGCGTCCACACGGGCTCGGGAGCGCGGTTCCGGAGTTTTACCAACCGCGCCGCCGCCACTCGGGCACGTGCGGGCGCTCGGCGCCGAGCGTGGTGTCGTCACCGTGTCCGGGGTACACCACGGTGTCATCCGGGTAGCGGCCGAACAGCTTCGACTCGACATCGTCGAGCAGGGTGGTGAATTGCTCGGGCGCGCCGGTCTTCCCGACGCCTCCGGGGAACAGGGAGTCACCGGTGAACAGGTGGGTGCGGCCCGCGCCGTCGGTCAGCGCGAGAGCGAGCGACCCGGGCGTGTGACCGCGTAGGTGGATCGCCTCGAATTCGATATCGCCGATCCGGAGTTTCTCGCCGTCCGCGAGCAGCCGATCCGGCCGCACGGGCAGCGGTTCGGCGTCCAGTTCGTGCGCGGCGGTCGCGATGCCGGTCGCGGACACCACGTCCTTCAGCCCCCACCAGTGGTCCGGATGCTGATGCGTGGTGACGATCAATTCGACCCTGCCGGGGGCCTCCTGGCCCAGCAGTTCGAGAATCCGTTCGGCTTCGTTGGCCGCGTCGATCAGCAAGGTCGAGCCGGTGTTCGCGCACTGCACCAGATACGTGTTGTTGTCCATGCCGCCGACCGACATCTTCACGATGCGCACGCCCGGAACCACCCGCTGCTGCGGGTTCGAATCGGGGGAAACATGGCCCGTGTACGGGCTATCGATCGTGATCACACCCCTGATCGTAGTCATCGCCGCCGACACGGGGTGCGCGGATGAGGCCGTGTGCCCGCCGTGCGCCGGATAGATTCGACGGGTGCCGCAGTCGAAACAGCTGTGTTTGATCCTGACCGGGTTCCTCGTGGCCCTGTCCCTCCTCGGTGGCCGTGCCGCCCCCGCTTCGGCGGAGCAGCCCGAGCGCTTGCCCTCCTATGTCACCGACAAGGCCGGTGTGTTGCGCGAGGGTCAGCTCGCCCAATTGCAGGCCGAGATCGACTCGCTGTATTCGAAAGACCATGAGCGACTGTGGATCGTCTACGTCCGCAACTTCGGCGGGCTGAACTCGACCGCCTGGGGCGAACGGACCGCACAGCAATCGGGCTTCGGCGATCGCGACGTGCTGCTCTCGGTCGCGGTCGACGACGGCGAATACGCCTTCACCGGCAGCGCTCCGAGTTCGGTCTCGGACAAGGAACTCGACTCGCTGCTGTTCGACAAGGTGGAGCCGCGGCTGCGCGACAAGGACTGGTCCGGTGCGGGAGTGGCGACCGCGAACGGACTCTCGGCCGCCATGAACGATTCCGGCGGCGGCACCAGTGTGCGGATCGTGCTGCTGTTGATCGCGGTGGTGGCCCTGGTGGTGTTCGGCATCTGGATGTGGTCGCGCAATCGTCGCGGCAGGCGTACCCGAGCCGAGCTGAATGCCGCGCGCAAGACCGATCCGACCGACACCAAGGCCCTGACGGCACTGCCGCTCGCCGCGCTCGATACCCGCTCCAAGGAAATCCTGGTGGACGCGGACAACGCGATTCGCACCAGCGACGAGGAATTGCGCTTGGCCACCGACGAATTCGGCGCCACCGCGACGGCCTCCTTCACCGCCGCCCTCCAGGCGGCGAAAAACGCCCTGGCCAAGGCCTTCTCGATCCGGCAGCAGTTGGACGACGACATTCCCGAGACGCCGGATCAACAACGCTCCATGCTGGTGGAATTGATCAGCACCTGCGGGCGCGCCGATCGCGAACTCGACGCCAAGGTCACCGAATTCGACTCCATGCGCGATCTGCTCATCAATGCCGGCGAGCGGCTGGACGCGCTGACCCGGGACGTGGTGGATCTGACCACGCGCGTACCGCGCTCGGAAACCACGCTGGCGGAACTCGTGTCCGCGCAACCGGCTTCGGTGCTGGCCCCGATCCACGACAACGTCGGTATGGCCAAGGAGCGAATCGCCTTCGCCGAGAAGAGCATTCAGGACGGGCGCGATGCGGTCGCCAAACCGGTGGGCCGGCAGGGCGCGGCGGTCGCGGCCATTCGCGGCGCGGAATCGGCGGTGGAAGCCGCGCGGACGCTGCTGAACGCGGTGGACACCGCCGCCACCGACATCGAGCAGGCCCGTGCCGGACTGCCCGGCATCATCGAGGAATTGCGGCGCGATCTCGCCACCGCCGACGGTCTCACCCAGCACGGCGGACCCGAATTGACCGCCGCCGCGGCCGCGGCGCGCAACGCACTCGATCTGGCGAGCGCCAACGGCCAGGCCAATCCCCTGGGCACGTTCCAGCAGTCCGTGGCCGCCGATACCACACTCGACAATGCGATCGCGGCGGCCACCGATCGCAAACTGGCGGACGAGGAATCGCGCCGCCGCCTCGAACAGGCCATGACCGCCGCCCGGACGCAGATCAATGCCGCCGCCGATTTCATCAGCACCAGGCGCGGCGGCGTCGACGCCGAACCCCGCACCCGGCTCGCGGAGGCGCAGCGCAGCCTCGAACAGGCGCAGCAGCTGAGCGCGGGCGATCCCACCCAGGCGCTCCAATTCGCCCAGCGGGCGGTGGAACTCGGCTCGCGGGCGCTGCAGACCGCGCAGGCCTCCGTGCAGGAGTGGCAGGCCCTGCAGCAGCGCCAGACCGGGGGCGGTTCCCAGGCCGGCGCGGTGCTGAGCGGAGTCCTCATCGACGGCATGCTCCGGGGCATGGGCTCCGGATATCGCGGCGGCGGAGGCGGATTCGGCGGTGGCGGCGGCAGTTACGGCCCCGGATCCTTCGGCGGCTCGGACGGCTCCCGGCGAATCAGCCGCGGCGGTCGCTTCTAGCGGGCTGTGCTCCAGCCCTAGCGGGCCCCGTTCCAGCTCTAGGCCCCCGTTCCCACGGGCCTAGAGCCAGCCGAGTCGTTCGGCGGCGCGGACTGCTTCGGCGCGGGTGCGGGTGCCGGTTTTGCCGATGGCGGACGAGAGATGGTTGCGCACTGTGCCTTCGGACAGATGCAGCTGTGCGGCGATCGCGCCCGCGGTGGCTCCGTCCACGGCGGCGGCGAGGACTTCGCGTTCGCGAGTGGTCAGGGGTGAGGTTCCGGCGGTGAGGGTTTCGGTTGCCAGGGCCGGGTCGACCACGCGCAGGCCCATGTGGACGCGGCGCACGGCATCGGCCAGATCGCGGGCGGGGGTGTCCTTGACCACGAAGCCGCTGGCTCCGGCGTCGATGGCGCGGCGCAGGTAGCCGGGCCTGCCGAAGGTGGTGACCATCAGGATGCGCACCTCGGGGTGGGCGGCGTGCAGTTGCTCGGCGGCCGAGATACCGTCCAGGCCGGGCATTTCCACATCCAGCAGGGCCACGTCCGGGCCGGTGCGCGCCACGGCGTCGAGGACTTCGTCGCCGCGGCCGACCTCGGCCACGACGTCGAGATCGGGTTCCAGACTGAGCAGGGCGGCCAGCGCGCCCCGCACCAGCGCCTGGTCGTCGGCGAGCAACAGTTTGATCATTCGTGCTCCTGTGTGTGTGCCGCCGGAAAGGTCGCCAGGACCCGTGATCCGCCGTCCGTGCCCGTGGTCAGGGTGAGGTCGCCGCCGGCGGCCTGCAGTCGTTCGCGCAGACCGGACAGCCCGGAACCGAGCTTCGGGGTGTCGCCGAATCCCACACCGTCGTCGGTGACGTCGATGGAGGTGGGGGTGACCCGCACCGTGCAGTGCCGGGCCCCGCTGTGCCGGATGACATTGGTGACGGCCTCGCGCAGCACCCAGCCGAACACCACGCTGTTGCGGGTCGGCAGATCGTCGCCGTCGGGCAGATCGGCGTCGATCTCGGCGGCGCGCAATGCCGTTCGCGCATTGACCAGTTCACCGGCCAGCGACACCTCGCGCAGGCCGCCGACGGTGCTGCGCACTCCGGCGAGCGCCTCCCGGGCCAGCCGTTCGACATCGGCCATCTCGGTCTTCGCGCGCTCCGGATCCAGATCCATGAGTCGCTGTGCCAGTTCGGTTTTGACGGTGATGACGGTCAGCGAGTGCCCGAGGATGTCGTGCACGTCGCGCCCGACCCGAAGGCGCTCCTCGGCGACGGCCAACTCGGTCAACTGTTTCCGGGCCAGCGTCAGCTGCCGATTGCGCATGATGATCTGCCGGATCCCGCCGACCGCGAAGGAGCTCATGGCGATCGACTGCACGGTCCCGAAATCGGGCGGCTGCCCCGACAGCAGGCGCGGAATCACCTCGATCGCCAGAATCAGCACCAGTACCAGCGGGACCGAGCGCCGGATCGGCAGGGCGAAGGCGATGTACGTGCCGAGGTAGATCCCCAGCCCGGCGGCCGAGGAGTGCAGGGTGATCGACGCCGCGATCGTCAGCAGGCTCATCGCCGCCACCGGGCCCACCACGATCCGCCACTGCGGACTCGGCCACGACGCCCCGTTGTCCGGGCTGCGCAGCAGCAGCCAGTACGAACCCAGGTAGCAGAGCCCGAAGGCCACGATCACCGCCAACGTGTACCACCGCGCCACCGGCTGCTCGAGCTGCGCGGCCTGCCTCAGCGGATCGACGAGGTACACCGACCACACCCAGGCGAACACCCACCCGAGCCGTCTCCGGCGCGCGATACTCGCCTCGCTCGCGTCGCTATCGTCCAGCACATCGCCGGACGCTACCCGAGGCCAACCCACCGTGCCGGTCAGCGGCGACCCGCCCGCGCGCGCCATCACACCCACCCGCCCACGGTCCCCGGTTCTCTCATCCCTCCACCATCCCCGACTCGACCGCCGACGACCCACCCCAACCGTCACGACTCCCCCATGACAGTTGTCACCTGCTGAATCCAGGGGGTCGAACGGGCTGCGCCCGCGCTCAGCGCACCGCCTTCGACCGCACACACCGATGGCAGCGAAACCGCTCCGACCGGGGTGTGACCCGGCCGAGGTGTCCGCCGCTCGACTCCCTGAAGTCCCGCACGGGCCCGGTGTCGTGCCGACGGGTCAGGTGGTGACGGTGACGGTGTGGAAGCCGGTGGGGCCATACGGGAAGGGGTGGCGGGGAGTGCCGTCCTGAACTTGCCCGGAGCGGCTGGTGGCCCTGGCCTCGATGGTGTGAACCCCGGCGGGCAGGTCGATGACCGTGCGCCAGCGACGCCAGGCGGCGGGGGCGAGTTCGGAGCCGAGTTCGACGTGGACCCACTCGGTGCCGTCCACCCGGATTTCGACCGAGGCGACCCCGCGAGGCGGAGCCCAGGCGACGCCGGCGAGGGTGTGCTTGCCGGATCCGCCGCCGTCACCGGCGGCGATGTCGATGCGGGCCTGTGGCGTCACCCGCAGCAGTTCGCGGGGCCAGCCGCGCTGGACCCAGTAGTCGGTGTGAGTGTCATCGGCCAGTTCCAGGCCGGACAGCCACTTCGCACCGGTGTACTGGCCGTACAGACCGGGCACGAAAACCCGTGCGGGGAAGCCGTGTTCGGGCGGCAGCGGTTCGCCGTTCATGCCGATCACCAGATAGCCGGGCATCTCGCCCGAGCGCAGGGGCTCCAGCGGCAGGGAGATGGTGTAGCCGTCCACGGCGCGGGTGACCAGCTGGGTGGCGCCGGTCTCGGGGATGGCGTGATCGAGCAGCTCGGTCAGCGGGACGCCGAACCAGCGGGCGTTGCCGGCCCGACCGGCCCCGGGCGTGTTGTGCACACAGACCATCACGGCGTCGAATTCCACTGCGCGCTCGGCCAAGTCGGCCAGCGAGAGCCGCAGCGGATGAGCGACCTTGCCGCTGATGGACAGTCGCCAACCGAGTGGATCGATGCGCGGCGGACGCGAATTCACGTCGGCCACATAGAATCTGCCCGCCTTGGTGATCAGCGGCGACAGGCCCGGCTCGGTGCCGAAACCGTCCTCGGGAACCGGAGTGTGCGAACCCATGGGGCCGATGCGCCGGACCCGGTCCGCGTGCAACCGGTCGGCTCGGCGCAGCAGCGTCTCCGCCGTGGCCAGCAGTCCGGCGCCGGTCG